>NZ_KI273058.1:0-181001 GCF_000469545.1 Mitsuokella sp. oral taxon 131 str. W9106 | reverse complement strand
AGGTGATGCTCTACCACTGAGCTATTTCCGCAGCATCTGCCTGCGCTGCATGCAAAAGCACAATACGCACCGACTGACAACAGCTATTATATGCATTCCACAAAGCCTTGTCAAGCATTATTTCCTCCGAAAATCCCTGTCCTTTTCACGTCACTTGACGATGACGACAGAAGGTCCTTCGTTCTCGAGGACTTTCTGGCTCACGCTGCCGATGAGGAAGTTTTCGACAGCCGTATGCCCCTTGCTGCCGATCACGATCAGATCCATCCCTTCCTCCTTTGCGTAAGCAGCGATCTCCTGCGCAGGAACGCCCTCCTTCTCATGGCTCGTGACGGCAATCCCTGCGGGGATACCCTTTTTCGCCTTATCGAATATCTCGTTTGGATTCTGCATGCTCGCGACGATCTGCTCGACAGGGATGAATCGCTCCTCTACCGTATTATGGTCGTTCTTCATGCTCGTAACGAAGAAGAGATCGATCGATCCATTCATCTCGGATGCAATCCCGCCGGCAAATTCTGCCGCACGGCATGATACCGGCGACCCGTCAACGGGAACCAAAATCTTCATATTGTCTTTCATCTTTCATTAACCGCCTTTCTGCGAATGCAGTTCCGATCTCTCATGTTCCTTTTATTATTCGAGAAAACTATAAAAAATCCTTTTTCCTTGCAGAAAGTTATTCTTCGATGGCTGGCTCGTGCCATGCAGCAAGGATTTCTTCGGCACGTGCGCGAACGCGCGCGGCGAGTTCCTGACGGGCATTGGCTTTGGGCGCTGGCTGCTCGAAAGGCTCTCCCGCTTTACGCCTTGCGATGCCGAGCGCATCGAGTTCCTCGGAAAGACGGCTGATCGCACCTTCTGGATCTTGGTAGTAGGCACTGCCGCGCAGGTGAAAGAAGCGCCATCCAAGGCGTTCCAAGACGGCTTCCCTGCGCCGCTCCTCGGCGGCAGCAGGAGCCGTGAGCCCAAAGCGTTCGCCGTCGCAGACGATTGCCGCCTTGCCGCGTCCGCCGCATGCGACCATGTCGATCGTGTACGAGCCGACGGTGTACTGCTCGCGGATCGTGTAGCCCTTCTTTCGAAGATCGCGTGCGACCACTGCCTCAAACGGCGTCGCCTCGCGCACCGCAGGTGCTTCCGCTCGTTTTCCTGCTGCGGCGTACGCAAAGAGCGAGCGGCGCAGGTCACCGTTTTTGAGGTCGGTCGTGTCCATCGAGTGAACGAGAAAGACCTGATCGCGCGCACGGCTCACGGCGACGTTGTAGCGGCGTGCCTGCTCGCCGCCGTAGCCCTCGCTGACGAGACGCAGTGTCCCGTCCTCGCCGGGCCGAAGACTGTCGACGAACGAGAGGAAGATGACATCGCGCTCGTCGCCTTGGAAGTGTGCCGGCGTGCCCGATAGGAAGCCATGCGCTTCGAGCTCGGCGATGCCGATATGTGCGGCGGCAATTTCACGAATAAGTTTCGGCTGCGTATCGCCGAGCATGGAGATCGCGCCAAACGTCGCATCCCTGTACTCCGGCTGCTCGATGCAGGCGGCGAGCAGCGCGGCGATGTACTCCGCCTCGACGGCGTTGCGTCTGCCCTTTTCCTCACGTTCGCCTGCAACGCGGCAGTCGACTAGGGGAACGAGCGCCCCCGCGCCCGCCTCGCGAAGCGGGCGTATGCGCCCATCGTAGCAAAGCTGGTTTGAGTACTCGATGATCTCCGGCACGGAGCGGAAGTGCTCCATAAGCATGCTCGCGCGGTAATGCATCTGCGCGAGGTCGTAGAGCGAAGTGTCCATCGTGTAGAGCGAAGCGTGCGGCACGATGCCGTCGATGGTGCTCGCCATGAGATGCGCGACATCATCCGCTGGGACGCCGACAGCCGAGGGACTCACTTGCTTGTCGTCGCCGACGATGATGACCTTCCTGCCGAAGTAGAGGAGCGGGACCGACGTGATATCCGCCTGGCTCGCTTCATCGACGAGGATGACGTCAAACTTCTCCGCATCGGGCGAGAGGCTCTCAAAAACACGCGGGAGCGGCATGATCCATGCGGGAACGGCACGCTGCGCCTCGCGCATGCAGGCCCGCGCCTCGCGGATATGGCGGGCAGCGTACTTCCCCTTGCCCTTGCCGAGCTTCGTGACGGCCTTGCTCCAGCCGATGAGCGCCGACTGGAGCGCAGATCCCGCGACCGTATCCAGGAGGTGCTGCCACGCGCGCTTTTCGACGAGTGCTTCCGTCGTGCGATGGAGATCCTCCGTGAGGCGTTCGATCTCATGGCCGAGCGCGGCCGTGTCCGCATCGGGTGCGGCTGCGAGCTGCTGCGTAAAGACCGCGACGAGCCAGGCCTTGCCTGCCTCGTGCGGCGGCTTGGCAGCGCCGCAGTCCCCTTCTTTCTCGCGGATTGCCTGCGCCCACTGCGGTGCGTCCGGCGCAAGGCGCTTGAGGAGCGACTCGCGCCGCGCGTAGGCGTCCTTCAGCCTCTCGATGCGGAGGAGCTGTGCGTAATCCGTCGCGTACGCCTCCGTCTGCCCCGTCTCGATCGCATGCGCCATGCGCAGGGCGAGCGGGCTCGTGGCGGCGAGAAGCGCAAGGCGCGTCGCCTCGATATCCCCGGCGCTCCCCTTGGCATCGCGCAGACGCAAAAGGCGCTGCCAGCGCGGAAAGTCGCGCTCGAGCCACTCGACCTCCCGCACGAGGCATTCGTGCGGCGTCGCAAAAGCCGTGTCGGGAAGAACGGCATCGGTATGGACGCCCGCGCGCCGCCATACGAGCATAAGCTCGTCGAAGACGCGCGGATACCAGTCGAGAAGCGCGGAAAGTTCACAAAACCGCGCGCTGCATAGGTCGTCGATATCGTCGGAACGCTCGGCGAGCTTGTCGTACGGCTCCATGCCGTAAGGCACGAGAAGCTCCGCCCACTCCCGCCGCACCTTCTCACGTGCCTCTTTCAGTGCGACGTACTGCATCGCAAGCTGGCAGTCGCGCCGCGAGGCGATCGCGTGCCCGTCAATCGAAAACCCCTTCTGCACGCGGATCCAGTCGCGATGGCGCAGGCGGTCGAGCCACGACAGCCCGTCGTCTTCGCGCATGGCGTCCATCATCGCCGCGAGCGTCTGGATCAGCGCTGCGCTTGGCATCTCCTCGAGCGTGCAGCGCAGATCGCGCCCGAAGAACTGCGTCATCGCCTGTCCCTTGAGCTGCTGCACGCGTGCGATATCGCGGCCAAGCATCTCGAATACCTCACGCCGCGATCCGCCCTGCCTGCCTGCGAGGATGGTCTCCCGCGCCCAGTCCAGGCGCAAATGGTCGAAATCGATCGCATGGTACAGGGAATCCGCGTCGAGCAAGAGCCGCTCAGCCAGATCGCCCGCCGCTTCCTGTCCGCGCGAGAGGAGCTTCCCGTCTGCGCCAATGGAGACGTCTGGAAGCGCCGCGAGAAGCGTCTCTTCCTCCTCGCGCATGACGGATTTCTCGGAAATAGCCCGCTCCATTTGCACCGGGCTCATCACAGCGTCCGATGCGGGAAGCGAGCCCGAAAGATCGTCGAGGCTCGCCGCGTCGAACATGGCATTCGTCGCGTAGAGTTCCGCAAGCTCCGCCTCAGACAGCGGCATGGCGTGATCGGGTGCGACCGTGCCCGGAATCCTTCCCGCAAGATGCGCGTTTTTGCGCACGAACTCCGCCATGCGTGAGAGCGACCATCCCTCTTCCCCGATCATCAGGTAGTCGCGCATCGCCTCGACCTGCTGGATCTTTGCCACGCGCTCGCGAAGTTCATACAGCCGCGCGAGCAGCTCCGCGCGCCTACGCTCGAGCTTTTCCGCCTCCGCGCGCACCTCGTCCGCCGAATGGCGCGCGAGCATATCGCATATTCCCGCGATTGAGCGTTCCATGTCGGCGCGCCCCCCATCGAGGAGGGCGACGCAGAGGTTTTGCACACCGTCCGGCAATTTATCCTTGAGCACGGAGAGCGCCTTCGAGGTCGCGCTCGTCACGAGAACGTGTTCGCCGCGTGCGAGGAAATGACCGAGAAGATTTGCGATCGTGTGTGTCTTGCCCGTGCCGGGCGGTCCCTGCACGACGACGGCAGGCGCTTCCTCGATGCGGCGCGCGATCGCGAGCTGCTCCGCGTTCGCAGGGCGCACGAGCAGGATATCCGCCGCCTCGCCGCGCGCATCCGCGACGAGTTTCCGTGCGTCAACGGACGCATTGCCTTCCACTTCCGTTTCATCCTCCGTCCCCCCACGTGCGTCGTCGACGAGCGAGAGAAGCGGCTGCGGCAGTTCGCCGCCGTGCGCCATTTCCTCAAGGATCGCCTGCACGGCTTTCCCCGTGCCCGTGCTGCGCCGGCGCAAAAAGAGAACAGGGCGCGGATACAGGAGGTACCAGTCCGTCGGCAGCAGCTCAAAGCGCTTCGCAGCAAACCGGCAATTTGGCGTGAGCGCCGTCGCCTGTTCCTCCAGAAACGCGGGCAGATCGGCATCGAGCGGATGAACCGATGCCTCGTCGACACGCCCCGCAAAATCGCGCACCGCTGCCGGGTCGATTCCCGGAAGATCCTGAAAGAGATCGGCATAGACCTCGGTCGGCTGCCCGGTCTCGACGAGCTGCATCATGCCGCGCGCATCGTATACGAGGCGCACCTGGCGCACGAGAATCGGGTGGTCGAGCTTCGTATCCAGCCCGTTCAGAAACGATCCGTTTCCGATGACGAGCTCCACGCGCTCCGCATCCTGACGGCAGCGGTCATAGCAATCGTAAAGCGCCATGAAGAGCTGCTGCGTGCGACTCTTGACGACCTCGCCTGCGCGCCAAAGCGTGCGGCGGCGCTTCCAGTCCTCGAATGCCGCGAGGCGCACGCCGTCGTCGACGAAGTGCTCGGTCACATCGCCGAGACGCGCATCGCGCCGCTGGCGCGCATCGTAGGCCTCGACTTCCGCCGTCTCAAAATTCTTCCAGTCGTGCGTGCGCAGCCATCCAATGAGCTCAAATGGGATCTCAGGGCACGGTGAGAAGGCAGGCTTTTCCACTTCGAGAAGAACGCCTGCATGCATCTCATCCGATGGATCGTAGCGGTGGATTCGTTTCGGGTCGATCGGCAGTTCGTCGAGGAAAAGCCGCCACGGCTCCGCATCGATATGACGCACGAGCTGCTGGCGCAAATCGCAGACCTGACGGATGTAATCGAATAATTTCTGTACCTTTTTCGGATTGTCCAACGCGACCCCTCTTTCCACGTAATTCCTATGCGTTTCATTATACCATAGAAATGCCGCAGGACACCATGCTTTCCTATCCTGCGGCAAATCCTGCCGCAGGATAGGATCTGCCTGTACAAGGCTGCGTCCTTTTCCTGAAATTTTGCTCGTCGGGACTGGCAAAAAACCAAATCTGCGCGTATAATGGAAGCATGGCACTTCTCGGACATCAGGAGGAAATATCATGCTGCAAAAGGGAATCAAGAACCAGATCGAGCGGATGGTCACGGAAACGATCACGGCCGAACACATCGGCAGCGGCGAGCTCTCCGTCCTCGCAACGCCTGCCATGATCGCGCTCATCGAGGAGACTTCTTGGCGAAGCGTCGCAGCAGGGCTTGCGGAAGGGCAGGGAACGGTCGGCACGAAAATCGACGTCGCGCATCTCGCCGCGACACCATGCGGCATGAAGGTGCGCTGCGAAACGGAACTCGTGGAAGTCGATGGACGCCGCCTCGTCTTTTCTGCCACGGTTTTTGACGAAATGGGAAAGATCGGCGAAGGCCGCCACGAACGGTTCATCGTTGATAACGCAAAATTCCAAGCAAAGGCGGACGCGAAGAAGCACGCATGAAAGATGCGGACGATGCGCTTCTTCGCGCATCGAAAAAACAGGCAATGCTGCCATCACGGGCAGCATTGCCTGTTTTTGATGGGATCATTTTTTGGCGGGGCACATGATCCGCGATTCCCTAGATCTTGAAGCGTGAGACGCTGTTCGTCAGATCCGTTGCCGTGTCGAGGAGGCTGCGCGCACTTGCTGCAATCTCCTCCATGCCGGCCGCCTGCTCCTCGGTCGCGGCTGAGACATTCTGCGACGAGCCGCTGATGCCGCGCGCCGAAGTCCCGATCGTCTCCGTGGCCTTGACGATGTCCTGCACGCCGCCGCGCAGGCGCTCCATCGTCTTGACCATGCGATCCGCCTCCTCATTGCACGCCGTGATGCGCTCCAGGATCGCCGCAAAGCCTCTTGCATTTGCCGAGACGCGGTCACGGCTCGTCTCCGCCTGCTCGCGCCCCGTGTCCATCGCCTTGACCGCCTGCTCCGTCTCATCCTGAATGCCGTGAATGAGTTCAGTGATCTTCTGCGTCGCTTCCTGCGATGCCTCCGCAAGCTTGCGGACTTCGTCTGCAACGACGGAGAATCCACGGCCGTTCTCGCCGGCACGAGCCGCCTCGATCGCTGCGTTGAGCGCGAGAAGGTTCGTCTGCTCGGCAATCGCCGAAATCGTCGAAACGATCTCGCCGATCTCCTGCGAGCGCTGCCCGAGCTGCTCGACAATTTCAGACGAACGCTTGACCGAAACGGCAAGATCGTTCATCGATTCCGCCGTGTTGCTCGCACGCGTGCTTCCCTTCTCGGCTTGTTCCATCGCATTCGCGATGCTCTCGTGCATCGCGCCGACCATCTTATTCGCTCCATCGATCCCATCCGAAAGCGTCTTGGCGCTAGCCTCGCCCTGTTCGACCGAATGGAGCTGCTCTGCCGCAGATCCCGCTACATCCGTGATCTCCTGTGCGACATTCTGCGTCGCTTCGGCTGACTGCTGTGAACTCGTCGTGAGCTGCTCCGCCGTATCGGAGACGGTCGACGCTGATTTCAGCACCCCCTGCATCATCGCGTTGACCTTTTGGTTCATCATGTTGAAGGATCTGGCAATCTGACCAAACTCATCGTTGTTCTCCAATTGGACCTGCGTGCGGAGATCGCCGTCCGCCATGCGCTTCGCTCCTATGAGGATCGCCTGCACGGAGGTGTCGATTTCGCGGCGAAGCAGGAAGAGAACCGCGAGTGTCAAGACAATGACGACAACAATTGCGACGATCGTGACCGTCTTGATGTGGGATGCCGTCTCTGCGCCCTTCTGCTCGAATGCATGGGCGTCGCGGACGCAGTTCGCCTTGTCCTGCAGGACGGACGCGATGAGATCGTCATACGCTTTCACGAGCTCCGGCGAGGACGTCGTAGCAGGGTCGGTCGATACCTCCGACTTCTTGCTCATCTCGCGGTATTTGTCCCAAAGATCGCGCTCTGCAGCAAGCTCCGAAAGTGCCTGCTGCGTAATTTCCGGCGTTCCGAAGTCCGTCTTCTTCTTCCCTTCGGTGTACACGTCAAACGCCGTTTCGACCGCATCGCGCGCTTTGGCGAGCTTGTCCGAGCCCGCCTTGCGTTCCTCCTCCGTCTGTGCGGCCTTGCGCGCAAATACATCCATGCGGACCTGCTGCACCTTGATTGCCACGTCGCTGGATCGATTGACCAGCTCCATTCGGTCACTGATATCCTTCGTCGCCTTTCCAAGTTCCACCGCGCTCTGTTCCGCATAAATGCCAAACGCGGCGAACAGGATGAGCAGTGCGCCAAAAGCCAGCATGAGCTTCTGCGCAACACTGAGATTCTTCATAACCTGCCTCCCTGCCTTCTTAAAAAAATTTGCTCCGCTAAGGAACCGCCGATAAAAGAAAGTCCTTCCGATCCTTTTGACTGACGTAGATTTTGCATCTGAACGCGGCGAAAATCAAACATATATCGCTGCCTTGTGAAGGATTTTCAGCCGAAGCGACCCCTCTCTATTTTACTACTTCTTCCCCCGACGCTGTCAAGAACTTTTAATAAAGCTCCTAAATTCCTTAACGAAGAGCACGCGCACAGCGTTGAGTGTGGCGAGCACGAGAACGCCCGTATCGGCAAAGATGGCAAGCCAAAGATCCGCCAGTCCAAACGCGCCGAGCACGAGGCAGATGACTTTGATGCCAATCGAGGCGGCGATGTTCGTGCGGACGATTCCCATGCATCTTCGCGCAATGCGGACGGCCTTCGCGAGCTTGCGCAGGTCGTCATCCATGAGCACGACATCTGCGGCCTCGATCGCGGCATCCGACCCCATCGCGCCCATCGCGATGCCGACGTCAGCGCGCGCGAGGACGGGGGCATCGTTGATGCCGTCCCCGACGAACGCGACGCGCTCGCCTTTCTTGGCATCCGCAAGCAAGTGCTCGACGGACGCGACCTTGTCCTTTGGCAAAAGCTCGCTCCTCACTAGGTCGAACGAAAGCGCTGCTGCGATTTCCTCGGCCGCCTTGTGCCCATCCCCCGTGAGCATGACGAGGCGGCGCACGCCGGAGGCTCGAAGCGCCTCCATCGCCGCCTTTGCCTCCGGCTTCACGACATCTGCGATGACGATATGCCCGAGGTATTCCTTCCCCTCTGCGACGTGAACGATCGTGCCAGCGTGATGGCACGGCCGATAGCTTGCCCCGACGCGTGCCATGAGCCGCTCGTTGCCAATGGCGAAAGGACGCCCGTCAATGCGGGCGAGCACGCCTGCCCCGCCGATTTCTTCGACATCCATGACGCGGCGGCGATCGATTTCCCTGCCATGCGCCTTGCGCAGGCTGCGGCTGATCGGATGCGAGGATGCGCTTTCGGCGAGCGCAGCGATTTCGAGCAGCTCCTGATCCGTGAGCGGCGAGTGATGGACGGCACGGACTTCAAAGGCGCCGCGTGTAAGCGTGCCGGTCTTGTCCATCGCAACCGTGCGGACATCCGCGAGCATTTCGAGAAAATTGGATCCCTTGACGAGTACGCCGGCACGGCTCGCGGCGCCGAGGCTCGCAAAAAACGCAAGCGGCACGCTGACGACGAGCGCACAGGGACAGCTAATGACGAGAAAGATAAGCGCGCGATACCCCCAGTCTTCCCATTCCGCAGCCATGCCGAACGCAAGCCGCATGATCGGCAGCGCGACGGCGAGAAGCACAGCGCCGGATACGACAGCCGGCGTGTAGATGCGGGCAAAGCGCGTAATAAACACCTCTGCGCGCGACTTCCTCGAACTCGCCTCTTCGACGAGCTCCAATATTTTCGAAGCGGTGGACTCCTCAAACGGCTTCGTCGTGCGAATGCGCAAGACGCGCGTGAGGTTGATGCAGCCGCTCAATGCTTCCTGCCCCTCGCCTATTTCCTGCGGCAGGCTCTCCCCCGTGAGCGCACTCGTTGAGAGCGTCGACTCGCCCTCCATCACGATGCCGTCGATCGGCACGCGTTCACCAGGCTGCACGACAATCTCCATGCCGACGCCGACCGCATCGGGATCGACGCGCACGAGCTTCCCGTCCTGCCAGACATTCGCGTAGTCGGGGCGAATGTCCATGAGTGCGCCGATGTCACGGCGGCTCTTGCCGACGGCATAGCCTTCAAAAAGCACACCGATCTGGTAGAAAAGCAGGATGGCGACCGCCTCGAAAAAATCTTCCGTACCCATTGCGGCAAGCGCGAAAGCACCAAGCGATGCAAGGCTCATCAAGAGATTCTCGTCGAGCGGCTCACGGTGCAGGATTCCGATGCCAGCCTTGCGCAGGATATCGCCGCCGATCAGGATGCAAGCCGCAAAATAAGCGGCAAGCTTTGCCATGCCGACGAGCGGCGACATGCCAATCAAAGCCAAGAGAAGAACGGTCAGAACGATTCGAATGAGATTCTTTCGCTGCTTCTTATTCATCGCGACAGCCCTTTCATTTCCTATCGAAAAAGATTCAGAAGAAGATCTCGCAGTCGCTCTCAATCTTGCGGCAGGCGGCAAGCACGTGCGGCATGACATCGGCAGGCGAAGCGCCCTCCTCGAATTCGACCTTCATCTTCAGGAGCATGAAGTTGATGTGCGCCGCTTTCACGCCTTCAACCCTCGCAGCGACACGCTCCATCTTCGCCGCACAATTCGCACAGCCCACCTCTACCTTGTACGTTTTCTTCATAATGATCGCCCTTTCGCTATATGAACAATAGTTCATTCGTTGTTTTGAAGTATAACAAAGGGATTCCCTTCTGTCAACGCTTCAATGCGCCTGCGCGTCAATTTATTTTGACACTTCCTATACGCCTTGCATCGACCAAACGATCAAATAGGCTACGACGATTATCTGACCAGTCTCACCGACCGCTTCAATGAACTCGACCCTGCGCATCATAGTCCCATCCTCAACCACATACGCGCACTGGTTGACCGCACCGCACGCGGCATCATCACGCATATCGATGATGAAAAATACGTCTTCGACACCGAAACGGCATTTGATGAAAACAAATCATACCTGCTCCGCCTTTCGATACGAAAATGAAAATCCCCCGCTGCCATGGCGGGGGATTCTCCATATAGGGGAAATGAGCAGGTAGTCGATCAGGTGATGGAGGCGGCGTAGATGCCGTCAATTGCCTTTTTCAGCACGGCGTCAAACTCAGCGTCGCTCTGGCTCACGCGCAGATCCTGGGCGAGGGCGCGCGAGAAGCTGGCGATGAGGCCGTGGTTGCGCGCGAGTTTCTCGTTCGCCTCGCGCTGGGAGTAACCGCCGCTTAGGGCTACGATGCGGACGACGTGCGGATCCTTCATGATCGCAGCATAGAGATCATCAACCGTCGGAATGGTGAACTTGAACATGAGCTTCGCATCCGCAGGGAGTCCTGTAAGATTCTCCTTGACGGCGGCGAGCATGATCTCTTCCGCCTTTGCCTTATCCGGGCAGTGGATATCGACCTCTGGCTCTAAGATGGGAACGAACCCCTTCGCGATGATCTCCTTGCCGAAGGCAAACTGCTGGTCGATGATTGCACGGATGCCATCTGGATTCGCCTGCTTGATGACGGAGCGCATCTTCGTTCCAAAGATATGGCGCTCCTTCGCTCGGTCAAGAAGCGCTCCCAGTCCCTCGATCGGTTTCATGAGCTGGACGCCATTTGCTTCAGGCGCAAGTCCTTTATCGACCTTCAGGATGGGGATGATCCCTTTCTTCTCCCAAAGGTAGTCCGCCGTGTAGAAACCGTCAATCTTGCGGTCCATCGTATTCTCGAACAGAATGGCGGCAAGAATCTTGCTCTTGTCAAAGGACGGGCTCTTGATAATGCGCGTGCGCATCTCGTGCACGCGCGTGAACATCTCCTCGTCCCCATGGTAGGCGCTTTCGTCGACGCCGTACGCCTTCAGTGCCTTTGGCGTTGAACCGCCGCTCTGGTCGAGTGCGGCAATAAAGCCTGGATCGTGCTCCATGCGGCTGAGCTGCTTCTGATCCATAACGGATTCCTCCTTACATATCGACAGAAATCGGAACGTTCCTACTATGGAATCATTCACTCTAGGAACCATTCATCCTACTGTAGTATAACGCAAATCTGCAGAAAGCTCAATAAAAACGATAGCAATTATCAAAAAATACTCCATTCGCCTTCAGTCCTGTATCCCTGCCGGCGTGCAGGAGACGACGCTTCCGTCCGTCTCCAAGTAGACGACCTCGCCGATCTTCGCGTTGCGGAGCATGCGGCGGCAGAGCAGGCAGGGCTTTCCCGAGGCGAGCGTGCCGTCGGCATTGATGCCGACGATGTAGATCGTCGCGCCCTCCATGTCGGCGGGCCCAGCGTTTATGATGGCGTTCTGCTCGGCGTGGACGGCGACGCAGAGCTCGTAGTTCTGCCCCTTCGGCACGTGCAGGCGTTCGCGCTCGCAGTTTCCCGTGTCGATGCAGTTGGTCTCGCCGCGCGGCGCGCCGTTGTATCCCGTGCTGATAATGATCTTGTCCTTGACGATGATCGCACCGTAGCGGCGGCGCAGGCACGTGGCGCGGCGTCCGACCGCCCGTGCGATATCGAGAAAATACTCCGTCCAGCTCGGACGGTCCTGTGGCTCTGCCATGTATCCTATTCCTCCGTGGAACGCATTTCCTGGGATTCTTTTTTTGCCGCGAGATAGCGCCGTGCCAAAATGACGGCGACGAGGTCGTCGACGGGTTCCGGCGGCACGAGCATGGTTGCCGGCAGGAACCTGCGCCAGCCCGTACGCGGATGGATGCGCCAATACGCGCGTTTCGCGAGCTCCGTCGTTCGATATTCGTCGACGACGTGGACGGGCATGCAGAGCGCCTTTCGAATACGGGATTCCGCCTGCTTGCTCGTCGTCCCGTTTCCGAGCACGAGCGCGGAAAAAGCGTACGTCTTTTGCGCCGCAGACAATTCCGCTTCGAGCTCTGCCGTACGGATGACCCTTCGGAAGAGCGTCGCGTCATCTTCTTTGACGATGGCAAGGCCGCACTTGTCACGGCCGGGGTCGACCGCCGCAACGCACATCATGTTCCGCCCTCCGATGGCTCGACACGGATAAAGAGACGCAGCGGTCCGAGCGCATCCGTCGCGCCGTTCGCATAGGCGGACAGAATTGCCGTTCCGTGCATGAGGCTGAGTCGATTGACGATGTCGTAGAACTGCGCACCGTCCATGACGCCGATCGAGCCGCGGATCGGATCGGGCAGAATGCCCTTTGCCGACGCCGCACTGTTTACGTCCTTGAGGAATCGCATGACGTTCTCCTCATTGTTCTCACTCGTTCCCGCCTGTACGGGCTTTGCAATGATGAATTCCTTGTCGCGGTAAATGATGCTGTTCTTGTAGAGTTGAAGCGACGTACGCACGTCTTCACCGCGCACGAGATTGCCGGCAGCGACGATGCGCACGACCATATCCTGCGGGCTTTTCGCAATTTCCTCGACAGCCGCTTCATACTCCGGCTGATAGATCCAAATCGCATCATCGGAGACGTTCGTGCCGAGACGCGCCGAGACGTTGCGTCCCGCGAGCTGTGCGAGCGATTCCATATCATTTTTGACTTCGCTTGCCGGGCGATTGCCGCGAATGACGCCGCTCGCGATGACTTCGCCCGCACGGAACGCGATGTCGCCTTCGCGAATCGTGATAAGCCCCTCGCGAAGTGCTTTTGCGCGCGCACCGAGCTCTTGGTTCGTCGCTGCCAATGCGTCATTTTTCTCGCCGAGCGATTCATTCTTCGACAGCAGGCTGTCATTTTGGTGCATCAGATTGTTATTCTGCCCTTGCAGCGTGTCATTCCGCGCCATGAGCTCGGCTTTCGCGCGTTCGAGCGCGCGGTTGCCCTCCTCCAGGCGCTCGGATTCGGCGCGAAGCTCCTCCTGCTGCTCCTTGAGCGCGTCTACGTCCTTCTTCGATGCGGCAAGATCGGCTGCCGCCTGCTCTTTCTGTTCGTTTGCCGCCGTGAGGTCGCCCGTCGCCTGTGCGAGACGTGCTTCCGTTTGGTGCATGCTTGCATTGAGCTGCTCCATGCCGAAGAGCGCCGTGCGGACGTTCTCGCTCACTGCTGCCATGATGCCGAACGTAACCGCCGTGATGCAAAAACCGGTGACAATCGTAACGAGGATCGAGGTATGACGCGGGCGCAGCCCAAAGAGCGAAAGCCGCTTTTTGCCGATCTTCGTGCCGAGGCGGTCGCCGATAAAGGCGATCCCGCCGCCCGTCAGCACCAAAACGAGAATCAAAAATACGCCGTACACCGCAATCCTTCTTTCTCATAGAGCGTTTCCCGATTTTTCAGCGCGACGCCCTGCGGATGAGTATGCCGCCCGCGATGAATCCAATGATATCGGGGAGCCAAACGGCGAGCATCGGCGGCAGGATGCCGCCCTGTGCAAATGCGTTGCCCATCGTCATCGTCGAATAGTAGATGAAGATGATGAGCAAGCTGAATGCGAAGCCCGCGGACGATGCGTTTCGCGTCGGCTGCATGCCGAGCGGCACGCCGATGAGCGCGAAGACAAGGCTCGCCAGCGGGATCGTCACGCGCTGGTAAAGCTCCGTTTCGAGCTTCTTCGTGTCGACGTACTGCGTCTTCATGATCTCGATCTCGGCCCGAAGCTCCTTCATCGTGAGCTCCTCGGGCTTTTTCTGTTCGCTGACAACGCGTTTCGGCGTCACCTGAATCGGCAGGATCTGCTTGTCAAAGCGCATCGTATGCTCGCTCTCGCCGCCGTTGATGTCGTAGATCATGCCGTTGTACATCGTCCACTCATCCCCCTGCCACTTCGCGTACTCCGCATTCTCAACGTGCCTCAGCGCGCCTTCCGAATCGAAGTCCTGCATCGTGAGCCCGATGAGCTGCTCCGTGCTCGCATCGTAGCTGCGCGCGTATAGGAGGCGCTGGATCTTGCCCTCCTTGATGTCCTTTAGGATGACGTGCTCCTGCGACTGTATCGCCGTATTGCCTTGGATCTCGTAGTAAAGCACGTTGCGGTACGCCGTATTCGCCCACGGCACGACGTACTCGTTGAACGCCATGGAAAAGAGACTGACCAGGAGTCCGAGGAAAATGACGGGCGCCGCTATGCGCGAAAAGCCGATTCCGCACGACTTCATCGCTGTGATCTCGCTCGCGCCCGAAAGGCGCCCGACGGTCAGAAGGCTTGCGAGGAGCATGGACATCGGAAAGGTCCAAACGACGATATTCGGCAGGCCGAGCACAAAGATCTTCACGACGGCAGAAAAGCTCGCACCGTACTCCGTGATGTACTGGGCGATGCGGAAAAGCGTGCCCGACCCGATGAAGACAGCAGAAAATGCGCATACACTGAACGCAAAGGTCAATAAGACCTCCCGAAAGATGTATCGATCCAAAATCCTGATTTGCATAGTACCTGCTACCTCAAAGCGTGAAGTTGTCCCCCAAATAGAATTTCTTTGCGAGCGGGCTGCCCGCAATCGTCGTGCTGTCCCCCTCCAGCAGGATCTTGCCGTTGTTCAAAATGTAGGCGCGGTCAACGATCTGAAGCGTCTCGCGCACGTTGTGATCCGTGATGAGAATGCCCATGCCGCGCTGGCGAAGGTACTGGATGATCTCTTGGATATCGGCGACGGCAAGCGGGTCGACGCCGGCGAACGGCTCATCGAGCAGGATGAACTCCGGCTCAAGCGCGAGGCACCGCGCGATCTCGACGCGGCGGCGTTCGCCGCCTGAAAGTTCCGTCCCCTTGCGCTCGCGGACGTGCTCGATGCGAAATTCCTTCAGGAGTTCCCCGTACTTCGCCCGCTGCTCCGCTTTCGAGAGCTTCGTCGTCTCGAGGATCGCCATGATATTCTGCTCGACGGTCAGCTTGCGGAAGATCGAAGCCTCCTGCGTCAAGTAGCTGATGCCGAGCGCAGCACGGCGATCCATCGGAAGATTCGTGATGTCGACATCCGAGAGGAAGACCTGCCCTGCATCGGGACGTTCGAGTCCGACGATCATGTAGAAGGACGTCGTCTTTCCGGCACCATTCGGTCCCAAGAGCCCCACGATCTCGCCTTTTTCGACGCGCAGGGAGACGCGATCCACCACCGTGCGCTTCTTGAACGTCTTGACTAGGTTTCTTGCCTCGATATGCAAAGCGTTTCCTCCAAACCCCGAACCGTATCCCCCGCGGCCTGCTCCCTATAGTTTACTTCGTCGCTCCATCATTTGCAAGGTAGAGCGTCAAACGGTTGCCGCGCATCGTATTGTTGCCTTGATACGCCCATGCATTGCCCGTTAGGACGGCTTTCCCATTTTCCTTGCCGTAGTAATCGAGCCGGTCGCCGCCCGCCTCGAGGCTGCGCGGCGGCGAGACGAGATGAGCCGAGCCGGTGCCAATATAGTGCTCGTCATTCAGCCAGCCTTCGAGACGGTCCGCCGTGAATGTGCCGTCCGCGCTCGTGAGCGTGCCGCCCGACTCGATGAGAACGTATTCATTCTGGTTCGGATAGTAGTCGACGCGCTCCCCTGAAAACGTCTTGTCCTCCTGCGTGCCGCGGACGCTGCCCTGCGCGAAGTAGTGCCCATTCCCGTCGCTTCGGATGAAGCTGCACGTGAGGCGCGTCGCGCCGTGCACGGCAATGACGCCGCCCTCGACCGTTCCCTCCATCGTCTTTGCGTTGTAGGTCGCCTTCGCCCCCGTCACGGCCGACGCGCCGCGCTTCATCAGCACATTGCCCTCCGCCACGGCTTCGCCCGATTCCATGTTGTAGGTGACTTCGTCCGCATCGAGGCTCGCTGGCTCGTCTGCCGCCTGCGCCGCGCCGAAGCTCAGCAGCGCAGCGCACGAAAATGCCGCTGCAATGCGTTTGCCCAGTTTCTTATTCATGGCTTCCTCCCCGTGCAAGGTGTGCCTTGCCGATAATCCGAATCCGATGGAATCCGTCCGTGCTCTCGATGCAGTCGCCCGTCGCGTGCATGTCGTCTCGCTGCGCGTACGCATTTCCGATGGCGGAAAGCTTTTCCTCCGCCGCCTTCCAAACGAGCTTATCGCTCGTGAGCTGCGCGCCGTCGCTCGTCGTGACCGTGACCTCCCCCTTGACCTCAATGTCATGGGTCGCCGCATCGTACGCGCCTTCCTGCGCTTTGACTTCTGCCGTGCGCCCGTCTTCCTGATAAAAGTGTGCCGTGAGATCCTTGAGCTGCGCGTTCTGCGTGTCAATATCGACTTCGATATGGTCGGCCGTCAGATCCCAAAGCACCCGCCCGTCCTTCTGCTCGGAGAGGACGTTGCCGTCGTAGCGCATGACGCGCGGCGTATCCTTCTCTTCGTGCGCCAGCGGCGGGTCGGGTATCGTTCGCACCGTCCATACGATGAGCGCGGCGAGGAGCAATACGCCGGCGCCTATGAGCGCCTTTGCCTTCTTGTTCATCCCTTGTTCCCCTCCGCCTTCACCGTGTGATGCTTGCCTGTCTTCCGCTTCTCCGGCGGCGTGTTCCACCGCTTTTGGAACCAAAGCCACTGCGTCGGGTTCTCGCGTATGACCTGCTCCACGATCTTCGTCATGCGCGCCGTAAAGTCGAATAAGTCCTGATCCGTATCGCCCGTATCCTTATAGCGCATGATCTCGCCGATGACGACCTTGTGCTTGCCGTTCGGCTGGCGCAGGATGAATGCGGGCAGGACGGGCGAGCGGAACTTCCGCGAAAAAACGGCAGGTCCCATCGGCGTCGACGCGATGCGCCCGAGAAATGGCAGGAATGCGCCCCCAGGGCCCCCGTCCTGGTCGGCGAGAAAGCCGAGTATCTTGCCGGATTTGAGCGCGCGTGCCGCCGCGAGGAGCTCGCTCGTGCCACGTGAGAAGATCTCAACGTGTATCGTCTTGCGGAGGTCGTCGAGCGCGTACGTGTACTGCATGTTCGGCTGCGGCTTCGCGATCGCCGTGACGGGCAGATGGTTCATCGTGAAGGCGGCGGAGAGCCACTCCCACGTCCCGATATGCCCCGTCAATACGACGACGCCGCGTCCTTCGGCGAGCGCGTCTTTCATGCGCTCCAAATGGTCGATCTCGATGAAGTCCGAGAAATTCGTTTCATTGAGGCGCGGCATGTAGAGGATTTCGAGCACGTTGCGCCCGAGGTTGACAAACGACGCGCGAACCGTGCGGCGCGCTTCCGCCTCCGTCATGCCGAGCGCCGGCATCATCTGCCGCACGGCAAGCTCACGCTGCTTTTTGATCAGCAGGTAGTAGAGATTGCCGAGCACCCATCCGACAGCCATCAAGACGCGATACGGCGTATGGCAGGCGAGCCAGCTCAGGCACATGACCATCTTGTAGTGCATACCAAGGCCTCCATTGTCTGCGTGTCCATGTATTTCGGAGCTACGTCCATGTTACGGGCATGCGTCACTGCGCGATTCCCGTCATATCCTCCGACGCTTTGAACCCATTGATGATCCTCTGCCATTTTCCCTGCCCTTTTAAGATAAATTCATACGCGTCGCGCACCGCGCCGCGTCCGCCCGGATTGTCCGTGATGAGCTGCGCCGTCTCGCGCACCTCCGCCACGGCGTCCGCTACGGCAACGGGGAATCCGACCTGCAGCATGATGGGCAGGTCGACGATGTCGTCCCCGACGTACGCGAACGCGTCATCGGAAAGGCGAAGCTTCTCTTTGAGCGCGCGATACGCCGCGCGCTTGTCGAGCTCGCCCTGATAGACCTGTTCGATATGAAGCTCCTTCGCGCGGACGGCGACGTGCTTCGAGGCACGTCCCGTAATGATTGCTGCCGATAGGCCGACCTTGGCGGCACGCGTGATCGCGAGCCCGTCGCGGCAGAAGAACGGCTTGAAGCACTCGCCCGTCTCTCCGATATAGATGCTGCCGTCCGTCAAAACGCCGTCCACGTCGAGGATGACGCACTGCACGCGCTTGGCGCGCTCAATAGCCTCTGCTCGAAATTCCATTCAAACCACTCCTTGCCGCAAAAGATCGGTCAGATGGACAATGCCGACGGGCACGCCCGCGCTGTCGATGACGGGCAGTACCGTCACGGGGCGCGGCTTGTGCTTCTCCATGACGGAGAGCGCCTCTGCCGCCATCTTTTCCGGTGCGATCGTCAGTGCCTCTCGGAACATGATCGCCTCGACCGCCTCGTCAAGGAACTTGTAGTCCTTCGCGAGCGCACGGCGGATAATGCCGTCCGTGATGATGCCGATGAACTTGCCCGCATCGTCGACGACGGACACCGCGCCGAGGCCGCTCTCTGTCATGACGAAGAGCGCGTCCTTCGCCGTCTTGCCCGCGTGGATGACTGGATTGTCCTTGCCGCTGTGCATGACGTTTTCAACCTTCAGCAGCAGGCGGCGTCCGAGCGCGCCGCCTGGATGGAAGAGGGCGAAATCCTGGCTCGTGAAGTTTCGTACCGCCATGAGCGCCATTGCGATCGCGTCGCCCATCGCGAGCGTCGCCGTCGTGCTCGCCGTCGGCGCAAGCCCCAAGGGGCACGCCTCGCGCTCAACACCGACGTCGATGAAGTAATCGCTGAATCGTCCGAGCTGCGATTCGCGCCTGCCGCACATCGCGATGATTTTCGCGCCGATGCGGCGGATAACCGGCAGGATGTTGACGATCTCCGACGACTCGCCGCTGTTCGAGATCGCAATGACGACATCGTGCTCCGTCACCATGCCGAGGTCTCCGTGAAACGCCTCGGCTGGATGCATGAAGAACGCAGGCGTGCCCGTGCTCGCAAACGTTGCCGCTATCTTGCGCCCGACGTGGCCGCTTTTCCCCATGCCCGTCACGACGACGCGCGCATGGCAGTGGAGGATGCAGTTCACCGCCGCTTCAAACTCGTCACCGATGCGCTCCTTGAGGCGCGTGACCGCCTCTGCCTCAATCTCCAAAGTCTCAATCGCTTTTTCCCGAATCATGCCAATCCTCCTCTTAGTCCACCTTGCTCGCGATCTGATGAATGGCGAGCGCCGATTTCAGCAAGTCCTCGAGCTGGTCGAGATAGACCATGTTCGCCCCATCGGAGAGTGCCTCCTCCGGATTGTCATGCACCTCGAGAAAGAGCGCATCGATGCCCGCGCCAGCCGCCGCGCGCACGAGATACGGCACGTACTCGCGGTTGCCCGTCGATACCGTTCCGCCGCCGCCGGGGAGCTGGACGCTGTGCGTGCCGTCGAAGACGACGGGGTAGCCGAAGCTTCGCATGATCGGCAGGCTGCGCATATCGACGACGAGGTTGTGGTAGCCGAATGAGGCGCCGCGCTCCGTCAGGAGCATCTGGTCGCAGCCGCACTCGTGGAGCTTGTCGACGACGTTGCGCATGTCTTCCGGCGCGAGAAACTGTCCTTTCTTGACGTTGACGACGCGCCCCGTCTCCGCCGCGGCGTGCAGAAGATCCGTCTGACGGCAGAGGAATGCGGGGATCTGGAGGATATCCGCGACCTGTGCGACGGGCTTCGCCTGCTGTGTCTCGTGAATGTCCGTCACGACAGGCACGTCGAGCTCTTCCTTGATCGCCGCGAGCATTTCAACACCTTTCTGGAGCCCTGGCCCGCGGAAGCTGTGGAACGAAGAGCGGTTCGCCTTGTCGAACGACGCCTTGAATACGTAGTGGATGCCGAGACGCGCGCAGATTCCCTTGATCGTGCGCCCGATCAAAAGGCATCGATCCAGCCCCTCCAGGACACACGGGCCTGCGAGCAGGGCGAGCGGCTCGCCTGCACCAATATGGAAATTTCCCACCTGTACCTTGTTCATGCGAATGCTCCTCTCTCCAAATGATTACTTCATCGCGGCGTAGATCGCGTTGACTTTTGCGAGGTCTTCCGCTGTGTCAACGCCGACGAACTCATGGTCCGTCTCGATGACCTTGATCTTGCAGCCATTCTCAAGCGCACGAAGCTGCTCCAGGCTCTCCGCCTGCTCGAGCGGCGTCGGCTCCATCTTCGCGTAGGCGAGCAGGAAGCCGCGACGATAGGCGTAGATGCCGATGTGCTTGAATACGTGCCCGCCCGCCTTGCGCGGATACGGTATGAGGGAGCGCGAGAAATAGAGCGCATATCCCTTTTGGTCCATGACCACCTTGACGTTGTTGGGGTCATCCTGCGCATCGCGGCAACGTATCTCCGTGCAGGCCGTCGCCATCTGCAGATCGGCGTCGCCGTCAAACGCCGACGCGAGCGCATCGATGACGGCTGGATCAATGAGCGGCTCATCCCCCTGTACGTTTAGGATTACGTCGACGTCCGGGAACTGCTTGGCGACTTCGGCGAGGCGATCGGTTCCCGTCGGATGATCCACTCGCGTCATGACTGCCTTGCCGCCATGCGACTTGACGGCGTCCGCGATGCGATGATCGTCCGTCGCGACGATGACATCTGCGACGCGCTGCGCTTTTTTTGCGCGCTCGTAGACGCGGACGACCATCGGCTTTCCCTGTATGTCCTTAAGCGGCTTTCCCGGAAGGCGCGTTGACGCATACCGCGCGGGAATCACACAGAGGACTGTTGCTCGCTTTTCCATAGCCTTCCTATCCTTTCTTTTCATTCTTTTGCGCTCTTTTGCGCTGACCACGCCGTGAGATTCTCCTCCAGGAGCGCGTCCCACGCCTGCGCCCCCTCGCCAAAGGCGACTTCGACGCTGATGACGTAGACGGGGACCGACCACTTCTGCCGCGCGACATCGGCAGGGATCTTGACGGCATCTTTCTCCGTGATGACGATCGCCTCGACATCGCGCCGCTCCGCCTGACCGAACACGCCCGTCATCTCCGACATCGTGTAGTCGTGATGGTCGGGATAGCGCAGGCTCTCGACGATGACGGCGCCGAGCGAAGCGAGCGTCTGTTCAAAGGAAGCGGGGTTGCCGATCGCGGAGACCGCCATGATCCGCTTGCCCTTGATGTGTGAGACGTCGATGCCCTCGCCCGCGATATTCGTATACCACTCGGCAAGCGGAACGAAGCAGCGCGGATGGTGAACGCTCTCGACAATCTGCGCGCGCGCGTTGTACCGTTTCACCGTCTCCTTGATGTAGGCGCACGCACCGTCCTCTGCCTGATCCACCTTCGTGAGCAGGCAGACGTCGGCGCGGTCGATATGCGAGATCGGCTCGCGCAGCGTGCCGCGCGGCAGGATATGCCCGTTGCCGAAGACGTTGACGGCGTCGATGAGCAGGATGTCGAGATCGCGTGCGAGCTGCCAGTGCTGGTAGCCGTCATCGAGGATTGCGACCTGTGCGCCGAAGTGCTCGATCGCGTAGCGTCCCGTCTTGGCACGCTCCGTGCCGATGAGCACGGGAACGTCCGGCAGGTGCTTTGCGAGCATGTACGCCTCATCGCCCGCCTCCGCTGCGTCCATGTGGAGCTTCCCGCCGTCGGAGACGATGCCGACCTCGCCGCGCCACTTCGCGCGGTAGCCGCGGTTCAGGATGACGACGCGGTAGCCCATGCTGCGGATATCGCGCGCGAGCCGCTGCGCCGTCGGCGTCTTGCCCGTGCCGCCGACCGTCACATTGCCGAGGCTGATGACGAAGCAATCGAGGTGCTTCCGTGCAAAGAGCCCGTGACGATAGCCTGCGAGCCGCGCATTCAAAAGCAAGCGGTAGAGAATCGAGAATGCGTACAAGACGAGGAGCAGCACGTTCTTGAAGAAGCCATCGACGTTCTTGCTGTGCACGAGGTCAATGAAATACGTCTGGAAGTTCGTAAGCTTCTGCGTCGCGCGCACGCGGTGCAGATTCTCCGCCTGGCTCTCGTAGGCGTCGAGCATCTCGCGCAGGAGGATCGCGGACTTGCGCGACGCCCCCTTGTTCTCGCGCACGATGGCAAGCGACTCTTTCTCCATGCGGCGCCGATGGGATGGATCATCAAAGAGGTGCGCGACTTCGCGCGAAAGCTCCGCCGCATCGTGTACCGTGATGCAGGCGTCGCGCTTCATGAAGAGCGCGTGCGTATCCTTGAAGTTAAACATATTGTGCCCGACGACGATCGCCTTGCCGTGCGCCGCCGGTTCCAAAATATTATGGCCGCCGTGCGGCACGAGGCTGCCGCCGACGTAGACGACGTCGGCGATGCTGTAGATGCGGCCGAGCTCGCCGATCGTGTCGAGGATGACGACATCGCTCGCCTTGCCTTCTCCTTTTTGCAGCTCCGTGCGCCGCGCGACGGAAAAGCCCGCATTCCTGCAGATATGGCTGACCTCCGCCACGCGCAGGAGCTCGCGCGGCGCAATGACGAGACGCGCCTTCTTATGCGTCTCCCTTACCGCACGAAATGCCTGCAGGACGAACGCCTCTTCGCCGCGGTGTGTCGAACCCGCAAGGAAAATGCCGTCACTGCCTGCGAGCTGCATCGCCTCGATGAGCGTTTCCTTTTCTTCGGCGCTCACATCCGTATACGTCTGATCGAATTTCGTATTGCCCGTGACCGTCACGAGTTCTTCCGGCGCGCCGAGGCGCTTGATGTACGCCGCATCGATCGGCGACTGCATCGCGAATACCTTGACCGTGCCGATCATGTCGCGCAGCAAGCTGCGCAGGTACTTGTACTGGCGCACGCTCTTGTCGCTGATGCGCCCGTTGACCATCATGACGGGGATGTGGAGCTTGCGCGCCGTCTTCAGGAAATTCGGCCAAAGCTCCGTCTCAACGGGCAGGAATACGCGCGGCCGGATCCGCTTCAGAACGTGCCCTGCAAGCCACGGCAGGTCAAGTGGGAAGTAGATGATCGCATCCGCGTCCTTGATGATGCGGTTTGCCATCTCGTAGCCGCTCGTCGTGACGACGGAAACGAGGATGGGACGCTTCGGGAATTCCTTACGGAATTCCCTGATGAGCGGGCTCGTCGCGACGATCTCGCCGACGGATGCCGCGTGCACCCAGATGCAGTCCGTCTTCTCGGCCTTGTCGAGCGCATGCTCCGGGAAAAAGCCGAAACTCTGCCGTATGCGCTCGACGAAGCCGCGTTCCCGGACGGCGCGGATGAGAAACATCGGGATGATCAGCAGCACGATCAAAAGCCCCGCTACGTTGTAGAGTATCTGCATTGCTGCGTTCCCTTCTCAGTCCTGTTTGAACTGGATGTTGTATAGGTTGCTGTAGAGTCCGCCCATCGCGAGCAGCTCCTCATGCGTTCCATGCTCCCTGACGTGGCCGTCGTCAATGACGAAGATCTGATCGGCATGGAAGATCGTCGAGAGGCGATGCGCGATGACAAACGAGGTGCGCCCGACCATGAGGTGGTCGAGCGCAGCCTGCACGATCTTCTCGCTCTCCGTATCGAGTGCCGACGTCGCCTCATCGAGGATGAGGATGCGCGGGTTCTTGAGGATCGCGCGCGCGATTGCGATGCGCTGGCGCTGTCCGCCGGAGAGCGAGAGCCCGCGCTCGCCGATCTCCGTATCGTAGCCCGCATCGAGTTCCCGGATAAAGGCGTCGGCATTCGCCGCGCGCGCCGCCGCTTCGACCTCCGCATCCGTCGCATCAAGCCTGCCGTAGCGGATATTCTCGCGCACCGTCGTCGAGAACAGCATGGTCTCCTGCGGCACGATGCCGATCTGCTCGCGAAGCGAGCCGACCGTCACGTCGCGGATATCCCGTCCGTCAATGAAAATGGCACCGAACGTCACCTCGTAGAAGCGCGGAATGAGGTTCGCGATCGTCGATTTCCCCGCGCCAGAAGGTCCGACAAACGCGATCATCTGACCGGGCTTCGCCTCAAGGCTGACGTCCGAGAGCGCGAGCACGCCTTCCTTGTAGCCGAACGACACGTGATCGAACTCGACGTGCCCGTGCGTCTCGGGCATGGGCCTTGCGTCGGGGCGGTCGGCGATCGTCTCCTCCAAATCGATGACCGCAAAGACGCGGTCGACGGCTGCCATCGCGCGCTGCATGTTGCCGTAGACACGCGAGAGGCGCTTGACGGGGTTCGCGAGGTTGACGGCGTACGTCAGGAACGCGACGAGCGCACCTGCCGTGATGGTGCCCTCGACGACTTCGTATCCGCCGAACCATACGATGACCGTGACGGAAATCGCCGCGAGAAACTCGACCGACGGCGTCAAAAGGCTCGTGAGCTGCACGTTCTTCATCGCCGCCTGGAAATTGAGCTCGTTCTGCCTGCAGAAGCGCTTGATCTCGTAGTCCTCGCGCACGAACGACTTCACGACGCGAATCGACGAGATGCTCTCCTGCAGCAGCGATGTAATGTCCGCCATGCGCTCCTGTATGATCGTGCCGTTGCGCTTGATCTTGCGTCCGAATATCTTCATCGCCTGTCCGACAAGCGGTATGACGACGAGCGTCAGGAGCGAGAGCTTCCAGTCGAGCACGACCATGAGGACGAGTGAGCCGATGAGGATCGAGCCCTCCGTGACGAGCTCGATGAGCTGGTCGACGAGCGCCGATTGGATCGCGGCGACATCGTTCGTGATGTAGCTCATCGTCTCGCCCGTCTGGTGCTTGTCGAAGTACGCCATCGGCATGCGCTGGAACTTGCGGAACATGACCTCGCGCACATCGATGATGACCTTCTGCCCGATAAAGGAAACGAGATACGACTGCCCGTAGAAGAAAATGCCGCGCAGGAAAAACACGACGACGATGCCGATGCAGATCGCATTGAGCATCATCATATCCTTTTCTGCGAGTACCTTGTCGATCATGTCCTTGATGATCCACGGTAGGTAAAGATTCGCGCCTGCCGCGAGGATGATACAGATGACGGCGAGGACGAACTGCCTGAGGTAAGGCCGCATGTACTTGAGCAGCCGCTTGTAGTTTTTCATCTTTGCTCCTGAATCGACTTCGACCAGTCTTTTGTTTTAATCTTTCGTTCCCGTCTTGCTGTGCCGCGCCGCCGCGAGGATCCGCTCCGCGATGCGCCCCGCTGCGCCCGGTGCGCCGAGTCGTGCGGCGGCCTTCCTGAGCTTTGCCGTGACCGCAGCACGGTTCGGATTGCCGCGGTAAAGGCGCTCCAGCTCATCCGCGATGCGCTTCGGCTCGACTTCATCCTGCAAAAGCTCAGGCTGGATCCGCTCCCCCATGAGGATATTCGGCAGCGTGAAGTGATCGATGTGGACGAGTGCGCGTCCGATCCAGTAATTGAGCCATGAGAGGCGGTAAACCGTCACGCAGGGCATGCCCATGAGCGCCGCTTCCATGACGACCGTCCCCGACGCTGCGACCGCCGCGTCGGCAATCGCCATGAGCGCGTAGCGGTTCTCGCGGACGAGCGTGACGGGAACGCCTGCCGCCTCGATTTTCGCTTGGATCACGTTCTCATAGGAAGCGTCTGCGACCGGCAGAAAGAAACGCGTGTCCGCGCGGCGCGCCAAGAGGATTTTCGCCGCACCGAGCATCGGGCCGAGCAGCATCGTAATCTCCTGCCTGCGGCTTCCCGGCATGAGGAGCACGATGTGCTCGCCCTCCGGCGCGCCGAAAAACGCCCGCGCCGCCTCCGGCTGGATCTCCGCCCGCACGGTATCGACGAGCGGATTGCCGACGAATGCGATCTTGGCACCCGCCGCCTCGTACGGCGGCAGCTCGTGCGGGAAAATCGCGACGAACTCGTCCGCGATCTTTGCGCAGTCCTTCGCGCGCCCCTTGCGCCACGCCCAGGCCGAAGGCGGGATGTAGGAAAATACGGGAATGCCAAGCGCCTTCGCACGCCTGGCAAGCCGCCAGTTAAAATCCGGGTAGTCGATGATCACGAGGAGGTCAGGTCGCTCGCGCTTCATGAAGGCTGTGAGGGCATCGAGCAGCTTCATGATGCGGCAGAAATTTTGAATGACCTCGAGAACGCCCATGACGTTGTAATCGGCAAAATTCCGAAAGAGGCGGACGCCGGCACGTTCCATGCGCGCGCCGCCGAACCCAATGAGCTCCACACGCGGCTCCTTTTCATGGATGGCATGCGCGAGGCGCTCGCCGTGCAGGTCGCCGGAGACCTCGCCCGCCGACAGCATGATCTTCATCTCTTCCCCTGCTTTCCCACCAAAAGCCGAAAGAGACGCGGCGTTTACACCAGCGCCGCGCCTTTTCATTCCGCGTTTTCAGATTGCCGCTATCGCGATGTCGTGCTCCGCCGCGAGCTTCAGGACTTCCTCGCGCTCGACGAGGAGCGTCTTCCCCGCTTCGATGGCGAGCGCCGTGCAGCCGCTCCCTGCCATCGAGCGAATCGTCTGTGCGCCGACCGACGGCACGTCGAAGCGGTCATCTTGTGATGGCTTTGCCGTCTTGACGACGACGGCGCCGCCGTGCGCGAGCGCACCGCCGCGGCGAATGCAGGCATCCGTTCCCTCGATCGCCTCGAGCGCCATGACCGCCGCGTTCCTGACGACGACCGTCTGTCCGATATCGAGCCGTCCAAGTTCCTTCGCCACGTCGAATCCGTACGCCATATCCGCCTTTTCCTCAGCCGTCGGCTCACGCTTCGAGATCGTTCCCTTCGCCGGCATCAGGGGGCGGATGAGCGCCGTCTGGTCGACCGCCTCAATGCCCGCATTCGCGAGCTCGCGGACGAACATCATCATGATCGTATCGTCGTTGCGGTCGGGAAGCGACAGGATGAGCTGGAGCATGCGCGCGTCGGGCTGGATCCTGCCCGAAAACAGGATCTCCTTCGTGACCTTGCCGATCATCGTGACCTTGCGGACGCCTTTTTCCTTCAAATGGTTCAAAATCGCATCGATATGCCCGATGCTGATCTCTGCGTAATCCGCCACAACGCCTGCAAGCGCCTTGTCCGTCTCCGGCAGCAGTGCGATGCCTACGACCTCGATGCCCATGGCGCGCGCCGCCTCGGCACACGCGACAGGCAGTTTGCCGGCGCCCGCCAGCAGTCCGATTTTCTCCATGCCCATTCCTCCGAACACGCGATAACGCATTTACGATTATTCCCGGTCGCGCCGCTCGCGGCAGATGCCGCGGTCAGCGTTGCGCAAAAAGCGCAGGAAGTGCTCGACTTCCTCGCACGGATCGACCTCCTGCTCAATGAGCTTGATCGCCTGCTGCAGCGTAAGTCCCGAACGGTAAAGCAGCTTGTACGCCTGCTTGATCGAGCGGCGCGATTCGCTGCTGATGCCGGCACGCGAGATGCCGACGGCGTTGAGACCGACGACTTTCGCCGGATGCCCGTCCACGATCGTGTACGGCACGACGTCCTGCGTGAGCTTCGCCATGCCGCCGACCATCGCATTGCGGCCGACCTTGACGAACTGGTGGATGCCCGCCATGCCGCCGATGACGGCGCGGTCCTCGATGATCGCGTGCCCCGCAAGGCTTGCGACGTTCGACATGATGACGTGATTGCCAACGACACAGTTGTGCGCAACATGCGTGAGCGCCATCAGAAGGCAGTCGCTCCCGACACGCGTCTCCTCGCCCTCGCCCGTCGCACGGTGCACCGACGCGCCTTCGCGGATCTTCGTGCGGTCGCCGATGAAGACGTAACTCTTCTCGCCCTTGAATTTGAGATCCTGCGGCTCTTCGCCGATCGATGCCCCTTGGTAAATACGGCAGTCCCTGCCGATGCGCGTCCAGCCCGTAATGACGACGTGCGGCCCGATGACCGTACCCTCGTCGATCTCCACGTTCTCTCCAATGACGGAGTACGGCCCGATCTCCACATTCTTTGCGATGTGGGCGCCTGGCGCGACGACGGCCGTCTCGTGTATGTAGGCAACGACCTTGCTATCTATGCTCATCTGCTCCAACTCCTTAACTCTAGCATCAAGCCAAGCGCTCGATGCAGTCCGGCAGCTATGTCCTTCTTTCTATACTCTCGAAACGAGTTCCGTTTTTCGTATATCGTTTGCCAGCAAATCCGGACGTCTTTCAAGCTAAGCTAAAATTATCCTCCGTTATATGCCAAAATCCATGCATTTTCAGATGTTTTCGTCCTTTTTCAAGGCGAACTTGAAATCTGCCGATGCCACGATCTGACCGTCGACATAGCCGTCGCAGTGCAGGATCCCAAAATCGCCGCGCACGCGCACGATCTCCGCCTTCGTCACGAGCTGGTCGCCCGGCACGACGGGACGCTTAAATTTGACGTGCTCCATGCCGCCGAAGAGCGCGATCTTGCCGCGGTGTTCCTCCGGGTAGAGCATGGCAACGCCGCCGACCTGCGCCATGGCCTCGAGGATCAGGACGCCCGGCATGATCGGATGATCGGGGAAATGGCCGAGAAACTGCGGCTCGTTCATCGTGATGTTCTTGATGCCCGTCGCCGACTTGAACGGCTCGATCTCCGTGATCCGGTCGACGAGGAGCATCGGCGGGCGATGCGGCAAAATCTTTTTGATCTCATTGATGTCCAATACCATAGCAAACTTCTCCCTTTTATCGTATCTGCCTTGCAGGTGCCTTGCCAAAGTCAGCCGAGCGATGCGGCGATCTGCTTTGCGAGCGCCGTATTGAGCGCATGGCCCGAAGCCGCCGCGATGACGTGCCCGCGGATGATCCCCGCGAGACGCAGGTCGCCGATCACATCGAGGATCTTATGGCGCACGAGCTCATCTGCAAAGTGAAGCGGGTTGATCCATCCCTCGTCGTTGTAGACGATGACGTTTTCGAGCGATCCGCCGAGCCCGAGCCCCATCTCGCGGAGCTGGTCGATCTCTTTCTCGTAGGCGATCGTGCGGGCGGGTGCGATTTCCCTGCGGTACGTCTGCGCGTCAATGTGAAAGTCCTCGTACTGCGTTCCGATGAGCTTATGCGGGTTGAGCGAGATGAAGCTCACGCGGAACCCGTCGTACGGAAGCGCCATGACGAAGCGGCCCGTCGCCTCATCGTCGATGCGGCAGACGCGGTCGATGACGATTTCATGGCGCTCGGAGCGGAGTTCCTCAATGCCCGCCGATTCGATAAGGTCGAAATACGCGAGCGACGAGCCGTCCGCGACAGGCGGTTCCTCCGCATTGAGCTCGACGCATACGTTATCGATGCGATGCGCATGAAGCGCACTCATGAGGTGCTCGATCGTAAAGACCTTGACCCCATTCTCTTCGACTGTCGTCGCGCGAAGCGTCGACGTGACGTTCGCCGCGCGCGCGTGGATTTGCCTGCCGCCTGCATCCGTGCGCACGAATACAATCCCCGTATCCGCAGGCGCAGGCAAGAGCCGCATCGAGACCTCGCGCCCGGAGTGCAGCCCGATCCCTCGGTAGGAGACGTCCTTCTTTATGGTTGTCTGACGTTGCAATAATAGCCCCCCAAACCAATACCTATTTTCTTTATTTTACTAGACTACCGTAATTCATGCAAGCATCGAACATCTTTTCCCAAAAACTTTGTGAAAATTAGGCATTCGTGTATAATAGAGCTATAGCTTCGATACATGGAGGAGGAATTGCCATGCAGGGTTTTGATTTCAAATGTCCGACGGAGGTCGTCTTCGGCGCACACGCCGAGGAACGTATTGCCGAAAAGCTGCGCGCCTACGGCGCAGCGCGCGTTTTCATCGTCTACGGCGGCGGCAGCGTCATCAGGACGGGGCTGCTTTCGCACATCGAGCGCCTGCTCACGGCAGGCGGGCTCGCCTTCCGCGTGCTCGGCGGCGTACAGCCGAACCCGCGCGTCTCGCTCGTGCGCGAGGGCGTGCGCGAGGCGATCGCGTTCGGGGCGAACTTCATCCTCGCCGTCGGCGGCGGCAGCGTCATCGACTCGGCAAAGGCAATCGCGCACGGTGCGAGCAACCCCGAGACGGATGTATGGGATTTCTGGACGGGCCGCGCAAAGCTCGAAAAGACGATGCCATTCGGCTCTGTGCTGACACTTGCGGCAGCGGGCAGCGAGACGAGCGACAGCGCCGTGCTCACGAATGAGGACATGCAGCAGAAACTCGGGCTCAATACCGCACTCAACCGTCCCGTCATCGCCTTCCTAAATCCGGAGCTCGCGTTCACTGCGCCGAAGCGCCAAATTGTCTGCGGCATCAGCGATATCCTCATGCACACGATAGAGCGCTACTTCACAAACGTCAAACAGCCAAACGTTTTTTCCGATCGCGTCGCCGAATCGCTTCTGACGACCGTCATGGACGCCTCGCACACTGCGGTTAAGAATCCGCATGACTACGACGCGATGAGCGAAATCATGTGGTGCGGCAGCGTGTCGCACTGCAATCTCACCGAGCTCGGACGCGGAAAAGACTTCACCGTGCACCGTCTCGGCCATCCCTTGAGCGCCCGCTACGACGCGACGCATGGCGCGACGCTCACGGCGCTTTGGCCGAGCTGGGCAGCGTACGTCTACAAGGACGATGCGAGCCGTTTCGCGCAGTTTGCGAAGCGGCTCTTCGGCATCACGGACGGCACGGAGGAAGAACGCGCCCGCGCGGGGATCGCGCACATGAAGGCGTACTTCGAGGAACTCGGGATGCCGGCAAACCTTCCGGCGCTGCTCGGCCATCCGCTCGGCAAAGCGGACATCGAACGGCTCGCAGACGACGCGACAGCAGGCGGCACAAAGAAGCTCGGCTCGTTCCACCCTATCGCAAAGAAAGAGGCGATCGCGATTTACACGCTCGCGAACCAAGCGTGACATAAAATCGCAGCCATGAAAAGAGCGCTGCACCGCAGAAGCCTACGATGCAGCGCCTTTTTATGCGCAAAGCAATATGTTATTCCTCGAAATTCATGCCTGCCGCACGAAGGCGCGTCAGGGCACGGCGCAACGCGAGCTGTGCGCGCGTGATATCGATGTCTTCCGACGCGGGAGAGCCTTGATGGAACTCGGCGATACGCTGTTTCGCGCGATCCATCGCGCTCTTCGCGCGGTTGATGTCGATATCGATCGGCTGCTCGGCTGCCGTCGCGAGGACGGTGATCTTCTCAGGCGTGACTTCCATGAAGCCGCCGGCGACTGCGATGAGCTGCTCGTCGCGATCCGCGCCGAAGCGCACGCGCATGACGTGCGGCTCAAGCCCCGTGACGAGCGGCGCATGCTTCGGCAGGATGCCGAGCTCGCCGCCCGTCGAGCGGACGATGAGCATGCCGATATCCGCCGAATAGACCACTTTGTCGGGAGAGACAATCTCTAGCTTGATCGTCGCCATAGATTATCCCTCCTCTTGAATCTTCTTCGCTTTCTCCACAGCCTCATCGATGTTGCCGACCATATAGAACGCGTTCTCCGGCAGGTCATCGTACTTGCCTTCGAGGATCTCCTTGAAGCCGCGCACGGTTTCCTTGAGCGGAACGTACTTGCCCGGCGAGCCCGTGAACACCTCTGCGACGAAGAACGGCTGTGAGAGGAAACGCTGGATCTTGCGCGCGCGCGAGACGGTCAGCTTGTCCTCATCGGAGAGCTCTTCCATGCCGAGGATCGCGATGATGTCCTGCAGTTCCTTGTACTTCTGCAGGACCGCCTGCACGCCGCGCGCGACCTGATAGTGCTCCTCGCCGATGACCTCCGGCGAGAGGATGCGGCTCGTCGAATCGAGCGGATCGACGGCAGGATAGATGCCGAGCTCTGCGATCTGGCGCGAAAGGACCGTCGTCGCATCGAGATGCGTGAACGTGCCGGCAGGCGCCGGGTCGGTAAGATCGTCGGCAGGGACGTAGACGGCCTGGACGGACGTGATCGAACCTTCCTTCGTCGAAGTGATGCGCTCCTGCAGGGCGCCGATATCCGTCGAGAGTGTCGGCTGGTAGCCAACGGCGGACGGCATGCGGCCGAGCAGTGCGGAGACCTCCGAACCTGCCTGAATGAAACGGAAGATATTGTCGACAAAGAGCAGCACGTCCTGATGCTGCACATCGCGGAAGTACTCTGCCATCGTAAGCCCCGTCAGCGCAACGCGCATACGCGCTCCCGGCGGCTCGTTCATCTGCCCGTAGACGAGCGCCGTCTTGTCGATGACGCCCGACTCCGTCATTTCGCCCCAAAGGTCGTTGCCCTCACGCGTACGCTCGCCGACACCCGCGAATACGGAATAGCCGCCATGCTCCGTTGCGATGTTATGGATGAGCTCCATGATAAGGACCGTCTTGCCGACACCTGCACCGCCGAAGAGCCCCGTCTTGCCGCCCTTGGAGTACGGCGCGATGAGGTCAACGACCTTGATGCCTGTCTCCAAGACTTGGGCACTCGTTTCCTGCTCGTCGAATTTCGGTGCGGGGCGATGGATCGGCCAAAACTCCTTGTTGCCGACCGGTGCGGGATTGTGATCGACCGTCTTGCCGAGGACGTTGAACACGCGGCCGAGGCATTCCTGGCCAACGGGAACCTTGATCGGTGCCCCCGTGTCTTCTGCCTCCATGCCACGCATGAGACCGTCCGTCGAGCTCATGGCGATGCAGCGCGTGACGCTGTCGCCAAGGTGCTGCATGACTTCGACGACGAGGTCAATGTCGACGCTCGTCTTGCCCTTGATGGTGACTGCATTTAGGATTTCCGGCAGCTCGCCCGCCGGAAACTCAATATCTACGACAGGTCCGATGACCTGTACGACTTTCCCTTTTGCCAATGGTAAGCCTCCTTACTTTAGCGCTTCGGCGCCGCCCACGATCTCGGTAATCTCGCGCGTGATGCCGGCCTGGCGAACTTTGTTGTAGTAGAGATCCAGCTTGCCCATGAGCTCTTCGGCATTGTCCGTCGCATTGCTCATGGCGTTCATGCGGGAGCTGAGCTCGCTTGCGGCGGACTGAAGCTGCGCCGCATAGAGGGCCGTGCAGATGTACTGCGGCAGGAGCGCGCCAAGCACCGTCGCTGCATCCGGCTCATAGATGTACTCTGCCTGCGGCCCTTCGGCCTTTTGCCCCTCCGCCACGAATGGCAGGAGCTTTTCGGTCTGCGGCTCGCAGCTGATCGCAGAGATGAATTTCGTGTAGATCATGACGACCTCGCGGTAAGCCCCGCTCTCGTAACGCTTCATGAGATCGAGTGCGATCCTGCGGGCGTTCTCGAAGTCCGGGCGCTCGCTGATGCCGATGTAGCTCGCGACGACGTTGTAGCCACGGTTCTTGAAATGGCTCGTGCCCTTGCGTCCGCAGACGATGAGATCGGCGTCTGCCTTGTCCGCAATGACGGCCTGTGCCGCCTTGCAGGCATTGCTCGAATACGCGCCCGCCAGACCTTTGTCGCTCGTGATGAGCAGGACGAGTCCCTTGCCTTCGGCGTGCGTCTCGAGAAGCGGATGCTTCAAATCCCTGCCCGCCTTCCCTGCGATGTCCTGCACGACCTGCATGACTTTTTCCGCGTAGGGACGGTTGGCCTGTGCCATTTCCTTTGCGTGGCGCAGGCGCGAGGTCGCGACCATGTTCATGGCGCTCGTAATCTGCTTGGTGCTCTTTACGCTTCGGATGCGATGGCGGATGTCTTGTAAGCTAGCCAAAAAGAATCACCTCGCCTTTAAGCCATTTTATACGTCAGCGTTTCCTTGAACTCCTCGATTGCCTTCTTGAGATCTGCCTCAAGCGCATCGTCGAGCTTCTTTTGCTCGAGGATTTTCGCGGGGATCTCAGGATGCTGCGCCTTCATAAACTTCAGGAATTCCGCATGGAACTCGACGACTCTCTCGACCGGGATATCCACAAGGTACCCGCGAACCGCCGTGAAGATGATCATGACCTGCTCTTCGACGAGCAACGGACTGTACTGCGCCTGCTTGAGCGTCTCGACCATGCGAGCGCCGCGGTCGAGCTGTGCCTTCGTTGCGGCATCGAGGTCGGAAGCGAACTGCGAGAACGCTGCGAGCTCGCGGTACTGCGCAAGATCGAGGCGCATCGTGCCCGCGACCTGCTTCATCGCCTTGATCTGCGCCGAGCCGCCGACACGCGAGACGGAAAGACCGACGTTGATGGCAGGGCGGATGCCGGAGTAGAACGCATCCGACTCGAGCATGATCTGGCCATCGGTGATGGAGATGACATTCGTCGGGATGTATGCCGAGAGATCGCCTGCCTGCGTCTCGATGATCGGCAGTGCCGTGATCGAGCCGCCGCCGAGCTCGTCGCTGAGCTTTGCCGCGCGTTCGAGGAGACGGGAGTGCAAGTAGAAGACATCGCCCGGATACGCCTCACGTCCCGGCGGGCGGCGGAGCAGAAGCGACATGGCGCGGTATGCGGCCGCGTGCTTCGTAAGATCGTCGTATACGCAGAGGCAAGCCTTTCCCTGGTACATAAAGTGCTCTGCCATCGCAACGCCCGCATACGGTGCGAGGTACTGCAGCGGCGAACTGTCCGCTGCCGTTGCCGCGACGACGATGCTGTATTCCATGGCACCGCGCTCTTCGAGCGTCTTGACAACGCGTGCGACCGTCGACGCCTTCTGTCCGATGGCAACGTAGACGCAGATGCAGTGCTGCCCCTTTTGGTTGAGGATCGTATCGACGGCGATTGCCGTCTTGCCGATGCCGCGGTCGCCGATGATGAGCTCGCGCTGTCCGCGGCCGATCGGGACGAGTGCATCGATCGCCTTGAGGCCCGTCTGCAGCGGCTCCTTGACCGGCTTGCGGTCCGCGATGCCCGGTGCGGGGTACTCGACCGGACGCGACTCCGTCGTCTGGATCGCGCCCTTGCCGTCGATCGGACGCCCGAGCGCGTCGACGACGCGGCCGATCATGGCCTCGCCGACGGGAACCTGCATGATGCGTCCCGTACGCTTGACCTGCGATCCTTCTTTGATTTCCGTCTCGCCGCCCAAGAGAACGGCACCGACGTTGTCCTGCTCTAGGTTCAGGACGAGACCGTATATATCGTTGCCGAAATCGAGCAGCTCGCCCGCCATGGCCTTATCGAGGCCGTGGATATGCGCGATGCCGTCACCGATTTCGATAACCGTGCCAACATCATCGACGTTCAAGTCCACATCGTAGTTCTTGATCTGCTGCTTGATGATGGCCGTTATTTCTTCCGGATTCATTTTCATACTTCACTGTCACCCCAGTTTCATCACATGGTTTTCACGAGCAGTTCCTTGCGCATGGTTTCGAGACGGCCTGCCACACTGCCGTCGATGCGGCGATCGCCGATCTTGACGACGGCGCCGCCGATAAGCGCGGCATTCTCGTGGAGGCGAAGCTCCACCTTCTTGCCCGTCACCTGCGCGAGTTTCTCTCGGATGCGCTTCTGCTGCGCAGCGGATGCCGGGCTTGCCGTCGTCACGTCTGCAATCAGGATTCCCCTTGCCTTATTGGAAAGCGCACGGTACTCGTCCTCGATTGCGCCAATGAGCGCAAAGCGGTGCTTATCCACCAAGAGGAGGAGGAAATGGTAGACATTCCGTGAGAGTTCGCCGTCAAAGAGCTTCTTCAGCAGATCCTTCTTTGTCTTCGTCTCAATCTGCGGATTGGTGAGGAACGCGATCGCCTGCGGGACGGACTCAAGCCCTTCGCGCACGCTCTTCAGCTCCTCGCCATACGCCTCAAGTTTGCCTTCCTCCTGTGCGATCTCGAAGATCGCATTGGAATACTTGCGTGCAAGCTGTACGTTTAGCATGGCAGATCCCCAATCTTATCCTTGTCGAGCCTATCGACGAATTCGGCGACGAGCTTCTCATTCTCTTTCTCGTCCATGTTCTTCGCGATAATCTTGCCTGCCGCTGCCATCGAAAGCGCAACGACCTCGGCGCGAAGCTGCGTGACGGCCTGCTCGCGCTCGCGCGCGATCTCAGCCCTTGCCGAGCTGCGCATCTGCTCGATCTCCGTCTTGACGGCGGCGCGCTGCGCCTCGCGCTCTTCGCCCGAACGGCGTTCGGCGTTCTTCACGATCTCCTCCGCCTTGGCATTCGCCTGTGCGAGCTTCTCCTTGTACTGCGTGAGGAGCTTGTCTGCCTCCGCCACATCCGCATCCGCCTTGTCGAGGCTTTCCTGGATCTTGTCCTGGCGCGCTTTGAGCATCTTTACGACCGGCTTATATGCCACAGCACGAAGAAGAATGGCGAGCAACACGAAGTTTAAGATCTGCGCGAAAAAAGTCGCGTTTAATTCTATCAATTTGCTATGCCCCCTTCAAAGGTACTCGATGGAACAAGCTTATTTGAGGAGCGGGTTCGCATAGAGCAGGATGAGCGCGATGACCGTCGCGATGATCGCCATTGCCTCGATGAGGCCGACGGAAATCAGCGTATTCGTGAAGAGCGTGTTCTTCGCTTCCGGCTGGCGTGTAATGCCTTCGATGAAGCGAGCCGTTACGAGTCCATCGCCGATGCCTGCGCCGACTGCTGCAAGCCCCATTGCAATGCCTGCGCCGATAAGTGCGCCGAGAACCATAATTGCATGTGCGTTTTCCATGAAAAATCCTCCTTAAAGTAAGTACATAAGAATGGGTTGGGCAGAGGAAATCACTCTTCCTCTTTCTTCACTGCGTTGGACAGATACGCCATCGAAAGCATCGTGAAGACGATGGCCTGCACCCCGCCGATGAACACGCTGAACGCGAGCCAAAGGACGGCGGGAATCGGCATCCAGATCGGCACGAGTTTCAAGAGGACGATGATCAGGATCTCGCCCGCAATGATATTGCCGAACAGACGCAAGGACAACGTGAGTGGCTTTGCCAGTTCCTCGATCAGATTGATGATGAAGAATACAGGCGTTGGCTGGAAGAAGTGGCCGATGTAATGGCCGCCCTTCTTGACAACGCCGAGCACATGCACCATCACGATGATGAGGAGCGCAAGCCCCAGCGTGGTGTTCCAGTCATTCGTCGGCGATGCCAAGAATGGGATGAGCCCCAGCCAGTTCGACACGAGCAGGAACAAAAAGAGCGAGAAGATAAGCGGTGCCAAGAACCGGCCACGCTCTCCCATCATCGCGTCGATCTGTCCATCCACCCACTCGACAGCCATCTCCACTACGATCTGCCAGCCTGACGGCACAAGGCTGAGCTTGCGCGTTGCAAGGTATGCGATCAGCAGGACGATTGCCATGGCGAGCCATGTCATGGTCAGCGTCTCCCAGTTAAAGGTATAGCCGGCAAATTGCACTGTTTCGCGAACACCGATTTCATGCATTTACCTCAACCTCCCTCCCAGACAAACGTCTGGTCATCGTTTTGCAAGATTCATGTAGGCGAGCACGGAAAAGGCGAGCCCGTAGCAGACGAGGAAGCCAAGCGCCGCGACAAGAAAGGCGTGCTCGGAAATCCGCGCAGCGACGGAGAAGAGCAAAAAGAGGACGAGCAGCCGAAAGGCAAGCCCCCGCATCATCTGCCGCTTCGCGCGGCCAGGCACTGCTGTGAGCCGCCATAGCCGCATCGCCATATCCCAGACAAACACCAGCGCGACCGCATACCCAAACGCAAGCAGGGGGATGAGTTTCGCCTCTCCCCTTGCGAGGAGCATGCTTCCCATCATCACCGTTGCCACGAAAAGGGCAAGCGCGAGCCGGCGCATGAATCCTGAAAAAAATTGTCTCATATTCCTCCTTCGGCGTTCATGACCGCCGCAGACGAATATTCGGATAGGGCTTGCCGGCAATCACCGGCACCCCCATGTAAAAAGTATACTTCGACACGGAGAAAAAGAAAACCTTTTTTTAACAAATCCTAAAAATATTTTCGCTTATTCGTTTCATTTTTATGATAAACTGCCTTTATCTTATATAATAAATTACATTTATCATCATAAACGGCCTAAACCAAACCCATCCGCTTGAGCTGGCGAAAGAGCGTGTATATCGCGCATGGGAATCCTACGAGAATCCCCGTGAACTTTCCCTTCGCGCCAAGCGCAAATGTCTCGTCGGCGAGATTGCCCAAATAGACGCAGATGCCGACAAAGACGACGAGGTAGATGCCAACGCCGCCGAGCACGGAAAACGCCTTGACGGCCTGCAGCAGGCCCTCGTGCTTCGTTTTTTCTTCCATCTCTTTGTGCTCCCGTTGCCAAAAGCCAAAAGCCCTCCGATTCTCCTAAAGGCATCCGCTTGCCAAACGCATTCATTTGGGCAAAACGACCCGGCCGGATCATCAGAGGGCTTTCTTGCATGCGGCCTCGCTGCAGCGCGCCCATGTCCATGCGTGCACTGCAGCGAGGCCTTACGGGCATGACCTCATGCCATAAACACGTCGGGACGATCTTCTGCCAAGTGGAAATGATAGAGGATCGCCTCGATGATGCGGCGCGCCGCCTGCCCGTCTCCGTAGGGATTGACCGCCTCCGCCATACGGCTGTACGCCGCCTCGTCCACGAGGAGGCGCTTCGTCTCCTCGTAGACGCGCGCGCAGTCCGTTCCGATAAGCTTCACCGTGCCCGCCGAAACGGCTTCGGGGCGCTCCGTCGTGTCGCGCAGGACGAGGACGGGCTTGCCGAGCGCAGGCGCCTCCTCCTGCACGCCGCCCGAATCCGTCAGGATGATATGCGCGCGGTGCATGAGGTTCGCAAACGGCTCGTAGTCGAGCGGATCAATGAGCTTGACGTTGCGGAGCCCGCCGAGCTCCTCGTTGACGATCTCGCGCACTTTCGGATTCCTGTGGACGGGGAACACGATCTCCACATCGTCGAACTCGTTCACGAGCCGACGGAGCGCCCTGTAAACGTGGCGCATCGGCTCGCCGAGGTTCTCGCGGCGGTGCGTCGTCACGAGAATGACACGCTTTTTGCCAAACTCGACCTGCTTCAAGCGGTCATCATCGAATGAAAACGCATCCTGCACGGTATGGTGGAGCGCGTCGATGACCGTGTTGCCCGTCACGAAAATCGTCTCAGGCGGCACGTTCTCAGCGAGGAGATTCGCCTCCGATGTCTCCGTCGGCGCGAAATTGAGATCTGCGATGCACCCCGTGAGCCTGCGATTCATCTCTTCGGGGAACGGCGCGTATTTGTCGCCTGTGCGAAGCCCCGCTTCGACGTGACCGACAGGCGTCTGATGGTAGTATGCCGCGAGCGCGCCCGCGAACGTCGTCGTCGTGTCGCCGTGAACGAGGACGATGTCGGGCTTCTCCTTCGTCAGCACGTCGTCGAGGCCTCGCATGACCTTCGTCGTGATGTCGAAGAGCGTCTGCCCCGCCGCCATGATATCGAGATCGTAGTCCGGCTTGATCTTAAAGAGGCGAAGCACCTGATCGAGCATTTCACGGTGCTGTGCCGTCACGGCGACGACGGGCGTGATCGTATCGGGATGCTTCTGCAGCTCCAACACGATCGGCGCCATCTTGATCGCCTCCGGCCGCGTGCCGAACACCGTCATGACCTTGATCTTCTTATCCATGCAAAAGCCTCCTTGAAAGCCGAAGCCTTAATGCTGATGTGCGGAATCGTTGAGGCGGAAAATGCCGAGCTTTTTCGCGCCGAGCAGGACGGCTGCGACAACGATGAGCACGATGAGAGCCGCCGCTTGGTTGCTGACCTCCGTGAGCGCGACAGCACTGAGTCCCAAGAGCGCACTGATGACGTACATGAGAAGGACGGCCTGCCGCTGCGTAAAGCCGAGATCCAAGAGGCGATGATGGAGGTGTCCCTTGTCCGGCTTGAAGATCGGGACGCCGCCCCGATAGCGGCGCACGATCGCAAACGTCGTGTCGAGGATGGGAAGCCCGAGCGCGAGGATCGGCACGATGAGCGCGATCGTCGCCGCGCTCTTCACCGCGCCGATGACGGAAATGCCCGCGAGCATGAAGCCGAGGAACATACTGCCTGAATCGCCCATGAAAATGCGCGCCGGATTGAAGTTATAGTAGAGAAAGCCGACCGCCGCGCCCGCAATCGCTGCCGTCAAAATGGCGACAAGGAGAATGCCCTGCTGCAGCGCGACGAGGCAAATCGTGATCGCGGCAATCATCGAGACGCCGGCTGCAAGACCGTCAAGCCCATCGATGAGGTTGACCGTGTTCGTAAGACCGACCAGCCAAAAAATCGTCGCAGGCGCCGCAAACGCCTCGAGGAAAATGTAGTCGCCGAACGGATCGGTGACGAAATCGATGCGCACATCAAAGGCGAAGACGAGGACAGAAGCCGCCATGATCTGCCCGAGCAGCTTGACCTTCGCAGGGAGGTTCTTATAGTCGTCGATGATGCCGACGAGCACGATGATCGATCCGCTCACGAGAAGCCCAATCATTTCGCCCTTCGCCTCCGTCGTCAGCTCCATGAGACTGAGCACGATGCAGACGGCGACCATAAAGGCAAAGTATATGCCGATTCCGCCGATGCGCGGGATCGGATGTTTATGCACCTTGCGCGCGTCAGGCGCATCCATCGCTCCCGTTTTTGCCGCAAGCGCAATCACGGCCGGCGTGACGAGAAGCGTCACGACTGCTGCGATCATGAAGGCCAATACGTAATCCGGCATGAAAGTCGCACTCCTTTTAACATATTAGTATTAGGATAATTTGTAGGATATTTCGGATTTCACAAGAACCGCCTGCGGCAAAGTGCCGTACTTTATCGCAAACGCTCACAGTGTAATCATTCTACATCACGCCCTATGCACTGTCAATATGCAGGCCTCCTGCAAAAGCATGCGCCCATGTGGTTTTATTATAGGAATTGACAGTAGTATTCCTATTTTGTTATAATAAGTCGACATTTAAGTTGAGAGAATCATTCTCTATGATGAAAGTTTATCCGGAGGAATTTTATGAGCAAGAAGACCTTCCCCCTCTCCAGGGAGCGGCTTGAGGAACTCATCCGAACCTATCCGACGCCGTTCCACCTTTACGACGAGCGCACGATTCTCGGCAATCTCCACGCATTTCAGAATGCCTTTGCGTGGGCGCCAAAGTACCGCGAGCAATTTGCCGTCAAGGCGCTGCCGAACCCGCGCATCGTGCAGCTTCTCCATGAGGCAGGCGCCGGCACGGACAACAGCAGCATCGCCGAGCTCCTCATCTCGGATGCAGCGGGCGTCAAGGGAAGCGAGATCCTGCTGACATCGAACGACACGCCCGCTGACGAGTTCCAGAAAGCAATCGAGCTCGGCGCGACGATCAACCTCGACGACATCACGCACCTCGACTTCCTAAAGCGCGTCGCAGGACTCCCCGAAGTGCTCTGCTTCCGCTATAATCCAGGCGACCTCATGGAGGGCAACGCAATCATCGGCAAGCCGACCGAGGCGAAGTACGGCCTCACGCGCGATCAGCTCTTTGAGGGGTACCGCCGCGCGAAGGAGATGGGCGTTCGCCGCTTCGGCCTCCACACGATGGTCGCATCGAATGAGCGCCGCCCCGAGGCATTCCGCTTCACGGCGCAGCTCCTCTTCTCCCTCGCCATCGAGCTCAAGAAGCGCTGCGGCATCCATGTCGAGTTCGTCAATATCGGCGGCGGTTTCGGCATCCCCTACCGCCCCGAAGAGGAGCCGCTCGATCTTCCCGCAATCGGCGATAGCATCCACAAGCTCTACGATGAGATGATGGTGCCCGAAGGTCTCGGCGACGTCCATATGATGACCGAGTGCGGCCGCGCGATCACGGGAAATGCCGGCTGGCTCGTCTCGACCGTGCTGCACGAGAAGGACACCTACAAGCATTACATCGGGCTCGATTCCTGCATGGCAAACCTCATGCGTCCCGCGATGTATGGAGCCTACCACCACATCACGATCGCGGGCAAGGAAAACGAGCCCTGCGACCACGTCTACGACATCACGGGCTCGCTCTGCGAAAACAACGATAAGTTTGCGATCGATCGCAAGCTGCCGAAGATCGACATCGGCGACCGCGTCATCATCCATGACACAGGCGCGCACGGCAGCGCGATGGGCTTCAACTACAACGGAAAGCTTTGGTGTGCCGAGCTCCTGCTCCAGACCGATGGAAGCGTCGAGCTCATCCGCCGCGCGCAGACAGTCGAGGACTACTTCGCGACGCTCCGCTTCCCCGGCAGCATCATGTAAACGCATTTCACACGTTTGGCGGCAGACGAAAGCTCCCCTGCGGAACCAGCACATTCCGCAGGGGAGCTTTTGGGTTCCCTAGGATCATGCGAGCACGCGCGAGAGGCGCACGAGCTCCGGGTTGAGCGTTCTCTTGTTGTTGACTGCGTCAAAGAGGTTGACGCCGACAACCCGTCCTTCGTTGAAGCCGAAGACGATATTCGTCGCACCGGAGATGATCGCGAGCGCCGCCTTTTCGCCGAGCATGGACGCGCGCATGCGATCCTGCACGGATGGCGAGCCCCCGCGCTGGATGTAGCCGAGCACGGAAACGCGCGTATCGATGCCCGTCTTCTTCTCGACTTCCTTGCCGATCTCGACGGCAGAGCCGGCGCCCTCCGCAACGACGACAATGCTGTAGCGCTTGCCTTTTTCGTACATCTCCTTGAGTTCCTTGCACATCGTATCGACGTTGAACTTCACCTCCGGCACCAGGATGTACTCGGCGCCGCCTGCGATTCCGCTCATCATGGCGAGCCAGCCCGAATTGCGCCCCATGACCTCAACGAGGATGATGCGGCGGTGTGCGGATGCCGTGTCGCGCAGTTTGTTGATCGCGTCGACGATCGTGTTCGCTGCCGTATCGCAGCCGATCGTGTAATCCATGCCCCAAACGTCGTTGTCGATCGTGCCTGGAAGCCCGACGATCGGAAGTCCCGTCTCCCTCGATAGGAGGCTTCCGCCCGTGAGCGAGCCGTCGCCGCCGATGATGACAAGCCCTTCGATGCCGTGCTTCACGAGGTTGTCAAACGCCTTTTTGCGTCCCTCAGGCGTCTTGAACTCCATGCATCGCGCCGTTCCGAGGAACGTTCCGCCGCGCTGGATGAGGTCACTGACGCTGCGCGATGTAAGCTTCTCGATGTCGTCATCGACCATGCCCTGATAGCCGTTATGGATACCGTAGACCCCGACGCCTTCGTAGAGCGCCGTTCGGACGACGGCACGTGCTGCGGCATTCATGCCCGGCGAGTCGCCACCAGATGTCATTACGGCAATCGCTTTCTTAATCATGCGAACATCTCCTATGGTTGCAATAGCTTTTCGCTTGGATTAAAACGTTCTGACTCTATTGTAAAAAATTCCACTTGAAATGTAAAGGGATTTCCCAAAATCAAATGGCGGGCCAAAGACGGGCCGTGCCGGCACGGCTCTCAATGCCCATGGTACGTGTAGAGCAGCACGGCAACGACGCCCGGCACGCCGAACACACCCACGATCAGCGCGCTCAAAAAGGTGATTTCGACCTTGGTCGCGACGAGCTTGACCACGAAGAGAATGACCGCGCCGGCAACGCTGTTTGTCACGAGTTTCCACACGAGGCGAAAGGGCAGCGATACAATCTTTCCGATGAGCCCGAGAACGATGAGTCCAATGGCAAATGCCACGATGATTTCAAGCATTAGATTTCCCTCCGATTTTCCATGGCCTTCGCGAGCGTGACCTCGTCGGCGTACTCGAGATCGCCGCCGATGGGAAGCCCATGCGCAATGCGCGTGACCGTGATCCCGAGGGGCTTGATGAGCTTCGCGAGGTACATCGCCGTCGCCTCGCCCTCGACATTCGGGTTCGTCGCCATGATGATTTCCTTGACCGTATCACCGGAAAGACGCGCGAGCAGCTCCTTGATCCGGATGTCGCCGGGGCCTATGCCTTCGAGCGGGGACAGCGCGCCGTGGAGCACGTGGTATGTTCCACGAAAATCCCGCATGCGCTCCATCGCCGCGACGTCCTGCGGCTGCTCGACAACGCAGATCACGGAGTGGTCGCGCGCCTCCGACTTGCAGATCGCGCACGGATCTTCATCGCTGAGGTTCTGGCAGACGCTGCAAAGGCCGATCTTCTCCTTCGCCTCAAGGATCGCCGAAGCGAGCGCGCGCGCCTTCCCGGCATCCATGTCAAGAACGTGATAGGCAAGGCGCACGGCAGTCTTGCTGCCGATGCCCGGCAAGGTGCGAAAGTGCTCGATGAGACGGGCGAGCGGCGCGATGTACTGCATCAGAGAAGTCCCGGCGGCAGGCCGAGACCGCTCGTGAGCTTGCCCATCTCAGACGCCATCATATCGTCGACTTTCTTGACCGCCTCGTTGAATGCGGCCGAGACGAGATCCTGCAGCATCTCCACGTCCTCCGGATCGACCGCTGCCGGATCGATCCGAAGGCTCTGCACCTGCTTCTCACCGTCCATGACGATCTTGACGGCTCCTCCGCCCGCCGTGACCTCGACCGTCTTCCGCTTTAACTCGTCCTGCATCTTCTTCATTTCGTTCTGCATTTTCTGGACTTTTTTCATCATGCCGGCCATATTGCCCATGTTGCCCATTCCACCAAACATCACAATGCCCCTTTCGGTCTTATCTACAGCATCCACCTATTAGCCTATCAAAATTGCCCTCTATCGTCAACCGCTCGGCTCGTCCTTCGGCGCGTCTGCGTCCGACAGCGGCGGCGGATCGTCTGGTAGCGGCACATCGCAGTGTGCGTCGGCGCCATGCGGCGCATCTGGCGCATCATCGTCCGGCACTTCGACGACCTCCACCGTGCCGCCTAGGATGTGCATCGCATTTTGAAGCGGCGCGCGCTCCTCCGGCGCGACCGAATCGAGATCGAACTCCTTCTTCGGCGCAGCCGGCATCGCCTTCTTTCCCCGCCGCTTTTCGCCGGTCCTGCGCGGCAGGACCGGCGAATCGTCTTCGCCCGTGCAGATAAGGCGCAGTGCATATCCCGTTTCCTCGTGCAGGATGCGCTCTACCGTCCGGCTGAAAATCCGTGCGAGCGACGGCCGCATGGAGCTGTTGAACGCGACGGTGAAGGTGCTTTCCGTCATGCCCGCAGGCTTCCCGTCCTGAAAGCAGGCATGCGCAGAGGGATTGCCTTCGAGCCGCTTGAGCAGCCGCGCGTAGACCTCCTTCGCTTCCGCTGAGGCAGGTGCTCGGCGAACCGCATGCGAAGCGGCAGGTGCCATCGGGGAGGCAGGCGCCAATGCGGGTGGGATGCGTCCGCTCTCTTCTGCTGCCTTTTCCATGCGCACGCGCTGCGGCGCACGCGCTTTCGGTGCAGGAATCGCGGAAAGCGCCGCTGAAAGAGAGGCAACCTTCGCCTCAAGCTCAGCCAGGCGCGCGCCGTCTTGCGCTCCGCTTTTTGCAGGAGCAGCAGATGCTACGGGCGGCACATGCCCTTCCATCTCGGGCTGCGCCAGTGCGAGCAGCGCGACCTCGACCGTGATACGCGGCTGCGGCGACCACTTGAGCTCCGCAAGCGCCTCGTGAAGGCGGCGGATCATCTGCATGATGCGCGCCGTCGAAAAGCATGCGCTCTGTGCTTTCAGCACATCTTCTGGCTCCGCGTAGAGATCCATCTCCTCTACCGTCCCCGCCGCCTGAAAAATCATGAGGCTCCGCAGGTGCAGCGTGAGTTCGACGAGCACCTGCCTGAGATCCTTGCCGCCCTGAATGAGCTGCGCGAGCCCCGCCAGGATCTCCTGCGTCCTGCCTTCCGCAACGGCACGCGTCATGCGGAATATCCACTCGTGCCCGATGAGCCCGAGCACGCGGCTCACACTCTTTGCCGTGACCTTGCCGCCCGCGACGGCAGAGCACTGATCGAGGATCGAGAGCGCATCCCGCATGCCGCCGTCCGCCTGTACGGCGATGAGCGCGAGCGCCGGCTCCTCCGCTTCGATGCCGCTCTCCTTTGCGACATAGGCGAGGCGTGCGCGGATCTCCTCCGCCGTGATGCGGCGGAAATCGAAGCGCTGACAGCGCGACTGTATCGTCGCGGGAACTTTATGTGCCTCCGTCGTCGCGAGGATGAATACGACGTGCGCTGGCGGCTCCTCGAGCGTCTTCAGGAGCGCGTTGAACGCCTCCATCGTCAGCATGTGCACCTCGTCGATGATGTAGACTTTATACCGCCCGTCGACGGGTGCAAACTTCACCTTCTCGCGCAGATCGCGAATCTCGTCGATGCCGCGGTTCGACGCCGCGTCGATCTCAAAGACATCCATCGAAGAGCCGTCTGCGATGCGCTTGCACGCTTCGCAGGTCCCGCATGGCTCCGCCGTCGGTCCATGCGCGCAGTTGAGCCCTTTCGCGAGAATCTTTGCCGTGCTCGTCTTGCCCGTGCCGCGCGGACCAGAGAAGAGGTAGGCATGGCCGATGCGCCCGCTTTCGATCGCGTTTGCGAGCGTGCGGCTCACGGCATCCTGCCCGACGAGATCGGAAAACGTTCCCGGACGCCATTTGCGATACAGCGCAACATAAGCCATAGCCCTTCTCCTTTCATCGGCTCGCCGACTGCCGCATACAGAAAAAGCAGCCCCGCGAACGCGAAGCTGCCTTCCTTTTTCACGTCGAACCGCAGTCCCCAGGCACCCTCACGGCACATGAGACGATTCACTTAACGCTGCTTCCTTCCGGACCTGACGTGGTTCATGAGATCCCATTGCGCAAGACCCGAACACTGCAGCCCGACCTGGAAAAGGAACTTTTGATTTCAAAACTCCTTCTTGAACCTATTGCTATCTTATCATTTCCAAGGCGATTCGTCAACTTCACGTCGCGGCAAACGGCCGATCAGGCAGCGCAGGCGGACCGTCCATCGGCGCATCGGGCCAAGCAGGCCGCATTTCCATTTCCCCTTATGCGCGCCAAACGCAGCTTCCATGCCATCACGGCGCGCGAGACGACTGCCTTCACGCCTCTCTCTTTCGGTCAAAACGTCCCTCTTGAAACTGCCCACATCTTACCATCTTTGCCTAGGCCCGTCAACTTGCGATCCCCCGTAATGCATGCGGCCGCCTTAGAAGAAATGGCTCACAACCGCATAGGCGAGAGCGAGCATGATGCAGGAGCAGATTGCCGCACTCGCAAAGGGGCGCGCGCCGCTCTTCGCGATGACGTCGAAATTGACGTTGATGCCAAGCGCTGCCATAGCCATCCCAAGCAAGAGATAGGCAAGATTCACAAGAGTGCCTAAAAAATCCGCTGAAAGACCGAGATACGAGCCGACGGCGCTCGCGAGAATAAATCCCCCCATGAAGTACGGGATGGGAACGGAGAGCTTGCCGCCCTCTGCCTTCGCGCTGCGTCTCATTTCGATGAGACCGATGATGAGCGCAACGGGCGCGAGGAGCAGCACGCGAGAGAGTTTCGCAATGATCGCGGAATCCGTGCCAGCCTGTCCCGCACTGCCTCCCGCTGCGACAGCGTGCGCGATCTCATGCAGGCTTAACCCCGCCATCGTGCCGAACTGTGCGTTCGTAAAGTGCAGCACGGGCAGCAGCCCAACCTCGACGAGCGTGAAGAGCGTGCCGAGGATCGCGACGATCGCGACGGCGAGGACAGACTGGTCCGCCTTTGCCTTCAAGGGCGCCGAAACGCCCATGACCGCTGCCGCGCCGCATATGCTGCAGCCGCATGCCGTAAGCATCGCGAGCGTATGGTCGACCTTGAAGAGACGCGCGAGCGCGTAGTTCAGGACCAGCATGACCGTCACCATGAAGACCGCCGCTTCGAGTCCCTTCAGCCCCTCGTGGAGGAGCAGGGCCAAATTGAGCTTGAAGCCAAGCAGAATGATGCCCGCGCGCAGGAACTTATTCGCAATAAAGCCCGTGCCGCTCGCGCGCGCCGACGCCTTGATGGCGCGCACGAGCTGGACGAGCATGCCGAGGAGCAGCGCGAGCACCAAGTGGCCGACGAGCGAAAGCCCAGGAAGCCCCGCAAGCTCCTTGCCGAGCAAGGAGCAAAGGAGCGTGATGACGAGCGCAGGCAAGAAGGCGCGAAACCTTCCGATCCAATTCGCCTGCTGTTCTTGCTTTCCCATGAAAACATCCTTCCTAAAACGTACCTGAGACCAAGGACAGTATATACCGTATATTACGTACGAACCCATCTGTAAAATGCAGCAAAAGGAAAACGCCTGCTACCTCGTAACAGGCGTGTCATGTCATGGCGGAGAGTGAGAGATTCGAACTCTCGGTACAGTATCACCGTACACACGCTTTCCAGGCGTGCTCCTTCAACCACTCGGACAACTCTCCAAATGCTCTACCCATAAAGGTAATTCAATTTTATGCGCACGCCAACAGCCGCCCGCAACAGGATGGATTATATCATCAATAGCCAGTCGGTGTCAATCCCTCAAGCATGGCGTTTTCACCAGATTTGCATAGGATGAAGACGTCTGCAGCGAGTATGACGTCCTCCCTGTTTCCCACCTCGAGACCCTCGCAGTCCAAGGCGTCCATCTCTTTGCGCAGCTTCCTGCGCAGAAGCTGCGCATCAGCCGTAATCCATGCTTCGAGCTTCTGAGCCGAATTTCTTCCCCCTTTATATGACGTGCATTGCACCCCTTCTCCTCACCACACGAAAAGTCCCGCCATAGCTGCCGAAAGAAGCGATACCAGGAGGCCTGCGAGTGCGAGATAGGCGACGTTCCGTGCGATGAGCTCATGCCGGCTCGTGTCGACAAGTGTGCGGAACGTGCCGAGCAGGATGCCGATCGTCGTGAGGTTGGCAAACGAGGTCAAAAAGACGGTCAGCACGGCCTGCACGTGCGGGCTGTACGTATGGATGACGTCCTTCAGGCTAAGCATGACGACAAATTCGTTCGTGATGAGCTTTTCGCCCATGTACTGTGCAATCTGAAATGCCTCACTCGCGCTTAGCCCCATGAGCCATGCGAACGGGAACAAGATGCAGCCGAGAATGGTTTCGAGCGAGAGCCCCGCATAGACCGCACCGAGGCATACGTCGAGGAATTTCGCGAGCGCGACGAACGCGATGACGTTCGCGCCAATGATGAGCACAAGCCTGCCCGCACTGAGGATGGAGTTCGCGAGGTACGAGAAGAATGGCTCGCATTCCGCATCGTCTGTGCGAATCGTCACGGCGATATCCTCTTCCGGTGCGATCTTCACGGGGTGAAGGATCGACGAGACGAGCAGCGCATTGACGACGTTCAGCGGAATCGCCGCGAGCACGTAGGCAGGCGGCATCAGCTGCGTGTAGGATGCGACGACGGGCGCCGTGACACAGCTCATCGACATGAGCCCGACCGTAAGGCACCGATCCGCCTTCATGCGCGAAAGCTGGAACTTCGAGACGGCCAGCGCTTCCGAGTTGCCGAGAAACATCATCTCGATCGAAAAAAACGCTTCGAACTTCGGTGCTCCCGTGATGCAGGAAAGGCCCTTGCCGACCCAGCGAATCAGAAATGGCAGGATGCCAAAGTACGTCAGGATATCGAAGAGCGGCACGATGAAGAGAATCGGCAGCAGTACCGCCGTAAAAAAATTCATCTGCGGAACGTTCACCCAGTCGGGAAAGACGAACGCGATGCCCGAAAAGGCAATCTGAATGAGTGCATGGAAGCCGTCCGCCGCCAAGCGGACGCAGCGTCTCCCCGCCTCAAATCCCATGAGGAATCCCGCGAGCACAAGATTCAAAACAAAGAGCACGCAGGCGCTGCGCCATCGAATCTCATGGCGCTTCTTGGAAAAGAGGACGGCGATGCCCAAAAAGACGAAAATGCCGATCATATTCATAAACAGAAACATGGAAATCCCTCCTGGAAATCGGAACGGGATCGAATCAAAAACGATGGTCCGTTCGCTCGGCGCATCAGAGATCGCGCCCAGAAAAGGCGAACGGCAAAAGTTCCGCCGCGCGCACCGTGCGCACCGCCCCGTTCAAGTTCGCCATGACGACGCGTTCGATGCCGAACTCCGCGATGACCTGCCGGCACGCGCCGCACGGGGCGCAGGGCGCATCCGTATCGGCGATGACGGCGATGGCACAAAGCTCCCGCGCCCCCTCTGAGACTGCTTTTTGGATTGCCGTGCGTTCGGCGCAGTTCGTGAGTGGATAGCTCGCGTTCTCGACGTTGCAGCCGCCGAACACCCTGCCGTCCGCTGCGAGCACTGCTGCACCGACCGCGAAATGCGAATACGGCACGTAGGCGTGCTCGCGATACGACCGCGCGGCCTCAATGAGTCTCTCGTCTGTCATGCGCCCGCCTCCTCAAAGCGCGCGACACCGTCCTTTGTGACCTGCGCGTAGATGAGCGGGCGTCTTGCGGGCGCCTCCGCGCCGATCCCAACCGCGCTTCGGTACATGCGCTCCGCCTCACGGAATGCCATCGTGTTGTCCGTGTAGAGCGCAGCGATGCTCTCTCCCTTTTCGACGCGCTCACCGTACTTTTTGCGAAGCACGATGCCGGCGGCGGGATGGATGACGCTGTCCTTGCGCTCGCGCCCCGCGCCGAGGACGACGGCCGTCTCGCCGATCTTCTCCGCATCCATCGCGGTGATGTAGCCGGAATCGTTCGCGCGGATCTCCGTCATGGCCATTGCCTCGGGGAACTTCGAGGGGTCTCGAAGCACGGCGTCATCGCCGCCTTGTGCGCGCACCATCGCGCAGAGGCGATCGAGCGCCGTTCCCTTCGCAACCGACTCCTCCGCCGCCCTGCGGCACGCTGCGAGATCGCCTCTTCCCGCAAGGAAGAGCATGTGCGCCGCGAGTGTGAGCGATACTTCCGTGAGATCCTTCGGTCCCTCGCCCTTCAGGACGGCGATGGACTCGGCAACCTCAAGGCTGTTGCCGATCGCACGGCCGAGCGGCACGTCCATATCGGTCACGAGCGCGACCGTGCGCTTTCCTGCGCCCTCGCCGATCGCGACCATCGCACGCGCGAGCGCGATCGCATCCGCTTCCGTCTTCATGAATGCGCCCGAACCCGTCTTGACGTCCAAAAGGATCGCGTCGCTCCCTGCCGCGAGCTTCTTGCTCATGATGGAAGACGCGATGAGCGGCAGGCTGTCGACCGTCGCCGTCACGTCGCGCAGCGCGTAGAGCTTTTTGTCGGCGGGCGCAAGGTTTCCCGTTTGCCCGATGAGTGAGAGCCCACAGGCGCGCACCGTTTCGAAGAACTTCTCCTGCGGGATCACCGCCTTAAAGCCGGGGATCGATTCAAGCTTATCGATCGTGCCGCCCGTGTGTCCGAGCCCGCGCCCGCTCATCTTCGCGACCTTCGCGCCGCATGCAGCGACGATCGGTGCGCAGATGAGCGTCGTCTTGTCGCCGACGCCGCCCGTCGAATGCTTGTCTACCTTCACGCCCGCAATGGCGGAAAGATCCATCGTGTCGCCCGACGCCGCCATCGCCTTCGTCAGCGCCGTCGTCTCTTCCTCCGTCATGCCGGAGAAACAGATCGCCATGAGCATCGCTGCCATTTGGTAGTCGGGGATCGCGTCTTTCACATAGCCGTCAATCATGTATGAAATTTCTGCTTCGCTAAGCGCTTTTCCATGTTTTTTCTTCGTGATGAGATCGTACATCCGCATCGGGGAACCCTTCCTTTATCCGTCTATCCGTCTATTCGTCAAATCCGTGCATCCCTATGCAGCCGCCTTGCCGGTTCATTCCGCCAAGAGGCGCGGCAGCAGGCTCTCGCCCTTCGTCGTGAGCGGTGCGCCGAACATGTCCGCGACGGTCGCACCGAGCATCGCGAACGTCGGATACGTGCCGAGATTCGCGCCCTGCTTGATCGGCTTGCCGTAAACGAGAAGCGGCACGTACTCGCGCGTATGGTCCGTGCCGGGCGCGCCGGGATCACAGCCGTGGTCCCCCGTGATCATGACGACGTCGCCCGCCTGCATCTTCTCCATCATCGCGCCGAACTGCGCATCGAACTCCGTCATCGCCGCCGCGTAGCCGTCGATGTCGCGCCGATGCCCGTACGCCATGTCGAAGTCGACGAGATTGACGAACGCGAGCCCCGTGAAAGCCTCGTCCATGAGCGCAAGCGTCTTTCTCATACCGTCGGCATTGTCACGGTTGATGCCAAGGCTGCGGCTCACGGAGCGCCCCGCAAAGATGTCCGCGATCTTTCCGACGCCGATCGTCGCGAGCCCTTTTCGCGCGAGCGCGTCAAGCATCGTGTCGCCCGTCGGGTCGAGCGAGAAATCGTGGCGGCGCGGCGTGCGCTCGTAGTCCGGGTACTGGCCGATGTAGGGCCGCGCGATGATGCGTCCGACGCCGTGCTCGCCCTGCATGATCGCACGCGCCTTGCGGCAGTAGCCGTAGAGCGTCTCGACGGGCACATCCGCCTCGTTTGCCGCGATCTGCAGCACGCTGTCCGCTGATGTGTAGACGATAAGCCCGCCCGTCTCCTCCTGCTCGCGCCCGTAGTCCAAAATGACCTGCGTGCCGGAATACGGCCTGTTGCAGAGGATCTTCTTCCCAAATGCCGCCTCGAGCTTTGCGATGACCTCCGGCGGGAAGCCGTTTGGATACGTCGGCATCGGACGCTCGGAGACGACGCCCGCCATCTCCCAATGCCCCGTCGTCGTGTCCTTGCCGCGCGAAAGCTCGCGCAGGCGCGCGAAGGATCCGATAGGATCCGCTGCCGGCGTGCCGCAGCCGACGCCGTCGATATTGAACAGGCCGATCTGCTGCAAATTCGGTGTGCTGTATTGCTTTGAGCCAACGATCGACTTGAGCGTATGGCATGCGGGGCCGTCCCCAAAATCAGCCGCATCGGGCTCCGCGCCGATGCCGAGACTGTCGAGTACGATAACGAATACACGCTTGATCTTTTCCATGCTGTCCTTCCTTGCCCGCGCATCCCATCGCGCGAAACTTGCCTGATTTCTTTTCATTGCGTTCATGGCACGCCGATATCGTCCCTTGCGCCGATGCGCTATCTGAGCCATTCGATACCTACGTGCGCTGCTCCTGTCGTGCCTTCTCAGAGTTCTTTCCCCTCTCGCTTGCGTTGCTCGTACTCGCGGTCAAGGATGCCGAGCACGACAAGGTTTTCGTAGACGCCATTTGTCAGGAGCGTCTCGCGGATAAGCCCCTCGCGCACCATGCCCTCCGATTCGTAGAGGTGAAGCGCGCGTGCATTGTAGTCCTTGCAGTCGAGCCAAACGCGGTGGAATTTCTTGTCCTCAAATGCCCACGCCTTCAGGAGCTTCATCGCCTCATGCCCGTAGCCCATGCCCTTTTTCGCCATGATGACATGCGTCCACTCCATCTCGTGCGCCTCATTCGTGAGTCCGTTGACGAGAAAGTAGCCGACGCGGTCGCCCGTCGCCTTTTCCTCGACGATGACGTCCATCGACGCCTTGCCGATCTCCATGACTTTCGTATGAAAGTCCCGATCAAATGCGACGATGTAGGGGCTGTTCTCCGCATCGTGCTGCAAGTCCATGATGAAATCCAAATCGTCAAAATCCGCCTTTCGAAGCCGAAGGCGCGGACCCTCGCGCAATACTGCCGTCACAAAAATCCCTCCTGCAAAAGCTATTCCATTCTATCGGTTCTATAGTATAATGAAATGACCGTAAATTCAACCCATGCGAAAGGAGGAATCCCCTTGCCACAGATTGACTGGATTGACTGGGCGCACCTCACCGAGGAGATGCTCCTGCCGCTGTGCATCCTGATCGGTGCGCTCATAGCCGGCATCACGGTGGACAAGCTCATCAACCGCCGCATCAAGAAACATTTGAAAATAGAAGAGGGCACTTGGCGCTTCATTTTCATCAATGCCCTGCGCGGCGTGCCCGTCTCGCTCGCGCTCGTCACGGGTCTCTACTGGATCGTCAACACGATCGACATCCCCGACTCCCTCGCCCGCCTGTTTTCCTATATCCTGTTCACCGTCATCGTGCTCTCCATCACACGCGTCACCTCGCGCACGGTAGGCAGCGTCATCGAGCGGCAGATCGAAAAGAGTGGCGAGAACCTGCCGAAGACGACGCTGCTCTCGACCATCCTGACCGTCGTCATCTACGCGATGGGCGTGCTCATCATCCTACAGTACTACGGCATCTCCGTCGCGCCAATCCTCACCGCGATGGGCGTCGGCGGCATGGCCGTCGCGCTCGCGCTGCAGGAGACGCTCGCCAACATCTTCGCCGGGCTGCACCTCATCCTCTCGAAGCAGATCCGCCTCGACGATTACATCCGCCTGAGCACGGGCGAGGAAGGGCGCGTCACGGACATTACCTGGCGCTTCACGACGATCATCCCCGTCGGCGGCGGCAACATGATCGTCATCCCAAACCAGAAAATCGCCTCGTCGAACATCACGAACTTCTCGATGCCGCGCCGCGACATCATCATCAGCGTTCCCGTCGGCGTCTCCTACGACAGCGACCTCGACAAGGTCGAGCGCGTGACGCTTGAGGTCGCGCGCGAGGTGCTCGCGCGCACGGACGAGGACGTCAAGACCGAGCCTGCCGTCTCCTTCCACACGCTTGCCGACTCGAGCATCAACTTCAACGTCGTCATGCATTCGAGCCTTTTCGACCGTCAGTTCCGCTTGAAGCATGAGTTCATCAAGGCGCTCATCAAGCGCTACCGCAGCGAGGGCATCGAGATCCCCTATCCCGTCCGCACGGTCATCCAGGAAAATCAGGAAAAGGAATAAGTTGTCCACGCATTCCTGTGGATAAGATTTTACGGAAAATCTTTATTCATTACTTTTTCCCCAATTGGATTCCCATGCCTTGCACAGCGGGAGCGAACCGCTTCTTCCCTCCTTGTCGAGAAGAATAAAAATTCATATTATCGATATTTATTCATAGTATCCTGTGGATAACGCCTAATCAGAAGTGCAAGATATGGTAGTGCCCTTGACTCGGTATCAGTAGATATTGTATAATCGATTCGAGTTTAGCCGAGGCGATGCAGATCGCATCCGTGTCGCATCCGTGCTTAAACATGCAGGCTACAAGGAGGCGCAGCGCCTCCCCTATTTTGGACAAGGACAGGTGACCACAATGGTAGTAAACGGCATCAACGTGACCGTAAACGGGCTTTCCCATATTTCCGAGCAGGAAATCGCAAGCTATATCGACTGCGTCGAGCAGAAGACGAACGAGCGTGTCAGCAGTCTCGATCTCTCCCCGGCCGAGAATGGGAAGATCGCGATCGAGTACGTGCTCCAGCCGCAGAAATTCGAGCGCATCCGCCGCATCACAGGCTATCTCGTCGGAACCGTCGACCGTTGGAACGATGCGAAGCAGGCTGAAGAACACGAGCGCGTCAAGCACGGGCTCCACTGACCCGCACCGATCGCCAACCCCTTGCGAGCCGCTGCCTGTCCCTCCACGGCAACGGCTCTCTTTCTGTCTATCGAGGTACTCCCCATGAATGAAACCCTACAGGTTGCGGGCGTCGTCGACGAGTCCGTCGTTGACGGCGACGGCGTGCGCTTTACGATCTTCGTGCAGGGCTGCCCGCGCCACTGTCCCGGCTGCCAGAACGAAGAGACGCAGCCGCTCACGGGCGGCAGGGCGGAAACGGTCGATTCGCTCTTCGCCCAAATTCGGAAGAATCCGCTGCTCACCGGCGTGACGTTCAGCGGTGGCGAGCCGTTCCTGCAAGCTGCACCGCTCGCCGTCCTCGCCAAAAAGCTCCATGCGGCAGGCCTTGACGTATGGTGCTACACGGGATTCACCTTCGAGGAACTGCGCGCAAAAGGCGATGCGGCGACGGACGCACTGCTCGCTTCCGTGGACGTCCTCGTCGACGGCGACTACCGCGAAGCCGAGCGCGACCTCACGCTCCACTTCCGCGGCTCGCGCAACCAGCGCGTCATCGCGATGAAGGAGACGCGAAATTGCGGTCATGTGGTGCTGCTTTACGACCATTGATTTTCCAATAGAAGAAGGACTGCTCCCATGCGGCAGTCCTTCTTTTAGGTTCGGTTTTTCTAGGTTCGGTTTTTCTTCTTGTTATCCTTCTTATCCTTCGCGCCGTGCTGGTTCCCTTCCTCAGGATGATCCTTCTCATACTGCGCCTTGCTCCATTCCTTGCGCTTCGCTTCGAGTATCTTCTTGTCCGCTTCCGTAAGCGTTCCATTCGTGCGGGAAGCGATCTCGATCTGATGGGCATTCGCATACGCGATGATCGCTTGATAGAACTTGCCGTCGACGTCCTTATCGGAAAGATTCGCGAGCCTTATGGGCTCTTCGTCGCTGCGCTTGTCGGAAAAGATCGTGCCCCAGTCCTGATCGAGGTCGTCGTGCTGCGTGATGCGCACGGTTCCCTCCTTGAGGTTCAGCGTCAGATACTCTGCTGCTCCGACGAGGCCGTCGTAGCCGTCGAGGGAGAGCTGCTTCCACCGCCTTTTTGAGACGACATCCTGTATTTGGATGGCGTCGTAAGTGCGCAGCGTCGGCACGACAAGTATATTGAGATCGACGATGCCGTCCTTGACGCCGTAGTGCATTTGCGCCTTGTTGAAGTAGTAGCTCTGGCGCGCGGTCGACTGCACCCACTCGTAGATGTACTCGGGCACAAGCACCGCAGCCTCCGTCCCTTTGGGAAGGATCGCCGCTAGGATTGCGGCTGCTCCCAGCACACCAAAGAACCATCGCTTCATGCCCAATCACTCCTGCCTGTCCCATCACCGTATTCAAGGAAACGGATCTTATCAAATGACGACGTTATCGTAACGCACGCAAATGAAATCCCGCTGAATCGATCAGTCGCGTTCCTTGTAGAGGCTGTCGAGTTCATACGGCGTTTCCTGATAGACGTAGTAATTGAGCCAGTTCGCGAAGAGAAGATGCGCAACGGAACGCCAGCGGACGACGGGGGTCTGCCGCGGGTCATCATCCGGATAGTAGTTCTGCGGGATGTTCGGATGGAGCCCCGCCGCTTCGTCGCGGTCGTATTCCTGCTTGAGCGTCAGCGGGTCGTACTCCGCATGCCCCGTGATGAAGAATTGGCGCGCCTCGAGGTTCGCGATGATATAGGGTCCCGCCTCGCCTTCCGCTTCCGCGAGTATGGCAAGCTCCGGCACGCGCTCGATATCCTCACGCCGGTTTTCCGTATAGCGCGAGTGCGGCACGTAGAAGATATCGTCAAATCCGCGCAGGAGCTTCTCGTGCTCGACGCAGAGGTGGTGCGGGTAAACGCCGAAAATCTTTTGGGGCACATCGTGCTTCTTGATGCCGTAGTGGTAGTAGAGCCCCGCCTGTGCGCCCCAGCAAATGTGGAAGACGGAATAGACGTGTTTCTTGCTCCACTCCATGATCTCCGCGACTTCGTCCCAGTAGGCGACTTCCTCGAATGCCATGTTTTCGACGGGCGCGCCTGTGATGATCATGCCGTCGTACTTTTTGTGGCGCACCTCGGCAAACGTGCCGTAAAACTCCGTGAGGTACGCATGCGACGTGTGGCTCGGCACATACGACTCCGTGTAGATGAAGTCCACTTCCACCTGCAGGGAGGTATTGCCCAAAAGGCGCAGGAGCTGCGTCTCCGTAACCGACTTGATGGGCATGAGGTTCAAGATGATCAGCCGAAGCGGACGGATGTCCTGACTGTAGGCGCGATCCGCATCCATGACGAAGATATTCTCTCCCTCAAGGACGTGAGCCGCCGGCAGGTTGTTCGGTATCTTAATTGGCATACGGCACTTCCTTAATCTTCAATGCTATAGCGGTTGAGCCACATCGAATAGCCTGCTGCATAGGCGCGCAGCTTCTCGATTCCCTTGTACGCGACGCTCGTAGGCGGGATCATGCGATAGGCGCCGTCCATGTCGTCATCCAAGTCCTTCCAGCCCGAAGCGGGCGTCCAGCGCGTCCCCTTTATGATGCGCTCCGTTCCCTGCGGGAGGTTGACTGCCGCCTTTTGGAACTGGATCTCCATGACGTGCCCTGCGCTGTCCTTCGTCTCCGCCCATTTCCAAAAGATGAGGTTTTCGCCTTTCATGCGCATCGTCGTCGTATCGCCGGTCACGTGCATGCGCGTGCCGTCCGGCGCCACACTGTCCCAAAGCGTGATCCAGCGGTCATCCGCCTTGGCACGCTTTGCTTCGCCGATGGCAAAGACTTGGTCCACAACGGCATCGTAGAATCCCTCGTCAAACTCCTGGCTCGTGATCTCCTTGGCGCGTCCATCGGCATGCGACCAAAGCACCTTGCCGGAAGCATCGCAGAACTCTTCCTTCGCGTACTGCAGCGTGCGGTTCTGCGGGTTGATGACGATCTCCGCAAGGCTGTAGGCGAACTGCGACGGATCGAGAATGACCGCCTTCAGCCCGTACGCATCGATCGTTTCCTTGGCGCCCTCGTAGCTGTAGGAGGTTTTCGTCCATGCAGCGATCTCCGTCGCGATCTTGCCGCGTGAAGTAGAAGCCGTATGTGTGACGACGACGGACGACGGATCGTAGAACTTGCTGTACTTGTCATCGGACGAGAGCCAATACCAGCCATCTGCGGCGTATGCCGCGCCCATTTGCACCGCAAGCATCACAGCCAAGGCGCAGACGGCGAAAAACAGGCGAAGTGCATATCTCATAGGATTCTCCTCCCTTTCCATTCATTCGTATGATTACCACTATTAATTTACTATTTTACTATGAAACCGCAAGAAATCAAGCCGGCGCGCCGATACGTGCCCGCCCTCCTCATTTTCTCCGCGCGAGACGCTCGGCGAGCAGCGTATAGCGACGCTTCGTCCGATCGTTCTCGACGGCAGTCCGAAGCGCTGCGCGCGAGCCGAGCAGAATGACCTTCTCCCTGGCGCGCGTCACGGCCGTGTAGAGGAGATTGCGCTGCAGCATGATGCGATGGCCCGCGACGAGCGGCAGGACGATAACTGGATACTCACTGCCTTGGCTCTTATGAACGCTCATCGCGTAGGCGAGCTGCAGCTCGCCTAGCTCGCCGCGCTCGTAGCCGACGACAAGCCCCTCGCCGAAGCGCACGGAAAGCCCGCTCGCGTCGAGTGCCGTGATAAAGCCGATATCGCCGTTGAATACCTGCTTCGTGTAGTTGTTCTTCGTCTGCATGACCTTATCACCGAGCCGGAACGTATGCGAGGCACCGACGTACTCCGGCTTTGCCTGCGACTTCGGATTGAGCGCTTCCTGCAGCAGGCGGTTGAGATTGTCGACGCCGCACTCCTGCCGATGCATCGGCGCGAGCACCTGCACGTCCGAAAGCGGCGAGAACCCCTTCTGCGGCAGGAAGTTCGCACAGAGCGAGACGATCTTCTCCGCCGTCGTCGCGGCATCGGGAAGCTCCCAAAACTGAAACTCCGCGCCCACGTCGCGCACGGCCACGGGCTCGCGTCCTGCATTGATCGCATGCGCATTCATGACGATGCTGCTCTCGCCCTGCTGGCGAAAGACTTCCGTCAGGCGCACGCTCGGCACGGCTTTCGAGCGCAGGATGTCCTTCAGGACAGCGCCGGGGCCGACGGCAGGAAGCTGATCGACATCGCCGACGAAGACGACACGGCAGCCCATCGGAACGGCGGCGAGAAAGTGCGCCATGAGCATAATATCCATCATCGAAACCTCGTCCAGGATAACAGCGTCCGTTTCGAGCGGCTCGTCCTCGCTGCGCAGGAACTGTACCGTGCCGCGGATGCCCTGCGCTTCGAGCATGCGGTGAACGGTCACCGCCTTTCGCCCCGTCGCTTCCGCAAGACGCTTTGCCGCGCGCCCAGTCGGCGCACCGAGCAGGATCGAAAGCCCCTTTTCCTCCAAGAGGTCGAGCATCGCGCGGACGACCGTCGTCTTGCCCGTGCCAGGTCCGCCCGTGAGGACAAATACGCCGTGTTCGAGCACGCTTGCGACGGCATCGCGCTGTGCTGGTGCAAGCGACAGGCCTGTCTTCCGCTCCCACTTTGCGACAAGGGCCGCGCCACGATCCGCGCCCGCGACGGCATGCGCGTTTTTCTGCAAATCGAGGAGCTTTTCGGCGACGGCACATTCCGCGCGGTAGAGCTGCGATGGGTAGATGAGCATGTCCGCGCCCTCGTACTCGACGGCGAGCCGCTTTGCGGCGAGCTGCGCCTGTATCACGTCGCGCACGCGCGCCGCAGGAACGCCGAGGAGCTTTGCCGCCTTCTCGGCGAGCGGGCCTTCGGGGATGCAGCAATGCCCATTTGTCGCGATCTGCTGCAGCGCGTAGTCAATGCCCGCCGCTACGCGCTCCGTGTCATCGCCTGCGACACCGAGGCTCGCGGCGATCGCGTCCGCCGTCTGAAAGCCGATGCCTTCGATTTCGCGTGCGAGCTGGTACGGATGATGCTGGAGCACATCGAGCGAAAAGGACGAATAGGCCTTGAAGATGCGCGCGGCAAACGTGCCCGATATGCCATGTCCCTCAAGCCATACCATGATCTCACGCAGCTCCGTCTGCGCGCGATAGGATGCGGCGATCTTCTCCGCCGTCTTCCTGCCGATGCCCGCAACCTCTTGGAGCTGATGCGGCTGTTCCTCGATGATCCGCAGCGCATCCGTGCCGAACTTCTTTACGATGCGCGCTGCCATCGCAGGGCCGATTCCCTCCACTGCCCCCGAGGCGAGGAAGCGCTCGATGCCCTTTGCGCTCGACGGTGCCTCAACGCGCAGCGACCGCGCCTTGAACTGCTGCCCGAAGCGCGGATGATTGACCCACGTGCCCGCAAGGCGCACCTGTTGCCCCACGAGCGGCGCAGCGCACGGCGCCGTGACCGAGACACGGCTGTTCCCGCCTGCCGGACGCAGGCGAAAGACGGAGAAGCTGCCTTCGTCATTCGTGAAGACAACGCTGTCAACGCTGCCTTCAAGCTCCTCGGGCGCGGGTTCATCGCCAAATCCGAGGATCGTCTGCTCATTTCGCTTGTCCGGCATTTGCTCCCTCCTCATCGTCCGTCACGCCGCCCGGTCTGCGCCAACACTCGTTACGCCTCCGTCAGCGTTTCCCACCTCGCGTAGCGCTGCTCGATTTCCCGCTCCTTTGCCGCGTATTCCGCCGCGATCTCACGGCTCTTTTCAGGGTCTTTCTGCACGGCGGGATCGTTTATCGAAACCTCAAGCCCCTTGAGTTCCGCTTCCGCCATGGCGATCTCCGCCTCGGCGCGCTGGATCATTTCCTCGCGCCGCGCTTCGCTCATGCCTTGGATGCGGCTCGTTTCCGCCGCCTCGCGCGCCGCTGCTTCCGCCTGCGCTTTCCCGCGCGGCTCGCTTCCGCCGCGCTCTGCCCGCTGCCGCCGTGCGCACTCTTTTTCACGTGCCTTTTCCTTGGCCGCTTTTTCGCGCTCCGCCTCTTTCCGCTCTGCCGCTTCCTCTGCGGCCTCTTCGCGCTCCGCTTCCTTTTTCATTTGATAGTAGCTGTAGCCGCCGAAATACTCCTTCAGCCTGCCTCCCTCCAGCTCAAACGTGCAATTCGCGACTTTGTCGAGGAAGTAGCGGTCATGCGAGACGGCAAGAAATGTGCCGGGGTACGCCATGAGCGCTTCTTCGACTGCCTCGCGCGCGGGAATGTCGAGATGGTTTGTCGGCTCATCGAGCACGAGAAAATTCGCGCCCGTGAGCATGAGTTTCAAAAATGCGACGCGCGACTGCTCGCCGCCCGAAAGCGAGCCGATGCGGCGAAGCACTTCGTCGCCGTGGAATAGGAACGCCCCGAGGTAACGGCGCGCCTGTTCCTCGCCGAGCCCGAAATCCGACTGAAGCTCTTCGAGAATGGTATGGTCTGGGTTGAGCCCTTCGTGCTGCTGCGAGAAATAGCCGATCTTGACCCGGCTGCCGATCTTCACGCGGCCTGCGCCCTGCGGCTCGATCTCGCCGACGAGCAGGCGAAGGAGCGTCGTCTTGCCCGCACCGTTCGGTCCGACGAGTGCGACGCCATCCCCGTTCCGAATACACAGCGAAAGATGCTCGAATACCGTATGCCCGCCAAACGCGACACGGACGTCTTCAAGCTCTGCGACGCGCTGCGCGCACGCCGGAGGGGCACTGAACGCAAAGGAATTGAAGGCCGCCTCCTCAGGCGGCAGCACGATGCGCGCAAGGCGGTTCAGCTGGCTCTGCCTGCCGCGCGCCTGCTTGCTCTTGATGCCCGCCTTGTAGCGGCGGATGTACTCCTCCGTCTTTCGGATGTGCTCCTGCTGCTTCTCGTAGGCGGATTGGAGCGCGGCGCGGCGCTCGGTCTTGACTTTCATGAAGTACGTGTAGTTGCCCTCGTAGCTCGTGACCGTACGCCCCGCAAGCTCCAGGATGCGCGTCGCGGTGCGATCCAGGAAGTAGCGGTCATGCGAGATGATGAGCACGCCACCCGAATAGGCGCGAAGGAACCCTTCCAGCCACTCGATCATGCGGACGTCAAGATGATTCGTCGGCTCATCGAGGAAAAGGAAATCCGGTTCGCGCAAAAGCGCCTTTGTGAGACAGATGCGCGTCTTCTGCCCCCCCGAAAAGCAGCTGGCTTCCTTTTCCAAGTCCTCTTCTGTAAATCCAAGCCCAAAGGCGACGCGGCGGATGCGCGCCTCGTAATCGTAGCCGCCGAGCTGCTCGAACCGAAATGCGACGCGGCTGTACGCCGCCATCGTTTCCTCGCTGTGGTCGCTTGCGATGCGCACCTCAAGCTCGCGCTTCTTCGCGCCGAGCGCGATGACGTCGCGGAAGGCGCGGAGAAACTCCTCGTAGAGCGTCCCGTCTCCGAACTCCGCCTGCTGCTCGACGTAGCCGATCGAAGCGGCACCTTCGAATTGCACCGTGCCGCTGTCGAGCTCTTCCTGCCCTAAAAGACAGCGCATGAGCGTCGTCTTGCCCGCGCCGTTTGCGCCGACAAATCCGACCTTGTCCCCATGCGCGACTTCAAACGTCACATCGTGAAAAAGCGTCTCGATACCGAATGCCTTCTTGAGGCCGATTGCCTTCAGCGAACTCAACCGCCGCTCCCCTTCCTGCCGATCTATTTGCTGTCTTTCCTGCCGGTTTTCCTGTAGTCAAGGCCGATGTTGACGACAGCCTGGTTCGAGCTGCCTCCGTCCATGATGATGCACGGGAACGGCATGCCGTAAAATACATCCGTATTGCGCGTCGCGGTCGTGATCGTCGTCTGCTCGCGCGAACTCGTCCGTCCCGTCTCGACCCCCGAAATGATGAATCCCTTGCGCTGCAGCACTGCTGCGACCTCTGCTCCCGCACCGTTGATCCCACTCGAATTGATGACCATGACGGAGATCTCCTTCGGTCTCATCGGCTTTTCTGCCGGCTCATCCCCCGCGCTTTCGCCGAGTGACGCGCTTCCCTGCGATTTCTGTGCGATGACCTTGAGGTCTTTCGGCAGCGCCGCGAAGTACGCGTCTTCGTCCTTCTGCGCCTGTTCCTTCTCCTTCTCCGAGAGCGTCCGCCCCATCTCGGAAGCGAGCAGGCCGCGCAGTTCGGGGATATCCGGCAGCCAATAGCTGATATCCTCGTGGAAGCCGGGGCTTCCGGGCACCATCTTCGCCTCGAGTCCCTGCGCCTGTACGCCCTTCAGGACCCTGGCAAAGCCGAGAAGCTCCATCGCCGACATATCCGTCTCCATCGAAGTGCGGACCTCCTCGATGACCTGCGGCAGGCGCGGGAGCATATCGGGCGAAATGAGCTTTGCGAGCACCGCCTTCATAAAAGTCTGCTGGCGTCCAATGCGCCCGATATCGCCCTCGCCATCGCGGTAGCGCACGTACTCCATCGCCTTCTTGCCATCCATGTGCTGTTCGCCGGGGTAAAAGTCGATGACAAGCCCCCCGTCGTCATCCCACGGATCTTCATAGTGCATGCGCTTCCGGACGTTGATATCTATGCCGCCAATCGCATCGATGATGCGTTCAAATGCTCTCGTGTCGATGAGGATGTAGTGGTCGATCTTGACACCGAGAAGCCCCTCGACACTCTTCTGCGTGAGCTTATGCCCGCCGAACGCGTAAGCGTGATTGATCTTGTCGTTCCCATTTCCCTCGATCGCAACGCGCGTGTCACGCGGGATGGAGAGAAGCGCCGCCTTTTCCTTTGCCGTATCGACCGATGCGACCATCAAGGTATCGCTGCGCCCGACGTCGTCGCTGCGCCGGTCGACCCCCATGATCATGATATGCGTGATGCCGTCCTGCTTGCCTGCCGGATCCCCTAAGCGAAACGCGCCCTTCTGCCATGCTGCATAGCAGCAAGCCGCCACGAGGGCGAGGACAAGCAGCAGGATGGCCGCTCGCCTGACACGTCGAAAACTACGTTTTCTCTTTCGCGTTCTTCGCATTTGTTCTCTGATCCTTCATTCAATATAACCGAAGTTCTTCCATCTAACTTTCATAGTATAGCAAATCCCCTCGCTTCCCGCAAGAATTACGCGTGTGTGCTCCTTTCCCTAGGTCGAACGTCCCAGGCATGCGTGCCGCACAAAGACTGGCACGCAAAAAAAGGCGCACGCTCTTATGGAGCATGCGTCTTTATGTGCGTTGTTTTCCCCGTGAATGCGATCGGCTGCGAATCGCATCCATCTCGATATGTTACGCCTGTCTTCACGACTCTTCCTGTGCATGGCGGAAGCGCAGTGCATAGGCGAAAACGACGGCAAAGCAGAACGCAGGGAGGAAGAATGCGGAGCGGATTGCCGTTTCCTCCGGCGTAAAGCCGCTGACCAGGAAGGCAAGCGTGCTGTTGTCGACGAGCCCGCCCATCATCGGCGTGATGATCGCGCCGCCAAGGATCGCCATGATAAGCCCTGCCGCGCCGAACTTGACCTCTGGGCCAAGCCCGCGCAGTGCAATGCCGTAAATCGTGGGGAACATCAAGCTCATGCACCCGGAAATCGCAATCAGCGTGTAGATGGAAACGTCAATCGGCAGGTAGACGGTACCGATGCTGCAGACAATGCCGCCTGCGGCGAACGCCGCCATCATTTTGGCCGGCGTGATATACTTCATGAGATACGTGCAGAGCCAGCGGCAGCCGATGAAAAGGAAGATGGAGTAGATGTAGAAATTTGCCGCCTCTGCTTCAATGACATGCAAGTTCGTCATGGCATACTTGATCGTCCAGGTCCAAACGGCAATCTGCACGCCGACATAGAAGAACTGGGCCATCACGCCGCAGTAGTAACGGGGAATCGAGAGCAGCCTCTTGAGCGCCTCGGCAACCGTCATCTCGTCTGCCGCATCCTTGTCGCTGAGCTTGCTGCGGAAGAACACGCACCAGATGACAAAGGCAATGAGGATCAGGCCGACATACGGAACGCAGACCCAAAACAACTCGCTGTCGCGAAGTGCGGCAAGCTCCGACGCGCCCATCGCGAGCCGATCATCGAGTGTGGCGGGATTGAGATGAGCGAGAATGACGTACTTGGCGAGGAAAAGGCCTGCCATCGAGCCGAGCGGATTGAATGCCTGTGCAAAATTGAGCCGCCGCACGCTCGTCTCCTGCGCACCGAGCGACAGGACGAACGGGTTGCACGTCGTTTCAAGGACGGAAAGCCCGCCTGCGAGTATGAAGATCGATACAAGGAAAAGATTATAGCTTTGCAAAAGCGCAGCCGGAATATATCCAAATGCACCGACCATGTAAAACCCGAGTCCGACAAGGACGCCTACACGATACGAGTAGCGCTTGATAATAAAGGCGGCAGGAAGCGCAAGCACGGCATAGGCGCCGTAGAATGCAACCTGTACGAGCGAGGAATCGACTGCTTTGATCATAAAGATCTTCGCAAAAGACGGGACGAGATTATCCGTCATGTTGTTCAGGAGTCCCCATAACGCAAAGCACGATACCAAAAGCATGAAATACACGCGGTTTTCCTTCGAAACGACAGGCATATCCTGCGCCTCCATGGGCGGGGAAACCGTCCCGTTTAATTCCGACTTCATAAATGTACACTCTCCTCTGACTGCTTTATTTGTCCGATGCGTAATGCTTGTATCCGGGATGCCTGCCTGTGATGCCGTAGTATTTCCGCAGCTCGATGAGCTTGTCGATATTCTCCCTCGAAATCTCCTTCGGGCCGCCAAGCATATAGGCGGTCAGGTTGATTTTGGCAAAAAGTTCCACCGTTTCCATCCGATAGTAAGCATCGATGAGGGTCGCACCGACGGTGAGCGCGCCATGATTCTCAAGCAGAACGGCATCGTGTTCCGCGAGGTACGGTGCAATCGCATCCGGCACTTCCTGCGTCGACGGCGTCCCATACGGCGTGATCGGGATCGAGCCAAGCGTCGCGACGGTCTCGATCATGTCGTAGCGATCCAAAGGAACATGCGCGACGGCAAATCCTGTCGCCGTCGGCGGGTGTGCATGAAGCGCCGCCCCGACATCCTCACGTTCCTTGTAGCAGCGAAGGTGCATTTTGATCTCCGATGACGGACGATACCCCTCCTCTGCCTCTAAGATCTTGCCGTCCCTATCGATATGGACGAGCTTCTCCGGCGTGATAAAGCTTTTGCTGATACCGGTCGGCGTCACCATCAGCGTTCCGTCCGGCAGCTTCACGGACACATTGCCGTCATTCGCTGCGACCCAGCCAAGCTGCCACATCTTGTGGCAGACGTCGCAAATTTCATCCTTTATCTTCTCGTATGCCATTTTCCTGTCTCCCGTCTCCCGTCACTCCGTAACGACGCCTTTTTGCAGCATGATATTCGCGTAAATTGCCATCTCGCTCGTCGTCACGATCGCATAAGCCTTTCGTGCTTCTTCGTAAAATTGGAAGCGTTCGATCGTGCCGATTGCCTTCGCGCCGCGCGTGTCATGGCGTGTGACAATTTCACGGTACGTATCCCAAATCGGCGTTTTCGCGGGATCGCCGGGCATGACCTCCATGAGGTTCACGGGATGCTCGGTGTACGAATCGAGCGGAAAAAGCTGCAAGATCGCATCCAAAAGCTCCGGCACGCCATGGCCGTCAGCGCGCACCACGACCGCGTTTTTTCCGATGGACTCCGCCGGAAAATTGCCATCCGCGATCACGATGCGATCGCTGTGCCCCATTTCGGCGAGGACGCGCAACAGCTCCGGCGACAAAATTTTGGGAATTCCTTTCAGCATGCTACGATCTCCTTCCATTTCTCATAGGCGGCATCCCACGCAGCCGGATCCGCCGGCACATACGTGCGGCACGGTTCCGAGTCTCGCACGGCCTGCCGCGCCTCTTCGAGACTTCCAAGCGCTCCCGACGCCAAAAGCTGTACGAGCACATTGCCCATGACCGTCGCCTCGATCGGGCCCGCCAAGATATTTCGCCCACAAGCATCCGCTGTCATTTGGCAAAGCAAACCGCTCTGCACGCCTCCGCCGAGGATATGGATTTCTGCTCCCCGCGTTTCCGGCACGCAGTCTTCCAACTGCGCAAGCGCTGCCCGATATTTGAGTGCGAGGCTCTCATCTATGCAGCGAATGATTTCGCCCTCGCTCTGCGGTATATGCTGATGCGTCCGCTCGCAATAGGCGCGGATGCGCTTCGGCAGATCGCCCGATGGCACAAATTCCGGCGCATCGGGATCGACAAGCGACTGAAACGGCTTCGTTTTCCCTGCCATCTGTTCGAGCTCGCCAAACGCATAGCTGCGTCCCTCACGCATCCATTGGCGGCGGCTTTCCTGCACCAGCCAAAGCCCGATGATGTTCTTGAGGAACGATACCCTGCCGCCATAGCCGCGCTCATTTGTATAGTCTGCGAGCCGCGCTTTTTCGGTGAGGATCGGATCGCGAAGCTCGGTTCCCAGCAGCGACCACGTCCCGCAGGACAAAAAGACAAAATTTTCTTTCTTTGTCGGCACGGAAACCATCGCACTCTGTGTGTCATGTCCCGCTACAGCAATGACCGGGATTCGCTCAATGCCGAGCTCTTCCGCAATTTGAGCATCGAGGCGCCCGATCCGAGTCCCTGACGGAACGATATGCGGGAAAAGCGACGGCGGCAGTCCCAGTGCTTTCAAGACCTCCTGCGACCAATCCTGCGTCTGCGCGTCCATGAGCTGCGTCGTGGAAGCGATGGAAACCTCTGCGCACGCCTCCCCGGTCAGCATATAATGGAACAGATCCGGCATCATGAGCAGGGTTTCGGCGCGCGCAAGCAAGTCCGGCCTGCGCCTTTGCACGGCGCGCAATTGAAATGCCGTATTGATCTCCATGAGCTGATTGCCCGTTGCCGCGTAGAGCTCCGCCGCGGAAATATGACGGAACACTTCCTCCAGCATCCCGCTCGTTCGCTTGTCACGATAATGGACCGGATTTTCGAGCAGGTTCCCCATCTCATCCAAAAGGGCGAAGTCAACGCCCCACGTGTCGACGGCCATGCTGTCGATAGGCCCGACGGATTTCGCCTTTAAAAGCCCCTGCTTGATCTCGTGAAAGAGCCGCAGGACATCCCAATACATCGTGCCCCGCACGATAACGGGATCGTTTGAAAAGCGGTGAAGCTCGCGGAGCGCGATGCGCGCTCCGTCAAACTCCGCACACATGACCCGCCCGCTGGAAGCGCCGAAATCCACAGCCAAGACCCGTTTCGTCTTTGCCATAAAAAGCCCTCCCTGCCTTTTTCTTACTTATACATAGGCCCGTAGGCTGCACAAGCGCGATAATCCTGCCCTTCCTTATCCTCGCCGAACGCATTCCATGCTGCCGGGCGGAAAATCTTCTCTTCCGGCACATTGTGCATGCAAACCGGAATGCGAAGGATCGAGCAGAGCGTGATGAGATCCGCGCCAATATGCCCGTAGCTGATCGCGCCGTGATTCGCGCCCCAGTTGTTCATGACGTCGTATGCCGAACGGAATGCGCCCTTTCCCGTCAATCGCGGCGTGAACCAAGTGCAGGGCCAAGTGTAGTCGGTGCGCTTCCATAGCTTGTCCGACACCTCTTCCGGCAGATTGACCGTGTAGCCTTCAACGAGCTGAAGGACGGGGCCAAGCCCTTTGACGAGATTCAAGCGAACCATCGTGGCAGGCATTTCCGCGCGCGTCAGGAAACGGGAAGAGAATCCGCCCCCACGGAAGTATCCATTATCCGCCGGGCACCATTCCGTCGCTTCGAGACATGCGTCCTGATCGGCTTGCGTCATCTCCCAGAAGGGCTTGATGGCGCCATTTCCGTCTTTATCCTTTGCTTCGCCGCAGGCATCAAGGCACGCTGCACCGGAATTGATCAGATGGATGAAGCCCTTGCCTTCCTTTGCAACGCCTTCGAGATCATACCCCGTGGCTTCCTTGACGGCCTTCGGGCTCCAATACGTACGCACATCGGCAAAGATCTGTGCACGATTCGTGAGCAGCTTATTGAACAGCATCGAAACGCCATTCAGCGTATCGTTTTCCGTCGCGAGGACATAGCTCTCACGCGCGCCCGTCCAGTCAAAAGACGAATTGAGCAAGGCTTCCGGGAAATCGCAATTCGGATAAAAGTCCGTCCATTGCCGCTGTCCTTGGAATCCGCCCGCAATGGCATTGTGTCCGACCATCTCCTCTTCGCAGCCCTTCGGGAGATTCGGATTGCCGTTGTAAAGGTCTTTGATGATGCACATCATCTTGACGACGAACTCCCATGCTTTCTTTTTCTCTGCATCGGTCTTGCGCGCGAAATCGGGGTTCTTGTCAAAGCCTTCCTTGCAATGCTCCTTCGTCCATGCGAGAGCCTTCTCGTATTCCTTTGCATCGTAGATGCCTTCCGTCATGCGCCGAATGATCTCGACTTCATCGACGGATTCGACGCGCATTCCGAGGTATTCCTCAAAAAATTCCGGGTTGATGATGGAGCCTGCTATCCCCATCGTGATCGATCCGATCTGCAGGTACGATTTGCCTCGCATTGTCGCTGCCGCAACTGCTGCGCGTCCGAAGCGCAGCAGCTTTTCCTGCACATCCTCGGGGATTCCCTTCGCATCTGCAGCTTGCACGTCATGCCCGTAGATGCCAAATGCAGGAAGACCTTTTTGTGCATGGCTCGCGAGAACCGACGCGAGGTAGACAGCGCCCGGCCGTTCCGTCCCATTGAATCCCCAAACGCCCTTGATCGTCATGGGATCCATATCCATCGTCTCGGATCCGTAGCACCAGCACGGCGTGACCGTCAGCGTGATGTCCACGCATTCCCGCTTGAACTTTGCCGCGCACGCCGCCGCTTCGGCAACGCGTCCAATCGTCGTATCCGCGAGGACGACGCGGACAGGCTCACCGTTCGTATACTTTAGATTCTTCTCAAAAAGTTCTGCTGCGGCTTTTGCCATGCCCATCGTCTGTTCTTCAAGCGAGCCGCGTACATCGAGGACGCCGCGCCTTCCATCAATCGTCGGACGGATGCCGATAACCGGATACGCACCAACCAGTCTGCTCTTTGCCATTTGAGATCGCTCCTCTCCATTCTCTTCCGTTGGTGGGATTTGGAGAATTTTTTCTTATTCTCCTTTGTTCTTGCGTATAGTATAGCATTGCAGAAGGTTCCGTTCTTGTGTTATACTCACAATAAATAGGAGAATTTTACTCTAATGAATTTTCTCAATAATAAGAATCTTAAGCAGGAATGCTTATCAACTCATAACATAATCTAATGGAAATAAAAAAATATTACTCTAAAGTATAACAATATTATCCTATATAGAAAGTGAGGCATCCAATGAAGCACGATAGCTATAACGAGATCCAGCAACGCGGCCGATTCGATTTCCCCATTGCCTTCTACTACGTGGACCGCACGCATCCACGCTTTTACATGCCTTACCATTGGCACATGGAATTCGAAATACTCCATATCATACAAGGCCGTTTTGTCCTTTCCCTCAACGAGCAAACGGTCCACGCGGAAGCCGGCGATGTCGTGTTCATTCGGGACGGCATCATCCATGGCGGCCATCCTGATTCATCCGACTGCCTCTACGAATGTGTCGTTTTCGACTTGCAAAAATTCCTCAAGAATGACATCAGCGGGAAAGACCGAATCGATGCCGTCCTCTCGCACGAACTTCGCGTGAATAACTACTTGCCGCATGGTCGTTCAGGAATCCAATCCATCGTAGAGTTGCTTTTTCATGCCATTCGCGAGCAAAAAAACGGTTATGAATTTCTCGTACTCGGAATGCTTTATGCCTTTTTCGGCGTGATCTTCAAGGAAGGGCTTTTCCATCAGCCGCAATTCAGCGAGCAGGAGCAGCAAGTTGACCGCCAGCATATCATCCAGATCAAACGCGCTTTGCATCTCATCGACGAGCGCTACGCAGAATCCATCTCGCTCGATGATATGGCAGATGCTGCCGGCCTATCCCCGAACTACTTCTGCAAATTCTTTAAGCGCATGACGCATCGCAGTCCCATTGAATACCTCACGCGCTATCGCATTGAAATGGCGTGCACCAAGCTAAAAAACGAAGATGCCCCCATTACGGCGATCGCCTACGACTGCGGCTTCCATGACGTCAGCTACTTCATCAAAACCTTCCGCCGCTATAAGAAGATATCCCCGGGGAAATTCCGCAAGGCAGATCTTAGAACGCACGGATAGATTCCGTGCCTCCATCCTGACGCATCTTTTTCCCGCAAACATGATAATGGCTCCCAAACGTTAGATCCGCTGCGTCTAACATTTGGGAGCCAGGTCAGAAAAACACGTCTTTTCTTTTGGAATTTCGTTTCGTGCCAACGCATCAAGCGACGGATCCGCTCCGTCGTCCATGTCCACGCATCGGCGCAGGGCCGGAAGGATTCATGCCGCCCGCACTTGCTTACTTTCTGCGATAGAGGATATGCGCGCGGCCGATGTACTCAAACGGAACGCTCAGGCAGTGCACGAGGCGCGAGAACGGGAATAGGATCGCCGTGAGCATCCACATGAGCATGTGGATCTGGAAGATCGCGGGGATTTTGTCCATGAGCGGGACGTCCGGATGCAGCATGAGGACGGAGCGGAACCACGGCGAAATGGATTCGCGGTAATCAAACGCCCCGCTGATATTCATGACCGTGCCGAGCGTGCCCGATAGGATCGTCAAAAAGAGCACGAGGTACAGAAGGCGGTCCGTGTTGCTCGTATTGACCTTCATGCGTGCCTTGCCGAAGCGGCGCAGCGAGAGGACGATGAAGCCGCCGAGAAAGAGCACGGCAGCGGGGATACCGCCGAGAAGCGCAATCATATGGTAGGAATGCTCGTTGATGCCCGCCGTCTCCGTGACGAACTTCGGAATCAAGACGCCGATGACATGCCCGCCGAATGCCATGACGAGGCCGAGGTGAAAGAGGGGGCCTGCCCACTTCATGCCATCGCGGCCAAGGAACTGGCTCGACTTCGTCGTCCAGTTGCGCTCGCGCATCGTGTAGCGGACGATGGTGCCGCCGACGAGGATGACGAGCGCGATATACGGCAGGACGCCATAGAAAAATGTGTTCATGATGCTACCTCCAATCCTGCCGTTTCCATCAGCACCAAATCCATGAGGAAGGACTGCGCGAGCTTCGCCTCAATGAAGCGCGAGCGAAGAAGCTCCACGCGCGGCTTGATGCTCGTAAGCACGTCCTTCGCGTGATCTGCCTGAAGGGATGCCGCGAGTTCGAGGAGCGCGGGCAAATAGTCCGGGAGCTGGCGGTTGACGTCATAGCCGTTTTCGAGAAAGAGCACCTTGTAGCGGTGCATTTCCTCCGACTGCTTGCCGTAGTCCGTGCGTTCCTGCGTCGTGAGATATAGGTTCGTATTCATGGAGAAGTCGAAGGATCGGACATACTGTTCCTCATACGCCTTTTTCCCTTCACCCTCGACGTAATCGATGAACTCAGAGAGGAGCCCGCGCGCCTGCTGTGACTCGATTTCCTCTACTGCCGCCTTGTACGCCGGCAGCTCATCCCACCATGCGGGATCCGGGTATTCGAGCAGGTGCGAAACGATGGCCAGCGTTTTCGTATAGCCTGCGACTGCCATGGTCAGCACCCCCCCATCGGGCACGTGTAGTTTCCGCCGCCCTGCATCTCGCGGAGCTTTTCCTGCGAAACGCCCTGCAATCCTGCGGGGATGTTGAAGCGCTCCTTGTACTTCGCGATGCCGAGCAGGCGGTACATCTTCTTGTATGCCTCAGCCGGCAGGGCGAGATGCGCGGGCAATTCCTCGCCCGTCATCTCCGCACGCATGACGCAGCGCATTTCGAGGAGGCGCTGCAGGACGAGTGCCATCTCTGCCGTATTGCCTGCCGTGAAGAGCTGGGCGAGGTAAGCGACGGGGATGCGCATTTCCTCTGCGTCCGGCAGGTAGACGTCCGCTTCGACGCGCCGTGCGATCGGCGAGAGGGGCGGCACGTACCAGACCATCGGCAGCGTGCGGTACTCGGGGTGAAGCGGCAGCGCGAGCTTCCACTCCTTGATGAGGCGATAGACGGGCGAATCCTGTGCCGCGCGGATCCATGCGTCCGTGATGCCCTCTTTCTTCGCCGCCCCGACGACAGCGGGATCGCTCGGATCGGCGAGGAGGTCGAGGACGCGGTGGTAGATTTCGCCCGCTTTTTTCGTCTGCGCCGCATCGAGCACCTTGTCCATATCGTAGAGCAGGACGCCCATGTAGCGCATGCGGCCGACACACGTATCGGCGCAGACGGTCGGAAGCCCGCCCTCAAGGCGCGGGAAGCAGAAGACGCACTTTTCCGCCTTGTTCGTCTTCCAGTTGAAGTAGACCTTCTTGTACGGGCAGGCGGGGACGCAGTGGCGCCAGCCGCGGCAGCCGTCCTGCGAGACGAGGACGACGCCGTCCTCATCGCGCTTGTAGATGGCGCCCGATGGGCACGCCGCAACGCACGCCGGATTGAGGCAGTGGTTGCAGATGCGCGGCAGATACTTCATGAAAAGGTCATGGAACTCGAGCGAAATCTTCTGTCCGATCGCTTCGAGGTTGACGTCGCGGCGGGCAGACTCCCCGCTTGCGAGGTCGTCTTCCCAGTTCGGTCCCCATTGGATCTCCATGCGCTCGCCCGTGATGAGCGAGCGCGGGCGAGCGATGGGCTGATGGTTCCTGCGCTTTGCGTGAATGAGCGTCTCGTAGTCATACGTCCACGGCTCATAGTAGTCGTCGAGTTCGGGCTGCTCGGGATGGAAGAAGAGCTTGGCGAGGCGCGTCGCCTTCGAGCCCGTCGCAAGTCCGAGGTTGCCGCTTTTGTCGAGCTTCCAGCCGCCCTTCCACTTCTTCTGATCTTCCCAACGCTTCGGATAGCCGACGCCCGGCTTCGTCTCGACGTTATTGAAATACATGTATTCCGCACCTTCGCGGTTGGTCCATACGTTCTTGCAGGTGATGGAGCACGTGTGGCAGCCAATGCACTTGTCAAGATTCATGACCATGGATACTTGCGCTTTAATCTTCAAGCCAATCAACCTCCTGCATCTTGCGCGCCACGACGTAAATATCGCGCTGGTTGCCCGTCGGGCCGTAATAATTGAAGCCGTAGCTCTGCTGGCCGTAGCCGCCGATCATGTGCGTCGGCTTCATGTGGATGCGCGTCGGCGTGTTATGCGTGCCGCTGCGCGTGCCCGTGATCTTCGAGCCGGGGACGTTGATGTGGCGGTCCTGCGCATGGTGCATGAAGAGAACGCCCTGCGGCAGGCGCGGGGAAACCGCAACGCGGCTCGTGACGACGCCGTTATGGTTGTAAAGCTCGATCCAGTCGTTGTCCTTGACGCCGATCTCAGCGGCATCTTTCTCGTTCATCCAGACCGTCTGCCCACCTCGAAAGAGCGTGAGCATCTGCTGGCTGTCGAAGTACATCGAGTGTATGCTCCACTTGTTGTGCGGCGTCAGATACTTCAGCGTGATTTCCTTTGTCTCGCCGAGCAGCTTCTTGATCGGGCGATAGTCGAGGATCGGCTTGTACGTCGCGAGCGCCTCGCCGAACTCCTGCATCGTCTCGTGGTCGAGGTAGAACGACTGGCGTCCCGTTATCGTACGGAACGGCACGAGCTCCTCGACGTTCGTCGTAAAAGGCGTGTAGCGGCGCCCGTTGTTGCTGCCCGTAAAGATCGGGCTCGTGATGGACTCCTTCGGCCGGACGGCGATTTCCTCAAACGTAAAACGCTCGTTTTCGCGGCTTTCCGAAATGCGTGCGAGATCCTTTAGCCCCGTGTTCTCCTCGACCGTATGCCATGCCTTCACGGCTGCCTTGCCCGTCGTCGTCGACGAGAGCCCGAGCACCGCATCACATGCCTGCCGCGCCGTATAGATGGACGGGCATCCGTAGGAGACATAGTCCTTGTTCTCAATCATGCCGTTGCGGCGGCGCACCTCTTCGTACTGCTCGGCAGAATCCCACGAAACGCCATGCGCACCTTGACGCGTGCCGGCGCCTGGGCCGAGCCCGATCCACTTTTCGTACGTTTTCGTATAGTCGCGCTCGATCGTCACGAGCCCCGGCATCGTCTTGCCGGGAATCGGCTCACACTCGCCCTTTGACCAGTCGCGGACACGGCCGCAGGGCTGCGCGAGCTCGCCCTCGCTGTCGTGCGCAATCGGCGGTGCGACGACATCCTGATACGGCTTGAGCCCGGCTTCCTTCGCGACCTTCGAGACCGCCTTTGCGAGCGTGCGGTACGTGTCCCAGTCCGTACGCGATTCCCACAGCGGATCGACTGCCGCCTGGAACGGGTGGACGAAGGGATGCATGTCGGTCGAGGAAAGGTCGTCCTTCTCGTACCAAGTCGCAGCAGGCAGGACAACGTCGGAGTAAAGCGCCGTGCCCGCCATGCGGAAATCGATGTCGATGAGAAGATCGAGCTTCCCTTCCGCCGCGCCGCCCGGCTTTTCGTTTTCTTCCGTTTCGCGCCAATGGATTTCCCGTGGACGCGTCGGCCCCTCTTCCTCTGCGAAAACGGTGTGCTCCGTACCGAGCAAGTACTTATTGAAGAAATCGTTGCCCTTTGCAGATGAGCCCAAAAGGTTCGCCGCCCAAACAAAGAGATTGCGTGGGAAGTTCTCAGGCGCATCTGGATCCTGCACGCAAAATTCAAGGCTCTTGTCCTTCAGTGACTCGACGATGTACTTCTTGACGTCGATGCCCTTTGCCGCCGCTTCGTCGTGAAGCTGCTGCCCGCCCTTCTTGAACGTCGGGTACGACGGCAGCCAGCCGAGGCGCGCCGCGAGCACGTTGTAGTCAGCAGGATGGCGGTAGCGCGCATCCACAAGCGGCGACTTGAGGTCCCGCACGTCAACCTCGTCGCTGCGCCACTGATCCGTCGCGAAGTAGTAGAACGACGTCGCGTTCTGGAGGCGCGGCGGTGCCTGCCAGTCCGATGCCGACATGATGCGCGCCCAGCCCTCTGCCGGGCGCAGCTTCTCCTGCCCGACGTAGTGCGCCCAGCCGCCGCCATTGCGTCCTTCAGCAGCCGTGAACAGCAGGAGGTTCAAGATCGTGCGGTAGACGATATCGGCATGGAACCAGTGATTGATGCCGCCGCCCATGATGACCATCGTGCGCCCCTTCGTCTTGAGGGAATTGTCGGCAAACTCGCGCGCCGTGTGGATGCACGTCGCAGCGGGGACGCCCGTGTACTTCTCCTGCCAGTGCGGCGTGTACGGCTCGTCGTCCTCATACGACTTCGCGCAGTCTCCGCCGATGCCGCGGTCGATTGCGTAGTTCGCAAGCGTGAGGTCGTAGACCGTCGTGACGAGTACCTCGCCGCCTGCCGTCCTGACGTACTTTGCCGGGACGGAGCGCTTCAGGACACGATCCTCGCGCTCGTTGCCGAAATACGGGAAATCCACCGTGACGACCTCGTCAAAGCCGCCGAGCACGGAAAGCTGCGGCACGATTTTCTCGCCCGTATCGCGGTTCTCCTCGCGGAGGTTCCATTTCTTCTTGTTGTCCCAGCGGTCGCCCATCGTGCCGTTCGGGATGGCCATCTTGCCCGTGATCTCGTCGATGACGTAATACTTGAAGCCGGCGTGCTTCTCCTTGCGCCCCATATCCTCTGCATTGAGAAAGCGGCCGGGCTGATACGTCCCGTCGTCCTTTTTGTCGAGGCGGACGAGAAACGGGAAGTCCGTGTAGCGGCGCGCGTAGTCCGTGAAGAACTCCGCCGGCTCCCCCCAATAGTATTCCTTCAGAATGACGTGTCCCATCGCCATCGCGAAAGCCGCGTCGCTGCCGACCTTCAGCGAAATCCACGCATCGGCGGCCGTCGTCGACTCCGCGTAGTCCGGCGCGACGGAGACGACCTTCGTGCCGCGGTAGCGCGCCTCGAGGAGGAAATGCGCATCCGGCGTGCGCGTGAGCGGTACATTCGAGCCCCACGTCATGATATAGCCGGCGTTGAACCAGTCCGACGACTCCGGCACGTCCGTCTGATCCCCCCAGACCTGCGGGCTCGCAGGCGGAAGATCCGCGTACCAGTCGTAGAAGGAAAGGCCTGCGCCGCCCATGAGCTGCATGAAGCGCGCGCCTGCGGCATACGAGAGCATGCCCTTTGCGGGGATGACGCAGAAGCCGAAGTTGCGGTCCGGCCCGTACTTGTACGCCGTGTGGAGAAGCGATGACGCAATGAGCTCCGACACCTCCTCCCAATTGGAGCGCACGAAGCCGCCCTTGCCGCGCGCCTCCTTATAGCGCTTCGTCTTGGCCGGGTCGTTTGCGATGCTCTGCCATGCGGCATACGCCGTCTTATGGCTCCTGCGCGCCTCGCGCCAAAGCTCTGCAAGCTCGCCGCGCAGGTACGGGTACTTCACACGGTGCGGGCTGTAGAGATACCACGAAAACGTCGCACCGCGCGGACAGCCGCGCGGCTCGAAGTCCGGCATGTCCGGGCTCGTCTCTGGGTAGTTGTGCTCCTGATTCTCCCATGCGACGAGACCGTTCTTGACATAGATATTCCAACAGCACGAGCCCGTGCAGTTGACGCCATGCGTCGAATGGACGCATTTGTCGAACGACCAGCGGTCGCGGTAAGTGTCCTCCCACTCGCGGCCGCCTTCATGCAGCTGCTGATGCCCGGTCGAGGATTTCTGGACCGGGATCAGATGCTTGAATTTCGTAAAAACGCTGCTCACGTTATCCCCTCCTAATCGCCTATCATTTTATCGGTTTTTAATTCGATGAAATGTAATAAACATCACATATAGGATGCATATCACAAATTTATTTGCTGATTCTTCATAAAAATACCGCCAAAACGATCCTTTGGCGGTATTTCCCTAATCCTATTTATTATTTGATATTGCAAATTTCGCATCCGCAATTCTCGCATTGAATTGCTTCCTTGAGATAGTCGAGATCGCGAATGAAGATCAGGTGCTCGCGATACTCGATGACGCCTGCGCGGCGAAGCTCGCTGAGCATGCGATTGAGGCTCTCGCGTGCCGTCGCCGAATAGTTGGCAAGCTCCTGATTCGTCAGCGGAACCGAAATCAGGATGCCGTCTTCCTCCTGTCTGCCGTAGCTGTTCGCAAGACGAATGAGCGTCGAGTAAAGCGCGCCCTTCTTGCCGTAAAGCAAAAGATCGCGAAACTTCGAATGCTGCTTGCGCATGTGCGCACCGACAATTTTGAGCAAATTCGTCGCGAGCTTCGGCGTCCTTTCGAGGTAGTCCTGCAGGACGGGGTACTCGATGGCGTAAACCTCTGCCGCACTCTGCGCGATGGCATTGAAGATATAAGCCGGCTTCTGTTCGTAGAGCGCGAGTTCCCCGACGATGCTGTCGCGCGAGGCGAGCCGCAGGGAGAGCACGCGTCCCGACGACGCATACTTCGTGATGAACACCTGCCCCGACCGCACGATGTAGAAATAGCGCGCCGCATCGCCCTCGCGGAACAGGTACTCGCCATCGTGCAGCTTGACAATCTTGCCCGGCAGCTCATAGAAACGGCGCACGAGCGCCTCCATATCCATCTGCTTCATATCGAATTTCCTCCGCCTCGTTTACTCACGCCAAAATGTTGGTTTTTCTGAACGCGTCATTCCATCCGTATTTTTATACAAAGAGACACTTTCTAATAGGATAGCGTACAAATTTTTCCTATGCCGTAATATATGTTACAAAAGTGATTTTTTTTACATACAAATGGATCGTCTTCTATTATAATATTGCGCGATTGTATGGTTCTTATCTATTTCTAAGGAGAGTTGGATATGGCAGAACAGCATCTCGCCGCACTCGGACCCAACCCCTCGCGCAAGGAAATCCTCGCGCATTGGGATCCGGAAAACAAGGATTTTTGGGAGCGTTACGGCAAGAAAATCGCGACACAGAACCTCTACACCTCGACATGGGCGCTGGTTCTGTCCTTCGTAGCGTGGACGCTTTGGGCAACCGTCGCGGCAAAGCTGAAATTCATCGGTTTCGCGTTCAGCGATGAGCAGATTTTCACGCTTGCCGCGCTTCCTGGTCTCGTCGGTGCGACGGGACGTCTCTTCTACACCTACCTGCCCGGCCTCATGGGCGGAAAAAATAGCTGCTTCGTCACGACGGCGCTCCTCCTCCTCCCGCTCTTCGGCCTTGGCCGTGCCCTGCAGGATCCGACGACATCCTATGACACATTCGTCCTGCTCGTCTCCTTCATCGGCATCGCGGGCGCAAACTTCTCCGCGTCCATGGCGAACATCGGCTTCTTCTTCCCGAAGGCGAACAAGGGATTCGCGCTCGGCGTCAACGCGGGCGTCGGCAACCTCGGCGTCTCGCTCATCTACCTCACGGCACCGATCCTGCTTGGCTGGAACCTCTCCTCGTTCTTTGGTCCCGGCGTCTCGGGTCCTGAGGGCATGATGTACGTGCAGAACGTCTGCTTCTTTTGGATCATCCCGACCATCATCACACTCGGTCTCATCCTGAAATTCATGGACAATTTGCCTCTGCCGAAACAGAGTCCGAAGAGCATCCTTTCGATCTTCAGCAACAAGCACACCTGGCTCATGTGCTGGATCTATACCTGCGGCTTCGGCTCGTTCATCGGATTCTCGGCGGCGCTCGGGCTCCTCGTATCGAAAGAGTTCCCTGAAGTTTCCTTCTCCTACGCCGCCTTCCTCGGCCCGTTCATCGGCGCAGGCATCCGTCCCGTCGGCGGTCTCCTCGCCGACAAGCTGGACAGCGGCTCGAAGGTCACGCTCGTTTCCCTCTTCATCATGCTCGGCGCGACGATCCTCGTCCTCTTGGGGCTTCAGGCGCACCGCTTCCCGCTCTTCTTCGGCGCCTTCCTGCTGCTCTTCCTCACGACGGGCTTCATCAACGGCGCTTCCTTCCGCATGATTCCGTACATCTTCACGAACCCGTTCCACGCCTCGCTCGTCACAGGCTTCACGGCGGCGATTGCGGCATACGGAGCGTTCTTCATCCCGAAGATTTTCGGCTGGTCGTACGCGACCTTTTCGAGCGTCATTCCGGCGTTCTACTGCATCATCGGCTTCGCCGTGAGCACGATCCTCATCACTTGGTTCTTCTACGCGCGCAAGGGATCCGGCATCAAGTGCTGACTCCTCTGTGCAGATTCAAAGCCCTGGCCGACGTGGTCAGGGCTTTCTTATATACGCATTCGCACAGACTGGATTGACAAAGCAGGAAAACTTCCCTATCATAAATAGAGCGTATCGTTTTTCTGTATTTTCATAGAAAAGGACGGTTCACGATGGAACACAATCTTTGGAACGTACTGCAGGAACTTCACTCAGACGCGTACGAATGGGTGGATCTCAGCCACCCGCTCAACAATGACAGCCCGTACTGGCCGGGCATCCCCGCAGGCTCGGTCGAGCTTTCAAAGACCGTCTTCGACTGGGGCAATCCGATGCTCGACTGCCTCATCCAGACGTTCAAGTTTCCGGGGCAGTTCGGCACGCATATCGACTTTCCCGGTCACTTCATCCGAAACGCATCGCTCTCCGAGGCGTACGGCACAAAGCAGATGATCTATCCGCTCGTCGTCTTAGACATCAGCGAGAAGGTCAAAAAAAATGTCCACTACGCCATCACCGCAGACGACATCAAGGCATTTGAAGCCGCGCATGGCGCGATCCCGGACGGCGCATTCGTCGCCCTGCGCACGGACTGGTACAAGAACTGGCCGAACATGGAGAAACTCTCCGGCGCGGGCGCAGACGGCTCCGAGCACGCGCCCGGCTGGTCGATGGAGGCGCTCAAGTACATCTACGAGACGCGAAACGCGGCGGCAAACGGGCATGAGACGCTCGACACCGACGCGAGCAAACTTGCGGAAAAGGCAGGCGACCTCGCCTGCGAGCGCTACGTCCTAAAGAGCGGCAAGCTCCAGATCGAAGTCCTTGCAAACCTCGACCGCGTCGCGCCCGTCGGCGCGCTCCTCTTCGCCGCATGGCCGAACATCGAAGGCGCAACGGGGCTTCCCGTCCGCGTCTTTGCCATCACGCCGAAGCAGAAGCAATCGAAGTAATCCCACCAAAAGAAAAAGAAGGGCGTCCGACCGGCAATCGGACGCCCTTCCGTTTTCTTTCCTTTTATTCCTTTTTTATTCCTTTTTGCCATTTGCCTTTGCCATTCACCTAGGTGAACAGGTTCTGTCGAAATACCTTGACAAAACACAGAAAGTCGTTATAATGAGTATAAAGTTCAAAGGTGTTACTGTTCGGCAGGCATTACCGCGATCTCTGCGCAGAGCGCAGGCGTATGGTGATGTCTGTTTTTTGTTGTATGGAAAGGTCGTTTTTCAGATGTCTTTTCTTCAGATGTTCAAAAGGGGACCGCAGGCAAAGCGTCCAAAAGAGGTGCAGGAAAATGTGGTCTATGTTCCTGTGGAGGGAGAGCTGATCCCTTTGGGACAAGTGGAGGATAAGGCATTTGCTTCGGGCAGCCTCGGGGGCGGCTGTGCCGTTCGTCCCACGGACGGCACAGTCTATGCACCCGTGAGCGGAACGGTGAAGATGGTATTTCCCACGGGACATGCCGTCGGTATTGTCAGTGCCGCGGGGATGGACCTGCTCATCCACGTGGGGCTCAATACGGTCGAGATGAACGGGAAAGGCTTCCATGTGCTCGTATTTGCCGGACAGGCCGTACAGGCGGGGGACCCGCTCCTGACGTTCGACCGCGCGAAGATACGCGAGGCGGGATACGATTCGACCGTCATCATGGTGGCAGGAAACGAAAAGGAGTTTCCGCCGTTTCAGATGCGGCCGCCGAGAACGGTCGCGGCGATGGCGGAGGCATTTTCTTTTTAAATGCGCGAAGGAGGGAGGCTGCCTTTGAAGATTTTGCGTGTATACAGCAACAATGTGGTCTTGGCCAGCGACGAGACCGGCGCAGAGGTTGTGGCCATCGGCAAGGGCCTCGGCTTTGGGGCGCATGTCGGTGACACGATCTCAGAAACGGCTGTGGAGAAACTCTTCGTGCTGAAAGACAAACAGGTACAGAATAGGCTCGGTGAGATCATCGGCGATCTGCCCAGCGTCTACTTGGAGATCGCAGGGGACATTCTGAAGGCGATTCAGGACGATACGGGGCGGCCGATCGACGAGACGATCTACCTCACCCTGACGGATCATATCAGCGTATCGCTTGCACGCGAAAAAGCGGGCGTGCGATGTGTCAATCCGCTGCTGCCTGAAATTCGTCTGCTCTATCCCGAGGAATTTCGTCTTGCGCAGCTTGCGGTGCCTATCATCCAAAGCTTCCTTGATGTCACAATCTCAGAGGATGAGGTTGGGTTTATCACGCTTCATATCGTCAATGCATATATGAATCATCGCATGGTGGATACGATGAAGGTGACGCGCATGATACGGAACATCCTCGCGATTATTGAGGCAGCCTTTCCGGAGGCCTACCGAAAAAAGGGTCTTCCCTACGATCGCCTTTTGCGGCACCTGCAGCTCTTTCTTTGGACATTGGTGACAGCCGAGACGATGGTGCAGGAGAAAAGCTATTTTTTCACATGGGGCAAGAGCGAGCATAAGGATGCCTACGCATGCGTGCAGCAGATTGCTGCCTATCTCGAAGAGGAGACGGGCAAGAGCATCACAAATGGTGAGCAGGGCTATCTCCTGCTTCATCTGATCAATTTGATTCATTCCTAGGAGGTAATCGTATGCGGGAAAATTTGACTGCGGAGATTCTAGACGCCGTCGGCGGATCGGAAAATGTCGCATCGCTTGTACACTGTGCGACGCGGCTGCGGTTTTCGCTGAAGGATGAGGCGAAGGCGGATGATGCGAAGGCACAAGCGATTCCGGAGGTGCTCAGCCTCGTGAAGAAGGGCGGGCAGTACCAGCTCGTCATCGGCAACGATGTGGATCGTGTCTATGCCGCACTGGTCGCCGCGGTACCTGCACTGCAACAGGAGAAAGCGCCCAAGGCGGAGACGAAGGCCGTCGAGGAGAAAACACTCATCAACAGAATTCTCGGAACGATCACAGGCTCTATCGCTCCTGTTGTGCCCCTCCTTGCCGGTTGTGGTATGGGCAAGGTGCTGCTGCTCGTTCTGGTGATGACCGGCTTGCTCGACAAATCGTCCTCTTCCTACGTATTTCTCAACATGATCTTCGATACGGGCTTCTACTTCATGCCCGTCTTTATCGGCTTCTCCTCGGCAAAAATGTTCGGCTGCAATCCGTATATGGGCGCATTCATCGGTCTCGCCATGATCCATCCGACATGGGTGGCGATGGTATCAAAGGGGAACCCCGTGGAGTTCCTCGGCATCCCCATTATGCTGGCGAAGTACTCGTCGACGATTGTGCCTGTGCTGCTCTCTGTCTGGATCATGTCCTACATCGAGCGTGCGGTGAAGCGCATTACGCCTGCCATGGTAAAGATATTTGTCGAGCCGATGCTCGTCGCGCTCATCAGTGTGCCGCTCGCACTCATCTGCATCGGCCCGGTCGGCAACGTTATCTCGCAGGCAATTGCGGACGGCAGCATGTTTGTCTACGGCCTGCTGGGCAGCTTTGCACTCGCGGCACTCGCAGCCCTCTATCCATGGCTCGTATCCATCGGCATGCATAAGGCGCTGAGCCCGATCAGCATCATGCTCGTCGCGCAGCAGGGCTTTGACCCCGTCATCCGCGTTGTGGCACTCTGCTCGAACATGGCGCAGGCGGCTGCTGCGATGGCGGTCGCGTGGAAAACGAAGAATCAGAAGCTCCGCTCGCTCGCCCTCTCATCCGGTATGACCGCCTATCTCGGCGGCATCACGGAGCCTGCCATGTACGGTGTCAACCTGAAGCTGAAGCGTCCCATGTACGCCTGTATGCTCGGCAGTGGTGCGGCGGCGCTCTTTGCGGGGATCGTAAAGCTCAAGGCGTTCATCTACGTCACACCTGGCCTGCTCAGCATGGCAATGTGGGTCAGCGAGGATGAGAACTACATCGTATATGCACTCATCACCCTGCTCATCTCATCCGTTGTCACCTTTGCGGCAGCGCTTGTGATCGGCTTTGAGGATCCGAAGGAGGAGGAAGAAGCATGAAGCGTGCGTTTATCTTTGACATGGACGGCGTCATCATCGACAGCGAGCCGCTTCACACGGCGACGAAGATGGAGACCTTTCACCATTTTGGCATCCCGTTTGAGAAAAGCCGCCTCGAACAGTACGCCGGGCGCACAAGCAAGGAGCTGTTCTCTGATGCCCTTGCCGACTGCCCAACCGAATTGACATGGAAGGAGCTCGCAGACTACAAGCATCAGCTCTACATCGACCGATTGACACATGCTGCCGACATCGTGCCAATCCCCGGCGTCGTACAGCTCATTGCGCGCCTCCACGCGAAAGGCAATCTGCTCGCCGTTGCCTCCTCCACGGGGCGGAACATTATCGAAATGGTGCTGCGGCGTTTCGGTCTACGTCACTACTTTACTGCCATCATCAGCGGTGCAGAGCTCCCGCGGAGCAAGCCGGATCCCGCGATCTACCGCAAAGCAGCGGATGCCCTCGGCATTGTGCCTGCACACTGTACCGTAATCGAGGACGCGACCGCCGGCATCGCGGCGGCAAAGGCCGCCGGCATGACCTGCATCGCCTATCACAACCCGAACTCCGGCAATCAAGATCTCTCCCATGCAGATTGGATCGCCGAGAGTTTTGATCGGATTGAACCGTAATTCTAACCGAACAAGTTTTATTTCCTTCTTCTTGCCTTTCTGCTATACTTTAACTTCAGAAGGATATAGAAAAGGAGTCTTCAGGATGAGCACACAGGACAAACTCACCCATTTCGATGCGGCGGGCAATGCCATCATGGTCGATGTCAGCGGCAAGGCGGAGACGCACCGCGAGGCAACCGCATCAGGGCGCATCAAGGTCAGCCCGGAGGTATATGAAGCCATCGAGCAGGGCACGGCGCAGAAGGGCGATGTACTCGGCACGGCGCGCATTGCAGGCATCCTGGCGGCGAAGGCGACGAGCAGCGTAATCCCGCTCTGCCACCCGCTGCCGATCGCAAAGTGCAGCGTGGACTTTCAGATGCTGGATGCGGAATGCGCCGTCGAGGCACGCGCGACGGTCAAGGTCACGGGACAGACGGGCGTCGAGATGGAGGCACTGCACGCGGTGAGCGTCGCACTGCTTACGATTTATGACATGTGCAAGGCGATCGACAAGCGCATGGAGCTAGACCTCATCCACCTCGAGCGCAAGAGCGGCGGGAAAAGCGGCGTGTTCGTCCGCTGAAGATATATTCAGCGGCGCATCGCGCCATCCAAAAAAGGCGTTATGCAGGAACGTATTCTGCATAACGCCTTTTCTCCATTTGCGCGGATTCGATTACTTCTTCTCGCCGAACCACTTGGCGAAGATCTTGTCGTACTCGCCGCTCTCCTTGACCTTCTTGAGTGCCTCGTCGATCTTCTTCTGAAGCTCCGCGTTGTCCTTCGCGATCGCGATGCCGTAGTCCTCGCTCGTCAGACGCTCCTCAAGCTGCTTGACGCCCGTCGTGCCGCTTTTGTGGATAAAGTAGTCGTTGACGGGACGGTCATTGACGACGGCATCGACGCCCTTGCCCTTGAGCTCCATGAAGCAATCCGCCGGCGTGTTGAGTTCCTTGACCTCGACGCCGCCGAGCTTCTTGACTGCCTCGGCACTCGTCGTGCCGATCTGGACGGCGACTTTCTTGCCCTTGAGGTCATTGAAGGTCTTGATGCCCTCTTCGTCCTCACGGACGACCATCGTAAGCCCCGACTGGTAATACGGCTCGGAGAAGAGCACGTTCGCCTTGCGGTCATCGTTGATTGTCATGCCCGAAATCACGGCATCGACGTTCTTTGCCTGAAGTGCGGGAATGAGCCCGTCGAAGCCGAGGTTCTGAATCTCGACCTCATAACCCATCTCTTTGCCGATGGCACGAATGAGATCCATATCGAAGCCCTGATAGTCCTTCTGCCCCTCGTCCTGGAACTCGAACGGCGCGAAGTCGATCGACGAACCGACCTTGAGCACCTTCGCGCCCGAACCCGAAGCCGAGCTGCTCGCATTCGGATTGCCGCCGCAGCCCGCGAGTGCGAGCATGGCGAACGCCATCGCCGCGATGAGTGCAAGAATTCTTTTCCTCTTCATGCATATCCCTCTTTCTTCTATCGGCGCACCGCAAGGGCTCGCCCGCTATGGAACAAAGCTCGGAATTTCTTCCGAGCTCTGCTTCCCTTGCTGTTATGCTGCAAAGACCGTAAGATTACGCTCTTCTCTTGTTGAAGCAATCGCGGCAGTAGACCGGACGATCGTTTTTCGGCTCAAAGGGGACTTCCGTCTCCTTGCCGCAGTCCGCGCACGTCACGCGGTACATCTGGCGCTCCTCGCCGCCTTCGCGGCTGCGGCGGCGCTTGTCCCGACAGTCACGGCAGCGCGCCGGCTTGTTCTCAAATCCCTTCTCCGCATAGAACTCCTGCTCACCAGCGGTGAAGATGAATTCCTTGCCACATTCTTTGCACACGAGTGTCTGATCTTCAAAAGCCATACCTTATTCCCCTTACTTAAATGAATCCTGATCCTAGATGTCCGCTTCTCCATGCAAATCAAAATGCCAAGAAAATGGAACGCCTACGCATAACAGTATAGCCGTCTTTCATCAAAAAAGCAAGCATTTTATCGTGTTTCGCAGAATTTGCACCATGCGAAGCGAAAAGAGGTTTCCAACTCTTCCATATACTGCTTTGCATTCATGAGATCCGACTTCAACAGATTGGCGCGGAGGCCCGAATGATACGCGCCGATAAGTTCCGGGCTTGTGCCGATCTGGACGGCGCGGCGCACGTAGTTGAGGTCATTTTCAACGACGAGCTCGCGCACGCCTGCATTCTTCAGGATGCTCGCGCCGAACCGCGATCCGTGCGTGCGCCCGCGCAGCGTGATGACCGGCACGCCCATGTAGAGCGCCTCACACGTCGTGAGGCCGCCGTTATAGGGGAACGTATCGAGCGCGATATCGATATCGCGGTACTGTTCGAGGTAGTCTGGACTGTACGGGCGAAGTTCCACGCGCGAGAGGTCGAACGCGAGCTTCCTGAGCCGCGCCGTGAGGAGATCGCGCCCCGACGGTATGCTGCACATCTTCCCCTTTAGGATGAGTCTCGATCCCTTCACCTGATCGAGAATGCCGCGCCACAATAGCAGCGTTTCGTCCGTGGCCTTTGCGATGTTGTTGAAGCTGCCGAACGTCACGTAATGGTTCCGCAGGACAGGCGCTTCCATGCCGGCAGCAGGGATTTCGCGCACGGCGCCGGGCTGATAGCAAAGGTGGGAATGCGGCAGGCGCAGAATCTCCTCCGTGAACCCTGCCGCAGCGCTGTCGCCCGTCGGCAGGCACGTCTCATCGGAAAGGAAGTAATCGATGACGGAAAGCCCTGTCGTATTCGTGTAGCCGATGCCGGAAACCTGCACGGGCGCAGGGCGATGCGCCAAGATGGGAAGCGCGTTCCCCTGACTGTGTCCCGATAAGTCAACGAGAATGTCGATATGGTCTTCCGCGATGAGGCGCGCCGCCGTGCGTGGGCTCCTGCCGCGCAGGTCGCGCCAGCAGACAGGTCCCGTCCGAAGGCGCTTCGTCACCGCATCCTGTCTGCCGAGCGCATAACAATAGACGGAGAAATGATCCCCGTCGAAGCACTTCAGCAGGGGGCTGACGAAGCTCGCGACAGCGTGCTGGCGAAAGTCAGGCGAGATGTAGCCGATCTTGAGCTTCTTTCCGGGCAGTTTTCGGACGTTCTGATGCGCATACGGCGTCACCTTCTGCATCGCCGCATAGGCTTCCGCCTCCCGTCTCGCTGCCGCAGGAGACTGGTCGCGATAGTTGCGCATGAAGAGGTACTTGCTGTAGATGTCCGCCTCTCCCTCCGGCGTATCCTGCAGCCGGCTGCAGGAAAGGAGTGCCTGCGCCGCCTGCTCCGGCTCCGCCGCGAGATAGTACGAGTCGGCGAGCCAGCCGTACACCTGCCGCAGGAGACGGGTGAGCACCTGCGCATACGGATCGTCTGGGTCGAGCGCAATGCGTCCTCGGCCGGCTTCTTCCGCAAGCCCTGCAAGGCGCGGCAGCGCATCGTCGAGGCGGAATTCCTGCGCCGCCAGCCCCGCAAGGACGAAGCGCGCGCGCAAATGGCGCGGACGCGCCTTCAGGACTTCGTCCGCGAGCGTCGCCGCCTCGTCGTATTCGCCTGCGTAGAGCGCCGCCTCTGCCATGAGTGCCGCGCCGTCGAGCGCCGTCGCCGCCTTCGCCCAAAGTTCCCGCGCACAGGCACGCATTCCCTTCAGGTCGCCGTCCGCCGCAAAACGATCCGCGAGCGTCAGCCAGTTCATTTTCTCATCCGCCATATCGATCGATTCCCTTTCTCCTGTGCGATATCCTCCCCCGCTAGACCTCGGGGTGCAGCTCTGCGCCGTACTCGCGCAGAAAAACCTTTTGATACGTCCGATACGAAGCGGCGAGCGGCTTTTCCTTGGGGCAGTGGATGCACCAAAAATCCGCGCTCTGGTTCGGCACGACGACGCGAAAGCCGCGCCGCTGAAGCTCCCTGCAGTACGATGTATCGTAGAGATGCCAGCCCGTAAAGAGATCGGCTCGCCACGCAATATCACACTGCGTCGCGATAAACAGCCCGTCGACCGCCTCGACTTCCATATAGTCGCCGTCCGGCTCCATGCACTCGGAATCGACGACGCTTTCCGGCTCGCAGGCGTGCAGGACACGCCCATAGTTGCGCATGCCGTCCCACCATATCCCGCTCTTCGGCAGGCTGCGGCAGCCGATGACGCCGACCGCGCCGATCGTCGCATCGGCAAAGAGATCGAGGAGATCCGCGATGAGCGACTTATTGACGACGAGCGTATCCTGATGCAGGTAGACCTTGTACTTCGCATCCGATGCGAGCCGTCCCTCCTCGTAGCCCGCACACATCGATGCCGCCTGGCGCACGGGGATGAATTCCGTCTTCATGCCGGCAGGCACATCGAGGCTCTCCATATAAGCGCGCGCCTCTTGGTACCATGCTTCATCATTGACGCAGGTAACGAAGGCGACCTTCCCTTCGTCAAGCCTGCGCGCGCTGTCATTGCGCTCCGCCATCGCCAATTTCCCTTTCCGCTAAAAGCACGGCCTCCTGGTGCAGGAGGTTCAATGCCTCTCGGTTCGCTTCTCCTGCGTCCTCCTGCGCTGCCGTGAGAATCGCAAGAAGTTCCGATGCAAAACCTTCGCTGTGGCGAAGGAGCACACGGTAAAACGGCACGTGATGATACACGGCTTCCTGCACAAACTGTGCAACGTAGTCGGGGAAAAGCCCGAGCGTTCGATAAAGCGCCCAAAAGTCACGCGCGGCCGTCTCCTCGCCGACCGCATACTCAATGCGGTGCAGGAGGCGCGACAGCTCCGCTCGATCTCCCTTCGTGTAAAGCGATTTGAGGAGCGACATCTCCGGCATGGAGCGATCCGCGCGCACGAGCCAAAATTCCGTATTGAGATCGTCGCGGCCATTTTCAAAGCCTGCGGCCATGAGCCGCTCCACAACATCGTCCCCGTCATCCGCAAAACGCGTTTGCGGAATAATGCGAACGCTCTTGTAAAACGAGGCATATAGGAGATTCTCGAACTCGCACCGCGCAAAGAGACGCGAGACGACATGGTAGTAATGCCCTTCCATCAAGTCCTTGAGGACCGACCAGTGCCGAATGTTGCGAAAGCTCGTCAGGAGGCTTCCCGTTTGCTTGAGAAAGAGGGAAAATCCCGCCGCGATATCCTGTGGGTTGCCCGCCTGCTCAAGCGCAAGATCGGCGATGATGTAATCGAAGGACTCATGCGCAAAGGGAAGCGCTTCTTCGATGTAGTTGAGTTCCGTAAAGACGACGGAAAGATTCGCGCAGGCAGGATCCAAAAAGGCGGAGCCATCTGCCGCCACGGCAAAGAGCGCCGCTTCGGGATACATCTGCCTGAGCCGGGGCAAGTAAGAAAGACTCTCGATGACGAGCACGCGTGCAGGCGGGACTTCGCCCTGAAGGAACTGCAGCAGCTCCGGCCGTATCGCCTCAGCCACAAAATCGCCTCCTAAATCATGCTATCCTTTTCATTATACCATAAAATGGCATCCATTCGCGCCCCTGCGTCAGCCGAATATGGAAAAATCCAGCTTTATCATGCTGCCATATAGACTGATTATAAGGAATGGAAAGAAACGCATGCCGGTTAGGACGCATGGGACACGTTCCGCACAAGGTGAGCCACGTTTATTGCGTGGACGAACGCACCATGCAAAACACCCTCCTGTTCCAGCGGAACGGGAGGGCATTTCCCATTTCAATAGTCCAATGCAGCGATTGGCGATTTTAATTATGCGGCACCATGTCCTCGGCTCGGAGCGTGCCCTCCTTCGCGCGCTCGGCGTATTCCGCTGTCGCCGTGAAGAGAACGTCGCTCGAGCTATTGAGCGCCGTCTCGCACGAATCCTGCAACACGCCGATGATGAAGCCGACGCCGACGACCTGCATCGCGATGTCGTTCGAAATGCCGAACGACGCGCAGGCGACGGGGATGAGCAGCAGCGAGCCGCCCGCAACGCCCGATGCGCCGCAGGCACCGACGGTCGCGATGATGCAGAGCAGGAGCGCGGTCGGCAAGTCGACGGAAATGCCGAGCGTATGCGCAGCAGCGAGCGAGAGCACCGCGATCGTGATCGCGGCACCGCTCATGTTGATCGTCGCGCCGAGCGGGATCGAGATCGAGTACGTATCCGGATTGAGCCCGAGACGCTTGCAAAGCGATAGGTTGACGGGGATATTCGCCGCCGAACTGCGCGTAAAGAACGCGTAGAGCCCGCTTTCACGAAGCGTCACCCAAACGAGCGGATACGGGTTGCGATGGATGTGCAGGTAGACGATGATCGGGTTCATGATGAGCGCGACCGAGAAGAACGCGCCAAGCAGCACGCCGAGAATGCGCGCGTAGCCGATGAGCGCATCGATGCCGTTCTGCTCGATGGAACTCGCGACAAGTCCCATGATGCCGAACGGAGCGAAGCGAATGACCCAGTGGACGAGCTTCGTGACCATCTTCGCAAGATCCAGGATCATTTCCTTCGTCGAATCCTTCGCCGCGTGGAGCGCGATGCCGGAGAGCAGCGCCCATGCGAGGATGCCGATATAGTTCGCCGTTGCAATCGCATGGATCGGGTTGTCGACGATGGAAATGATGAGGTTGTGAAGCACCTCTGCGATGCCGGACGGCGGTGCGAGATGCGCGTCCGCAACCTGCAGGTGAAGCATGGTCGGAAACGCGAACGAGAAACCGACGGCGACGAGCGACGCGATGAACGTCGCGACGATATAGAGGCGCACGATTGGCTTCATCGATGCGCTCGCATCGGCGTTCTTCTGCGCCATGGCATTCATGACGAGCACGAAGACGAGAATCGGTGCGACGCCTTTGAGCGCACGGACGAAGAGATCGCCGAAAATCGAAATGACGGGCACTGCACCGGGGAAAACGAGCGCGATGATGATGCCGACGATGAGTCCGACAGCAATGAGCTTGATGAGAGCGGTTTCCCGGTACTTTCGCCCGATGGTCCTAAACATAAGAATCCTCCTTACAGACTGTCTATTGCATACGGATAAAGTACGCTTGTTAGTATACACCAAACAATCTGCCCGTGCAAGCGTGGCACTGGATTTTTCGGCCTGCCCGATCCTGGGCATGCGCCAAATGCGGGCACGCGTGCCATGCGCGGACGCCTGATCCGCGCGATGCGCTCAGTCCGCTCCATCCAATCCGCGCGCTTCGCTTAGCTCGATGAGGTAGCGCCCGATTGCGTCCTTCCATCGCGGCAGCCGCGAAAAATTCGCGCGGTCGAGGGAATCCTTCTTGAGGCGCGAATTGCGCGGACGCTTCGCCTTCGTCGGATACGCCGTCGAAGGGACGGGAATGACGCGCGTCTTCCTGCCCGCCTGCCGGAAGGCCTCTGCCGCGACCTCCGCCCACGAACAAAAGCCTTCATTCGTCGCATGGTAGATGCCAAAGCGGCGCGTCTCGATCATATCGGCGAGCAAATTGGAAAGGTCGCGCGTGTAGGTGGGCGATCCGACCTGGTCGTCGACGACGGAAACCTCCTCATGCGTCTCGGCGAGCTTCAGCATCGTGCGAATGAAATTCTTGCCGCCTATGCCAAAAACCCATGAAATGCGCACGATGAACGACTGCGGGCAAAGGCGCATGACGGCTTCCTCGCCCGCGAGCTTCGACTTGCCGTAGACATTCAGCGGTCCTTTCTCCGCACCGACCTCGTACGCCGCCGTGCCCGTCCCGGGGAACACGTAGTCCGTGCTGATGTAGAGAAGCGTCGCGCCTGCCGCACGGCAGGCGGCGGCAACGTGCTCCGTGCCCGTTGCGTTGACCGCCATGCAAAGCGCAGGCTCATCCTCCGCTTTGTCGACCGCCGTATATGCGGCAGCGTGGATCACGGCGTTCGGACGGAATGCCTCGATGCAGGAGTGCACCGCTCGCTCGTCTGTCAAGGGGCATTCGCGGCTCGATACGCCGCGCACTTCATGGCCGCGCTCCCGCAGCGCGAGCACGCAGTCATGTCCAAGCTGTCCCGTAGCGCCCGTGACCAAAATCTTCATATCGCATTCCTCTCCATTTGAATCGATTGCCTTGTGTCTTCTCTGCTCCCCTATCCTATTCGGTTCTTGCGCAAATCTTCCTGCCAAGAAAAAAAAGTTATGCGTACATTTTCTTTTATTCCGAACTATGGTATAATAGGAAAAAAATCGAATGGAGAGATTACAATGAAAAAAGTATTGCTTATTCTTGGTGTTCTCATCGCAATCGCCGTGCCGACTTATGCGGCACAGTCGGATGCGTACTGCCAGCCGAATGACAGCGGCTACTGCGATTCGTCCGCAAGCTGCTACACAAGCTCTGGCAGCGATTACGGTTACTGCGGCCCACGCCGCGGCTGTGGAAGCTACTGTGCTCGCTAAGGAGAGGCATGAGCAACTACACGCGTTTTGAAATCGGACAAACATTCCCCTTGGCCATCCACGAGCAAGGAGACGGCGGACTTTTTCAAGTCGACGCGAACGGCACGATGTTCATCCTGCAGCTCGCCCATACCGACGTGATCGCACATGAGGCATTTCGTACGGGTGCGATGGAGTTTGCGCTCTACAAGGAGAACGGCATCCTCTTCCTGCTCTACCAGATCGACGGCATATTCAAGGAGGGCTGGGGCGACGCCCCGCTCTCCCTGCACGCAATCCCTGCGGAGCATCAGCCGACGGGCAAGAGTCTCGATGAAGGCATCCTGCATCTCTACCTCGTCGACTCGAACCTTCGGATCCTGCTTGCCCAGCGCGACGTTCCGATGAACGAGGGATTCCAGTACGTCCTGCGCGACTACGTCGAGAATGAGTCGGTCGACGAACCGGCCGGCGACGCATTCAAAAAAACCGTTCAGAAGGTTTGGTCGCGCATATCGTCTGCCGACATGCGGAAGCGCGCAGAGGCGGTCATGGCTGTCGAGCTCGACATCCCGAAAGCGCCGTCTCAGATGAAACACTAAAAAAGGCCAAGCAAAAGGGCATCGCATAAGCGATGCCCTTTACTTTGCAATAAATGCGTTACGGGCGATTTCGGCAGCTCCGCACATTCATACGGCTATCGAGCTAAATCGCTACTACCTTACACCCATTCGACTTGCGGTCAGCTTGAGAAAGGTCGACCATCTCATGGCAAGCAGCGGCGGCCATCTACGACCATCAAGTCCGCTACCCCTTGCAAGCTGTCTTTCATACGCGAGCACGCGGCTGTACACATTCGCGCAGAAGCAGCACCATCATGATCATCTCTCCTCGCACGATCACAGCTTCGAGCGATATACCAAGAAGATATACGAGAAAACCAAGTTTTCTCCAGCGGTCTCATCGCATGAGCTGCTGCAGGTTTTGTGTTTGTCCTGCGCGGTTGCGGGGTCTAGCTAGACAATCATGCGACGCCACGTCCGTAACGTCACTATTGCCTCATACAGAACCAACACTTCCTTCAGAAAGGAACTCTTGAATCCTGCTCCCATTCCTTAGTTATAGTATAGACAATCGTCCTACTATTGTCAAGCGTTTCGTATATTTTTTATCCTATCGCACGACATGATGCAGCAAACCGGCAGAGCGCAACTCCCTCACGGATCGAACGGCTCAAATGCGCGTTTTCTTCCATCGAATCGGATCGTTCCCTCGTAGCCGAACGACTTCGCATAATCGACCGCTTCCGCGTTGTATCGACCGCAGTCTTCGGGCTGATGCGCATCGGACGTGGTGATGATCGGCAGATCGTACTTCGCCGCGACCCGCATAAAGTCCGCATAGGGCGAAATCTCCTTGATCGGGTAGCGGTAGCGCGTGCCCGTATTGACGTCGACCACCATGTCTGCCGCGCGCATCGCCTTCGCGACGCGCTCAAGGTACGGACGCACATCGAAGTCGGGAATATTCTTGAAGAGGCGTATGTTGAACGGATGTCCGAGCACGTCGTAGAGCCCTGACGCCGCAAGCTTTTCGACTTCCTCGGCGTACCAGCCGTACAGTTCTTCGAGCGGATGATTCGCCCACTCCGACTTGATCTCGGCGGAGTCGTACGCCCAGCCGTGCAGGAAGTGAACCGATCCGATGATGTAGTCAAACGGATAGCGGCGAAGGATCTGCGCGACGGCCTTCTGATCCTGGAAATTGCAGACCTCGATGCCGATCTTGACGGCGTGCTTCTTTTGCAGGCGACGCATGAACGCGAAGTATTCGTCGATCGTATACTTGAACTTGTTCGTCTTGAGCCACTTCTTCTGAAAGGAGCCGACAAAGCTGTCATCCAGGATCAGATTCTCATAGTAGAGCGGCTCGAACTCGGGGAATGTATGGCTGTGCTCCGAGATGCCGATCTCGCCGAGCCCGCGCTTCTTCGCCGCATCGAAGAACCCCTCGGCCCAATTCTCGTCATACGCCCCCTTTTCAAAGTGCATGTGGTAATCACATCTCATCGGATCAGCCCTTCTTCCATGAGGCGGCGAATGCCTTTCAGCACGCCGCCGTCCACGTTGCTCGCCGTTTCGTAGCGTGCGATTTCCTTGATTTTCGGATGTGCGTTCGCCATCGCGAAGCTATACGTGACCGCGCCCATCATTTCCGTGTCATTGAGGTAATCGCCAAACGCCGCACATTCGTCCGGCGCGATGCCGAAGCGTTCCTGCACGGCGCGCACCGCTGCCCCCTTATTGGCGCCAAATCGCATGACATCAAGCCAGTTCTTGCTCGCGAGCACGACCTGCACCCGATCCTCAAATTCCTTCAAGTAGGGATAGATCCTCGTATCGGCATGCCCCGTCGGATCGTAGACCGATACCTTGACGGGTTCGTCCGGCACGTCGCGAAGCGTGGGGAGCTCCGTCGTGTTCGTGTAATATTGGTGAAGTTCGTCCCGAAAGCCAGGAACGTATTCATCTTCGCGCACATAGCCGCTCTTCGTGCCGCAAAAGACGCCGTAGATTTCCGGCATCTGCTCGACGCGTGCGAGAATCTCTTCCGCAATGCCCTTATCCATCAGGCTGCGAAATACGAGCTTATCCTTGTGCTTGACGACCGTCCCATTTTCCGCGAGGTAGAGAAAATCCTGCGGAAACGGCGCGAAACTGTCGCGCAGGGAATCGTACTGCCGACCGGAAGACGGGGCGAAAAGCACGCCGCGCCGCGCCAGATCGGCTGCCACTTCGGCAAATCCATCCGGCACGTTCCCATTTGCGTCGAGCAGCGTCCCATCCATGTCTGAAAAAATAATTTTGATCATGCCCTCACCTCACAAGTCCCAAAGACAAGATCATTATAGCAAATCCCGCCCATTCGCCACAAGGCACAAAAAACAGCGCATAGAGGAACGCCCTATGCGCTGCTTTCCGTTTTTTCTTCCGCATCTGCGGCAGCACGATCCGCTTCGCCCACAAGCGGAACCGTGAGATGAATCTTCGTGCCCGCGCCGAGCTCGCTTTCGAGGCGTATCGCGATGCCGTGCTGATCGGCGATCCAGCGGGCGATTGAAAGACCGAGCCCCGTGCCGCCGGGACTCCCCGCCTTCTTCGTCCGCGACGCATCGACGCGGTAGAACCGCATGAAGATCTTCTCCTGGTCTTCCTTTGCGATGCCGATCCCGTCGTCGGCAAGTGTCACCTCGATCGATTTCCCATCTGCCGAGCGCACGGAAGCGATCGTGATATGGCCGCCTTCCGGCGTGTACTTGATGCTGTTCTCGAGGAAAATGCGGATCATATGAAGAATCATCACGCGATCGGCAAAGATTGTCCCTTCGTCATTTTTGAGGAGCGTGATCCCGTGCGTCTTCGTGACGAGCTGGAGCTTGCGAGCCGTATCGCGCAAGAGTTTCGCGAGATTGACGCGCTCCTTATGAAGCACCTGCCGATTTTGGTCGGCACGCGCGAGGAAAAGCAGTTTTTCAATGAGCTGCTGCATGTCTTCCGCCTCGGAGCGAATCGATTCGATTCCCTCCTCCAGCACGTTTTCATCCGAGCGTCCCCAGCGCGAGAGCATATCGGAGTAGCCGAGGATGACCGTGACCGGTGTCCGAAGCTCATGCGAGGCATCGGAGACGAAACGCTGCTGCTGCTTGAAGCCGGTCTCAAGGCGATCGAGCATATGGTTGAACGTCTCCGCGAGCTCTCGCAGGTCATCGTGCACGGGCGGCACGGCAATGCGATGATTGAGGCGTTCGACTTCGATCTTGCGTGTCGCGAGGATCATCGCGCGGATCGGATGCAGGATGCGCTTGCTCATCGCGTAGCCTGTCAAAAGGGCGAGCACGAGTCCCATCAGCAAGATGATAAAGAGGATCTTTTGCAAGTTATCGAGAAAGTTTTTATCCGCCGTGATCGTCTTCAGGAAGTGGACGCGGTACATCCTTCCTTCGCTCCACACATCGGCCTGTGCATGGTAGATCGTAAGGTGCGGAAATTCCGAGACCTCCATATTGGGATTCGCCCAAATCGGCGGATTGATGACCTTGTGCTCCGCGATGGACTGAAGCGTCGGGTAGATGATGTCATTTTCCATGACGACCTTTCCCGTCATATCCGTCACGCGCAGCACGACGCCCGGCAGGAGCGCATCGTCCTGCGACAGCACATCGCGAAGGTTCGGCTGTGTCTTAAGGCGCTCGTTCATACGCTCCATGCAGAACGTGATATCGACCTCGGCCTGATGGTAAAACGAGAAGTAGATCCCGAGTCCCATAATGCCGCTCGTGATCAGGAGCACGATAAAGAGAATCGCGGCGTAGAGAAGCGTGATCTTGACCGAGATGCGCATCTGCGTCACGTGATCGAAAAAGATCCAAGCCCTGCGCCCGATCGTCTCAATCCTTGACCGCATAGCCTACGCCGCGGATCGTGTAGATGTATTTCTTTTGGAAACGTTCGTCGATCTTAGCGCGCAGATAGCGAATATAAACGTCGACGACATTCGTGTCCCCGCTGTAGTCGTAGCCCCAAACCTGCTGAAGGATCTGATCGCGCGAAAGCACGCGCCGCTTGTTGCGCAGCATGAATTCGAGGAGGGAGAACTCCTTGCGCGTGAGCTGCACGGGTTCCGTGCCGACCTGCACTTCGTAGCGTGCCGGGTACATGATGAGATCGCTGATCTGCAGCTTCTCATCGATCGGCAGATGATCCGTCGTCGTATGGCGGCGCATCGCATTGCGGATGCGCGCGAGAAGCTCCTGCATCGCAAACGGCTTCGTCATGTAGTCATCCGCGCCGCAGTCGAGTCCGTTGACCTTGTCTTCGACCTCATCCTTTGCCGTCAGCATGATGATCGGCACATCCGATACCTCGCGCACGCGCTTGCAGATCGTGATGCCATCCATGCCGGGCAGCATGACATCGAGCAGGATGAGATCGTAGCTCTCCTGCATGAGACGTTCAAATGCGCGTGCCCCGTCCTCCTCGATCTCCGTCGAAAAGCCCTCATGCTCCAGCTCGATCTGCAAAAAACGGGCGATGCGGCGTTCATCCTCCACAATAAAAATCCGAATGGGTTCTGACATCGAATAATTCCTCCTAAACATACAATATATACGATAAGGATATACGATAAAAAACAAAATCCGTTGTATCGCATCCATATTATCATGAAAATATTAAAAGCCTCTGATTTTTACGTATTTTTTTGCGTTTTTTTATTGGTTCTTTCATGGTTTTCTTTGTATATAAAGCTCGCGAAAGAGGCGTATGAGGCGCTCGCACGACGAGGAGAGCGTGTGGTTCTTGAGCCACGCGACGACCGTATGCGTGCGCATCTCCGGCTCGACGAGGCGCTTGCAGATGAGGTTGCCGTCCGTCAAGAGCGTCTTCGAGGAAACAGGCAGGAGCGCCGCCCCGACGCCCATCTTCACGAGCAGGAGATCCTGCACGATGCTGTCACTGACGCAGACCACGTTCGGATCGAAGCCCGCCTTGCGGCAATTTGTGACGAAAACGCTCTTCCAGCGAAGCGGGATAATGAGCGATGCATCCATGAGTTCCGTGAGCCGCACCGTATCCGCTGCACGCCCAATCTCGTGTGTGCGGTCCATGATGACGACGAGCGGCTCATTCGGCAGCACGATAGAGTCGTAGCCCTTTGCATCGACCTGCGTGCGCGTAATGCCGATCTCGATGACATGGTTGTCGAGGAGTTCCATGATGCGCGCGCCTTCCGCTTCCCAAATCTGGTACGTCACGCGCGGGTAGCGGTTGTGAAACTCCGTGATGAGTTCCGGCAGGAGCATTGCCCCCGACGTCGTGATCGTGCCGATGCGCACCGAGCCTGCGACACCGGAGCCGATTTCCGTGATCTCGCGCACCGTGCCGTCGACCATGCCGAGAATGTGCTCGACGCGCGCGTAGAGCGCGCTTCCTGCGTCCGTCAGGCGGATGCGCCTGCTGCCGCGCTCGAAGAGCTGCACGCCGAGCGACATCTCAAGCCGCTTCATCTGCCGCGAGAGCGCCGGCTGCGCGATATCGAGCCGCTGCGCCGCATGGCTGATATTTCCTTCTTCGACAATCGCATAAAACGCGCGCATGTCTTTGATTTCCATGAACGATCCTCTCTCTTCGGATATGACTTTCCTATATCAGATTCACATATTTCCTATATGTCCTATCCCTTATTATACATATTTCAAAGGTCTAGGCAACCTTTTCTTTTCCTGCTTGCCTGTAGCTAATTTCGAACAACCGCGCTATAATGAAGAAAATCGTATTGGTCTATTAGGAGGAATCTTATCTTGGCAGAGCAGAAAGTTCGCACCCGTTTCGCTCCGAGCCCGACGGGCTACATGCACATCGGAAACCTGCGCACGGCGCTTTACGGCTACCTCTACGCGAAGGCGCAGCATGGTGACTTCATCCTGCGCATCGAGGACACCGACCGCAGCCGCTACGTCGCGGATGCCGTCGACTTCATCCGCCGCACGCTCGATCTCGCGCACATCCATCCCGACGAAGGGCCGGGCTTCGGCGGCGACTGCGGGCCGTACGTGCAGAGCGAGCGCACGGATCTCTACAAGAAATACGCAGAGGAGCTCGTAAAAAGCGGGCACGCTTACTACTGCTTCTGCGCAGAGGAGGATCACACAGCAGGCGAATTCAGCGGCTATGACCGCACGTGCCGCGATCTCCCGCAGGACGTCATCGACGCGCACCTCGCGGCAGGCGACCCTTACGTCATCCGCCAAAAAATGCCGCTGACAGGCGCGACGACGTTCTTCGACGTGCTCCACGGCAGCATCACGATCCAAAACGCGGAGCTTGAGGATCAAGTCCTCTTAAAGCGCGACGGCATGCCGACGTACAATTTCGCCAACGTCATCGACGATCACCTCATGGGCATCACGCACATCATGCGCGGCGCGGAGTTCATCACCTCGACCCCGAAGTACATCCTGCTCTACGAAAGCTTTGGCTGGGATGTGCCGACCTTCATCCACCTCGCGCCCGTCATGGGCAAGAACGAGGACGGCAGCATCTCGAAGCTATCGAAGCGCCACGGCGCGACGAGCTTTGAAGACCTCGTAAAGGCAGGCTACCTCCCCGAGGCCATCACGAACTACGTCGCACTCCTCGGTTGGAATCCAAAAACGACGAACCAGGAGATCTTCTCGATGAACGAACTCATCGAAGCATTCCGCCTCGATGGGCTCTCGAAGTCGCCAGCGGTATTCGACTACGCAAAGCTCGGCTGGATCAACGGCGAGTACCTGAAGGCGATGGAGGACGAGGCATTCCAAAAGCTCGCGCGCCCCTACTTCGGCGACCTGCCCGAATATCTCGAATCGGCTTACGCGACGCTCTGCACGCTCCTGAAGACGCGCATCACGCACCTTTCTGAGCTGCCGCAGGAAATCGCGTTTCTCACCAGCCAGCCCGCATTCGACGCCGCGCTTTACACGAACAAGCGCAACAAAGCCACGCCGGAAAAGGCGAAGGAGCTTCTCCCCGCCATGATCGGCCTGCTCGAGACGGTCAGCGACGACGACTGGAACAATGCCGCACTCTACGAAAAGCTCAACGCCTACATCGAGAAGACGGGCATCAAGAAAGGGCTTGCGATGTGGGTGCTGCGCATTGCAGCAGCAGGAAAGGCCGTGACCCCCGGCGGCGCAACGGAAATCCTCACGCTGCTCGGCAGGAACGTCTCCCTTGAACGCCTCAAAAAAAGTCTTGCCAACCTCAACGAGATATAATATAATAGATGTCGTTGCTAAGACTTTGGCGCCTTCGTCAAGCGGTTAAGACACCGGCCTCTCACGCCGGGTTCATGGGTTCGAATCCCATAGGTGTCACCATGCAATTTGAGCCAAGACTTTGTCTTGGCTTTTTCTGTTTGATGCTCGGAAAGGAGCCTGTCATGCTGTTTTTATCCATGCTCGCACTCGGCGCGTTCATCGGCTTTGTCGGCGCAGGCGGCGCGGGCGTCGTCATCACGCTTCTGACCGTCGGCTTCGGCGTTCCGATCCATACGGCGCTCGCCGTCGCGCTCGCCTCGATGGTCTTCACGACGCTCTCAGGTGCCATCAGCCACTTCCGTCAGCACGAAGTCATCGTAAAAACAGGCGCGATCCTCGGCGCGGGCGGCGCAATCGGCTCGATCCTCGGCGCGAACGTCTCGAACATCATGCCCGCACGGATCCTGAGTCTCATGACGGCGATTATGATCCTATCAAGCGCCGTCATCCTCTACGTCAAAATCTACCACAGCGCATGGCTCAGCGCGCACTTTCCCGTGCGCCATACCCTGCTCACGGGGCAAAAGCTTTGGGTCTACGGCATCCTCATCGGTATCGCAAACGGCTTTCTAGCCGGCGCATTCGGCATCGGCGCCGCCGCCTACATCCAGCTTGCGCTCATGGTCGTCTTCGGCGTGCCGCTCCTTGAGACCATCGGCACCTGCATGATGGTCATCCTGCCGATCTCCGCCGCAGGCGGCCTCGGCTACCTCGCAAACGGCCGCCTCGACATGGCGATCTTCTTCCAGACACTCCTCGGCCTCATGATCGGCGCATGGTTCGGCGCGAAGGCCACGCACCTCGCGCCGCGCCCCGTGCTGAAAGCCGCCATCGTCGCCCTGCCCACCATCGGCGGCATCATCATGCTCGCCATGCGGTGAGACGGTTACTTTGCCAATCGCAATATCCTGCGCATCCGATTCGCAAGTTCCATTTATCATGCTCATCTTGCTCTCCTCATTTGCCAAAGCAGTCCACCCAATCGCCCAAGACGGGCAAAGGCTCGCAGGATGCTCCGCCCTTCACCTCGCATAGGCGAGCACGCGCGCGACGCAGGCGTCAAGGTCCTTCTTCACCTCGCTCTCCCAAAAGCGCAGGACGAGCCAGCCCAGCTCGGTGAGCGCGTCCTTCGTCTCGCGGTCGCGCTCGACGTTGCGTGTGAGCTTCTTTTTCCAGTAAGGAGCGTTCCCTTTCACCTGCTCGCCGGGATTTTTTTCATGCCCGTGCGCGTGCCAAAAATCGCCATCGACGAAGATGGCGATTTTTTGTCTCGTCAGTGCAATGTCCGGCGTTCCGGGAAGCGCACGCCAATTTTTCCGATAGCGCAGCCCTGCGTGCCAAAGGGCTTTGCGGAGCAGCTTCTCCGGGCGGGTGTCCGCGCCGCGTATGCGCGACATCGTATAGCTCCGCTGCTCTTCCTTGCTTCGCCGCACCACATTTTTCCTTTGTTTCATGCGGCTTTCGTCCCGCCCGCACGCAATCGGCGCCACAGGAAGTAGCAGAGCGCAGAGAAGACGATGACGGCAACGCCCACGATGCCGTAGAGCATCGCGTAGCCGAGCGCCGAAACGACGAAGCCGAGCAGGACGGCAGCGAGCCCGACGCTGATGTCGAGCGACCAGAAGTACGTCGCCGTCGCGACGCCGCTCCGCGCAAGCGGCACGCTGCGCACCGCCATGGTCTGAAATGCAGGACTCAGCGCGCCAAAGCCGACGCCGAGCATGGCGGCAGCGACGAGGAGCCCAATGACGCCCGCAGCCTGGCTGAAAACAATCATGCCGACCGCAAAGAAGATATAGCCGGGATATACCGTAAAGTCCGCGCCGTGCGCGTCGAAGATGCGTCCGACAACGGGGCGCGTGAGCACGATGACGGCGGCAAAAACAGCGAAGAAAATACTCGTCTCGCTCGAAAGGCCGAGACTTTTTGCATAGAGTGGAATGAATGTGATGATACCGCCGTAGGCGAAGAACACAAGACCGCCGATCAAGGATGGCGGGATCGCCTCCTTTGCGACGAAATCCGAAAGATGCACGCCCTCCCGTTTTCTGGCGGGCAGGACGACCTCATCGGGCAGGCGGCGTGCATTGGCAAGGAGGAGCGTGAGGACGCCGATGCCGATCATAAAGGCGAAAAAGGCCTCCGCGCCGAGGTTTCCGATGAGCACGAGCCCGATAAACGGGCCGACGACCATTGCAAGATTCGTCGAGAGCGCAAAGTATCCGATGCCCGTTCCCTTCTTCGTGAGCGGCAGGACCATCGCCGCCATCGCCGCTGCCGCCGTCGTCACAATGGCAAAGGCTACGCCGTGCGCAAAGCGCAGTCCGTAGAGTCCCTCTTCCGTATGAAAGAGGTCAAAACCGATCATGATGAACAGGAAGAGCGCCGTTGCCGCACGCATCAGGTGCCGCTTGTTGACGCCATCGATGAGACGTCCTGCGAACGGGCGGCAGAAAACGGTGCCCGCCTGGAAGAAAGTCATCGCGAGCCCTGCCTCCATCTCGCCGCCGCCGAGCGAATCCATGATAAAGACCGGCAGTGCCGCGACCATGACGTACTGTGATAGGAAGACGAGAAAATTCGTCCCGCCCATGCTCAAAAATTCCGGCGTCCAAAGGCGCTCGGCCCTGCTCTCTGCCACGTGCTTTCTTCCTCTTTTCCGCGGTAAAAAATGACGCCCAGCCTATGCCGGGCGAGATAAAACCATACGCTATTATAGCATGGAAAGCGCAAACCTTCAACCGGCAGGCGATGCCTGGAAACGGTTCTGCCCGAAAGGCTGCGCCGCAAGCATTTGCGCATGGCACGCATGCCCATGCGATTCGGCGTAGACCCCTTGGGAAATTCTGCTATAATGGTCACGAGGAGGTATGAGCATGAGCGAAGAAACAACGAAACCGAATCAGCCCGATGTGCGCCATGAGCCGCATGGCCGCGAGCAGCAGATCAAAATGGAAATGCTCGACATGATCCATCGCGCCGAAAGCCCTTACGATATCATCTACCACGTCGCGAAGTGGCTCGAAGCAGCGTCGGGCGAACCCGGATATGCCACCTACGTCGAGGATCAGATTCGTGGTGTCTACGGCTTCGCGCTCGCGCACAAGCGCCCGCTTGAGGACGAGCTGAAAACCGTCGAAGCGCGCCTTTCGCGCATCGAGGCATCGTACGAAAATCCGGTTTTCACCGAAGAGGAGCACACGCGCATCGGATTTGCCATCGATCGCCATAAGAAAAACATCGAACGGCTGAAGCGCCTCATCGAGCGCGCCGAAGCGGACGGCACCCCTGCTGTCATCAAAAAGAACTAAACGCAAAAGGAGGCGCCCCGACTGGGTGCCTCCTTTATCTATGTCAATTCATTCCAAAACGTAAACCGTCACATCGCGGCGTCCGAACTGAATCGCTTCGCCGTAGTCCTCCATGCAGAGGTCGATGCGGTTGCCGCTGATCGCGCCGCCCGTGTCACCGGCAATCGCCTCGCCGTAGCCGGGAATGTAGAGGCGCGTTCCGAGCGGGATCACGTCCGTGTCGACGGCGACGACGCCGCGCTGCGCCATCATGCCCGAGGCCGTGACGCCGCTGCCGCCGCCGTCATTCGGAAGGTACGCGGTCGCTTCCATCATGTATGCGGCGCTGTAGCGCTGCATGCCGCGCGAAGTCTCGACCATCGCAGCGCGCTGGCGCTCGAGTTCCTGCTGGCGCGCGAGCTCGACAGCCTTCCGCTTCGCCTCGCTGTCACGTACCACAATCGTCATGTTTTCTGCGACGTCCGCGTCCATGCCGCTCGTAACTTCGATGTCCTCCGGCGCATAGCCGGCATCGAGGAGCACCTGTGCGACGGACTTGCGCGTCGTCATGACGTTCCGCTTCGTACCTTCGTAGTCGATCGTGACGGGAACGGCTCGATGCACGAGAATCTCCGATCGCCTGTCGTCAACTTTCTTCAGATCGTACGTGTCGTCCGCGCCGAGCCTGACGCCGACGCGATCAAGTATATCGTTTGGATTTCCATATACGGTTGTCGTCGTGATCGTGCGTCCGTCGACCCGAACGTCGACGCGCTGCATCCCCGTCGGAACGCCGGCTCTCGTAAAGCCCGTCGTCATAAGCATCATGGCGGAAAGTGTCGCACACAGCGTCACCTGCCTTGCTTTTTTGACGTGCAGAAGCGTTTGCAAACGCATTGAATCCCCCCTAAAGGCAGATATTTTGTGAGAGTCTCGCGCCTTTCCCCATGCGAAACCTCACGCGGCAAATAGCAGTCCATTTGAACTGCTGGTGGTATTCTCCCACTTTTAGCTGAATTTTATATGGAAAAATGGGAAACGAAAAGTGGCGAGAGGCATTTTCAGCTAGTCTCTCGCCACTTTTGGCTTTTTCGGAACTTCACGCAAGATGATAGAGCCGCACGGCATTCGCCGTCGTCGCCTCCGCAACCGCCTCAAACGGAATGCCGCGAAACGCTGCCATCTTCTCTGCGACGTATCGCACGTAGGCGGGCTCATTCCGCTTGCCGCGAAATGGCACGGGCGTCATGTACGGCGCATCCGTCTCGACGAGCAGCCATTCGAGCGGTATCTTCTGCACGATTTCGGGAAGCTTCGCCGCATTTTTGTAGGTGAGCGGTCCGTCGACGCCGAGATGGTAGCCGAGCTTCACCGTCTCCTTAGCCATTTCGAGGCTGCCCGAAAAGCAGTGAAGCACGCCTTCGATGCCGCGTCCTTCCTTTTTGAGAATCGCGAGCGTATCGCCGTGCGCCTCACGGTCATGAATGCAGACAGGCAGGTGGAGCTGGCGCGCGAGGTCGAGCTGGCGCACGAAGATGCGGCGCTGGAGCGCGCGCCGTTCCTCGTCCTTTTCCCAGTAGTAATCGAGCCCGATCTCGCCGATCGCGACGACATGTTCCGCGCGCGTCCAATCGGCGAGCTGCGCGTCTTCCTTCCCAGTGAGCTCAAACGCTTCCTCCGGATGGATGCCGACGGCGGCGTAGACGCCGCGTGTGCCGTACTGCGCTGCAAGCTCGACGGCACGCGCCGAAGACGCAAGCGTATCGCCCATATTGATGAGACGCGTGACGCCCGCCGCATGCGCGCGCTCGATCGTCTCGCCCACATCGTCTTGGAACTTCGTGCTGTTGAGATGCGTATGGCTGTCGACGAGCTCTGCCATCATCGCACCTCCGTGCCAATGGGCATATCGACCGAGAGCACCTTGAGATCCTCCCCCTGCGCCGCCGCGAGGATCATGCCCTGCGAGACGACGCCGCGCAGCTTTGCGGGCTTCAGGTTGACGACCATGACGACGTTCTTGCCGATGAGTTCTTCCGGCTTGTAGTGCTGCGCGATGCCGGAAACGACCTGGCGGCGTTCGTCGCCAAGGTCGACGGTGAGCTTCAGCAGCTTGTCCGTCTTTGGCACGATCTCTGCGTCAAGGACGCGCACGACGCGGAGCTGGATCTTGTGGAATTCCTCAAACGTGATTTCGCTCGCGCTTTCCCTTTCTCCCTTTTCGGGCTGTTTCCCTTTCCCGACCGTTTTTCCTGCCCACACAGGAGCCTCCTCCTTTTCCGTTTCGATGCGCGGGAAGAGCTGCTCGGGCACGCCGATCTTATGTCCTTCCGGGATGCCGCCCCACGGCTCGATGTCCGCAAGCTGCACGGAGCCGAAGCCCTTCAGCGCAAGCTGCTTCCAAATGCGCGCTGCCGTTTCGGGCATGAACGGGGAGATGAGGACGCCGATCACGCGAAGCGCCTCGGCGAGGTTGTAGAGCACGTTCGCGAGTTCCTGCTTTTTGGCGGGATCCTTCGCGAGCGCCCACGGCGCCGTCTCATCGATGTACTTGTTCGCGCGGCTGATGAATGCCCAAACCTTCTTGATGGTTGCCGAAAGCTGCATCTCTTCCATATTCGCACGGAAGAACGCGACCGTATCCGCTGCATCGGCCTTGAGGCTTCGGTCGGCCGCACTCTCCCCCTCCGGCGCCGCGAGCATGCCACCCTGGAACTTCAGCGCCATGCTCAGCGTGCGATGCAGAAGATTGCCGAGATCGTTTGCGAGGTCGGAATTGATGCGCGCGATGAGCGCATCACGCGAGAAGTTTCCGTCCTGTCCGAGGTTGATTTCGCGCAGCAGGAAGTAGCGGATCGCATCCGCGCCGAATTCGTCAATGAGCCCAATCGGATCGACGACATTCCCCTTCGACTTGCTCATCTTGTCGCCGTCGACGATGAGCCAGCCGTGGCCGTAGACTTTCTTCGGCAGCGGCAGATCCAGTGCCATCAGGATGCACGGCCAAATGATCGTATGGAAACGCACGATTTCCTTGCCGACGAGATGGAGGTCGGCAGGCCAAAACTTCGCGAACTTCTCCGCGTCATCGAGGAACCCGATCGGCGTCAAATAGTTCGTGAGCGCATCGAACCAGACATAGATGACGTGCTTCTCGTCGCCTGGAACGGGGATGCCCCAGTCAAACGAGGTGCGCGAGATGCAGAGATCTTCGAGTCCCTGCTTGATGAAATTGATCATCTCGTTGCGGCGTGAGACGGGCTGGATGAAATCCGGATGCGTCTCGATGTGGGCGAGCACGCGGTCCGCGTACTTGCTCATCTTGAAGAAGTACGCCTCTTCCGATACCTCCTGCACAGGGCGATGGCAGTCGGGGCAGCAGCCGTTCTCGTCGAGCTGATGCTCCGTCCAGTAACTCTCGCACGGCGTGCAGTAAAGTCCCTTGTACGATCCCTTGTAGATGTCGCCCTTCTCGTAGATGCGGCGGAAGATTTCCTGCACGACGCGCGCATGGCGCGCCTCCGTCGTACGGATGAAGTCGTCATTGCTGATATGAAGGCGTTTCCAAAGGTTCTGAAAGCCCGCCACGATCCTGTCCGTGTACGCGATCGGCGTAATGCCCGCCGCCTCTGCAGACTGCTGGATCTTGAGGCCGTGCTCGTCCGATCCCGTCAGGAAGAAGACGTCGTCGCCGGCGAGGCGATGGTAGCGCGCGATGCTGTCGGCAATCGTCGTGCAGTAGGCGTGCCCGATATGGAGCTTCGCACTCGGATAGTAGATCGGCGTCGTGATGTAAAATGGTTTCTTGCTCATGAAAATCCTCCTTTGCCGGCGCGAATGGAACGCCGGCAAGCCATGCCAACGGATCTGATCGCGCAGCTGTGCGTGACTTCGCGCGCTTCCGCTTCAATGATTGATTCGATAGTCCTCAAACGAGGCGATCATCCCCGAGTCGAGCCCTTCGATGAGCTCCCGCAGGACGGCCTGCCCCGTATAGTCGAGCGGCAGGAAGCATCGGTCGGCACGGTTGTAGTAGGCGCGAATCTCGTTTTCAAGCACGCGCACATCGCGTTCGTACTGCAAGCGCCCTTTTTCGTAGCTGCGCCCACCACGGACGTACCCCATGACGGTGATCGCGCCCCAAACGATGAAGAAGAGCGAGAGGAACGCGTACGGCAGATGGATTCCGATGAGAACATAAAGAAGTGCCGCGCCGAGCCCGCCGCCGATCAGCCAGTGGAGCAGCGACGGCTCTTTCCAAGCCGTTTCTTTCGCCCAAAGATCTTCGAGCACGTCGTACGTTCCGTCGATCTGCGCGAAGTATTTTTTCAGCCGCCGGAGTTCTGTGATCGTTTCCTCGCGCGTCGCGGGGACGGGCGCAAGCGGCGCGAGCGGCACGAGCGGCGGCAGCTCGCGCGAAGCGCCTTCCACATCGCCCATTGCGCGCGTGATGAGATCCTCTTTTCCGGCCTCTGCCGGCTCGCCGCAGAACATGCACGTCTTCGCGCCCCTTTCAATGAGGCAGCCGCATTTCCTGCAAATCATACGCCTTCCCTCCTTTCCTCGCACCGAAACGATAAGAACCATCGAAATCAAGGACTATATTCCATGTAGAATATTCGGCGCATAAAAAAAAATCCCTGCCGAAGCAGGGATTTCCTCAGAAAATACGCTGTGGCTGTCTCCGTCGGCTCAGTGCCTGACCGCCTCATCGAGCTCGGCCTGCGAGACCTTGCCGCTCCGGACGAGCGCATCGCACCACTTCGTATGATGGTGCTCAGCGTAGCTCGCCTTGACCGTGCCGTCTTTCATGCCTTGGAAGGAATCCGGGTTGACGCCGATGGCGAGGTAGATATGGCCGATCGCTGCAGCAAAGCCGATGCCCGCCGCAATGCTGTGAAGCGGGATCATCCAAGCGCGGATGCTGTTGTCGATCAAGCCGCCGCCGAGCCACATGACGAGTCCCGAAGCGACGAGGCAGAGCCAAATGAGCATCTGAAGCGCGATGTTCATGCGCTCGCCGCCGTTGTAGAACCCTTGCTTCGGCATGCCCTCCGGCTCTTTGCCAAGGAGCTCGCCGGGGAACTTCACGAGGAATTTCACATCGTCGCCGTCGAAGCGGAATATCTCGCGGATCAGCGTGCCGACGCCCTCACGCGCCGTGAAGAGCAATGCGATGATCGGGTTTGCGATGAAGATGACCGCAAAGATGCGGTGGATGATCTGCAAGTGCGCGGGACCGAGTGCCTCGTAGACAGGCTTTAGGGCGTGCACCCAAAGCGGAAGGCCCGTGAGGAAGAGAACGCCAAAGCAAATCGCGTTGATCCAGTGGAAATAGATAAAGCCCTTTTTGTGGCGCTTGATGTATTTCTTGTTTACAATTTCACTCATCTCATTCTCCCCCTTTCTTGCCGCCCGACATGCCTTTTATGGCAGCGAGGCCGAGCACGCCGACGACGGCGGCGGCTGCCGCAACCTGTCCGACCGGCTTCACGACATCCTTCCAGACGTCGATCGATGCCGGCGTCTTCGCATCGGGCTTGAAGAAGCCGTAGACTTCTGGCTTTTCGGGAAGCACGTAGAGCATGTGGACGCCGCCGACGCCTTCCGGGTTGTAGATGTTCGCATCGGGATGATTGGGCTTCAGGCCATCCAGTCGCTTCTGGGCGAGCGCGAGCATCTCTTCCTTCGTGCCGAAGTTGATGGCGTCTGCCGTGCAGGTCTTTGAGCAGGCAGGTTCCATGCCCTCTGCAATGCGGTCGTAGCAGAGGTCGCACTTCGTCGACTTGTTCGTTTCCTTGTTGATCTTCGGGACGCCGAACGGGCAGTTGATCGCGCAGTAGCCGCAGCCGACGCACTTGTCCTGATGGATGACGACGCAGCCGTTGTCCTGACGCTCGATCGCATCCTCGGGGCAGCCGTCCGCACAGGCAGGATCGCCGCAGTGCATGCACTGGATCTTCGAGAAGTCCCAGTGGAGCTTTCCCTCCTTGTCGACACGCTCATTCATCTGAATGAGGTTCCATGTCGTCGGCGTGAGCGTTTTATGGGACTGGTACTGCCCCTCGAAGGGGGTCGACATATCCGCAGGCAGGTCATGCCACTGTTTGCAGGCGACCATGCACGCGCGGCAAGCGCTGCACCGTGCAACATCGTGCAACATAGCAATTTCTTGTGCCATGGTTGTTCTCCTTTCGTGGTGTTACGAAACTGGCGCGTGCTCACTCACTGGGGAGCAAGACGCTTCCTTCTTTGCGGAGACCTTTTTCTTCGCCAATCATATCGAGGTGGAGCGTGGCCCAGTCGTGCAGGTAGACGTCCTCCTCGCCCTCTTTCTGATAGGTTTTGAGGTACGTACGACATACGTCGCAGACGTCGAGGCGCATCGATTCCTCGCCCTCCGGCTCAAGAATGTGCATCTTCCTCAGATCCTTGTTGCCGCAGTAGGCGCAGCCGATGCGGGCATACGGCCATACCGTATGGCAGCCGTCGCAGGCGAGGAAGCGTGCGCGTCCCTCTTTTTCCTTGCGAAGCTGTGCCATGACGGGCTTTCGCCCACAGACGGGGCAGTAGTTATGCTGCCAACCGACTTCTTCCCAAAGCTCTGCCGACTTCACGTCGTCCGGCACGAGCGCCGCGAGAATCGCCCAGCCGACCGTCCGAAGGATGGGCTCGCTGAGCTTCTCACGTGAAGCGAAATCCCGAATCTCCTGATCCTCTTGGCGCAGGAGATTGTCGAAGAACGCTTGCCTTTCTTCCGCCTTCGCACGCTTTGCCCAAATCGCCCACGCAGCGAGCGCGTCCTGCATCTTAGAGGGCGCGGGAATCCTCGCAAGCGCCGCAAGTGCTGCAGGAAGCGTAGAAGCTGCCGTCCTGACGGTCTCTGCCTGCAGTCCAAACTGCTGCAGGACAGGGAAAGCTCCCTTTGCCAATTCGGCGAGCGCCTTGCGCGCGGGAAACGCGAGCGGCTTTGCTGCCGCCTTGATTGCCTTCCCCATCGCGAGGTAGAGCTCTGCCGTTTCCTTCAAGTACGGATGCGCCTTCAAATACGACTCCATCGGGGATTTCCTGGCTTGTTTCATAAAAGTCTCCTAAAAATCACCTAGTGATACGCTGTCATGCCTTTTGGATGTTGACGAGGCAGGCCTTGAACTCCTGCTCGTTGACATTCGGGTCGAGCGCGTCGATCGTCAGGTAATTCGTGCTCGGTCCCTTCGAGAGTCCCTTGAATCCCCAACTATACGGCATCCAGACCGTGTGCGTCTCCGCACCGTTGACCGTAAGCGGCTTCGCGCGGTCCGTAACCATCGCCTTGACGACGACCTCGCTGCGCGCGGAGCTGACCTTGACCTTGTCCCCCGCCTTGACGCCGAGCTTGCCGGCAAGCTGGGTGCTCATCTCGACAAACGGCTCCTTGACGAGCTCGTTGAGCCACGGGATGTTGCGCGTGACCGTGCCGCCGCACCAATGCTCGGCAATGCCTGAGGAGCAAAGCACGTACGGGAATTCGTCCGGCGTGCCGATGCGCTGACGCTCCGGCATGCGCGGATAGATGACGCACGGGTTGAACTGCGCGCGCTCGTTTTGGTGCAGCGCGTTCTTCGTCGGGCTCTCGACCGGCTCGTAGAACTCGGGGACAGGCCCATCGACCGGCGTGTAGGAGTGCAGGCGCGTCGTGCCGTCCGGGTTATGGTCGGCGTAGTCCGCTGCAAAAAGACGCGCGTAGCCCTCGCCCGTCATGCGGAATGGGCTGTTGCCGCCCGGCGTGCCAGGCGCAGCCGTGAGGCTCCCGACGTCGGGGCGGTCATAGCCCTTCCAACGGTTCTCCGCCGCATCCCACCAAACGATCTTATGCGCGGGATCGACCGGCTGACCGTTCTCGTCGCACGACGCGCGGTTGTAGATCATACGGATGTTGTCCGGCCAAGCGAAGGCGAACTTCGGGTAGATCCCCATGTCGCCTTCGTCTTCCTGCCCGCGGCGCTGCGCGAGGTGCTCGCCGTTTCCGTAGACGCCCGTGTAGATCCACATGCCGGCGCTCGTCGAACCGTCGTCCTTGAGCTCGCCAATGCCTGCGAGCAGGCGTCCCGTCGCAAGATCCCGGCCATTGATTTCCTTTAGGATATCCTCGACCGTCTGATCGTCGGAGTAGTTCCACGTCGCGTCGATGCGCTTGATGATCGCGTCCTTCGGATCGGTCGAATCCTTGTATAGCTCGGCGATGCGGCGCCATAGCAGGTTGTTGATCTCGTAGTCCGGCTTCGAGTCGCCGAGCGGCTTTGGCCCTTCCATGCGCCACTGGATGAGGCGCATCGAGTTCGTGATCGTGCCGCGGCGCTCGAGGTAGGAGCAGGCCGGCAGAAAGATGACCTCCGTCTGGATGTCCTTCGGATTGTCGCCGGGACGGTTCCAGAACTCGGCGGTCTCATTGATGAAGATATCCTGTGCGATGACCGTATCCATCTTGCACATGCCGTCGTGCACCATGCCCGCGTTCGCGTTCGTGACGTGCGGGTTCTGTCCGCAGAGATAGAGGCACTTGACCGTGCCGCGGTACGCGTCCTCGAACATGCCGTAGATCGAATCGTTGTGGTGGCTGTTGCGGACGCCGATGAGCCCAAATCCATAGTCGTTCTCCGCCGTCGCGTAGTCGCCAAACCACGCCTTGAGCATGTTGATGAGCCACCGGCGATTCTGCGTGCCCGAGACCTTCGTCCACGACTCCATCGTGTTCGTCTTCTCCGTCGGATACGCGATGTAGCCCGGGAAGTACTGGTACATGATGCCGAAGTCCGTCGAGGCCTGCACGTTCGGCTGCCCGCGCATCGCGTCAACGCCTCCGCCCGGCACGCCGATATTGCCCATGAGGAGCTGCAGGATCGTGAAGCAGCGGATGTTCTGCACGCCAATCGTATGCTGCGTCATGCCGAGTGCGTACATCATGACCGTCGGGCTGTGCGAGGAGAAGATCTCCGCCGCCTTTTGAATGTCCTCGGCGGGCATGCCCGTGATGGCAGACGCCTGCTCCGGCGTGTAGCGCGAATAGTGCTCCTTGAGGCGGCTCATGACCGTGTTCGGCGCGAAGAGATCCTGCGCCTTCTGCGGCTTGCCGTCAGGTCCGAGCGCATAGCCCCACGTCTCCATGTTGTAGGTGCGGTTTTCCGGATCATAGCCGGAGAAAATGCCGTCCTCCAGCTTGTAGTCGTCGCGCAGGATGCAGCAGGCATTCGTATTGCGGCGGATGTAGTCCTCGTTGTACTTCTTGTTCGTGATGATATAGTTGATGAGTGCGCCGAGGAAGGCAATATCCGTGCCCGGACGAAGCTGGAAGAAGTGATCAGCGATCTTCGACGTGCGCGTGTAGCGAATGTCGACGTGAACGATCGTCGCGCCGTTCTCCTTCGCCTTCATGACGTTCTTGAGCCCCATCGGATGACATTCGGCGAGGTTCGAACCCTCGATCCAAATGAGCTTGGAGTTCTTGAGGTCGCCCCACGGATTCGTCATCGCGCCGCGGCCGAACGCTGCATTCATCGCAGGCGGCGTCGTCGCGTGACAGACGCGCGTCTGATTGTCGATGTAGATGACACCGAGTGCGCGCGCCATCTTGATGTTCTGATAGCACTCCTCATTGTTGATCTGCGAGCCGCCGACGAATCCGATTGCATCCGTGCGGTGCACGTCAACGGTCTTTCCGTCGATGACTTCCGTCTGCTTCCAGCCCTCGTCACGCGCCTTCTTGAGCGCACGTGCGCTCCGATCGATGGCCTCTTCCCACGAGATCTCCTCCCAGTGGTCGCTGCCCGGTGCGCGGTAGAGCGGCTTTGTCGCGCGCTGGTCCGAGTTCGGGATCTGCCCGTAGCCGAGACCCTTGCTGCAGAGTGCGCCGCGGTTGATCGGACTATCTACCGCGCCTTCGAGGTTGATGAGCTTTTCGTCCTTGACATAGCCAATGACGCCGCAGCCACAGGCACAGAAGTGGCAGATCGAGGTAAACTCGCGCGCCCCTTTGAGCTTGAACTCCTTGGCTGCTGCCTGGACCTTTGCCATGTTGAGGCCGAGTCCAGAGAGCGCCACGGCGAGACCGCTGAGTCCAGTGGCTTTCAGAAAGTCACGTCTGCTCAGATCCATCATGATTCCTCCTTTTCCAAAATACACAGGATTTATCTATAACCATAAAATATGATTATACCCAATGGCATGGTTTGGCGTCCCCTTCTGTCTTTCTCTTCGTCCAAGGCACGCCAAAAGCCCGAAGGCATCAGCGGACGATGCGCTCCGGGTTCGTGTAAATGCAGAAGCTCCCCGGCGCCATGCGCGCGACGAGCGTAATGCCGAGCTTCTTGGCAAGGGCGAGCGAAAGTGTCGTCGGCACGGACTTTGCCGCGACCGTCGAAATCCCCATCCGCCCAAGCTTCATCATCATCTCGGACGAGCAGCGCCCACTGAAGATGATGATCTTATCCTGAATGTCGACGCCCGCTTTAAGCGACCAGCCGTAGAGCTTGTCGAAGACGTTGTGCCGACCGATGTCCTCGCGGAAGACGAGGATCCGCTCTGCCTTCTGATCCCATATCACGCCGCTGTGGACGCCATTCGTCTTCTCGTGCGTCGCCGCGAGCTCCGAAAGCAGCTTGTCGGCGCAGGCGAGAATGTCGCGCGCGCGAAAGCGAACGTCCTTCGGACGCTCGAAAATCGTTTTGGGATCACAGGTTAAAATCTGACGCGCGCGGAAATAGCGCGGATTCTCCGCACTGCCCCTTGCCCATTCCTGCGCCTCTCCCGTCGTCACGACGTCCGCCCGCAGCGCCGCTTCATCGATCTGCATGGAAACGATATCCGCATAGGTGCGGATCTGCCCCATCTGCGCGAGAATGCCCGTAACGAGATCCGCATGGTCTCCAGGTGAACAGAACGACGTCGTGAACGGCTTGCCGTTCAGACGGATGTCAAGCGCGCACTCGATTGACGTGTACTTGTGATGTTTCTCAAACGAATCCTTCTCACGGACGTAGCGAAGGACGGGATAATCGACGAGTTCGTGTTCTCTTGCCTGCATGCGGATACCTCCACGCAACGACTCACGGTGCTTTCAAATATAGAAGAATAGAAGAAATCGCGGATAGAATGAAGTCCTTCCGATTGGCGTGGATTTTTCGTCCCTATGGCGGTGCGCCGCAGAGGTTTTCACCGAAGTGCGGGCAAAAAGCTGCCTCAAGATGGAGGCGCTGAATGTATCCATGCTCCCATCAGTATACGATGCTCAGACAAAGCGTATATACACTTTTATAGTATCACCTTTCTCTCTTGCATTTTATATGATTTTAATCACAAATGCAAACCTTATTTATTCAAGAAGTCATTTTGTATAGATTTTACTGATATCATATATGAATTACTGCCTTTTCTTCTTCAAAAATAAATCCGACCTTTTCCTAGTTGACAAGAATGTATTTCCCGTGTAGAATAATTCCAATGAAACATATTTATTCTATATGTTATAACTTACGGAGGCTTGATTATGGCAGAGAACAAAAAACAGCTCGTCCTCGCGGCTATGGACGGAAAAGACGTCGCCCGCGTCCCCTCGGGCTTTTGGTTTCACTTTCTCGACGACGAGGTCGGGGCGGACGCGTTTCGTGACCCCTCCCTCACGAAACATCTCCTCGCAGGCGAGAAAACGTACATCGAAGGATTCCGCCCGGATTTCGTCAAGATCATGACGGACGGATTCTTCCACTATCGCAGCGAGCAGGTCGAACAGGCACGCGAGGTGCGCCAGCTCAGAGGACTGAAGCCTCTCGCAGACGACGATCCGTGGTTTACGGCACAGCTCGCATACGCAAAAGAGCTGACCCGATCGTACGGCGACGACGTCGCCATGTTCTATAATATTTTCGCCGCAAATACAACCTTCCGTTTCATGCAGCCCGTCTGGGAACAGGGCGAAGCGCTCCTCGTCTCCTTCATCCAGGAAGACAAGGAGACCGTCAAAGAAGCATTCGACGTCCTCTCCACGGATCTCGCGCGCCTATCGACCCGCCTCATCAAAGAAGCCGGCGTGACGGGCATCTACTTCAGCCTGCAAAACCTTCTCGGCGACGGCATCACGCGTGCGGTCTACGACGAGGTGCTCGCGCCGGGCGAAAAGAAAATCCTCGCGGCGGCAAACGCGGCGAGCGACTACAACATCCTGCACATCTGCGGCTATGCCGGCCATCGCAACGATCTCTCGTGGTACGAAGACTACGATGCCAAGACGATCAACTGGGCTGCCGTCGTCGAGGGCATCCCGCTCGAAGAGGGGCAGAAACGCTTCGCGGGGCGCGCCGTGCTCGGCGGTTTCGGCAACCTCGCAAGCGAAGTGCTCTACAAGGGCACGAAGGAAGCGATCACAGCGGAAACGCATCGCCTGCTCGCGGCGGCAGGACGACGCGGCGTGATTCTCGGCGCGGACTGCACCGTGCCGCGCGACATGGACTGGAAGCATTTGGAATGGGTGCGCGAAGCAGCCCGCACATAAGTTAAAAAATCATGGGAGGAAGCATCATGAAACGCAAAAACCTCGGCAAGGCACTCGCTCTCGCAGTGCTCACGGGCGCGCTCGCCATCGCAGCGGGCTGCGGCTCCAGCGCAAAGGACAGCGGCAGCGGAGACGGCGGCAAGCGCGTCATCCACGTCGCACACACGAACTACTACGTCCCCTACGACTTCGTCAATGAGAACGGCGAGTCCGACGGATTCGAAGTTGCCGTCATGAAGGAAGTCGCCAAAAAGCTTCCGCAGTACGAGTTCGAATTCACGCCGACCTCCGACGACGACCTTTTGATCGGCGTCGAGTCCGGCAAGTACGACGTCGGCACGAAGGGCATCTGGATCACGGATGCGCGCAAGAAGAAGTACGTCTTCCCCAAAAACAACATCGGCGCAAGCGTCATCGGTCTCGTCATACGCAAGGACACGGAAAACGAGATCCATGACCTCCCCTCTTTCGCACAGTTCAGCGGCAAGCTCGTACCGATCGCGCCGCAGGACGCGCGCTACATGGTCATCGACGACTTCAACAAGGAACACGCAGATACGCCGATCAAGCTGACGTCATCCGAATCATTCCAGGTCTCCGACGCCTACAGCTGGGTCATGGAAGGCCGCTACGACGGATACCTCGAAGTCGAACTCAGCTACAAGAACAACATCCAAAAGGACAGCGCCCCCTATCATCAGTTCAACGACAGGCTCACCTACATCCGCTACAAGGGCATCCCGACGTACCCGATCTTCAACAAGAAAGAGCAGAAGTTCGCGGATGCGTACGACAAGGCAATCGAGGAGCTCCGTGCCGAAGGCAAGATTGCGGAGCTCGAGCAGAAGTATTTCGGCGAGAGCCTTTCGAACTATATCCAGTGACCTATATCCAGTGACACGACCACCGATTTTATCCGCCAGCAAAGGAGGAAGGAAGCATGGATACCAGAGCGTTTGACCCCGCAATGATCGTTGCGGTCATTCCCGATTTGCTGCGCTTTTTGGACGTGACGCTTCTCGTCGCCATCACGAGCATCGTGCTCGGCTCGCTCGGCGGCATCGCACTCGCATGGATGAAGCTTTCGAAAAAACGCGTGCTCTTCGCGATCGCCGAGGCCTACATCTACATCATGCGCTGCACGCCGTCCATCGTCCTGCTCTTCATCGTGTTCTACGGCCTGCCGGAGCTGCTCTTCTCTTTCTTCGGTTTCAACGCGAACACCGTGCACCGCGCCGTCTTCGCGATCCTCACGTTCACGCTTCTCTTTTCCGCCTACATCTCCGAAGTCTTCCGCGCGGCGTACCTCGCCGTGCCGAAGGGGCAGTACGAGGCGGCCGTCAGCATCGGGCTCTCGCCCTGGCAGGCAGTCTTTCGCGTCGTCCTGCCACAGGCCGCCGTCATCGCGCTGCCGAACTTCGGGAACGCGACGATCAACCTCATGAAAGAGGGCGCGCTCGCCTACACGATCGGCCTCATCGACCTCATCGGGCAGGGCAGCCTCATCATCGCGCAGAATTTCGGCGCGTACGGCATCGAAACCTACACGGCCTGCATGCTGATCTATTGGATCCTGACGCTGCTCATCGAGCAGGCATTCGCGCGGCTCGAGCGCCGTTTGGACAAGGGACAGTCGTTTGCCGTCCGCGATGCGGCAAAGAAACCGGGGTTCCTGCCGAATTGGATGAAAGGAGGCGAAGCGCATGGAGCTTGACTACGAATTCATGCAAAAGACCTTCTTCGAAGTCTGGCAGGGCGCAGGCGTCACACTTTCGCTTACGGCGCTTTCCCTGCTCATCGCGACGGCCCCCGCTTTCTACCTCGCGGTCCTGCGCCTGCGCGGCAGCACCGCCTCGCGCAGCATCGCACGGCTCTACGTTTCCTTCGTGCGCGGCACGCCGATCATCCTGCAAATTCTCCTGCTCTACAGCCTCCTGCCGAGCATCCTGAATGTGCTCGTCAAGGCGGCAGGGCTCGACTTCAACATCTTCGAAAGCGTCTCGCCCTTCTGGTACGCCGTCGTCGTCTTTTCGCTCAATACGACGGCGCTCCTCGCAGAAGTCTTCCGCTCCGCGCTCCTTGCCATCCCGAAAGGGCAGCTTGAGGCAGGGCTTTCGATCGGGCTTTCCGAGCTCACGACGTACGTCCGCGTCATCATCCCGCAGGCACTCGTCGTCGCGCTGCCGAACATCTGCAATGTGACCGTGAACCTCATCAAGGGAACGTCGCTCGCCTTCCTCATGACGGTAAAAGATGTCATGGCGATCGGCAAAGTCTCGGCATCGTACGGCTACAACTACATCGAGGCATACGTCGACGTCTTCGTCGTCTACCTCGTGCTCTGCTCCATCGTGCAGGTGCTCTACCGCTTCGCCGAGCTTCGCCTCGGCGCATTCCGCGGGAATGACTGGAATTAGGAGGAATGTTTCATGCTAATGCAAATACGGGGCGTGCGCAAGTCGTTCGGCGATCACGAAGTCCTGCGCGACGTCAACATGGAGCTCGACCGCGGCGACGTCATCACGATACTCGGACCGTCGGGCTCGGGAAAGACGACGTTCCTGCGCTGCCTGAACTTTCTCGAGCAGGCGGATGGGGGCACGATGGAGCTTGCGGGCGACAAGATCAATCTCGCCTCGGCGAGCAAGAAGGAAATCGCCTCCGTGCGCAAGAAGACGGCATTCGTCTTTCAGAACTACAACCTCTTCGCGAACAAGACGGCACTTGAGAACGTCACGCTCGGCCTCACGGCAGGGCGCGGCATGGATAAGGCAAAGGCGGAAGAGATCGGGCGCAAGGCGCTGGAAAAGGTCGGACTGCTGGAGCGCGCCGGCTACTACCCTGCGCAGCTCTCGGGCGGGCAGCAGCAGCGCGTCGGCATCGCGCGCGCCGTCGCGGCGGCGCCTGACGTCATCCTCTTCGATGAGCCGACGTCGGCGCTCGACCCTGAGCTCGTCGGCGAAGTCCTCGCCGTCATGAAGCAGCTCGCCGAGGAGGGCGTGACGATGATCGTCGTCACGCACGAGATGAAGTTCGCACGCGACGTCGCGACGCACGTCATCTTCATGGCGGATGGCGTCGTCGTCGAGGAGGGTTCGAGCGAAGAAATCTTCACGCGTCCGAAAGAAGAACGTACGAAGCGATTCCTAAAGCGCGTCCTGCCGGAGGACTACGAGGAGGGAGCTCTCTTCATCTGATCCCCTCGAAAGAGACGCGCATGGGCATCGCCCCGCACGCTCGGTTGGCGTATCATAACGGCATGCAGGGAAAAAAGAGGAGCGATTCCAAATGCTGCGGATGGATGCTGAGGCGCGCTGTCCGCAGTGCTTGACGTAGGTCCGAAAAAAGAGGCTCTGCCTCGACGCAAGTCGAATGGCAGAGCCTCTTCCATGCCATTTCAAAAGATCGCCCAAAACCGATGCGTCCAGCGGTTCAGCGGCACGCGAGAAAGCGGATCGTGCGCGCCGCCGCTTCCCTGTCGTCGAGGTCGAATACCCGGACGCCTTCTATGGGGATCTGCCGCTCGCTCTTGGCGAAAGCCGCTGCCACCTCGTCCGTGACGATGGGTTCGCCCTTGCCGCGGAAGAGGGAGAGAATCGGCGCCGTACCGTGATTGCGGCTCTCGATGAGCACGAGGTCGACATCCTTCAGACGCGCGGCGACCGCTGCAAGGCTCTCGCGCGTCTCCGTCCGCTGCTCGATGAAGTAGCCGCTGGGCGAGACGACAGCCGTCGCGCGCGCCCCCGCTGCGCGGAACCGGTCGCTGTCCTTGCCCTTGCGGTCGAGATGGTAGCCGTGGGCGTCGCCCTTGACGACTCCAGCGCGAATCCCCGCCGCCGCGAGAATCGGCAGGACGCGCTCGATGAACGTCGTCTTGCCCGTACCCGACTGCGGCGCCGAAACCGTCACGAGCGGAACGCGCCGCCCCTCGTTTGCAATACGGCCTGCGGCAAGGCGCAGGTCGGCGGGCGTGTTGACGTTGAAAAAGAGGCTTTCGCGCGCTTCGTCAAACGGCACGAGCACGTGCGCCGCGCCACTTGCCGCCGCGCGGATCTTTCGCTCGCCGCGCGCGAGTGCCGCCAAAAACACGGCGGCGAGCCCACGGTGATAGAGTGCGGCGAGCGGCTGCCACCTGCGCCCCTGCACGGGCAGTACGGCACGGGCGGCGGGGCTCTCCTGCGCCGCGCTCAGCAGATCGCAGGCTGCTTCAAACGCAAAGAACGGCATGTCGCAGGAAACCGCGAGTCCCCAGTCCGTCCCCATCGCCGAAAGGCCGCGCCGCAGCCCTTCCATCGGGCCAGCTTCCTGCCGTTCGTCGCATACGAGACGCATGCCATGCTGCCCGGCGAGGCGAAGAAGCGCCGGCGTTTCCCGCTCGACGCAGAGGAGCCGCTCCGCAAACGGGATCCGATCCGCCTTTTGCGCCAGCCGTGCGAGAAGTGCCGTATCGCCGAGCGCGGCCCACCGCTTGTCCTGCCCCATGCGGCTGCTCTTGCCGCCCGCGACGAGGAGCAGGGCTATATCCGAAAAATCCATGGCACTCTTACTTTCTTGCACACTCGCCCGCTTCGCCACGCAGGATCTCGATGCCGTGCCTGAGCTCAGGCAGGATGAAGCCGAGGCACTCCTCGACGGCTTTCTCGCTGCCGGGCAGGTTGACGATGAGGGAACGCTTGCAGATGCCCGCCTCGGCGCGCGAAAGCATCGCGCGGTGTGTGATCCCCATCGAGAACGCGCGCATTGCCTCCGCGATGCCCGGAGCAAGGCGCGTGCAGACGGCGCGCGTTGCCTCCGGCGTCACGTCGCGCACGGAAAACCCCGTGCCGCCCGTCGTCGCGATAAGGCCGAAGCCGAGCGCCGCAAACTCCTTGAGCTTATGTTCGAGCGCATCCTGTTCGTCGGGCAGGATCGCCTTCTCCAGGACCGCGTAGCCTGCCGCCTCAAGCATTTCCTTCAGCTTCCCGCCGCTCTTGTCCTCGCGCTCGCCGCGGCTTCCCTTGTCACTCGCCGTGATGATCGCGGCGTCCAGCGGCATCGGCTCTTCGGTGATCTCCAGCATATCGCCTTCCTCGATCCAGCCGCCGTGCAGCACGCGGCCAAAGATGCCCTCGCGCGGCATGATGCAGTCGCCGACCTGCTCGCGGATCGCGCACGCCTTGTGGCACGCCTTGCCGATCTGTGTGATCTCAAACCAGACGTCGCCGGAGCGAAGGCGCGTTCCAACGGGCAGCGTCTTGAAATCGAAGCCATCCGCGACGATGTTCTCGCCGAACGCACCGAACTTCACGAGAACGCCGCGGCGGCGAAACGCCTTGATTTCCTCATGGCCGAGAAAGCTGACCTGACGATGCCAGTCGCCCGCGTGCGCGTCGCCGACAATGCCCCATTCCGTATGAAAGAGTGCCTTGTGTACGACATGTTTCAGCGTGCCCTTTGTCTCACTCGTGCAAATGGCCTTGATCTGTCCCATCGCGAATCCTCCCTTTATCCTACATGCGCATATGCCGTGCGCACAAACCGTCTTTCCGCATGCCTCAGCCGCCGACTTGGTACATGGCGCGGCTGTCGCGCTTCGCGTAGTGTCCCGCCTCTTCAAAAAAATGTTCCTCCGGCTTTTTGTAGATCGCGCTCCTTAGCGCGAGTGCGAGATTCTCGTCTGTGATGCCGCCGCGCAGGAGCGTCCGAAGGTCGAGTCCCGTGCTCGCATTGAGGCAAAGCTTCAGGAAACCCTCCGCCGTGAGGCGCACGCGGTTGCACGCGGCACAGAATTTATGCTCCATCGCGTCGATGAATCCGACCTCGCCGCAAAACCCCGCCATGCGGTAATAGCGCGCGGGACCATGTACGCCCTTCGGTGCGGGCGCAGGCGTCAGCGCGCCGAATGCACGCATGAGCTGCAACGCTACGTCCGCCATCGGCACGCCCGCAAAGCCCGCCTCGCAGGCACAGCCGATCGGCATGAGCTCGATGAAGCGGAACTTGTACGGACGATCCTTCACAAGCTTCGCGACGAGCGCGGGAAGCTCCTCCTCATTGACGCCCTTGATGGGCACGCAGTTGAACTTGATGTCGCGAAGCCCTGCCGCTTCGAGCGCCTCGATGCCCGCCGCAACGCGCGAAAAGGCATCGCGCCTCGTGATCGAGGCAAACGTCTCCGGCCTTAGCGTGTCGAGACTGATGTTGCAGGCGGAAAGCCCCGCCTGCACGAGTCCCTCCGCGAGCTCTTGCAGCAGCACGCCGTTCGTCGTGACGGCGACGCTCTCGATGCCGCTGACCGCGCGAATCGATGCGACGAGCTTCGTGATGTCACGCCGGATGAGCGGCTCGCCGCCCGTCAGCCGCACCTTCCTGACGCCGAGGCGCGCGAGCTGGCGCACGACGCGGACGATTTCGTCAAACCGCAGGATATCGTCATGCGCGAGCTTCGGTACGCCTTCTTCCGGCATGCAGTAGCGGCAGCGCAGATTGCAGCGATCCGTCAGCGAAATGCGGACGTACTCGATTTTCCGATTGAAACGATCGTACATAGTATCCCATCTCACTTCAATAACACAACATCGACTTCCGCGCCCGCCTTGAGTGCGGAAGTCCCGGCAGGAATCTCGACAAAGGCATTGCAGCGCGCAAGCCCCGAAAGCGTGCCTGAAGCGTGCTGCTCCGGCAGCGTGACGCGTCCCGTCCCGGCGTCGAAATGCGCGCGGATGAAGCGCCTGCCGAGGCTCTTCTTCGGGAACGCGTCCGCGAGCACGCCGCGCGCATGATGCACGAGCACGGACGCGCGCCGCGCGAATTTCGCGAGCACAGGCCGCACGAGGAGCTCGAACGTCGCGTAGGAAGCAAACGGGTTGCCAGACAGCGCGATGCCGAGCATGGTGCCCGACGTATAGCCGATGGCAGGCGCGCCCGGCTTCATGCAGACGCGCCAGAAGAGCCGCTCGCCGATCGTCTTCACGACGCCGTGCATGATGTCCTTCTTGCCGACCGAGACCCCACCCGTCGTCAAAAAAAGATCCGCCTTTTCACGATAGCGCGCGATAAGCGCCGCCGCTCTCTCCGCATCGTCGGGCAGGATGCCGAGCACCATCGGATCGAATCCCATTTCCCTGAGGCGCGACGACAAAAGGTACAGGTTGCTGTTGTATATCTTGCCCGGTGCGAGCGGCGTGCCGGGCAGCATAAGCTCGTCCCCCGTGCTCGCAATCGCGACGCGCAGGCGGCGGTAGACGGGGAGCTCCGCAAAGCCGAGGCTCGCGAGCACGCCGATATGCGCCGCCGAAAGCTCCTCGCCCTGCCTTGCGAGCAGTGCGCCCTCCGCGACATCCTCGCCTGCGAAGCAGTAGTTTTCATGATGGTGCAGCTCGTACGGCACGGTGATGCCGCCCGCCTCAAATAGGACGTCCTCCTGCCGCACGACGCAGTCGCATCCTGCGGGGATCGCGCCGCCCGTCATGATGCGGACGGCCGTGCCCAAAACGACGCGCTTCGCGTAAAACGCGCCCGCGCACTCCTCGCCGACGACCGCGAGGCGCACGGGGTCTCGCTCCGTCGCCCCCTTTGTCGCCTCTGCGGCGAACGTGTAGCCGTCGAGCGGCGAACGGTCAAACGGCGGATTCGGAAACGGCGCACGCATGTCTTCAGCGAGCACGCGCCCGAGCGCATGGTCAAGCGGCACGCGCTCCACGTCCTCGATTTCCTTCGTGCGGCCGAGCAGCATATCGACTGCCTGCTCCACGGATATATCCTGCACGCTCATATCCTTCCTCCTCTCCATGCCTTGCGATCAGTGCGCGAACCCGCAGACGGGATAGTGGCACGTCTCACAGCGCATACAGAGCCCGCCGACGCCGAAGTGCCGGATCTCGCGGCGCGTGATGGCATCCCCTGCAATCGCGCGCGGCAGGATCCTATCGAAAATCGTCGCCTTGTCGAACATCACGCAGCCCGGCAGCCCCATGACCGTCACCTGCCGTCCCTCCCGCTCAGCGTATCCGAGAAGGAACATCGCGCCCGGCAGGACGGGCGCGCCGTAGGTCACGATGTCCACGCCCGCCGCGCGAATCGCCGCCGGCGTGCGGTCATCGGGATCGACGCTCATGCCGCCCGTGCAGAGGATGATGTCCATGCCGCAGGCGAGGAGCTCTTCAATCGCCGCCTGCGTGTGCTCCGTCACATCGTCGGTGAGGCGATGCGCCGCGATGGCGAGGCCGAACGCCTTGAGCTTTGCCGCGAGCACGGGCGTGAACGTGTCCTCGATACGGCCTAAAAACACTTCCGTGCCCGTCGTCACGACGCCGACCCTAAGATTCTTCCGATAGGGGCGAATGCGCAGCAGCGGCTCGCTGCCCGCAACTTTTTTGACCTCTTCCATGCGCTCCTTGCCGATGAAGAGCGGCGTCACGCGCATGCCCGCGAGGTGGCGTCCCTTTTGGACGGGCATGTTCTGCGGCAATGTCGCGATCGTCATGTCCTCGATTTCGTTTACGGCATTGAGCCGATCTGCGTCGACCTGAAAGACCCCGTCGCAATCGGCGACGAGCTCGATCTTGCCCTCTTTCGGTGCAGTCGCATGCATGTGCGCATTTTGGCAAAGCGCGCGCAGCACGTCCGCCGCTTCATCCTCATGGAGCTGGCTGCCGTCTGCGTCCCAAATATAAATGTGATCCTTGCCAAGCGACAAGAGGACGGGAACATCCGCCTCACAGATGACGTGTCCCTTGCGAAAGCGTGCGTCCTTCGTCACGCCGCGCACGATCTGCGTGATGTCGTGGCAGAGCCGCTGCCCCACCGCATCGACGGTTCGGATTTCCTTCATGCCTTGCTCGCTCCTAATCGTAATCCAAAGAAAAAAGACCATCCTCGCCGCAAATGCGCAGCAAAAGGATCGTCCGTACCGATCGGTTCTGCTCCTTTTCAATGCCCTTGCGGCGGAAGGTCTCGGCGTTTCCCCCGAGGCCCCGACGCGCACGGCATAGCATTGCCTTAGCCATACGCGCTCGGAGTTACATTCAAACTTATTCTATTTTAACGTAAGTTATGACTCTTGGCTATAACTTTTTTCACAAATTTAATTTCATTCGTGTGCGCGCCGCAGGAGCTTCGCCTTCGTAATGCCTGCCGTGCCGAGTTTTTCGTTGATGGCGTCAATGGCGGCATAGAGGCTGTCCTTCTTCGCCTCGTCGCGAAAGAGGGACAGCTCTCCTGCCGTGAGTCCCGCAGCCGTGATGCCAAGGAGACGGATCCCCTCGCGAAGGCGCAGGGCGCAAAAGAGCTCATACGCCGTCTTGTAAATTTCCGCATCGTAGCACGTCGCATCGGGAAGCGTGCGGCTTCGCGTGATGGTCTGAAAGGAGCCGAGGCGCACCTTGATCTGGATCGTCCGCGCGCGGATGCCCGCGCGCCGCAGGCGACGCCCAACCTCGCCCGCGAGCGCGAGGAGCGCCGCCTCCGCCTCCTCCCCTGCCGAAATATCTTTGGGGAAGGTGTGCTCCCTGCCGATGGATTTCCGCTCGCGCGCGGCCACCACGGGGCGGGTATCTACGCCGTTTGCCAGCGCGAGGAGGTGGTGCGCCATGCGCGCACCGACCGCGCAGGAAAGGCGCGCGGGCGACGTTTCGCGCAGTTCGCCGATCGTCTTGATGCGAAGGGCTCGGAGCGCTTCTTCCGTCTTTTTCCCAACGCCCCAGATCCGCGCGACGGCGAGCGGCGCGAGCACGGATAGAACGTCCTCCTCCTCGATGACGACGAGCCCGTCGGGCTTTTCGAGGTCGGACGCAATCTTGGCGAGGAACTTGTTCGGCGCAATGCCGCAGGAGGCGACCAGCCCCACCTCATGCCAAATGTCCGCCTTGAGCTTTTCCGCGTAGCCGCGCGGCGTTCGCATGATGCGCGCAAGCCCCGCAAGGTCGAGGAATGCCTCGTCGACCGAAAGCGGCTCGACGACGGGCGAGTAGCGTGCGAAAATGGCAAAAATCGCCCGCGAGACTTCGCGGTAGTGCGCGTAATTCCCTTCGAGGAATACGGCATGCGGACAGAGCGTCCGCGCGCGCTCCATCGCCATCGCGGAATGCACGCCATAGCGGCGCGCCTCGTACGAGCACGTCGAGACGACCCCGCGCCCCGAAAGCCCGCCGACGATGACGGGTCGCCCGCGATACGCTGCGTGGTCGCGCTGCTCGATCGCGGCAAAAAACGCATCCATATCCACGTGCATGACCGCCATAAAACACCTTCCTATCTGCTCGGAGCACAAAGAGCCACGAGAGACGATCTCGTGGCCCTTTGTGCGTGTACCATGAAGCATGTACACGTCGTCCCGCCTTTACTCTAGCACAATTTCATCGTTTCGTCCAGAAATCCGATCGCGCCCATTTCCCTTTCCTGCCGCATTCCATCCATCGTGTCATAACATTCCATCCGTAGCGTAGTATGATATAGTAGTATATATAAATAAAATAAAGGAGATTCCGCCCTGCCCCGAAAGGAGTTTTTCATGCTTCAAGTCTACACCGGAAACGGCAAGGGAAAGACGACGGCAGCCATCGGGCTTGCGATCCGTGCGCTCGGCGCAGGACACCGCGTCTACCTCATGCAGTTCATGAAGAGCCTCGCCTACAGCGAGCAGAAGATTCTCGCGGGCTTTCCCGCCCTCACGCTCCGTACGACGGGCAAGCCCTTCTTCATCGCCGAGGAAGGCATGCTGACCAAAGAGCAGCGCGCCGCCTGGGGCGAGGACATCGTCGTATTCCCGAAGGGCGAGCCGCCCAAGGATTACTGCGACCTCCTCGAAGCGGGGCTCGAAAAGGCAAAGCGCGCCGCCGAATCCGCCGCCTACGACCTCGTCATCCTCGACGAGGTGAACGTCGCGCTCTTCTTCGGGCTCATCCGCCGCGATGCGCTCGAATCCTTCCTCGCGGCGCTCCCCGCAAAGACGGAACTCGTCTGCACGGGACGAAACGCGCCCGACTGGCTCATAGCGCGCGCCGACCTCGTGACGGAGATGCAGGAGATTCGCCACTATTATACGAAAGGAATCCCCGCGCGAAAGGGCATCGAAAACTGACCCTTCTCTTTGCGAACCGTCCGCCCACGTGATACAATAACAGTACGATAGGGAGCAGTACCATGCTGCGGGCGAAACCGCGATGAAACAGAAGGAAGTCATTTTATGAATTGGAAGATCGTCCTCGCCATACTCACCATGAACATTCTGTTCATGTCGTCGAGCTACACCATGCTCATCCCATTCCTGCCGATGTACCTGACGCGCGACCTCGGCGTCAGCGCAGACGCGGTGCATCTTTGGTCGGGCATCGTCTTTTCATCGACCTTCCTCGTGTCCGCCATCATGGCGCCGATCTGGGGGCGCATGGCGGACACGAAGGGCAAGCGTGCCATGGCGATGCGCGCGAGCTTCCTGCTCTCCGTGAGCTACTTTTTGGGCGGGATCGTGCAGAGTCCCGAACAGCTCACCCTCATGCGCCTCTTCCAGGGATTCGCCGCCGGCCTTTGGCCGATGGATCTCGCGATCATGACACTCTACGCGCCGCCAGCGCGGCTCGGCTTCTGCCTCGGCCTCATGCAGGGCGTGCTCACGGCAGGCGGCGTCGTGGGGCCGCTGCTCGGCGGCGTGCTTGCCGAAGCCTTCGGCATGCGTACTTCATTCTTCGTCGCAGGCTGCGCGCTCTTCTTGAATTTCCTCATCTTCACCTTCGTCATCAAGGAACCGCCCGCCCCCAAACAGGAAAAAGCCTCTGCTGCAGGCGAGAAAAAAACGAGCCTTTGGAAGATCCCGCTCATTCGCAGCATGATGATCTGCGGCACGCTCGTCCAAATGGTCATCCTCATCCTCCAGCCCGTCATCACGACGTACATCGCCGATCTCGCGGGGCCGATGGACAACATTGTCTTCGTCGCGGGCTTCGTCTTCTCCCTCGGCGGCATCGCGGGCGCGATGGCGGCACCCATCTGGGGATCGCTCGGACAAAAGAAGGGCTTCTTCCGCACGATGTGCGCAGGTCTCGCGGGCGCCGGCATCTGCATGATCCTGCAGGGCATACCGCACAGCCTCTGCCTCTTCGCCATCATGCAGTTCACGGGCGGGCTCTTCTTCTGCGCGATCCAGCCTGCGATCAACGCCGTACTCGCCTCGAATACGCCGCCGGACTACAAGGGGCGCATCTTCGGATTCCTCTTTGCCGCACAGCAATGCGGCTCGATGGCAGGGCCGATTCTCGGCGGTGTCATCGCGACATACCTCGGCATGCCCTACGTCTTCGGCTTCGCGGGCGTGCTGCTCCTGACGCTCAGTCTCATCGTGCGAAACCATTATTTAATCCAGTCATAACAATGTTACACACTTTTAATCTTTCAAACGGGAGGAACCGCACGCCTTTTCACGAATAAATACAATGAGGATAGGCGCTTATGCAGTGCCATGGATTTTACTGCAGGCTTCAACGGTCAAGCCGACCGGCACGGATGCGTTCGCATGGATCGATTATCGCGGACGGATTTTAAGGTTTCATGCGAGAGCGTGTGGGCGCAGATGGTCCAGCAGAATGATATGATCCGAATGGATTCCAGGAAGTCACCAAGGAGGTGCATCTCATGCTCACCGTTATGCCTGCTTCCAGCAATGCGTACGGGCTGTACAAGACGACCATGGGCACGGCAGCAGGGAATGCCGTTTTCCCCGAAGCGCCCGCTGCGGGCGCTGCACCAAAAGATGCGATTGCCGGCTTGGACGCAGAAGGCCAGAAGATCGCATCGGATCCTTTTGATGCGCAGGACGTCCAAGCGCATACGGCGGCAGCAAGGCAGCTCCATGCACTGCGCGGCATCACAGGCGGTTTCGTCTCACCTGCAGCTGCCTACGAAAAGCCGACGAACTTCTTCACCACGCAGTACGGTGCGGCGATGCAGGATCTTCGCATGACGTCGCGTGAAGTCGCCGCGACGCAGTTCGGATTCGCTGCGAGCAACTTGCTTCCAAGGGATGGCGGCATAACCGTCTACAGCGACGGCATGAAAGAGACGCTTCAGATCATCAAGGAGCTCGTTGCAAAGTACAATGCGTCGATCGATTCCCAGTGTGCCCAAGACCCTTCGAAGCAGCGTGTGGATGCGCACGCCGATGCCGTTTCGGGCACGGATGATCGCATGGATTCGGATGCTGCCGCAGGACATGCCGCCGATTCAGCGGGAAGGCCGGCGGATGACGACGCGGACGGATCTGCCATGCATGCAGCGGGCAAAGCGCATGCCGCAGACGACTTGTTCCGCACGTTTTATGCCATCTTTGGCAAAAAACTCACGCAGGCGGAAGCCTACACGGATCAAGGGACTTTCGCAAAGGCGCCCCAGTTCGGCCTCGTCGGCAGGATGTTCGACGCGGCGCTTTGAGCCATCCATCGAAAGAATCGAAAGACCTCCCATCACCAATGGTGACAGGAGGTCTTTTCGTATCCCCGCAAATGCCGAACCAACTGGCTCACTTCACGATGAGCACCGGGCACTTCGACTGCTCGACGATGTACTGGCTCACGCTGCCGAGCAAAACACCCTTGACGACGCCGAGCCCGCGGCTGCCCATGACGATGAGATCCATGTCGTTGCTCGCCGCGAAATCGAGGATGACGACGGCAGGCGATCCCGTCTCCGAGAAGGCTTCCTTCTCAACGCCCGACGGCACCATCTCGAGTGCGCGATCCAAAATGACATTGCCCGCTTTCGTCACCGCCTCCAGGATCGCATCGGAAAGACATGCGTTGATCGCAAGCTGATTGATGTTTGCCACATAGAGAAAATGGATCTTTGCCCCGCACGAAGAAGCAAGCATAATCGCCTGCGCAATAGCGCGATCCGAGCCTTCCGACCCGTCCACCGGCACAAGAATGTTTTTGACCATGGTAATCCCCCCTTAAATCGAAACCTCATGATGGATTCGCTGCTTTGACGATGGCCACGGGGCACTGTGCGCCATGCAGCACCGCCGTACTGACACTTCCGATCAATGCCGCATGGACCGCATCCATGCGGCGGCTGCCCATGACGATGAGATCCGTCCCTCGCTCTTCGGCAAAGGCGAGAATCTCTTTCGCAGGAATGCCCGTACGGCAGTGTACCGCACAATGGGCGATGCCGTCCGCGATCCCCCGTGCATGTGCAAGTGTCGCCTCCTCACGGTGCCCGACCGCGCCCGCGACGCTTTCGGGGAGCCACGAAGACACCTCCGCGTCCGTCGCATGATCGAAGTACGAAACGTACAGCACGTCGATCTGCGCACGCATGGATCGTGCCGTCTGTGCAGCAAAGCGCACGGCGGCATCGGATGAAGCCGAGCCATCGACAGGAACCAAAATACGGAACACTTCCTTTTCCGTCTCCGCCATGCGAACACCCCCCGCAGCGTTTCCTTTCACCTTTATTATTCGCGCAACTCCGCTGAATTCCTCTCGATTTTCAAAAAACTTCGTATCGCAAAAATGCGCACGCGGGACACGCGGGAAAGGAATTGACCCCCTCTGCGGAACATGATAGACTAATCGAAACCCCGCTCATATCCTAGGAAACAAACAGGAGGCCTTATGGCAAAGCCAGCACCAAACAGAATGGAATCCAAATCAAAGGATAAGGACATACTCGCCCATACGACAATTGCCGACGTCTACTGCGCTGCCAAGCGCCTGGAAGGCGTCATCGTCAAGACACGGCTCATCGAGAGCGCGTTCTTCTCCGAGCTATCGGAAAACCAAGTCTACCTAAAGCCTGAAAACCTTCAGCTCACGGGTGCATTCAAACTGCGCGGCGCCTACAATAAGATCAGCCAGCTCACGGAAGAAGAGAAAAAGCGCGGCGTCATCACCGCGTCTGCCGGCAATCACGCGCAGGGCGTCGCCTACGCCGCGCAGCGCCTCGGCGTCCGCGCCGTCATCTGCATGCCGGCGACGACGCCGATCCTAAAAGTCGAAGCGACGAAGGCAAGGGGCGCAGAAGTCGTGCTCTTCGGCGACGGATTCGACGACGCCTACGCACACAGCCTCGAACTGCAAAAGGAGCACGGCTACGTCTACATCCATCCGTTCAACGATCTGCAGGTGCTTCTCGGGCAGGGCACGGCAGCGCTCGAAATCATCGAGGCGCTCAAGGACGTCGACGCGATCCTCTGCCCCATCGGCGGCGGCGGATTTGCCTCCGGCGTCGCGCTCGCGACGAAACGCATAAGCCCGCAGGTCAAGGTCATCGGTGTCGAGCCGGAAAACGCCGCCTGCATGAAAGCAGCGCTCGCGGCAGGGCATACGACGACGCTCGCAAGCGCCGACACCGTTGCCGACGGCTGCGCCGTCAAGACAGCGGGCGATCTCACCTATGCCTTCTGCCGCGCGTACCTCGACGGCATCATCACCGTCTCGGAAATCGAGATCATGAACGCCCTGCTCTCCCTCATCGAGAAACACAAGCTCGTTGCAGAAGGCGCCGGCGTCCTCTCCCTCGCTGCGCTCACGAAGCTCCCGTTCAAGGGCAAGAAAGTCGTCGCGATCCTCTCGGGCGGCAACATCGACATTTCCACCATCTCCGCGCTCATCGACAAGGCGCTCATCGCGCGCGGACGCGTCTTTGCGTTCGCCGTGCAGCTCCCCGACAAGCCCGGCCAGCTCCTCAACGTATCGCGCATCCTTGCCGAGGAAAACGCGAACGTCATCCGGCTCGACCACGATCAGACGAAGGTGACGGACAGCTTCAAGAAAGTCGTGCTCACCGTCACCGTCGAGACGCACAACCACAAACACATCGAGCGGATCATCGCCGCACTCGAGAAAAATGGCTATGACATCACGCAGGTTTACTGATATAATAGGGGATAGCATAGGAAAAGGGAGGCCAGACATTGAACGAAACAGAGGATCTTTGCGAGGTTTACCATACGCACCCCGAAAAAGTGGAAGACGCGCTCCTGCACACGCTCGATGACGATACGAGCCTGCAGCTCGCCGACCTCTTCAAAATGCTCAGCGACCGCACGCGCATCAAGCTCCTTTCCCTGCTCGTCGCAGAAGAAGAGATGTGCGTCTGCGACATCGCCGAAGCGCTCGCGATGGGGCAGTCTGCCATTTCCCATCAGCTCCGCGTGCTGCGCGCCGCCCGTCTCGTGAAATTCCGCAAGGAGGGAAAGGAAGCGTGGTATTCGCTGGACGACGACCACGTCGTCCTCCTCATGCGGCAAGGACTCGAGCACGTACGCGAAGCATAAGCAAAAAGCGCAACGAAAAAATCGCAAGGAAAGGATCGATGGTATGAAACAGTCTCACATCCTGCGGCACGGCATTACGATAGGTCTCGCACTGTTCCTGATGAGCGGCGCAGCGCTTGCCTCCCCGACGCTCTCCTCCGGCTCGCACGGCCACGAAGTCTTCCTGCTCCAACAGAAGCTCAAGGACATCGGCTATACGATACACACCGTTGACGGCGTATTCGGCGGCGAGACCGAACGTGCCGTCGCACAATTCCAGCGCGACCAAAAGATTCGCGTCACGGGTGTCGTCAACAACGCGACGTGGCGCGCCCTCAGGGATGCCAAGGTGCGCAAATGGGGTTCAGACATCGTGCCGCCCGCGGATGCCATCGACCTGCCTGCGCCGCAAAAGAGCGGCGCGCCCGCGCCCATGGGAAAGCCAATCCTCGCGCAAGGAAAAGTCCCCGCCATTCTCCAGACGGCAAAGACCTACATCGGCACGCCGTATAAGTTTGGCGGCGCGACGCCGAAGGCATTCGACTGCTCTGGATACCTGCAGTACGTCTTTGCCCAAAACGGCCTTTCGATCCCGCGCACGGCAGACGAGCAGTACAAGCTCGGCGCGCGCACGAGCAGCCTCGCCCAGCTCGTCCCCGGCGACCTCGTCTTCTTCGAGACATACGAGCCGGGTCCCTCGCACTGCGGCATCTATCTGGGCGGCGGCGAGTTCATCCACGCGAGCTCCAGCCGCGGCGTCCGCATCGACAAGCTTGAAAGCAGCTACTGGAAGCCGCGTTACCTAGGCGGCAAGCATATCGTGATGTAGGTCGGGCATCCGTTTCATTCCGCTGCGGACGGGATACGGGTGCCGTTTCACCGCCATTTTTCAAACCATTCTGCTCATCCATGGATGACATCCGTATACTTGGGGTAATCGCGCAGGCGGTCGACGGGCGGGAATCCGATCGCGCCGGAAAACTGCCCGCGTTCCCAGTCGGGGCGCGTAGCCCAAAGCATTTCCGTGAAATCCAGTTCATTCTTTGCCGTGACTTCGTATTCAAAGAGTTCCGGCACGAACGTGCCGCTCGCGCCCACTTGGGCGGAGAAGTCCGTCACGATGCGCAGGTACTGCGATGCGGGAAGCTCCGAAAGATCCACATAGCTCGTGCCGTCCTTCAGGACAATTTTCTTGCTTGCCTTGATGAAGGTCTTGTCGTCCGAGACCTCGACCGTCGCCTTCAGCCCCGCCTGTATCGGAAGGCGCGTTTTCGCACGGAGCTGGCAAAACCGCCAATACCGTCTTTCCGTCTTGAATGCGGGGTCGAGGACTGCGGGATGGCGCCACTCCGTCGTATGCGCCCCCACCGTCAGGATATGGCGGAAGTCGAGCCATACGGCGAGCTTCCTCTGCCCCGGCCCTGCTTCCTCCGGCGACTCATACACCGTACGGTTCTCTTCCTCCGTGAGGCTTCTTCGATAAAAGCGCACCTGTGCGATGCGCCCTGCAAGATGCGTATAATATTTCGGCCGATTGATGGCGGGTATGACATGCCCGATGTAGGAATAACCGATAAAGAGCGGCATATCCGCCCACTGGCAGATTTCGCTGCGCGCGGGTACGCCCGGGACGTGCGCGACGAGATTGCCGTCGATGTAGGAGCTGCCGCCGCTCTTCTTGTCGAAAGCCGACGTGTAATGCCCCCATGCGCCGACCTTCGCCTGTCCGCCTTGCCACGGATACTCCGTCACGTCGTAGCAGGTCCCCCACTTGAGGCTTCCCGTCCGATCCACGACCATGCGCAGGCAGTACGCCGCGCCCCAGCCGACGGACTTGCCGCGCATCATGAGCGGATTATGCCCCATCTCGTCGGGGCGCGCGAGACGGTCGACCTGCGCCCAAACCATGCCCGTAAAGCCCTGCGGCACGGAAAGATCGGCAGCGGGCGGGATCTCGATGTAGTCGCCGTCATGCGCTAAAATGACCTCCCGCCTGCCCGCGCGTTCCACGACTTTCGGCGCGCCTTGCAGCAGCGCATAATGGCCGCAGCCCGATCGATCGAGCACGCGCGGAATCACGCGGATGCTGCCTTCGATACGGGCCTCTTCGGGGAGCTGGTCGGCGACGCTGACCGAATAAGCCCCGCCGTGGCTCAGGGCGTACGCAAAGGTCAGCCGCCGCCTTTCCCGTGCGCGGAAGAAGGCACTTTGCGTCTCGGCGACGCGCTGGTCCACGTAGAGCGGAATGGTCGTGAACACCTCGTGGTCCAGGTTGTTGACCGCCTCGATATCCGCAAAGATGCAGTTCGCCTTGTCCCCCTCTCCCACGCGGATATGCAGGTGCGAAAAGGAAAGTTCCTGCGGCTCGAACACGGAGAATTCTTCTTTTTCGTCACCGACTTCAATCGTGTGCATCCCCGGCGTGCGTGCATGATAGATAGCGGACACGCTCTGCTTTTCACCGGGCTTCAAAAGGATCATGCCGTCATGGCGCCGCTCGCCGAACCGGTTCAGCATCTTCGCCTCGCCGTTGTCCACAAGGCGCAGGACGGCCTCAGCCAGGACAGTGCCGACATTCTGCACGTCCGCTTCCACTTCGATATGCCCGTCGTTGTCGAGACGGCGCAGGCGGATATCCGACCAGGAAAGCGCCGGCTCGCCATGCTCCAAGTGGACGGTATCCACGAGCTTGCGGCTTCCATCGGGCAGGAACCCATACATCCTGCAGTCAATCGCATCTTCCGTGATGTCGAGAATGCCGTAGTTGTTCTTTCCCATCGCGACGACTTCGGGGAACTCTTCCAAAAGCCTGCGCCCCATCGTGCCATGCGCGCAGCTTGCTCCCGCTTCCTGCAGGTTGCCCTGCATGACGTAGACCGTCCGCGCGCCGACGGCGGGATTCACCGATACGGCTTTGACATAGGAGTGCAGATGCCCGCCGAGCACGAGATGGACGCCGCACTTTTCCGCGATGGGCACGATATGCCGATTGTTGAATACGTCCGTATACGGATGATGCGTCACGAGGATGCGCCACTGCGCCGTTTTCGCTGCCATGCCCGTAAGATCCGCTTCCAGCCAGTCTAGCGTCTCCTTGATGCGCCGCTGGTTTGCTGCATCGAGCGAAACGCCGGAGTTCTCCGCGTTCATCTCGAAAAGCCCCCATGGCGTGCTGTCCACCATGACGAGATGCACCGTGCCGTAATCCACCGAGAAGGAGCGACAGTCCGGCGCCGTTTCCAGGTGCCTGGCCTGCGGCTCTGCGAAAAGCTTCGTGAAAAACGGGCCGTCATCATGATTGCCCGTGATGTAGAATACCGGCGTCTCGCCCAGCACCTTCGGAATGCGTTGGAACCAGTTATTCGTATACTGCTCATGCTGATAGCCCGTCCCAAACGAAATGTCCCCGATGTGCAAGATGAACGACGGCTTCTCCTCACGCACCACAGCGGAAAATGCGTCGCTCAACGAAAAAAGCTGCGTGTCGGAAATCGTCATGAGGTGGAGCCTGGCGGGACTGTCGCAAAGCGTGCGAAACGAAGCCGAACGGCATAATACGCCGTCCACATGGACGGCGTATTGATACTGCGTATCTTCTTTGAGGTGCGAAAGGCGCACCGTATAGAGCCAGCATCCCTCTGGATATGCCCTGCAGGCGGGCACGCGCTGCTTCTTCGCCGCCGCTTCCAGCATCGAGCCGGCTTCCCCATAGGAGACCGTGGCGGCAGCGTCTGCCTCCATCTCCCACGCAATCGTCATGCCGTGCGCGCCGGGGCTGAGCAGATATGGGCCATTGAGCAGATGATTCCCTCGTTTCATGTACGGTGCACCTTTCTAGGGTCTGATTTTACCTCTTTTTATGCTTTTTTCATCGTTTCCCGTTCCGCGCGATGACCGCCTCGCAGATGGCGGGCGTGATGAAATCGTAGATGAGCGCACCACGCGCCGCCGGCATCTCCTTCAACAGCGCGAGGCTGTATGGATTCATGCGCCTTGCGAAGGCATCGGGAAAGCCGAGCTCGCCATTCGTCGCGCTGATGTGGCTGAGTGACAGGACATCCTGCGGGAGACGTGCCGATTGCTCCATTTGGGCACGGATCGCATCCTGCTTTTCCGCTTCCGTCGGGCCATCCCAAAGATCCTGCAGGGAAATCCGAGGATTGCCATGCCAGTTCTCTGCCCACGTGCGCCCCGCCATGCGGGAAAAGCCATACTTCGGAGGCGCACATTCGAGCGCGACGACCTTTCCCGCGCATGCGCCGAGCGTCGGCCAAGCGAAAGAACCTTCCTCCCTATGGTAAAACAAATCGCTCCAATTTGCAATTTTTTCGTGCAGAGCCGCGCCGTACGCCTCGTAGTCATCCTTCTTCTCATTCGCATTTTGGATGCGCATGAGGAGGAACTCCGTCCCATGCTCCTGCAGGAACGACGCGCACGTCCCGAAAATCGCATCGGCGTCGATCGTGCTGACCCACTCGCGATGCGCTGCCCGCATATCGCGCCGCAGGCGAATGTCCAAGAAGCGCACCCCCGCCGAAAGCTGCTCCGAAAGCGACAGGGTCTGCGTACGGTAGTAGCGCGCCCCGCAGGAAGCCGTCATCGTGTCATGCGTGCCGGGCAGGAGGAGCGCCGTGATGGCGTCATCCCGCGGGAAGCCTTCGAGCCAGTCCGCATTTGTCTCATGCATCACGCTGCCCTCCTCCTCTTTCTTCCGCTCCGCCATCTTCCTGTTTTTTCTTGAGCTGGATCAAGAGGTGCGACATGAGAACCGCCACGAGCGCGAGGACGGCCAGCCCGAAGAATGCGAGCGCGAGCGTATGCGTGTCCGTCAGGTACGAGCGGACGATTTGCCCTGCCGCATCCTTTTCCGGAGAGCGCACGAGACCGCCAAGCACGATCGGCGCAATGAGCGCAGGAAGATAGCCGAGCGTAATCGCAAACGACATCGCCGCCGAGGAATGCTTTTTCGGTACATCCGCCTCGCCGATCGGCGCATAGTAGACGCCGCGCACCATGAACACGCAGGCCGATGCGGCAAGCAGGAGCACGAGGAGCAAGTAGAACATGCCCTCCCCGATGAGCCCATCCGGCGCCTCATTCGGCGCATAGCCTGCAGCGTACAGCGAGACATCGGGATGATTGAAAAAGAAAATGCAGCCGATGACGACGAGCAGGACCGTGAGTACGCACTCCATCGCACACATGAAATGTGCCGTCGACGCGAACACCTTCTCCACGAGCACCGTCGAGACGAGCGGCAGCATGCGAAGCCCGATTACGACCGTCGCGAACACCGCAGCAGCGACAGCGCTCGCGCCATAGCCGCCCTGCAGGAAGCGTGCAAAGTACGTGCCCGCCGCCACGAATGCGCCGTAAATACAGAATACGTTGATGCCCGCAACCCAGACGACGGGAAGACGTGCGACGCGCACGATCCCCTTGATCGCCTCCTTGTTCGTCTTCGTCTGCGAATCGCCGTCGCCGACCTTTTCCCCCTTTGGCACGGCGAAGAACACAGCCGCGCCTGCCACGATGATGACGGCGCACGCCGTCATCATCATGGTTCTGGGCCCTGCGTGGAAGTAGAGCATCGCCGTCCAAAGCATCGAAACAAGGAAGGCGAGCACGCCACGACCAAACTCAAAAAGGCCGAACGCCATGCCTTGATGCTCCTTTGTCGTAGACAGCCGAAGCGCCTTGAAGTTCGCCGGCTTGAAGAGCACCTCGCTGAAGAACAGCATCGAGAAGAAGCACGCGAGCAACACAGGCATACTTAGCCCCGGCGAATGGAGCGTCAGAAAGAGCGATATGCCGCCAACGCCAATCGTCGAAAGGAGCATGATGCCGCGCAGGGAAAAACGGTCGCCAACCCAGCCGAGCGCAATCGTGCCGAGCAGGATGACAAGCCCCTGCATGGAGTAAAGAAAGCCCGCCTGCTGGTCGGTCACGCCGAGTGCGGCAGGGAAGCCGCCGGGCACGCTATTGCGTATGTCCCAAAACGCATAAATGAGCTGTGCATTGATCGTAATCAAGATCAATTGAAAAAACGTCGCTTCGGAAAAACCATACTTTGCTAAGAACTGCCTCACAATCAATCCCTCCCTCATCATAATAAAAAACTAGATTTTATGGTATTTTGATAGTATAATGGTATAGTGTTGAATGGTTTATCCAAAATATTCTACGACATCATCATTCCCAAACCTTTCTGAATATGATTATACGAAACATTGCACGACATATACTTTGCTTTCTTGCTCGATTTAAAAAAAACCTCTTCGTTCTTGCTTTTTCGTCTTGCTTTCAGCAAAATTTTTATGATTCAGAAAGGCTGTCCCTATGTCCGTATTTCCATTCGGCATCCCGCACGACACTTCATTTGAACCAAACCGTGCGCCCTTTTTGGATTCCGTGGAAAACGTGACGGAGGATGCCTCCAGCCCATCGCATTCGCGCAGCGTTCCACTTGGCATTCTGGAACTGCTGTTCGTCGAATGCGGGACATGCCGGATCACAAGCGAAGCCACTCCGCTCATACTCAAAAAAGGAACGCTCGCGCTGCTTTGCGGCGGACGCTATCCATGCAGGATGGCGGACCGATTCGGTGCACTCGCCATTCGCTTCGGCGGTGTCCACCTTCGCGGCCTTCCTTCCGCAAAGCCCGCGAAGACGGACGCCCCCATCACCGTCGCACTCGATGCGCTTCGCGACAGAACGCTCGTCTTTTCCTTGCTGCAGGGCATCAAGCTGCTCGCCATCCACCCGGAAAATCCCTGCCGGCTCGAGGTGGGCGCCAGCCTCGCACAGGCGCTCATCGTCCTGCTCGCAGCCCATGTACGCGAAACGAGGGACAACGGAGCCGACACACTGCCCTTTTGCATGGGAATCCGCATCAAGGAATACATCGACGCGCACTATCTGGAAGACCTGAAACTTTCGGCTATTGCGGACGCGCTCCACATCAATCCCTACTACCTCTCGCATACATTCAAGTCCGTCGCGGGCATATCGCCGATGGCGTACATCATCCGCCGCCGCATCGACGAGGCGCAAAACTTATTGCTGACGACGGACATGACCATCACGGCCATCGCGATGGAGTGCGGCTATCATAATTCCAATTACTTTCAGTCGGTATTCAAAGGGATCGTCGGAATGACGCCTGGCAGATACCGCAGGACGTGGAAGCAAGACGCGCCATGACGCACATTCCCAAGGAGGTGATTTCGTGCTCCAATTCTTTCCCAGCAAGAGCTACACGGCCACATTTTCCCGCGGCACGAGACCGCGTCTCGAGTACGTCTGCAACGTGGGTCCGGAATCGTCATGGATGCCGCGCAGCATGCACGAGCATGAGACGCTCGCGGAAATTCTGTTTCTCTACGAAGGCGCGGGCATCTACCGGATCGACGGAAAACGCTACACGGCACAAAAGGGCGACCTCATCCTCTACAACAGCCACACCGTGCACGATGAGTTCGGCGGTTCGGGCACGAAGCTCTCCTCCTACTGTGTCGCTGTCAGCGAACTATCCATCCCCGCCCTTCCGAGGAACCATATCGTGCCCAAAAGCCTATCCCCAATCCAGCCAACAGGCAACCTGTTTTCCTCCTTCCTGCACCTCTTTTCCCTCATCGAGGCAGAGGCAAAAGCACATGCCGAAACCGCGCACTACCTTGCCATGGCGCTCATCTGCAAAGTCGCCGCCCTCCTCAAAGAAAGCGGGGTCCCCTGCATGGAGCGCGTGCCGACACTCGCCACGCGCGCGCTCTCTTTCATCGACAAGAACTACAAAGAGCCTATCCGCTTGGGCGACATCGCAAAAGCGGTGAACGCCAATCCCTATTACTTCGCGCACCAGTTCAAGGAAGAAGTCGGCCTCTCGCCGATGCGCTACGTCGTCCTGCGCCGCATTGGCGAGGCGCAGAACCTTCTCATCAACACGCAGAAAACCATCACGCAGATCGCAACGCAAGTTGGTTACAACAACTCCAATTACTTCCAAAATGTATTCAAGGGAGCGCTCGGCATGACGCCGCGCGAATACCGTTTGAAATGGACGGTCTGATCTTTTCCGACAAAAACCCCGTCACAGCTTGGCTGCGGCGGGGTTTTTGCTGCTGGAAAAACAACTCTTACTTTTGGCGAAGCTCAATGTAGGCAAGGATGAGTTCCGCCGCCTTTTCGGTGCCGATCTTGCTCGTGTTGATCATGAGATCGTAGTTCTGCGGGTCGCCCCATGTGCGTCCCGTGTAGTACGCGTAGTAACGCTCGCGGTGCTTGTCCTCCGCATCGAGCTCCTTCAGCGTGCAGTTGCCGTAATGGTCCTTCGCGCGCGCCCTGCGGAATGCTTCATCCGCATAGATGAAGAAGGCGTACGAATGCGGCTCGTCTTTCAGGATGAAGTCCGCGCAGCGGCCGAGGAATACGGCGCTTCCTTCCTTCGCAACCTTCAGGATGACCTTCGCCTGCTCGATGTACATCTGATTGTGCTGCGGCACGCGCTCGAACGCGTAGTCGCCGAGGTTTCCAAGGCAATTCTCCGGCGCGTTGTACGAACGCTCCATGAGGTCGTCGAAATCTTCCTCTTTTCCGAGGTTCTCGGCTGCCATCGCGACGACCTTGCGGTCGTAGCGGCGCACGCCCATCTTCTTCGCGACGCGATCCGCCACTTCGCGCCCGCCGCTTCCGTACTGGCGGGTAATCGTAACGAGTGTATTGTTTTCCATGGTGCTGCCTCCTTAGAGCTCGCCCTTCGCTTCGCGCTGAATGAGGTCGCTCATGATCTGCGGATAAATCTTGTCCAAACGGTAGAATGCGAGGATCGCCAGCAAGACGACCCAAACGAAAAGCGGTCCGAACATATAGATGTCGACAATCATATGGATCGTCTGTGCCGACTGCGCAACCGTGCCCGATGCGGAAGCGACGTAGCCCGCATAAGAGAGCAGGCCCGTGAGGATCGCGCTCGTGAGACCGGATCCGACCTTCGTGCCGACCGATCCGCCGGAGAACACGAGTCCTTCCTGGCGAAGGTGCGTCTTCCACTGTCCATACTCGACGGCATCGCCAAGGAAGCCAAAAATGACAGACTGGATCGGAGCGAATCCGATGCCGCGGATGATGCAGCTGAAGACGACCCAGTTAAAATCCGTTGGATTCAGCAGGAAGATGACATGACCGATAAAGCAGATCGCAACGCCTGCGAGCGACATATTGCGCTTGCCGAAGCGCTGCAGGAGCTTCGGGCTGAACACCGCCATGACGACAATCGTGATGAGCGTCTCCATGAGGTACAGACCGCTGTAGAGCGAATCGTCCTGAAAGATGTACTTGCAGTAGTAGGGAAGAATCGTGCCTGTAATCGTAAAGATGACGTTCTGCATCATCCAAATCGTCATGCCGCACCAGAAGTACTTGTTGACGGCGAGCGCCTTGAGCGCCTTGCCGGCCGAAATCTTCGCGACCTTTTCACGCGCCTCGATGACGACCGTCTCCTTGCAGCGTGAGAAACAGAAAAGGAGCAGAAGGAGTCCGACGACTGCCCAAACGGTCATGACCTCGACCCAAGCCATCTGATTGTCGCCGAAGATCTTGACGAGCGGCAGCGTCGCCGAGACGGAAAGGATGCGCCCCCAAGGGGAGAGGCACATACGCGTGATCGAAAGCATGTCGCGCTCCTTCGAGGCGCGCGTCATCATCGCGGAGAGCGAGCCGTACGGCAGGTTCAGTGCCGTGTAGCAGACCGTCGTGCAGAGGTTGTACGTGACGAACAGATAGGCGAACTGCATCGCGCTCGACCCCTGCGGCACGGTGTAGATCAGCACGATCGATATGGCAAACGGAACACTCATCCACAGGATCCAAGGACGCGACTTGCCCCACTTGGAATTCGTCTTCTCGACGATGAAGCCCATGATGACGTCGGAAAAACCATCAAAACAGCGCGAAATCAACATGACGAGACCGACCATGGCAGGATCGATGCCCGCATAGTCCGTATAGAAGAACGTCAGGATGCCCATTGCGCCCCAAACGACATTCTGTGCCGTATCGCCAAGGCCGTAGGCAATGCGTGTCAGCCATGGCAGTTTTGCCGTAGCTGCACTGGCTTCTGGATTCCCCATTCAAACCCCTCCTAAAGAAAGAATATAAGAACGATGGGGATAGAATCGCGTCTATCCACTTTTACTGTTTATATTGTAATTGTTTTCAAGCCATCTTTCCTATATTTTATTGCTTTTCCGAGTATGTTATGATTTTAACTTGATATATTTTGAGTATGATTCGATAATATCTTGCTGTTCTAAAAACAAAGCATCAATTCAAAACCTATAAATCAAAACCTATAAATCAAAACCTATAAAATCTTGCTTTTAAACTCAAAAAGACGCGTCTTCCAATCGAAAGAGGCGCCTTTGATAGAATTTCGTTCGATTTTGAGCTGTGCTAGCCGTGGATGATGTCCGTGTACTCAGGGTAGTCGCGCAAGCGGTCGACCGGGGGGAATCCCGCCGCACCGGAGAACGTGCCGCGCTCCCAATCGGCACGCGTCGACCAGGTCATCTCCGCGAAGTCCGCACCGCGCCGTGCCGAAACGGAATAGGAAACGAGCTCGGGGATTGCCGCCTTTGCCTCGCCGACGCGCGCTTCCATCTGCGCTGCAATGCGCAGGAATGTGGCCGGCTGCATCCCGTCAAGCGCAATTTCATTCATGCCGTCGTGCAGCTCCATCGAGCGGCTTTCCTTGACGACGGATTGATTATCCGACAGCTCGACGCGCGCATGGATGGATGCGCCTTTCGGGATCCGCACCGTCGCGGCAAGCCGCTCGAACCGCCAGCGCTGCTGCTCCGTCCGAAAGGCAGGCGCATAGACGGCGGGATGGCGCCATTCCGTGCAGTGTGCTCCCCGCGTCTCTATGGAAGCAAAGTCTAGCCATACAGCAAGCGCGTCCTCGCGCGGCCCGATCTTATTCGGACGCGCATAGACCGCTTCCACTTCCTTTTCGGTCAGCCCCTCGGTGTAGAATCGCACTTGTCGGATCCTTGCGGGAAGGTGCGTGAAGTATTTCGGCTTCCCAAGTTCAGGGATCACATGCCCGATGAAGGAAAAGCCGACGAAAATGGGCTGATCCGCCATTTGGCACAGCTTTGCCTCAGGTGCAAGCCCGTCAATGCGGCCGCGGCAGACGCCGTCGCAGAACGAGCGCCCGCCGCGTTCCTTGTCGAAAGAGAGCACGTACTGCCGCCATTTGCCGACGCACGCATCGCCGCCCTGCCAAAAATACTCTTCGCCGTCATGGCAGATGCCCCATTTGATGGTTCCCTTCCGTTCGACTGCGATGCGAAACGCATAGCCTGCGCCCCAGCCGATGGACTTGCCGCGCACCATGAGCGGATTATGCCCCATCTCATCGGCATGCGCAAGGCGATTGATGTTCGCCCAGACCATGCCCGTAAGCCCATTTGGCGTCGCGAGGTCAGCACGGGGCAGGATCTCGATGTAGTCCCCGTAGTGTTCCAGGTCGACCGCCGTCCCCTCCGGCGTTTGGATGAGACGCGGCGTGCCGTGCAGGAGCACGGCATGCCCTTTCCCCGACTGGTCCGCGATGCGCGGCACGATGCGGACTGCCCCCTCGACCTCGACCTTCTCTTCGGGAAGCCCCGCGACCGACACCGCGTGGCTTCCACTTTGCGTGAAGCGGTGGCAGAACGTCACAATGCGCTTTTCATGCGGGCGAAGGCGTACTTCCTTCGTCTGGGCAAGCATGCCGTCAATCCGCAGCGGCAAGGACACGGTCTGCTTCGCCGCGCGCCGATTGGTGAGTTCCACGCGCGCGAAGAGGCAGTCCACGTCCTTCCCTTCCCCAAGCGCAAGATGCGCGTGGGCGCAGCCGATAGGCGCGCGTTCCGCCACCTTCAGGGAGATCTCCGCACCCTCTGCCGAAATGGCATGTGCTCCTGCCTCTTCGGCCGTATAGCAGAGCGTAAGCCTGCGGCTTTCCCCGGGATCCAGCACGGCAAGCTGCGTCCCAGTGCCATGCCCGAAGAGATTGAGCCAATGCGCCTGCCCGTTGTCCACGAGGCGGAGGACTGCGGCGGCGATGCCCGTGCCTTCGTTTTTCGCCATCGCATGCACTTCAACGTGGCCTTTGTCACCCAACGCAGAGATCGAAACGTCCGAAAACCGAATCCGCGGCTCGTCCTTTGTCATGTGTATGGCATCGACAAGCGTGTCTTTCCCGTCCTCCTCGAATCCGTACAGCCGGTAATCGATGGCCTCTTCCGTGATGTCGAGCACGCCGTAATTGTTGCGCCCGACGGCGACGGCTTCCGGGTACTCGGCCAAAAGGCGCACATCCTCCTGCACCGCATCGCGCCTCGCTTCGGCATCCTGCGCACTTCCTTGGCAGACGTACACCGTACGCGCTCCGATCCCAGGCTGCACGGAAACCGCCTTGATGTAGTAGTGCAGATGCCCGCCGATCATGAGATTCACGCCGCACCGCTCGGCGATCGGCACGATGTACTGGTTGTTCAGCGCATCGGTGTACGGATGATGCATGACGAGCACGCGCCACGCTGCCCGCCTTGCCGCCTCGCTCGTCAGATCCGCCTCGGCCCATGCGAGCAGCGCATCGATCCGCTCGCGAAGCCCGCGCTTGATGGCAAGTCCCGCATTGGCCGCATTCATTTCAAGGAGTCCCCACGGATTGCTGTCGACCACGGTGAAATGCGCCGGTCCATACGAAAAGGAGTAGGTATGCCCGCCATCGGGCGACGAAAATGCCGCGCCCTGCACGGAGGAAAAAAACGAATCGTAGAACGGGCCGTCATCGTGGTTGCCATGCGTATAGAATACGGGGAGTTCGGCGAGGAGCGCTGGGATCTTTGCGAACCAATTATCATGGTACTGGTCGTGCTGGTAGCCCGTTCCGAAGGAGATGTCGCCCGTGTGCAGGAGAAACGCCGGTTTCTCACGCCGCAGCGCGCGCTCCACGTACGGGGCGGCGTGAAAGAGATGCGTGTCGGATACCGTCATGAGGCGGATTGCCTTCGGCGCGTCCTGCAAGGTGGAAAACTGCGCCCGCGCACAGCACTGCGCCCCGCACCAAACCGCATAATCGTACCGCGTGGCAGGAGAAAGCCCCTGCAGCGCAGCATGGTAGACATACGCGCCGCCCGGCGATGCCTCTGACGGACGCTCCTTTTCGCCCGCTGCTTCTTGCTCCATCACGCTGCCATCCGGCGCCGTGCAGGAAATGCGAAACGCTGCCTCCTCCGCCGCTTCCCATGCAATGGTCATGCCATCGCATTTCGGCGCCAGCAAGTACGGCCCATTCAAAAGCCGTGCCCTTCCTTCTTGTTTCATGGCTGTCCTTCCTCTTGTTCCTTATGCTTCTTTGCCCAAAGCGTCGGCACGATGAGGAGCGTCATCAGGATGACGCTTCCAATCCAAAATTCGATGATCGTCTCAAAATGGTACGTCGTCACGCCATCGACGACCACTTTCGCCGAATCGAGCAGCATGCCGTTGACGATGTCCTGAAGCGCTGCGCCGCCGTAGGCGAGAAGACCGATGACGCCCATCGCCGCGCCCGTCGCCTTGCGCGGGCAGAGGTCGACGGCGAGAAGCCCGCCGACGAAGCAGAGGATGACGCCGAGCCCAAAGCCGAAGACCACGACGCATGCCGCCGTGAGCATCTTCTGCCCTGCCGGCACGAAGCAGACCCCGATGATGCCGAGCAGCATCACGATGCCGAAGACAATCGTCGTGACGGAATGGCGCGATTTGAATACCTTGTCCGAAATCATGCCCGAAAAGAACGACCCAACGCCGCCTAAGATCGGCGAGAGCGACATGATGCTGCCTGCCGTCACGAGATCCATGTTCTTTGCTTCCTGCAGGAACACGACGCCCCAGCTGCTGATGGAGTAGCGCGAGACGCCAAGGCAGATTGCCGCCGCCGCGAGAAGCCATACGTACGGGTTGCGCACGACCATGAGCTGCGCTTCCTTCGTCGAGACTTCCTGTTCCTGCTTCTCCTGTGCGACCTCGCCCTCGTATTCATTCGCGGACGGAAGCCCGTAGGTCTCCGGCCGGTCGCGCATGAAGCGGTACATGATGAAGGCGAGCACGATGCAGGCGATGCCCGGCATGAAGAATGCGGCGTGCCAGCCGAACGCGACAATGATCATCGCCGTGCCGAGATATGTCGCGCCCTCGCCGACATAGTGCGCGATGCTGAACACGCCGTAGTACGTCGCGAGCTGGCTCTTCGAGAACCATTGCGAGAGCGAGACGATGCACGGTGCCGAGCCCATGCTCTGGAAGACGCCGTTGACCGCCCAAAGGACGAGGAACACCCAGTACGCATCGCTGAATCCGAGAATCGTATTGACGACGGCCGCGCCCAAAAGACCGATCGGCACGATCTTTTTGATATTGCAATGGTCGGCGATAAATCCGTTGGCGAACTTTCCGATGGCAATGACGACCATCATCGCCGCGCCCATCGCACCGAGCTGCGTCGGCGTGAAGCCCGCGTCGATCATTGGCTTTTTGGCAACGCCGAGCGTCATGCGCATGACGTAGTACATGCCGTAGCCAATGATCATGGCCGTGACGGCTTGGAACCGTGCGGAACGATACATGGTTTTGATCCGCGCCGGATCCTTTATGCGGGGCTGGTCTTCCCCAGTCAGAAACCATTTGAACATCTTGCTGCACCTGTCCTTCCTTTCTATAGTCCATTCGACATCCAAAAGCAAACCCTTCTGCTATAGGATCATTTTACTAAAGTTCTGACTCCTTTATCTCCAACATTTTGTTTTCTTTTGCTTCAATACCTGTGCTTTATTGCTTAAAACAGGTTTGGTTTGTTTCCTATCGCAAGCGCATAGCGAAAGGGCTGCCGTCCCATCGGACGGCAGCCCCCCTTGCCGCAAGCGCTTCAGCGGAAGTATGGCCTGCATGATGCTCAGAGATGCGCCTTTTCCTTGATGTACTTGCGCGCCTTGATCGCATACGCAAGCGGGTTCGCCTTGGCGGGATCCTGCTCCGCCTCGACGATGTACCAGCCGTCGTAGCGGCTCTTCCCTACGATATCGAAAATCGGCTCGAAGTCAATATCGCCGTCGCCCGGCACCGTGAACATGCCGGCGCGGACGCCGTCGAGGAAGCTCATGTTCTCCGCTTTGACCCTGTTGCGCACCTCCATGCGGATATCCTTGAGGTGGATATGGCGGATGCGCGGCAGATACTTCTTGAGGATCGCGACGGGGTCCTCGCCCGAGCAGACCAGATGTCCCGTATCGTAGAGCAGCCAAACGAGATCCGGATCCGTCATCTCCATGAGGCGGTCGATTTCCTCCGTCGTCTGCACGCACGTGCCCATGTGATGATGGTACGTCATCGTGAGGCCGATTTTCTTTGCGACAGCGCCGAGCCGATCCAGCCCCTCGGCGAGCGTCTTCCACTGTTCTTCCGTATTGTGCGGCTTGCCCGCAAATACGGGGACATCGAGCTTGCCCTGCACGCTCGTTCCCTGCTCTGCGACGTTGCAGAACTTCGCGCCCATCGCCTTTAGGAACTCGCAGTGCGCGATGAAATCCTTCTCGACCTGCTCATACGGCTGCGAGAGAAGGAAGGAGCTGAACCACGCGCTTGCAATCGAGAGGCCGCGCAGCTTCAATGCCTTCTTGAGGACATCGACATCCTTCGGGTACTTGCTGCCAATTTCACAGCCCGTGAAGCCTGCGAGCGCCATTTCGCTGACACACTGCTCGAACGTGTTTTCCTTGCCGAGATCCGGCATATCGTCATTCGTCCACGCGATCGGCGCAATGCCGAGTTTGATATTCGCCATTTCAAGCCCTCCTAGAAATTCAGAACCAACCGCATCAATATTTTCGAGCCGCATCGTAGTTCGGCTTCATCAAATCCTTGTAGACTTTTTGGATCTTCTCGCTCTTTGAGACCTCGGCGACGCCGACGCGCCACCAGTCGCCATAGCCGTGCACCATCGTCTTCGGCAGCACCTTGCAGTCGATGAGCGTCGAGACCTTCTGTTTCTTGGCATCTGCGATCGCCGCCTTGAGCTCTTCCGCATTGTGGACCGTGTAGCTCTTGCAGCCGTAGGACGCCGCATTCATCGCGAAGTCGACGGGGACATAGCCGCCGTCGAGCTGACCCGTCTTCTCATTGCGGAAACGGATTTCCGTCCCGTAGCTGCCCTGCCCATGCCCGATCTGCAGGTTGTTGATGCAGCCGTTCGTCATGTTGTCGAAGAGAATGACGTTGATCTTCTTGTGCTCGGCAATCGAAACGGGAAGCTCCGAGTGCAGCATCATGTACGCCGCATCCCCGACGAGCGCGTAGACCTCGCGCTCCGGCTCCGCGATCTTGACGCCGAGCGCCGCGTTGACTTCGTAGCCCATGCAGGAAAAGCCGTACTCGACGTGGTAGCTGCCCTTCGACTTCGGGCACCATGCGCGCTGCAGGTCGCCCGGCAGCGAGCCCGAAGCGCCGACGACGATCGCATCCTCGTCCATGCACGCGTCGAGCACGCCGAGGACGCGCGTCTGCGGCATCGCGCCGCCCGTGACCTTGAGGAACTCCTTCGCCGCCTTCTTGAAGTCGAAGTCATCGTTGACCTCCGGCACGAAGTCATCGCCCGTATACTCGAGATGGAAGAGGCGATCGACCTCTGCCGCGTAATCGCTCTTTGCCTTTTGGATGTCGGCTGCATACGCATCGGAGACATGGTAGCCCGTCTTGCCGAGCGCCGCATCGAGCATGGAAAGCGCCGCGCCCGCATCGCCGACGACCTGCAGGCCGTCCATCTTGTAGGCATGGAAGCGCGAGATGTTGATGTTCAGGAATTCGACCTCGGGGTTCTGATAGATCCACTTCGAGGACGTCGTGAAGTCCGTATAACGCGTGCCGACGCCGATGACGAGGTCAGCTTCCTTCGCGAGCGTGTTTGCCGCAAGGCCGCCCGTCTCGCCGAGGCCGCCCATGTTGAGCGGATGGTCCCATGGAATCGTGCCCTTGCCGGCCTGCGTCTCGCCGAACGGGATGCCGTACTTCTCGGCAAACTTGCGGAACGTCTCCTCCGCCTCGGAGTACTTGACGCCGCCGCCGAAAATCATGAGCGGGCGCTTCTTGCCTGCGAGGAGCTTTGCCGCCTCTTCGATGGCGCGGTCCGACGGCTTCGTGCGCTCGATATGATGGACGCGCTTCTTGAAGAAATATTCGGGGTAATCCCAAGCCTCCCCCTCGACATCCTGCGGAAGCGCAATGCAGACCGCTCCCGTCTCGGCGGGATCCGTGAGGACGCGCATCGCGTTGATGCACGCCGTCATAAGGATCTCTGGGCGCGTCACGCGATCCCAATACTTGCAGACGGGGCGGAATGCATCGTTCGTCGTGACCGTGAGGCTCGACGGCTGCTCCATCTGCTGCAGGACGGGATCGGGCTGGCGGTCTGCGTACGTGTCGCCCGGCAGGAAGAGCACGGGAATGCAGTTTGCCGTCGCCGTGCCGGCTGCCGTGACCATGTTCGCCGCACCGGGGCCGACCGAGGAGGTGCAGGCATACATCTGCTTGCGGCGCTTTTGCTTCGCGAAGCCGATGGCCGCATGCGCCATGCCTTGCTCGTTGCGCCCCATGCGCATGATGAGGTGGCCGGGATCTTCCTCGAGCGCCTGGCCGATGCCGACGACGTTGCCATGACCGAATATGCCGAAGATGCCTTCAAACATCGGAACTTCCTTGCCGTCAAACTCGACGTACTGGTTGTTCAGGAACTTGACGAGCGCCTGCGCGACCGTCCGTCTTACCGTCTTTGCCATGTTCATTTCCTCCTAACACATCCGCACAGGAGCTGCTCACTTCTTGCGCTTCGGCTGCCAAATCTCGGCAGCGGGATCGAGGAGCCACGTGTGCTCCGGGAGATCCGTGCGCGTCTTCTTCCACGGGTTGCCCGGCAGGTGGCGGATCATCCAGCTATACCACATCGCGTAGCCCGGCGCCGTGACCTGCGGATGCATATAGCCGCCCGAAATCTCCGACCAGCTATTATGCGAGATCTTGAATGCATTGTCGCCGATGAACGCCGCGCCAAAGCCCTGCGGCTTGTCGAACTTGTACGTGTAGACCTCCGGCTGCGGATGGTTGTGCGGGATATAGCCCGACCAGCAGCCCGGCGTGTTGACGACCTCGCCGTTGACCATGTTCGAGTACGGCGCATTGTCGTAGTCGAAAATCGTGCGCACCGTGCGCTCCGCCGTGCCCTGCCACATACCGCCGCCAAAGATGTCGGCCTGCACGTCGGCAGGATGGTAGAATACCGGCGTGAAATCGCGGTCGTTCAGCGTCTTCTGCACGAGCACCTGCGATGCCTTGAGCGCCTTTAGGACGACCTTCCTGCCATGCGGCACATGGAGCGCATAAGGACACTCATCGAAAAGCGACGCGCGGTGCATGACCTCGCGCTTGCCGTCCCACTCGATCTTGACGTCGCCCGTCAGGATGACGAATGCCGTCTCCTGCAGGGCGTCCTCGAATTCGACGACCTCGTTTTCCTCCATGACCTGATAGCCGATGTCCATGAGCATGTCGCTCTCGCGCGTCGTCATGGCGTTGTAGCCATGGGCAAGCTCTGCTCCCAAACGTCCGAATCTCATAATCCCGCCTCCCATGCAAGTTCCGTGATGACTTTTTCGTCCTTGTGCTCCTTCATGAACGCATCGATCTGCTCGACCGTCTGCATCGCGTTGGAGCAGCTATGGCTCGCGACGACCATCGCCGCATGTGCCGTGCCGTGCTGCAGGGAATCCGCAACCGACCATCCAGAGAGCAGGCCGTAGACGAACGCGCTGCCGTATGCGTCGCCGCCGCCGAACGACTTCAGGAGCTTGATACGATACGACTCGACCTTGTACGCTTTCTTGTCGGCCGTGTAGGCAATCGAGCCTTTCTTTCCATGCTTGATCACGACGATCTTCGCGCCGTGTGCGATGTACCGCTCGGCAATGACGTGATCCTTTGGATCCTCTGCCTCTTCGTCGAGCCCTTCCGTCAGATTGACCTCGTCGCGCGAGCCGATGATGACGTCCGCCATGCCCGCGAGCAGCGAGTAGTAAATCTGTATCTCTTTCTTCGTGCGCCAGCTATACGGGCGGTAGTCAATGTCGAAGAGGATGCGCGTGCCGTGCTTTTTCGCGTACTGTGCCGCGATGAGGCACGCCTCGCGCGAAGGGCTTGCCGAAAGCGCCGTGCCCGAGACGATGAGGATCTTGGAATCGGCGATGTACTGCTCGTCGACGTCCTCGGGGCGGATCTGGAGGTCGGCGACGGCATCGCGGTACATGAGGATGCTGCTCTCCGTCGGGCTCTTGATCTCCGTGAACGTCAGCCCCATGCGCTCGCCGTGCCGCGCGCGCGTCATTTGGCTCGTGTCGATGCCGCGCGCCTCAAAGTAGTGGAGCACGAAGTCGCCAAACTGGTCATCCGAGACGCACCCGATGAAGCCGACCTTCTTGCCGAGCTTGTTGATGCCGACTGCCATGTTGCCGGGCGAGCCGCCGAGGTACATGGAAAACGTCTCGACCTTGTCGAGCGTGCGGTTGAGCTCATTCGGATTGAAGTCCAGCGTGACGCGCCCGATGAGCACGACATCGCGTTTCTTGTTTGCATCAAAGGTGATGAGTGACATTCTTTTTCCTCCTCATGCCTTGCCGTTCAGCCCAAAAATCTGCATATGCTTCTTGACATTCGCATACGTCGCCTCCACGATGGCATTGCTGAAGTCGAAGTAGTTCGCCTCCGGCTTCTCGCTGTGCATGGCCTTGATTTTCGCAGCGGATGCGTCGTAGGACGCCGTCGCGATGTTGATCTTGTCGATGCCGTTTGCGAGGCACGTCCGAAAATCCTGCTCCGTGAGCCCTGTGCCGCCGTGCAGGACGAGGCGCGTCTTGGTCGCGGCATGGATTTCCTTCAGGCGGTCGATGCGAAGATTCGGTTTCTCCCTGTAGTTGCCGTGCGCCGTGCCGATCGCGACGGCGAGTGCGTCGACGCCCGTCTCTTCTGCGAAGCGGACGGCCTCATCGACGCTCGTCACGAGCACATCGACGCTCTTGTAGTCGCCTTCCGCGCCGCCGACGCGGCCGATCTCCGCCTCGACGTCCGCACCGTAGCTCCTTGCGAGCTTCACGACCTCTTTCGTGCGCGCGATGTTCTCATCAAGTGGGTACTTCGAGCCGTCGAACATGACGGACGTGAAGCCGAGGTCAAGCGCGAGCCGGATCGTCTCCATCGTGCCGCCGTGGTCGAGGTGCACGGCGGTCGGCATCCTGCATCGCTTCGCCGCCGCGAGCATCACAGGCCCGAGGAGATCGAGCGGCGAATAGCGCAGCCGTCCTTCCGCAATCTGCAGGATGAGCGGCGCACGCATCTCTTCCGCCGCGCGGATTGCGCCCATTGCCATTTCCATATCCGATACATTGAACGCGCCTACTGCATAGGTATCGTCCGCCTTATGGATGAGGTCGGACAGTTTTGCGAGTGCCATAGATTGCCCTCCTTTGCGCGCTGCGTCTCAGTACAGTTCTTTGTAGATTGCGATGAGCTGATCCTTTGTCGGAACGCGCATCGTATTCTGTGGGCTGCCGCTCTCGAGCGCGTCATCCGCCATCTTGCTGAGCTGCGCAAAGAAGTCGTCCTTCTTGACGCCGAGCTCCTCAATCGTCGGAATGCCGACCGCCTTGCAGAAACGTGCGACTTCCTTCACGAACGCCTCTGCCGCATCGTGCGCTGGCGTCAAGTCATCCGCAACGCCCATGACGCGTGCGATCGTCGCGAAGCGCTCCGTGTTCTCTTCGATGGCGAACTTCATGCACGCCGGCAGGAGGATCGCGTTCGATACGCCGTGCGCGATATGGAAGAGTGCGCCGATCGGGCGGCTCATGCCATGCACGATGGTGACCGAAGCATTGTTGAATGCGATGCCCGCCTCCGTCGCGGCGATCGACATCGCGAGGCGTGCCTCGACATTCTTGCCGTCCGCATAGCAGAGCGGCAGGTTCTTATGGATCTTCTTGATGGCGGACAGTGCGAACGTATCCGTGAGCGGCTGCGCCTTGCGCGACGTGTACGCCTCGATCGCATGGCAGAGCGCATCGATGCCCGTCGCTGCCGTGACCTTCGGCGGAGCCGTCATCGTGAACGTCGGGTCAACGACCGCGAGCGCGGGGATGATGGACGGCCCGCCGAGGAGCATCTTGACGTTGTTCTCCGTATCGGCGATGATCGTATTCTTCGTGACTTCCGAACCCGTGCCTGCCGTCGTCGGAATCGCGACGAGATACGGGACCTCCATGTCGATGTCCACATGCATATAGTCGCGGAGCTTGCCTTTCGATACCGACAGGAACGCGATGGCCTTCGCCGTGTCCATCGGACTGCCTCCGCCGAGTGCAATGAGAAAGTCGCACTTCTCGGCGCGGTAGGCTGCAAGCCCCCCCTCTACAATCTTGTCCGTCGGTTCGGCGTTTGCGCCGTCGTAGATCGCATAAGGGATGTTGCCCTTCTTCAGCGCCGCCTCGACCTTCGCCGCATTGCCGAACTTGACCATGAACGGATCCGTCACGATGAGCGCCTTCGTGCCCTTGCCCTTGATGTGCCCGCTAAGCTCATCTATGACATTCGTTCCCGAAAGGATCTTTGCCGGAACCATGAACGTGTACCCCATGACAACCACTCTCCTAACAGCATGACCTAACAGCATGACCAGTAAATATTTGATAATATTTTGATTATCTTATGGATATAATTTAATACTTTTGCTTCATTTTGTCAATATATTTTTTTGATAATATGGTCAAATAAAAATAGAAAATATTCTTGTATCTTTGGCGTAGAAGTTTTATAATAACATGCATAGATGTGTCTAGGCCCTTATCATAAATAGGATAAAATGCGATAAAGCAGGTGTTTTTATGAAAATTGACCGCATCAACCGTATGCATGAATTGCTGAAAGAAGTCCATAATATATCGATAAACGACTTATGCGATACGTTCAATGTATCCAAAAACACCATTCGTCGTGACATTGCCGAGCTCGAAGAAAAGGGCATCATCCGAAAAGTGTACGGCGGCATCGTGCTCAACGAGCGCCAGCAGGAGCCCGAGCCTTTCTCCTTGCGCGAGACGCGCAACGCAGACGCCAAGAAGCGTATCGCAAGGCTCGCGGCGGGCTTCGTCAAGGACGGCGACGTCATCTACATCGACTCGGGCACGACGACGATGCACATGATCCCCTTCCTGACGGAGAAGCAGCATCTCACGATCGTGACGGCGAGCGTGCATGTCATCAACATCGCCTCTTCTTTCGCCAACCTCAATATCATCGCAACGGGAGGCTCACTCTTCATGCCGTCAAAGGCGTTCGTCGGGCCTTCCGTCCTACAGTGCCTGCGCCAGTACAACATCTCGAAAATCTTCCTCGCCAGCACGGGAATCTCCCTTGCACACGGCGCGACGAACGCCTCGCCGCTCGAGTGTGAAATCAAGCGCTGCCTCATCGAAAAGCCATGCCCGCACTACCTGCTCGTCGACAGCTCCAAGTTCGGCGTCGCCTCGCTGATGAGCTATTGCGCGCTAAAGGATCTCGATTGCCTCATAACGGACGAGATGCCGCCGGAAAAGTACCGCATCTACTGCAAGGAGAACGGCGTCCAGCTCGTTACGCCCGATTGACAGGAACGTAACAGGAAAGCCGCTCCGGCAAATTGCCGAAGCGGCTTTTTCCTGTCACGTTGTCACGTTCGCCCCCAAAAAAGACGGCGCTGCGTGGCGGGCGGCGATGCATCACGCGGAACCGCCGCATCCCCCGCCACGATACGGCATGTACCGCCGCGCCCTGCGGATCACAGCCCTGCTTTTGGGCAAGGGGCAGGCGTGCGCCAGCACTCCGCTTCATGGGAAAAAAGGACGCCGACCGCCTGCAAGTAGGAATAGATGATGGTGGAACCGACGAATTTCATGCCGCGCTTCCTGAGATCCTCGGAAATGGCATCGGACAGCGGCGATGTCGCCGCCCCCCGCTCAACGACCGTCTTCCCCTTTGTCCATCGCCATAAATACGCATCAAATGTGCCGTATTCCCTTTGGATCGCGCCAAAGATTTGGGCATTCGTCACGGCAGCGCGAATCTTGAGCCGGTTGCGGACGATGCCCGCGTCGCGCGCGAGCGCCTCGCATTTCGCATCGTCGTAGCCGGCAATCGCCTTTGCATCGAAGCCATCGAAAGCACGGCGAAAATGCTCGCGCTTGTGCAGGATGCACGCCCACGACAGCCCCGCTTGAAAGCTTTCGAGAAGCAGCATTTCAAAAAGTTTCCCATCGTCATGGACGGGAACGCCCCACTCCTCGTCATGGTATCTTATGTACGCTTCATCTTTCGGGTCTGCCCATGCGCAGCGCTTTTTCCCATCGTTCCATTCCATCCAATTCCCTCCACCGATCCTCGGGATATCGCGTGCGCTACTGCCGCATATCCGTCCATTCCCGTTCCGCTTCATGCTCGCGATGGCACTTCGGCGGATGCGGATGATAGAGGCTCCAGTTCCAGTGGATCGCGGCAAAACGGATGAGGAGGACGAGAAGGAAGGCGAGCCACGAGACGGCTTCGACGCCAATCGCGCCGCCCATCACACAGAATACGAAAGCGCCGGCGAGAGATGCCGCCGCGTAGACTTCGGCGTAGAGGACGACCGGCATCCGCTTCGCGAGTACATCGCGGATCATGCCGCCGCCCACTGCCGTGGTCACCGCGAGGAGGACGGTCAGGACATAGCTGCCCGTCCCACCGAACCGAAGCCCTGTGAGCGCCCCCGTAATCGTAAAAGCGGCCAGGCCGATGGCATCGGAGACATTGAAGATCGTCCGAAGCCGCCGGCGCCGCATCCGCCGAAGCCCGCTCCACTGATAGAGAACGGACGTTGCGAAGGCGACACCGACGGCGAGCAGGAAGTCCGTCGTATCGCGCAGCGCCATCGGCGGCGTGAGCCCCACGAGAAGGTCGCGCACCATGCCGCCGCCCACTGCTGTCGCAAGGGCGAGGACGGATATGCCGAAGATGTCCATGCGCCGCGAGAGCCCGACCAGTGCCCCCGAAACGGCGAAAGCGATCGTCCCAATGATGTCAAAGAGCCGCCAAAGATCCATTCCCTCCACGAGCATCGTTTTTCGTTTTTCCTTTCCACTGCCACAAAGCATATCGTTGGATCCCATTATACTCCGTCCTGCGTGCAAATTCCAACAGATGCGACGAGAAAGAAAGCGCAGGATAAAAAGCCCCCAAGCATTCGTTTCCGAAGACGAACGCTCGGGGACCGGTCAAATGAAACGCGAGGTTACTTGCCCATCGCTTCCTGCACGGCGACTGCGACCGCGACCGTCATGCCGACCATCGGGTTGTTGCCTGCGCCGATGAGTCCCATCATGTCGACGTGTGCCGGAACGGAGGACGAGCCGGCGAACTGTGCGTCGCTGTGCATGCGCCCCATCGTATCCGTCATGCCGTAGGAAGCAGGGCCTGCCGCCATGTTGTCCGGGTGGAGCGTACGGCCCGTTCCGCCGCCCGAAGCGACCGAGAAGTACTTCTTCCCCTTTTCGACGCATTCCTTCTTGTAGCAGCCTGCAACCGGGTGCTGGAAGCGCGTCGGGTTCGTCGAATTGCCCGTGATGGAGATGTCGACGTCCTCCAGGTGCATGATGGCGACGCCTTCCTGCACGGAGTCCGCGCCGTAGCAGCGAACCTTCGAGCGAACGCCGTCGCTGTACGCGATTTCCTTGACGACGTTGACCTTGTTTGCCTTGTAGTCGTAGTCCGTGACGACGTAGGTGAAGCCGTTGATGCGGCTGATGATCTGCGCCGCATCCTTGCCGAGACCGTTCAGGATAACACGAAGCGGGTTCTTTCGAACCTTGTTTGCCGTCTGCGCGATGCCGATTGCGCCCTCTGCCGCCGCGAAGGACTCATGGCCTGCGAGGAATGCGAAGCAGCCCGCTTCCTCCGAGAGGAGCATGGCGCCGAGGTTGCCGTGCCCGAGGCCGACCTTGCGGTGATCCGCGACGGACCCCGGCACGCAGAATGCCTGCAGCCCCTCGCCGATTGCCTTTGCCGCGTCCACTGCCTTCGTGCAGCCCTTCTTGATGGCGATCGCCGCGCCGAGCGTGTACGCCCAAGCCGCGTTGTCAAATGCGATCGGCTGCAGATCCTTTACGATCTCGCCTGCCTTTACGCCTTTCCCGTCACAGATCTTCTTCGCGTCCTCGATGGATGCGATCCCGTATTCCTTGCAGACCTTGTTGATTTTGTCAATGCGACGCTCATAGCCTTCGAATAATGACATGATGCGATTCATCCTTCCTTTTCTCTCAAATTGTAGCAGCTCAATCCGATCTTACGCTTCGCGCGGGTCGATGTACTGGACGGCATCCGCGAAACGGCCTTTCGTGCTCGTGTTCGCCTGGATCGCCTCGTTTGCATCCTTGCCCTTGCGGACCGCTTCCATGACCTTGCCGAGCTGGACGACTTCGTACCCGATGACGCGGCCTTCCTTGTCGAGACCGAGCTTCGTGACGTAGCCTTCTGCGAGTTCGAGATAGCGGGGACCTTTCTTAAGTGTGCTGTAGAGCGTGCCCGTCTGGCTGCGGAGCCCCTTGCCGAGATCATCGAGGCCTGCGCCGATGGGAAGCCCGTCGTCGGAGAACGCCGTCTGGCTTCGGCCGTACGCGATCTGGAGGAAGAGCTCGCGCATTGCCGTGTTGATGGCATCGCAGACGAGATCCGTATTGAGCGCCTCAAGGACCGTGAGACCGGGGAGGATCTCCGCCGCCATCGCCGCACTGTGCGTCATGCCGGAGCAGCCGATCGTCTCGATGAGCGCTTCCTGGATGATGCCGTCCTTGACGTTGAGCGTCAGCTTGCAAGCGCCCTGCTGCGGTGCGCACCAGCCCACGCCGTGCGTGAGGCCGCTGATGTCCTGCACATTTTTGGACTTGACCCACTTGCCCTCCTCAGGGATGGGGGCAGCGCCGTGGTGCACCTCCTGTGCGACGCACACCATGTCTTCCACTTTTTGTGAATAAGCAATCATGATTTGTTTCCTCTCCTTTTTTGATTCATACACAGAAAACTCCATCCGCCCTGCCCTTCTTCCCCTTTTGCTCGGAAGGATCCGCAAAGGGCATGCAGATAAAAGGACTTAAATCTCGACGAGGCTCTTGCCCGTCATGAGGGATGGGATCTCCAGCCCAGCGAGCGTCAGCAGCGTCGGCGCGATGTCGCATAGCGCGCCGTCCTTCACCTTCTTCACGCGGTCGGAGACCACGATGAAGGGAACGGGGTTCGTCGTGTGCTTTGTGAACGGCTGGTTGTTCTCGTAGTCCATCATCTTGTCGGCGTTGCCGTGATCCGCTGTGATGCAGGCCTCGCCGCCGACCTCGCGGATCGCGTCGACAAAGCGCCCGACGCACGTATCGACCGTCTCGACCGCCTTGACGACGGCAGGGAAAATGCCCGTATGGCCGACCATGTCGCAGTTCGCATAGTTCAGGATGATGAAGTCGTACTTGCCGCTCTTGATCGCGGCGACGACCTTGTCCGTGACCTCGACCGCGCTCATTTCGGGCTTCAAGTCATACGTCGCGACCTTCGGGCTCGGCACGAGGATGCGGTCCTCGCCCTTGTACGGCTCTTCGACGCCGCCGTTGAAGAAGAACGTGACGTGCGCGTACTTCTCCGTCTCGGCGATGCGAAGCTGCGTGAGCCCCTTGTCCTGAAGGATCTCGCCGAGCGTCGACTCGATGTGCTCCGGCGGGAACGCAACGAGCGCGTTCATGCCGTCCTCGTACTGCGAGAACGTCGCGAACGGGATATGAAGGTTTTCGTCGCGCGCAAAGCCGTCGAAGTGTTCATCGACGAATGCGTGCGTGAGCTGACGCGCGCGGTCGGGACGGAAGTTGAAGAAAATCGCGCCGTCGCCGTTCTTCATGCCCGCGTAGCCCGCAACGACGAACGGAACGACGAATTCGTCGTTGACGCCCGCCTCGTAGCTCGCCTTGAGCCCTGCGACGGGATCCTCCGCATAGACGCCTTCGGCGTGTGCGATCGCCTCGTACGCCTTCTGCTCGCGGTCCCAGCGCTTGTCGCGGTCCATCGCGTAGTAGCGGCCGCTGACCGTCGCAATCCGGCCGACGCCGATCTCCCTGCACTTTTCTTCGAGCTCTTCGAGGAACGGCTTTGCGCTCTGCGGCGGCACGTCGCGCCCGTCGAGGAATGCGTGGACGTAAACTTCCGAGAGTCCCTGCTTTTTCGCGAGCTCGAGGAGGGCGTAGAGGTGCCCCTGATGGCTGTGGACGCCGCCCGGGGAGACGAGTCCCAGGAGATGGAGCGCGCCGCCCTTTGCCTTCGCGTCGTTTACGATGGTGAGCAGCGCTTTGTTCTGGAAGAAGTCGCCGTTCTGGATGTCGCGCGTGATGCGCGTGAGCTGCTGGAAGATGACGCGGCCCGCGCCGATGTTCGTATGGCCGACCTCGGAGTTGCCCATCTGCCCGTCCGGCAGTCCGACGTACTCGCCAGACGCCTGAAGCTGGCTCCATGCGTACCGTTCCATAAGACCGTCGAGCACGGGCGTCTTCGCCTGCTGCACCGCATTGTTCTTGTCATTCTTATCGCCGAGGCCGCATCCATCCATGATGATGAGTGCGATCGGGGCATGTTTGAGTTTTGCCATTTTGCGTCCTTCTTAGTAATTCACAATCTCGCTGAAATCCTTCGCCTTCAGCGAAGCGCCGCCGACGAGCGCGCCGTCGACGTTCGGCTGCTTCATGAGATCCTTGATCGTAGCGGGCTTTACGCTGCCGCCGTACTGGATGCGGACCGCATCTGCCGCCTGCTGGCCGAACTGCTTTGCGACGGCCTCGCGGATCGCCCTGCAGACCTCCTCTGCCTGCTCGAACGTAGCCGTCTTGCCTGTGCCGATCGCCCAAATCGGCTCGTATGCGAGGACGAGCTTCGCTGCTTCGTCCGCCTTGAAGCCCTCAAGCGCCGCATGGATTTGGCGGACGACGTGGTCGATGTACTTGCCCGCCTCGCGGACCGCAAGCGACTCGCCGCAGCAGATGATCGGCGTGATGCCGGCAGCGAAAGCCGCGTGGGCGCGCTTGTTGACGCCCTCATCCGTCTCGCCGAAGTAGTCGCGGCGCTCGCTGTGTCCGAGGATGACGTAATCCACGCCGATCTCATTCAGCATGCCCGTCGAGATCTCGCCCGTATAGGCGCCGCTCTTTTCCCAATGCACGTTCTGCGCGCCGACGTGGATGTTCGTTCCCTTGAGCGCACTGGCAACCGAAGCGAGCGCCGTCGCCGTCGGGCAGACGACGACCGTGACCTTCGCGTCCTTCACGAGCGGCGCGAGTTCCTTCACGAGCGAAACGCCTTGCGCGATCGTGTTGTTCATCTTCCAGTTGCCTGCGATAATCGGAGTCCTTGCCATGATGATGCCCCCTATGCCTAGTTCGATAAAGGAGCGGGAAAACCCGCAGGCTCTCCCCCTCCTGCCAACCTCCTAGGGTCTGCGTCAAGCAGACCCCTTTCTTATTCTTATTTGTCTGCGATCGCTGCGATGCCCGGCATCTCCTTGCCTTCGAGGAACTCGAGCGTCGCGCCGCCGCCCGTCGAAACGTGCGAGATCTTGTCCGTGAGCCCCGTCTTCTTGAGCGCCGCGATCGAGTCGCCGCCGCCGACGATGCTCGTCGCGCCTGCGTCCGTCGCATCCGCGACAGCCTTGGCAACCGCGAGCGTTCCCTTTGCGAATTCATCGCATTCGAAGACGCCCATCGGTCCGTTCCAAATGATCGTCTTCGCACCCTTCAATGCCTCGACGTACGCCTTCGACGTCTTGTCGCCGCTGTCAAGTGCCTGCCAGCCGTCTTCGACCTTGTCGACGTCGACCGTCTTCATCTTGCCTTCCGCCTTCCACTTCGCCTCGTCCGCGAGCGGGAACATGTTTGCGACCACGACATCGAGCGGCAGGACGACCTTGACGCCCTTTTTCTCTGCCTTTTTGAGGAGCTCCCTTGCGAGATCCATCTTGTCCGGCTCGCAGAGCGAGTCGCCGATCGGCAGCCCCTTCGATGCATCAAATGTATGCGCCATGCCGCCGCCGATGATGATCGTGTCGACTTTGTCGATCATGTTGCTGATGACGCCGATCTTGTCGGAGACCTTTGCGCCGCCGATGATTGCGACAAACGGACGCTGCGGCGCTTCGAGCGTCTTGCCGATGTAGTTGATTTCCTTCTCCATGAGGAAGCCTGCGACCGTCTCGATGTACTTCGGAACGCCTGCATTCGAGGCATGGCCGCGGTGCGAGACGCCGAATGCGTCGTCGACGGCAACGTCGGCGAGCGAAGCGAGCTGCTTTGCAAACGCCGGATCGTTCTTCTTCTCTTCCTTGTGGTAACGAAGGTTCTCCAGCAGGAGGACTTCGCCGGGCTTGAGCGCCTTCGCGAGCTTCTCCGCCTCAGGGCCGACGCAGTCCGGCGCCCACTTGACCTCGCGGCCGAGGAGCTCGGAGAGGTGCTTGACGAGGTGCTTCGTGCTGAACTTGTCTTCACGCGCCTCGGTCGGGCGGCCGATGTGGCAGGCGATGATGAGCGCCGCGCCGCCATCGAGGAGGTAGTTGAGCGTCGGCAGCGTGCGGACCATGCGCGTGTCATTCGTGATGTGCATGTCCGCATCAAACGGCACATTGTAGTCCACGCGGACGAATACTTTCTTGCCCTTTACGTCGATGTCTTTGATTGTCTTTTTGTTCATCCTAAAACCCTCCATCGTCCATCATAAAGATGAGGCCCGGCCCAAACAAACGGCCGGACCTCAAGAGATCTGCTAGGGTATGAAATTACTTCAGCTCAGCGAAGTACTTAATCGTGCGAACCATCTGGCTCGTGTAGCTGTTCTCGTTATCGTACCAAGAGACAACCTGTACCAGCGTGTTGCCGTCGCCAATCGGGCTGACCATCGTCTGCGTCGCATCGAACAGCGAGCCGTAACGCATGCCGACGATGTCGCTCGAAACGATTTCTTCCGTGTTGTAGCCGAAGGACTCCGTCGACTCCTTCTTCATCTGTGCATTGATCTCGTCAACCGTGTGCTCGCCCTTGATGACCGCGAACAGCAGCGTCGTGGAACCCGTCGGGGTCGGGACACGCTGTGCAGCGCCGATGAGCTTGCCCTTGAGCTCGGGGATGACGAGGCCGATTGCCTTTGCCGCGCCTGTAGAGTTCGGGACGATGTTGCAGGCAGCGGCGCGGCTGCGGCGAAGGTCGCCCTTGCGCTGCGGGCCGTCGAGCGTCATCTGATCGCCCGTGTAGGCATGGATCGTGGCCATGATGCCGCTCTGGATCGGAGAGAGGTCGTTGAGCGCCTTCGCCATCGGAGCAAGGCAGTTCGTCGTGCAGGATGCAGCCGAAATGACCTTGTCTGCCTTCGTCAGCGTCTTGTGGTTGACGTTGTAGACGATCGTCGGGAGGTCGCTTCCGGCAGGAGCGGAGATAACGACCTTCTTGGCGCCGGCAGCGAGATGAGCCGATGCCTTCTCCTTGGACGTATAGAAGCCCGTGCACTCGAGCACGACATCGACGTCGTGCTTGCCCCAGGGGATGTCCTTTGCGTCCTTCTCCGCATAGATGCGGATCTCCTTGCCGTTGACCTTGATGCTGTTCTCGCCAGCTTCCACCTTGTCCGCATACTTGTACGTTCCCTGCGTGGAATCGTACTTCAGAAGATGTGCGAGCATCTTCGGGCTCGTGAGGTCGTTGATTGCGACGACTTCATAGCCTTCTGCGTCGAACATCTGGCGGAAAGCGAGACGACCGATACGGCCAAAACCATTGATAGCAACTTTTACTGCCATTTGGAAAATACCCCCTAAAACTACATTAGAGATGAGCCTTTCTACAGTTCTAATCATACAATAAATACCGTGTAAATGTCAATCTTTTTAGCTGAAGTCATAGCAACTCCAGCCTAAGCAAAGCACTGTTTTGCAGAATCCTCTGCAATCAATCCGAAACCGATCTCAGAGGCAAATCCCGCGCCTGTTTCCCGCCTATTTCCTGTCCATTTTATCGAGTGCGATGCACGCCTGCACGAGTATCGCGCACTCAAGCCGCTTCTTCTGGATTTCACATCCGACTTCATACGGCTTACGGATGTCCCCGTGGAAGAGATCCGCATTGGCGTGGCAGCCGCCCGAGCAGAAAAACCGCGCCCAACAGTTGCGGCACGTTTCCTTGTTGAGGACGTGGCTCTCGCGGAAATACTGCGGCAGCTCCTCATTCGTCACGCCGTCGTATAGATTGCCGAGCTTGTAGCGCGCGCGGCCGACGAATTGATGGCACGGATAAAGATCGCCGTTTTCGGCGACGGCAAGGTATTCGTGTCCCGCCCCGCAGCCCGAAAGGCGTTTTGCGACACATGGCCCGTTCGAGAGATCCATATTGAAATGAAAGAAGAAAAACCCCCTCCCCTCGCGGCGGCGCGCGAGGTACGCCTCCGTCAGGCGATCGTACTCCTCCGCAATACGCGGAAGATCCGCTTCCGTAAAGCCGAGCGGGCTGTCCTTCATGACGACCGGCTCGACGGAGAGGATATCGAATCCCGCATCGTGCATCGCGAGCACATCCTTCGTGAAGTCCATGTTGTTGTGCGTGTACGTCCCTCTGAGGTACGTGTAGACGCCGCGGTAGTCGAAGTTCCCGCCCTTTCGGCTTGCGACGCAGCGATGGAAATTGCGCACGACGCGGTCATACGTGCCGTGCCCGCCGACATCCGGGCGCGCGGCGTCGTTCGTCTCCTTGCGCCCATCGAGGGAGAGCACGAGCGAGAAATCGTTCTCGTTGAGCCACGCGATATTCGCGTCGTTTAGGAGCATGCCGTTCGTCGTCAGCGTGAGCTTGAACTTCTTGCCCGTCTCGCGCTCTCTCGCGCGCGCGTAGGCGGTCACCGCCTTTACGGTCTTCATGTTCAGGAGCGGCTCGCCACCGAAGAAGTCAATCTCGCAGTGGCGTCTGGGGCCCGATCCCTCGATGAGGAAATCGACGGCGCGGCGGCCGACCTCCTCGCGCATCACGGCACGCTCCATGCCGTAGCCGCCGCCGTCGCCGAAGCAGTACTTGCAGCGCAGGTTGCAGTCCTGCGCGACCATGAGGCAGAGCGACTTCACGAGTCCCTTCTGCGCGAACGTCGGCGGCACGTCGATATCGGGCGCAAAGAGCTCGCCCGCTTTTATGAGCTCGTGCAGCTCGCCGAGTGCCTCGCGAAGCTCTGCCGCATCGTAGCGCCCCGTCAGCGCGGCGATGACCGCTTCGTCATTTTCGCCGTCGAAGATGTCCATCATAGCGTAAACCATCTCGTCGACGACGTGAACGGCGCCGCTGTTCACGTCGAGGAGGACAAAGTACCCGCCCTGCTCAAACTTGTGGATTCTCTCTTTCATCTTGCTTTCCCTATGCCCCCTGCTATTTGATTCCGATGCAAAAAGAGCCTCCCCCCAAAAGGGAAGGCTCTTTTTGCGAACCATCACGCTTTTTCGCAAACCTGGTTGCCGACCGTACAGGAAGTCTTGCACGCGGACTGGCAGGATGCCTGGCACTCGCCGCAGCCGCCCGTCTTTGCCGTCCTCTGCATCGAAGGCTTGTTGACCGTCCTGATGTGCTTCATCGTCCATCCTCCTAACTAAACTGCTTCTCGTTCTATTGTATCGGGTTTCCGGGATTCGCGCAAGAACTATTTTGCCGTGCCTCATTGCCTTTCTGTCGGTTCGCCATCCATGAAACCGACAGGCAAGAGGCATGCTCGGCATGATCCAAAAGGATCGCCGGCAAAAAGCAGGCAGAAAAAGAGGCTGCGGCAAAACGCAAAGGCATCTTGCCGCAGCCCCTTCCCTATGGAGTGGTCGCGGGGATGGATCAAATCGTGTAAACGCGGATCGCGTTCGTATTGCCGTCGCCCGTCTTGATGCCGCTCGTGATGATCGTGCAGTCGCCGCGCTCGACATAGCCCTGCTTGACGGCTGCCGCCGCTGCGTTCGACGTCATCTCGTGCACGTCGGACCATTCCTTGCCGAGGATCGGCAGGACACCCCAGCGGAGGTTCATCTGGCGGACGACCTTCTCAGACGGCGTGTAGGCGATGATCGCCGCCTTCGGACGGTACTTCGATACGACACGTGTCGTGTAGCCGCTCTCGGTCGGCGTGATGATCGCTGCGGCATCGAGCTCGTACGCCATTTGGACTGTCGCATGCGCAACGGCGCGCGTGCGGGACTTCAGGTGCTGAAGGCCGCGCTCGACGAAGAGGTTCTTGTATTCAAGCGAATCCTCGATGCGATGCGCGATGCGGTTCATCGTCGCAACCGCCTCGACCGGGTAGTCGCCGGAAGCCGTCTCGCCCGAAAGCATGATCGCATCCGTGCCGTCGAAGATCGCGTTGCCGACATCGGAGACCTCTGCGCGCGTCGGGCGCGGATTCGTCGTCATCGACTCGAGCATCTGCGTCGCGACGATGACGGGCTTGCCCGCCTCATTGCACTTGCGGATGATGTCCTTCTGGATGATGGGGACATCCTCTGCCGGGACTTCGACGCCGAGGTCGCCGCGCGCGACCATGATGCCGTCGGAAACTTCGAGGATCGCATCAAAGTTCTTGACGCCTTCGAGATTCTCGATCTTCGGCAGGATCTCCATGCGCCCATTGTGCGACTCGATGAGCTTGCGGATCGCGATGACGTCCTCCGGACGCTGGATGAACGAAGCCGCGACAAAGTCCATGTCCTGTTCGCAGCCGAAGATGATGTCCTTCTCGTCCTGCTCGGAGATCGGCGGCAGGCCGAGCGAGACGCCCGGTGCAGCAACGCGCTTCCTCGTGCTCATCTTGCCGCTGTTCTGGATCGTCGTGAGGATATCCTTGCCCTTGATCTCATCGACCTTCAGCGCGACGAGGCCATCGGAGAGCAGCAGCGTATCGCCGGGCTTGACCTCCGTGTAGAGTTTCTTATGGTTGACGGAGACATGCGTCACATCGCCCGGCTCGTCGGAATACGTCAGCGTGAACGGCTTTCCCTTTTCGAGCATGACCGAGCCGTCCTTGAACTCGCCAAGGCGCATCTCCGGTCCCTTCGTATCGAGGACGTACGAAACGACCTTCCCCGTCTTCTTCGACGCCTCGCGAACGCGCTTGATGCGCTCGAGGTGCTCCGGATGCGTGCCATGCGAGAAGTTGAAGCGTGCGAGGTTCATCCCGTTTTCGATCAGTGCCTCAACGACACCCGGCTTATCCGTAGAAGGACCCTGCGTGCAGATAATCTTCGTCTTTTTTAGCATTTGCAAATCCCCACCTGTTCTTAAAAACCATTGACGCGAAAGGTATGCCTTCCCGCCTTCCAATGCAAGGGAACAGTCCCCTATGGCTCTATTCTACTATTTTTATGCGCATAAGGAAACCCTTTTGCAAGAAACTTTTAGAAAAGGTCCCTTCTTTGCCGCGCAACGGCAGCAAATGCCTTGCCTGCTGCCGCAACCGTGCGCGCAATATCCTCGTCCGTATGCGAGAGCGACAGGAAGAGCGTCTCGAACTGCGAGGGCGCGAGGTAGATGCCCTGTTCGAGCATCGCCTTGAACCATACGGCGAATGCCTTTTGATCGGCGGCGCAGGCGTCCTCGTAATCGAATACTTCCTTCTCGCTGAAGAAGATGCTGAACATCGAGCCCGCTTGATGCGCGCATATCGCGACGCCCGCTTCCCCTGCCTTCTCCTGCCAGCCGAGCAAGAGCTTCTTCGTCTTCAGCGTCAGGATGCGGCTCTTGTCCGGCTCGCCCGCTTCCGGCTCTGCCGTCAATATCCTGAGCGTCTCCAATCCTGCCGTCATCGCGAGCGGGTTGCCAGAGAGCGTGCCTGCCTGATAGACGGGTCCTACAGGCGCGATGTGCATCATGATATCGCGGCGGCCGCCGTATGCCGCACACGGCATGCCGCCGCCGATGATCTTGCCGAGGCACGTGAGATCGGGCGTGATGCCGTACGCCGCCTGTGCGCCCCCAAGGGATGCGCGGAAGCCGCACATGACCTCGTCGAAGATGAGGAGCGCGCCGTGCTTTTCCGTCAGCTGGCGCAGTACCTCAAGGTAGCCCTGGCGTGGCGGCACGCAGCCCATGTTGCCCGCGATCGGCTCGACGATGATGCAGGCGATCGCATCGCCCTGCTCCTCCATGACGCGCGTGATGGCGTCCACATCGTTGTACGGGACGGCAATCGTGTCCGCCGCCACGGCGCGCGGCACGCCCGGCGAGCTCGGCACGCCGAACGTCGCAAGCCCCGAGCCCGCGTTGACGAGCAGGCTGTCGCTGTGCCCGTGATAGCAGCCGACGAACTTCACGATCTTGTCGCGCCCCGTGAAGCCGCGCGCAAGGCGAATCGCACTCATCGTCGCCTCCGTGCCGGAGCTGACCATGCGCATGACTTCCATCGAAGGATAGACGGTCTGCACGAGCTTCGCGAGCTCCGTCTCAAGAAGCGTCGGCGCCCCGTAGCTCGTGCCGCGCGCCGCCGCTTCCTGCAGCGCGCGGACGACCTGCGGGTGCGCGTGCCCGACGACCATCGGTCCCCACGAACCGACGTAATCGATATACTCGTTGCCGTCGATGTCATAGATCCGGTCGCCCTCCGCGCGCGCGATGAACGGCGGATTGCAGTCGACGTTCGCATACGAGCGCACGGGACTGTTGACGCCGCCCGGCATGATGCGCTTCGCCTCATGGAAGGCGGCAAGGGATTTTTCGAGATTCATCTACGGTCACACTCCATTTCTTTTCCTCCATCATAAGGTTCTGCGTATCTTATCCTTTTGCTCTAAGGAATCACGGATGAATTCAATCCCCATTTTCACACCTCTGCGCTGTCCTCTCATCGTCAACAAACAACAGGCGAAAAGCCTGCCCGTTCCAATCCAAGCGCAAGCCCGCCCGCACCTGCAAAGAGTTCCATGCTCTTTCTTGCCATTTGCTATGCCGATCTCCTGTTTCTTACTCCGCGAGCCACTTTGCCGCGTCGATGGCATGGTAGGTGATGATGATGTCGGCGCCGGCACGCTTCATGCCCGTGAGCGTTTCGAGGACGATGCGCTTTTCGTCGATCCAGCCGTTGGCGGCGGCCGCCTTGACCATCGCGTATTCGCCGCTGACGTTGTAGACGGCGACGGGGTGATGGATGTGGTCACGGACGCGGCGCACGATGTCGAGGTAGGCAAGCGCGGGCTTGACCATGATGATGTCCGCGCCTTCTTCGATGTCGAGGTCGACTTCCTTGAGCGCCTCCCGCGCGTTGGCGGGATCCATCTGGTACTGGCGGCGGTCGCCGAATGCGGGCGCGCTGTCCGCCGCGTCGCGGAAGGGTCCGTAGTAGCCCGAGGCGTACTTGACCGCGTAGCTCATGATGGAGACGGTTTCAAAGTGGTTCGCATCGAGCGCCTCGCGGATCGCGGCGACGCGCCCGTCCATCATGTCGGACGGCGCGACGATGTCCGCGCCCGCCTTCGCCTGGCTCACGGCGACTTTCTGCAGGAGCGCGAGTGTCTTGTCGTTGTCGACGTAGTGACCCGTGAGATGCCCGCAGTGCCCGTGCGTCGTGTACTGGCAGAGGCAGACGTCGCCGACGATCACGAGTTCCGGCACGGCTTCACGGATGGCGGCAATCGCGCGCTGGACGGGGCTCGCCATATCCCATGCGGAGCTGCCGTCCTCGTCCTTGTAGGCGGGAAGGCCGAAGACTTCGACGGCAGGAATGCCGAGCGCATGGATTTCCCTGGCGAGCTTGACGGCATTTTCGACGGAGAGGTGGAAGCAGTTCGGCATGCTTGGTATTTCCGCGCAGACGTTCTCACCGGGCACGACGAAGATCGGGTAGACGAAGTCTTTCGGCGAGAGCTGGTTCTCGCGCACCATATCGCGCATCGCAGGGCTGATGCGCATGCGGCGGGGGCGAAGTTTCTGTTCGGTCATAATGAACATCTCCTATTGAAAAAGACAAGCTTATGTCAGAGCGGAACGGTTCGCATGCTGTCCTAGCAGAGCCTTGCCTAGGCTTTATCGCATCCCGTCAAGCCCATTGGCTCAGCACGATTCCATGCGTTTTGGATGGCCGCGACGAGCCCGTCGATCGTGTACGTCCCGGCGACGATATCGGGCGCGATGCCGAGCTCTTTTGCCGCAGCTGCGGTCACGGGACCGATGCAGGCGGTGCGGATGCCCTTCAGGGCGTCTGCCCCGCCGAGGATCTTGCAGAGGTTTCGGACAGTCGAGGAGCTCGTAAAGGTCACGAGATCGATCCCGCCCGACGTGAGCCTATCGCGAAGGGCATCGGCGTCGGCATCGGCGGCAACAGTTTTATAGAGTGCCACGACGTCGACGTCCGCACCCTGCTCGCGCAGTTTTTCGGGCAGGACCTCGCGTGCTTCTTCGGCGCGCGGCAAGAGAACCTTGGCGTGCGGCGGAAGTTTCCCCTGCAGGGCCTCGATGACGCCCTCAGCGCGAAATTCCTTCGGCACGCAGTCTGCTTCGATGCCGTATTCCCTTAGCTTTCCTGCCGTCGAGGAGCCGATGGCGGCGACTTTCGCGTAGCCGAGCGCACGCGCGTCCCTGCCCGCAGCGAAGAGGCGCGAAAAGAAGCGGAGGACGCCGTTCGGGCTCGTGAATACGAGCCAATGATAGCGACCGATTTCCCGGATTGCCGCGTCCGCCGCCGAAAAGCCGTCCGTCGGACTTTCGATGCGAATGGCAGGGACTTCAAGGCAGCTTGCGCCGAGTGCTTCGAGCTTCTGCGTGAGGCGCGAGGCCTCGTCACGCGCACGCGTGACGAGGACGGTCCTCCCGAAGAGCGGGCGCTGAGCGAGGCGGTCAAACCACCGGAGTTTTTCGCGCAGGCGTACGACTTCGCCGACGATGAAGATGGCAGGCGGCTTGACGGCGTTCCTCTGTGTGTCTTCTGCCGCATTTCCGACGGTCGTCACGAGGACGCGCTGCTCTGGCTTCGTGCCCCAGCGAATGACGGCGGCAGGCGTATCTGCCGCACGGCCGTTCTCGATGAGCTTTGCCGTGATGTGCGGCAGGTTCGCGACGCCCATCAAAAAGACGAGCGTGTCGACGCCCGTCGCAAGCCCCTTCCAGTTCATGCCGCTCTCCGCCTTCGTCGGATCCTCATGCCCCGTGACGACAGCAAACGAGGTCGCGACAGCGCGGTGCGTGACGGGGATGCCCGCGTAGGCGGGAACGGAAATCGCCGACGTGACGCCCGGCACGATCTCAAACGGGATGCCGTTTTTCTCAAGCAGCATGCCCTCTTCGCCGCCGCGCCCAAAGACGAAGGGATCGCCGCCTTTCAGGCGCACGACGGTCTTCCCTTCCTTCGCCTTCAGGACGATGAGCCGGCTGATATCCTCCTGCTTCATCGTGTGATGCGAGGATGCCTTGCCGACGTAGACGCGCTCGGCGTCCTGCGGCGCAAAGCCGAGGATGCGGTCATCGGCGAGGCGGTCGTAGATGACGACGTCCGCCGCGCGCAGGCAGTCCACCGCTTTCATCGTGACAAGACGCCAGTCGCCTGGACCTGCTCCGACGAGGTATACCATAAAAATCGCTCCCTTTTATCCTTCTGCGGATCGCGCTGCGCAAAGCGTCCGCTTTACATTGCCGTCCATCTTTATCCGCATGCTTCAGCGGCGTCCTTTAACGGCGTTCCAAAAGCAGTCCGATTTCATGCAGGATGGCAAGCCCGCCATCGTCCAAAAGCCGGTCGGCGAGACCGCGTCCGAGCTCCTCCGCCGTCTCTGCCGCGCCCTCCATCGCAGCGCGGTAGAGACGTGCGCCGTCGAGCGACGCGATGACCGCCTCGACATGAAGCCCTGCCGCGCACGGCGTCGCGTAGACGCCGACGGGCACTTGGCAGCCGCCCTCGACGCGCGCGAGGAATGCCCGCTCGGCACGTGCGCACGCCGCCGTCTGCGCGTCGTGCAGGAACGCAACCCAGCCTGCGGCCGCCGCATCGTCCGCGCGCGCTTCAATCGCGAGCGCGCCCTGTCCGACGGCGGGCAGGATCGTCGACTTCGGCAGGATTTCCGTGATGCGATCCGCAAAGCCGAGGCGCTTCAGTCCCGCGACGGCGAGGATGATCGCGTCAAAGCGCTCCGAATCGAGCTTCGCGAGACGCGTATTGACATTGCCGCGCAGGTCGCGGATATCGAGATCGGGGCGCGCGTGGAGGAGCTGCGCCCGGCGCCGCAGGCTCGACGTGCCGACTTTTGCGCCCTGCGGCAGATTGCGAAGCGTTCGGTACCGCGGGCTCACGACGGCGTCGCCGGGGTCTTCGCGCGCCGTGACCGCGCAGATCGTGAGTCCCGCCGGGACTTCGGTCGGCATGTCTTTCAGGCTGTGCACGGCAAGATCGATCTCGCCCGCGAGCATGGCATCTTCCAGTTCCTTGGTGAAGAGCCCCTTGCCGCCGATCTTCGCGAGCGGCGCATCGAGGATCTTGTCGCCCTTCGTCGTCATGCGGCGGATCGCAACGGCAAGCCCCGCGTGCTGCTCGCGCAGCCGCTTCGCGACGTACTGCGCCTGCCAGAGTGCGAGCTTACTGCTCCGCGTACCGATAGTGATGGTGTCGTTCTTCACTGCTTTCCGTCTCCCCTATCGTATCGAGCTTGAAGAGCGCCCGCATCGCATGGGTGTAGAACGCTTCCTGCTCCGTTCCTGCCGACGCATTGAGCTTCATCATCGGCATGCGCAAAATCTTTCGGACGATCATGCGCGTCATGTGTTCGATCTGGCGCCGCTCCTGCTTCGTGAGGTCTGGGAGTTTCGAGCGCGCGCGCCGTACCTCGCGCACGCGGATACGCTCGCAGCGCTCCGATAGGAGCGCCATGAGCGGGCGCAGCGAGAGGTACTGGAAGCGCGCTTCGATCGCCGTGAGCTCTTCCTCGACGATCCTGCGCGCCTCGACCGCCTCGCGCCTGCGCGCTTCGACGTGCGCGTCGACGACGGCTTCGAGCGCGTCGATGTTGTAGAGTGTCACGCCCTTGATCTCGCCGACCTCGGGATCAACGTCGCGCGGCACGGCGATATCGATGAAAAAGAGCGGCCGTCCCCTGCGGCGCGTCATGAGCTGCTGCGTCTCCCAAGGCTTCACGACGTAATGCGGCGCGCCCGTCGAGGTCACGATGACGTCGACATCGGGCGCGCGCTTCAAGGCTCCCTCAAATGGCACGGCCTCCCCGCCGAACTCCTCCGCGAGCTCTTCCGCCTTCTCGATATGGCGGTTCGCGACGTAAATCTTCTGGACGCCGCGCGAGACGAGGTGCTGTGCCGTGAGCTCCGCCATCTTGCCGGCCCCGAAGATGAGCGCATTCGAGGCGGAGAGATCGCCGAGCTCCTTGCGTGCGAGCTCGACGGCGGCATAGCTCACCGAAACGGAATTGTATGCGATGCGCGTCTCCGTGCGCACGCGCTTGCCCGTCTTCATCGCACGATGAAAGAGCGTGTTTAGGACGGTGCTCGTCGCGCTTGCCGTGCGCGCCATCGCGTAGGCATCCTTGACCTGTGACAAGATCTGTCCCTCGCCGAGGATCAGCGAATCGAGGCTGGACGTGACCTCGAAGAGGTGGCGGATGCACGCCGTATCCACGAAGTCGTAGAGGTATTCGTCGATGTCTTCCTCCGTGCCCGTCAGGTCGAACAGGAACTGCTTGAGCGTCTCCGTATCCTCCGCCGCATCATCGACGACCGCGTAGACCTCGGTGCGGTTGCACGTCGAGAGCACGACCGCCTCACTGATCCCCTCGTATGCGTCGAGATGCGAGAGCCCGTTTCGCACCGCCTGTTTGGTGATGGAAAAGCGTTCGCGCACATCGACCGGCGCCGTCTTATGGTTCAGCCCCAAGACTACTAACTGCATTTCTTACTTCGACCTCCGCACGGCGCAAATCGCCGTCTTTCACTAAGTCCAATACACAAGGGCGGAGCGCCGCACGCCAAAATGCCTGGCGCGCCTCGCCCGAATCCAGTCTTTCCTTCATTTCCCGGCGGATGGTCCCGAGAAGGTCCAGCCAGTCGCCGAAGACAGGCGGAAACGCCTCCTCCAGCCGCTCGCGCAGCGCGCGGGAGAGAGCGGGGCTCACGCCGTCCGTCGAGACGGTGAAAAGAAGCCTGCCGCGCCGAAAATGCGCGGGCACGGCAAAGTCCGTTTGCTCCGGGTGCACCGCCTCATTGACGAGTGCGCCCACGCGGTGCGCTTCCTCTTCCGCTGCCGCATTTGCCGCGGCATCGCGCGCCGTGCAAAAGACGAGCACGGGACGGCGCGTCTCGATCATCCCCGGCGCGAACGGCGCCTCGATCCACGCAATGCGCTGCTCCTGCGCAAGCGCGGCGAGCGTCTTCGTGGCCTTCGGCGCAATGACCGTGATGCGCGCGCCTGCCGCGAGCAGCCCCTTCGCCTTTCGTTCGGCGACCGTCCCGCCGCCCACGAGGACGACAGGCTTTCCGTCGAGCTCTAAATGGATGGGATAGCGCAAACCATTTCGCTTCCTTTCCGGTCTCTCCCCGTTTCCCGCATTCTTCCTCGCATTCGCATGTCCCGCATGCGTCCTCGCCCGCAGCTACACTGTGAACCGTTCTCAAAAACGAATCCGATTCATCTTTTGGCTCGTTTCATTATAACCCAAGCCGAAGGAAAATAAAAGAGGGCGCATCATGCTCCCTCCAAAAAATGGATCCGGTTTATGCTCCGATAGGCACAAATGCCAATTCCGCTCAGTCGAGCGTGATGATTCGGTTCTTGAGCACGTAGACGAGCGCCTGCGTGCGGTCATTGACCTTGAGCTTGTGGAAGATGCTCGTCAGATGGTTCTTGACCGTTTTCTCCGAGAGTCCAAGCGCTTTGCTGATGTCCTGGTTCGAGAACCCCTTTGCAATGCACTGCAGCACATCCATCTCGCGTGCCGTGAGCCGTTCGCTGCGCCCCTCGCGCCATTGCTGGTCCGCCATGTGCTGCACGTCGTCCGACTCCGACAGCCCGCCAAAAAGGCGATCGGCGAGCTTCGGGTAAACGAACGCGTTGCCTTCGTTGACGACGTGGATCGCATGGATCAGGACCGACGGCTCGACGTCTTTCAGCAAATAGCCGAGCGCACCGTTCCGAAGAAGCTCCAAAACGTAATTGTCGCTGTCGTGGATCGTCAGCGCGATGATCCGCGTCTTCGCGCCGGCTTCCTGCAGCTTGCAGGTGACTTCAAGGCCGCTGAGCCCCGGCATATTGATATCGAGGAGGAGAATGTCCGGCTGCAGCATGACCGTCCGCGCGAGCGCTTCCTGTCCGTCTTCCGCCTCGCCGATGACTTCCAGGTCGTCCTCGAAGTTCAGCACGCGCTTGATGCCCTGGCGCAGAAGCGCATGGTCATCTGCAATCACGATCGATATCGCCATATTCGTTCCCCTTCCCTCAATCCATGTCCACGACGTGCGCAGTCAGGAAGATCATGACCTCAGACGCAGTCCTCTGCGTGCGCACGCTGCGGAAAAACGCGCCGAGTATCGGAATGTCGCCGAGAAGCGGGATCTTGCTGGCAGCGCGCGTTTCCTCCTTGCCGATAAGCCCGCCGATGACCATCGTCTCACCGTCCGCGAGACGCACCGTCGTGTCGGCGCTGCGCTCCTGGAACCGATACGCCTTCATATCCTCGACGTAGTACGGCGAGCTGACCTCGGTATGGACCCGCGCCGTGATCGTGCCGTCCGCGTCCACGCGCGGCAGATAGCGCAGGATGATGCCCGCTTTCTTGTAGGCATACGTCGTCGTCGTGACGGAATCGGCAACCGTGCGCATCGGAACGGGAACTTCGCCGCCAATGCTGATGACGGCTTCGTGCCCCTGCATCGTCGTGATGTTCGGACGTGCGAGCACCGATGCCTTGCCGTCCGTCACGAGCGCCTGAAGCTCCGCCTCGTAGTAGAGGCTGAACGGGCGCGCTTCCGGTGCGTGCCCGAAGCGGATGGTGCCGGGCGCACGATCCTTGCCGTACCACGACCAATCCACGCCCAGCTTCTTCTGCGCGTCCCTTGAGAGCGCGACGACTTTCGCCTCCAGCGAGACCTGCTTTCCCGGCACGTCGAGCGCACGGACGATCCGCTCGACCTCGTGCGCCTCAGACGGCGTGCCAAAGAGAAGGATCGAGTTTGTCGCCGTGTCCACGCGGACGCGATCTTCGTCCTCTGCAGCAGGTCGGGCAACGCTGCCGGCATCTTCCTTCGCTCCGCTCTTAGCTTTACTATTCGTCGCTTCCCCTTGATTTCCTTCCCCCAAAAGGGATAATTTTGCCGCCCTTGCAAGTTCATTTGGATCGGCATAGTGGACGGGGTAAACATAAGCCCTGCGAAAGCGGCGTGCTTTTTCTTCCGTCGTAACGAGGAGCCCGCCCTCCGTCTGCACGAGCGCAAAGCCTTTCGAGGCAGCGACGAGGCGAAGGATCGACTCCGGCTCCGCCGTCATGTTGACCGTCACCGTGCCCGCAACATCCGCGTCCATGACGAGGCTCAGATTGCCAAGGCGCGCGAGCGACAGCATGACCTGCCGCACGTCGCCGTCCACGACCTGCATCGCCACAGGCTCCGCCGAAGCGTCCGGCAGCAAGGGAAAGGCGAATGCCGTAAGCAGCAGAAGGAGGAAAAGGACGCGCCTAGACAGGCGGCAGGCTGAGCCGCAGCGAGCCTGCCTGCCCGCGCAGCGTGACGCCCGCGGGATCGATGGATTCCACTTCATAGCCTGCAAACACCTCCCCCACCGCGCGCGTTTCCGTATCGCGCCCATTCGAAAGGATCGCCATGCCGCGCGAGCCCGTATAGGCGACCCCCTTCAGCAGGACAGCAGCGGGCGGTGCTTCCCCGCGCGCCGCCGCAGAAGGCTTTCCCCCGTCTGCCTGGATGGGCGTAGGAGCGGGAGGCGGCATCGGAGGCGCATCCGTCCGCTCGCCCGTCTCCTGGGATGGTTTTTCCTGCATCGTGCGGTTTTCATGGCGCAGGGAAAAGGGATTTCCAAGCGCGCTCGCCGCGACCGCCTCGCCCCCGCCCTTGACCGCGATGCGCGCGGGGCTGCCGTCCTGCCGGGCAAGCGCCTTCGCCGTTGCGGAAGGACGCGCTTCTTCCTGTCCGTCTGGCTGCATAAGAACCCCGAACGCCGCAAACGTAAGGGGCACTGCGAGAAGCATGGCTCCGCCAAGGATAAACTCGCGCTTCATTCGACCACCTCAAAGACTCCCCATACGACAAAAAGGCCCTGCATTGCGGCAGAGCCTTTCCTCTATCCCGTCCGCAGACGTTCCTTACTTTTCCTTACTTTTCCTTACTTGCCCTTGGCTTCCTTGAGTGCCTGAAGCTTCGGTCCCATGATGCGCTTGTACGACTCGACGCCCGGCTGGTCGAATGCGTCGACGTCCGCGAGCTCGCCCTCGTAGGCAATGCTCATCGCGAGCATGTAGAGGAGTTCGCCGAGGTGGTAGGCATTGAGCGTCGGCAGCGTGAAGCACGCATTGTAGCGTTTGTTCGAGGCGAGCGCATCGGCATTCGACTGGCGTGCGACCTCCAGCGCCTCGCTCATCGTGACGCCCGCGATATCCGCGAGTTTCTTTGCCTCTGGGAATGCATTCGGGATCACGAGATCGTCCTCCCAGTCCTTGATGCGGATGAACTGAACGACCTTGTTGAGCTTGCCCTGCTGGTGCGCCTGCGTCTGCGAGTGCATGTCCGTCGTCCCGACGGCGACGCACGGCGTACGCCCGTAGCAGACCTCCTTGCCCTCTTTGTTGAACTGCTTGCCGAGCGACTCCGCAAGAAGCTGGATGTACCACTCGGAGACCGACTTCAAGTAGTCGCCGTACGGCATCATGACCTCGATGTCACGGCCATGGCGCTCCGACGCGGCAAACTTCAATGCCGCATTGAGCATGGCGGGGTTCTGCCAGATATCGTCGTTTTGGCACGCCTTGTCCATATCCTTTGCGCCATCGAGGAACGCTTGGATGTCAAATCCGATGCACGCCGCAAGCGTCAGCCCGACCTCCGTGAAAACCGTGAACCGTCCGCCGACGCCGTCGGGCACGGCAAACTGCTCCCAGCCCTTTTCCATCGCGAGCTTCTTGAGGAGCGTCGGCTTCTCTTCGCCCGGATCCGTCACGGCGACGACTTCGACCTCGACGTTCTCGAACTTCTTCAGCGCATCGTAGATGACCATGAAGCCAGACATCGTATCGAGCGTCCCGCCCGACTTCGAGATGAGCAGCAGCAGCACCCGGAGCTTCTTTTTCTCATGCGAGCACGAGATCTTCGACAGTGCCTTGATGTGCTGGATGAGGTCGCCCGTCGCGCGCGGGTCGATGTTGTTGCCGCTAAAATAGACGCGCGGGAATCCCTTGCGCTCTTCCTTTGGCAGCGTGTTCCAAAATGCGCCGCACTGCACGTCGAAAAGCACCTTGTTGCCGAGATACGAGCCGCCGATGCCGAGCGATACGACGACGTCGACATCCGCCTTGACATGATCCTGCAGCTTCTTTAGCCGGGCAAGGGAAGCCGGGCTGTTGATATTCCCTTCCTCGACGTATGGGGTCTGGGAGAAGAGCACCTTCTCCGGCTCGCCGTCTTTGGAAAGATGCCCGCGGATGAATCCCTTCTCGCGCATGACCTTCATCGCCTCATGCGCTTTCTTCAGATCGGTCTCGTAGGACTTCAGATCCGCGTCCGTCACCTTGCCTTCACCGTAAAGATTGCCATAGTCAAATTCAAAGCCGGATTTCAGTTTCAAGCTCATATGCAGCACTCCTTTTCCAAGCGAAACGTTCCACTGGGGAAACTATATCCACATCTCTAATTATACCATAGACCTCCCTCATAAACAATCTTTAACAATCTTTCGCATCTCCATCTCCATTGACGGACAACAAAAGAGGACCCGTCCCATTGCCGCATCGGATCAAATGGATGCCGGCAGCAGGAAAATCGTCCATCTTCCGAGCAGACCGGAAGATGGACGAGGACATCCATGCGGCTGAAAGAACCTCACGCGCGGATGATCGCGAGGAGCTCCTTCGTCTTTTTCGCACAGAGCGCCGGATCCTGGCGCGTCTCGACGTTGAGGCGGACGACGGGCTCGGTGTTCGACTTGCGGACATTGAAGCGCCACTTGTCAAACTCGACCGAGAGTCCGTCCACCTTCGTGACTTTGCCGTCCTTTCCGTACTTCTCCTCGATCTTCTCGAAGACGGCATCGGCGTCCTTGACCTTGCTGTTGATCTCCCCCGAGATCGGATAGCGCTCCATGCGCTCACGCATGAGGTCGGAGAGCGTCTTGCCGCCCGCCTGCGAAAGAAGCTCCAGGACGAGCAGCCACGGGATCATGCCGCTGTCGCAGTAGGAGAAGTCGCGGAAATAATGGTGCGCGCTCATCTCGCCGCCGTAGATCGCGTTGACCTTGCGCATCTTGTCCTTGATGAACGCATGGCCGCTCTTGCACATGACGGGCTCGCCGCCAAGCTGCTCCGCGATCTCGATCGTATTCCAGATGAGGCGCGGGTCGTAGATGACCTTGGCTCCCTTGTGCTTCTTGAGGAACGCCTGTGCGAGGAAGCCGACCATGTAGTAGCCCTCGATGAAGCCGCCCTTCTCGTCAAAGAGGAAGCAGCGGTCGAAGTCGCCGTCCCACGCCACGCCGATGTCTGCGCCCGTCTCGCGCACGACCTTCGCCGTCGCTTCGCGGTTTTCCTTGAGGATCGGGTTCGGCACGCCGTTCGGGAAATTCCCGTCCGGCTCGTTGTAGACTTTGACGAGGTCAAACGGCAGGTGCTTCGCCAGCGCATTGATGATGGGACCCGCTGCGCCGTTGCCCGTATTCGCCACGACCTTGAACGGCTTGAGCTTCGAGATATCGACATACGAAAGAATGTGTCCGACGTATTCGTCGAGCACGTCTTTTTTCTCGACGGTGCCCGTCGCTTTCCCCACCGGCTTGAAGTCGCCTTCCATGACGGCTTTTTCGATGTCCTTCAGTCCCGTGTCGCTTGAGATCGGGCGCGACTCCTTTTGGACGAACTTCATGCCGTTGTATTCCTTCGGATTGTGGCTTGCCGTGATCATGATGCCGCCGTCAAGCCCAAAATGCGCCGTCGTGAAATAGATCATCTCCGTGCCGCACTGGCCGATGTCCATGACGTCGCAGCCCGCTTCTGTGAGACCGCGCACGAGCGCATCGCGGATCGAGGGCCCAGAGAGGCGGATGTCGTGCCCGACAGCGACTTTCTTTGCACGGAAGAGTTTGGGGAACGAGCGGCCGATGCGGTAGGCGAGCTCCTCATTGACGTCCTCCGGATAGACGCCGCGAATGTCATACGCGCCAAATCCTTTGTTGCTGATTTTCATGCCAAACACCCCTATTCTCCATTATGATTCGGATTTATATGGATTCATATCGTACTTTATATATTCGCGTCAAAAGCCGAATTTTCCTTTCGCTTCGCAAATTCTTTGCCGCTGCGTGCGAAAAAAGACGGCCAGCAGGGATCCCTGCTGGCCGTCTCGAAAGTCGGATTCCGTGCGCCTGCGCTCAGAGCTTGAACTCGTGGACGCCGTTCTGGAGCTCCTGCGCGAGGTCGGCGAGCGTATGGCTCGCTGCCGCGATCTCCTCGGTCGAAGC
>NZ_KI273057.1 GCF_000469545.1 Mitsuokella sp. oral taxon 131 str. W9106 | reverse complement strand
GATTTTGTAACACATGTATTGTAAACCTACAACAAAAATGGCTGACTGTGCACAACTTCATTGCATAGCAGGGAAATCTGCGATATAATGAAAAACATTATCTGACGTGAATCATGAGGGGGGAGTTGCCTTGAGGTTTGTCATTGTGGGAACGGGTGGAACAGGTGGTTGTCTAGGCGGATACCTTGCCCTTGCTGGAAACGATGTCACGTTTATCGCGCGCGGAAGACATTTAATGGCGATTCAGGAAAAAGGATTAACGATTCGAACAGGGCATAGAGGCGATATTCATCTCGCCGATACGAAAGCCTGCACGATGGAGGCGTATCAAGGCACGCCGGATGTTCTATTTGTTTGTGTCAAGTATTATGGTCTCTCTGATGCTATTGCATTTGCAAAGCGTGTAGCAGATCGTTATACACTTGTGATCCCAATTTTGAATGTATATGGAACAGGCGAGGTCATGCAGCAGGAGTTGCCGGAAATCACTTGCCTTGACGGTTGTATTTACGTCATGGCGCAAGTAGAGGCTCCGGGCATCATTGCGCAGCCACAAAAAATTCTCCGCGTCTTTTATGGCTTTCGGCCGGGACAGGATCGGCATCTTGCCGATAAAGCGCATGCGTTGGAAAAAATTCTAAAAGAAGCCGGGATATCGTGCCAGTTCACCGAACAGATTCGACGTGATGCGCTGCAGAAGTTCGCCTTTGTTTCTCCGCTGGGAGCGACCGGTCTTTACTATAATGCAACAAGTGAGGCATTTCAGCATGCTGGGCCAGAACGCGAGATGTTCGTCGGAATGATTCGAGAGGTCATTGCAATTGGGGCAGCGATGGGAATCACCTTTGAGACGGATCTTGTAGAGACAGGGTTGAAGCTCATCGATGCCTTCAAGCCAGGGCTTCGGACGTCCATGCAGCGCGATGTTCTCGCAGGTGGTGCATCAGAATTTGAAGGGCTTGTCAATCGCGTTGTCGCGCTTGGAGAAATGTATCGTGTGCCAACACCGTTATATGAAACGGTTCGTGAATGGGGTGTGGCACACCATGTGCAATAGATACGATTCATACAAAATGTAAAAGAATGTTTCCGACAAGTTCTTTTAGGAGCGTATAAAATGAAACGAGAAGAACAAGCTTTGCTTTACGGAATTCACGATACGGAAAAGTTTGCGCTGCTGATGAAGACCCTTCGCCGTCTCGGCGTGAGGGTGCGCGAAGTACCGAATGGAGCATGGAATGAAAAAGTAGGATTTCTACTTGGTATGAAGGGATTTCAGGCAGCAAAGTCTTCAGATTCAGAAGGTTTTACGTTCCCGCATGAGGTCATGGTTCTGCAAAATGTACGAAACAAGCGATTGGAAGCCGTTCTGAAAGCGCTCGATGATGCAGGTGTGGAACGGATTCGATTCAAGTCGGTTGTAACACCATTCAATATCCTATGGACCTTTCGCCGTCTTTGCGAAACCATGCAGCGTGAGCATGGAGCATTAGCTGTATCGAATGAAGACCTACAGAGGGAAGGAGACATATGAAAGAGCAGGATTTGGATGAAACGCAGTACATGGATCCAAAGGAGAATCAACGATTCAAAAAGAATATGATTCGTTCTGCTGCGGACACACAGCCGCTTTCATCGATTGAATCGCGTGATGATATCCAACAGCCTTTTCCTAAGAAAAAAGGGGATGTGCGAGAACTCTCACCGATACGTAAGACAGGGAATCTGCGGAAGAACACTTTTCATGGGATTCGATTCAAGCGAAAAAAATGGATTTTTCTTGGTATTTCTTTTTTGTTCGCTGCCCTGATTGGATTTGTGATAGCGGGCTATCGTCAAGATGCATCGGATAAACAACAAGACTTGCACTTGCGTCAGGAACAGATTGCCGATCAAGAAAAGAAATTGGTAGCGCAGGAACGTGATTTGGAAAAGCGCCGCACAGAGATTGAGTCGAAAAAGGAAGCTTTGGAAAAACGTCAGCATGAGCTGGACAGTCAGGCGGGACGACTTCAGGGGCGTGCGGAGGCGTTGCAGGAGGACAAGCCTACTTCTGTAATCGGCAAGATTGTGGACAAGGTTTCGGGGAAAGAAGGGAAGCGTGAACAAGCTGTTGCGCAGACGGAAGCACGAGGTGCTGCGAATGCAGATGAATCGGCGAATGTCCATCAATCGATTGCGGACACGCAGAATATGCTCGATGAGATCGACAAAAAGATGGATCAAGTTCAATCAATGAAACGGGATGTCGATCAAGTCAAGCAACAGGCACAGGCCGCATATGAGGAAAACCGTGATACGATTGATCGCGTCATTGGATATGCACGGCAGGGAGCGGCACTTTTGGCTTCCTATTTATCGCGATGATATGGACAGGGAAAGAGGGGTTCAATTGAATTTCAAAAAATGCTTGATGCTCGGCACTATGGCGGCATTCATCATAACGGTTATCGGCTGTGGTGGTACGCAAGGTACGAAGGAGACGTCTGAGACGAAAGATATGAAGCCGCTCGTCGTCGGTCTCATGCCGGATACCGATTCGCTGCCGTTTATCATTGCACAGGAAAAGGGTTATTTTGCTGAAGAGCGGCTTTCTGTTGACATCCAACAGTATAAGAGTGCAATGGATCGGGACAGTGCTCTGCAAAGCGGGAATTTGGATGGTGCCGTTTCGGATATGCTTGCCGTCGCTTTTGCAAAAGACGGTGGCTTCGATGTGAAGGTCACATCGTTCACAGATGGAAGCTATAAATTGATTGCCTCAAAGGAATCTGGGATACATACCGTTGCGGATTTGGTCGGAAAAGAGGTCAGTGTTTCGCGTAATACGATCATTGAATATGTCACGGATCAAATTTTGGCAAAAGAAGGCGTGAGGGAAGATTCCATCAACAAAGTTATTATTCCGCAGATTCCAACACGTCTTGAGATGCTTCAAAATGGAAAACTTGCTGCAGCTACATTACCTGAGCCGATGGCAAGCATTGCAGTAAAAAAAGGTGGCGTATTTCTCGCAGGGTCGGATGAGCTCGGGATTAATCCTGGCGTTATTCTCTTTACGGGAAAAGCAACAAGCGAAAAGAAAGCGGAGATTGCAGCTATGTATCGTGCCTATAATAAAGCTGTTGATTACCTAAATGATACGGATCCTGAGCAGTACATGGATCTCATTGTTGAAAAAGGCGGATTCCCGCCAAGTGCAAGGGACGCGCTGCGTTTATCAAAGTACCATCATGCTTCTTTGCCGAAGGATTCGGATGTAGCGGATTGCATCAAGTGGCTCGTGGACAAACAACTCATCAAAACGCAGTTTTCTTATGATGACCTAGTGGTGAATTTGTTAGAAAAATGATGGAAGATAGCATTAAAATCGAAAATCTTACAGTCCGCTATGATGATAGATCCCACAAAAGAGATATGAATACGATTTTGAATCAGTTTAGCCTTACCGTTCCGAAAGGAACGGTTTGTGCTATTATCGGACCTTCCGGATGTGGAAAATCAACGTTGCTGAAGGTGGTGGCAGGATTGATTCAGTCTTCCTTTGGCGTCGTTCGATTCGGCGATAAGCCGATCAATCCGAAGAATTTCCGCATTGGTTTCATGCCGCAAAACTATGGCTTATTGCCATGGAAAAGCGTGCACGACAATATTTTGCTCGGATGTCAGATCAAAGGAATAGCGAAATCAAGACGAGCGGATATGCGTTCGCTGTGTGAACGTTTGCATATTGAAACCTTGCTGGATCGTTATCCACATGAACTAAGCGGCGGACAGCAGCAACGCGTCAGTTTGGCGCGCGTTTTCCTGCTTTCTCCTGATGTTTTGTTGATGGATGAGCCTTTTTCTGCTTTGGACGCCATTACACGCGACGCAATGCAGGAAGTATTCTTGGATTTGTGGCGCGGACAGTCCATCACGACTTTGCTTGTCACGCATTACGTAGAAGAGGCACTATACTTAGGTGATCGGATCGTCATTATGCCGGAACGATATACAGATGCGATTACCATAATTGACAATCCGCTTGCAAGGGATAAAGCACAGCGCATGGGACAGAAATTTTTTTCAATGAGTTGCGCATTGCGTAAAAAAATCATACAAATGAGGAGCAGGTCATGAGGGTCGGTCGTATCATTGTGTCGTATCTAACAGCGGCAGCTTTCCTATGCATGCTTTGGACATGTGTGGCTTATATTATGGAATTGCCAATTGTTCCGCCTCCTTCACGCGTCCTATCTCGTCTTGTTCTCGTTTTTTTCGATTCCATTGCGGTACATGGTGCATACAGTCTATTTCGCATAGGAGCGGGGCTCCTGATGGCTGTAATAATCGGCTATCCGCTAGGTGTTTTGATGGGGTATTGCAGACGGGTGGATCGCATTCTTTCGCCTTTCGTTTATTTGACATATCCAATTCCGAAGATCGCCCTTTTGCCAATTTTGATGTTACTGACCGGTATAGGGGAACTTTCGAAAATACTCATGATTTTTTTGATCATCGTATTTCAAGTCGTCATTGCTGTGCGTGATGGCGTTCGTGCAATTCCTTCCGAAACGTATTTCCCACTTCGTTCGCTTGGTGCCTCTTTTGGACAGATTTTGCGTCATGTGATCTTTCCTGCCGTCCTGCCTAAGTTCATCACGGCTATACGCGTTGCAATGGCGACAGCGGTCTCCGTTCTTTTTTTTACAGAGACATTCGGTACCCAATATGGCATGGGCTATTACATCATGGATGCATGGCTGCGTGTCAATTACCTTGATATGTATGCCGGCATTGTCACGTTAAGTGCAATGGGGCTTTCGTTATTTGGCCTAATCGATTGTTTTGAGCATTTTACTTGTCATTGGCAGGAAAGATAGAGGGATTTGCTTGAAAAAGATATGGCTGCTTTTTCTATTGCTGGTGATTTTTCTTATAGAAACCACTTTTATGGCAGGAGTGCTGGATGACGTTCGCTTCAAGCTTTGTGACATGCTAACGGAAAAACAGGGATCTGAAGATCTTTTTATTCGTGCAGAAGGGGCTGTTACGAAAAGCACTATGCGGGATGTTCGAGAAGCAGCAGAGGAAATGAATCCACTTCTCGACGCGGAAATGCATGTCGCTTTGCCGAAGCATGTCAAAGTTTATGTTGCAGGCTCTCAGGAAATCTATGCACAAGTTTTGGCGCGCGAATTTTCACTCGAAACGAAAGAAGCGGAAGGGGTCGCCAATATTTCTGGCGGTTGGTCGGGTGGAAAGCACCGCATTACGGCAATCAATGGTGCGGCAAACGTGATGAAAGGACGAAGTGACCGAATCCATACGACGGGACATGAACTTTTTCATCAAGTGCAGTATGCACTAGCGAACGGCAAGGATACCGACGAGAAAGCACTTTTTTGGTTGGAAGAGGGTACGGCAGACTACATGGGAGCACTCTTGTCCGAACGTATGAATGGGCGTACACGAGACAAGTGGATTGCCGATATTACGCTAGAGCTTCTTTCCGCACCGAGGATGGCACGCATAGCGGATCTGCAGCATTTGGACCTTGCAGAACGCAAGCACATCATGGGAAAAGAGTTTCATGCATATTCCGTGTCAGATCTCATGACATGGTACCTGCTCAATCAGCTTCCGAAGGGGAAAGAAGGGGAATGTCTGACGAATTATTTTCAAGGTTTAGGAGCAGGCCGAAGTGGGGAGGAATCTTTTGAAAAAGCATTTGGCATGACAACGGAATCTTTTTTTGCCTCCTTTTCGCATTGGTGGGAAGAACAAAGAAATGCCCCACTGGAGTTTCATATAGAGAACGGATCGGTCAAAGAGCAGTATGTGCGAGATATAAAGCAGTATCTTGCGTTTAGCCATACGTTGGTCGAACAGCGTCTCGGATATACACTTCACGGAGCATATACGCTCGTACTGGCAATGGGGCAAGAAGATTTCGTAAACGATATTATGGCATATTGTGATGTTGAAAAAAAGACAGCAGAAGAATTGGCAGCATCAAGTTTGTGGGTTGAAAACGGAAGCACGATTTTGCTCAATGCGGGAGAGCTTCAATCTAAGCAACAGACGATTTTCACTTTGGGAACGATGGTAGCGCGTATTTTCGAGCGACAACGCATGGCAACAGACAATAAAGAGCCGATTTGGCTCGTATATGGAAGTTCGTACCTTATGGGAGTAGACGCCTTGTCAGAATCTGGTTATGGGGCGCTTCGCGATTACCGGCGCACATGGATATTGAAGCTGCGTGAACAAAAGGCAATACCAAAGTTGGCAGATCTTCAGACAGAAGAATCTTATCAACACATGGTGGATATCTATGGGCACGAGATAGTATCCCTCGTTATGGAACTCGGCACGTATGAGTTGATTGATTCAAATGGTTGGGCATCGTATGCACGCTGGATTGAAGAAGTGCGCGAGACAGAAAACGGCAAACAGGGATTTCGAAATGTTTGGGGAAAATCGGCAAAAGATTTTGCCTTGGATTTTGATCATAGGCTGCACAAGGAATGAGGTATTTGAAAAAAATTTCTATTGACAATGTTTTTGCACTATAATAATATTGTAGTGTTATTATGCTGATCGATAATGTTAGACGGCGTTCATTCGCGTAATTCGGAAGCATAACTTTTAGAATGGCAGTCACTTTGGGAGGAATCGCATAAAGCATGAGCAAGGTAACGAACGAAAAGCTTAGAAATATCGCAATCATAGCGCACGTCGACCATGGCAAGACGACACTGGTTGACGCAATGCTTAAACAGAGCCACGTTTTCCGATCCAATGAACAAGTAGCGGAACGCGTTATGGATTCTGGCGATATCGAGCGCGAACGCGGCATTACGATTCTTTCCAAGAATACGGCACTGATGTACAATGATGTCAAGATCAACATCGTGGATACGCCGGGGCATGCCGATTTTGGCGGTGAGGTAGAACGCGTCCTCAATATGGTCGATGGCGTGCTCCTTCTTGTCGATGCCTTTGAAGGGCCCATGCCACAGACGAAGTACGTCTTGCGCAAAGCACTCGAACAGAAACTCAAACCGATTGTTGTCATCAATAAGATTGATAAGCCAAATCAGCGTGTCGACGATGTGTATGATGAGGTCTTGGAGCTTTTCATGGAGCTTGATGCAGACGATGACCAGCTTGATTTTCCTGTTATCTATGCAGCAGCACGCGATGGCATTGCAAAATACAGCATGGACGATGAGAGCGATAATCTTGAGCCGCTTATGGAAACGATCCTAAAGGAAATTCCTGCACCGGTAGGCGATCCTGATGCTCCGCTCCAAATGATGGTCACGACGCTCGAATCGGATACATTTGTAGGGCGTGTCGCAGTTGGTCGCATTATTCGTGGTACTGCCAAGGTCAACCAAAATGTTGTTATCATCGACGGGGACCGTGAGACGAAGGCAAGGATTGGCAAGATCTTCACGTATCAAGGGCTAAAGCGCGTGGAAGTGCAATCTGCAAGCATGGGTGAGATCGTTGCGCTTACGGGACTCGGCGATGTGTCTATCGGCTATACGATAGCGGATGCGGAGACGCCAGAGGCGCTTCCGACAATCAACATCGACGAGCCGACGCTTTCTATGACGTTTGGTGTCAATACGAGTCCGTTCGCAGGTCGTGAAGGATCACTGGTTACATCGCGTCACTTACGTGACCGTCTCTTCAAGGAAGTTGAAACGAACGTTGCGATGCGTGTCGAGGAAACGGATTCTGCCGATGTATTTAAGGTTTCCGGTCGCGGTGAGCTGCATCTGTCCATCCTCATTGAAGAGATGCGTCGCGAGGGCTACGAGCTGCAGGTCGGTAAACCTGAAGTTGTATATAAGACGATAAATGGACAGCTTTGTGAGCCGATTGAGAATCTGACCGTCGAAGTTCCGCAGGATTACATGGGTGCTGTTATGGAAGGGCTCGGTACACGCAAGGCTGAGCTGACAAATATGGTCGAAACGGCAGGATATATGCGTCTTGAATTTACGATACCGGCACGTGGTCTTATAGGCTTCCGTTCCGAACTTTTGACGAGTACAAAGGGCAATGGAATTATGAACCACGTGTTTCACGGATATGCGCCGTACAAGGGTGACATCCCAGGACGCACGCGTGGCTCGCTTGTTGCCTTTGAACAAGGCGAGACGACGGGGTACGGTATTTTTACGCTTCAGGATCGTGGCACGATGTTTATTTCTCCTGGACAGCAGGTATACGAAGGTATGATTGTCGGGGAAAACTCGCGTGAAAACGATATCGATATTAATCCATGCAAGAAGAAAAATGTTTCGAATATGCGCACATCCGCTTCGGATGAGGCAGTTCGATTGACGCCGCCGCGGCTGCTCTCTTTGGAGCAGGCAATAGAATACATCAACAGCGATGAGCTAGTCGAAGTTACGCCTGAGAATATTCGCTTGCGTAAGGCCGTCCTTGATCGCACGGTTCGCGGACGTGCCGCAAAAAATGCTAGAAAGTGATCCTATTGGAAGCATAGATGTCGGCGGATTGTCATGCAATGAGCCGATTTTTCCAGTAATTTTATATTTTTCTCTTGAATTGTATCACTGTTTTCGTTATGATATAAAAGAAATATATGTATTTTGAATGAGTTAGCCGGTTTATCGTGATGTATGTGAATGGTGGAAGGGCGAGGTTCAATGGGTGGATTTTCAAAGTTAAAAGGCATGATGCAGAGTGCGTTCGATACGATTCTGCCGCCGATTGAAGATGATCTGATGGACTTGGAAGAAGATCTCGTAAATGAGGAATCGTCCAAGCCAGCAGTACAGAAGGCGAAAGTTGAAACGGCATCATACAAGGTTGCAGGAGGCAGTCCTGTGTATGTCAGCAGAGGAGCGGATACGACAGACCATTTTGCTCATGCATCGTATTCGCAGCGTCCCCAGCTTACCGTTCACACGAATAAGTCGGCTGTACTTAAGGTGCAGATTTATGCACCGCAGGATTTCGACCAAGTCACGACAATTGCAGATGATATTAAGAGTGGAAAAGCAGCGGTCGTAAATTATGAACGTATCGACGCAAGTGAGCAGCGTCGTATCTGCGATTTCGTCAATGGCGTATGTTATGTGATGAATGGGTGTGCAAAGCGCATCTCTGAACAGATTGTACTTTACGTGCCAGATGGAGTTGATGTTGCGGATTGCATGCCAATTGCATTAACGGACTGAATTATACATCGACTGTTATAAGGAAATATCCGATTCATCTGTGCTCTTCGAGATTGATTCTTGGATTTTCAAAGAAAACCAGACAGCATCGGGCTGCCTGGTTTTTGTTTTAGTAGGAGTGGTTTATTTTGAAACGATACAATAATGCAATTCTCGATGGCGTGTTAGAAGAATTTGAAGGGCTTGCTGCCATACCTCGTCCGTCTGGCCATGAAAAAGCAGTAAGTGATTATTTGAAACAACGCCTTGAGACACTGGGATTTTCTGTCGTACAAGATGATGTGTACAATATTATTGCGGACAAGCCAGCAACGAAAGGATATGAAAAATCGCCTCGAACCATACTGCAGGGACACATGGATATGGTGTGCGTAGCACAGCCAGGCTACGCCTATACGCCGGAGCAAGATCCGATTCGACTCGTTTACGGAGAACAGTATCTCGAAGCAAAGGGAACGAGTTTAGGAGCGGATGATGGCATCGGCGTGGCAGCGGCAATCTACCTGATGCAAACGGTAAAAGAACATGGACCGCTTCGCTTCATTGTCACGGTAGATGAGGAGCGCGGGATGACCGGAACCATGGCACTTTCCGAAAAATATTTTGCGGATGCGAACTTCTTGATCAATTGCGATAGCGAAAATTACGACGAACTTACGATAGGAAGTGCCGGCGGTGTCGATATTGAATTTACGCGAGAGCTTTCGCGCACTGCTCCTGCGCAAAAGAATTGCTATCGCATAACAGTCAATGGACTTCGCGGCGGGCATTCTGGCGAGCGGATCGGTGATGGTAGAGGCAATGCAATTCGAACATTAGCGCTTGCCCTCTTTTCAATACAGGATCATGGAACACTTGAATTGATTTCTATTCGTGGAGGAACGGCACGGAATGCAATTCCGAGTGCATCAGAGGCCGTCATACGTACGAATCTTTCTGAGGAGGATCTGCGCGCTATCATTGATGAGCAGAAAATGCGATTCCTTCATTCGTATGGAAATGTTGATCCGAATGTACGTATGGAAGTTCAAACGATAAACGTCGATCAGAATCCAATAAAAGCAGGTGATACAATGCGACTGCTCCGTTTACTGGTTATGCTGCATACCGGTGTGTTCTCGATGTCTTCCGTTGCATCGGGCGTCGAAACGTCAGCGAATCTTGGGCGTGTGGATATGAATGGAGAGCGCGTTGCGGTACAGTTTTATCCTCGGTCTGAAATCGATGAGAAAACAGAGGAGTTCTGCCTGTTGGCGAAGCAGCTTGCAGCACTTACGGGATTTTCAGCAAATATCGGCGTACCGTCCCCGGCTTGGAAAGCAAATCCGAATAGCCGATTAGCGCATCTTATGGCAGGCATATTTAAAAAGCAAAATGGCAAATCGATGAAGATCGAGACGATTCACGCTGGACTTGAATGCAGTTGGCACGCACGTAAGAATCCGGAACTCGATATGGTGTCTGTTGGGGTTACGACAGAGAATATCCATAGCCCACAAGAGCGGTTAGTGCTTGCGACGATTGAGCCACAAGTGAAGATGATCGCAGAAGCAATCAAGAAAATCGCCCAAATGGTGTAAATTTTTCCACGAAGTATCTTTGGTTAAAATAACGACAGGTTTTGCATGAAATTATGCATGGTGATATAATCGATATGAAATATATGCTTCAATAACAGAAAGCGGTGACGGCATGACCCAGTTTGACAAGCGTAATATCACAATGATGGTAGACTTTTACGAGCTTACGATGGCAAATGGTTATTTGCAGCATCATGACGAAAACGTACACGTCGTCTTTGATGTATTTTATCGTGCAAATCCAGACAAGGGAGGTTTTGCCATCTTTGCTGGACTTGAACAAGTCATTGAGTATGTGGAAAATATGTGCTTTTCCCAAGAAGACGTTGAATATTTTCGACAGCAGCATGTCTTTTCGGAAGAATTTCTTTCCTACCTTCAGAATTTCCGATTTACAGGCGATATCTACGCGATGCCTGAGGGGACGGTTATGTACCCAAATGAGCCAATCATGACGATTGTTGCGCCCTTGATCGATGCGCAGCTCGTGGAGACGGCAATCCTTGCGCAGGTGAATCACCAATCGCTTATCGCAACGAAGGCACGACGTATTTTTCGTTCTGCACAAGGACGGGCTGTTTCGGACTTTGGCGCACGTCGCGCACACAACATGGACGCAGCGACATACGGCGCACGTGCAGCTTATATCGGCGGCGTTTCGAGCACAGCTACCTGCACGGCGGGACAAATCTTTGGAATTCCAGTATCAGGCACAATGGCGCATAGCTGGGTCATGTTCTACGGTGATGAATATGAGGCATTTGCCAACTATGCGCGAACGTATCCGGATGCAACGGTCCTTCTCGTCGATACATACGATGTGATTCATTCGGGTATCCCCAACGCGATTCGTGTTGCGCATGAAATTTTGGAACCAATGGGAAAACGATTGCGTGGCATACGAATTGACTCAGGTGACTTGGCATATCTTTCGAAACGCGTTCGTAGGATGCTCGATGAGGCAGGGCTTTTCGATTGTAAGATTATCGTTTCCAACAGCCTTGATGAGTTTACAGTAAGCTCTTTGCTGCTTCAGGGAGCATGCATTGATGGTTTTGGCATAGGGGAGCGGCTCATTACGGCAAAATCAGAACCTGTGTTTGGCGCCGTATACAAGCTTGCAGCGGTAGGTAATGGGCAGAGTTTTGCGCCGCGCATAAAAGTATCCGAAAATATCGGAAAGATTACGAATCCGGGGAGAAAGGATTTGTATCGCGTCTACGATGTCAATGGACATGCAGTTGCAGACATGATTTCACTCTATGGGGAAACGTTCTCGGAAGATTCGCCGATTCGTTATATTGATCCACAAAAGCCATGGAAAAATCGTGCATTTGAAAACTGTACGTTTAAGAATCTTCGCAAGCTATACGTACGGCATGGTAAACGGATCGAGGAGCTTCCTACGTTAAAGGAAATTCGCGAATATGTTATGAAACAGCTTGAAGCGGAAATTTGGGAAGAGGAGCAACGATTTGAAAATCCGCATATACACTATCTCGATATGACACCGGATTACTATGAACTCAAAATGGATCTCTTGACAGAAACACGCCGTCAGCACGGGTAAGAGGGGATATTCGTGATAAAGGGTACGACAAAGAATCTCGGCGTTATAGGGTGGCCGATTACACACTCCTTGTCGCCTGTTTTACAAAATGCGGCAATTGGTCGTTTGGGGTTCGATTATGCTTATATTGCACTGCCAGTAGCACCGCTGGATTTGAAAGCTGCTGTTCAGGGGTTGCGCGCTCTCCATTTTGCGGGCTGGAACGTCACCATTCCGCATAAGGAGACCATCATGTCCTTGCTCGATGAAATTGATGAGAATGCTAAAAGGATTGGTGCCGTTAATACGGTTGTCAATCGCGATGGATGTCTTTATGGCTATAACACCGATGCGGAAGGCTTTTTGGATGCGTTGCGTATTCGACATTACAAGCTTGCTGGAACAAATAGTGTCATGCTCGGTGCAGGCGGTGCGGCACGTGCGATACTATGGGCGTTGTTGAAAGAACAATCTTCTGTATCGATTGGCGTGCGTTCCCCTCAGAAGGCACAGGTATTGGCAGATCGCTTTCAGGACTATGGACGCATTCGCATCTTTCATTGGGAAACATCGGAATTTCGTGCAAAGATGAGGAAGGCAGATCTGCTTGTCAATACGACGCCTCTTGGAATGAGACCGCATGATGAGGTGATGCCCCCTGTCGATTGGTCGGTGTTAAATCCGTCCGCTATCGTATACGATATCATTTATATTCCGGCTGAGACGCGGCTTTTACGCGAAGCGCATGAACATGGACATCAAACGATCAATGGTGAACGCATGCTGGCGGCTCAGGGAGCGGCGGCCTTTAGGCTTTGGATGGGGGCAGCACCGGATCTCCCCTACATGGAAGAACAGCTTCGTGCGGCACTTTCGGAATCTTATTGACCTGGAATCGATTTATGGATTGTTTTGTGGTATGATAAAATTCGTATCATCGAATTTAGCGAAAAGGAGGTTCTTATTTGGCGGCAATTTCCTATGAGTTGGTGCATGAAGATCGAAACTCCGGTGCGCGGGCGGGTGTTATCCATACACCGCACGGCAGTTTTCCAACGCCGATTTTTATGCCTGTTGGCACACAGGCGACTGTAAAGGGAGTTTCTCCAGATGAGTTAAAGGATTTGGGCGCAGGAATCGTTCTATCCAATACCTATCATCTCTTTTTACGCCCTGGGATGGATCTCGTACGAGAGGCGGGCGGCCTTCATGCATTTATGCATTGGGATCGTGCTATTCTAACGGACAGCGGAGGATTTCAAGTATTCAGTCTTGGTGATTTGCGCGAAATCACGGAAGAAGGCGTGACATTCCGTTCCCATATTGACGGTTCGAAGAAATTTCTTTCACCGGAAGTTTCGATGGAAGTACAGAAGTGCCTTGGCGCAGATATCGTTATGGCATTTGACGAGTGCGTTCCATATCCTGCAGATTTTGCTTATGCGAAAGCTTCGACAGAACGAACGATTCGTTGGCTGGAACGTTGCAAAAGTGTGCTTGGAAAATCCGATCGTCAAGGTCTTTTTGGCATCGTGCAAGGTGGCATGTACAAGGAGCTTCGTGCTTGGAGCGCGAAGAAAACAACGAGTCTAGACCTTCCCGGATATGCGATAGGCGGGCTGTCGGTTGGAGAACCCAAAGAGCTCATGTATGAAATGCTTGCTTATACGACAGACTATCTTCCGAAACAAAAGCCGCGCTATCTAATGGGCGTTGGAACGCCTGATTGCCTTGTGGAAGGAGTTGCACGTGGCATTGATATGTTTGACTGTGTCTTTCCGACGCGCGTTGCGCGAAATGGTATGGCGATGACGCATATAGGACGACTCGTGATGAAGAATGCTGTTTTCACGCATGATCATCATGTGTTGGAAGAAGGTTGCGGTTGCTACGCCTGCCGGAATGGATATACGCGCGCTTATATCCGTCATCTCATAAGAGCAGGAGAGATTTTTGGTTTGCGTTTGCTCTCCCTTCATAATCTGTGGTTTTTGCAGGTATTTATGCGCCGTATGCGTGAAGCAATTCTAGCAGATTCCTTTGTATCGTTTTGCAAGGAATTCATGCGTGGCTATCAGCCACATGGACAAATAAATTGATTTAAATAAGGAGTGTGTGTGATGAATCCAGAAATGATGGGGACACTTGGCACGTGGGGACCGATTGTACTACTGGTTGCCATTTTTTACTTTTTGCTGTATCGACCACAGAAAAATGAACAAAAACGACGTAAGTCGATGCTTGACAATTTGAAGAAGGGAGATCGTGTCATTACGATTGGTGGGATATATGGGACGGTTTCTTCGATTGATGAAAAGTCTTTGAAGCTGCTCATTGCAAAAGATGTCGAGATCGAGATGGTGCGTTCAAGCATTAATTCGGTTGTACCTGTGGACGTGAAATGACACATGAGGAAGCGCTTCTACAGAAGAGGGTTCTCCGCAAGCAAGTCGTTGCGCGTCGCAAGGAATTATCGCGTTCCTTTCGGACGAAGGCGAGTGCAATAGTCTGCGCTCGCTTTTACGAGGAAAAAGCGTTTCAGGCAGCTAATACGATTTTTGCCTATGCCTCGATGCCGGAAGAAGTCCAACTGGATGCACTTCTTCAAAAATGCCTTGCATGCAGGAAACGAGTTGTACTTCCGCTCATTACAGGGAAAGGGATCATGGAAGCCGTAGAACTTCCTTCACTCGATTCATTGGTCGTGGGATCGTTTGGAATTCGAACGGTTGATCCATTGCGGCAGCATGCCGTACCGGCATCCGAAATTGATTGCATTGTCATCCCAGGAGCGGCATTTACCGAAAAAGGCGATCGGCTTGGTCTAGGCGGCGGGTATTATGATCGCTATATGGCGGAGAAAGCACCGCAGGCAAAGCGTATTGCTCTGACTTTTGATTGTTTGGTCATACCGGCTATTCCGATGGAATGGCATGATCAACGTGTCGAAACCATATTGACGGAGAAACGCCGAATTCATGTCGCTCGCAAATAAATGGATTTCCCAATATGTTTAGAAAGGGTAGTGAAGCTGTTGCGAAAAGATAATCTTATCAAGCTGATTGTCTGCGTCGTTGCTATCATTGGCATCTTTTTAGCATTTGTAAAGCCCCTTGCCAACTCGATTCGGCAAGGATTGGATTTGCAAGGGGGCACACATGTTGTCCTCGAAGCAGAAGATACGGATGTTGCGCAAGTCAACGACGATGCGATGAACCGCGTTGTGACCATTATGGAAAAACGTGTCAATGCACTCGGTCTTACGGAACCGATTATCCAACGCGAAGGTCAGCGCCGCGTTATCATCGAGCTGCCGGGCGTAAAGGATCCAGATGCAGCGATCAAGACGATTGGCAAGACAGCTGTACTCGAATTTAAGGATGAAGAAGGAAATACCGTTCTCACAGGTACGGACCTGAAGGATGCGCAAGCTGCAACCAATCAACAGAATGGACAAAATGTGGTCAACCTTGAATTTACGGACGAGGGAGCGAAAAAATTTGCCGATCTTACGACGAAAAATGTCGGGCGAACGATTTCCATACTGCTTGATGGCGAAGTGCTGACAGCACCGAATGTTCGAGAGCCGATTTTAGGCGGAAAAGCAGAAATTTCGGGACAAAAGTCGCTTGAGGAGGCGCAGAATCTTGCCGTCGTGCTCCGAAGCGGCGCACTTCCCGTCAAGGTTAATATCATTGAGACACGCACGGTTGGACCTTCGCTTGGACAGGATTCAAAAGACAAGTCCCAGTTTGCTTTTTCCGTCGGTCTTGGAGCCGTCCTCATCTTCATGATCCTCTTTTATCGCATGTCCGGATTTATTGCCGACATTGCGCTTATGGCGTACACGATCATGTTGCTTGGATTGCTTTATTTGCTCGATGCGACGTTGACGCTTCCTGGTGTCGCTGGCATCATACTCTCTATTGGCATGGCAGTCGATGCAAACGTGTTGATTTTTGAGCATTTCAAGGAAGAGTATCAGATTCAAGGCAAAACGCTCCGTCTTTCGATGGATGCCGGATTCAAGCGTGCATTCACAACAATTTTTGACTCGAATATCACGACAATTATTGCGGCAGGCGTACTCTTTTTCCTCGGCACGGGCACGATTCGCGGTTTTGCCATTACGCTCGGTCTCGGCACACTGCTCTCTATGTTTACAGCGATCACAATGACACAGTACATGCTGAAACTCATGATTCATTCCAAACTCTTTGAATCACCTTCTGCCTATGGTGCGAGTGGATATATGCTCTGGAAAAAGGAGGATTTGAAGAAAAATGCTTAAATTCGATATAGCAGGCCATCGCAAGATATGGTTCCTCTTTTCTGCCTTGATTATCGTTTCCGGGCTTATCTGCATGTACGTACGCGGGTTTAACTTCGGCATTGATTTTACAGGCGGAACGATCATCGATTTAAAGTTTGATCGTCCCGTCGCAATAGCGGAAGTGCGTTCGAGTCTCGCGAAGTATGGACTCGATGGTGCCACGATTCAGCTCTCTGGTGCACAGTCGGATGTGACGGAGTCAGAAGATATGATGATTCGCACGGTCGATCTTGAGGAAAATCAGCGCAAGGAAGTCATGGCATCGCTTCGATCCGATGTAGGTGACTATACGGTTCTTCGAGAAGAGAAAGTCGGTGCAACGATTGGCGGCGAGCTCATTCAAAATGCAGTTTTAGCCCTTCTCGTTTCTTGGGCATTGATCATTTTTTACGTTGCGTATCGTTTTGAGTTCAAGTTTGGCATTGCGGCCGTACTTGCGCTCGTTCATGATATTCTCGTTGTCTTGGCTGTGTTCTCCTTCACACAACGTCAGATCGATTCTTCATTTGTCGCTGCACTGCTTACAATTGTCGGCTATTCCATCAATGATACGATCGTCATTTTTGATCGTATTCGTGAGAATTTGAAGCTGCATTTCCGTCGAGGCGGAGATATTGACGAACTTGTCAATCGAAGTGTCTTTCAGACTCTTACGCGCTCTCTTTACACGGTGTTTACCGTCTTGTTTACGACGTTTGCACTCTATTTCTTCGGCGGTGAAACGACGAAAGACTTTGCGTTTGCATTGCTCATCGGTTTCGGCGTAGGTTGTTATTCATCGATCTTTATCGCAAGCCCTCTTTGGATTGCCTTCCGCAACTGGTCAGAGGAACGACGTCAGGCGAAGAGACAGCCGGCACAGTAAACGAACACAAAAGGCTCTCTTTGAGAGCCTTTTGTGTTTTTGAAACCGCAAGGAAGCGTTTTTAATCGTTCTCATTAGGAAATGCATTCATGTTGGAAGGAAACGAATAGGAGTCGGAGTATGATAAAAGAATGGAATGTATATGAACCTGTTCCGAATCTTGATTCCTTTGCAGCACGCATCTCAACTTCCCCCATCGTGGCTAGCGTTTTATGGCATCGCGGCATTCGAACAAAAAAGGACGCGATGGATTTTCTTTATCCTGAGAGAGTATCTTTTGGAGATCCATTTCTCATGCGTGATATGGATTTGGCAGTTTCTCGCATCATAGAAGCTATTGATCGCAGGGAACGCATCGTTGTTTATGGAGATTATGATGTAGATGGAATCAGTGCTACTGCCGTGCTGTTACATAATCTTCGTAAGCTTGGTGCCAATGCAGACTTTTATATTCCCAATCGTATGACAGAAGGATATGGACTCAATCGAAATGCGCTTGAAATGCTTGCCCCAAATAGCGATTTGCTCATCTCCGTGGACTGTGGCATAGCATCGGTAAAAGATGTCGAGGCCATGAAAGAAAAGCTCGATATCATCATCACCGATCATCATTTGCCCGGCAATGAGCTTCCACCTGCGGTTGCAGTGCTCAACCCGCATCGAAAAGACTGTCCTTATCCAGAAAAGGATTTATGTGGGGTTGGCGTTGCATTTAAGTTATGCCAAGCACTTTGGCACCGCATGGAAAGAAAATCTTTTGAAGAAGATTTGGAACTTGTTGCGCTTGGCACAGTAGCAGATCTTGTTCCATTACGCGGAGAAAACAGACGCATTGTCAAAGAAGGATTGATGCGCATGACAGATACCGCCTTTATTGGGCTCGACGCGCTCATCGAGATAGCAGGGCTAAAAGGAAAACCTATCAATGCTGGACACGTGGGGTTCATTCTTGCCCCGCGTCTCAATGCCGCAGGACGTATCGGGACAGCACGAAAGGGAGTCTCACTTCTTCTCGCAACAGAAAAATGTGAGGCACGGTCGTTGGCACTCGAATTGGATTTGCTAAATACGGAGCGGCAAACCATGGAACATGCGATTTTAGAAGATGCAGAAGAGCGTCTCGTTGGGAAAAATCCACAAGATATGCCTGCGATTGTTGTAGCTGGAAAAGATTGGAATCCGGGTGTGATTGGCATTGTCGCTTCGCGCCTTGTCGATCGATACTACAAGCCGACGATCGTGCTATCGATCCAGTCCGATGGTATATGCAAAGGCTCTTGCCGAAGCATAAAGGGACTTCACATGTATAAGGCATTAAATGCTTGCCGCGCGAATTTAATTCAATTTGGCGGACATGAGATGGCAGCAGGATTGTCCGTCAAGGAAACCAATCTTTCTGCTTTTCACGGTGCATTTCAGGACTACGCTAGGCAACACTTATCCCTAGAGGATTACATTCCCAAGGTAGCGGTTGAGGCAGAGCTTCCACCAGAGGAAATCACCATCCATTTTATCGAAGAACTTGCACGCATGGAGCCGTATGGAATGGGGAATCCGAAACCACTTTTCGGGTGTCGGCAAGCACAAATACATGCACCTGTCGCAATCGGAAAAGAAGGCGCGCATCTTCGGTTCCAGTTCGGAGAAGAAGGAAAATGGGTCACTGGGCTCTTTTGGAATGAAGGAAAACTTGCTCCAGTTTTGGAGACGGAGCGGATGGAACTCGTATATGCGCCTGCTATCAACGAGTGGAATGGAAAGCGAACCGTACAGTGTATGATTGATTCCATGCAGGTCGCACGAGAAGACCGTCAATTTCCTTCACGAGAAATGCTACGGAATGTTTATCGCTTTTTGCGTACACTTTATAGGATGTATGAGCGAGTTCCATACGATGATATCCGTCTCACACTGGAATATCGAAAAACATTCGAACCCATTTCCTACTATACGATGGAATGCTCGTTGACGGTGTTTCAAGAACTTGGAATCTTGGCATGCAAACGCGGAGAACAGGGGTACGAAATGCCTTCCGTTTTAGGTAAAATAGACCTCATGAAATCCTCGACTTATCGACGAGAATGGGAAAATGGAACGATTGGAGATTGACGTATGAATGACAAAGATAAGCTGCCGGTTACGATAGAAAGCCTCGAAGCGGAAGTACAAGCTTATGCACCGAAGGCAAACATCGAACTGATCCAGCGTGCTTACACGCTCGCCGACGAGGCACACAGAGGACAGACTCGCGTATCTGGCGAAGCGTATATCATGCACCCGCTCCATGTAGCACAAATCCTGACCGAACTTCACATGGACGATGCAACGATAAGCGCAGCGCTTCTACATGACGTCGTCGAGGACACGATCTATACGATTGAACAGATGCGAGAGCTCTTCGGCGAAGAAGTCGCCTTGCTCATCGACGGCGTTACGAAGCTCGGAAAGCTGCAATATAAGTCAAAGGAAGAAGCGCAGCTCGAAAGCTATCGCAAAATGTTTCTTGCCATGGGCAAGGATATCCGTGTCATCATGATCAAGCTAGCGGATCGCCTGCACAATATGCGTACACTCAAGTGCATGCGTGAGGATAAGCAAAAGCGAATCGCCAAAGAAACGATCGAGGTCTATGCTCCGCTTGCCAATCGGCTCGGCATTTCGAGCATCAAGTGGGAACTGGAGGATCTTTGCCTCCGTTATCTCGAACCGGAGATTTATTATGATCTCGTGGAGAACGTCAAGCAGAAGCGCAAGGAGAGACAAAGCTTTATTGATGCATCAATCGAGCAGATCCGCGCCAAATTGGCTGAAGCGGATATTCATGCGGAAATCAATGGACGCGCAAAACATTTTTACAGCATTTATAAAAAAATGAAACGCGACAACAAAGACATCAGTGAAATTTACGATCTCTCTGCTGTACGGGTACTCGTTCATACAGTCAAAGACTGCTACGGAGTACTTGGCGTCATCCACGCCATGTGGAAACCGATCCCCGGACGATTCAAAGATTATATTGCCATGCCAAAATCCAACGGATATCAGTCCCTTCACACGACCGTCATGACACATGGCTATCCGCTTGAAATTCAGATCCGCACCTTTTCCATGCATCAAGTTTCCGAGTACGGTGTTGCAGCACATTGGAAATACAAAGAATCCGGTAAGAGTATTGGGGCCGACAGCCAAGTGGATCAAAAAATGAATTGGCTACGTCAGATGGTCAGTTTGCAAAGTGAATTCAGCGATTCCAAGGAATACTTTGAAGCATTGAAAGTCGACATCTTCTCAGATGAAGTGTTTGTATTTACCCCAAAAGGCGATGTCATCGATTTGCCAAAAGGCTCCATCCCAATTGATTTTGCTTATCGGATTCATACAGAAATCGGACATCATTGCGTGGGAGCGAAGGTAAACGGCAAGCTGGTTCCGCTCGAACATAAACTAAAAAATGGCGATATTGTATCCGTCATTACGAATAAGGCAAATAACGGTCCGAGTCGGGATTGGTTGAATATCGTTGCCTCTTCTGAAACGCGTAATAAAATCCGCTCGTGGTTCAAGAAAGAAAAGAGAGAAGAAAATATAGAACGCGGTTTTGAGATGGTCAAAGACGAGGCAAAACGGCTTGGTTATGCACCAAAAGAACTTCTGAAAAGCAATCGGCTTCAAAAAGTAGCGGAAAAGCTCAATATCCAAACGGAGAATGACCTTCTCGCGTCGCTTGGATATGGGGGCATTGCGCTTCCTGGTATTCTGACAAAGCTTATCGAATTGTACAAAAAAGAAGTGCAGGATGCAACTCCTCCTGACGTTTCGAAACTTCTTTCCGAGCTAAAAACACCACAGAGCGGACGGGTCAAAAAAGCAAGCCATGGTGTTCTCGTTGAAGGGGAAAGCGGTCTCATGGTGCGCCTTGCGCGTTGCTGTAATCCGATTCCAGGTGATCCGATTGTCGGTTACATTACGCGTGGGCGAGGGGTTTCCGTTCATCGCGCCGATTGCCCCAATGTGCTCAATGATACGGATTTTTCGCGTATGATCGAAGTTGCTTGGGACATCGGCCTTGACAAGGAATATACGGTAGAAATCGAAATCGTATGTAATGACAAGAGCGGTGTTCTCGCTGAAATTCTTGCCGTTCCATCGGAAATGAAGATAAATATTCGTAACCTCAGCGCAACGCCAAATCGAAGCAACAAGACCTCCACTATCATCTTGGGACTCAATGTAAAAAGTGCCACACAGGTCACGCAGTTTATGACGAAAATGCGTAGAAAGAAAGATGTCTACAGTGTCGCACGTGCAATGGGAAGCCCGTTATGATATACTCTCTTAGGAAAAGAATATTGCTTTCTGTTGATGGAGGAGAGGTGCCTATGGTTTCATCATTTCTTTCTGTGTGTGATATGAAAAAGTTGGCACTGTGCATATTTTCTGCATTTCTCGGCGTAAAAATCAATACGGTACTACAAAAGGATTGAAAACGGATATGAGTTTGAGTAATGCCCCCAAAAAATATTTCAAGTTGCTCGTCTATGGATGTCAGATGAATATCAGCGATGCAGAACGCATGAAGGGACAGCTTGAGACGATTGGCTATGCGGAAACGCACTCCTTGGAATCTGCCGACCTCATCTTAATTCATACGTGTTGCGTGAGAGAGTCGGCAGAGGATCGCGTCTACGGGAAAATAGGTGAAATCAAACATCTAAAACAACAGAATCCTGCATTGATCTTCGGCATTACGGGGTGTATGGCACAAAAAGAAGGCGATGCACTGATTCGCCGCGCTCCACATATTGATTTCGTTCTTGGTACAAACAAAGTAAAAGAATTGACGCGTGTCGTACAAGAAATGGAAACAGAACACGGGCATGTCGTCGATACAACCATGACAGATCGGGAAATCGAAAGCAATGCTCCGATTATGCGTACGGGCAGATTTTCAGCATGGGTCCCGATTATGTACGGCTGCAATAATTTTTGCACGTATTGTATTGTGCCGTATGTACGAGGCAGAGAGCACAGCCGTGCAGCTTCTGAAATTGTACGTGAAGTTGAAGAGGCAGTAGCGAATGGCTATAAAGAAGTCACGCTTCTAGGTCAGAACGTTAATTCCTATGGAAAAGATGCCGGAAGCACGGACTTTGCCGACTTGCTTCGTATGGTCGATTCAGTGAAAGGAATTCGTCGTGTGCGTTTTATGACGTCCCACCCAAAAGATCTTTCGGATCGTGTCATCGAAGCCATTCGCGATGGGGAGCACTTATGTGAACATATCCATCTTCCTGTGCAATACGGGAGCAATCGGATCCTAAAAGCAATGAATCGTGTCTATACGATTGAATCTTATCGCGCTTTGGTCAGACGCATACGAAAAGAGATTCCGAAAGTGAGTCTTACCACGGATTTGATTGTTGGTTTTCCAGGCGAACGAGAAGAAGACTTCGAACAGACATTGGAGTTTTTGCGCGAAATACGCTTCTCTTCTGCGTATACTTTCTTGTATTCGAAACGTTCGGGGACGCCTGCTGCCGAAATGGAAGAACAAGTGGATGATGCTGTAAAAAAAGAGCGGCTGCAGATGCTTATGCGTTTACAGAATGAGATCAGCCTGTCGCTTCATCAAGAAATGCAAGGCAAGATTTATGAGGTGATGGCAGAAGGACCAAGTAAAAATGATGCATCCATTTGGAGTGGACGTACGCGATCCAATCATCTCGTCCTATTCACGCATGAAGATGAAAAAGAAGGGGACTTCATCTCGGTCAAGGTGACACAGCCACAAACTTGGTTGCTTAAGGGAAATCGCGTTAGTTAATTAAACCAATAGATTATGGCATGGATGTGCGAGATAGGAGGTGCGGAAGATGGAATTAACGCCGATGATGCAACAGTACATGGCTGTAAAGGAATCGAATCCGGGAACGATTCTCTTTTTTCGTTTAGGCGACTTTTATGAAATGTTCTTTGACGATGCACGGCTTGCAGCAAAGGAACTCGGTCTGACTCTTACCAGCAGGAGCAAATCGCAAGATGAAGCACCGATGTGCGGAGTGCCGTATCATGCAGCAGAAACGTATATCAACAAACTGGTCAAAAAAGGATATAAAGTTGCGATTGCCGAGCAGATTGGTGATCCAAAAGCAAAGGGACTGACAAAACGGGAAGTCATCAAGATTATTACCCCAGGAACAATCTTGGCTGAATCCGCACTAAAGGGGGCACAGAATAATTACATTGGGCTTATCTATGAAAAAGGCGACGTCCTTACATTGGCAGGAGCCGATGTCACGACAGGAGAATGTTTTGCAGGGATGTACGAGGGATCGGATCGTGTCGAACTTCTCTTCGATGAGCTTTATCGATTTATGCTTTCCGAGTTGCTGATCGTAGGGGCACCATCTTTCGCAGGAGAACTTCGCGAGTATCTTTCCATTCACTTGCCCAAATGCTCTCTCACAGAAGTATCCCATATTTCTTCTGCTGTGGAGGATCGCATCCTTGAGCATTTTGATGTGACTTCGCGTCCTACGCGAAAAGAACTGCAGGAAGCTGTTGCGACATTACTGGATTATCTGCATAGCACCGTCAAAACGGATTTAGCCCATTTAAATCGATTGACGTATTTGGATACATCAAAGAATCTCGTAATCGACGCAAATACATTGCGCAATCTTGAGATCACACGCAACGTGCGAGACGGCGGAAAAAAGGGGACCCTCTTAGATGTGCTCGATTTCACCAAAACGCCGATGGGAACTCGTCTTTTGCGCAAGTGGTTAGAATATCCGCTGCTCGATATGCTGCAAATCAATCGTCGTCTTGATGCAGTTGAAGAACTTTTTCGTGATTTTTCGAAACGTAATGCAGTGCGTGAAGGCACTGAAAAGGTGCATGATTTCGAACGACTCCTCACACGCATTGAAATTGGTACGGCAAACGCACGTGATTTGATCGCGTTGAAGGTATCTCTTCAATGTCTGCCACAGATACGGCAGGCATTGAGCAAGGTGCAATCTGATATGCTTGCGGCTTCGGCGCGATCCATTGGTTCATTCGATGAATTGGTAAATTTGCTTGAGCGTTCGATCATTGATTCTCCAGGAATCAGTCTTCGAGACGGCGGAATCATAAAGTCTGGTTATCATGCAGAACTTGATGAATATCGACGTATTGCTCATGACAGCAAGTCCATGTTGCAGGAGATCGAAGAGCGGGAACGGGAAGAGACGGGAATTAAGGCACTAAAAATTGGTTATAACAAAGTTTTCGGCTATTATATTGAAGTGCGGAATACGAGTACAGAACTCGTGCCGGATCGCTATGTTCGCAAACAGACGCTCGCGAATGCGGAACGTTATATCACGCAGGAATTAAAAGACTTTGAAACGAAGATCCTAGGTGCACAGGAAAAGATAGTTTCCATTGAGTACAATCTTTTTGTGGAAGTACGTGATACGATCAAGGAACATCTTGCACAAATACAAGAAACGGCGCGTGCGGTTGCAACGATTGATACGATTGCAAGCCTTTCAGAGGCTGCGTCATCCTATCACTACGTCCGTCCGCGCATGACGACAACCGGAGAAATTGTGATTAAGGATGGTCGTCATCCGCTCGTTGAGCGAATTCTGACGCGGGATATATTTGTTCCAAATGATACAATGCTCAATCATCGTGATTGTGAAATCATGCTGATTACGGGTCCCAATATGGCTGGCAAGTCGACTTACATGCGTCAGACTGCCATTTTAGCATTAATGGCGCAGGCAGGCAGTTTCGTCCCGGCACGAGAAGCAAGTATTTCACCGCTTGATCGTATCTTTACGCGGATTGGTGCAAGCGATGATCTCATCAGCGGGCAGAGCACGTTTATGGTCGAGATGAATGAAGTAGCGCAGATTCTAAGGCATGCGACAAAGAATAGTCTCGTTATCTTAGATGAGATTGGCAGGGGAACGAGCACTTTTGATGGAATGAGTATTGCACGTTCCGTTATCGAATACATAGAAACGCACATTCATGCAAAAACGCTTTTCGCTACGCATTATCACGAATTAACCGATCTAGAAGACGATAAAATAAAAAATTTTTGTGTTGCAGTCAAAGAGCGTGGGACGAAAGTCGCATTTCTTCGACGCATCGTGGCTGGAGCAGCGGATAAATCTTATGGTATCCACGTCGCACGTCTCGCTGGGCTTCCGGCTTCTGTCACAAAACGTGCACAGGAGATCTTAACACAACTGGAAGCGGATTCCCTTCCTGCTGGACATAACGAAAAAGTGAGCGCGAAGGATAACAGGGGACGATTTGATGCAATGTCGATAGGATCGCTCTTTCAGTCGACGATAAATGCTCGCTTATCGGAGCTTGATGTCATGTCGATGACGCCTATTGAGGCATTAAACGAACTATACCGTCTACAAGAGCAGGCACGACAGGAGGCGGGAAAAGGATGAGTAAAATACACGTCCTGGACAATAATACCATCAATAAAATTGCAGCAGGTGAAGTCGTTGAACGACCCGCTTCTGCGATTAAAGAGCTTATCGAAAATGCGATGGATGCAGGTGCATCACGCATTGAAATCGAAATTATGGCCGGTGGAACGAGCTTTATGCGCGTTACAGACAATGGAAAGGGGATGAGTGCAGAAGATGCTCAGCTCGCTATTTTACGGCACGCGACGAGCAAAATTCGTGATGCCCATGATTTAAGCATGATCGGCACGCTCGGATTTCGCGGCGAAGCATTGCCGACAATCGCTTCGGTGTCACGGTTCTCACTTCTGACACGTGAGCCGAAGGCAGATCTAGGAACGCGCATCGACATTCGTGGAGGAAATAAACCGGAAATTACCGAAGCGGGGTGTGCACTGGGAACGACGATTACGGTGGAAGATCTATTCTTTAATACGCCTGCTCGTAAGAAATTCCTAAAGACAACGCATACAGAAGGATCGAAAATCAACGATTTTATCGTGAAGCTGGCACTCGCGCGTCCCAATATCGAATTTCGTTTTATCAACAACAATAAGACTGCTATCGTAACACCGGGAAATGGAAGCTTGCTGGATACGATTCGCGCCATCTATGGAAAACAGACTGCAGAGTCTGTTCTTCCATTGTATTTGGAGGGAGAATCCATTTCTATTTCCGGCTTTATTACGAAGCCATCCATGCTAAAAAGCAGCCGTGCATGGCAGACTCTGATTGTCAATGGTCGTATCATACAGAATCGGGCAATATCCAAAGCTATTGATAATGCGTATCGTTCCTTAATCCCGAAGAGTGGATTCCCCCTTGCTGTACTGCTGGTAAAGGTCCCGCAGCATACGATTGACGTCAATGTTCATCCGCAAAAAAATGAACTAAAGTTTGAAGATGAAAGCCGTATTTTCAAGGCAGTTTACAAAGCCGTTCTTGATGCCATTCGCTCCATTCGGCCCGATCTTCATGCTATCGCATCTGCTGTGGAAAAACCGATGAGTCACGTTACAACCGAACCCATGCGATTTATGCCGGCAAGCAGTCCAAACAATGATCAGGGCGTTGCGCATCGTGAGAGTTTGTACCATGCAAGACCGCCGCAAACTATCTATGAAGCCGTTCATGCAAATGCGGTTCCTGCGATGCACTTTATGGAGACGCAGGAGGAGATCCGACACGGACAGACCATACGTGAATCCAATCCGCCCATATATTCCGTTGCAACAGGTCCGATGGAAGAATCGTGCGAATCAACAATCCTCCTTGCATCGGAAGGAAATATTGTTCCCATCGGACAAGTTGACCTTACCTATATTATTGCACAGGATGCAAAAGGGCTCTACATTATCGATCAACATGCAGCGCATGAACGAATTCTTTTTGATAAGCTCTCAGCAATGGCAGACAGGATTCCATCGCAGCAACTTCTCGTCCACCTCGTCCTTCACTTTGATTCACGGGACGCGCAGCTAATTGCTGCCAATAAGGATATATTCGAACGTCTTGGCTTTCAAATGGAGGCAAGCGGAAATGAAGAGTATCGTCTAATGGAAGTTCCGGCCGACATTCCAAGCGATGAAGCAGAGGATATCATTCGTGAAATCCTTGCGTCGCTTCACGATATGCACGAGACGAGTGCAAAAGAGATACGGCAAGCCTGTCTTGCGACGACGGCCTGTCGTGCAGCCATCAAAGCAGGAGAGGAATTGAGCATGCGTCAAATGCAGATTATTTTAGAAGAACTTTCCCATACGACTTTCCCGTACACCTGTCCACATGGCAGACCGACAATATTGAAGTTCAGTACAGATGAATTGGCAAAGATGTTTAAGCGGACTGGTTTTTGAGTATGACAAAAGAAAAGCGAGCTATTGCGACGACGGGACGAAAGTGGACACGTGAAGCAGAAACACTTGCCTGTTGGGCAGCGGAGCATGCTGGAATTTCTTATGTCGAGCGCCGCGCACGATCGGAAGAAGAGCTTCGTGAATCAACTGGGGCATGGTATTTGCTCGTTGCAAAACACGGTCTCTTGACATTGGCAGCACCAAAGGATACGTTTTTCTTTCATCCGAACATGGCGCATTTGCGCTTGAAAAATTTACGTTTTGGCAGTGCTGGAACAGGGGATCACATGGTCGAAGCGATGCAGTTGCATCGCGGCATGTCCGTACTGGATTGCACGCTTGGATTCGGTGCGGATGCAATCGTATCGAGCTTTGCGGTTGAACAAGAAGGTCGCGTTGTCGGACTCGAGTCAGAACCCTTGATTGAAACGGTCGTTGGCTATGGGCTGTCCCATTTCAAAGCAGAGAATTGGCCCATGCAAGAAGCGATGCGGCGCATTGAAACACACTGTATCGAAGCATCTGTATTCTTGCAGACACAAAATAATAATGCATTTGATGTCGTTTATTTTGATCCGATGTTTCGGTATCCACTTACAGCAAGCCTGAGCTTGACGCCACTACGTGAATTGGCCAATCCTGCTGCATTAACGCCTGAGATAGTCCAAGAAGCATGTCGCGTAGCAAGATATCGCGTCGTGTTCAAAGAAAACAGCCGAAGCGAGGAATTCGCACGACTCGGGTTTACCAAAATTGTCGGTGGTAAGTACAGCAAAATACATTACGGTGTAATGGTTTTATGATAAACGGAAGTCCATTAGGAGGCAGTATGAAACGTAAAATTGCGATGATTGCGAGCGATTTGGATGGAACACTTTTGTTGGATGGAGCACAGGCGTTAACCCAAGAAGTCTTTTCACTCATACGTCGTCTGCAAGGGCATGATATCATATTTTATGCGGCGAGCGGGCGACAGTATGCCAGCTTGCGCCGTCTTTTTGCACCTGTGGCTGACGAGATTGGTTATATTTGCGAAAACGGCTGCCTAAGCTTTTTTAAAGGCAGAAAGATTTCGCAGGCATGTATGCAGGCAGATCTTGGACGTGAGATTATTCGTGCTATGCAGAGAACAGGCGGGCTGGAGGTCATGGTTTCGGGGACAGAAACGTGTTATATCCAACCGACATCTTCAAATTTTGCTGCGCTCTTACACGATGTTGTAGGAAATAATGTAACCCTTGTTCCGAGCCTACTTGACATTCCCGAACCCTATATGAAAATTTCTTTTTATGAAAAAGGCGGATTATCCGATACAAGTCCATGGAAAAAGCGCTTCGGTGATAGGTGTACCGTACAAACCGGAGGTAATGAGTGGCTGGATATCATGCCAAAAGGCGTGAATAAGTGGACTGCGATCAAAGAAAACCTCATCTGTCTCGGCATTTCAGCAGATGAAGTAATCGCGTTCGGAGATAACGAAAATGATCGTCAGATGCTCTGCCATGTTGGCTGTCCCATTACAATGGAAAAAGCACGTGCCGATATTCGCATACTCGGTCGTTACCATACGGATTCCGTCGAAAAGTCACTGCATCGCATCTTGGATGGGATAGGCTACGAATGGTAAAGCAATCATCATTTCATTGCTTGGTATCATGTTTCTCTTATATCAAATTCTCTGAAATTAGAAATGAGCGATACGATGAAAAATCCATTGCATTACCAATTGTCCAAGTATGATTGCGGACCAACGGCCATGCTCAATGCCATGAGCTTTTTGTTCGAGAGAGAAGAGATTCCGCCCGAAATCGTACGGAATATCCAGCTCTACAGCTTGGATTGTTATAGCAAGAACGGGGAACCATGCCGAGCTGGAACGAGCCGCATGGCCATGATGTTCCTATCCAACTGGCTCGATGGTTTTGGGCGTGCAACAAGGTTTCCGCTTTCGAGTCAATATCTTTCTGGCAAAGCGGTTCGTATCGGTGATGAAAGTTTGATAAATGATGCATTGGTGCGCGGCGGTGTCGCTGTCGTTCGCCTCTTTTACGGTGTAGAACATTATGTTCTTCTGACGGGACTCTCCGAAACGTATATCCGTATGTTCGATCCATGGTTTCTGCCAGAAGGTACATCTGAGTTTTCTGCTACGGACATAGAAGTAACGCTTGCTCATCCGAATGCATACAATCGATCTGTTCCAATCGCGTGTTTGAATCGTGAAGAAACCACGCCTTATGCATTAGGATGTATGGAAGACCGTGAAGCGGTTCTGTTATTCAACGAGAATACAAAGAAGACAGCACAAAACACGATCGAGTACTTTATCTAGTCTGCGCTCTGCCAACATTTCATGCTTTTGACATCCACGCAGCTAATATATCCATGTGGAAGAAAGGAGCCCGTATCGCAATCGATGATTTTATTTTGGAGACGGATAGGTCTCGTTTGCTCTTTGTGAAAAAATTGAACGGGCGTATGTCCGACCACGACGGTTTTTTCCCCATCATAGTTATGATAGAATTCCTCTCGGAGCCATAGCATGGCATCAAATTGTTTCGCATAGGGCACCTTGGGATAAAAACCGGCATGCGTAAAAATGTACTCCGTTCCTACTGCTGCAATATGATTAAGCGAAAGTACAAAAGATAGAAGCGCATGGTAGAGGGCGCTATCCTGCCAATAAACACGGGATAGGCTTTCAAACGTTTGGATTCCTCCACTATGAAGCCAGCCATGGGTCTCATCCATTGGGTCTCGAATGCTATGATTCTCAAAGTAGTTTAACATCATGGCTTCGTGATTTCCTGTCAGCGCAATGACATGTGAACTTTTTTCAGTAAGTTTCATAACGTATTGCAGGCATTCAGCACTATACTCACCGCGATCAATATAATCGCCGAGAAATACAAGCAGATCATCTTCGACACAATAGTCCATACGGTGAAAAAGAGAAAGAAGGCGTTCTAAATTTCCATGGATATCGCCGATGGCTAGAACCCGGCGAAACAGTTCGATATGGGGAACAATGACCATTCCGTCAAATGCCGAAATCGTGCAGGTTCCTAAAAGACGTGTACGTCGTTTTTCCATTTCTTCGCAAATATTCATCGTCCCGCCTCCCTTACGACTTACTTAAGAAGAGTATACCATAAAGTGTTTTGGGATGGGAGACTGCAACCCATTTCGTAATTAAGGGATGCCATACGGAAAAGTGAGGATTGTCATGATTCAAGATATTGAGCCTAGAAAATTAGATAATGTATTTCAGCCGGACATTCTTCCCGTTGAAGACAGTGTCGTTTTTTACTTCAAAAATAAGAGTGTATTGATTCGGAAAGGTGATGGAAAACTTTTTCCATCTTTTTCGGAACTGAATGAACCACAACATTGTATTTACTTATTTGCAATCGGGAAACGAGCTTTTTTCTTATTGCCAACGGATGCGTTGGCATTCATCCCGAATGGTTTCGCGTTTGAAACGATTCGGGATGTCCGGCGCACAAGAGATGCAGCTCTTCCTAGTTTCTTCGCACTCTACACGGCAGTGCATCTATCCGATTGGTATCGTGTAAATCGATTTTGTGGTGTTTGTGGGAATCCGACAGAACTCGATGGAAAAGAACGTGCCATTCGATGTCCGCACTGTGGGCATTTAATATATCCTCGTATCAATCCAGCCGTCATTGTTGGCGTTGTCAATCGGGATAGGCTGTTGGTGACGCGCTATGCGGATCAACGTGGCAGAGATAATTACGCACTTGTTGCAGGTTTTACAGAAATTGGGGAGACACTGGAGCAAACCGTGCAACGTGAAGTCATGGAGGAAGTTGGCTTAAAGGTTCAGAATATCCGATATTACAAGTCACAGCCGTGGGGAAGTGCCGCTGATATTTTAGCCGGATTTTACTGCGATTTGGATGGATGTGATTCGATTGATTTGGATACGAGCGAGCTGAGACAAGCATTTTGGGCGAGACCAAATGAAATCCGGCTCCAAACAGATGATTGGAGCCTGACAAATGAGATGATGAAACGCTTCAAAGAAGGCGAAGATTGCTAAAAGAGGCTCTCTCTTGTACCGGTTTGGAGCAGGAAAACCACTACACGTCGCGTATATATTATAGAAGCAAATAAGTTTGTATGAAAGTGAGGGACGGATATGAATGTGAGAGAGCGAATTGAGAAAGCGGAGTATGATAATCTTTCAGATTATGCAGCAAAGAGCCGAGAAGCAAGACGCAAAGAACCTATGGATGAATGTCTGTTCCGCACGAAATTCCAACGTGATCGTGATCGAATCTTGCATTCAAAATCATTTCGGCGCCTGAAGCATAAGACCCAAGTATATATCACATCAGGCGATCATTATCGGACGCGTATGACTCATAGTTTGGAAGTAGCGCAGATTTCGCGAACGATCGCAAGGGCATTGCGCTTAAATGAGGATCTTGTCGAAGCGATTGCATTGGGGCATGATGTGGGACATACCCCGTTTGGTCATGCTGGGGAGTCTGCTATGGCAGAATTGACCGGGCATTTTGCTCACAATGAACAAAGTCTTCGTGTTGTAGAATTTTTAGAACGAAGCGGATCGGGATTAAATCTCACATTTGAAGTAAAGGATGGTATTTTAAACCATACGGGAGCACATTTGCCTAAAACATTGGAAGGACGAATTGTTCGCATTGCGGATCGCATCGCTTACCTTTGCCACGATTACGATGATAGTTTGCGTGCTGGGCTTTTGCAGAAAGGCGATTTGCCAAAAGCCGTATATCAAAATTTTGGAACAGACACTTCGCATATGATCACAAGCATGGTGTCGGATATCATTTGCTCTTCAGAAAGAAAAACGGATATTGTGCTTTCGCATAATGTGAAAGCCATTATGGACGAATTTCGGCAGTTTATGTTTCAACACATCTATCATTCAGACGCACTTTCTCATGAAAGACGACAAGCTGTTTTTGTACTTTGTGAGCTCCATCATTATTTTATTGCTCATTTTGATGAGTTGCCGCAAGAATTTATCGGTAGAGAAGCACGTTGGGGCAAAGAACAGACTGTAACCGATTATGTAGCTGGTCTGACGGATAGCTATGCAGTGAAACTTTTTTCGGATATCTTCATGCCGCCCGTCTGGAGTATGGCAAGATAAAAATCATGAGGAAAACTACCTAGAAGAAGACCGGGAAACGCGAAAAGGATATTATGGCTTTTCGAGGAATATAAATGCTAGAGCACAGAGGAGCGGCATTGTGGAAGCTATGCGCAATGAACGATTAAACGAATTTGTCAAACAGGTCAGTGAGCGAACGGATCTTTTGCAGCTCGTACAGGGATATGTACCGCTGAAGCGTAAGGGAAATCGTTATTGGGGATGCTGTCCTTTTCATCAGGAGAATACGCCATCGTTTTCTGTCGTTCCAGAAAAAGGATTTTTTTACTGCTTTGGTTGTCATGCGGGAGGGAATGCGTTTAAGTTTATTTCGCTCATCGAGAACGTATCTTATTTCGAAGCGATTAAAATGCAAGCCGAGAAACTAGGGATCGAATTGCCGCGACGAGAACAAACTCCAGCGGAAATTGCACATGAACAGGAAAGGGCAGATCTTCGAAAAGTAAATGAGATGGCACGCGATTTTTTCTACAATTGTCTAACCATGACGCAGCTTGGTACACCGGGGATGGCGTATTTTAAAGCGCGTGGCATATCGGACAAGACAATAGAAGAGTTTCATCTTGGCTTTGCGCCGGCATCGTGGGATAAGCTATCGATGGCGTTCCAAAAACGCGGCGTGAAAAAGGAGCTTCTTCTTGCGTCCGGGCTATCGGCAGAACGAAAAATGGAAGGAAGCTTATATGACCGTTTTCGTGGAAGGGTGATGATCCCTATCGCAGATGAAAGAGATCGTATCGTCGGTTTTGGAGGTCGAGTGATCGATGATGCCACACCTAAGTATCTCAATTCACCTGAAACGATTCTCTTCAACAAACGGAAGCTTCTTTTCGGCCTAAATCGATCGCATAGGGCTATTCAACAAGCAGGCTACGCCATTGTTGTGGAAGGCTATATGGATGCAATTTCCGTTTTTGGCGCAGGGATTGAGAATGTCGTCGCTACGCTTGGAACTGCCTTTACCGTAGAGCATTGCAAGAAGCTTCTGCGGTACGCATCTGAAATCTGTTTTTGTTACGATAGTGACGAAGCTGGACAAAGCGCCACAATACGCGCGCTGTCGATTGTTTGTGTTACGGGAGCACGTGTAAGAGTAATCGTCGTACCAGATGGAAAAGATCCCGATGAATACATTCGAAAGCATGGCGCAGGTGCATTTAGAGCGCTTGTTTCCAAAGCGTTGCCGCTCGTGGAATACCGTTTGCGATATGTTCTTGCACATACGGATTATGATACACTCGACGGAAAAGTTCAGGCGCTTCATCAAATGTTGCCTGTTTTAACAGGCATTCGTGAAACTGCTATGCGCAACGAATATGAAAAAAAAATAGCGCGAAGCCTCATGTTGGACGAAGGCATTGTACACGATGAATTGCGACGGTATACGCATGGGAATTTGAATAAAACTGTATCATTGCCAAAGGTGCCTCGTGCACAAGATAACGCGGTGCAGCAGGCCGGACGTACAATCCTGCAGATGGCAGTACGGGATCCATCCATCCTAGATCATGTGCAAGCAGTCGTTCCTTTATCTGCAATTACCGATACAACGCAGCAGGAGATTTTTCACTTTTTGCAGAATCATAAGGGAAAGGAATTGTTTTTGGATAATATGGACGATACGCTCAGTGAGGCGGCAACGTCAGAACTTTCTAGAGCGATGGTCGAAGAGTTTGATGAGCAAAATCATGAAAGTGCCTATACGGATGCACTGCAAGTACTTTGCAAATCGTACCTTCAGATGCTGTATATCGAACACAGCCGAAAGGCAGAGGAATATCTTCGAGTAGGCAACCCTGCTTATCGAGAAGAATTAAGCGAGGTCAAGAGAATAAAACATGAAATTGATACATTGCAGCTATGATTACGCTATATGGCAAAGGCAAGCATAAGGGAGGGAAGTTAGATGGCCGAGAACAAAGAAAAGAGCGCTTCGGATGTGAGCCGAAGCGCTGAGCTCGTCACGAGACTTCTTTCAGCAGGAAAAAAAAATGGTGGCACGCTAACGTATGGCGAACTCGTAGAGGCGTTGCAAGCACAAGATCTTACGCCGGATGAAATCGACATGCTCTATGATCTATTCAGCAAACGCGGAATCGAGATTGTCGATGATTCGAATTCGAATACACAAGATGATGACGAAATGGATTCGTCGCAATCCGAAGAGGAAGTTGAGATTGATCTTTCGGTTCCGGAAGGCATCAGTATTGACGACCCCGTTCGCATGTATCTGAAAGAAATCGGTCGCGTCCCTTTATTGACGGCAGAGGAAGAGGTTGCACTTGCAAAACGTATGGAAAATGGGGAAGAGGAAGCTCAGCGGCGTCTTGCAGAGGCAAATCTACGTCTTGTTGTAAGCATTGCGAAACGATACGTTGGCCGAGGGATGCTCTTCTTGGATTTGATTCAAGAGGGAAACTTAGGCCTGATTAAGGCGGTCGAAAAATTTGACTACAACAAAGGATATAAGTTTAGTACCTATGCGACATGGTGGATTCGCCAAGCGATTACACGCGCAATTGCGGATCAAGCCCGTACGATTCGTATTCCAGTCCACATGGTCGAGACGATCAACAAACTGATTCGCGTATCGCGCCAACTTTTACAGCAGCTTGGGCGCGAGCCTCTTCCAGAAGAAATTGCAAAAGAAATGGAAATCAGTGTCGAGCGCGTGCGGGAGATCATGAAGATTGCACAGGAGCCCGTTTCTCTTGAGACGCCAATTGGTGAAGAAGAAGACTCGCATCTAGGGGATTTCATTGAAGATCAGGATGCACCAGCTCCGGCGGACGCAGCTTCCTTCATGTTGTTGAAAGAACAGTTGGAAGAAGTCTTGGATACATTGACTCCTCGAGAAGAAAAAGTTCTTCGGTTACGTTTTGGGCTCGATGATGGGCGTGCACGCACACTGGAAGAAGTCGGTCAGAACTTTGGTGTGACGCGCGAACGAATCCGTCAGATTGAAGCAAAGGCACTTCGCAAGTTGCGGCATCCAAGTCGGAGCCGCAAACTAAAGGATTTCCTGGATCCGTTATAAAAATCCCTTCGAGGCAGTGGCTGTGTAGTGATTTCAATATAGACAGTGAATGAAAGAGCCTCCTGGTGTAGAATGGAGACAACTACAACAGGAGGTTTTGCTATGCCAAGAAGTCATCCAAAATATCATGTTCTACAGTGACCAAATATCGCAGTGAATGAATATGCATGCCTCTTCCATTATGAACGAGTCAACTTAAAAGGCGGCCTTGCTCTATATGAAATACGGAGCAAGACCGTGCAAAATGAATCATTTATTTCTTTTCGTCTAACTAATTTGGGAACAGTCTACAACAAGAAGGACTCTTTTTCGTGTTATATCAAACCATGATTTTTCAATGCGTTTTCAAGCCGCAATTCATGTCTAGGCTCCATTTCGGATAGTGGCATACGCAGCGGACCGACATTATATCCCATCTTGCGCATGGCAACCTTAACGGGGATGGGGTTTACTTCACAGAACAATGCGTCGATAAGGTCGGCGTATTCGATTTGCAGCCGCGTTGCTTCTTTGACATTTCCATCAAAATAGAATTGACACATATCATGGGTTACCTTTGGTGCGACATTAGAAAGTACAGATATTACGCCTTGTCCACCGAGTGAAAGAATTGGAACGATTTGGTCATCATTACCGGAATAAACCATCAAATCATCTCCGCAAGCAGCACGCAGACGTAAGATCTTTGAGAGATCGCCATTGGCTTCCTTTACGGCAACGATATTCGGGACTTTAGCAAGTTCCACATAGGTATCAATCTGAATTCCGACGCCGGTACGTGAGGGAACATCATATAGGAAAATAGGACTATGGACACTTTCCGCAATCGCCTTGTAATGCGCAATGAGACCTTTTTGCGTGCATTTATTATAATAGGGGGTCACGACAAGTAGCCCATCTACACCAACGGATTCAGCATATTGCGAAAGTGCAATTGCATAATGCGTCTCATTTGAGCCCGTTCCTGCGATGACTGGTATGCGATGCGCCGTTCTTTCAACAGCGTATTGAATTGCCGCACGATGCTCTTCGTCGCTCATTGTTGCCGATTCACCAGTCGTTCCCGTGATTATGATAGCATCTGTTCCCTCTTTGATCTGATCATCGATAATTCGACCGAGTTCATCGAAGTTGATCCCGTTTTCCGTAAACGGAGTTATAATTGCGATCCCCGCACCTCTGAAAAGTGGCTTTTTCATAAAAAGACCTCCTAAATAATTTGGATACATACGAATTTTTTTCTAGTTCGTATTATCCCATGCAGAAGAATTAAAGTCAATATTGGAAACCTTGCAATGACGAGGAGCAAAACGAGCTTAAGGGTTGACAGATTCTTTCATACTCGATATAATCGTACTCGTTAATCGTTGTGATTAGATCCTAAAAGAACATGGATGACTCACTAGCTCAACTGGCAGAGCAACTGACTCTTAATCAGTAGGTTCACGGTTCGATTCCGTGGTGGGTCACCATTGGCTATGCGACTCCTTTGCTATCAAGGGAGTTTTTTTACGTTTTTGCATAGATATGCATTGAGAAAGGAGCCTTTTTCTTGCGAATCTTACTTTCAAATGACGATGGAATAAAAGCAGAAGGATTGGAAGCCTTGATCCATGCGTTTGCGCCGAATCATCATGTCGTCGTATCTGCTCCGATGGTACAACAAAGTGGAATGGCACATGCATTGACGGTAAGACGTTCTATGGAAGTGGAGCGTGATTTGGAGCTCGAAAAGCAATATGGGATTGAGGCGTGGAGCGTAAACGGCACGCCAACGGACTGTGTCAAACTCTATTTGGAAGCACTTGCTGAAGAAAAACCGAATGTTGTTATATCGGGGATCAATCATGGAGCGAACCTTGCAACGGATATTCTTTATTCTGGAACGGTAGGAGCAGCGATGGAAGGAATGTTGCACGATATTTCTTCATTTGCGGTATCGCTTGACATTGAAAGCGAACTATCGTACGATGAAGTGGCTTGTGTATTCGCCGATTATGTTGAGACCATAATCCAACATGCGGAAAACAAGCTCTTCTATAACGTCAATTTTCCAAAAGCTTTTTGCACGGAAAAACCGATGTTTGTTTTTGGTCGACAAGGAAAACGCGATTATCTTAATGCATTTCAGCGAGAAGAACGAGAAGATGGCCGTATCTTTTATTCTGTAGCAGGGGAAATTTTTGATACAGATAAGAGTGAACCAACTGACATTTACGCTGTGAAAGCAGGGTATATTTCCGTTACGCCATTAATGACGGATTTAACTGATTACATGACATTAGAGCGGTCACTTGATTCTTAAATCAAATGGTGACGCGTGCCCGTCTTTATGGTAAAATTGGAATTGGAACATTAGTTTTAAGGAAATAGGGGGCTATACAAAATGGAATCTATGATTCGTGACATTAAGCTAGCACCATCAGGACATGACAAAATCAACTGGGTAACGAATTTTATGCCAGTCATGAAAGCGATCAACGATGAGTTTTCGGTATCCAAGCCATTTGCTGGCAAAAAGATGGTCATCACGCTTCACCTTGAGGCAAAAACGGCCTATATGGCAAAGATTTTCAAGGATGCAGGGGCAGAGATTGCCATCACGGGAAGCAATCCGCTGTCTACACAGGATGATGTGGCAGCAGCGCTTGTGGAGGACGGACTCCACGTCTTTGCATGGCATGGCTGCTCAGAGACAGAATATGAGACCATGATCAATAAGGCACTCGACATAAAACCGGATCTTGTCATTGATGATGGCGGGGATCTCGTACACATCCTCCATACAACGCGACGCGAATTGTTAAACGGAATCCTTGGCGGCTCGGAAGAGACGACAACTGGAGTGCATCGTCTTCATGCGCTTGCTGATAAAGGAAAGCTAGCATTCCCCATGATTGCAGCGAACGATGCGTACTGCAAATTCCTTTTTGATAATCGTTATGGTACAGGACAGTCGACGTGGGATGGAATCATGCGCACGACGAACCTTGTCATCGCAGGCAAGAATGTCGTCATCGCAGGATATGGCTGGTGTGGCAAGGGCGGTGCAATGCGTGCACGCGGTCTCGGCGCGAATGTCATCATCACAGAAGTTGATCCAATTAAGGCAATTGAGGCTGTCTTTGATGGCTTCCGCGTTATGCCTATGGATGAAGCAGCAAAGATCGGTGACATTTTCCTGACTTTGACGGGCGACAAAGACGTTATTCGCAAAAATCATTTTGCGTCCATGAAAGACGGCGCCATGATGGCAAATGCTGGTCATTTTGATGTAGAGATCAATATTCCTGAGCTTGATTCGCTTTCCGTTTCGCGTCGTACCGTTCGCAATAATATCGAAGAATTTGTACAAGAGGACGGACGCAAGCTCTATCTTCTCGCAGAAGGCCGCCTTGTTAATCTCGCTTCCGGTGATGGGCATCCGGCCGAGATCATGGACCTTTCATTCGGCGTGCAATTCTTCTCCGCGCTTCATCTTCTGCACCATGGAAAGGAAATGAAGAATACCGTTCATCTTATGCCGGATGAAATCAACGTGAAGCTCGCGAACATCAAGCTCGCTTCTTTGGGGATCTCTATCGATGCACTGACGGAAGAGCAGAAAGCATATCTACATCTGGCATGAGGATGATCCAATGAAAATCTTAATAAAAAACGTTTATGCTTTTTTGCCGGATGGCACAACACCACAAACAAACATTTGCATCAAGGACGATAAAATTACTTCGATTGGCTCTATTTCGGATACGTTTGCACCGGACCATATAATTGATGGAAAGAATCATTTTGCTATTCCAGGCTTTATAAATGCGCATACACATGCTTCCATGACGTTGCTCCGTAGTTACGCTGATGATATGGAACTCATGGATTGGCTTAATCAAAAGATTTGGCCTGTCGAAGCAAAAATGAATGGGATGGACATTTATTGGGGCGCAATGCTTGCTGCACTCGAAATGATACAGTCCGGAACAACAACATTTGCTGATATGTACGGACCGAATATGGAGAAAGTAGCACAGGTTGTAGAAGAAACGGGACTTCGTGGCGTACTCTCGCGTGGCATCATTGGTGTTGCTCCAAATGGAGAAGAAAAACTTGCGGAAAACGTCCAATTATATAAGGACTATCATAATGCAGCTGATGGGCGTATCACGGTCATGTTTGGTCCGCATGCACCGTATACGTGTCCGCCTGCTTTCCTCGAAAAGGTCGCAAAAGAAGCCCAGCAGCTTGGTGCAGCAATTCACATTCACATGCATGAAACGCAAGCAGAGATCGAAGGTTCGCTCAAAGATTACGGGAAGCGTCCGTTTGCATGGGTTGAGGAGACAGGGCTTTTTGATGGCGGCAAGACGCTTGCGGCGCACTGCGTGCATTTAGATGAGTCCGACATTTCTATTATCAAGCGGCATGATATCCGCGTTGCACACAATCCAGGCAGTAATATGAAGCTGGCAAGCGGCATCGCACCAGTCCCTAAGCTTCTTGAGGAAAATGTCTGTGTTGCACTGGGAACAGATGGTACGTCGTCAAATAACAATCTCGATATGTTGGAAGAAGTTAATTTAGCAGCGATGCTGCATAAAGTTGGCACGCTTGATCCGCTAGCTGTACCTGCAGAAGAAGCACTTAGAATGGGAACAGAGTATGGCGCAACGGCATTAGGACTTGCAGGAGTTGGAAAGCTTCAGGTCGGCTATAAAGCAGATATTACACTCTTTTCGATGGACACAGCAGCATGGTATCCGCGACACAATCTCGTTTCGCTTTTGGTTTACTCCGCGCATTCGTCTTCTGTTGATACCGTTCTCGTCAATGGAAAAATTTTGATGGAGAAACGTGAACTTAAGATGATCGACGAAGAGGAAGTCCTGTATTCGGCGAATCGTTGTGCAGCTGCTCTGACTCGATAAAGAACCAATTTAGATGGCTCGCCCGCTCTCAATGGTGTGGGCTTTCTTTTGTATTGAGATAGGATGGCAAATGAGGTGATAAATTGAGAAGAACTCCGTCTAGGCGTAAACATACCCGTTCTGCAAGGAAGACGAATGATGTGAATACCGCATCCAAAAATACAGAACGCAAGTATGAGCTTATCGGTTTACTATTTTGTGCGGTAGGTCTCATTTCGATTTGCGGCATCTTGGGATTAAATGTCGGATTCGTCGGACTATATGTTGCGAAATTCTTACACTACCTTTTTGGGGTGGGTGCCATTTTTGTGACGGTACTCATTTTGATGATAGGCTGGCAGTATATGGCAAAACATCGCGGTATTGCTTATAACGTTCCTTTTTGCGGAGTTTGTGCCTTTTTCTTGATACTCCTTGCCTTGTGGCATCATATCACAGTACCGTCGGGAGAAGAGATCATGCCGGAGAACCTGACTCGAGGCGGCGGGCTGGTCGGCGGGGGACTCTTATTCGTCGTTCGCAAATTTTTCGGAGTGGATGGAAGTGTTATTTTGCTCGTATTAGCGGGCATTGCATCAATTCTACTTGCGACAAAATGGTCACTGGCATCTGGGTTGTTGAAGACCGAGGAAAAAGCAAAACGGGGTGCCAAAGCCACGGGTGCGGCAATTGCACTCACCTACGAGAAAGTCACTGAAGCGAGTGACCATGTCGAACAACAAATTGTAACGAAAGTGCGGGAACATGTCAAAAACTCGTTCTACAATCAAGATAAGGATACCCATTTTGAGGGAGTTTATCCGTCATCTGCGATGCAATCAGAAGAAATTTCCACGGAAGACGTTCCTTCCATTGATCCTTCTTCCATGCAGGATACAGAATCATCTGTTCCACACTTTACGATTGAATACAGCAGCGAAGAACTAGAGGGGTCTTTCCCAGAACAAGTGCCGCACATGCCTCCTGTCGTTTCTCCTTCATCGAAGCCTGTATGCAAGAATACGGTGTCGATGCCAAACTATGATGAGATTGCGCCCATTATGCCGGCGGCTGCGCTAATGGATGGCTCTACAGCGGCTCCTACCGCAATACAGCACGTAAAAGACACAGATCAAGAGCAAGGACAAAAGGCCGTAATCAAACCTTACGAATTGCCTTCCGTGGAAAAGCTCTTATCGAAACGAGAGAAAAAAAGAAATGCAACGCTATCCTTGGAAATCGAGGAAAAAGCAGCCATTCTGCAAAAGACGCTTTCCGATTTTCGCGTTCAAGCAAAGATTATTAATGCATGTCATGGTCCGGCTGTAACCCGCTATGAACTAGAACCTGCACCGGGGGTAAAAGTCAGTAAGATCACGAATCTAGCAGAAGATTTAGCACTCAGCTTAGCCGCAGCAGCAATTCGCATAGAGCCGATTCCCGGAAAGGCTGCGATCGGTATTGAAGTGCCAAATAAAGAATTGGAAGGGGTTCCGTTACGTGAAGTTTTAGAGAACAAACAATTTTCCAAAGCAAAATCCAAGCTTACAGTTGGACTTGGAATCGATATCGGTGGCAAACCAATTTTTGCCGATCTTGCTAAGATGCCGCATCTGCTCGTAGCAGGTGCGACGGGATCTGGGAAGTCAGTCTGCATCAATACACTCATTACGAGCATCTTGTTCAAGGCTACGCCAGAGGAAGTTAAATTTATCTTGGTTGATCCGAAGATGGTTGAACTCTCAAACTACAACGGAATTCCACATTTAATGGTTCCTGTTGTGACAGAAGCAAAAAAAGCTGCATCTGTTCTGAATTGGTCCGTGCAAGAAATGGAAAAACGCTATGAGAAGTTTGCTGATTGCGGTGTGCGGAACATGGAATCGTATAATGCGAAGTTTGAAGATGATAAGATGCCGGCTGTCGTCATCATCATTGATGAGCTTGCCGATCTCATGATGGTGGCTCCACATGATGTAGAAGATGCCATTTGCCGTCTTGCTCAAAAGGCACGTGCGGCAGGAATCCACATGGTTCTCGCAACCCAGCGTCCATCTGTCGATGTCATTACGGGCATCATCAAAGCAAATATTCCATCACGTATTTCATTTGCTGTATCAAGCCAAATCGATTCGCGTACTATTTTAGATCGAAGTGGAGCGGAAAAACTGCTTGGCAAGGGAGATATGCTTTTTTTCCCGGTTGGCACATCAAAGCCGACACGTGTGCAAGGCGCTTTTATCAGTGATGAGGAAGTCGAAGGCCTTTTGGAATTCATTCGTTCGCAAGGACAAGAAATGGAAGCAAACGAAGAAATTATCTCCTTTACGGAGAATGCAGCACGTGAAGAAGCGGAGGCAGAAGAGTCAAAATCCAAAGTGAAGCATGAAAAACGAGACAAGCTCCTTCTCGATGCAGTCGAACTTGTTATGACAACAGGTCAGGCCTCAACCTCTTCGATTCAACGTCGTTTTCGAATTGGTTATACGCGGGCGGGACGTTTGATTGATATGATGGAAGCGCTTCATATTGTCGGACCGAATGTCGGAAGCAAACCACGCGAAATTTTAATGTCAAGTGAACAGGCGATGGAAGCAGCATCCCATATGATAAATGATTAAATTAGCTACTGACAAGGGAAAACACTTGACAGTACTTCTAAGAACCGATATAATAGCTCATGGTTAGAGTTGAGGTATGGATGAATCAGTTTCTACATTTATCAGCACTTTTTGACCTGTATGGATCGCTTTTGACAGGGAGGCAACAAGATTGTCTTCGCATGCATCTCTATGAAGACTTCTCTTTGTCTGAGATCGCTGAAACGTTAGGCATATCACGACAGGCCGTTTACGATAATATTCATCGTTCAACGGATGCGATGGAGTCGTATGAAAAAAAAATGAGGCTTGCAGCGCGATATCAGAAAGAACGCTTGAGGCTTAATGAAATTTATGAAGCTGTTCTCGCTATGCGAGATACGGAAAATGCTGAAGTTATTGATGCGATTTTGAGTCGTTTTGAACCGTTTTTACGATGTATGCGGGAGGTATGATTTTTGATTTTTCAAAGCTTGTCAGATCGCCTGCAAGAAACCTTCAAAAGACTTCGAGGACATGGAAGACTGACAGAAGATGATGTGAATGAAGCGATGCGCGAAGTGCGTATGGCACTTCTTGAAGCGGACGTGAACTTCAAAGTAGTCAAGAAATTCATTAAAGCCGTTCGGGATCGCGCAATTGGGCAGGAAGTTTTGGAAACCTTGACGCCTGCACAAGTCGTTGTAAAAATCGTCGATGAAGAACTTACTGCCTTGATGGGCGGGACACAGTCTCGTTTGAATATCAGCCCACAACCGCCGACAATCATAATGATGGCAGGTCTGCAAGGTGCAGGAAAGACGACTTCCGCAGGAAAGCTAGGACTTTCGCTCAAGGCACAGGGAAAGCATCCATTACTTGTTGCAGCTGATATTTATCGCCCTGCGGCAGTAAGGCAGCTTCAGGTACTAGGAGAGCAGCTATCCATTCCCGTTTTTTCTATGAAGCATGGAACAGATGCCGTCACAATAGCGGAATCCTCACTGGATTATGCACAATCCCATGCTTGTGATGCTGTTCTAGTTGATACAGCTGGACGTTTGCAAATTGATGAACCGCTCATGCAGGAGCTGAAAGACATCAAGGAGCGAATTCATCCACACGAGATCTTGCTTGTTGTTGATGCAATGACGGGGCAGGAGTCTGTAAACGTAGCTGAGACCTTTAACAAAGCGTTAGGTCTAGATGGCGTGATCATGACGAAGCTTGATGGTGATGCTCGCGGTGGCGCGGCGTTATCCGTCAAGGCAGTTACGGGAGTACCGATTAAGTTCATCGGTTTCGGAGAAAAGCTGGAGCCGCTCGAACCGTTCCATCCTGATCGTATGGCATCCCGTATTCTCGGTATGGGCGATGTACTCTCTTTAGTCGAAAAGGCGCAGGCTACCTTCGATATGGAAGAAGCTAAGCGCATGGAGAAAAAACTTCGAAAGAACGAATTTACGTTAGATGATTTTCTTAATCAAATGCAGCAAGTAAAAAAATTGGGGTCTCTCGATAGTATTCTAGGAATGATTCCGGGAATGGGGGGGCTGAAAAAGCAGCTTGCGGGGCAGGACATTGATCTCGATGGCAGGGAGATGCGTCAAATCGAAGCAATCATACGTTCCATGACGCCAAAAGAACGGGCAGATACCAGCGTCATAAATGGAAGTCGTCGTAAACGAATTGCACTGGGCAGTGGTACTCGTGTGCAGGATGTCAACAAGTTGTTAAAGCAATTTAACGAGATGCGAAAAATGATGAAAAAAATGAAGAATATGCAAAAAGGTAAGGGAATGTTGCCGAACTTCGGCTTCTCCAAAATGCCGTTTATGCATTGATTTATTTCCTTGAAAGGTGGTGAAATACATGGCAGTTAAGATTCGTTTGAATCGTATGGGTGCAAAGAAGTCTCCTTTCTATCGCATTGTTGTTGCGGATTCCCGCGCACCGCGCGATGGTCGTTTTATCGAGATTCTTGGCAATTACGATCCATCTAAAACGGCAGATGCTGTAAGTGTCGACGAGGCTAAGGTTCTCGATTGGATGAGCAAGGGAGCCAAGCCGACGGATACCGTCAAAAATCTTCTTAGCAAGCAGGGCATTATGGCGAAGTTCGCCTCAGCCAAGAATGCTAAGAACTGATTTGGAGGACTTGCAGCATGAAAACAATTGTTGAAGTTATCGCCAAGTCATTAGTGGATCATCCAGAAGATGTCAATGTGGAAGTCAAAGGCGAAGATCTAGAAGTCGTATTGGAGCTACACGTTGCAGAGGATGATATGGGCAAGGTTATTGGCCGACAAGGACGGATTGCAAGAGCAATTCGGACCGTGGTCAAAGCCGCAGCAACACGAGAAAATAAAAAAGTCTCGGTTGAGATTGTCTAAAAACAGCGGCAAGCTTTCCAAGCGGAGGTCTTGCCGCTGTTTTGCAATCACGTTATTTATAATCGTACAAAGGGGAATAAGATGGATACAGTTTCACTGAAGATGCCTGTTACGATCAAGGCAAAATTGACGGAAAAGTTAAAAGCAAAGCTTCTGAAAGATTTGGATGAAGGCATCGAACGTGCCAAGTTAGAGGTACAACAGATTGATATTCAGGAGAAGCGCGTTCTTCAGGAAAATGAAGCAGCAGACCCAACTTCGCAGGACATGCATCGAATGAATGCTATTCGTCAGCATTTTGGGGAAGAGCGTCAAAAGCGATTGGATTATTGTGAACAAGCTGCAGCTCGCAAAGAGGAAACTGAAAAGCTTGTGATTGGTGCTGAAATCGTTCAGGGAACGCTTGAGCGTCAAGTGGAAGTCCACATTGGAGACGATATGCGTGAACTTATGAATGTGGAAGTGTTGGTACAAGATGACAAGATTATCGCCATCCGAGGATAAGGCAGAACGCATTGCGATTGGAAAAGTAGGTGCTGTTCACGGGATTCGTGGAGAAGTTCGTATCATTCCCTTGACCGATTTCGTAGATCGTTTTATGAAGATGAATGTCGTCATGGTTGGGAATGAACCGCTGCACATTGAATCTTGTAGATATCATAAACAGTTCGTACTGCTCAAATTTCGAGAATATCCCACTCGTGAGGACGCGATGCACTTAAATGGACGATTGTTGACGATTGCGCGTGACGAAGTGACACCTCTTGACGAAGGAGAGTATTATACGTTTGATATCATTGGGCTGACCGTTTTTGACCTAGATGGAAACGAGTTAGGTCGAGTAGATAATATTCTTCGTACTGGCAGCAACGATGTTTATCAAGTACATAGCAAAGATGGAAAAGAAGTTTTGATCCCCGCATTGAAGTCTGTCGTTAAAGCAATCGATATCGCACAGGGTAAAATGATTGTCGATCTGTTGGAGGAAACAGAAGATGCGCGTTGATATTTTGACGCTTTTTCCCAGTATGTTTGCTGGCCCATTCGGCGCAAGCATTACGAAGCGAGCTGTTGACAACGGCATTTTAGATATTCATCTTACCGACTTTCGAGACTTTTCATTTGACAAGCATAGGCATGTAGATGATTCTCCGTTTGGTGGCGGTGCGGGAATGGTGATAAAGCCAGAGCCACTTTATCGAGCAATGCATTTTATTCTCACACAAACAAAAGCGTATGCCGGTCATCGGCGCATCTTGCTTATGGATCCTTCTGGCACTGTTTTTACACAGGATAAGGCAAAAGAACTTGCTACATTCGATCAGCTCATTTTTATTTGTGGACACTATGAAGGATTTGATGCGCGTATCTGTGCTCTTGCCGATGAATCCATTTCTATTGGGGATTTTGTTTTGACGGGTGGAGAACTTCCTGCAATGGTCATCACGGATTCCGTTTCTCGTATGCTTCCAGGCGTTTTAGGCGATTCGGATTCTGCTCCGACCGATTCCTTTTATGAAGGGATTTTGGGATACCCTCAGTATACGCGGCCACGTGAGTTTGAGGGAATGTGTGTTCCCGATATCCTTCTTTCAGGTGACCATGCAAGAATTCGAGCATGGAGACGAGAGCAATCATTGCGACTGACGAAAGAAAAACGGCCAGACTTATTGCAAAATGCGAACCTCACAAAGCAGGACAAAGACTTTTTGGCATCGATCAACAGTTAAAGAATAATCGTTTCTTCAAATAAATCCAAGACATTGTTGTGCATGGGATCTATTTTCCTATTCGCCAATATTTCCAAGCCATAAGCCCGTGGCAAATAAAAAATACTGCCATTCCAACTAAGAATAAGCCGCCTGCAATGGGGCGGGAAGCAGAGAGCCATTGCGCCTCACCAAAAGTCAGCGTACCAGATACATTCACTGCAACTAAAAATAAAAAGGATCGGATACGATATGCTCGCGTCAATATACCAATGCGTTTTAATGAAATTGTGAAAATTGAGATTCCAAAGGTTTGAATTAAGGCATAAAACAGAAGATGAAATACGGAAATAAGCATAACGCTCCACTCCTCTTTATTCTTCATTTAAATGGACGATTGCTGCTGTGGCTTGTCCAAGGCAAAGACCACCATCATTCGGTGGAATGAGGCTATGTGTTAATACGTGAAACCCATTTGACATAAGTCTGCTCTCTATTAAACGCACAAGAAAAAGATTTTGAAATACGCCGCCGCTTAGTGCAACCGTACAGATTCCAGTTTTTTCTTTTATTTGGTTGCAAGCATTCGAAATGGAATCTGCTAAACGAATATGAAAATAATACGCAGACAGCCGAACATCGATACCGGCTATACATTCTTGTAAAGCTGCATAAAACATTTCAAAAGTCGGTAAAAAGAATCGTCCCGTTTTCGATTCTTTTTTTAGTGGAATTAATGGGAGAGAAGAATCTGCTTCCATTAATTCGCCTTCTTCAGCAGCGAATTGAAGAAACATGGACGCCTCTCCTTCAAAAGTAGATTTGCGTCGAATGCCAAGAAGTGCACTTATTGCATCGAATAGACGTCCTGCACTCGTCGAAATAATACCATTCAGATTGTTTTCCAATAAGATGGATTGAGTTTTCCATTCCTGATCCGAACAGAGGTTTAGTGATTTTGCATACGTTCGTGCTTCTTCTGCAGTAGCACACAAATGATATAGCATGGAAACTGCTACACGCCAACCTTCACGTGCTGCTGCATCTCCGCCAAATTGCCAAAACGGTTCAATAGAACCAAGACGCAAGAAACCATGATAATCTGCTTGAAGGATTTCCCCGCCCCATATAGTCTCATCCGTTCCATATCCTGTTCCGTCAAATGAAATTCCGATGACCGGATCCGAATATTGGTTCTCTGCCATGCAGGATAAAATATGAGCATAATGATGCTGAATCGGAAAGAGCGGTGTGTTTAGCGTTTTGGCATATGCCGTCGTATTATATCGCGGATGTAAATCACATGCTATGAGACTGGGAGTACATTCAAAAAGCGATTCAAATAATAATACGGAGTCTTTTAAGGCCGTTAAAGTACGCAAATCGCTCATATCTCCGATATAAGGCGATGGATAGATCAGATTATCACGAACGATCGCAAATGTATTTTTCAATTCTCCGCCGATTGCCAAGACTTGTCCATGAAGCGTTTGATTTAAAGAGAATGGAAGTGGGGTATATCCTCTGCTTCTTCGTATCATATAAGGCTTATCATGCAACCAGTCCATGACACTATCATCTGCTCGCAGCCGTATTCGACGATTATTGGATAGAATAAGATCACATATTTTTCCTAACAGCATATCTGAAGCTTCCTCGTCCGTATGACAAATTGGCGCTCCACTTGGATTGCCACTTGTCATAATCAAAGAATCCGGCATCTCTATTCCATCTGGATAATCAAACAATAGCATTTGGATCGGTGCGTAGGGGAGCATCACACCGATTTTCGGATTTCCTGGCGCAACGGAACTGGCTAACTGGAAATGCTCTTTTTTTTGCAAAAGAAGGATAGGTTTCTGATGCCCTGTAAGAATCTTTTCTTGCTTCTTATGCTCAAATATACATTGATTATGAACGATGTCCATATTTCGCATCATAACGGCAAAAGGCTTTACAGGACGTGATTTTCTTTCTCTCAAGCGTTTTACCGCGATTTCATCATAAGCATCACAGCATAGATGAAATCCTCCTATTCCTTTTATCGCAATGATAGATCCATTTTTTATAGCCTTTCGAGCCCTTGTGATAGCCGCTGCTCCTCGAATACATGGTTCACCAACGAGATAAACTTCTGGTCCGCACGCATTGCAGCAGATCGGCTGTGCATCATATCGACGAGTATCAGGAGAAGTGTATTCCACGTGGCAGGCATGGCACATTGGAAAGTCCTTCATGCTGGTTCGTTCACGATCATACGGCATGGATTCAAGAATGGTCAAACGCGGTCCACAGGCAGTACAGTTTATAAACGGATGCAGATATCGACGATTCGACGAATCGAACAGTTCATTACGGCACGTTTCACAAGTTGCGATATCAGGGGATATGAAAATGGCACCGGTTTCTTTTTCGCTGTCGATGATATCGAAAGATTCAAATACATGTGAGGATGATCGTTCAACTTTTTCCAAACTTACGATGTCAGACCGTTCTGGCGCTCGATCCAAAATATCCTGTTGAAATTGATCCAGTATTTTTTTCTCGCCTTGTGCAAAAATTTCCACATAGGAGCCTTTGTTGCAAACCGTACCGAAAATATTTTGTTCTTTTGCAAGCCTGCTGATAAAAGGACGGAAGCCAACGCCTTGAACGATGCCGAATACACGGATGCGATAGAGCACCATAGAATATGCACCTCATTTGGAATACGTCTTACTATAATTATAACTTCCGATAATTTATACTTATCGGAAGTTATATGAAATCATCGATGAAATACTATACTTCTCTTTTATCAAATGGAACATGATTTAAGAGCAGGTTCGGATTGTTATCTGTAATCCATCCTAATGCCCATTCGTTGCTGACAAGCAAGACAGGTGCACCATTCAGGTCATAGACAAACATACCACGATCAGCACCTTTCAATGATGCCGGTGTGATTTCAGAACCATCTTTGGCCGCCATCCATCTCGCTAATTCATAAGGCTGCATATTCATGACGATATCGACATGATACTCATTTTTTAGTCGGTATTCCAAAACTTCAAACTGTAGCGTCCCAACCGTGCCAACGATATACGATTCCGTTCCTGCACCAGCCTGCTGAAAAAGCTGTATCGCGCCTTCTTGGGTCAACTGCTCAATGCCCTTTACGAACTGTTTTCTTTTCATCGTATCCTTGGCTTGAACGCGAGCAAATTTTTCTGGAGGAAATACAGGAAAGTCCGCAAACTTAAACTTTTTATCTTCATCGCAAATCGTATCGCCTATGCCGAAAATACCGGGATCGAAAAGCCCTACGATATCTCCCGGATATGCGATATCGATAATTTGCCTATCCTGTGCCAAAAACTGCTGTGGCTGAGCAAGCTTGATGATTTTCCCACTTTTCTCATGCCAAACATTCATATTGCGTTCGAATTTTCCGGAACAGATACGAATAAACGCCAAACGATCTCGATGTGCCGGATTCATATTAGCCTGTATCTTAAAGATAAATGCAGAGAATTTTTCATCATTTGGTTCAATTATCCCAATAGATGAATCACGTGGTGCAGGAGGTGGTGCGAGTTCGATATACCCATCAAGGAAGTCTTGAACGCCAAAATTCGTCATAGCCGAACCGAAATAGATCGGCGTGAGTTCTCCTGCTGCCACCTTTTCTAAATCAAATTCTTCTCCAGCTTCATCTAGGAGTTCCAAATCCTCCTTTAACGCCTTCCATGTCGTATTTCCGACACGCTTCACAAGTTCTGGTGAAGCGGCTTCGTAAATATCGGCGCTTCTGGCCTCTTGCCCATGTGTAGTGTCTGCCGCAAAGAGTGCGGCCTTATTATTACGGCGATCAAAAACGCCAAGGTACTGTCCGTCTGTCCCAATCGGCCAGTTCATGGGATAAGCGCGGATACCGAGCACGTTCTCGATTTCATCCAAGATGTCGATCGGCATCTTGCCATAATGATCCAGTTTGTTAATGAACGTAAAAATAGGGATCCCGCGCTGTTTGCAAACCTTGAAAAGTTTTTTTGTTTGATCCTCTACTCCTTTTGCCACATCAATGACCATGACGGCACTATCTACGGCCATAAGTGTACGATATGTGTCTTCTGAGAAGTCCTGATGCCCTGGCGTATCGAGTATATTGATACGGTATCCAGCATACTCAAATTGTAATACAGAACTCGTAACTGAGATACCGCGCTGTTTTTCAATTTCCATCCAATCCGATACGGCATGACGTTGTGTTTTTCTTGATTTTATCGAGCCTGCCAAGTGAATGGCACCGCCGTATAGCAAAAGTTTTTCTGTAAGTGTCGTTTTTCCGGCATCTGGATGGGAAATAATGGCAAAAGTACGTCGTTTTCTTATCGCATTATCGAGTTCATTTTTTAGCGTAGACAAAGTGTATCCTCCCGTTTTCTGCTACTTGTTTGATCCTCTATACGGTGTTCCATCTAAAATCGTTTCGATCAGTTTATTGCCTTCATATCGAAGTTTAAGCGAAAAAACGGTTTTTTTCATCTCCATTAATCGGAAGAAAATCCTGTCGCCTTCCCATAATGGAAGCTCAAACATATTTTCCTTGTGTATCCATCTCAACTCTCCCTCACGACAGTCTTTTATCAATGTACCATGAAAAGCATCTGCTGTATACAGGAACATATACTCTGTCTGCCAGTGATCTGACTGAAAGGTAATGATGCCACGCAGATGAAATGAATCCAAAACAAATCCTGTCTCCTCGTAGGTTTCGCGCAGTAGACACTCTTCCGGCGATTCGTCGTGTTCAAAGTGTCCGCCTACCCCAATCCATTTGCCCTGATTGATGTCATTTTTTTTCTTGACGCGATGCATCATGAGATAACAGCCATCGTGTTCGATATAGCATAGCGTGGTCAAATTTGTCTTATTCATATAGAAGTAGCAATCTCCAAGCCAACGGGACAGTGATCACTGCCAAATATCTCGTTATGAATCGTTGCATCCAAAATAAACTCCCTGAATCGTGTGGACGCTACAAAATAATCAATTCGCCATCCGGCATTCGTATCTCTTGCCTTACGAAGATACGACCACCAAGTATAGACTGCTGTACGCGTCGGATAAAGTGTACGAAATGTGTCAATAAAGCCCGAATTCAAAAGCTCCGTAAACTTCGCGCGTTCTTCATTTGTAAAGCCGGCATTATGATGATTTGTTTTAGGATTTTTCAAGTCCATCTCTGTATGTGCGACATTGAGATCTCCGCATATAATGACCGGTTTTGCATCATCCAGTTTTTTTACATACGCACGAAATGCATCTTCCCACTCCATTCGATAAGAAAGACGCTCTAAGCCTCGTTTAGAATTTGGCGTGTATACGGTAACAAAAAAACAGCTTGGAAATTCCAAAGTAATGACACGCCCTTCGTGGTCGTGTTCCTCAATTCCTATTCCGTTTATAACATCCAACGGTTTGACTCGAGAAAAAACGGCTGTTCCAGAATAGCCTTTTTTCTCCGCGCTATTCCAATACTGTGTATAGCCGGGAAGATCCAAAATAGCCTGTTCAGGCTGCATTTTGGTTTCCTGCAAAGCAAAAATATCCGCATCAAGCTGCAGGAAACTTTCCATAAAACCTTTTTTCAAGCATGCACGCAAGCCATTTACATTCCAAGATATTAGTTTCATCGCCGTCTCCTTCAGCATCATGGCAATGCTTTGAATGCAGGAATTGGCCAAAATACCAAAACGGCCTTTCCTTTGATCAGGTGATAGGGAACAAACCCTACATCGGCAAAACGACTGTCTTCTGAGTTGTTCCGATTATCGCCCATGACAAACACCGTTCCATCAGGAACGACAGCCTTCGGATACTCACTGTGCGTCTTTTCGAGGATATAGTCCTCGTTCAACATCTTATCGTTGACGTAAACGCGCCCTTCTTTGATTTCGATCGTGTCGCCTGGTGTCGCAATTACGCGCTTGATAAAATCGCGGCTCGTATCGCGCGGGTATTGAAAAACTAGTATCTCCCCTTTTTCTGGAGCTCGTAATGCGTAAATGAATTTATTTACGACAAGCCGTTCGTGTGATTCGAGCGTAGGCCGCATGGACGGGCCATCAACAATATAGAGCTCGACAATAAAGGTTCGAATCACAAAGGCAAGAACAACAGCGACTAATATGGAAACAATCCAGTCTTTTGCTTCTTCTCCTAATGAACTCATCTATACCTCCATATTGATACGATAAAAAATCTGCATAACATAAAATAGGGACTGCATAAAGCAGTCCCTACCATGCGCAAATTAGCGCTTTTCTCTGATGCGAGCAGCTTTACCCGTGAGTTTACGCAGATAATAGAGCTTCGCACGACGAACAACGCCGCGGCGCACAACATCAATCTTCTCGATGCGCGGAGAATGCACGGGGAACATACGCTCCACGCCAACACCATAAGAGATTCGACGAACCGTGAATGTCTCGCGTACTCCAATCCCCTGGCGTGCAATGACGACGCCTTCAAACATCTGGATACGCTCACGCGTTCCCTCGACGATCTTTGCATGGACACGAACTGTGTCCCCTGGAGCAAACTTTGGAATGTCGTTGCGAAGCTGCTCCTTTTCTAGGATTTCGATGATATTCATTCTTTCCTCCTTACTGAAGATGTTCATGGCAAGCATTATGGCTCACACAGAGGACCATCCTTACCGCATAAGTCTAGCATACTCCGGATGCGATTTCAATACCTAAATTTTAAGTCGTATACGGATTTACTTGATTTCTCGATTTTTCGTCGTTAAAATAAGTGAAGTTGGAGGTGTTTGTTTTGTTAAGTGCATATATTACATTAGGCATCGTGTTTGTGTTGAGTTTGATCAGCCACAATATGACCGTTGTGTACGCAACTGGCATCGTGCTAGGACTAAAAGTGCTTGAATGGATTGGTTGGGCCGCAGGATTAGACACGCTTGGCTCACATGGACTAAATTGGGGAATCATCATTTTAACCGCTGCGATTCTTGTTCCGATAGCAAATGGAACCGTTACATTTCAGACCATGATTGACTCCTTTAAGACACCAATGGGCGTCATCGCTGTATTTGCCGGCATTTTAGCTGCCGTTGCAGGCGGCGGCGGCGTTTCTTTATTGAAGAGTTCACCCGAAGTTGTATCGGCTTTGATTATTGGAACGATGGTCGGTGTATTTTTTTTCAAAGGAATTGCGGTCGGCCCACTCATTGCGGGCGGTCTAACGTATTTTATCCTTTCGCTGTATGCACACTTCAAATAATTGGAATGACATCCTTTCGATCTTCAGCATACCACGGCATCTTTTTTTCCTCCGCTACAGTTGTCGGGTCAGAATGTCCTGACAATAATGTCGTTTCATCTGGCAATCGGAGGATTTTTTTCGTGATGCTCGCAAATAGCATTTCTTCGTTGCCACCATACATATCGGTGCGACCATAGCTTGATTTAAAAATGGTGTCTCCAACAAAAGCAACCGCATCGCTTTTACTGTAGTAAATTGCCCCATCTGTCGTATGACCGGGCGTTTCAATCAATTTGAGCTGAAAGGAGGGCGTTTCTTTCAGCGAAATGATTGTGCCGTCAACGAGATAATCCACATGGCTTAATGTGAGTGGTTCGCCAAAACTTTCTGAGAGATTCCATGTTGGGTTTTCGACATATTCGTATCCATGCTCGGACATTGTAACCGGTACTTTCAGCATGCTCTGTAGCTGTGCTACAGCACCGATATGGTCAAAATGCCCATGCGTTAACAGGATGCGCTCTATTGTAAATTTATGTTCCTGGATAATGCGATAAAGCCTGTCCGCTTCCGCGCCCGGATCAATCAAGAAGCCGTGCTGATCACCGTCATGGATAAAAAAATACGCATTCGTTGTAATGTATGCCGTAACGGGCACTTGCAAAATCATTCATACAACCCCCTTCTCTATGTTGTTGCCAGTGCCTTATGCACTAGCTAAGCCATAAAATTGGTTTAATAAATGGATTCCCGTTTTCGTCCGAAAAACGTTTTGCCGAAATGCAAGAATCCCATTTTGTGAAACCTTATCTTCAAACGCATTGACAAGAAAGTCCGATTCAAGAAGAATTTGATAATCCATGCCATCCACATTTTGATAGGTATGGTGGTGTCCAATAAGATAGCAAACGCGTTCGATTACAGGGGATGAATACCCTATTTTTTTTAGTAAATGTTTTGCCGGAAGCGGCCCCTCTTTTTCTTGGTATACGCCGGCCGTACTATGATACTTCTCTTCTGCTGCATGGATTCCGATGTCGTGCAGAATGGCTGCGATTTCAAGCGTTTCCTGTACATCCGAAGGAATCTTTTCTTCACGGCCAATCAATGCAGCAAAGGCATGCACTTTCATAAAATGTTGAATACGCTTCGCATCGCCTTTATCAAAAGTGATCATTTCCATGACAATCGAATCCAAGTTCATTGCTATTACCTCATCCAATCATTCTGAATCCATTTGCAGATGCGCCGTTCCATTCATTAATTCCACCGTGGGTACGAAATCATCGTACCGAACAATATTGACAGCCGTATTAAACTGACGGATTCGCCATACACAGCGCAATGGAATACAAAGCTGCGCCGTTAGAATCGTTCGTAAAATCGCACCATGCGCAACGATAGCAATCGTTTTCTCTTCGGCTCCTTCCTCCTGCAAAATTGCATTGAGGCGATTCATGGCACGGTCTTGCACTTGCCGAAACGTTTCTCCTTGTGGAATTTGCAGCATATCAGGATGCTGGAAAAAGTTTTCCAAAGCTTTTGGCCAGCGCTGGACGATTTCTTCATAAGTAAGTCCTTCCCATGCACCAAAACTGAGCTCGCGAAATGCTTCTTCGCACTGAACGGACAGACCGAAAGGTCTTGCAATGATTTCAGCCGTTTTGGTTGCTCGCTGGAGATCACTGGCGTAAATTGCATCCAATCGCTCGGCGGGAAAATGTTCAGCGAGCTTTTTTGCCTGTTTCATGCCTTCCTCGCTTAATGCAATATCGGATTGTCCTTGATAACGCCCTTCCATGTTCCACTTTGTTTGCCCGTGACGAATTAAAACTAATCGTATCATATCAAAATCGCCTCCATTGCCTGCAGCAACCGTTCATTTTCCTTTCTGTTGCGCACCGCTATACGAATGAATCCATCGGCAAGCCCAGGATAATTTGAACAATCGCGTACTAAAATCCCATATTCACGAAGTTTTACAGAAAATGCATGGCTCGTTAATTTCGTTCCTTGTATAGACAGCAGGATAAAATTCGCATTTGAATGATATGCATGCACGCCTTTTAAGTCTTTTATCCGTTCCAAGAGATAGTCGCGTTCATTCTGTAAAAGGATACGGCTTTCCTCTTGATAGTCTCGTGTGCTTAAAGCTGCAATACCCGCTTTTTGTGCTAATAAATTGACATTCCATACATCTTTTCCACATGACAAGTGCCTGCATACAGAGGGATTCGCTATACCAAACCCTAACCGCAATCCGGGAAGCGCGTAGAACTTCGTCATGGATTGAATTACGAAAAGTTTTGGATCGTCGCTTACGAGATGGCGAAGCGTCTTCTGTTCTCGCGAATGACAAAAATCCAAGAAGGATTCGTCGACAATAAGCCATTTTTCATGAGCAGCACAGAACTGTACTAATGGAAGCAATTCACTGCGGTCAAATGAAGTTCCAGTCGGATTGTTCGGATTTCCTAAAATAAGGCACTCCGCTGTTTTCAGATCCGCTATAAGTGCTTTGAGATTCAAGGAAAAATTTTGTTCCGGCATAAGCCGATGGTATCGTACGACGCATCTTGCTGCTAGTGCGGCTCGTTCATATTCACTGAACGATGGAATTGGCAAAAGGATCGTGCGCGGTCGATACGTGTAAAAGAATAAATAAAATAGTTCCGCTGCACCATTTCCGAGAAGAATCGTATTTTCAGGTACTTCGTAGTGCATGGAAATGGCTCTTTTAAGCGCGAGCGCATTGGGGTCTGGATAATGCACGATATCATCGATATTCATTTCAACGGCACGCCGAACAGCAGGAGACAACCCGCAAGGATTGATATTGGCAGAAAAATCCAGCCAGCTTCCAACAGGAGATGGCTCATATATATTTCCACCGTGAGCAAACCGATCCATCATATGCCTCCTATATGATTCGATAAATTCCTCCAGGAATCAGGTGTGTTTGCTTGATATACGTCAGGTGTGGAAATTTCGCTGCGATGCGCATTGCATAATTGTTCAAATCCGTTTTCTCTGATTCGTTATTATGCCAAAGCACGCCGAGTACGGTTCCGCTATGCGCAATGCATACGCCTAAAGCTCCTTCTCGTTTCACGAGCTCCAAGATTTCGGACAGATGATCCTTATGCAGTATGTTTTGGTGTGCCAATGCACTTATAGTAGCAGCTTCAGCAATGCTCTCATCCGTGCCTTGCCGAAGAAGATGCAAGGCTTTTCCCATAAAGGATTCTTTTTGCGCAACTCGTTCTGTCAGATCTTCTTGTTGATTGAACACGACTGTGTCAATTTCACCGCCCGTATCAAATATACTGATCTGAAAAGTTGGAATGTGTGAAAAATACTCTATGATTTCGCCTGAAAGATAATCGAGCCTTACGATATTAGGAAGAAATGTTCCGTCCGTTGGCTCTATTGCAGCAGCGAGTTGTAAGATTTGATGAAACGATAACGGTATTCCGAAAGCTATGGAAACAGCTGAGGCAACAGCACTTATATCCGCACTAGAAGATGCCATGCCTTTTCCATGCGGCAATTCCGATGTAAGCTGTATCCCAAATGGGAATTCTTCCTTCCCTAACAGCGACATGGTTCGCTCAAGCGACATAAGGGATTTTCTTCCAAGTCCGTGAATGCCTTCGATTGCATCGGAAATGCGTACTTCCGTATAGCAATCAATTGGACAGGTTACTAAAAATGGTTTTCCCGCCAAGCTTCCCTGTACGAGCTCACCACAAGATCCCGGAACTCTTACCACGATTTCCATAGGAGCAACATGCCTCCTGGCAACCAATGTGCTGCAAAGAATACAAATAATACCACGGTCTCGGTCAAAATCTCAACTGCACCGTATACATCGCCTGTTAATCCGCCTAGACGACGTGCTGCATACGTGGAAAAAAACCATGCAAAAGATAGCCCCGCGAAAAGGGCGTATATCGCCGCCGGTCCCCATGGAATGACAAAGAGCACCGTACTTATCGCTGCAATGAGCACTGTTTTCCCATTTGCATGATCGGAAAACGCCTTTCCCATCCCCTCTTCACGTGCATACGAAAAAAAGGATATCGCAAGAACCATCGCCATGCGCCCAACTATTGGCATAACAAATAATGTGGTCATGATGAGCAGCAAGGGGGTATCGCGAAGCAGAGACCAATTTATCATCATAAGCATAACAAAAGCAACCACGCCGAACGAGCCGACACGGCTGTCTTTCATGATTTCCAGCATGCGGTCACGCTCACGGCCAGAAAAAAGACCATCCATTGTGTCCATGAAACCATCGCAATGAAGAGCTCCTGTCAGAAGAACCGGCAAAATGACGAGAGTAGTCGTTACGACATTCGACCATCCAAATATGGCAATCAAACACCATGACGCAAGCATATAGAGAATTCCCAAAACAAGTCCGACCAAAGGAAAATATCGTGTGCTTCTACCAAAATCTGCTGCTCTCAAATTCCTCTGCTTGATGATATGTATGCGTGTTAAAAATTGAAGCGCGACAAGAAAATAATGCAATGATCTATCCTCCAAATTTGAACTTTTCCTACATCTTTTTCTGTGCGAAAGTCTGTTTTTTCGCTCGTGCATGAGAAAGCATTTCTCGGGCATTTTCGAGTGAGGCAGCGGTCATGTCTGCGCCGGATGCCATACGCGCGATTTCAGAAATCTGTTCTCGCTCGGACAGCAACATGATATTCGTAACAGTCGTCCCATTTTGCATTTTTTTGGCAATATAAAGATGTGCATCCGCCATACAAGCGATTTGTGGCAGGTGTGTAATGCAAAGTACTTGTTTGTATTGTGCAACAAGGGCAATGCGTTCCGCCACCATCTGCGCTGTTCGACCGCCAATGCCTGTGTCAATTTCATCAAATACCATACTGGGAACCGATCCATCATGCGAAGCGGAAACAACCTTTATAGCGAGTGCGATACGAGATAACTCGCCTCCCGATGCAACTTTTTGTAATGATTTCATATTTTCGCCAAGATTTGCAGAAAAATACATCAAAATCTTATCGCATCCATGCAGTGTATAGTTTCCTGTCGGTTCAACCTTGATCTGAAAGCGTGCTTTCGGCATCCCAAGCGATTGAAGCTGATCGCCGATCTCGCGAGAAAGTTTCGTTGCCGTCTCTAAGCGCAATTTCGTCAGATATACGGCATGCTCTTTCATTTTTTCTGCATACTTCGCGATTGCCTGTTGAAGTGCTTCCATATCCGCATCGTAATTTTCGATCATAGATAATTCTTTTTGCACATTCTCTTGATACACGAGAACGTCAGTTATTGTTGCACCGTATTTCTTGCGCAACCGATAAAGAACATCCATACGGCGCTGCAGTTCATTGAGACGTTCTGGATTAAACTCCATAGACTCGCCGTAGTCGCGTATCTCGTAGGAAGCCTCTTGCAAGGAAACAAACGCCTCTTCTACGATTTTTTGTGCATTCGTTAACGTATCATCATAGCGGCTCATATCGGAAAGGTTCTTTTGGATTGTCGAAAGTGCCGATAAAATCCCTATGTGCCCTTTGTTTGATGTATTTAGAAGATTATACGATTCCTCCACAAAACCTGCAATCTTTTCCGCATGTGACAGTTTACGCAATTCATTTTCTATGGCCTCATCTTCACCATCCTTGAGCTGTGCATCGGTAATTTCTTTATTTTGCCAGTGCAGCATATCGAGCCTTTGTTCATATTCGCGTGATGCCTGTTCTTTTTCAATGTATTCTTTTGATAATTTCTGCCACATCGCATAGCTGTCCGCGTACCGTTTTAATGCTGCTGCGATCCTGGACTCATGCGCATCGACGAGACGAAATTGGTTCTCTTCCTTTAAGAGCGCTAGATTCTCGTTCTGTCCATGTATATCTACAAGCAGTGCCCCCATTTGTTTCAATGCGGCAAGTGTGATATGGCGTCCGTTGACAAGAACTGTGCCACGTCCATTTCGCGCAACTTGACGTGTTACGATTAGCATCCCGTCTTCCATGTCAATCGATTGGTCTTTGAGGAACGCATGAAGCGATGGCATATCCTCTTCTACGACAAACACCGCTTCCACACGGAGCCAATCGCATCCCGTGCGAACGGCATCAGCAGAAACACGTTGCCCTAAGATTGCTCCAAGTGCATCAATCAGAATCGATTTTCCGGCGCCTGTTTCACCGGTTAGGATATTGAGTCCGTGCTTAAATTCCACTTGCACGTGTTCAAGCAAGGCAAAATTCCAAACCGTAAGTGTCTTTAGCATGGCAAGCTCCCTTTCAATCCTGTGGCAAAAAGTCCATGAGACGCTTCTGAATAATAGGAGCTGATTCCTTTGGCTTGACGACGACGAGGATACTGTCATCGCCTGCAACCGTTCCTATGATTTCCGGCCACTTGCAGTAATCAATAGCGGCCGCTACCGTATTGGCACCTCCTGGAAGCGTTTTTACAACGAGGAGGTTTTCACTGTAATCACAAGCTGTAATCGTATCAGAAAAGATGCGCTCCATACGTTCTTTTGTAAAAAAGAATTGCTCTTGTGCCGGTGAAGCATAACGATAACGGCCATCCCCTATCGGAACCTTTATGAGCATAAGTTCTTTGATATCGCGTGAAACAGTTGCTTGCGTTACTTTGATACGGCGCTTGCGCAGTTCTTCTGCAAGCTCGTCCTGCGTTTCGATAATCTCTTGTGCAATGATATCGCGAATCACTTCTAGACGCCTGTCTCGCATTGCTTGTTCCTCCTCGTTTATCAACTATTTTTCCATAACTTCGTCTTTAATAGCTGATAGTAGTTTTTATCCTCAAACTTTATGATATTTGCCTGTGCATCTGACTTTTGAACCTTGATGGATTCATCAGACAGCAAGCGGTAGCTCTCCTGCCCATCAAATGTAACAATAATATCCTGCTGAACCGCTGCAATTTGAATGAGTACAGATTCATTTTCTCCAATGACAAAGGGGCGGAAATTGAAGGTGTGCGCACAGATTGGTGTTACTAGAAGCGCGCGGACATTCGGGTTCATAATCGGTCCTCCCGCTGAAAGCGAGTAAGCAGTGGAGCCTGTAGGGGTTGAAACAATGATGCCATCCGCCTTGCATTCCATCAAATGTGTATTGCTAATACTCAAGTCTAGCCGAAGCATGCGCGCTACGCCACCCTTGGTGACGACAATATCATTAATAGCATGACCAAGGAATCGCTCGCCCTGTGCGGATACGATACTGCCGGATAGCAATAGACGATGCTCTATGTAATATGCGCCATCGAGAATTTTTTGCAATTTCATTTCAAGCTCATTGGTCTCAATATCTGCCATAAAGCCAAGTGTGCCAATGTTGATGCCACATACAGGGACAGGCGAATGGCTATAGCGCCGGCATACGCCGAGCAGCGTGCCATCGCCACCAATGCTAAGTGCAAGATCTGCCGGTTCATGTTCGATATTCGATACGCCATATTCCGCTCGATCAAAAAAACAAGCCGTGTTTTCTGCGAGTATGATGCGCACGTCTTTGTTGGAAAAAAAAGAAAGGATTCGATCAAGAATAAAATGTGATTCTGTTTTCTGTTCATTCGGAAAAACCGCTATCGTCAGCATGGGATCAACTCCTCACCTATCCAGTGCCGTATGAGCGGCTCTGACAATCTCTGCAACATTTAATAGCGGGGGTCTCATCCCATGCTCAGTTCGCTTCAAATGGGCAAGGTATTCAATATTTCCCTCAGGTCCTTTTACCGGTGAAAACGTCAGTGCCACAGGAACTAAGCCTATTTCATTTGAGAATGCCATGATTTTCTGAATGACATCTTCTTGCACCTGGGGATCTCTTACGACACCTTTTTTTCCGACATATTCACGCCCAGCTTCAAATTGTGGCTTGATGAGCGCAACCACCTCTCCTTTTGCATTTAACAAAGAAAACGCAACGTCGAGAACTTTTGTCAAAGAAATAAATGCAACATCGATGGAAGCAAAATCCAGTAATTCTCCAATCACTTCCGACGTGACCTTTCGAATATTTGTGCGTTCCATATTGATGACGCGTTCATCCGTACGAAGCTTCCATGCCAACTGTCCATATCCGACATCAATTGCAAACACCTTTCTGACACCATTTTGCAGCATACAGTCTGTAAACCCGCCAGTAGAAGCACCGATATCCGCTGCTACCTTCCCCCTCAGTGCAAGCGGGAACGTACGTATCGCCTTTTCAAGCTTAAGACCGCCGCGACTGACATAAGGGATATCGCTTACGAGAAGGCGTATCTTCACTTCCGGCTTAACAAGCGCTCCTGCTTTATCGACCTTTTGTTCATCGACAAGCACCTCGCCAGCCATAATCATACGTTTGGCCCGTTCACGGCTTGCGACGAGTCCTCTGTTTACAAGCAGTGAATCTAAACGTCCTTTTTTCATGCGAATCCTTTTCTTCTTAAATCAATTCATGCAAGCGATGAAAAATCCGCTCTGCCATCTGAACAGGCTGAAGACCGCAGAGGGAAAGCAGTTCATCATGTGTCCCTTGTTCAATAAACGCATCAGGGATTCCAAATCGTAGAAGCGAAACATTTTGGTTCGTATCAGCAAGATACTCCAATACAGCAGAGCCGAATCCTCCCGCAAAGACATTTTCTTCCATCGTAACGAGAAGTTTTTTCTGAACGGCAAGAGATGAGATTCGATCTGTATCCAAAGGTTTTACAAAACGCATATTGATGACCGTTGCTGAAATGCCTTGATCTTCTAAGATAGCAGCTGTCTTTTGTGCTGCATCGACCATGGAGCCGACAGCAAGAAGCGCGATGTCTTTTCCTTTTCGCAAGAGTTCCGATTTTCCGATTTCTACATCATGAAACGAATCGGTCAATGCAACACCAAGCCCTGCACCGCGTGGATAGCGGATCGCTGTCGGCGTATTCAATTTTAGTGCAGCAGATAACATTTGCCGAAGTTCTTCTTCATCCTTTGGAACAAGAATCGTCATATTAGGAATCTGCCGCAAATAGGAAAGATCGAATACGCCATGATGAGTGGGACCATCCTGCCCAACAAGCCCCGCACGATCCAAACAAAGTGTCACGGGCAAGTTCTGAAGGCATACGTCATGGATGAGTTGATCAAAGGCACGCTGTGCAAATGTCGAGTAAAGTGCAATGACAGGATGCAATCCATCCGCAGCCATACCTGCTGCCATCGTTACAGCATGTTCCTCGGCAATGCCAACATCAAAAAAACGATCTGGAAACCGTTCGCCAAAATCTTTTAACCCTGTTCCTGTAGGCATTGCTGCCGTAATCGCAACGATATCACGTCGGCTTTCCGCAAGATCTATCAAAGTCCGGCTAAAGATTGACGTAAATGATGGTGCGCTAGAAGCGGATTTGATTGGTTTTCCTGTATCGAGATCAAACTTGCCAATTCCATGAAATTTTTCAGGCTCTTTTTCAGCAGGAAGATATCCCTTTCCCTTCCGCGTATGAATATGGATAAAAACAGGGCCTTCCATTTCTTTCGCGTTTGCAAAAACATCTTGAAGCAATGGTATATTATGACCGTCAATCGGTCCGCTGTAATGGAACCCCATTTCTTCAAAGATGCTTCCGGGGATCATGGCAAATCGCAGCCCATCCTTTATATGACTGGCAGTTCGATAGACAGTATCTCCGATATGCGGGATGCTCATCAAAAGATTTCCCATATCTTTCTTGATGCGGTTATACTGTGGTGCGATGCGAAGACGCGCGAGGTATTCGCTCATGGCTCCAACATTTGCATCAATCGACATCTCATTATCGTTCAAAATGACAATGAGATGCGTGCCAAGTGAACCGGCATTATTGAGTGCCTCGTAGGCCATTCCCCCCGTCAATGCACCATCGCCGATGACTGCAATAATTTGGTTATTCCGCTTTGCTATATCGCGCGCAATCGCCATGCCGAGTGCAGCGGAAATTGATGTGCTTGCGTGACCGACACCAAATGCATCATAAGCCGATTCCATGCGATTGGGAAACCCCGTTATACCGCCCTTTAGACGCAATGTAGCAAAGCGGTCACGGCGTCCCGTCAAAATCTTATGTGCGTATGCTTGATGTCCAACATCCCATATCAACTTATCCTTCGGAAACTGAAACACACTATATAATGCGAGTGTAAGCTCGATTGTTCCCAAATTCGGTGCTAGGTGCCCCCCGTTTGCTGCAACGGTCTCAGTGATGAATTGACGTAGCTCACGTGCAAGAGCCTCTAATTCAAAAAGAGAAAGTTTTTTCACATCGTCTGGTTCATTGATTTTTCCCAGCAATGGGTACATAAAATGCCCCTCCATCATTTTTCCCGATTCACGAGATACGAAACAAGATCTCGTAAGAAATCTGCCTTCTTGCCAAATGAATCGAGAGATCGTAATGCATTTTGGACAGCATCCGAAGCCAGTTCCCTTGCTCTTTTGAGAGAAGTAAGCGTAACATACGTTGACTTATCGTTACGCACATCGCTTCCCACTGGTTTTCCAATGAGCGTTTCGTCTCCTGTGACATCAAGTATGTCATCCGTAATTTGGAATGCGAGCCCAAAATGCTCTGCATAGTCCGTAAGTGCAAGCAGTTGCCCCTTGCTTGCTCCGCCAAGAATCGCGCCGCTTCGAATCGAGGCGCGGAAAAGAGCTCCCGTCTTCCCCATGTGCATGGCACGAAGTGTCTTCATGTCGATTTTCTTGCCTTCTGAAACGAGATCTAGCGCCTGCCCTCCTACCATGCCGCTTGCTCCCGCAGCAGTACTTATTTCTCGAACGACACGAACAAGCGTATCATTTGAAACGCCTTCCTGGCGAAGGATGACTTCAAAAGCAAGTGTCAGAAGTGCATCGCCTGCCAAAACAGCCATGCCATCGCCATAAACCTTATGATTTGTTTTGCGACCACGACGATAATCGTCATTATCCATTGCGGGAAGATCATCATGGATCAAAGAGTAGGTATGGATCATTTCGATTGCGCACCCAGTTGTGACAAAATCCGTTCCCCTTGCTCCAACTGCATCTGCTGCTGCCATGAGCAACACAGGACGCAGTCGCTTGCCGCCTGCCAAAAGACTATAACGCATGGAAGCAGATAACGTTTCTTCAATTTCTACGGTACGTTCCAATTCGTGTACAAGTTGCTTTTCTATGAATCCTTTCCTATCCTGCCATAGTCCCATCATCATAGATTATTCTCCCTCAATTATTAATTTGGATGTCTCAACATCTCCTGCAGGATCTTTTATGAGCAAATCCATTGTCTTTTCTGCACGTTCCAAGGCCTTGATGCAGTTTTGGGACAGCTCGACACCTTCCGAATAATTCGCCATCAATTCTTGCAATGAGGCATCGCCATTCTCCATTTTTTCGACAATTTCCTCGAGACGCTGCAGCGCCTCTTCGAAAGAAATTTCTTTTTTTCTAGGCATTTCACATCGTCCTTTCTGCTGGTTGAATTGAATCGACGCGCACGGCAAGGCGTCCGTCTTTCATGCACAATGAAAGCAACGATCCACATACCACATCGCGAACACTCGTAACAGATGTTCCATCTCGTTCCACCATCGCATAGCCTCGCATGAGCACTTGTGCCGGGCTAAGCATATCGAGTTTCTTTAGAGCCAATTCCAGTCGATGCTGTTTTGCCTGCATATTTTTTTCCAGCAGCGCATCGAATTGCTCCATCGTGCGGTCAAGTCGTTCACGTCGTGCAGCAAGAAGCATTTCTGGAGTCCGAAACAATGTATGTCCAAGGCATGCGTTTAATTTTAGCCGCTTCGTATCCATACAACGGCGTGCCTGTTCACGCAAACGAGTCTTTATGACACGAACGTAGCGCAAAAGCTCGTAATGATCTGGGACAGCCAATTCTGCAGCTTGCGATGGAGTCGCTGCTCGTACGTCGCTCGCAAAATCAGAAAGTGTAACGTCCGTCTCATGTCCTACTGCTGAAATAACGGGAATATCAGACTCGTAAATGGCTCGCACGACACATTCCTCATTAAATGCCCATAAATCTTCCATAGAGCCTCCACCACGGCCAACGATCAAGACATCGACGGGAAATGCACGATTGAAAAAAGTAATACCCTTTGCAATTTGTGTTGCGGCGTCATCGCCTTGTACTTGAACAGGATAAAGTACAAGCTGTATTGATGGCCAACGACGTTTCGAGACATGAAATATATCTCGAAGAACAGCTCCAGACTGTGAAGTTACGATCCCGATTCGCTTAGGAAATGGGGGAAGAACCTTTTTTTTCGAAATGTCAAAGAGCCCTTCCGCCTCCAATTTCTTCTTGAGCTGCTCAAAAGCAAGCGCCAGTTCCCCTGTCCCTTCTGGAATCATTTGTTCAACGTAAAGCTGATAGAGACCATCGCGTTCATAAACAGAAACGGTTCCCGTCAAGACAACTTTCATTCCGTTTTCGGGTACAAAACGCACTCCCTGCGCCCGACTTCGAAACATGACACATTTCAGGCAAGATGCAGCATCCTTTAGGGTGAAGTAACAATGCCCGGATGCATACTTTTTGAAATTCGATAGTTCGCCGCATACTTGAAGATTGCGCAATACGTTTTCTCGGTCGAAAAGCCGTTTAATATAGCGTGTCAAATCACTAACGCTATGAACTGCCACCTATATCTCGCCTCCTAGAAAAAAAAGCCAGACCTTCGTCTAGCATTTCCATAGATCAATGCGCAGCTTTTAGAACGGCACCTAAGATTCCATTTACATAGCGGGCAGAATCGTCGGTCCCATACTTTTTCGCAAGCTCTACCGCTTCGTTTATCGCAATATTCGGCTTGAGTTCCATATCAGAGAAAAGCATTTCATAGAGAGCCATTCGAATCAGGTTTCGATCTACCGTCGCCATCCGTTCAATTTTCCACTCCCGAGATGTATCGGCAATACGAGCATCAATCGCAATGAGATTCTTACGCGTTCCGTGTACAAGGCTTTCAATGAATGCACGATCTTTTTCATGGAGCTTTCTACACTCACTCAATGCGGCATCAATCGCAAGCGTCTCGTACATCATTTCCTGCTCTGGTACGTCTGCATGATTCAAATCCAACTGAAAAAGGGCTTGCAGTGCAACCTCTCTTGCTTGTCTACGACTCATGGATTACCTTCCTTACCCCTTGCCCGTATCAACGAAAGCGATGAAATCGTTCCGGCAAATACCGCTCAATTGTCTCAAATATGTCCTCTCCACAGTCAATCTTCGTTCCAATCCAAAGCCCTAAAAGCCCACAAGCAAAGACAAATACAGTATGCCAAAATCCGATGAAAAGGACAGCTGCACCAAAGACCATGCCCGCCACAAGGCCAATCGTCCTGTTGGAATGGCCTTGAAATAGGGCTTCCGCAATACGCCTCAGTTCCTCTTTCATTCTGTCCCTCGCTTTAGACGACACGGTGCTTGCGAATCGGTGCAGCATCCGTTATGCCAACAATTTTTACGTAAATCGGCACGTCCGTAAGCCCAAGCGTCTGTGCTAACTGCTCACGAACGCGCGCCGAGACGGTTTCGGACAGTGCTGCAACGTTCTTTTCCTGTCCGATGATGAGTCGCAGTGAAACAGAGATGGCAGCTCCGTCCTTCGCTTTTTGCATTGTGATATGCGATTTTGTGTCACGCACGCCGCCAATCAATCCAACGGTGCGATTCACAAGATCACGAATCGCATCCATTGCCACGCCTACTGAACCCATCGATCCAGTCACGGCAAGGAATTCTCCATGAGTCGTTTCTCTCGAACCACTTCTAGAAAACGTGCAAGCCAACAGACGAAACGCGACACAAAAAAGTACAAGCGATGCAATGACTGTCTCCTGCTGCCTCAATGCAAAACGAATTTCATTGAGCCATAATCGTTCTGGCACAATACCGAGTGAACAAGTAAGAACCGCTGCCGATACAAGGAATAAGACAAGCGTCCCAATCAACAGAAAAAATCGATTGACAAATCCCATCGCACAGCCTCACTAATTAGCGCACACGTACTTCTTCTGCTTTCGGCTCTTCTTCGGGGAAGCCTACGCCTTGGACATGAATGTTGACCTCGACAACCGAAAGCCCCGTCATCGTTTCAATAGCCTGTTTTACATTTTCTTGTGCAGCAAGTGCAATATCGGGAATGCGCACTCCGTACTTAACGATAATGTAAAGATCGACTGCAGCTTCCTTTTCACCGACCTCAACTTTGACTCCCTTTGCAAAGTTTTTGCGACCGAGCATTTCCGCAATGCCACCCGCAATGCCGCCACTCATACCTGCAATGCCCTCGACCTCCGTAGCAGCGAGCCCAGCGATGATACTGACGACTTCATCGGCAATACGGATTGCACCGAGAGAAGAATCCTTTCTTGCAACTTCTTTTTCGTTCGACATGATATGCCTCCTTACCCCATACATTTCAACTGTCTTAACTTATTTGTACTAATTCGCGGACGATGCGCTTGATTCCTTCTGATACGAATAAGAAATAAAGCTGTCATAACCTACTCGGTACGGCAGCTTTATGAAGCAGACGATCAAGCACGCTCGATATAGTTGCCCGTGCGCGTGTCGATGCGAAGCGTATCCCCTTCATTGACAAAGAGAGGAACGCGTACTTCATAGCCCGTCTCGACCTTTGCCATCTTTGTTGCTCCCGTTGCTGTGTTGCCTTTGACGCTCGGCTCACACTCGGTGACCTTCAAATTAACCGAGTTGGGAAGAGAAATGCCAATAATACGCCCCTTAAACGTCTGAAGCGAAACTTCCATATTCTCCATGAGATAATTCAATGCATCACCGAGCTGATCCTTGTTCAGTTCCGTTTGCTCATACGACTCCGTGTCCATGAAGGTATACATCCCATCTGCTTCGTAAAGATACTGCATATTGCGTGTCTCGAGATGCGCAGCAGGCATTTTTTCATTTGGATTGAACGTGCGCTCAACAACAGCGCCTGTTTCAACATTCTTGATCTTTGTGCGAACGAAAGCAGCGCCCTTTCCTGGCTTCACATGCTGGAAATCGACAATCTGCCATACGCCGCCGTCGATCTCAATGGTGAGCCCCGTGCGAAAATCCGTACTGTTAATCATTAGCTTACGCCCTCCAAGCATCGAAATCATACTGTATTTTCATATTATAATAGACGACATCCCTTACGTCAAGCATGCATGCAGATCATGCACGTCCCCATACGCCTACAAAAAAGTAGATACTCTATGAAAACAACAAGGAAATCTCACCATTACGTCGTATTATATAAATGAGACTTGATGGAAAGAGGTGACATCCATGACAGACAAAGAAATTGAGACGCTCGTGTCGAAAAAGCTCAATGATGCTTATCATTCGGAGGAGCACCCAAAGAAATTTTTCTTGACCGAAAATGGTCGCGGTGTTGTCGATGGCGGTGATATGTACAATGCCTTGCTTGAGGATATGATGCGTATCATGCAAAAGGCAACGACAGACATCCTAAAAGAAGCCCTCCAAAAGTGAGTCTTACGAAAAGCCCCGATGGGATTTGCTTCCATTGGGGCTTTGTGTATCGTCAGACATTTGGTTTCACTAAAAAGATTGCTGGATTCAATCCATAAATACGAATTGCATTTCGATAAAATACGTTTTCCCATTCCTCTTGTGGAATAACGTGCTTTATAAATGCAATGTAATCGCCGAGATTAGCCAGTGGCCAGTCTGTTCCAAACAGAAAACGTTCGTAACAATCCAAATACGCAAGCCATCCCTTCAGCATTTCGATATAAAATCGCTTCTTTTTCAAAAAAGACCCAAAGTCTGAAATTTTCCCTTCCAGCATGCCGGAGAGATCCGCTGCGACGTTTGGGTTTTTTTCCATAACGGCAATCGCGTCCGAGAACCAAGGCTCTCCCAAATGACACATAACGAACTGCACATCACGAAATTTTGTTGCGGCTTCGTCCATTACCATTGGATGGCTGTATTTCAGAAGCGCGCTGTCCGTTGCAGTAAGTCCCGTATGAACCGCAACAGGCTTTTTATAAGAAGCCGCCAATTTATAGAGTGGTGCCAGTCTATCATCTGAAATGTAAAAGTAGCTATAGCCCGGATAAAGTTTTGCGCCAACACAATTCGGATTGTTAAAATGCTGTTCTATATAGGGCAGACTTTCTTGGATATCATCCAGTCCATACAAGCGACTGTCCAGTCCCACACAATACGAATGAAACGATGCATACTGCGGATGCGTGTTGCTAACGGGCAGATTTCCCATGACTACACCATGGACAATGCCATGCGTACGGTACTGTTCTTCCAAATGCTGCATATTGTTCTCGTGGTTTGCAGCTTGGGCAATTTCATCAAAATATGGATCTTCTCCAACATGTAGATGCGCATCGATTATCTTTAGCATTAGACTTTCCTCTCTAAGTGAGCTGCCGAATAAATTGCAAGGATTTCATTGGCCGCCCCAAAAGATGTTCAAGGTACGCCAAAAGAATCTGTTCTGCTTGCACAAGAAGCGATGCAGCAATATGAATAGATGTATGCGTATCCCAATCAAAGTCCCGCAGTGCCAAAATCAAGGTTTGCAGTTCTTTTGGGAACGAAATCGCACCGTTTTCTCGGCAATTCGAACATAACACGCCTCCCTCTTCAATCGAAAAGAACGCATCTTCATGCACGGCACAGGCACAATGGACACAGCATTTATAATGAAGTTGCAATCCTGTAAATTCCATGAGCTGAAATGCGGCTGCAATCGCCGTAACGCGTGGATTTCGCCACTCAAATGAAGAAAAAATCTTTCCCAATCGTTCATACGCATTAGGTTCTGGTTCTCCTTCCGGCAAAAATGCACGAAGAAGCTCTGCGACGAATGCGGCATACGCAATAGCGGAGAGGTCTTCACGAAGGGTTTGATGCGAATGCCGAATGGCACACTGGCGAACTGTGTCCACACGCTTCCCCTCTGCAAGCTGCATATCGAGTAACGAAAACATCTGCATTCCTGCCGCAAGAGGACTGCGTGGTCTTCGGCAACCAAAGGCCATTGCCTTTACGATGCCTCGTTCTTTCGTGAAGAACACCATCATGCGATCTGTCTCACCCCAGTTTTTCGCTCCGATGACATAGCCTTCTGCTTTATAAAGTGCCATGCTGTGTTCCGTCCTGTCCTGGCTGCAGTTGTTCATTCGGCATCGTACGCTGTGGCATGACAGCGCCAGCCGTCAGCATATACTGAAGAGCCGATTCACTGCTTATATCGAGGTAAATGACATCCTTTTTCTTGACAAAAAGATTTGTTCCCGATGTCATATTGAGACTCCATGGTACGAATACACAAACGTAATCATCGCCCAATTTTTCCTTCAACACGGTTGGGACATCCGCCATGATAAAGCCAAGCGCCTTCGATTGATGATATGGTATGAGGACAACATGATCGAACATATTATTTGATTCAAAAACGGCAGTGGACAGATGTTTAACACTATTATAAATAAATTTTATAACAGGGATTTTTCCAAGAGCCACTTCACCAAGATGAATAAATCGGCGCATAATCCAATACGAGGATAGCCAGCCAACAAGATAAATTCCAATCAGCATTGTTATAATGCCGAGTCCAGGAAAATAAAATGGAAGATGCCGCCCCAGCACGCCTTCCGTGAATTGCAATGTTTCTTCAACGACGAAAAATGTAATGGCAAGCGGGACGAGCAGAATCAATCCATTAATGAAGCGACGTGACACATTGCGATAGAAACGGGAACCTTTTTTCCTCCCCATCAGGCATCGCCTCCAAACCCCAAATTATGCAATACGCCTGCACGATTGCGCCAGTCTTTTTTGACTTTGACCCAAAGCTCCAAGAAAACGCGTGCTCCCAGCATCATTTCAATATCTTTTCGTGCGAACGTACTGATTTCTTTCAGCAATGCCCCCTTTGCTCCGATGACGATACCTTTCTGTGAATCGCGTTCGACATAGATGGTCACGCGAATGTAGACATCGCCATTGGAACGTGTCGTCATTTCTTCTGTCTCGACTGCAATCGCATGTGGAACTTCATCACGTGTAAGATGAAGTACCTTTTCGCGCACAAGTTCAGCCACGATGAGTCGTTCGGGTTGGTCCGTGACCATATCCTTTGGATAATATTGCGGTCCTATCGGAAGATATTTTCGTAATTCGTCTAAAAGAGAATCGAGATTGACCTCCTTTTTCGCTGATACGGGGACAACACCAGCAAAAGAGTATACGGCTGTGTACCCGGCTATGATAGGAAGTGCCTGCTTACGTTCAATTAAGTCGATTTTGTTGACAACGAGAACGACCGGTTTCTTCGTTGCTTGCAAACGTTTCAATATGTATCGTTCTCCAACGCCCATCTTTTCCGTTGCATCTACTACAAAAAGGATCGCATCGACTTCTTTGAGTGTCCCTTCCGCCGCCTTTACCATGTATTCGCCTAGTTTATGTTTTGGCTTATGGATTCCTGGCGTGTCGAGAAAGATATACTGCGCATCCGGCTCGGTCAGTATGCAGAGGATGCGATTTTGTGTTGTCTGTGGCTTGTCGCTCATAATCGCAATCTTTTGACCGATAAGTGTGTTGACAAGCGTGGATTTTCCAACGTTTGGACGACCAATCACAGCGATAAAGCCGGATTTATGCGTTTCTTTCCGTTCCATATCTAATCCCTCGCGATTCCCATTTTGTCCATGACGAAACGCTGTTCTGCTTCCATTTTCTCTCGTTCTTTCTCTTCCATGTGATCGTAGCCCAAAAGATGCAGCATGCCGTGCACCGTCAGAAAAGAGATTTCACGTTGCATGCTATGTCCAAAATCTTTTGCTTGTTCTTCCGCACGCTCAATGGATATCACAAGATCACCAAGTACGTTCAGTGCATTTCCGCCAGTAATAGAAGGCTCTTCGCTCTCATTGAAAGCAAACGACAGCACATCGGTCGGACGATCAACGCCGCGATAATCTCGATTTAATGTATGGATATAGGCATCATTCGTCAGTGTCACACTGACTTCGGCATTCGATACATCATATAATCTTCCTACCATCTCTGCAGCTAGTTTTACATTTTCAGTATAATCGAGGGGGAAAGAAAGCTCTTCCGGATAGTTGCTGATGATAACATTCATGATATCTGCTCCTGTTCCGTACATTTCATTTTGATGCGCTTTTTTCGCTCTTCATATTTTCCATACGCCTCCACGATTCGTGTAACAACATCGTGACGAATCACATCAGCAGGAGCCATGTGGACAATGCTTATCCCTTTGACATCTTTTAGTACGGAACTAGCTTCTCGAAGACCACTCGATGCTCCGCGCGGTAAATCAACCTGACTCAAATCCCCAGTCACAACCATACGTGAGCCAAACCCAAACCGCGTCAAAAACATTTTCATCTGCTTGCCTGTCGTATTCTGCGCTTCATCAAGAATAACAAAGGCATCCTCTAAGGTACGACCACGCATATAGGCAAGAGGAGCAATTTCAATGAGACGTTTCGCCATGATTTTTTGATAATTGTCCATCCCTAGCACATCTTGAAGTGCATCGTACAGTGGACGAAGATATGGATCTACCTTCTCTTGCAAATCGCCAGGAAGAAAGCCAAGACGTTCCCCGGCCTCAACGGCTGGACGTGTCAAAATGATTCGGCGCACCTCTTTATTGCGGAGCGCTGCGACCGCCATTACGACGGCGAGATAGGTTTTTCCAGTGCCGGCGGGACCGATTCCAAAGGTGATCCCATTGTGACGGATTGCATCGATATATAGACGCTGCCCTAATGTTTTCGGACGAATATGACGACCGCGTGAAGTCACTAAAATCGTGTCACCGAATAGTGTATGGAGCACTTCCCCTTTTCCGCCCTTCATAAGACCGACACCGTACCGAACTTCATGCATCGTGATGGGGGTTCCCTGTCTATAGAGGTATTGAAGTTCTTCCATGACACGTGCGGCCATATCTACTTGTACGCCTTCACCACGTATCTCAAGTACATCTCCACGAGTCACAAATTGGCATTCGAAATTCTCACGAAACACTTGCAGGAACTCGTCTCGTTCCCCTAAAAGAGAATACGCTTCTTTATGATCTTCAAAAAAAACCTGTTGTTCCAAAGCCTGATGCAAAAGCTTGATTCACCTATTCTTTCCTTATTCTAAAAAGAACGTCGTTATAGCATCATTTTATCGTATCAGTCACAGAAGTCAAGGCGTCATGATACCGTCAATAAAATCGGCGAAGAGATTGACAATACCGTACATAAATCTTATAATGAATAAAAATTCTTATAATGAATGGTTTTTTTGATTGCGAGGTTTTTTATGAAAGTGACCAATATATCTGATTTAGTTGATCGGATCATTGCTGGATTTCGTCTAAAGCGAACCGATGATATGTCTTTTTTTCTGACTGAATCGCTTCCCGTCCTGCAGGAAGGTGCGCTTCGCCTGCAAACTCACTTTTGTGGAAATCATATTGATTTATGCACCATCATAAATGCACGTAGTGGTCGCTGTGGAGAAAACTGCAAATACTGTGCACAGGCGGCCTGTCACCATACCGGCGTTGATGAGTATGCGTTTCTTCCAAAAGAAGAGATTCTCGCGAATGCACGTGCGAATCAAGAAGCAGGAGCAAATCGATTTTCACTCGTAACTTCTGGACGTGCACTTTCCGGATCGGATTTTGAAAAGGCTCTCGCAGTTTATAAGGAAATGAACCAGACCTTATCCATTGACCTGTGCGCATCCCATGGGATTCTATCAAGAGAACAGTTACACCGTCTTCGCACTGCCGGTGTAACCAGTTACCATCATAATATCGAAACCAGCCGTCGCTTCTTTCCCAATATCTGTACCACGCATACATACGAGGATCGAATTCGTACGATAAAATCAGCTCAGGCAGAAGGGTTATGTGTCTGCTCAGGAGGAATTATTGGTATGGGCGAAACATGGGAAGATCGAATGGATATGGCCATTTCGCTTGCGGAGCTATCTATTGAATCCATCCCCATCAATGCATTGATGGCTATCCCAGGAACGGAAATGGAAGGACAAGCCCCTCTTTCTTCAGAAGAAATTTTACGCACAATCGCCATCTTCCGATTTATTAATCCGACCGCAAACATTCGGCTTGCTGCAGGACGCAAACTGCTTCCTCATAACGGTGCTGTAGCGCTTCGTGCTGGTGCATCCGCCTCAATTACAGGGAATATGCTGACAACATCAGGCACCACCATAAAAGAAGATATGCAAATGCTTCACGATATGGGACTCACAAATAAAACTGCATATACGAATGTCGGGACCTGTGGTGCGCATTAAAAACCATATGGAAAAGAACCCTTTTGTAATGTATGAACCAAAATCAAGCACATTACAAAAGGGTCTTTTTATTGAATTTCAATAAGATGCTTGTCTGACTTTGTCAGACGCTCACTTCCAAAATCGGTAACTAAAACGGTATCTTCGATACGAAGCCCTCCCCAGCCGGGGATATAGACTCCCGGTTCATCCGTAATGATCATACCGGGCTGCAGGCTCTCACATTTGCTGGATTTTGAAAGACGTGGCTCCTCGTGAATTTCAAGTCCTAGACTATGGCCTAGCCCATGACCGAAGTATTGTTCCACTCCATCTTCAGCGAGACGCTTCCGCGCGACAGAGTCGATTTCTTTTCCCGACTTTCCTGGCGCAATGACCGCCAGTGCCGCTTCCTGTGCGCTTAAAACGGTTTCGTATATCTGATGTTGTCGTTCGGTCGCCTGTCCGATACAAACCGTACGTGTTGTATCGGAACAATAGCCTTGGTACCTCGCGCCGTAGTCCATCGTTACGAAATCGCCAACCTCGATCAATTTATTCGTCGCGGCTCCATGCGGCATGCTGCCGCGAAGTCCAGAAGCCACAATCGTATCAAACGATGTTTTCTCCGCTCCTGCTTCACGCATAATGTGCTCTAGCCGTGCAGCGACAGCAATCTCCGTTATACCGGGGCGGATAAAATCAAGGATGTCTCGGTAAGCAATATCTGCAATTTCACACGCTTTACGGATGAGACGAATTTCATCTGCATCTTTAATCTGTCGAAGCACATCCAAATGAACGGAACGATTAAATGCAATACCTTGCAGGTTTTTGACGAGTGCGGCATAATCATCGTAATGCAGTGCGTTTCCTTCAAATCCGACTGCTTTGCATCCAAGTAGCTTGATCTCTTCCACTGTCTTTCGAAGAAGTCCTTCTTTTTGTTCCATAATATCGAACAAGGGCGCTTCTGCTTCAGCTTGCTCCTTATAACGGCTGTCTGTTATAAGGAGTGCCTTATCTTTTGTGATGATCAACGTCGTATCATCTCCGCGAAATCCGCTGAAATAGTGAAGATTGACTTCTTTCGTCACAAGAATTCCATCAAGATTTTTATCAGCCATACACTTGCGAAGCGCATTTAATCGAAATACATTCATGAAATACATCTCCTATTCCACTTTTATTGTTTTAGCTTATAAATAACAGCTTCCAGCGCCGCCATATAACTTTCTTCTCCAAGCCCGCAAATCTGTCCGAGTGCAACAGGAGCAATGACGGAAGTATGACGAAATTCCTCACGTTGATGAATATTGGAAATATGAACTTCAATGACGGGAACATCGATTGCTGCAACTGCATCGCGGATTGCTATACTGTAATGCGTGAATGCTGCTGCATTAAAAATAATAAAATCATATACATGATTTGCTTTTTGAATTGCATCAATCAGTATGCCCTCATGATTGGATTGAAAAAAGTCTATTCTTATTCTTGCTTCCTTTGCACGGTTTTTCATTCGCTCATGGATATCTGAAAGCGTTCTGTTTCCATATATTTCCGGCTCTCTCGCTCCAAGCATATTAAGGTTTGGACCATTTAATACGAGTACCTTTGCCATGACAGCTCCTTTCAGTAACGAACGACAAAACGGTCTTCATTTGGAAGAACACTGCGGCTTTCAAGCGACAGGCTACTTACTCGAATGAAGAAGTTGCCTTGACGGATGAAGTCTGTCAGGCGATCAATCTTTTCTTGTCTTCCCTGTATCTCCATCGTGACGCTCCCATCCTCCATGTTGCGAACCCATCCCGTAAGCCCTAGCTCCATTGCGTGCTGCTGCACAAACATACGAAAGCCTACTCCCTGCACGCGCCCCTCTGCCGTGCCAAAATAACGAACCAATTCTTCCATGAATATTATCCTTTCTGCATATACTATAGCCCAATAGTAAGATTACGACGTAGAATCGTATACGGTTCTACTGGATGCTCCATGTGAATACGAATAATTTGCTGTGGATGTGGTGCAATGTCAATCGAAGCACCATCCTCATCTCGCATATCGGCAAGCGTTTGATGAAAGAGTTCGCCATGCGGTTGGAAGAATTCGATCTTCTGCCCCACTTTCATATTATTTCGCTGCTCTACTGTTGCATAGCCGCTGGTCGTATCATAAGCAAGTACAAGTCCCACGAAGTCAGAACTCTGTTCATACGATGAATTTCCATAAAGCTGATCCTTTTCCGTTGGTTTATGGAAATAAAAACCGGTCGTGTATGGTCTATGGGATACCTTCCCCAGCTCTTCAATCCATTCTTGCCGCACGGTAAAATGAGCGGGATCTTTATAGTAAGCATCTATTGCAGATCGATACGTCCGAACTACACTCGCAACGTAGTGGATACTTTTCATTCGTCCCTCAATCTTTAAACTGTTGACCCCTGTTTCAATAACGTCCGAAAGGTACGACAAAAGACACATATCTTTCGAATTCATGATATAGGTACCACGCTCATCCTCCTCAATCGGGAAATACTTTCCTGGTCGTGTTTCCTCGACCAAAGAATACTTCCAGCGGCAAGACTGTGCACAATTCCCGCGATTTGAGTCGCGTCCTGTAAAATAATTAGACAGCAAGCATCGCCCAGAATACGATATGCACATTGCTCCGTGAACAAAAAGTTCTAAGTCAACATCACATTTTTTGCGAATCGTCCGAATTTCCTCCATAGACATTTCACGTGCCAGAACAACACGCTTTGCGCCTAGATCCTTCCATGCATTGACCGTCGCCCAATTTGTATTGTTCGCCTGTGTGCTGATATGAATTTCCATATTTGGAATCCATGTTCGGCAAAAGGAAAACACACCTAAATCCGCTACGAGAAGAGCATCGACGTGAATTTTATTCAGGTACAGCAAATAGTCAGGCAAGCTTGCCAAATCCGCATTATGCGGAAAAATATTTACCGTCACATAAACCTTTTTCCCATGTTCATGTGCGTACGTCACCGCTTCTCGAAGTTCCTCCCGATCAAAATTTCCTCCGAGTGCGCGAAGACCGAAAGACTTCCCTCCAAGATAGACTGCATCTGCTCCGTACAATATCGCCATTCTCATCTTTTCAAAATTGCCTGCAGGCGCTAAAAGTTCTGGTTTCTTCTGCATGAAACGCCTTTCTTTCCCAACGAGTTACTGCTAATCCATCTCCATCTGCGATAATATCCGTTTCAAATCCGGGGATTTCCTGAACAAGTTTGATATATTTGCGAAGACGCTTTGCAATCGTTCGAAAGCGTCGCGGTACAGATTCATTTCCAAATACATAGCCGCGAAATAACACATTGTCCGCTAAAATCAAACCGGAAGATGCAAGGTGTGGCAAAACTTTCGCAAGATGGTCTACATACTGTCCTTTTGCAGCATCTAAAAAGACAAGATCATACGATTCATCGAGCGTCGTCAAAAGGGAACTCGCATCGCCAACGCATAGCCGAATTTGACTGTCATAAGGAGATTTCCGAAAAAAAGATCTTGCTTGCTCCGCGCGCTTCTTATTTTTTTCTACCGTCGTAATATGCACATCCTTAGGACTTTCCTTTGCTAGCAGAAGGGTAGAATACCCGATAGCAGTTCCAACCTCAAGAATTCGATGTGCGTTAGCTTCTCGAATCAACCGGCAGAATACATCTCGTTCATTTGCTCGTATAATAGGAATGCGTCGTATGCTCGCAAACTCTTCCATTTCGAGAAATAAATTTTGTAGCATCGTAAAAATCCTTAGCGCACGCGATCGACAACCGATAAATGCTCAGCGTACGTACGAGAATAATGATTATGGCCGGAATGATCCGCAACAAAGTATAAATAATCGGTATCGGACGGATGTAGGACTGCCTCTATCGATTTCATGCCGGGACTTGCGATCGGTCCTGGCGGAAGTCCTTTGTTCTGATAGGTATTATACGGTGATTCAATTTTCGTATCATGGATTGAGACGTCTTCTTTCGGTGCATCCATAAGATATTGCAACGTCGTATCGGATTGGAGTGGCATACCTATTTTTAATCGCTTCAAAAAGACTTGTGCAATAATGGGGCGATCTGCATCAAAACGAGCCTCTTTTTCAACCAAGGACGCTAATGTAATTAAATCATGGATGGAAAGATTCTTTTCAGATGCGCAATCTCTCATATCTTGTGTAAGACGCGCATCAAAGTCTTCTGCCATCATTTTCATAATGGCAGAAGCATTCACTTCATCATGAAGCTCATACGTGTCGGGAAAAAGATAGCCTTCTGCTGCATAGCGGACATTCGGCTCTTTTTTCATATAATCGTAAGGAGCAAAATTTTTCGCGCGTTCCAAAAAATCGGTTTTGTTTACAAGTCCTTCTTCTGCTAGCCGTTCCGCAATTTCCTTGATGCCAAAACCTTCTGGAATCGTAAACTTGACAGAAGTTGTTTCTCCCGATACAAGTTTTTCCAATACGATCGCTTCGTCCATCTCTGGTTCAAATGCGTACATTCCCGCTTTGAATTGGCTTGCATATCCCTCGAATTTTGCCCGCAACCAAAAATGCAGTCCGTTATGGATAACGCCTAGAGAGCTTAGTTTTTCACCTAAAGCGCGCGCTGACATGCCGGAGGTTACGCGAACATAAATCTTTTGATTTTCACTTAGACTAGTACGATGGTGTATCGTTCCAAAGGAAAAAAAACATGTTGCCATGGCAAAAGCGAATAAAATAGCCCCAAATATTGCCCAGCGTTTCCACGTCATCATATCGGAAAAATCCGCTATTTTTTTTAGGAACACATTGATTCGGTCATTTTCGTTCTCTTCCTGAAGCTTATGCTGTATCCATTCTTTAAGTTTCAAAAGTTTCGGTTCCAAGCAAATGCCTCCTGCTTTACCATGGCACAAAGCGTCTTTCTGCATAAAGAAATAGACCGCCATCATTTTTCGAAAGCAGCCTTTCCTTCATCTTATTCTTCTTCAGCCTCGTCTACTAATGCATCATAAGCCTCTTGAACTATTTCAAACTCTTCGTCAGATGGTTCAATGTACTCTTCGTGACCATCCTCGTTTAAAATAATCTTTGCGATGATGACATCCTCATCTTCTTCCGCACAGCCACAATCACAGGTATGCCCCGAATGATCTTCATCATGCATTCCTACGAGCAAAGCAAACTTTTCACCTCCTACTGGAATAATCATTTCCTCTAAGTATTTATACTCATGACCTTCCTCATCGGTAATGATAACGACGACATCTTCATTCTCTATCGTCTGATTGTTTGGCATAAGAAACTCCTCTACTCGTCTACTTTCTTCATTTCGTTTTAACTATTTTAGCGCATGAACAAAAAAGTTGTCAACCTTTCAAATACGTGCAAGGAAAAAGAAAACGGATTCAGATAAACTACCTGAATCCGTTTTCATATCGCACGATTTACTTCATATCAGCCAAGTATTACGAGCGAATCATGTACCTTAACGCTTTGACCTGCCGATACGTTGAACGTCTTGACCGTGCCGTCTGCATCAGCCGTAATCTCATTCTGCATCTTCATTGCCTCGAGAATCAGAAGGACATCGCCAGCCTTGACGGCCTGCCCCTCTTCTGCGACAAGTTTGACGATCTTGCCCGGCATCGGAGCATCGATGGAGTGCTCACCAGCTGCAGCAGCGACAGCAGCTTTCGGTGCCACAGATGGTACAGGTGCAGCCTTCGGAGCAGGTGCAGCAGCCTTTGGAGCAGGTGCAGCAGCCTTCGACTTAACTTCTTCGACTTCAACCTCATAGGACGTTCCATTGACTGAGATATTAAACTTCTTCATGAAAAATTCCTCCTAATAGAAAACCTTCGCGTGTAAAAAAATCAGTGCCTGCCCCCACGTGCTATCATCGCCCATACATCGCTGCGCTTGATGCGCACGGCAATGACTCTATCGCCTGACATCATATGGACGGCGGCCGTAATTGCTGCTACGACCTCAGGACGAACCTCTTGTGCTTCTGTTTTCATCCGAATCAAGCCTCCTGCCAATCAAAGCGGAATATTGCCATGCTTCTTAGCAGGGCCGACTTCACGTTTGCTTGCAAGCGCATTCAATGCCGTAATGATGCGTGGACGCGTTTCGCTTGGATCGATGACCATGTCGACGTAACCGCGTTCTGCTGCAACGTACGGCGTAGCGAAATTCTCCACATACTCTGCCGTCTTCGCTTCCTTATCCGGATCCTTACGGAAGATAATATTGGCCGCACCTGCAGGTCCCATAACAGCAATTTCAGACGTAGGCCATGCCATAACCTGATCCGCACCAAGCTCTCGGCTGCACATCGCAATATAAGAACCGCCATAGGCTTTGCGCGTGATGACCGTAATCTTCGGAACAGTCGCTTCACTGTATGCATAAAGCATTTTCGCACCATGACGAATAATACCGTTATGCTCCTGATCAACGCCTGGCAAGAAGCCCGGAACATCAACGAGATTGAGAAGCGGAATATTAAATGCATCACAGAAGCGAATGAACCGCGCCGACTTATCCGACGCATCAACGTCGAGGCAGCCTGCCATAACATTCGGCTGGTTCGCAATAATACCGACGGTCCGCCCATCAAAACGGGCAAAACAGCAAATGATGTTTGTTGCAAAATACTCATGAACTTCGTAGAACTCACCATTATCGACGATGGAACGGATCACGTCCTTCATGTCATACGGCGCATTTGGGTTATCTGGAATGATCGTATTCAGGCTCTCGTCCTGACGATCTGGATCATCGTCCGTTTCCACAATAGGCGCGTCTTCCATATTGTTGCTAGGCAGGAACGACAGGAGATAGCGAATCTGCTTGATGCAGTCTTCTTCATTCTCTGCTGCGAAATGTGCAACACCACTGCGCGTGTTGTGCGTCATTGCGCCGCCAAGAGCTTCAGCCGTGACTTCCTCTGCCGTGACCGACTTGATAACAGCAGGTCCCGTAATGAACATCTGGCTCGTTTTTTTCACCATGTAGATGAAGTCTGTAATCGCAGGACTGTAAACCGCACCACCTGCACACGGCCCCATGATGACAGAAATCTGTGGAACGACACCGGATGCAGCCGTATTACGATAGAAAATTCCGCCGTAGCCAGAAAGTGCATCTACCGCTTCCTGAATGCGTGCGCCACCCGAATCGTTGATTCCGATGCAAGGAGCGCCCATCTTCATGGAAAGATCCATGACCTTCCAAATCTTATGTGCATGCTTCTCGCCGAGTGATCCGCCTTCTACCGTAAAGTCCTGAGCAAACGCATAAACGAGACGACCGTCAATTGTACCGTAGCCCGTAACGACGCCCTCGCCTGGAAGTTCTTTCTTTTCCTGACCGAAATTCGTGCAACGATGCTTCATGAACATATCGAGTTCGACAAACGTGCCTTCATCGAAGAGCATCTCGATGCGCTCACGCGCTGTCATTTTTCCCTTTGCATGCTGCTTGTCAATTCGTGCCTGACCGCCGCCCTGCATGATATGTTCCTTTTTCGCATGCATCAACGCGATCTTTTCCTGAACTGTAGCCATCATATACCTCCTAAAAAGCAAGTCGCTCTTGCAAGTCCTATTTTGCCTTATTTCAAGAAAAAAAGCAAGACGATTTACAAGGCGATGTCATAGACTGACATTAGTCACGCTGACAAAGTTCGAGGAGGACACCATGCGATGCTTTCGGATGCACGAATGCGATATTCGCACCGCCTGCACCCTTGCGCGGCTTCTCGTCGATGAGGCGAACGCCTTTTGCCTTGAGATCAGCAAGTGCAGCTTCGAGATTGTCAACACGTAGCGCAATGTGCTGAATGCCGCCACGGCCACCGTTCTTTTCAATAAACTTTGCAATCGGCGAAGAATCTTCCGTCGCTGCCAAAAGCTCGATCTCACTGCCGTTCGGCGTCGGGAAAAATCCTGTCGTAACCTTCTGCTCTGCTACCGTCTCCTCGCCGTTTGCAGGAAGGCCCAATGCTTCCGTCCAAAACGAGCTAACCTCTTTCAGGTCCGATACAGCAATACCAATATGATCTACACCTAGAACCTTAAACATAATGAAATTCCTCCTTTTACACTGCGCTGCATCTTGTACATCAAGACTGCAACATCTCTTGCATCAATTCCGAAACGACCGTATATGGATCGGTTTCGCGCCGCTTGATCTGATCAACGTATGCATCCAGCCGTCCTGTATCAACGATACGCTGTTTGATATACGTGCCGATATGCGCAGAAAGAATATCTAGCATCTCATCGCGTGTCCGCTTCGTGCGGCGTCTTGCAAGTTCACCGCTCTTGTCGATATGAGCACGATGTTCTGCAATACGAACAAGAAGCTCCTCGATTCCTTCGTTTTGGTTAGCTACGACCTTTTGGATAGGGGGGCGCCAGTCCGTCATCAAAGAATCGAGATCGAGCATCATATTAATTTCACGTACGAGTTTATCTGCACCATCGAGATCACTCTTATTGATAGCGAATAAATCGCCAATTTCAAGAATGCCCGCTTTGATCGCTTGTATATCATCGCCCATGCCAGGAATCAAAATGACCATCGTCGTATCAGCGGCCTTTACGATATCTACCTCAGACTGTCCTACACCGACTGTTTCAACGATGACGATATCCTTTCCGAACGCATCCATCGCCTTGACTGCGTCCGCCGTCTTATGCGATAAGCCACCGAGACTTCCACGCGTCCCCATGCTCCGAATGAATACCCCCTCGTCGAGGGTAAGGCCATTCATTCGAATACGATCCCCCAAGATTGCGCCGCCAGTAAACGGGCTCGTTGGATCTACTGCCACAATGCCGACGGTTTTTCCTTTTGCACGATAGGCACGCGCAAGCTTATCCGTCAGCGTGCTTTTCCCCGCTCCAGGTGGCCCTGTGATACCAAGCACGTAGGCGTTACCCGTATGCGGATAGATTTGTTTCATAATCGTATTTGCTTCTGGGTACTCGTTCTCGATTGCTGTAATTGCACGCGAAAGTGCTAGCCGATTGCCTGCGAGAAGTTCCCTTGCAATGTCCATGCGAATCCTTCCTTTCGTGTGAAACCACAGCGTATTTCAAAAGGCAGAAACAGAGACGAACCAAGAGCGTCACCGCTCCACATGCCATGCCCTATCCCTGCCCTATGCTTTTTAGGCTTTGACGTTCGCCTTGATGAAGTCAATCACCGCACTCGTCGGCGTGCCTGGCGTGAAGACTTCCGAAACACCGGCCTTTTTCAACGCGGGAATATCTGCCTCAGGGATAACACCGCCGCCAATGATCAAGACGTCCTTCATCCCTTTCTCTCGAACAAGGTCGACAACCTTCGGGAAAAGATGCGGGTGTGCGCCAGAAAGAATGCTCATTGCGACAACGTTGACATCCTCCTGCAATGCTGCCTCGGCAATCTGCTCCGGCGTCTGACGCAACCCCGTATAAATGACCTCGAACCCTGCATCACGCAAAGCACGTGCGACGACCTTTGCACCACGGTCATGCCCGTCAAGGCCCGGCTTAGCAACTAATACGCGAATCTTTTTTTCCATTTTGAATTACCTCCATTATCGCACAATCGCGAATTCCATCGTTCGTTACGCACCGGTTAGAGGCTGACATGAGCCTCGTATTCGCCAAAAACTCCGCGCATGACGTTGCAGATCTCGCCGAGCGTAGCGTACGTCTTGACGGCAGCAAGAATATGCGGCATGAGGTTCTCATTTTCGTCTTGGCAGGCCTTTTTGAGGTCGGCAAGCGCCGCCTTTACAGCATTGTTGTCACGCTTTGCCTTCATCGCTTCGACCTTCGCCTTCTGACGTTCACCAACCGATGCATCTACCTTCAGAAGGTCCTTTGGAGGTTCTTCGTTTTCAATTTGGAACTTGTTGACGCCGACAATTGTCTTGGCACCGGATTCAACATCCATCTGCCACTTGTAAGCACTATCTTGGATTTCTTTTTGGATGTATCCTTTTTCAATTGCTGCAACTGCGCCGCCCATCTCATCGATCTTTTTGATATAGTCCCATGCCTCTGCTTCGATCTTATTTGTCATAGACTCAACATAATAGGAACCGGCGAGCGGATCGATGACATCGGCAAGACCACTTTCATAAGCAACGATCTGTTGCGTGCGAAGTGCAATCGTAACCGATTCCTGCGTCGGAAGCGCAAGTGCCTCATCGCGGGAATTCGTGTGCAGGGACTGCGTGCCGCCCATAACAGCTGCCGCCGTCTGAAGTGCAACGCGGACGATGTTATTGTTCGGCTGCTGCGCCGTAAGCATCGAGCCAGCCGTCTGCGTATGGAAGCGGAGCATCATCGACTTCGGCTTCTCTGCATGGAAACGCTCTTTCATGACTTTCGCCCAAATACGGCGGGAAGCACGGAATTTCGCAACCTCTTCGAGGACGTTGTTGTGCGCATTCCAAAAGAAGGAGAGGCGGCCTGCGAAGTCGTCGATATGAAGTCCAGCCTTGATCGCAGCTTCGCAGTATGCAATACCATCTGCAATCGTAAACGCAATCTCTTGCGCTGCAGTCGAACCCGCCTCACGAATGTGGTAGCCGGAAATAGAAATCGTGTTCCACTTTGGTACGTTCTTTGAGCAATATTCAAAGATATTCGTAATGAGACGCATGGATGGGCGCGGCGGGAAAATGTACGTGCCACGGGCTGCATACTCCTTCAGAATATCATTCTGGATCGTACCGCGAAGCTGGTCAGCAGAAACGCCCTGCTTCTCTGCGACAGCAATATACATGGCAAGCAAGACCGATGCCGGTGCATTGATCGTCATCGAGGTCGATACTTTGCCGAGATCAATCTTATCGAAAAGAGTCTCCATGTCTGCAAGCGAGTCGATCGCAACGCCGACTTTTCCGACTTCGCCTTCTGCGATTGCATCTGTGGAATCGTAACCGATCTGCGTCGGAAGATCGAATGCGCAGGAAAGTCCTGTAGCACCCGTTTCAATCAGCATGCGGTAACGCTTATTCGATTCTTCCGCTGTCGAAAAGCCTGCGTACATGCGCATCGTCCAAAAGCGACCACGGTACATTGTCGGCTGCACACCGCGCGTATACGGATAGATACCAGGGAAACTGAGCTCATCTGCATAGTCCGTATCCTTAATGTCGAGTGGCGTATAAAGGCGCTGCTTCGGCAGATGTGGACGTTCTGGGAAACGGGCGATTGCCTTTTCTACGCTTGCCTCGTATTTTGCGAGTTCAGCTTGGATTTTCTCATTGCTCATGATAGAGATTCCTCCTGCTTTTCTTCAATTCTAATATGATTTGCATGAACAAACGCCTTAGTGACAAGGCATCCGTTAAAAACTTATTTCATCGAACCCGTCTCGACGAAGCGCTCGTGGAAGGATAGCGCTTCCTTTAAGAGATGCGGCGTGTGTGCATGTCCCGTCAGCTCGTTTGCACGATTGAAATAATCAAGCAACATAGGACGGTAATCCGGATGCGCACAGTTGTTGATGATCTCCATGGCACGATCACGCGGTGCTTTGCCGCGAAGATCCGCAATGCCCTGCTCAGAAATGATGATGTCAATGTCGTGCTCCGTATGGTCAATATGGGAACAGAACGGAACAACGGCTGAGATCTTTCCATCCTTTGCAATAGACGGTGTATAGAAAATCGTCAAGTACGAATTGCGCGCAAAATCACCCGAGCCACCAATGCCATTCATCATCTTCGTGCCCGTGATATGTGTCGAATTGACATTGCCGTAAATGTCGACCTCGATGGCCGTATTCATGGCAATGACGCCAAGGCGGTGGACAACCTCCGGGCTGTTGGAAACTTCTTCTGGACGAATAAGCAGATACTTCTTATACTTCGCTATATCCTTGTAGAAACGTTCCATACCCTCGGGCGATGGTGAGAACGCTGTTCCGGAAGCAAAGTTCAGCTTGCCCGCATCGATGAGGTCGAGCATGCCATCCTGGATAACCTCCGTATAAACCGTCAAATCCTTTAAATCCGAATCCACAAATCCTTCAATGACTGCATTCGCTACATTGCCGACACCAGACTGAAGCGGAAGCAGATTCTCCGGCATGCGTCCCGCTTTGATTTCCTTCTTGAGGAAATCGAGTGTAATCTCCGACATCTTCTTGGAATTCTCGTCGATTGCTGCAAGGGCACGAGTTTTATCCGGCACGTCACAGGGCACGATGTAAAGAATCTTATCCGGTGTACACGGAATATACGGGGTGCCAATGCGGTCATCTGCCTTGACGATAGGAATCGGCTGACGATTCGGTGGATCCATTGGAATATAGACATCATGCATACCTTCAAGTTCGAGTGGCTGCGTGACGTTGATCTCCACGATAACCTTATCCGCACTTTGCACATACGAAGCTGTGTTGCCAAGAGAGGTCGTCGGAATAAGGTTTCCTTCTTCCGTAATCGCGCACGCTTCCACCAATGCAACATCTGCATGACCGAGATAACCGCAACGACTGAGTTGAGCGGATTCCGAAAGATGCAAATCGAGATAGTCGACCAACCCTTCGTTGATCTCCGTGCGTAAGAGCTTGTTTGTTTGATACGGAAGGCGCTTCTTAATGCCATGAACTTTAGCAAGAACATCGTCGAGCTCCGGGCCTGTCGAAGCACCAGTCCAAAGATTGATCGTAAAGGGATCCTTTTTCATGCGCTCTGCAAGAGCGACCGGAACAGCCTTCGGGTATCCCGAAGCCGTAAAGCCGCTCGCCGCAACATTCATGCCAGGCTTGAAATACGCCGCCGCTTCCTCAGCTGACACGATTTTCGACTGCAAGGCTTTGTTTCGTACACGGTCGAGAATATCAATCATAAAAATCCTCCCTCAGTGGCAAAAACACTTTGACATGTACATATCCGAACACTCAAACACAGTCTCTCACAACATCCCTAAGGCAATGGTACGAAAGAAAACAAGTGTGTCTTTCTTTCAATATCAAATAACTACAGGTTATCGTAATGCTATGCGTTGATTATGTTCTTGTACCTAGAATAGCACGAAAGGGACGTATCGTCAATAAGATAAGACGCCTCGATCCGACCTAAGAAAACCGTATTCTATTTTGAAAGTCCACGCATAAGAAGATATGTAATGAGCTCATTCATCGACACGCCCTCTTCTTCCATGCGTGTAACAAGTGAGGACCGAAGCGTCTTTGGCAAGCGCACGATAAGCTCTCCTGTAGACGCCTCCTCCTTTTTTACCGAAGTGCTCTTTTTCTGCGGGTTCGCCGCCGCTGCTTTCGCTTTCTTGTTCTCCGCTTTTTTCTCCGCAATAGCAGCGGATTCCTTTTTTACCGGCTTTGGTTTCTTGACGGTCTTCCCCTTTGTCGCCACATTTTCTTTTGCCTGTTCCATTATACTCTTTGTCCCTTTCTTCACCTTGATGTTCTCCTCCGGTGGATAGACAATGAACTCATCATAAGCGTTTCGTAGCGTTTCGCTCGCCTGTTTTGTCCCAACGCCAATGATATACGATTTCTCCTGCGAGTTCAGGAGTTCTGCAATACGGACAAAATCAGAATCCGTCGTGATGATAAAATAGCGTCGGACCCCTTCTTGATATAAAATCTGTGCGGAATCATACAGGGCGGAATCCAAGGAATTTTTCCCAAAAAAAGTGCGACTGATTTGTCGAAACGTGAATCCAGGACGTCGGAGAAGTTTCTCCCATCGTTTTTGCTCAGGAGTCGAATCCCAATCCGACACGACAATCGTTCGGCAAGGCTGATATCGTCTAGCCTTCCCCAATGTATAGTTTAGCATTTCAAACGGGGCGTTTTCAATATCGTAGAGAATTGCTACCGTTTCATTGCTGGAATCCAGCGTCATAACACACACTCCTCAGTCTATTTTTGTCCGCTTATACGACGTGCTAAGAACCGTTCTTCCTGCTCTAAAGTACGCGCCTGCTTCAGTTGGCGCTCTGCTTCACGAATCGTCTCTGCCTTTTTGTCTTCAAGCCATGCGGCATATCCCTCTGCATAATCGATGTGAAGATCACAAATCTTTAATCGTAAATGCTGTAAGGATTGAGCTGCCGCAGGAACATCGACAGCCTCAAGCTCAGACTTTCGCTGTTGCCAGTCCGGCAAGATCGTCTCTTCCATTAGCTTTTTTAATGCCATGCGCGTCTCTTCATTTCCGAGACTTCCGTCTGATAATGTCTGCATAAAGTGATCCTGCGCACGAAGCATAGCCGTGTTATGTATAGACTGAATCTTTTCCGTCGTGTCCGCATACACTTTCAACTTCTCTTGGCGCGCTGCTACGACAAAAGAGACGAACGCTTGGAAGTTCGTGATCTCCACAATCTGCCAATCGCCGGAATCTTGTCGTTCCAGCTTGACATCAAAAACAAATGTATTGTCTGCCTCCTGTTGGAAGACTTGTACATGAGCAACCGCCGTCCCAGTCGCATCGTCCACTTCGACTGTGTCTATGCCGCGAAAGGTCGTTTCTTGCAAGCCTGTCTTTTCCAAAATCTGTTCTACATTCATCGAAGGATTTTTTTTATTTTTTTCATCATCAGCGGACTGCTCCCATGTACCAGTCTCAATATAATGGTCAGTAGCCATTTTGAAGCTCGAAATGAGCGGTGCTTTCATCATATGCACAAAATCCTCGATAGCAGCCTTCGCCTCCGATTCTTCCGGATTTTGCGCTTCAATAAGAGCCGCAACAAATGCATCGTACGATAAATCGAGTACGCTGTCCATATTTACATATCGGTAGAATTTGGTTTTGTCATGTGTCTCAATAGCGGACTCCACTTGCTTTACCGCATACTCAGGTGTCTTCGTATAAACACGAAAATACGCATATGCTACCACAATGAATAAAAGGACGAGGATAACTCCGCCCAACATGCACTTTCTCCGTAGGTTCTTCCCCATAGCAGCATCCCCCTGCTTTTCCGTAAAAAACTTGATTCATAAATGCGTTTTCTGTTCTGCCTGCTCAATGACTCCACCGCCAAGAACAGAATCCCCTTGATAAAATACGATGGATTGTCCCGGTGTAATGGCACGTTGCGCTTCCCGAAACAACACTCGCACACAACGCTCTCCATAGCGATGAACAGTAGCAGGTGCCTCTCGTTTACCGTAACGAATTTTAGCCATCACGTCAATAGGTTTTTCGAGTGAATCGATCGCGATCCAATTTAAATCGCTTGCCACGAGCTCTTTTGCAAAAACATCGTCTCCGCTTCCCACGACAACACGATTATGCACCATATCAAGATCCGTCACGTAGAGCGGTTCAGGCATCGCTAAGCCAAGCCCTTTTCGTTGCCCAATCGTATAGAACGGAATACCTTCATGCTGACCAAGTACCATACCTTGTTGATCCACGATATCGCCAGAGTGCAGGCACGCCGGATTGTACGCCCTAAGATACGCGCGGTAATCATCATGCGGAACAAAGCATATCTCCTGACTGTCCGGCTTATGTGCAACGGGCAGATTGCACTGCTCGGCCAGTTTGCGCGTTTCTTCCTTCGTATAATCGCCCAGCGGCATTAAAAAATGTGATAATGAGAATTGGTTCAAATAATAAAGCGCATAAGACTGATCCTTTTTTCCATCAAGACCTTTGCGAAGTCGATATCGTCCCGTATCATCTCGGTCAATGCGTGCGTAATGTCCTGTCGCTACATATTCCGCGCCAAATTCCATTGCTTTTTTCAACAAACCCTCAAATTTCACGTAGCGATTGCATGCAATGCAAGGATTTGGTGTACGTCCTGCCGCATAATCTGCAAGGAAATAATCAATGACATATTTCTTAAACATATCCTTGAAGTTTATAACGTAGTGCGGTATGTCGATTACGGCTGCCACGCGGCGTGCATCCTCTACACTCGACAGGCTGCAGCAACTGCGATCTGAGTCGCACGAATCGCGGCTTTCGTCTGCGAGCCGCATCGTGATGCCGATGACATCAAAGCCCCGCTCCTTCAGCAATGCAGCAGTCAGTGAGCTGTCAACACCGCCGCTCATTGCAACGACGACCTTTTTTCTTTCCATGAAGTATCTCCCTGTTTAAAGGATACACCTGTTTGAACGATTCGTATAGATACTCTTTTAAAAAATCGAAGAACATCTTACTTTCGAGTTATATGATACGACAAACTACTAAGACCAATTGACAAATCCTCATTGACAATATGCATCGTCTCTGGAACCTTCATTTTGATGGGTGCGAAATTCCAAATTCCTTTAATGCCTGCTTTGACTAGCGTATCCGCAACCTCTTGTGCAAAGGCAGCTGGAACTGCGATAATACCAATGTGTATATGACGCGAAGCAACGATCTTCTGTAAGTTGCGTACATCCTCAACCTTTACATGATTTACGGTCGAACCAATCACGGTAGGATCTTGGTCAAAAAGCGCGACGAGATTAAACCCTAACGAAACGAAATTTTGATAGTTTGCCAGCGCCGCGCCGAGGTGTCCGATTCCAATGACAGCTATATTCCAATGGTTGTCAAGCCCTAGAATCGTTCCGACGTTACGCTTGAGTTCATTGACGTAGTAGCCGACGCCCTTCTTTCCGAATTGCCCGAAGGATGCTAGATCCTTTCGGATTTGTTCTGGTGTAATACCGAGGCGCCTGCCTAATTCCTCGGAAGAAATAATGTCTAAGCCTTCGTCCTGTACCATGCGCAAAGTACGAAAATAGAGGGGCAGCCGATCAATGGTCGCCTTTGAGATGCTGCTCTGTTCTTTCACGTTGATTCATCTCCTCCGATATCTGTTTCTCTTTCTCTTTCGTTTCCGTTTTGCTTTTCACTTCCCTTTTGTCTTTCAATTCGCCCCCTGCCAGAATCCCTTTTCCTTTTTCATTCGCTTTCAATTCCACAGCAGTAGATTCATCCATCGTCTGGATTTCGTTCGCTTCCTGCTTTTCTTCCTGTTCCTCCTCTGCAGATTTATTTTGCTTTGTTTCGGTCTGCATTGGTGTGTCGTCAGATGGCTGCACAGTCTTCTCCCGATCCGCATATATTTCGTGATAGATGTAGAAAAGGCTCGCGACAAGTGCTGCCATCAGCCAAAGAAACATCGAAGAAGGAATATTGAACAAGAGATCATCGGTCACTCCGTTTAACGCAACCGAAACGAATGCAAGCCCAAGTCCAAGGGAAACTCCACCCAAAAGACGATAGTCTTCCCAGCTCTGAATGTCTTTCGACCAAGAGAGACCTCGCTCTTCTTTTTGTTTCACCGTAAGCTCAACACGTTGTAATTCCGCATCTGCAGCTGTTTCCGTATAAGAAAACGGCGTCATCTCCGACACCGTCAGCTTCGGTGCGCGAAAGATGAAACGCAGCGCCATAATCATTGTGCCGAAAAAGAACCAAAAGAACGCTGCTGCGCCCGGAATCCCGATCTCTGCCATATAGTTCAGGTAAATGTTATGCGCGTGGACGATGCGGATATCCGCACCTCCCATGTAAAAATCATAGGCGGGGTAAACCATATAATAAGCCCCCCAACCAATCCCTAAAAACGGATGGTCCTGTATCATCTGCAGTGTGCTCTCCCAAAAGGCAAAACGCATTTCAGTCGATGTATCAACCTTGGTAAAAACAGAAGCCAGTCGCTCATAAAGGAGGGGATCGACTGCAAGCAGGACGCCGCCTATCAGAAGACAAATGACAAGCACGCGCCAGTCACGCAGGATCCCGTATCCCGCTAAGATCCCTGTCATGACGAGCAGCGCACCGCGTGCATACGTCATACAAAGACAGAGCACGAATGCAAGCAGGGCAACGCCAAGCAAGACTCGTTTTGCCTTCGTTCCGCCATGCACGAAAAGTCCAAACGCAAGACAAATGCAGATATCGAGATAACCGGCTAATATATTTGGGTTTTCCCAGGTCGAGAATATTCGTTTCCGCAATTCAGGAAATGCATTTCCATCTACCCAGCGCATCGACGTGATGTCGATGCCGAAAGCGAATTGATAATAGCCGTAAATCACGACAATCATGGCTGAGAAGGCACCCGCAACAAGGACACTTCGCAGATCCGCTGTAGATCGAACATTTTGTCCGACAATAAAATACGTCACCGCGTAAGCCCCTACCAGATTATAGTAATTGTAGAAACTAAACCCGCGATCCGGCGAGACGAAAACAGAAATTCCAGCGAGGAAGATAAAGAGAACCGCTGGAACATCAAATGGCAGATGTCGAAATGAAAACGTCTCATCTACGCGAAACCGTACAAGCGTCGCGAATGCAGAAATCAGCATAAAGACGGTTGCTGCCGGAGGGGAAAGCGCAAGGAAAAAGACTTCTGCAAGCAATGAAAAAAAGGCAAAATCGCGTGTGCGCTTTTTCCATCGGTCGTGTGCAATCACTTTCCGCTGCTTTAGAATATCATCTTTTTTCATGCGTTCATTGCCTCCGCTCCAACAATCTTTGCCGAAGTCCTCCGACAAGATAGAGTGACCCAGCCATCACGAGAAGCTTCCCTCTTGCATGTGCGAGTGCCAAACTGAGCGCTTTTTCTTCCTCTTTCTCGACTTCAATGCATGTGCACCGTTTTCGCACGCGCCTAGCCAAATCCTCTGCCGTATCAGCGCGCTCTGAATTTGGCATCGTCACGACAACCTCATCTTCTTTACGAAGCAGTCTATCGAGCATCGAATCGATATCCTTATCACGCAGAATACCGAGCAAAAAAATCCGAGGCATTGTCGGAAAAATCATATCCAAGCTCATGCGCAAGGCGTCTGTTCCAGCAGGATTATGGGCACCATCCACGATAATTTCTTGATCTCCCAACGGAATGTGCTCAAACCGTGCCGGCCATCTGACGTGTGGAAATGCTTCTTGCATAGACTCGACTGACACGGGGACTCTGCGCTCGCTAAGCAGCAGGATCGTCATGATCGCAACGGCACTGTTCTTTGCCTGATGGATACCGAGCAGGTGCAGACGATACGAAAAATCCGCTTGTCCGAATGACGGCGCCGAAAAGGACAGTATTTGCCCGTATGGACCATACGACGTAAGCTTCGTACGAAAATCCTCTCCGTAAATAAAAAGCTTCGCATGCCGATCGCGTGCCGCACGACGAATTACATGCAGAGGGACGCCTTCTGCTGCCGTAATGACCGGAACGCCCTCTTTGATGATGCCGGCTTTGTTTTCCGCAATGCTTTCGATCGTTCCGCCAAGACGATCCGCATGCTCGAACGTGACATTTGTGATGACGGAAATCGTAGGCGTAATGACATTCGTCGAATCAAGCGTTCCACCGAGCCCAACTTCAATTACGGCGTACTCGACGTGGCAGCGTGCAAAGCAGTAAAATGCAAGTGCCGTCAGGACTTCGAACTGTGTCGGACACTCAAACCCATCCAACACCATGCATTCCGCATGCCGTTTGATCACGGCAATCCCAGCGGCGAATTCCTTCTCCTCGATTGGCTTTCCATCTACCTGTATCCGCTCTGTATAGGACACAAGATGCGGGGAACTGTAAAGCCCTGTATGAATTCCTGCATGTGACAGGATCCCTGCAAGCATAGAAGAAACCGAGCCTTTCCCATTCGTCCCTGTCACATGAATGGTGCGATATTTTTCCTGCGGCACATCAAGACGAATGAGAAGTTCCGTAATCCGTGTGAGTCCCAATCGAACCCCGAAGATCTTTAGTCCTTCGAGATACGAAATGGCTTCCTCGTAATCCATCTGCCACTGCTCCTATCAAAGTTTTGCAAGCTCTGTAATGCGTGCTTCGATCATACGAAGCTTCTCTTCATAGCTCGACAGTTTCTCGCGTTCATTTTCGACAACGGCAGCGGGAGCTTTCTTTAAAAACCCCTCATTGCCCAGTTTTCCTGAAAGGCGTTGTATTTCCTTTGCGAGTTTTCTCTTTTCTTTTTCCAAACGTGCCGTTTCTTTCTCCACATCGATAAGTCCCTTGAGCGGAAGGTATATTTCGATTCCGTCTGCAACGCCTGCAAGAGCGTTTTCTGGCTTCTGATTTTTCGTCGATAGGATCGTCATGGGCTCTGCTGCAGCGAGTGCATGCAAATACCCCTCATTCTTTGAAAAAACGGGTTCTAGTTCAGTATCGGCAAAATGCAGCATCACTTCGCTTTTATGCCCAGGTTGTGCACCGACTTCCGCACGGAGATTTCGAACCGTTTTGATTGTCTCCATAATGGCGGTCATCTGCGTCTCCGCCGCATCATCGAGATGCCGTTCCATATTACTCGGCCACGCCGTGACCATAATGCTCTTTTCTTTCGCCCTGCGCGGTATTTTCTGCCAAATTTCCTCGGTCAAGAACGGCATAAACGGATGCAAAAGACGAAGCGTATGCTCCAATACGTACGAAAGTACATAGAGCGCCGTATGACGAGCACGCTCCCTTCCCTTATCGTATAGACGCGCCTTCGTAAGCTCAATGTACCAGTCACAGAACTCATTCCAAATAAATTCATAAATCATGCGTCCTGCTTCGCCAAGCTCGAAATGGTCGAGGCTTTCCGTAACAGCCTGTGCTGTATGTGCATAACGAGAGAGAACCCATCGATCTGCAAGCGTATAATCGTTCTCCTCTGGAATAAAATTAAGATCAAATCCTTCGAAATTCATCAACATATATCGAGATGCATTCCAAATCTTATTGGCAAAGTTGCGTGCCGATTCAACACGTTCCCAATAAAAACGCATATCATTACCGGGCGTGTTTCCCGTAATCAACATGAAGCGAAGCGTATCCGCACCGTACTTCTCGATAACTTCGACGGGATCAATGCCATTGCCGAGCGATTTGCTCATCTTGCGTCCTTGGCTGTCGCGCACAAGACCATGAATAAACACCTTACGGAACGGCACGTCCTTTCCAAACGCCAAGCCCATCATAACCATACGTGCGACCCAGAAGAAGATGATATCGTAGCCTGTTACAAGCGTCGCCGTTGGATAGAAATACTTGAGTTCTTCCGTCTGCTCCGGCCAGCCAAGTGTCTCAAATGGCCATAACCCCGAACTGAACCACGTATCAAGAACATCCTCATCCTGATGGATGTTCTTGCTTCCACAATGCGGACATGCAGTGAGATCGGTTCGTGAAACCGATGTCTTTCCACAATCATCGCAATACCATGCAGGGATACGATGCCCCCACCAAAGCTGACGCGAGATGCACCAATCACGAATATTTTCAAGCCAATTCGTGTACGTTTTCGTAAATCGTGCAGGGACGAATTGTATTCGTCCGTCTTCGACTGCCGCAATAGCCGGCTTTGCAAGGCTTTCCATTTTAACGAACCACTGCTTTGAAACGAGCGGTTCAATCGTCGAATGGCAGCGTGAGCAATGTCCGACAGCATGCTCGTGATCTTCGACCGATACGAGAACGCCAAGCGATTCGAGTTCCGCGACGAGAGCCTTGCGGCATTCGTAGCGCTCCATTCCTTTGTATTTTCCCGCACCCTCGCCCATCGTGCCATCGTTTTCTATGACCTTGATTTCTTCAAGATGATGGCGAAGCCCCATCTCAAAGTCATTTGGGTCGTGTGCAGGCGTGACCTTTACGGCACCCGTACCGAACGACTTGTCAACGTAATCATCAGCGAAGAGTGGAATTCGGCGATTTACTATGGGGAGTATCAGCGTCTTTCCTACCAAGTCCATATAGCGAGCATCATCGGGATGCACGGCGACGCCAGTATCGCCAAACATCGTCTCTGGACGCGTCGTTGCAATTTCCACATAACGGTCTTCGCCTTCAACTTGATAGCGCAGATGCCAAAGATGGCCAGTTTCCGTCTCATGTTCAACCTCGATGTCGGAAATAGCCGTATTGCATGATGGACACCAATTCGTAATGCGACGTCCTTGGTAGATGAGTCCTTTTTCATAAAGACGGACGAACACTTCGCGCACCGCTTTTGAGCATCCTGCATCCATAGTAAAGCGCTCTCGATCCCAATCAAGCGACGATCCAAGTGAACGAAGCTGGCTCATAATACGGCTGCCAAATTGTTCCTTCCAATTCCAAACGCGCTCCAAAAATTTTTTGCGCCCAAGTTCGTAGCGATTCGTTCCCTCCTCGAGCAGTGCCCTCTCGACCTTTGCCTGCGTTGCGATTCCCGCATGGTCACAGCCCGGAATCCAAAGTGCATTATCGCCTTTCATACGATGGTATCGGATCAAAATATCTTGCAGCGTATTGTCAAGGGCGTGTCCCATGTGAAGCTGTCCCGTGACATTGGGCGGTGGAATGACCATACTGTACGGTTTCTTGTCTTTTGCAACTTCTGCATGAAACAGTTTATTGTCTTCCCAGTAAGTATACCATTTCTTTTCAAACGACTGCGGATCGTAGACTTTCGGAACATTATGTTGGCATTTTTCTCGTTCTGACATTTTTCCCTCCTAAAACAAACACAAAAACGCTTTCGTCCAAAAGGACGAAAGCGTACGCTTTCGTGGTACCACCAATCTTCTCCCGGAAAAATCCAAGACTCTCACGGTAACGTCGTCGACGGCTACGCCGTTTTGAGGGCATAGCAGCTCCAAAGCGACCTTCCATCACAGAATGCGAAGACTTGCACCAAACGCCTTCTCTCTAAAACATCCTAATGACGTACTCCTCTTCTTCATCGCCATTCACGGCAAACATTCTATCATACAAATTCTACGTTTGCAACTCTTGGAAGGGATCTGGCTCAGTGTAACACATGATTGACAATCCGCCAAAACCTTCGTTTCGATTTTCCGCTTTGCAAATGGGGCGACCTGCCTTATAATGAATCCATCAAATAGTATGGGAGAAATGCAAGCCATGAATGCAAAATCCGATTTCATGCTGATAAAAAACATTCAAACCGATGCGAATAGCCGCCTCACGGAAAAGGCGAAGCGCCGCCTGCGCAAATCGAAGGCAGACAACACACTGCGTGCCTACGCCTCGGACTGGAGTGACTTTTCGGATTGGTGCGCTTACCAAGGAGAGACCGCGCTGCCCGCCGCGCCCGAGACAATCGTCAACTACATCAATGACCTCGCCGACAATGCGAAAGCAAATACCGTTGCACGACGCGTGACCGCCATCTCGGAAAACCATATTGCCGCGGGATTCCCAAGTGAACGAAATCCAGCAAAAGACGGCATGGTACGTGCGGCAATGGCATCGATTCGCCGCGAAAAAGGCACCTTTCAGCGCGGCAAAGCGCCGATTCTCATGGAAACCCTCTACCTGCTCGCCGACTGCTTCGGTGATGATATCGTATCAAAGCGCGACAAGGCATTGATCTTTCTTGGCTTTGCTGGTGCATTCCGCCGTTCCGAGCTAGTGCGCGTCAAACTGGAAGACCTTTCCTTTTCACACGAAGGCATGGCAATCTTCATCGCGCACTCCAAGGGCGACCAGCTCGGACATGGCACAACGATCGCAATCCCCTATGCCCCTGACGAGGAAATCTGTGCCGTCCGTGCGGTAGAAGGCTGGATCCATGCCACCTCCCTCAAGGCAGGGCCTCTCTTCCGTCCTTTCACCAAGACACATACGCTCCGAAACAGCCAGCTCAACGACAAATCCGTCGCGCTCGTCGTCAAGAAGTATGCAAAGCTCGCGGGACTCAACGAAGAATCGTTTGCTGGGCATAGCCTGCGTCGCGGCTTCGCCACGAGCGCAGCGCAGCATGATGTAGATGCACTCTCCATCATGCGTCAGACACGACATAAATCTGAAAAAATGGTACATCGCTACATCGAGCAAGGCAATATGTTCAAGGAAAATCCGCTCAACAAGATGTATCATTCCTCGTAAAATCCTCTTCCTAATGAAAAAAAGCCGTGAAAGATTTGCCTTCTCCACGACTCTTTTCCTTTTTTCTTTAGATCATGACCTTGTGGCTGACGTTGATACGACCTTTTTCATCAATCTCGATAACCTTGACTTGAAGCTGATCGCCGACCTGCACGACGTCTTCGACTTTTTCAACACGATTTCGTGCGAGCTGCGAGATGTGGCAGAGCCCTTCCTTGCCTGGAAGCAGCTCAACAAATGCACCAAACTTCAAAAGGCGCGTTACGCGACCCATGAACACTTCACCGACTTCGATCTCGCGAACGATATCCTCGATCATCTTCTTCGCCTTGCGCATCCCCTTCGCATCATTCGACGTGATGAAGATGTTGCCGTCCTCGTGAATATCGATCTGAACGCCCGTCTCATCGATGATGCCCTTGACAACCTTGCCGCCCGTTCCGATGACATCGCGGATCTTGTCAATCTTGATCTTGATGGTCTCGACGCGCGGCGCATACGGTGAAAGTTCTGCTGCCGGCTTATCGATGCAGGCGAGCATCTTTTCGAGGATAAACGCGCGGCCACGTTTCGCCTGCTGAAGTGCTGCGTAAAGAATGTCGCGGCTCAATCCATCGACCTTGATGTCCATTTGGATTGCGGTTACGCCTTCCGACGTACCCGCGACCTTAAAATCCATGTCACCGAGTGCATCTTCCATGCCTTGAATATCCGTCAAAATCGTGTAGGCGTCGCCTTCTTTGACGAGTCCCATCGCGACGCCCGAAACGGGGCGCTTGATTGGCACACCAGCATTCATCAGCGAGAGCGTGCTGCCGCAGACTGACCCCATCGAGCTTGATCCATTCGACTCCAGAATCTCAGAGACAAGACGAATCGTGTACGGGAAATCTTCGATCTTCGGAATGACGGGAACGAGCGCGCGTTCCGCGAGTGCACCGTGACCGATTTCGCGGCGTCCCGGACTGCGAATCGGACGTGCCTCGCCGACACTATAACCAGGAAAATTGTAATGATGGATGTAATGCTTCGTCGTCTCTGGTCCCAGCCCATCAATGACCTGCTCATCTCCAAGTGCGCCGAGCGTCGTGGCCGTGAGCACCTGCGTCTGCCCGCGCGTAAACAGCCCCGAACCATGCGCGCGCGGCAAAAGCCCGACCTCGCAGGAGACGGGGCGCACCTCTTCGACGCCGCGCCCATCGGGACGAATCTTCTCATGCGTGATCATGTGGCGCACAACAGCCTTTTCGAGATCGTGAATCGCCATGGCGATTTCTTTATCCTGCTCCGGATAAATCCCAAGGAAATGCTCCATCGCGTCCGCCGAGACTTCCGCGATATGTGCATCGCGATCAAGTTTATCGGGATTGCGTACCGCCTCATCGAGTCGATCTTTCGCGTATGTGCGAATCGCTTCTTCAAGCTCCTCCGATACTGTGAAGAGTTTGACTTTTCGCTTTTTCTTTCCACATGTCCTCTGCATATCCCGTTGGAACTCGACAATGCGCTGAATTTCCTTGTGCCCAAAGAGGATCGCATCGAGGATGACCTCTTCTGGCAGTTCATTCGCGCCCGCCTCGACCATCATCACGGCATCATGCGAACCTGCCACTGTTAAATTGAGCGTCGATACTTCACGCTGCGCTTCGGTTGGGTTGACGACGAATCCGCCATCGATGCGTCCGATGCGCACGCCTGCAATCGGACCCATGAACGGAATATCCGATAGGGTCAGTGCGCACGACGCGCCGATCATCGCTGCGATTTCTGGCGCATTGTCCTGATCGACGGAGAGTACCGTCGCGACGACCTGCACGTCATTACGGTAGCCTTTTGGAAACAGCGGACGAATGGGACGATCAATGAGGCGTGCGCAAAGAACCGCATCGCTTGACGGGCGTCCTTCACGTTTGATGAAGCCACCCGGTATCTTGCCCGCCGCATACATCTTCTCCTCGTAATCAACCGTCAGCGGGAAAAAGTCCACTCCTTCGCGCGGCTCCGCTGATGTCGTCGCCGTGACGAGCACGACTGTATCGCCATGGCGTACGAGCACTGCACCGTTCGCCTGCTTCGCCATCTTCCCGTTTTCCACGACGAGCTTGCGCCCGCCAAGCTCCATCTCAAAGCTGTTCATACCTCATGCTCCCATCTTCTTGACTCCTATCGCTATCCTATTTATTATTCGCCGCAAAATCTTTTTTTCCTCTCCACCGCAATCTTCCCGCCCAATAAAAAACACGACTCGCATCAAGCAAGCCGTGTTATTGCTTTATTGCTTCAATTAGTGCTCAACCGTAGAACGAATGCCGAGCTTCGCGATGATCGTACGGTAACGCTCAATGTCCGTCTTGTATAGATACGAAAGCAGACGACGGCGGTGACCGACCATCTTCAAGAGACCGCGACGGGAATGATGATCCTTCTTGTGCGCCTTAAGATGCTCTGTAAGGTACTGAATACGAGCCGTCAAAACGGCAATCTGCACCTCAGGCGACCCCGTGTCGCCCTCATGGACGGCGTACTTCTTCATGATTTCCTGTTTTGCTTCCTGTGTCAGCATTTGATGTCTCCTCCTAATAACATAACACTTCAAGCTCCATCGACCAAGAATGCGTCGGAGTCCTTCGCGAATCTGAGTCAAGGATAGCATAAAATTCTTACGTAGTATAGCACGGAACACCATGCGATGTAAAGCTTATTTTTCATTTAGAAGTTCGACTAGATCATCGTAATCCTTTTTGAGCTGCTGGTACTCTTCCGCAAGCTGCAGAGCGGAAAGAACGGCTATTTTCGTGCCGTCAAAGCTATTGACCCGACGCGCCGTCTGCTTCATGAGCGCATCGACATCCGCAGCAATTTTCTCTAGGTGTTCCGGGTCGTCCGTCTTCAGCGGATACGTATCGCCGAAGATCTCCACTACGATCCGCTTCGACAGCTTCTTCATTTCGGTCGTGTTATTCATACGACACCTCCATCAAGCGCGCAGTTCTGCTTGGAAATATTTCCGCACGGCGTTGAGGATATTTTGGAATGCCGTATCGGCTTCCTCATCCGTCAGCGTCCTATCCTTCGATTGGAACTTTAGGCTGAATGCCATGCTCTTCTTTCCGTCGGCAACTTGCTTGCCCATATAGACGTCAAAAAGCGTGGCTTCCTTGAAATACTTCCCGCCGTTTTTCGCGATGACGCGTTCGATATCGGAAGCAGCGATATCGACGTCGACGAGCAGCGCGAGATCGCGTGTGATAGCGGGATACTTCGGCAGCGAATCAAATTGGAAACGCCGTCCCGTATACTTCATGAGGACATCGATACACATCTCGAAGAGATAGACCCTCTGCTTGATCCCGAAGTTCTCTGCTGCCTTCGGGTGAAGCTCGCCAACTGTTGCAAGCACCTCGCGTCCCTTCTTAAAGAATGCTGTCTTACCGGGATGGAGTGCAAAGTGCTCGCCTGCCTCGACCGTGTACTTTTGGATGCCGATTGCACGGAAAAGTTCCTCTACGATACCTTTCATATCGTAGAAATCGACCATGCCATTATCATGGTTCCAAGCGATTTCATTCCTTCTCCCAGTCCAAAGCCCCGCGAGCATGAGCCGCTCATCGGGCAGTTCCGTCACAGGAAGTGCTTCCGGCAAGAAGACGGGTGCGATATCGAAGAGACAGATATCGTGATTCTTGCGTGAGAAGTTGCGGACGGCATTCTCCATGATCGATGTCAAAAGACACGTGCGCACGAGCGGAGCCTCATCCGTAAGCGGGTTCAAAATAGGAATCGCTTTTCGAAACGGCGAATCCTGTGGTACGAGCAGTTTATCAAATAGTGCTTTGCTTGTGAAAGCGAACGAAAGCTCTTCGGTCATGCCGAGTGCCGCCAACGTGTGCTTGATTCTTGTGACGAGATTCTGTTTAGCCCCCTGCTTGCCTTGTACCATGCGGCCAAATGGCGTCGTGCTCGCAATCTTATCAAATCCATGGATGCGCGCGACTTCTTCGGAAAGATCTTCCATACAAGTGCAGTCGCTGCGCCAAGATGGAACGGTTGCGCGACAAGTGCCATTCAACCTTTTTTCGACAGCAAAGCCAAGGCGCGTGAGCGTATCCGCCATCTCACTGCCTTCAATCTGCGTGCCAAGCCGACGGTTGATTTCTTCTGCCGTAAAATCAATCGTGACGGGATCTTTCGGCTCAGGATAGACATCAACATAGCCCTCCGCAACCGTGCACGCGCCCATCTCCTGCAAAAGCTGGCATGCACGGTCGAGTGCACGTTTCGTCTGCGTGACGTCGACGCCGCGCTCGAAACGTCCCGATGCCTCAGAATGCAGTCCGCATACGCGTGACGTACGGCGAATGCTCGCACCATTGAAACACGCTGCCTCAAATACAACCGTCGTCGTCCGCTCCGTAACTTCCGTCTCAAGCCCCCCCATGACACCTGCAAGGCCTGCAGGGTGCTTGGCATCGGCGATGACGAGCTCTGTCCCCTTTGCTAGGTGCTCACTGCCGTCGAGCGTATGAAGATTTTCACCCTCTTTTGCAAGACGCGCCGTGAGACTATGTCCTGCAATTTTCTCGTAGTCGTAGGCGTGCATAGGTTGACCGAGCTCAATCATGACGAAATTCGTAATATCGACAACATTGTTAATCGCACGAATTCCAGCCCCTTCGAGACGCTGCTGCATCCAGTCCGGCGAGGAACCGATCTTTACGTCACAAGCGATCCGGACGGAGAACCGGCTGCAGAGGTCGTTTGCCGCGATGCCGACAGACATCATGTCGGCTGCCTTTCGTCCCGCATCCTCCTTGCAACCGATCATCGGCCACTTCGGCTTGTTCCCAGTCAAAACAGCAATCTCCCGCACGAGACCAAATACGCTGAAGCAATCCGCACGATTTGCTGTGATTTCAAACTCAAGCACGACGTCGCCAAGACCGAGCACGTCACTTGCAGGAATGCCTACTGGCGTATCGGCAGGCAGAATGTAAATACCGTCCTTTTCCTCTTCCGTCAGTTTCGTGAGATCAAGGTGAAGCTCGCTTGCCGAGCAGAGCATGCCGTTCGATGCAAGACCGCGCAGCTTTCCTTTCTTGATGTGCAGACCGCTCGGCAAATGCGCGCCGACCATCGCGACGGGAACAACCTGCCCTTCCCGAACATTTCGTGCGCCCGTGATGATTTGGATGCGTTCCTTTTCACCGACGTTCATCTGACAGATCTGGAGGTGATCCGAGTCAGGATGTGCCGTGATCTCTTCGATACGCCCAGTCACGACCTGATCAAGCCCCTCATCTGCGCAAATGACATTCTCAACGGGGATACCTGCCATAGTGAATTGATCGGCAAGCTCTTCCGCCGACCAGTCGAAATCAATGTAATCCTTGAGCCACTTAATCGAAACCTGCATAATATATCCCCTTTCTCAAAACTGTTGCAGAAAACGCATGTCGTTGTCGTAGAACAAGCGAAGATCATCGATGCCATAAGCAAGCATTGCGATACGCTCAACACCCATGCCGAATGCGAAACCCGATACCTTTTGGGGATCGTATCCACTCATTTCGAGAACGTGGGGATGGACCATGCCGGAACCGAGGATTTCAAGCCAGCCCGTTCCCTTGCAGACGCGGCAGCCTTTTCCCTGACACATGACGCAGGAGATGTCAACCTCTGCTGACGGCTCGGTGAATGGGAAAAAACTCGGACGGAAGCGCACGCCAACATCTGCATTGAAAATCTGATGCAGGAACAGTTCCAACGTGCCCTTGAGATCCGCAAAACTGATGCCCTCGTCAATGACGAGCCCCTCAACCTGCGTAAACATGGGAGAGTGCGTCGCATCGTACTCGTCACGGCGGTAGACGCGTCCAGGTGCAATCATGCGAATCGGCGCATTCGGCTCATTCTTCTCCATAGTGCGAGCCTGTACGGGAGATGTTTGCGAACGCATGAGGATATCCTCGGTGATATAGAACGAATCCTGCATATCGCGCGCAGGGTGATCCTTTGGCAGATTGAGTGCCTCGAAATTGTAGTAGTCTTTCTCGATTTCGGGGCCTTCCTCGACGGAAAAGCTCATGCGGAAGAAAATATCTTTGATGCGCTCAAGCGTAAGCGTAAGTGGATGAAGATGTCCTAACGGCACTGTACGTCCGGGAAGCGTGACGTCGATGCGCTCGGTCGAAAGAATCTTTTCGAGATCGCGCGCCTTGAGCTCCTCATTCTTTTGCTGGATGAGCGCCTCGATCTGTGCTTTAGCCTCATTGACGATCTTGCCGACCTTCGGACGATCTTCCTTGGCAAGTGTCCCCATACCGCGAAGGATCGAGGTAAACTCGCCCTTCTTGCCTAAGAATTTCACGCGAATATCGTCGAGTTCGCTGAGGCTGCCTGCCGCCTTTTGAATGGCTTCGACTGCCTGCGCCTTCAACTGTTCAATCTTCTCTTCCATACAGAACCTCCTAAAATAATAAGACCCCGCCCCTGCCGCACGTACGGCTGAGGGGCGAGGCCAAGCTCGCGGTACCACCCTGATTTTTACTCGTAAAGGCTATAACGCGGCCAACGTTCGGCATTTCCTCCGAAAGCTCCAAAGCGAACTTCACCGCTATGCACCATCCTGCTCCCAGTCCAGGCAAGACTCCCTATAGGCGCAAACATCAGCTACTCCTCTTCCTCATCGCCATGATACGCTACAGTTTAGCACAGATTTCAGGGAAATGCAAACCCTTGCCATGGTGGGGCAAGCAACAGGACAGCAGTTTAAATATTAAACGGTGCAAAAAGTTTTTTCAAGTAGTTACGTGCCTTCATCATCGCTTTGATGACTGGCTCCATCGTCTTCGGCTGGCGCACGACGAGCTGCAGTACCTTGCGGCGGATCTGACGATAGTCTGCATCGAAATCGCGCAGGATTTCCTCCATCTCCATCTCGATAGAGACCGCAGGGATATGCGATGGAATGATCGACGACGCGCGTCCTGTGATACGTACCATATCGCCGCGGAACGGGATGTAGACTTCTGTACCAAGTTCCTTTTGGATACGCCCTTTCAGTGCTTCCTGCGCCTGTCCTTCACCGTGTACGATAAAGATTTTAGCAGGCCTCGGAGCCCGAATGGTCGAGAGCCAGTCCATGATCTGATTCGCGTCCGCATGTGCAGAGAATCCATCAAGCATCTGGATCTGCGCCTTGACCGCGACCTCCTCGCCGAGAATCCGGACGCGCTTAATGCCATCGACGAGCCGGCGCCCAAGGCTTCCTGCTGCTTGATAGCCGACGAAGAGAACGGTCGACTCGGGACGCCACAAATTATGCTTCAAATGATGGAGAATGCGCCCTGCATCTGCCATGCCGGAAGCAGATAGGATGATCGCAGAGCCTTCGGAGCTATTGAGCGCGCGCGACTCCTCTGCTGTCTCACAGATGTGAACTTGCGGAAAGTGCGGAATCTTGCCGCTCTTGCTGAAGAGCGTCAGAGCCTCATCGTCAAAATCCATACTGTTCTTGAGAAATATACGCGTTGCATTGATCGCGAGCGGGCTGTCAAGGACGATGGGGATATCGCCGTCAAGCCGTCCCGATTTCCACAAGTGGTAGAAGTAATAAAGAAGTGTCTGCGTACGTCCCACGGCAAACGAAGGAATGATAAGATTGCCACCACGATCCATTGTATCGTCGATGACCTCTAACAGCGTGGTCTCCTTGTCGTAGATTTGGTGTATGCGGTCGCCGTACGTCGACTCGACGACGACAAAGTCCGCGCCGGAAATAACGCTTGGATCCTTGAGGATCGGCTGATCGGGCTGTCCCAAGTCCCCTGAGAAGACGAGTTTGGTTTGCTTGTTTCCCTCTGTCACGTAGAGTTCCAGTATGGCAGAGCCCAAAATATGCCCTGCATCACGGAAAATGACGCGCAGGTTATCCGAAAGTTTGATCTCTGCATTGTAAGGAACGGCGGAAAGGTGTTTCAGCGCATCCATCGCATCGTTGATCGTATAGAGAGCCTGCACAGGCTCTTCTCCACTGCGCCGCCCCTTGCGATTGAGCATCTCCGCATCGGACTTCTGAATATGCGCCGAGTCCGGAAGCATGATCCCAACGAGATCGCATGTCGCCTTCGTCGTGTAAACCATCCCTTTGAATCCATCGTGAACGAGTTTGGGGATAAGCCCGCAATGGTCGATATGTGCATGTGTCAAGAGCACGCCCGCGACATCCGACGGCCCAAAAGAAAATGGCTCGTGATTGAGTTCGCGGATTCGCTTTGGACCCTGAAACATTCCGCAGTCAATTAAATAGCGTTCATCGCCCGTTTCAAGCAGATAACAGGAGCCTGTGACCGTATGCGCTGCACCCAGGAATTCAAGTCTCATGACGATTCCTCCTTTGCCTCAATACATGCTTCTTCCTTATGCCTATAATATTCTGAACATTTGTGGAAAATCCTGCCGAAACACAAAAAAGACCCCGAAGGGCCTATTGACTCATATCGTATTACGGTTCGCCGATAATGCGAACTTCGGGATAAAGCCGGACGCCATGCGCTGCGTAAACGCGCTTCTGCACTTCCTTGATGAGATCGCGGATATCGGCTGCCGTCGCGCCGCCGATATTGACGACGAACCCCGCGTGCTTCGTCGAGACCTGTGCGCCGCCGACAGTCAATCCCTTCAGTCCCGTCTGATCGATGAGCGTTCCTGCAAAGTAGCCAGCCGGGCGTTTGAACGTGCTGCCCGCGCTCGGCATTTCAAGCGGCTGCTTGCACTCGCGCCGATTCGTAAAGTCCTCCATCTTCGCGCGAATATCCTGCTCCGTACCCTTTCTCAGTAAGAACTCCACTTCGACGATTGCTTCTCCGTTTTGCTGAAAGGCACTATGGCGATAGCCAAGGTCGAGCGATGCGCGCTCATATTGGTGCACCGTCCCATTCGCATCAACTGTGCGAACGCGATCCGCTACGTTTTTCATCTCGCCATCGTAGGCTCCTGCATTCATAAATAACGCGCCGCCGACACTGCCAGGAATTCCACAGGCAAATTCAAGCCCCGTGAGTCCGTTTGCGGCAGCAGACTCCGAAACGTCTTTCAGGAGTGCGCCGGAGGCTGCGATGATGCGCGCGCCTTCACAGCGGATCGCCCCCATCGGACGCGCGAACTTCACGACGACACCACGAATGCCGCCGTCCTGTACGAGGACATTGGAGCCGTTGCCGAGGATCGTGAGTGGCAAGTCGTATTTTTTGACGAGTGCCATGACGCGCTCCACTTCTTCCATCGAAGCAGGAAAAATCAAGCAGTCTGCAGGTCCGCCAATCTTAAATGTCGTATGAAGCTTCATTGGCTCATCGAGCCGAAAGCGATTCGGCTCAATAAAGGAGCGGCACGCCTCAATAAATGCTGTTTCCATTTACGTCATTCCCATTCCTATAGAAATCAGAGCGATCGAAGCCCCGGTCCGCACGTAGCAAGTGAGGAAAAGCCGAGCTGGCGCATCGCCTCGTACGCGATGACGGCAACTGCATTGGAAAGGTTCAGCGATCGCGCTTCCGCAATCATTGGAATGCGGATGCATTCCATCCAATGCACCTTTAGGATAGATTCAGGGATCCCTGCCGACTCCTTGCCGAAAACGAGCATATCCGTCTCCGTATAGTGTGCTTCCGTATGCGAGCGAGGCGCCTTTGTCGAACAGTAATGAAAGGCATGCCCGGCATAGCAGGAAAGAACCGCATCAAAATTTTCGTGATAGTGCACTTTGACGAGATGCCAGTAGTCTAGCCCCGCACGTTTCAGATGCTTGTCGTCAGTCGAAAAACCGAGCGGCTTTACAAGGTGCAGCTCGATTCCTGTCGCTGCGCAGAGGCGTGCTACATTCCCTGTATTACCGGGAATCTCCGGCTCAATCAATACGATATGCAATATATTCCCACCCGTTAATAGTAGATTATAGCGGAAAATAAGCGAAGTAACAAGAGCACCCTTTACTTCCTGATCGGAAAGCGAACGTTTGCTTCCATGCCGGAGACAATCGAAAAATCCGCGTCGTTCGGCACGGAAATTTTGACCGTCACCATTTGTGCCTCATCCGAATCCACATCATCGGATGGCTGCGCATCGACGACTTCCTGAATCGTTCCTTGCACGTGATGGCCATCCATCTCGTAGTCGATGAGCTGCCCGAGATGAACGATCTCCTTTTCACGTGCAGGGATCCTTGCCGCAACCCATACGTCGTTCACATCACGAATGCTTGCGATGGAATCACCTGCCCGAACGGAGGAGCCGACAGCAAGATCGCCATATGAGACTGTGCCTGAAACCGGCGCTGTGATTTCCGTCGCTTTCATCGCTTGCTGCGCACTTTCGAGTGCCGCCCTTGCCTGTTTAAGCTGAAGTTCTGCATTTTTGAGCATTTCAGGACTCGCCTTCTGTGTGATCGTCTGATACGATGCAGCAGGTGGCGAACTATTCGCAGCAGCCTGTGCCGCATCGTAATCCGCTGCCGCTTCATCGCGTTTTACGGCACTGATTGCACCCATTTCAAAGAGCTCATTCATGCGCTGCATGCGCGCTGCTGCATTCGCAAGGTCCTGCTGCGCTGCAGGATTCGTTCCCGCAGCAGACGCCTCTGTTGCCGGAATAGTCACTTTCTGTCCCTGCTGCAATTCCTTCAAATTGCGTTCCGCCAGTGCAGCAGTCTGCTCAAGCTGCGCGATCTCATCCTCGGTCACATTCGGCGCAAGCCTTGCGATTGGCGTTCCCGCCTCTACCTCGGAACCATCTTCGACAAGAAGCTCCACGATCTTGCCATCCGACTGCGCCTTGATCTCCACTGCTGTGCCCGCAACCTCTGCATCCGCCGTCAAATACGATGGATGGTACTGATAAATGTAGATGCCGCCTGCCACGAGGACAGCGAGCATAAAGAATCCCAAAAGACCATATCGAAAAAACCGCATCACGTTTTGTGTAATGTCTACTTCCACGACTTTCACCTCCGAAAAGAGGAACCTCCCTCATGTGAGGGAGGCTCTTCCTTCTGTTTATGCGAGCTGCGCCTGGATGGCTTGGACTGCCTTTTCAAGTGCCTGCGGAATTGCCGCTGGATTCTTGCCGCCTGCCTGTGCCATGTCGGGGCGGCCGCCGCCGCCGCCACTGACGACTGCTGCCGCCTCCTTGACTATCCTGCCTGCATGGATGCCTTTTGCAACAGCATCTTTCGATGCTTTGACGACAAGATTTGCCTTTTCGCCATTCGCGCAGGCGAGAACAATGATACCGCCCTCCATCTTCGTGAGCAAGAGATCGGCGACATCGCGAAGTGCGTCCATACCTTCTACATTCGCCTTGCCTGTTACGACGTGTACGCCTGCAATTTCTTGCATCGCCGTAAGAAGCTGCTGTGCATCCGCCTTTTCGTGCAACGCCTCGACTTCGGCGAGTTTCGCATCGGCTTCCTTCTTCTCTGCCCGCAATTTCTCGATCGCGCTCGGCACGCCCTCTTCATTCGTCCTAAGCTGAGCTGCTGCCTGCGCGAGAAGCATCATGCGCGCATTCGCATAGTCGAGCGCCGCCTTACCAGTCAGAGCCTCAATGCGGCGCACGCCAGATGCGATGCCCGTCTCGCTGATGATCTTGAACATGCCAATCTCTCCGACGTTCCGTACGTGTGAACCGGCACAGAGCTCCATTGAGAATCCAGGTACCTTAACGACGCGGACGACGTCGCCGTATTTCTCAGCGAAAAGTGCCATCGCACCAGCTTTTTTCGCCTCATTGAGAGTCATATGCTCGATTACAACGTCCTGCCCTTTCAGGATTTCCTCGTTGACGAGCGATTCGACATCTGCGAGCTGCTGTTCCGTGACAGGTTCAAAATTCGTAAAATCGAAGCGCAGGCGCTCTGGCGTGACCGAAGATCCCGCTTGATGGATCTGCGCACCGACGACCTTCTTGAGTGCCGCCTGCAAGAGATGCGTCGCCGTATGGTTACGTGCAGACGCGAGCTTCTTGACTTGGTCGACTTCGATCTTGACCGTCTCGCCGACGGAAAGCTGCCCCTCCTCGACATACGAAATGTGGTAGACCGTTCCATCGGGCAGCTTCTTTGCATTCGAAACCCTGATGTGGCCGAACGCGCTGACAAAGGTGCCTGCATCGCCGACCTGTCCGCCGCCTTCTGCGTAGAAGGGCGTCGTGCTCAGGATGATGCCTGCCTCTTCCCCATCCGTAATCGTATCGACAAGAACGCCGTCCTTCCAAATCGCGACGACTTTTGCCTCCGTCGCCTTCTCATCGAGCGTGAGTGCCGAGACATCGATCTTGGAGAGGTCTGGGACTGCGACGCGCTCATTCTTGACACGCGCGTTGCGTGCACGCGTGCGCTGCTCTTCCATCGCAGACTCGAACCCTTTCGAGTCAATTTCCATTTCATTCTCGTGTGCGATCTCTTCCGTGAGCTCCCAAGGGAAGCCAAACGTATCGTAAAGACGGAATACGACTTTTCCTGGAAGTTCCTTCCCACCCGCCTTCCGAACCGCTTCGATCTCGTGGTCAAGAAGTTCCATCCCCTGATTGAGCGTAGCAGCGAAACGGTCTTCCTCGAGCGAGATGACCTTTTTGATGTAGTCTGCCTTGTTGACGAGCTCCTCGAAGTCGCGCGCACCGCGGTAAATGCCGACAACCGCATCGACGGCCCCTTCGAGGAATTTCCCTTTGATGCCGAGCATGCGCCCATGGCGAATCGCGCGGCGCAGGATACGGCGAAGGACGTAACCGCGCCCCTCATTCGACGGAAGGATGCCGTCCATGATCATGATCGCCATCGAGCGCGCATGGTCGGCGATGACCTTTAGCGAGACGTCGCTCTTCTCGTCCTTCCCGTAGGAAAGCCCCGATACCTTTTCTGCATACTCGATGATCGGGTAGAGGAGGTCTGTCTCAAAGTTCGTCTGCTTCTTCTGCAAGACAGACGCGAGGCGTTCAAGACCACAGCCCGTATCGATGTTCTTATGTGCGAGGTTCTCGTACGACCCGTCTTCCTGGCGGTCGTACTGCGTAAAGACAAGATTCCAAATTTCAAGATAGCGATCACAATCGCAGCCGACGGCGCACGTCGGGCTGCCGCAGCCGCGCTCCTCGCCTAGATCAATGTATATCTCAGAGTCTGGCCCACACGGTCCGGGACCGATCTCCCAAAAATTATCATTGAGTTTGACGATGTGATCCCGTGGGAAGCCTGGCTGCGACTTCCAAATCTCGATGGCTTCTGTATCATCGGGGTAGACCGTGACCCAAAGCTTTTCCTTTGGCAGTTCGACGACTTCCGTCAGAAACTCCCATGCCCAAGGAATCGCCTCGCCCTTGAAATAATCGCCAAATGAAAAATTGCCGAGCATCTCAAAATACGTCTGATGGCGTGCCGTGCGACCGACGTTTTCGATGTCACCTGTGCGGACGCAGCGCTGGCTCGTCGTCACGCGCGTGCGGGGCGGCTTCATCTTGCCCGTAAAAAATGGCTTCAGTGGAGCCATGCCCGCACCGATCAAAAGGAGAGTCGGGTCATCCTGCGGGATGAGTGAGAAGCTCGGCAACCGAAGATGCCCCTTCTTTTCCGCGAAAAACTGCAAATACGCCTCGCGCAGCTCATTGCCACTCATGTACTTCAAACAAATCTACCTCCATAAAGGGAACCTCTTTCCTGTCCCTTGTTGTTCCAAACGGCAATACTCGAAGTATACCACAAAATACAATGCACCTACACCCATCTTACGGATATTGTGCATTTGCGTTACGATCCGATTCGATTTTCGGACGCATGGCGATCCATAAAGCCCTGCAGGATAAAGACCGCTGCCATCTTATCGATGACTTTTCTGCGCTTCCTGCGCGATACGTCCGCCGCGAGAAGCGATCGCTCTGCGCCTACTGTCGAAAGCCGTTCATCCCAAAAATGAATCGATGCGGTGGGAAACGCACGGCTGACCCTTTCCATAAATGCTTTGACGACCTCACAGCGCGGTCCTTCCGTGCCATTCATGTTCTTTGGCAGCCCGGAGACTAGATCCGTCACCTCGTACTCCCGGATAAGCTCACTGAGGCGCGTGAGATCCGCTTCAATGGATTTACGCCGTATTGTCTCCACACCCTGCGCTGTGATGCCGAGCAAGTCACTGACTGCAATGCCGATCGTCGCATCACCTACGTCGAGCGCCATATACCGCTTCACTTTTTGTTCTCCAAGTAGAATCGAACGAGTTCTTCCAGCAGTTCATCGCGTTCGAGTGCCCGGATCGTATTGCGGGCATCCTTATAGCTTGTCACGTAGGCAGGGTCGCCCGAAAGCAAGTAGCCAACAAGCTGATTGATGGGATTATACCCCTTCTCCTGCATGGCATCGCATGCCGCTCGGATGGTGCGTTCCGCTTTATTCTCATCCGTTCCGAATCGAAACATCATCGTCTCTTCGCCCGTCATCTCATTCCCTCCCATCCCATCACCAAGGAATACAGAACAGGCTCACCGCATGAGCCTGTTCATCGGTCAAATCATATCGTTTTGGATCATGTATTCTGCAATCTGCAGAGCATTAAGCGCTGCCCCTTTGCGAATCTGGTCGCCGCAGATCCAAAGGTTCAGACCGCTGTCAATCGAGTAATCCTTGCGGATCCTGCCAACTTCCACATCGTTCTTTCCCGACGTGAAGAGCGGCATCGGGTACTCCTGCTCCTCTGGATTATCCGTGACCATGACACCATCAAACGCCGCAAGTGCTTTTCTCGCCTCTTCAACGCTGACTTCGCGCTCGAATTCCACGTTCACCGATTCCGCATGGCTGCGGTAGACAGGAACGCGGATCGTCGTTGCCGTGATGCGCATCGAATCATCGCTCATGATCTTCTTGGTCTCGTCGATCATTTTCATTTCTTCCTTCGTATAAAGGTTGTCCTTGAATACATCGATCTGTGGGATGAGATTGAACGCGATCTGATAATGCTTGGCGAGCTTTGCGCCCGGCAGGATGTGCGCCTTGACCTCACGCCCCGCGACGATGTCTTGGACCTGCTGTTCAAGTTCTGCCATCGCTTCCTTGCCGCCGCCCGAAACGGCCTGATACGTCGATACGACGATGCGCTTGATCTTCGCGATATCGTAGAGTGGCTTAAGCGCCATGACCATGATGATCGTGGAACAATTCGGATTTGCGATGATGCCCTTGTGCGTCTTGATCGCATCCGGATTCACTTCCGGCACGACGAGCGGCACCTCGGGATCCATTCGGAACGTGCTCGAATTGTCGATGACGACAGCACCTGCTTTAACGGCAGCCGGAGCGAACTCCTTGCTCGCGGCACCGCCTGCGAATAGTGCGATATCGACGCCCTTGAAGGAATTCGTCGTCGCTTCCTCGACCGTGTAGTCCCTGCCCATAAACGGGATGATCTTGCCTGCACTGCGCTTCGAAGCGAGCATCTTGAGCTCTGCAAACGGGAACCTGCGCTCCTCAATCAGCATCAAGAACTCTTGTCCGACGGCACCCGTAGCGCCCAAAACAGCAACATTATACTTCTTCATTTGTAATCCTTCTTCGCTTCCATGAAACACGTCATTGATTCATCATCCCTGCCTTGGCGGGAAAGGTTTCCTCAATCGAGCAATTTTTCCAAACCGATCGTAAGCCCGGTGAGGCTGCACACCTTGCGCGCCGCGAGGACGACGCCTGGCATGAACGACTCCCGATTCATCGAGTCGTGGCGTATCGTGAGCGTTTGTCCGAGACCACCGAAGATGACTTCCTGATGTGCAACGTAGCCCGGAAGGCGCACGCTGTGGATGTGCATGCCTTCGTAGTCTGCACCGCGTGCACCCGCAATCTTCTCAAATTCATGGGGATTGCCTTGCTTATGTGCCTTGCGCACTTCGGCAATCATCTCCGCTGTCTGTACTGCCGTGCCAGACGGCGCATCCAGCTTCTTGTCATGGTGAAGCTCGATGATTTCAACGTCCGGCATATACTTTGCTGCCTGTCGCGCAAGCACCATGAGAAGAACGGCTCCGATTGCAAAATTCGGCGCAATGAAGGCAGGGGTCTCATTCTCCACACACGCATTTGCAATCACGCGCTTCTGCTCATCGGAAAGCCCCGTCGTCCCAACGACGGGCGAAACCTTGTGCTTCAGCGCCGCCATCACATTGGAAAAAACGGCATCCGGACGCGTGAAGTCAATCATGACATCCGGCTTCAGGTGCGCGAGGGCCGCCACGAGATCCGTCTCCACGCATATACCCGTTGCAGGAAGCCCCACAAGCGTTCCCGTGTCCGCTCCGCCGCGCACGTCTACAGCACCAACAAGCTGCAGTCCGTCTGCCTCCTGCACAGCCTTCAGAACCGCTTGTCCCATGCGCCCACAGGCACCGCTCACAATAACCTTCGTCAATCTACACGCCCCCCATAAAGCATAAATTACTCTTATTTTATAGCACCCGCTCGAATCATGTCAAGGCGTAGTTTCCCACTGACGGATCCATTCCCATCGAAATGAATGTACTGTATGGAAGCAAGTAGAGATAGCGTTCCGCAATCTTGCGCCCGAGGATTTCCTCAATGGATTCCGCATAGAGTGCAATCTGCACAGCATAACGATGGCGCAGCCGTGCTGCATCATTCGTCTGATCGGTCTTGTAGTCGAGGAGGACGAGCTGACCGTTTTCGTCCTCAAAGAGAACATCGAGAACACCTTGAATGAGCACGCGCTCCTTCGCATTCTCCACCGTATCAAAGAACCGCTTCGCCTGCACCATGCGCGAAAACGGGATCTCGCGCATGACGCGCACGGCACGGCACATGCGCTTTCCGATTGGTGAGCGCGCAAAGTCTGCGATCCCTTTGATGGATACCGCATTTTTATGTTCGAAGGGGATAATGCCGCGTTCCGCCATCCATTCGACCTGGTTTCGTACGCCTTCAAAACTCGTATCAGACGAAAGATCGAGATTCTGCATGACCGTATGCATGAGCGTACCGCGCTCCGTTGCCGAAAGGCCTTTTTCCCCCTGCAGGAAGCGAGGACGCTGCCATTCCGTCTGCTTTTCGGGCAGGGTAAAAGGTGCTGGCACGGATTTATCCCCCGCATCGAGCAGGGAAAAACGCCGCTTGATTTCACTGACCGTGAGCTTCGCGGGGACATCTGCGAGCCCGTGCATCGCATAGCGGAAATTCAACCTCTCCTCCACCCAATCGCGTGCAGGAGAGGCTGGAAGTGGCTTCTCCTCGCGAACGGCACGCATGAGCGCGTTCGCCGTGTCCTCCGCGACTACAGCCTTCCTGACGTCATGCTCTGCGACAAGGGTCAGCGCAAAATGCGCCTTTTCCTTCATCGCACCGCCTGCATGCCACTCATTCACGCCTCCCGCTTCACGCAGGAGTGCCCCGTCCGCATGACGTGCGAGGGCAGGCAGGATCCAATCGAGATAGGTGTTTGCGCTGCGCACCATGTCCGCAGGAAGCCGCTCATTGGGGCAATTCGCCGTCCGACACCATTTCGCCGCATTCGCCTCCCACTTTTTTTCGCTCATGCTTCCGACGAGAATGAGCTTTTCACGTGCGCGCGTCATGGCGACGTAGAGGATACGCATCTCCTCTGCCTTTGTCTCCGCCGTGATCTTCGCTGCGACGGCACGCCACGAAAGCGTCGTGTAGCGTTGCCTGCCTTCTTTCGTCTGCTCGATGAGCTTCGGTGCGATTCCAAGCTCCTTATGTAGGAGAAATGTGCCCTGCGCGTCCTGCAAATTAAACTTTTTGCCCATGTCAGCGAGGATGACAACGGGAAACTCAAGCCCTTTGCTCCTATGAATGCTCATGATGCGCACGACGTCTTCGTCGGAACCGAGCGCACGCGCTGAAGCAAGATCCGTATTGCGCTTCTTGAGATTGTCGATGTAGCGCAAAAAGCGAAAGAGCCCGCGATAATTCGTCTTTTCATAGTCCGCCGCCCGACTGGCGAGCATGCGTAAGTTTGCTTGCCGCAAGACTCCGCCGTGCAGGCTTCCGACGTAATCGTAATAGCCCGTATCACGATAGAGCTTCCATATAAGCTCCGGCACACTATGGCGCATCGCGTACGTCCGCCATGCGGCAAGCTGCTCCTGAAACGCTGCCGCGCGTGCAGCGAGTCCCCCCTCGAGCCTGGAATCGGCGCCGAAGCTCGCGAGAAGTGCATCATAAAGATCGCCAACCGCACAGAGGCGGAGCTTCGCAAGCTCCTCCATCGAAAACCCGCCGATCGGCGAGACGAGTATTGCTGCGAGCGGGATGTCCTGACGTGTATTGTCGAGAATCGTGAGAAGTGCGAGCATGAGCCGCACCTCGGTTACCTCAAAATAACCGCCGTCCGCATCTGAATAAGCGTCAATTCCATTTTCTTGCAGCGTGCGCAGAAGAACGCCCTCCTTTCCCTTTGTGGCGCGCAGGAGAACGGAAATATCGCGAAGGGCAAGCGGACGATAGCCGCCCACTTCACCGAGATCCTTGTCGTAGACGACATACCCTTCTTCCATAAGCGATGCGATACGATCAGCTATATGCTGCGCTTCAAGCGCAAAGCCGGCGAGATCTTCCACATGCCCTGCACCTGTCCAACTTACATCCGATCTGCTCTGCTCATCGGCATCGATTTCGGGCACTGCTGCATCATGACCGGCATCTTCCGTCTCTTCAAGGATCAAATCCAGTTCGACGGGACCTGCAAGACTGTGCGCATGCGGCGGGTACTTGAACCCCGCCCGCAGGCGGCTCCTCTCGTCGTAATCAATTTCCGCCACATCGCGGCGCATGACTTGGTCAAAGATGAAGTTGATCGGCATGAGGACGTCGGCACGGCTGCGAAAATTCTCGCGCATCGTGATGAGTTGGTCACGGGTTACCGCCTCCAGTTCTTCCGGATACGCATCGTACTTTTTTTGAAAGAGTGCGGGATCGGCGAGGCGAAAGCGATAGATGCTCTGCTTGACGTCCCCAACCGTGAATCGATTCGTCTCACGCGCGATGAGATCCAGGATCGCCTCCTGCACACTGTTCGTATCCTGATACTCATCGACCATGATGACGGCGTATTTCGCCTGAAGCTCACGTGCGACTTCCGAGCGCACGCATTCCATCGCTTCATTCGTTCGTTCTCCCGCCAAGAGTTTCTGCATCGCTTCAGAATCCGCGCAGAGAATCGCAAGTGCACCATGCTCCAAATCGTTGAAATCGAGGATATTCTGTTCCCGTTTTGCTGCTTGGTACGCATCGATAAACGAAGCGGTGAGACGCGCGTAAGCGCGAACCGTTCTGCCCGTGAGACAAATATGCGCACGCACCTCCTCTTCCGTTTCCGTGAAGTATTTTTTCTTCGCGTCTTCAAGCAATTGCTTTGCCGCATCGCGCCGGGCATCAAACACATTGCGAAGCGTCTCAAAGTCCTGTTTGAACGGCGCGTATTTCTTGCTCGCTTTTAGCGTGGTGATCTTAGCGCCCTGCATCGCCGCGTGGACATTGTCCCAGCTTTTAGCCGTGCGCGATTCTCGTGCAGCTAAAAGTACGGCACGCACGGATTCAACCGTTCCGGTCTGTACGTCCAGCCATTCGCGATAAGGCTTCCATGCCGAAAGGAGCGACGCGTCCGATTCCGTTTCTCGGACGATCTGGCAGTCCGAATATGCCGCAAGACAGGAATCGAGCCTTGCAAGTGCTTCATCTGCCATGATCTTGGTCCATGGGCTATCCCATATAGAGCGGTCTTCTTCCCATGCGTAACGCGCCTGCTGCGCGGAAATCCAAGCCTTTGGAAAGGGCTGGCTCTGCGCAAATTTGTAGAGCCTGAGCACGGCATCGTAGACATTCTGATCGCCCTTCTCGTTGCCGTAGGCATCGACAAAGCCCAAGAACTCCTGCCACGCCAAACGCGCTTCTTCCTCCTCCGGTTCACAATATGCCTCTTCAAAGAGGCGTTCGAGTACGTCCTGCTGCAAGAGCGAGACTTCCTGATCAGAAGCGAGACGAAATTGGGGATCGACATCGATCGATTCGATATGTGCACGTATGACCTGCTGGCAAAATGCGTGGAACGTGCAGATCGAAGCGCCTGTAAGCAAAATCATCTGGCGTTCGATGCGCTCAGCGCGTTTTCCGCTCTTTCCTTCCCGCATCTCACGCTCAAGCTCGCGTTCAAGCGCCTTTTCAATGCGCTCGCGCATCTCCGTCGCCGCAGCATTCGTAAAGGTGACGACAAGCATTTCCTCAATGCTGCAGTCACCGCTTAGAATCTGCTTGATGATGCGGTCGACGAGCACGCTCGTCTTGCCGGAGCCTGCCGCCGCCGCGACGAGGATATTGCGTCCCCGCGTATCAATCGCCCTTTGCTGCGCTTGTGTGTACCGCATCACGCAAATCCTCCCTTCCCGTCCGCTCGATCATCTTGCGCTCGATCCTCGCATCGCTTTCTTTTTCGATATCGCGGTACGCATAGCCCGCAAGATTCAGATCGAAACCGCATACATCCGCATAAGGACAAAACGCACAGGCGTTTTTCTGACCCTCGCGATAAGGACGAATCCGAATATCGCCGTCTAAGATCGCCTTCCCCGTATCGCGAAGAATGCAATCGACATACGCCATCATGAGTTCAAATTCTTTTTGCGTGCGAATGTAGCCGCTGTCCTTGCTCGTCTTCGTAAATCCGCCATCGGACTTCTTGACCGAAGGCTTTATAAAGGCAAACGAAGAATCGATCGCCTTCGCAACCTCAATATCAGCAAGGACCCACCCTGGCATGCGAAGTGCCGCTTTGATCTTATCGGCGAGCTGCCCTGCACTTAGCCGCTTGTTTCCCGCATCGACAATCGGATTCCGTACGAGCGAGTAGAGCATGCCCGCAGGGATACGGTCATCTCCTTTTTGATGCAGCAGAATCTGTCCGACCATCATGTAGACGAGGAGCTGCAGCCTCAGCCCGTAGTAAACCTCGAATAAATTGATGGCAGCAGCGCCCGTCTTGTAATCGATGATGAGGAAATACCGGTCACTTGTATGAAGATCGAGCCGGTCGATCTGCCCCTTAAAGGAAAGCGCATATCCTTCGCCCAATTGCAGCGGCGTAAGCTGCACGCTGTCGCTCGCATGTCCGAACGGCTCTTCAAAGAAAGCAGGCTGAAACCGGGAAAACGCTGCCCACGCCGAGAGATGGCTCACCGTTCGCTCCGCCGTCGCGCGAATGCGCTGTTTCAGATGGCGGTAATTGTCACGGCTCAGCAATATCTCGCTTTGGAGACGCGGCGTGAGCGTATCGACGAGCGCACCACAGAGTGCGCTGCGCTTTTCTTCAGGCACGGCTGCCCAGTCGTTTTGATACGACGTCCTGACGACCTCGCTGTAAGCGCGCAGCACCGCATGAAGGAGCTTTCCGAGATCCATCTCACGAAACTGATACATCTGCCTCTCCATGAGTTTCAGACCATACGCGGCAAAGTGAGAAAATGGGCACTGATGGAATTTTTCAAACTGCGTGACGCTTCCGCTAAGCACACCGCGCGGTGCGAATAGTTCCTCAGCGAGCTTCGCGGGAAGCTGCTCATCCCGCGCTGTAGCAAAAAGTCCGGCGATCACGAGGTGCAGGGGTCTTGCAAGCTCTTTTTGCTCCCGCGCCCAGTTGTAGACATCACGCCAAAAAGCAGGCATGCCTTCGCCTGCAGCTTCCGATCCCTCCGCCCTCTGCTCCTTCTGTCCGCGCAAAGCACGTGCAAGGCTTGAAAGCGCAGGACGCGGCGCGGCGAGTTGGAGATCATCGCGGCGCGCGATGGTCTCCAAGCCAACGGAGAGCGTGCGCACGTCATTTGGAAGAAGCATCTGCATCTTCTTGACGATAGCAGCACGCATGAGACCATTTCCCTCTCCATCTGCCAGTGCATTCGATACCCATAAGTATTCGCGTGGCAGGGTGAAGGCATGGTAGAGCAAAAACTTCTCTCCAAAGCTGCTCTCCTGCCTGCCGCGCGAAATTTCGCGTTTCGGTGCACCGCTCTTTTGCGCTTTCAAAAATGCATCGGCAATATGCAGACGGTCTGCATCCGTCAAAAGCCCTTTTTCGCAGACACGGCGCGGCATCGTATTGCTCTCCGCCCCGATAATGTACAGCCCTCGTATATTTTCCATGCTGTTTTGATCAAACGAGGCGACTGTCACATAGTCGAGTCCAGGCGGAACCAAGGCAATCTCAAGCGCATCGAGCCCATCGGAAAGAAGTGCGCCGTAATCCGCGAGCGTAATCCCCTCGTCTCCGCTAATCTCTACGAGCTGATCAAAGAGTTCGATGGTATTCGCCCAGACCTGCCGGTTCTCCGCCGCATCAGCGAGCCTGCCGTCCGCTTCCGCCTGTTCTGTCCATTCGTCAAGCCGTTCGGGAACCCCCAGCGAGATGAGGAGTGCATAAAGCGCTTCCGTGATACAACGCACATTGCGAGTGCGCTCATCGCAGCCTGTTCGGATCGCGTGCTCGAAAGCGCAAAGCGCTTCTGCCGCCTGCCTGCGCATTCCGTCAATCTGTGCGAGCGCTTCCGCACGAGCATCGTCGACGCGGTCCTCGCCTTCGAGCGAGAAGCGACGATGCCAGCTCCAAGATTCTTCCTGCTGCCAGCGCTTCCTGCCTCGGATGCCAAACTCCAAGACGTAATTTTCAAGCCTGTCCACATCCTCGCGAACGAGCGGCGAAAAACCAGCCCGCAGATAACGAAAGACCGTCTCGTACGACCAGTTCTTCGTCACGACATCGAGTGCGGATCGCATGAGCTCTGCGAGCGGATGGTGCATGATCGGTCGCTTGCTGTCCGCAAAGAACGCAATACCGTACTCCTCAAACACGAGCGGGATAAGCCCGTCGTAAGCATCGTGGTCGCGCACGAGCACGCCGATGTCGCGGTAGCGCCAGCCTGATTCGCGGACGAGGCGCAGAATATCCGCCGCGACACACTCGACCTCGATGCGACGATTTGCCATCTCGGCAAGGCACACGCCCGCCTTTTCCGCAATCGGTTCTGCCCCGAGCCGAAAGAGTTTCTGCTCAAGTGCAGGAAGTGCCGTTCCTTTCGCATAGCGCCGTGCCTGCCCAAGCAAGCGGACAAGAATCGTTCTGCACGCACCAAACTCCTTGTGAGCCATGGCGAGGACAGACTGATACGTGCAATAAGAGCGATGGAAAAGACCAGCCTCCTGTTCATTTTCAGGCAATCGCAAGAAGACTTTTCCCTGTGCGTCCAAAACGCCCGCCATCGGAAGCGCGATATGCACCGAAGACGCCGTAGCGAGAATCTCACGCAGCACTTCCATCTCCTGCGGATTGAAGAATAGAAATCCATCGAGCCATACTTCCGCGCCTTTCATGATAGCGGCACGCGGCAGGACGCCGGCAAGCGCTTCCATCATGTCCTCGGAATCCGTTGCCTTCCCCGCCATTGCCGCATCGAATTCTTCGGAAAGGAGTGCCATATCGCGCAGCTTGCCCGCAAGCTTTTCCTGCCCTGAAAGGCTCTCTGCCGTATCGCGAAGAACGCCGCTCGTGATGCGATAGCTCTTGCATTCCTTGATGATGGCGGATAGGCTTTCCGTAAAGCCGCGTCGACGAACAGCGCGTCCGAACACGGCAAGATCCTTTTTCTTGGCATGATGGGAAAGAATTTGACGTAGGAGAATACGCCGACCGACCTCACTGATGCGCGTCACAGAAAGAGCTCCCGTCTCCATGAGCACGTAGCGAGCAAAGCGGCGGAATCCAAATACATAGCCGCGCAGAAATCCATGCCCGCGCGAAACGCGCGCGGCAAGTGCACGCTCCGCCTTGTACGTCATGTGCTCCGGCAGGAGCAAAATGAGTGGTGTGCCAAGAGGCTGCGCTGCCATGCGCTCGCACATATCGGATAAACACGCCTCCGTTTTGCCCGTGCCGGCACGCCCGACAATGAATTCGATTTTGGCAACCATGGTGCTCCTTCACTCTTTTTTCCGTTCAGACGAACAGTGCAATCTGATCGTCCTCGCCCATGCCCTCCAAGCAGCCGTGATCGCGCAGGATTTCGATGTTTGTCTTCGAAATGCCCGAACGGCGTCGGAGATCCTCTATCGAGGTAAACACCCCGGAGCGACGCGCCTCTACGATGTTCTGTGCTGCCTTTGCCCCCATGCCCGAAAGGGAACTGAGCGGCGGCAGCAGCGCATCGTCGAGAAGGATGAACTTCTCTGCATCTGACTCGTAGAGATCGACGTTCTCACAGTGGTAGCCGCGCAGATACATTTCCCATGCGAGCTGCAGGACAATGAGCGTATCGTTCTGCTTTTGGTCGAGCTTCTTCTCCTTCGCCATCGATTCGAGTGCTTCAATCCTTTCCTTGATGAAGTCCTTGCCGCGTGCGATGACATTTGCATCGAACGCGTCAGCGCGAATCGAAAAGTACGCCGCGTAATACGCGAGCGGATAATGCACCTTGCAGAATGCGATGCGGAACGCCATCATGACGTAGGCCGTCGCATGTGCGCGCGGGAACAGATACTTGATCTTCTGGCACGACTCGATGAACCACTCGGGGATGCCGCCCTTTCTAAGCGCCTCTACGACTTCCGGCGCAATGCCTTTGCCCTTTCGCACGTTTTCCATTGTCTTGAATGCGAGGAGCGGCTCAATGCCATTGTGTGCGAGATACATCATGATATCGTCACGCGCCGAAATCGCGTTTTTAATCGTACACTGTCCACCACGAATGAGATCCTGCGCATTGCCGAGCCAAACATCCGTACCGTGTGAGAAACCCGATATGCGCACGAGATCCGAAAACGCATCCGGATTTGTGTCGTCGATCATCTGACGCGTAAACGGCGTGCGGAACTCCGGTATGCCGAATGTCCCAGACGTCGCGCCAAGCTCTTCCGGCGTAACGCCGAGTGCTCCCGTCGAGTTGAAAATCGACATCGTCGCCGCGTCGTCGAACGGAATCGTCTTCGGATCGCGGTGCGTGATATCCTCAAGCATCTTGATGACTGTCGGATCATCGTGCCCGAGAATATCGAGTTTGACGAGACGGCTGCTGATGGAGTGATAATCGAAATGCGTCGTGATCGTGCCACAATCCATCTTATTGGCAGGATGTTGGATCGGCGTGAAGAAGTGGATGTCCATATTGCGCGGCACAACCATGATTCCAGCAGGATGCTGCCCAGTCGTACTTTTGACGCCCATGCAGCCATGCGCGATCCTGTCGATGTATGAGGCATGCTTGCGCACACCCTTTTCTTCGAAGAACTTTTTGACGTAACCGTATGCGGTTTTATCGGCAACCGTCTGGATCGAGCCTGCGCGGTAGACGTTGTCCTTGCCGAACAGCACCTCCGTGTACTTGTGCGCAACGGGCTGGTACGTTCCCGAAAAGTTGAGGTCGATATCCGGAACCTTATCGCCATCGAAGCCGAGGAATACGGCAAACGGGATATCGTGTCCATCCTTGATGAGCGGCGTGCCGCAGACGGGGCACTCCTTGTCCGGAAGGTCATAGCCTGAGCCGTAAGACCCGTCTTCAATGAACTTGCTGTACTGGCAATGCGGGCAGCGCCAATGCGGCGGAAGCGGATTGACCTCCGTGATGCCCGTCATCGTCGCGATGAAAGAAGAGCCGACCGAACCACGCGAGCCGACGAGGTATCCGTCGTCATTCGACTTCTTGACGAGGCGCTGCGCAATGAGGTAAAGCACGGAAAAGCCGTGTCCGATGATCGGCTTCAGTTCCTGCTCAAGGCGCACCTCGACAACCTTCGGCAGATTCTCGCCGTACATATCGCGCGCCTTGCGGTACGACATCGTGCGGATCACATCGTCGGCACCCGGAATCATCGGCGAGTAGAGATCGTCCGGTATCGGCTTGAAGCGCTCGATCATATCACTGATTTTACGTGGATTCGTCACGACGGCCTCGTACGCCGCCTCTTCGCCGAGATAGGCGAACTCCTTGAGCATCTCCTCCGTCGTCCGCAAGAAGAGCGGCGGCTGCAGCTCAGCGTCTTCAAATCCTTTGCCCTTCATGAGAATTGCACGGTAAATGCTATCTTCCTCATTGAGAAAATGGACGTCGCACGTCGCGACGAGCATCTTGCCGAGTTTCTTTGCAAGTGCCGCAACCTTTAGGTTGATGGCCGTTAGGTCTGCGTCCGTATGGATATGCGGGAACTTTTCACTCCGTTTCAGGAAGTCGTTATTGTGAATCGGCTGAATCTCCAAGTAATCGTAGAAGCCCGCAATATCAAGCAGCGTCTCGTCACTCTGTCCGTCGACGATCGCGCGGATGAGCTCACCAGCCTCACAGGCAGAGCCGATGAGAATATCCTTGCGGTACTCCGCAACGATCTTCTTCGGCAGACGCGGCTGGCGATAGTAGTATTTGAGATGCGAAAGCGATACCATCTGATAGAGATTGCGAAGGCCATTCGGATTCTTCGCTAGGAAGATGATGTGATTCGCACGCTTCTGTGCGTAATCTTCGCCGACGAGATATCCTTCCATGCCGTAGATGATCTTGATGCCGTTCTTGCATCCCTTGAGTGCCTTTGCCGCATCGGGGAATGCCTGCACGACACCGTGATCGGTGATCGCGATCGATGGCCATCCCCAGCGATCCGCTGTCTGAATGAGATCCTCGACAGAAACGACCGCGTCCATGCTGCTCATCTTCGTGTGTGCATGGAGTTCCACGCGCTTTACTCCAGCACGATCCTCACGCGTCTTCTTTTCCTTCTCGGCAAGACTGTCGACGAAGAGCACGTACTCATTCATGTAGCTGTCGAAGCGCACCGAACCGCGGACGCGTACCTCCATGCCTTCTTTGAGCTTGCCGACGATCTCATCAAAGTCCTCATCCTCGCCCGCCTTTCCACGTTTCGGCTTGAAAAACTTTTTGCAGGCGATGCCATCCGTATCATCGGTGAGGCAGAATGCGAGGAGTTTCGATCCCGTTTGGAACTCGTTCGTCTTGATGCCGGATTTCGCACCCGTTCCGATCCTTCCTTCCAGGATGACATTCTTCGTCTCGCCGTCAAGACTGTCAATCTTGTGCGCCTCGCCCATGACACCGCGTCCAAAAATGAGGTTTCCCGTGCTCTGCACGACGATGGGCTTGCTTAAATCGTCGTATTCTGCCTTCTTTTGCTCAGACGCAGATGTGCTCGTCTTTTGGTGCACAGCAGGAACAGCCGCCTTATCGCTTGCAGCTTCCTTTTTCGCTGCTACGAGATGGGGACGCATGCGTACAGGGCCACGCGCTGCCGGTGCTTCCTTTTCCCCGAGCGTTTCGAGCACTTCCTCACTCGCACTGCACTCGACGGTACAGCGATAGCCAAGCGTTTCCTTTAGTGCCTGCTCCATGCGTGAAACGACGGCGTGCGCATAAATGATCTCGGAACCCAGTTCACCTGGCACGGAAAGCGTGAGCGCACCGCCGTCTACCACGTAACGCGAGCGCTTCAGCAACTCATATACCGTATGATTGTCCTCTGCCACACGCTCAATGACCGAATCCCAAACGCGCGGAAGCGCGTCCTCGACATTGATGACGTCTTGATAGAAAACGACTTCGTCAAGGGCGCACTTCTTCCGTATCTGCTCGGATGCCTGTGTCAATAGATCCTTCGGGATAAGACTCGGCGACGTCAGCACGACCTCCCAACGATTTTCGCGCGTGCTGACCTCGACATGGCGAATTACGCCATTCCTGAGCAGCGTGCGCTCCGCATCATCGAGATGCATTCCCTTAATGAGCTCCCAAAAGAGATGCGCATTTTGAGGAACAATCCGATACTTCTGCATGACAGTCATCCTTTCTGCCCCTTACGGGTACAAGGATTCATAGTGTTGTTTCGTTTCGAGTACACGCTGGACGTATTCGCGCGTCTCCGTGTAAGGAATTGCGGCCGCATCCGCAAAGTCGTATCCCCAATCATACCGCTTCATCCATTCGTGCACGTTGCCGCGGCCTGCATTGTAAGCGGCAAGCGCTAGGCAATCATTGCCATGGAATTCCTGCTCCAAGGAATGGAGGTACCATATCCCAAAACCAATATTGCGCTCCGGCTCATGAAGTGCATCGACAGACTCCCCATACGATTCGTCGCCTACCTGTTCCGCGATCCACAATGCCGTGTCAGGCATGAGCTGCATGAGCCCGACGGCGCCGCGATGCGAATGTGCCTCACACTTGAACTTGCTCTCCGTCCAAATCACCGCTGCAGCGAGTGCGCTGTCGACTTGATACTTCGCGGCATACGATTCGACGAGCTCGCGGTGCGGATAAGGATAAAGCCATGCACGCTGCATAGCGGGAAGCCGCATGACGGCAAAAACGGCAAGCACGATGCCGAAGAAGCCCGCCAGGAGCACGATGCACGCCTTGCGCCTCGCGACGCGGCGCCTTTGCGCTACGCGCTCACGGAAGCTGCCCATGGACGCGCTCCTCCCATATAGCTTCAAACTGCGCCGCAAGCTCGTCTGGCGTGCCGGAATTATCGAGGATGACATCGGCGCGCACGCGCTTTTCATCGAGTGGCATCTGTGCCGCAATGCGCGCACGCGCCTCCTCCTCTTCATTCCCTTCGCGAGCCATGAGCCTAGCGAGCTGCACGGCAGGCGGCACGTAGACGAGCCAAACCTCATCGACGAGACGATCCCAGCCCACTTCGTAGAGGAGCGGCACATCAAATACAACGACGCGCTCTTTGCGCCGTAACGCCTCATGCATCTCGCTTTGCGCCTCCGCTTGAATGAGCGGATGACACGTCGCATCGATCCATGCTTTCTCCTTTGGCCGGTCAAATACGAATCTGCCGATACGCCGCCGATCCATTGTGCCGTCAGGCAAAAAAAACGAAAAAGGAAAATGCTGGACGAACGCGCGATGAATCGAGCCGCCCGGCACAGAGAGGCGCTTCGCGATGGCGTCCGCATCGATCACGCGGGCGCCCTTTGCCCGAATCATGTGGGAAACCGTGCTCTTGCCGCTCGCAATCCCGCCGGTAAGCCCTATCGTCTGCATAGATACTTCCTTCCCCAATATAAGTGGACAAACGGATCACTTTGCCTCTGCCCAATTCTTTCCCCAATGGATATCGATCGTAAGCGGAACCGAAAGCTTCACGATATGTTCCATGGCGGTCTTCAAAATATCCTGTACGAGCTCGAGTTCATCCGACACGACTTCGAGCAGGAGTTCATCGTGTACCTGCAGCAGGATACGGCTCTTCGTTCCCGCTTCATGCAGTTTTTTTTCTGCTTCGATCATCGCGAGCTTGATGATGTCTGCCGCCGTGCCTTGGATAGGCGTATTCATCGCCATGCGTTCCGCAAGGGCACGCTGATTGAAATTACGGCTCTTGATCCCAGGCAGTTCGCGCCTTCTTCCGAGCATCGTCGTGACGAAGCCATTCGCATGCGCTTCGCCTACCATGTGGTCCATAAAGGAGCGGATGCCGGGATAGCGCGCGAAGTAACGCGCAATGTAATCCCCCGCTTCCTTGCGCGAAATATGAAGATCGCGCGCGAGACCATAGTCGCTGATGCCGTAAACGATGCCGAAATTGACCGCCTTCGCTTTGCGGCGAAGCTCCGGCGTCACCGCTTCCATTGGCACGCCGAAGACCTCCGATGCCGTATGGGCATGGACATCATAATCGTGGCGGAACGCGTCGATGAAATTCGCGTCGCCTGACAGATGCGCGAGAATCCGAAGCTCGATCTGCGAATAGTCAGCAGAGAGCAGGAAATCATATCCTTCGCCCGGCTCAAAGAGCGCGCGGATCGTGCGCCCCTCCTCTGTCCGCACGGGAATATTTTGGAGATTCGGCTCAGAACTTGAGAGCCTGCCCGTTGCTGTCGTCGTCTGATTAAAGCGCGTATGAATGCGTCCCGTCTTCACGCGAATGAGGGGCGCGCTCCCATCGAGATACGTCGATTTAAGCTTGCTCCAAAGACGATACGCGAGAATCTTTTCGATAATCGGATGCTTCGTGCGCAGCGACTCCAACACTTCGGCATTCGTCGAGTAACCCGTCTTCGTCTTCTTGAGCGGTGTCAGCCCGAGCTCTTCGAATAGGACGGTGCCGAGCTGCTTGGGGGAATTGACGTTGAACTCCCTGCCCGCCGCCTCGTATATCTCTTGCTCCATCGCATGAATGTGTGCTGCCACGCGCTCTGTCTCCGCCTCTAAATGCTCGCGGTTGACATAGATGCCGCGCTGCTCAAGTGCGGAAAGCACGCGTGCGAGCGGGAGTTCCACTTTTGTAAACAGGTCTTCCAAGTTTTTTTTCGCGAGTGCCCTTTGAAGCAGCGGATAGAGTTTCCGCAGTGTCCGCGCCTCCCATGCGGCGCGATGTGCCGAATCCTGAAACGTCTCTTGCACGAAAACATTCGGTGCATAGGTGTGAAGGAGCTGCCCAAGCGTATAATCGCCGCGCTCCGGGCTAAGCAAGTATCCTGCGAGCATGGCATCAAACGGAAGGCGTGCGGGGGAAAAGCCCGCATGCGCGTACTGCTTGAAGTCGAGCAGGCAAACGGAATCCGACGCCGACAATGCTGTCATAAGTGGCACCCACGCCGTATCATCGCGCGCAATAAAGCCGACTTCACCGTCCTCCGCCGCTATCGCGACCGCAACCCCCTGCATCGTTTCAAAAGGATGATCGCCTTCCCATACGGCAGAAATCGCGCAGTGTGTTTCCCTTTCTATGCGTGCGATATCCCGCTCCGACCACGCGATGAACGCATCGGAAAGCGTTTCTTCTTCCGCTGCCATCGCGTCCTCAGATACCACGTGGAACGATTTCACGAAATTTTTCCAAACCATGTGAAGTTCGTATCGATCACAGAACGACTTCATGGCTGCCGCATTGGGGTGGAGCGCGTACGCTTCTGCCTCGAAGTGCATATCAGGAACAGCGATCTCAATCGTAGCGAGCTCCTTGGATAGCATCGCCTGCGCCTGATACGTCACGAGATTCTCATGCAGCTTTTTCCCCGAAATCTCTTCGAGATGCGCAAATACGGACTCAATGCTTCCGTACTCGACGAGAAGCTTGCCCGCTGTCTTCGGCCCGATGCCAGGAACGCCTGGTATGTTGTCCGACGTATCGCCCATGAGTCCTTTAAGGTCGACGAGGCGAATCGGCGCAAAGCCGTATTCTTCCTGAAATGCTGCCTCATCGTACGCTGCAAGCTCCGTAATACCCTTTTTCGTCAGCATGACGCGAAGATTTGGGCGTATGAGCTGCAGCGCATCGCGGTCGCCCGTAACGACAAGAACATCGAATCCCTGTGCCGCTGCCTGCGTCGCAAGTGTTCCGATGATATCATCCGCCTCGTAACGATCCTTTTCGAGGAACGGGATGCCGTAATGGGCACAGAAGTCCTTTAGAAGCACAACCTGCGAGAGGAGATCTTCCGGCGTCTTATCGCGCGTTCCCTTGTAGTCTGCATAACGTTCCGTCCGAAACGTATGACGGCTCTTGTCAAAAGCAAGAGCCATCAAATCGGGTTTGAGGTCAGAGAGGAGACGCGTGAGCATATTGGAAAAACCGAGTATAGCTCCCGTCGGCTGTCCTTGTGCGCTTGTCATAGGCGGCAGCGCATAAAACGCACGAAAGATGAGGCTGCTCCCATCGAGCACTACAAAACGCTTTTTCATCGGTCACGCCACCTCGCTCTCTTTTTTATTTCTTCTGCTTTGCAGTGCCCTTCGTCTGATCAGCAGAAGACGTCGTCTGATCCTTGCCTGCCTTTACGGCCTCCTGTGTGTTCGCCTTCGGCGCAACTGTCATACCATCATCGACGACTGGCGCAAGTGCCGAAGCCGTTTTCTTGAGGTCGAACCTCCCGTCCTTATCGACTCCGCCGTCCACGCGGAAGAGCGTGCTTACATCATCTGCATTGCAGTACAGGACATCTTTTTTTTCGTAGCCGACTGCTTCGCCGTACGAACTCACGAGAACCTTCTCGGCAGGTTTCCAGCCGAGCGAAATCTGTACCGCTTCCGCGAGATCAACGGCGGGCAGGTACGTGATTCCGTCCTGGATGACCGCCTTGCCCTTCGTCTTCGTCCCGTTGACATAGAGCGGATAGACCCTGGCAACGTACGTCGGCTCTCCGTCCGAGTTCGCAATCTTCTTCTCGATATCTTCCGTGCTCACGAAATCATCGACGCCGTAGCCCGCGAGCCAACGCTCTACGTCCTTGACCGTCAAGTTCTGCCAGCCGTATCCGTCCGGATAAATGTAATAAACGATCTGATTGTCATCTATCTTCTCAACGACGACGCGGTTGTAGGTGATATCGACGGGTGTTCCCGGCTCAACGAGATCGTAAAGTGCTTCGACATCCTTTTCTCGCATGCGGATGCAGCCATTGGAAACGTACTGACCGACGGAATCCGGCTTGTTCGTGCCATGGATGCCGTAGTTACCGTAAATCTGCATCCAGCGATAGCCGAGCGGGTTCTCCTCTCCAGACGGGATCGAAAACTCCGGATCGGATGGATCGATCCAAGTTGGATTGATCTCCTTCGTCATGATCTTATAGTAGCCCGTAGGCGTAGGCGTCGAAGGTTTCCCCACCCCGATCGGATAGAGGCGAATCTTCTTGCCGTCGCGGAAAAGCGCGAGCGAACAAGCCGCGAGATTGATGTCGATGCGCTGGTTGAGCGCCGCCTTTTCCGTATCTGCCTTCGTCTCTGCTTTAGAGAAAGCCGTCGCCGCCTGCTGCGAAAACGCTTTGTCAGGCCCCTGCGAAACGACGACCATATCGGACTGTCCCTCCGCCGCAAAAGCCATCCCCGCCGTTCCCGCCGCAAGCACCGCTGCAAGCATCCCTGCACAAACCGTTTTCCATAAATCCATCGCCAATTACTTCCTTTCAATAAGCATAAAATAAGTTCATTTACATGCTTTCCATACTATCACCTCGGCGCGTTTTTTGCAATCAAAACAGATGGGAAAAGACCCCCGCGAAAACACATAAAAATAGCCAATCAATCTATGAAATACGGCAGGATTATCGGATATGAAAATCGAAATAGCAGCAAGAAGAGTTATTCGTCTTATTGCACAGGAGAAACGCATGATGATGGCATTAAACTTTCAAGCAGCCAAACACAAAAAAATGCTCATAGAGCGCACGAAAAACTGCACCGTCCGCCTCGGCGACGTCAGTGCGCAATTCCCTGAAAACTCTATCGTATGGGTCACGACGGGCGTGAAGGGAGAGCCAAAGCACAAGCTCTACACCGCATTCCTCGACAAAGTGCGCGTCAAGACGATGGGTACGCTGACGAGCAGCGACCTCGGCCATCAGAATCCCGAAATCAACTCCCGCGAAGAGCTCATCGAAGACTTCGAACGCATCTACAGGCGCCGTATCCTCATGGAAGATGTCGTCACAGTAATCTACTTCACCGAAGTGCACGAAGACCTCTGAGCACTGAGCGCCGTGCATACGGGATAGTGGGTAAATTTCCTGTAGTGCCATGTTTAGTGCCATGTCTTAAGATGCAGTGTATCATAGCATGAAAATATTCTTATAGAAAGGACTCCGTCATGAAAAAATATATCGTATTCCTTCTGCTCTTGATTGCCCTATCGTCACAGGCTTTTGCCGCATCCGCTGTCCCTTCTGCCGATCCGCCGATCCTCTCGGTGGAGGGGCGGGGCGAAAGCGCGGCTTACCCCGATATGGCGGCTATATCCGTCGGTGTCATGAGTGAAAACGAAAATGCCGCCTCCGCGCAGAATGAAAATGCGAAGCGCACGAAAGAAGTGCTCGCTGCCATGGAAAACCTCGGCATCCAAAGGAAGGATCTCGCGACGAGCGATTACACCTTCTACCCGATGACAGCTTCGGACGAAAACGACCGCAGCACACGGATAAGCTACGTCGTGCGCAACTCCGTCACGGTCACGGTACACGACCTGAATGCGGTGGGCGGCGTCATCGATGCAGCCCTCGCGAACGGAGCCAACGAGATCCACTCGCTCGAATTTCTCTCGTGCGACACGAGCAAGGCGCGTGACCAAGCGATGCTTCACGCTGTAAAGGATGCGCGGGAAAAGGCGAATACGATCGCAAAGGACGTCGGCATGCACGTCATCGGTATCAAGTCCATCAGCGAGAGCACGAACGGCGCCATCTCACGTCCCCTTACGGGCGATCTCGCGATGGCGTCCAAGCATGCAGCGACTCCTATTGAAGCCGGCAATCTCACAGTCACGGCAACCGTCCGTATCGACTTCATCCTCGGCGCGTAAATACGTCTCACAATGATCGTAAAAGGAGATTGCACGTTCCATGCAAGAACAGCCTGCAAATGAACCCCTGCACCCCACACCACGCAAACCACGGCTCGCTGCCATCGAGTACATCCGCGGCATCTCCATGACGGGCGTCATCGGCATTCACGTCGGATCTCAGTACATCATGAACCCTGCCTCGAACATTCACCTCATTGCCCTCTTCGAAATTGTCACGCGTTTCAGCGTGCCGATTTTCTTCTTCATTTCCGCCTTTGGTCTCTTCTACAACCTCGACCTTCATAAGCCGTTCTCGTATCGCGCATTTCTCTCGCGTCGTTTCAAGACGGTTCTCATCCCCTATCTCGTTTGGTCGATCTTCTACCTCATCCATGATGCGATTCTCTACGGATCGGGACTGCCTTCTCCCTTCCGTCTGGCAGGCGTGCTTTTCTTCGGTGTCGCAAAATATCAGCTTTACTTTTTGGTGCTCCTCACTTGGTTCTACCTTGCAATGCCGCTTTGGATTCGGATCATACGCCATACAAACAAGGCGTTCCTGCTCGCACTGCTCCTCTTTCAGCTCGCATTCGACTACTGGTCGAGTTTCTCCGTTCCGTTCAATACATTCGTTTACGCTCTGCCAGACACCTCACTGCTTAAGCCACTTCTCATGTATCGGCTCAACTACTGGATCCTGCACTACGTCTTCATCTTCTTGCTCGGCGGTCATCTCGCTGTGCACATCGATGCCTTCCACGCACTCATGCAGCGGGCGCGCGGCAGGATCACGCTCTTCTTTTGGGGTTCGCTCGCTTGCCTTCTCGCCTTTTACTACCATCTTATCCTCGCACAAGGCTACACGCCGATTGAAGCAATCAATACGGCGCATCAGCTATGCCCTGCAGGCATCTTCTACACGATTGCTGCATCACTCTTCTTCTTTACGATTTTCACCTACCAACGCTATCCAAAATGCCTGAATCCTATCCTGCATCAGCTCGGCCGCCATTCCTACTTTGCCTATCTTGCCCACCCTCTCGCCATCACGTATCTCGCACTCCTCATGGCGCATACGCACAGCACCATGACTGCCCCGCTCGCCATCCTCTTCTACGTGGCGACCCTGCTGCTTGCCGTAGGTACGGCAGCCATTTTCAGGCAAGTCGGAACGGTTTTCCCGTGGCTGAACAAACTGACGATTGGCACTTACTCAACGAAACGATAAGGAGACTTACCATGACCACAACACACATCCCCCGCTTCCTATCCTGCCTGATTGCCCTGCTGTCTGCTGTGCTGCTGCTCGCAGGATGCGGTGCATCCAATGGCACGAACCGTACATCAAGCAGCACGGAAAAAGGCGATACATTCCATATCGTCACCTCATTCTACCCGATGTACATCGCTACGATCAACATCACACAAGGCATCGACGGCGTCACGGTCACGAATATGACAAAGCCGCAGACGGGCTGCCTGCACGACTACCAGCTCACGATTGAGGACATGAAAACCCTTGAGACGGCTGATGCATTCGTCGTGAATGGAGCTGGCATGGAAAGCTTCCTCGACAAGGCCATGCAGCAGAAGAAGAACCTTCGCATCATCGATGCCTCAAAGGGCATCGAACTCCTGCAGGAGGACGGCGAGGAAAACCCGCATGTCTGGCTCAGCGTCACAGCGGCAATCGAGCAAGTCAAAAACATCACCGCGCAGCTTCAGGCAGCAGACCCCAAGCACGCCGATGCATACGAGGCGAACAGCAAGGCCTACCTGGAAAAGCTCGAAGCACTCAAGCAGGAAATGCACGCGACACTCGACGGCGTCCCACACAAGGACATCGTGACCTTCCACGAGGCATTCCCTTACTTCGCAAAGGAATTTGGACTGAATATCATCAGCGTCATCGAACGCGAGCCCGGCACCGAGCCAACACCGACCGAGCTTGAACAGACCATCGCACAGGTAAACGCACTGCCCGTCAAGGTGCTCTTCACCGAACCGCAGTATTCGCCGAGTGCCGCCGAAACCATCGCGCGCGAGACGGGTGCCAAAATCTACACGCTCGACCCCGTCGTCACCGGCGAGGCAAACGAAAGCGCCCGCGATGCGTATCTCACGACCATGCGCGAGAACATGCGGACGCTGAAAACGGCACTTCAATAAACGAACATCGATCCTCAATCAAAGAACACAGATTTCCCGATAAACTCGCGCAAAATCGAGTTATTCGGGATTTCTTCTTCATTGGGGATATCGAGGAAATACTGACAGAAATCAAGGATGCGACGCGCTTTCGTATACTCTGGCACGTCGGGCGTTACGGTCTTGAGCATTGGAACGGCGTAGCGATGCAGCGCAGCTAGCTCATAAAGAAGCGCCGAGTTAAACATGACATCCGCGTCCTCTTGGAACGGGAAGATGTACTTCTCCTCTCCCTCCCGCACGTCCGGCCATTGTTTCAGCGTCTTGAGCGCATCTGCACCGCGGAACTGGTGGTCACGTACGAGGCGGCGCAGGAGACGCGCGTCCGTCGTCGAAATGCGGTTATGCGCGTCGATGTTGAGCTGTATAAGTGCACTGACATATATTTTAAGCTTATTTTGCCGTGGGACGGACGCACTGAGCATTTCGTTGAGTCCGTGGATGCCCTCGACAATGATTGGCTGGTCGGCGCGAATCGAAAGTGGCTCGCGCTGCTCCACCCACTCGCGTTTCCCCGTGAGAAAATTGTAATGCGGAAGCACGACCGCTTCTCCGCGCAGCAGTGCCGTCATATCCGCATTGAACGCCGCTACATCGAGTGCCTCGAGACATTCATAGTCATACTCTCCCATCGGCGTTTTCGGCGTATCGATGCGGTTCTTAAAGTAATCGTCGAGCGAGATGGACACGGGCGCAAGCCCCATGACCTTGAGCTGAATGCGAAGGCGCTGTGCGAAAGAAGTCTTGCCCGATGAAGACGGTCCTGCAATCAAGATGAGGCGAAGTCCCTCTCGCTTCGATGCAATCGTATCGGCAATACGTGCAATACACTTCTCCTGCAATGCTTCCGAGACGCGGATAAGCTCCCCGATATGTCCCGAACGAATGATGCGATTGAGATCGGTCACGTAGCGGCAGCCCGATATGTCTGCCCACTGTTTCGCTTCCGCGAGCATAGCAGAGAGTTTCGATTGCACCTTGCATGCAGGGATCTTTCCATTGCTATGGCAGTCCGGTGTGCGAAGCAGGACGCCCGCGCCAAAGAGATCCAAGGCAAAGCGCTTAAGCGCGCCCGTACGCCCGACCATCGCACCGTACAGATAATCGTAATATCCTGCACAATCGTAGACACTGACCGTTTCCTTCTCAAGCCCTGCAATGAGATTTGCCTTTTCGATCTGTTTGGCATCCTTGAACAGCCGTACGGCATCCTCGCGCCCCATAATGCGTTTTTCAATCGGAAGATCCTGCTCTGCGATTTGACGCATTTTTCGTTCGATTGCCGCTGCCAATTCCTCTGTCAATGATCGATTGGGCAGATTGACTTCGCAGTAAAGCCCGTTGTTTGCACGGTACTTTGCAACCACCTCCGCTTCCGGATAAAGCTCCTGCACCGCCATAATCAAAAGGAATGCAACGGAGCGACGATAGATGATCCAGCCGTCCTCGCTTTCGAGCTCGACAAATTCGAGGCTGCGCGCCTGCCCGACGGGCGTCTGCAGATCGTGCAGTGCATTGTCGAGCTTGACCGCGACGATAGGGCTTCCGAAGGCATGCTGATACTGAGGTGCCACATCCTGTGGAAACGTCGCAGGTGGCAAAAACTTTTCGCGACGAATATTGATAAACATAAATACCCTCCTCAAAAACGGTCAATCGGATATCGTGATATGAAAAAGCCCGAGAATCCATACTTTCTCGGGATCATTTTATTTGCCAAAAACAAAACAAACGAACTGATAAGCAATCGCGCCCATGACAGCCGTACAGGGGATCGTCAGAATCCACGCCAAGACCATTTGCTGCGCGACGCTCCAACGGACTGCATTCACGCGTTTTGCCGTTCCAACGCCCATGATCGAGCCTGAGACGACATGCGTCGTGCTGACGGGAAGATGGAGAAGCGTCGCCGAGAAAATGACGAGCGAAGAGTTGAGATCGGCCGCAAAGCCGGAAATCGGTTCCAGCTTGAATATCTTTCCGCCGATCGTCTTGATGATGCGCCACCCCCCAACTGCCGTGCCGAATGCCATCGCGGTAGCAGCGAGCAGCTTGACGTAAGTCGGCACCTCAAACACATCAATATAACCGCCGGACAGCAACGCGAGCGTGATAATCCCCATCGATTTCTGCGCGTCGTTCGATCCATGCGAAAACGCCATCATCGCTGCGGATAATATCTGCATTCGCTTGAATTTTCCGTTGATAGCGGACGGACTGAACCGTCCAAAAACACGAAAGAGCACCATCATGATGATACAGCCTGTCACAATGGCGATGAGCGGTGAAGCGATGAGCGAGACAATGATCTTGCCAATGCCGTAAAAATTCAGCCCGTCCGATCCAACGGAAACGAGCACTGCACCAATAATGCCGCCGATAAGCGCATGTGACGAACTCGACGGCATGGAAAACCACCAAGTCAGGAGATTCCATATAACAGCGCCGAAGAGCGCCGCGACGATGATGTGCTCATCGACATGCTGCGCCGACTTGACGATATCCCCACCGATCGTCTTTGCTACGCCCGTGCTGTACATGGCGCCAAGGAAATTGAGTCCTGCCGCCATGAGGATCGCATGACTCGGATGGATTGCACGCGTCGAGACAGAAGTCGCAATTGCGTTTGCCGTATCGTGAAATCCGTTGATGAAATCGAAAAGAAGTGCGAGCGCGATGACGGTAAAAAGCAAAAGCTGCAGATCATGCATATTTCATGACCACCCCTCGAATCATATCCGAGAGACTTTCACAATGATCAAGCGTGTCTTCGAGTTTTTCGAGTATGTCCTTCCACTTAATCAGCTCAATCGGATCTTTAACCTTGTCAAAAAGGTATGCGACCTCGTGACGGTAAACGCGATCACCTTCGCTTTCAAGGCTTGAAATCTTATGTGTCGCATCGAGGATCTGCGCCTGATTGCGGCGAATGTCCTTCAGCAAGGAAAATGCCCGAATGATTTCCTCCGTGCTCTCGATCAAAAGCTTTGTAAGCTTCACGGCCCCCGTCATCGCCTTGCCCGTCCGATACATGACAAGGCATTGGAGCGTGCCCTGCAAGTAGTCCACTCCATCGTCAAGCCCATTGGCAAGCGCGTAAATATCTTCACGATCAATTGGCGTGATGAAAGTCAAATTCAGCTTATCGATGATTTTATCGTTTACGGCATCCGCCTGATGTTCCAGTTCATTGATCTGTTTGATTTTTTCGCTCGCTTTATTGTAGTCAGCCATGACTTCGTCCATCATGAGTGCACCGGTATAAAAGTAACGAGCGCTGTCCACAAACAAATCAAAGAACTCGCTGTCCTTCTGTTTGAACTTAAACATCTTTTTTGCGTCCCTCCCGAACGACAAACTTACACTACTATCCATACTAACTATATCATTATTTCGATAGCACATCAACAAATAAATTCTCATTAGAAGTTGATGGCTAGACCTATACACTTCAATCCGTTTTATGCTATAATGAACTAGGTTATTCGATTCGCTTTACATTAGTAGGGGGTAATGAACCATGCCATTAGTCGGAACTAAGGAAATGTTCAAGAAGGCACACGAAGGCAAATATGCAATCGGTGCTTTCAACGTCAACAACATGGAAATCGTGCAGGGCATCACGGAGGCAGCCGCTGAGCTGAACTCCCCAATCATCCTGCAGTGCTCCGCAGGCGCACGCAAGTATGCAAAGCATGCTTATCTCGTGCATCTCGTACAGGCTGCTCTCGAAGTCAACGATATCCCCATCGCGCTGCACCTCGATCATGGTCCGGACTTCGAGACGTGCAAGTCCTGCATCGATGGAGGCTTCACTTCCGTCATGTTCGATGGCTCGCACTATGCATTCAAGGAAAACATCAAGCGCACGCAGGAGGTTGTCGCTTATGCGCATGAGCATGGCGTCGTCGTCGAGGCAGAGCTCGGTCAGCTCGCCGGCATCGAGGACGATGTAAAGGTTGCCGCACACGAGGCTTCCTACACGCAGCCGGAAGAGGTTGAGGAGTTCGTCAAGGAGACAGGCGTTGACTCTCTCGCCATCGCGATTGGCACGAGCCACGGCGCATTCAAGTTCAAGCCAGAGCAGTGCACGCGCAATGCGGATGGCGTTCTCGTTCCCCCAGACCTTCGCTTTGATATCCTCGCTGAAATCGAGAAAAAGATTCCAGGCTTCCCGATCGTTCTTCATGGTGCGTCCTCGGTCATTCCGAAGTATGTCAAGATCATCAACGAGCATGGCGGCAAGCTTGCCGATGCGATCGGCATCCCCGAAGATCAACTCCGCAAGGCGGCAAAGTCCGCTGTCTGCAAGATCAACATCGACTCCGACCTGCGCCTCGCTATGACGGCTGGGATCCGTGAGCACTTCGATCTCCATCCGGAGCATTTCGACCCACGTCAGTATATTGCGGATGGCCGCTCCTACATCAAGGAACTCGTCGAACACAAGATCAAAGCCGTCCTTGGTTCCGATGGCCGTGCACCAGAAATCATGGCGCTCATCAAGTAAGAATTCCATTTCTTGCGAAAAAGCACCCTGCTTAGGGTGCTTTTTTCTGCTATGTTTCTATTCTTTTTGGCTTAATTATGATATGATAATTTCAGGCTATTTTCATCCATCTTTGAAAAAGGAGACTCCGCATGAAAGAGATACTGGAGCTTTTGGAGCATGATGCACGGCGCCCTATTGGAGAGATTGCTTCCATGCTACACCGCAGCGAATACGAGGTTGAGCAGGACATCAAGAAGCTTGAAAAAGACAAGGTCATCCTCTCCTACAACACCGTCATCAACTGGGAAAAATTCGGCGAAGAGACGGTGACTGCCATCATCGAAATCAACCTCACGCCGCAGCGCGAGGTCGGATTCGACGCGATTGCCGAGCGCATCTACCGCTTTGACGAAGTGCGCACCGTCTACCTCATGAGCGGCAGCTTTGATCTCATGGCCATTATCGAGGGAAAATCCCTAAAGGACATCGCGAATTTCGTCGCGACACGCCTCTCGACGATCGAAGGCGTCACACAGACGCGCAGCCACTTTATACTGAAGCCTTACAAAAAAGACGGCGCCATCATGAACGATGAGGAACGCGACCGCAGATTGGTGGTGACCCCATGATTGAATCACGCGATTGGAGCAGCCGCTTATCTCCTTCCGTACAGTCCATTGCGCCATCCGGCATCCGCAAATTTTTCGACATTGCCGCACAGATGAAAGACGTCATCTCGCTCGGTGTCGGCGAGCCCGACTTCATCACGCCGTGGACGATCCGCGAGAGCTGTGTCTACGGTCTCGAATGCGGATACACCTCTTACACGGCAAACCGCGGCATGATGGAGCTGCGCGAGGAAATCGCGTACCACTACGAGCAGGAATACGAGACGAGATACGACCCTGCAACCGACATTCTTGTGACCGTCGGCGTCAGCGAGGCGCTCGACCTCGCCATGCGCGCGGTCCTTGCCACCGGCGATGAAGTCTTGATCCCCGAGCCATGCTACGTCTCTTATCAGGCATGCACGATTCTCGCAGGCGGTGTTCCAGTATCCGTTCCCACGAAACTCGAAAACGAATTCCGCATCACGCCAGACGAGCTGGAGCAATACGTGACGGACAGGACGCGCGTCCTCCTCATCGGATACCCGAATAATCCAACCGGCGCTGTTATGGAACGCGCCGATCTCCTCGCCATCGCGAAATTCGCTGAAAAGCATGATCTACTCGTCATATCGGATGAAATCTACGGCGATCTCACCTATGGTGACGAAAAACACATCGCATTCTCTTCCCTGCCCAACATGCAGGAGCGCACGATCCTTCTGAACGGTTTTTCCAAGGCATACGCGATGACGGGCTGGCGAATCGGCTATGCGATGGGCAATCAAGCCATCATCGCCGCCATGACAAAAATTCATCAGTACACGATGCTCTGCGCTCCGATTACGGCACAGCTCGCAGCAATCGAAGCACTCCGCCGAGGCGAAAAGTACATGAAAAAAATGGTCGCCGAGTATGATCGCCGGCGCCGCCTCATCTACGATGGCTTTACGAAGATAGGTCTTCCATGCTTCGAGCCCAAGGGTGCTTTTTACATCTTTCCTGACATCACACCGTCGGGTTATCAGGATGAGGAATTTGCCGAGGAACTCTTAAAAGCAGAACATGTCGCACTTGTGCCCGGAAGCGCATTCGGTGTCTGCGGCGCAGGGCACGTCCGCTGCTCTTACGCAACCTCAATCGACAAGATCTCAGAAGCACTCGCCCGCATCGAAAATTTCCTCGCCAAGCATAAAAAAACTTAATGCAGGCCACTGCACCATATCCGAATGCAATACTATCCTCATCCCAGAACGCTCATGAAACAGGTGCAAAGAAGCCCTCTCATCCCTTTGCCCAATCCTCCCGACAACTGAAGCTTTGGCAGCAGGACGGTATTTTGGGGAATAAGAGGGCTTTCTCTCTTGCGCAATCTAGCACGTTTATTTTGCAGCGTCCTCCGCTTCACTCTTCACCTTGTGACGCGGATGTGCCGTAACGATCTTGATTGCCTGCGCGATCTGCTGGATAACCTCAACGAGATGCTGTACCTCCATCTCATTGACGCGTGCAAAAATGTCGCCTTTGAAGGAGGAAATGTAGCGCGGCGGCAGATTGTTCAACGCGAGTGCGGCAATGTCCCTGCGGCATTCCTCGCACTTGCAGCAATTGGGAAATTTCGCCATGATCGTATCGAGATTTCGCTCGACGACTTCTTCCATATAATTCGTAAGTCCCTGCATGAAAATCACTCCTTATTAGCCGAATAACAAGATGAATGAATTCTTATGACTAGTATACCATAGTGCTCGAAAAACAACAAAATAAATGTTACAAAGGTTCCATCATAAATATTGCGGATGCATGAAACAGACTGCCACATAGGCGACAGCCTTTTTCATGCCTGCACATAAAGTGCCTTGACGCCGATATCCACCTCGTGGACGATCATGCCCGTCATGTACTCAACACACTCGCGCACGCGCTTTTGCGCCTGCTCGATGAGCGTCGGAATATGATTCCCATACGATAACACAACCTCGCACGAAATCTTGAGCCCACGATCCTCATCGCCGACGAAGAGGTGTCGGACTTGGATGTGGCTGACCTTATTGATCGGATGATTGCGCTTCATCTCACTTCGCACGATGTTCTCGACGACATTATCATCGATGCTAAGTTTCCCATAGTAGCTGAACACGGGACGGACGATGGACTTTTCGCCAAGCCTGCGCCGCCGCGTCGAGGAGCGCTTGAAGAGCGTTTGAAGCGGATCTATGAGATAGCCTGAAAAGTGCGGCTTTAGCTCGATGGTTGGCACGGGAATAATGTGCTTTCCCTGCTTGAGCCGGTAGAACCGCGCCTTTTCCATCTCTGCCTTCGACGCAATGTCTTCAATATGAATGATTTGTGCAATTGCAGGAAGCTGCAAGATCTTCGCGATCTTATGCACCATGTTTTCGGACGTGCCAAGGACTAGAATACGGTGGGGACTCACCTTCTCAATGGCCTTGCGCACCTCTTCGGCATGCCCAGGCAGGATGAAGATCGCGCGACGAACTGCCATGATCTTGCTCTGTTCTTTCTTCGCCGAATGACCTGCGACAATCTTTCCGTCCTTAATCAATATGCCGTCGTCGATGATGGCATCCGCGCCATGCTTATGCGCGACGATCAGTGCACGATGGCTTTTTCCCGTACCACTGGGGCCGACCAAAGCGAGAACATCCATCTCGTCCACCCTTTCAAAGCTTTTGCACGGGGCGGTAGAATTTCTCCGCCCATTTGTCCTCAATCGTAAAATCGCCGAGATTCTGCGGCAGGCGCGTCGGAATTCCATGAAAGTCCGATCCGCCCGAGACAAGCAGCCCATGACGCTCCGCCATCGCTAGATAGCGCTTCGTCGCTTCCGCATCATGCTTCGGATAAAACACCTCGATCCCTTCAATTCCCATACGGCAGATGCGCTCGACGAGCGCATCATCCTCGACGAGAATCGGATGGGCCAAGACGGGTATTCCGCCAGCCGACTTGATGAGATTGATGCACTCATCGATTTCAAGACGATAGTGCTCGACATAAGCGGGCTTTCCATATCCGATCAAGGCATCGAATGCCGCACCGATCGTATCAAAGTACCCGCGCTTGACGAGTGCACGTCCAATATGCGATCGGCTGATCGATTTGCTCCCATCTGCAAGCAGGAGCACCTCCGTCTCGCTGATCTCATAGCCGAGCGCATTGAGCTTCTCTATGATCTCGCTGAACCGCGTCCAACGCGCTTCCGTGATGTCATTGAGCCGTTCGAGCATCGGTGCATGATAAATATCGATATTATAGCCTAGGATATGCACTTCATTAGACGGATGATGCGCACTGAATTCAATGCCAGGTATGAGTCGGATCCCACGTGTCGGATAAAGGCCATTTTCATAGAGATGACTGATTCCCTCCACCGTATCATGATCTGTAATCGCAAGGTAAGAGAGTCCCACCTTCTTAGCTGCTGCGATGAGTTCCTCTGGCGCCAGCCTGCCATCCGAGTACGTCGTATGTGTATGCAAATCACTTGCCATTCTGTTTCACTCCCATAGCACATACAAGCAAAAAACTTGCTACTACGTCGAACCACTCGTTTCATATTTCTTTCATAAATTCGTCAACAAGCGGAAAAACCCTTTTTTCCGTATGAATACATTACGCCTTCTCTTCGCGTATCATAATGCGTTCAATGGACTGTGTCCGATTCGTCGTATCGTCGATTTCGAGCAGAATGCCGCTGTAGACAGCAGGGCCCTCGGCAACATCAAAGCGAACAGGCATTGCCGTAAGGAATTTCCGCAGGATGAGCTCTGTCTTGACGCCGAGCACAGAGTTCCACGCTCCCGTCATGCCGAGGTCGGTGATGTACGCCGTCCCCTTCGGCAGGATTCGTTCATCTGCCGTCTGAATGTGCGTATGTGTTCCGACGACAGCATGGACGCGCCCATCGAGATAAAATCCCATGGCCATCTTTTCAGAGGTCGTCTCCGCATGAAAATCGAGCAGCAGAATATCGGCTGAATCCGAGAGCTCGCGCAAGAGCTCTTCGCTCTTTTGAAATGGATCGTCAAGAGCAGGCATAAAAGCGCGGCCGGAAAGATTCAGGATGCCGACGTTCTTCGCTTTGAACGGGTAGACACAGCAGCCTTTGCCCGGCGTTCTGTCTGGATAATTGGCAGGACGAATGAGAAACGGTTCCTGGTCGACAAACTCAAGTACATCTTTCTTGTCCCAAATGTGATTTCCAGAGGTCACGACGTCGGCTCCTCCTTGGTAAAGCTCATCGAGCGACTTGCGCGTGATGCCTTTCCCACCTGCGGAGTTCTCTCCGTTGACGACGACGAGATCCACGCCCCGCTCCTTTCGAAGCACAGGCGTATACTTCCGAAATGCACGCCGTCCCGTCCGCCCGACGACATCCCCTACCATCAAAATGCGCATGCTATCCCTTCTTTGTCAGCGATCATACACGACGACGCGATCGCCCTCACGGATTCCCACCATGCGAGAACGCAGGTGAAGCTCCGACACTTGACTCAGAATCTGATCGAGGATCTCGCTTTGCATATCGAGGAAATCCTCTGCAAGCGTGCCAGGCTCATGATCATCGACAACGAGCCTGTCATCAAAAAAATCAAGGAAGAGATCTGCCATGAGCGTAAGCTCTCCGCGCTTGATCGAAAAAACATCGCGCATGATGTGCAGTACGGCCATCGAATCCCCGTAACTCTCACCCGAAAGTGAAAATTCAATGGAAAGCCCGTCCTGCAGGACATGATACGTCGTGATGCTCTCATCAAGAAGCTTTGCGAAATGCTCGAATTTCTCCTGCAAGATATCCCCCTTGAGCAGAAAATCCATCGTGAGTGTTTCCTGCTTTGGCTCATAGCGCGCCGCATGAATTTCGGGATAGCATACGAGGAGCGAAGCAAGGAACTGGATCCCCGCCTTCTCCTTTTGCGTCCTGCCCGCAGGCACGGACGACTTCAGCCAATTCAAGCCAAACATCTTGCTTTCCTCCACTGCTTTGCGATGCGATAAAATGTAAAAAAAGGGTGCTAGGGCGATGCCCCGCACCCTCCCATGTGCAAGGATTATTTTGCGTAATCGACAACGCGCGTCTCGCGTATAACCGTCGCTTTGATCTGTCCTGGGTACTCAAGCTCGTCCTCGATGCGCTTGACGATGTTGTGTGCAAGCGCTGCGGATTCTGCATCGTCCATCTTGTCTGGCTTGACCATGACGCGGATCTCGCGGCCTGCCTGAATGGCAAAGCAGCGTTCGACTCCGTCGAACGACTCCGCGATATCCTCAAGGTTCTTGAGGCGCTTCAAATACGACTCAAGACTTTCGCGGCGCGCGCCAGGACGTGCTGCCGAGACAGCATCTGCCGCTGCGACAAGAACAGACTCGACGCACGTCGGCTCGACATCACCGTGATGGCCTTCGATCGCATTGATGACGTCTTTCGACTCGCGATACTTGCGTGCGAGGTCGGCACCGATCGTGACATGCGGTCCCTCGACCTCGCGATCAATCGCCTTGCCGATGTCGTGCAGCAAGCCGCCGCGCTTCGCAAGCATGACATCGCAGCCGAGTTCTGCTGCCATGACGCCCGCGAGATGCGAGACCTCTATCGAGTGATCGAGCACGTTCTGCCCATAGCTCGTACGGTAGCGCAGGCGTCCAAGCAGCTTGATGAGTTCCGGATGGATACCGTGCACCCCTGTGTCAAACGTCGCCTGCTCACCCGCTTCCCTGATGCGCTGGTCGACTTCGCGTTTCGCCTTCTCGACCATTTCCTCAATGCGGGCAGGATGGATTCGTCCATCTTGGATAAGCTTCTCAAGCGCAATGCGCGCGACCTCGCGACGCACCGGATCAAAGCCCGAAAGGATGACCGCTTCGGGCGTATCATCGATGATGAGATCAATGCCCGTAAGCGTCTCAAGCGTGCGGATATTGCGTCCTTCGCGCCCGATAATTCGCCCTTTCATCTCATCGTTCGGCAGTTCGACGACGGAAACCGTCGTCTCTGCCACATGGTCGGCAGCACAGCGCTGGATGGCAACAGAAAGAATTTCGCGTGCCTTCTTCTCGGCTTCGTCCTTCGTCTGCTGCTCATACTCTTTGATTTTGATTGCCTTCTCATGCTTGAGCTCTGCTTCCGCTTCCTCCATGAGACGGATTCGCGCCTCCTCTGCTGTCAGGCTGGATACGCGTTCGAGCTCTTCCTTCTGCTTCGCATGGATTTCGTCAATCGCTGCTTGACAGCGGTCAAGACGCGACTCCTTGCGCGAGAGCGCCTCTTCCTTTTTCTCGATGGAATCGAGCTTATGGTCGAGGTTTTCTTCTTTCTGAACGACACGCCGTTCCTGCCGCTGAAGCTCCGAGCGGCGCTCCTTCGTCTCGCGGTCGAGCTCCTGACGCAGGCGATGGATGTCCTCCTTCGCCTCAATCATCGCTTCTTTTTTCTTCGTCTCGCCCTTCTCTTCCGCTTCGGCGACGATGCGCCTTGCTTCTTCTTCGGCCGAGCCAATCCGCGCTTCTGCCGTGCTCTTCCGCATGAAATATCCTGCCCCTGCGCCGACAGCAACCGCAACGATTACCGCCAAAATGATTGTAACGATATCGTTCACCTCCTCTTTCTATTATTTTTCATGTCTTATCGTACAGGTCTGTAACTATACCTTTCTATTCTAATGGCTTTTGCATGGTGTGTCAATATGAGAAAATCAGAGGCGTCCTCTATGAAAGTGGATTATATTCCTAAGCGACCCCCTAGGCATTGATCAGGCAAGCCGACGCAGAAAGTTTTCCATGAGTTTTTTCCCATCCGGCGTCAAAATCGATTCGGGATGGAACTGGATGCCCTCGATCGGATACGATTTATGGCGAAGCCCCATGATCATGCCGCTGTCGAGCTCGCTCGTGATCGCGAGACAGTCGGGCAGGCTTGCTTGATCGACGATGAGCGAATGGTATCGGCCAACCTCCATGCCCTGCGACAGTCCCTCGTAGAGTCCCTTTCCGTCATGTCTTAGCTTGGATACCTTGCCGTGAATCGTCTCGCCCGCCTGCACGACCTTTCCGCCGAATACCTCGCCGATCGCCTGATGTCCAAGACAGATGCCAAGGATAGGCGTTGACTTGCCAAGTTCACGAATTACATCCTCGCTGATGCCCGCGTCCTTCGGCACGCCTGGACCCGGTGAAATGACAATGCCTGCGTAGTGTTTCTCGCGAATCGCATCCAATGGCATCGCATCGTTGCGGACAACCTCGACTTTTGCGCCTAGTTCAGCGAGAAGCTGATAAATATTATAGGTAAAAGAATCGTAATTATCCAAAAGCAACAACATTGTTTTCCACCTCCTCGACGACCTCAAAGAGTGCCTTCGACTTCTGCAAGATCTCCTGATACTCCTTGACGGGAACGGAATCTGCAACGATTCCCGCACCCGACTGTATGACCGCCATGCCATCATGTTCAATGCGCATGGTACGGAGCGTGATGCACATATCCATATTGCCGCAGAAGTCCATATAACCGACCGTCCCCGAGTAGGCGTTGCGCGCAACTGGCTCAAGTTCACGGAGAATCTCCATCGCGCGCAGCTTCGGCGCCCCGCTGACCGTGCCAGCGGGAAACGTCGCACGGAGCACGTCCATGGGCTTGTAGCCGGGCAATAATTTCCCGACGACCTCAGAGACCATGTGCATGACATGACTGAAATTCTCGACTTCACGCAGCTTCGTGACGTGGACCGATCCCGGTTCGCTGATCCTGCCGATATCGTTGCGTGCAAGATCGACAAGCATCGAATGCTCGGCGCACTCCTTTGTATCCGCCTGCAAATCCGCTTTGAGTTCCTCATCCTCCTCCGCGTTCGCTCCGCGGCGGCGCGTGCCCGCAATCGGATAGGTCCAGACCTTTTCACCGGCTACCTTGACGAGCATCTCGGGCGATGCGCCGACGAGCTTGACGCCGCCAAAATTCAGATAAAACATATAGGGGGACGGATTGACCTGACGCAGGCGGCGGTAAAAACGAAAACACGGCTTCGTGATCTTCTCGCGAAACTGGCGCGAAGGCACGACTTGGAAGATATCGCCGGCGGCGATGTATTCCTTTGCCTTTTGGATGGCCTGCAGGAAATCCTTCGGCGGTTCACTGAACTTCCTCAGGAAGTCGACAGGCACCTGACGCACAGGCGGCACATTTTCTTTCATTCGGAGCGGTGCTGCAAGGTGTTCCTTGAGCGCAGCAAGCTTCTCTTCGATCTCGTGATAGCGTACCCGCGCATCGCCTTCCTCCACATCGGCGAGATAGATGAGGCGCGCATTGTTTTTGAGCGCATCGTAGATGACGAGAATGCGGCAGAGCATGAACTGCCCCAAGAGTTCCTCTTCTCCAAGTGCAAATCCGCGCACACGGTCGAATGTAGCGACGATCTCATAGTTGAGATAGCCGACGAGCCCACCGTTTAAGAGTGGAATCTCCGCATCCTCAATAGCAGGGGAAAAGCGTGCCATATACGATTTGATCGCATGGACAGGATCGCCGTCAATGCACTTCATTATGTCATTTTCTTTGATCATAAGCCGGTTCTTGAAGACCTGTAAGTGAGCAAATGGCTCTGCTCCGATGAAGGAGTAGCGCCCGAACTGTTGATGCGTTGTGTCGACGGATTCCAAAATAAAGCCATGAGCTTCATCAACGAGTTTGTAGTACAGCGAGACGGGTGTATCAAGATCCATATTGAGTTCCGTCTGCACGGCAATCAAATTTTTCGTTTTTGCCAGCATTTCAAATTGTGCCGAGTTCGGCTGCAATACCATAAAAATCCCTCCTATATAAAATGCCCATCCATCTCACAGAATATACAGTGAAAGGATGGACGGGCAGGACTCCAAAAATCATCAAATAGGCTCATTGATCTCGCGAACGACTTTCATCTCCTCGCGTCCCATGCACCAGCCGAGTGCCTTGATCTCCGCGTAGAGCATCACGCGCTGCTCGCGGTTATCATTTTCTGCGCGCATGAGCTGCTGGTACTGCTCGCGCGCCTGATTGTAACGTGCGAGGATCTGCCGTGGACTGCGCGGGCGTTCGAGCGTGTCCGCCTTGTAGCTTCCGAACTTTTCGAGCTTTTCGAGCGAGTTCCCGCGATTTCCTTCGTCCTCATAGATTTTCATAGCGGTCATCCTTTCCTCATGGCGATTTGCACGTGCAGCTTGCACTTCATAGTTGCATTATTCATTTCGCTGCCCGCTATCAAAATCCTTTTATTTCTGTCACCATCCGATCAATATGCCTGATCGAGTGCCGTACGCATCGCGCGGATGAGTTCCATTGCACCTTTTCGGTTGCCGCTGATGATCGGTTTGACGACGGCGCTGCCGACAATAACTCCATCCGCATACGCCGCCGCCTCGACTGCCGCCTTTGGCGAGCCGATGCCGAAACCGATTGCGAGCGGCGTCTTCGTATAGCTTCGTGCTTTCTTGCAGACGGCACCAATCACAGTGTAATCGGTCTTTCGGACACCTGTAACACCGTTGTTCGAAACGCAGTAGATAAAGCCCGACGCACCTTTGCACGTCTTTTTCATGCGTGCCTCACGCGTCCCCGGTGTAATGAATTCGGCAAGATGGAATGCTTCTCCCGCACAGATTGTTCGCAGCGCTTTCGACTCCTCATGCGGTAGGTCCGGCACGATGATGCCGTCCATTCCTGCTGCCTTGAAGTCGTGTACAAACCGCTCATAGCCGTAATGATGGACGTTGTTGATGTAGCCCATGCCGACGAGCGGAACCGCAGATCTCTTCCGTATCTCACACACCATGTCGAGTATGCCGGCAAGATTTGTGCCGTTTTTGAGTGCCATGACCGATGCTTCCTGTATGACAGGACCATCCGCCATCGGATCGGAGAACGGCAGGCCAAGCTCGATGACGTCCGCCCCGACTCGTTCCGCTTCACGCACAATCCCGACGGTTTCCTTCACACCTGTCGCGCCCGCAGTGATGTAAATAATCAATGCTTTCCTTCCCGCTTCTTTGAGCGCGGTCATTTTCTGCTCCAAACGCGTCATAGCTCTATACCCTCCCCGAGTGCCTTTGCCACCATTGCAACATCCTTATCGCCGCGCCCTGAAAGACAGACAACAACGCGCTCCCCTTCCTTCGTCTGCGGCATGAGCGTTTCGAGATACGCGAGCGCATGTGAGCTTTCAAGTGCCGGAATGATGCCTTCGTTCTCTGATATACGCTGGAACGCCGCAAGTGCCTCCTCGTCCGTCACGGAAACGTACTTCACAATGCCCGCATCTTTGAAATACGAATGCTCCGGTCCGACACCTGGATAGTCAAGCCCTGCCGAGATCGAATACGCTTCGACAACCTGCCCGTCCGGATTTTGCAGGAGATAGCTGTATGCCCCATGCAGGATGCCAGGTTCTCCCGTTCCCGAAAGCGTCCTTGCACTGTCCTCCGGCGCATCACCGCCGCGGCCGCCCGCCTCTACGCCAAACTTCTTGACCGACGGCTCGTCTTTGAAGTCATAGAACGTACCGATCGCGTTGCTGCCGCCGCCGACGCAGGCGACGAGATAGTCGGGCAGCGCGCCTGCCTCCTCCCGCATCTGTGCGCGAATCTCCTCGCCGATCACCTTTTGAAAATCGCGCACGATCGTCGGATACGGATGCGGGCCAACAGCAGAGCCGATGATATAGTGTGTATCCTCGATATTGGTTGCCCAATAGCGGATCGCCTCACTCGTTGCGTCCTTGAGCGTACCCGTTCCAGACGATACGGGAATGACTTTCGCACCGAGCAGCTTCATGCGAAAAACGTTGAGCTTCTGTCGCTCGACATCGAGCGCGCCCATGAAAACGCAGCACTCCATCCCGAAAAGCGCGGCAACCGTCGCCGTCGCAACGCCGTGCTGACCGGCACCCGTCTCAGCAATCACGCGTTTTTTGCCCATGTGCTTTGCGAGCAGCGCCTGACCGAGCGCGTTATTGATCTTATGTGCGCCCGTATGCAGAAGGTCTTCCCGTTTGAGGTATATCTTTGCCTTGCCGTAACGTTCCGAGAGTTTCTTCGCCTCGTATAAAAGCGTCGGACGACCCGCATAATGCATGAGGCAGTGACGGAACTCCGCCTGAAATGCCGGATCGTCCTTGTACGATGCATACGTCTCTCCGAGCTCGGCAAGTGCCGGCATAACGATCTCGGGAACGTACTGCCCGCCGTATTCGCCAAATCTTCCCTTTTTATTCTCACGCATGTCTTTTCTCCTTTTTCTCAAGCTGTCGCTTGTGCGCTCTTATCATTCCTGCCGATACCTGCCAACGCACGCGTAAACGCCGAAACGTCCGCCGATCGAACGAGTCCTTCGCCGACGAGGACCCCGTCACATCCTGCCGTGTAAAGTCGTTTCGCATCCTCTTCTGTAAAGACGCCGCTTTCGCTGATGAGCTTTCGATTTCGATCCGCATACGGCAGAAGCTCAATCGTCTGCTTGATCGACGTCTTGAACGTTGCGAGATTGCGGTTGTTGATGCCGATAATCTCAGCAGGTGTCGCAAGTGCCTTTTCCATATCGTCTCGGTCGTGCACCTCGATGAGTGCATCCATGCCGAGACTCCACGTCGTGTACAGAAAGCGCTTGAGTTCCTCCCTCTCTAGGATGCGGGCGATGAGGAGCACGGCGTCCGCGCCTAAAAGACGCGACTCGTAAATCTGGTATTCGTCGATGATGAAGTCCTTGCGCAAAAGCGGAATCTCAATCTCGCGGCGCACAGCGCAAAAGTCTTCATTCGAGCCAAGAAAATGTGGATCCGTGTGTACCGAGAGCATCAAAGCACCGTTATCCTCATACGTATGTGCGAGCTCCAATACAGAATATCTCTTCGTGAGCCTTCCCTTTACAGGACTTTGGAGCTTGCACTCAGCGATGAGGATCCATGGTTCATTTCGCATCCGTTTTGAGCCGCGAAACGAGCTGTACACTATCTTTCTTTTGATGTCGTACAGCGGCTGCTCTCGCTTTGCTGCCTCGACGGTATCTCTTTTTTCCTCCACAATTTCTGCCAGTATATCACGCATTACAATTCCTCCATTTCATTGATGCGCTGCACTTCTTTCATAAAGGTGCGGATGCGTTCTTCCGATTTCTCATGATCAACCTCTAGGCTGCCCGAAACGTCGACGCCGTACGGTTCGAGAATAGCTGCCACCTCGGCAACATTTTCCGTTCCGATGCCTCCTGCGATGAGCACGGGTTTTCGGATGGCCGCAATCACCGCCTTTGCCGCACGCCAGTCGAACGATTTCCCCGTCCCTCCGAAAACGCCGGGGCGAAAGGCGTCGACGAGAATCATCGCGGCAGGATACCCGTTCGCTGCCTCTGCCGAGAATCCATCACCGTATCGATATGCCTTGATAACGGGGTGCTCAATCTGCTCTGCGTAGTCCGCCGTCTCATGCCCATGTAGTTGAACGTAGTCGAGGCCGCATCTTTCGGCAAGCGAATTGACGTACGCGGCATCCGCATCGACGAAGACGCCGACTTTCTTGATGCGATGAAGGCTTTTCGCAATCCTTGCAGCCGATTCCGGCTCGACATATCGCCTGCTCCCGTGCCAAAAGACAAAGCCGATGTAGTCCGCGCCTGCATCTTCCGCTGTGCATGCCGCTGCAATCGTCCTCATTCCACACAATTTTGTTCGAAGCATCGCTTCACTTTCCCCCTCCAACTTCTTTCATGCGAAAAAAAGCCCCGACAGGTCAAAACCTGTCGGGGCGAAAATTCGCGGTACCACCCATATTCAAACGGCAAACGCCATTCCTCAATTCCAGCACGGGATGCAATCTCAATCGATCCGATACTGTAGCCAAATAACGGTGGCTACCGTCTCAGCCTACTAGCTTATGGAATCCATAATGGCATAAAGCCATGCGTTCGGTGAACACTCGCGGGACCATTCACGAAACATATCACGCCGGACCTTACACCTACGCCGACTCGCTGATGAGATAGCGGCTACGCTACTATTTCCCGTTCAAAGTTTTCATTTTTACAATAGAATTATCAATGAATTCTATCTTACACACATTCTTGTATCATGTCAAGGGAAAATGCGGATCTTCTTGCTTATCAGCAAAACTGCGCTCCTTGCGCCGCTCGCGGAAAAAACACTTCATGATCGCAGCGCACTCTTCCTGCAGGATTCCTGCCGTGACCTCCGGTCTGTGATTGAGTGCCATATGACCCGGAATGTTGAAAATCGACTCGCAAGCGCCAGCCTTCGTATCCGTACTGCCGTAGACGACGCGATCAATGCGGCTCATGACGATTGCGCCCGCACACATCGGACACGGCTCAATCGTCACGTAGAGCGTAAGCCCCGAAAGGCGCCATCTGCCGAGTGATTCACACGCTGAACGAATCGCGACCATTTCGGCATGTGCCGTCGCATCGTGCCACGTCTCGCGCCGATTGTGCCCAGAAGCGACGATGTCCCCATCGGTGCTTACGAGGACGGAACCAATGGGGACTTCTCCTAGATCGTATGCTTTTTGCGCCTCTTTGAGCGCGCATTCCATGAACATCTCGTCGCGGGTCTTCATGGCGTCTCTGCTGCATGCGGCAATCCATCCGCCCACTTGATCTTTGCTTGTCCCGTGTAGAATAGGGACTGCGTCGGACGCGAAAGATTCAGATTATAGGCACTCTCGCGCTCTGCTGCACGCTGCGCCAACTGCTCTTTCCGCCGCTCCTGTTCTTCATTGAGCATATGGGAAAAGCCATCCTTCTGTTCCCCATCCTCTTTGCGCCTGCGCGCGAACGGGCTTTCTTCGTCATAGCGCACCTTCGAGACACGCGCAATACGCTGAACGCGTTCTACCATAGCAATCCCCTCCCTCTTTTAGATGCAGAGCTGCACCTTGTTTATTAGTATATCGTCGAGTTCTTGCGTTCCGATAACAATAGGATAAAAATTATATTATTTCTATTTCATGCGTGCGTTGAACTTCTCGACCATCTTCTCCGGCTTATACGACTCCTTTGCCTTGCGAAGCCCTTCGTGCCCCATATCCTCCTCACGGTTGATGTACGTCATCGTGCTCCATGCATGCTCAACGAACCCTTGATTGATCGCGGGATACGCGCCGCGAATGTCGGGGTCGGCTTTTTCGACATGGATGACTGCTGTATCGAGATTGAGTGGCTCACCGAATGTGAACGCAATGATTCGATTGTCGAGACGAATCGCGCCGCCCTTCAGTCCAAAATAATCAAAATCGTTGAGAACCTCCAGGATGGCCTTGCGCTCCCAACCGATAAATGGATCGTTTGCCTCGTCCTGCACGCGCATCTTGTACCAGTTATTCAGCTCGATCTTGCATGCCGTGATGATATCCGCCGTGATCGGCAGGTACTCCGCTTCCGGATAAAGCTTGCGGAACGCATTCAGATGATTCTTCTTCGAATGCAGCTTGCGTCCCGAAAGCGTGATGAGCTTTTCTGCAAGGTAGACGTAATCCCAGTTGTCGCGATCTTCCTCGATCTCGAACTTCGCATCGGAATACGCTTCAAGCGCATCGGCAAAGTGCTTCTCGATGCCCATGAAAACGAGGGGCTTGCCCATGTGATCAAAGTGTGCGGCAAACTTCGTGATCGCCTCTTCATACTTCGCGGAATCGCAGAATGGCTGGAGTGCCATGAGCTCGCCTTCCCACTCACAGGTCATAAAGAGGATGCCATCCTCTTCTGCCCATTGAATGCGGTACGGCTCGCGCCACATGAAAAGATTCGTAAAATTAAAATGGGAATTCTCATAGTAAGCGCTGTGAAAATATGAATCGAGCAGCGGCTTATCGTCTTTTTGCAAATCCTGGAATTTTATGGTGCTCATCCTCCCTGCGAAGCAATGCGGCAATGCCAATGTATGTGTCTAATTATATCAAGTCTGTCAAATACAGCGCGTGACTAGCTCACATTCTCCGCGATGCAAAAATCCCCATTGCCAGAAAGGCAACGGGGATTTCTCTTATTTGTAATAGCGAACACCGGCCGCAAAAAGCTTTTGATCCTTGTTGCCCGGCACATTCTTTCCGATGTCCTTGCCGATTCGCTCGCTGTGTCCCATCTTGCCGAGGACACGGCCATCAGGGCTCGTGATGCCTTCGATCGCATTGAGCGATCCGTTCGGGTTGTCGGGCATGAGCATTGTCGGATTGCCGTGTGCATCGACGTACTGCGTCGCAATCTGCCCGCGTACGCGCATCTGCGCGATCGTCTCAGCATCGCCAACGAAACGCCCCTCGCCATGTGAGACGGGAATCGTATGAATATCGCCGACGCGGACATCGTTAAACCACGGCGAGAGATTCGATACGACGCGCGTCTGCACCATGCACGAAACATGTCTGCCAATATTATTATAAGTGAGCGTCGGCGACTTTCCCGTGAGATCGCAAATCTCGCCGTAAGGCACGAGACCGAGCTTGATGAGTGCCTGAAACCCGTTGCAGATCCCGAGCATGAGCCCGTCACGTTCGCGCAGGAGCTTCATGATCTGCTCGGCAATACGCGGATGGCGGAACATTGCCGCGATGAACTTGCCGCTTCCATCCGGTTCGTCACCGCCGCTGAAACCGCCCGGCAGCATGACGATCTGTGCCTTATGGATGCCCCTTGCGATCGCCTCGACTGTATCCTCAACGGCACTCTTCGTGAGGTTGCGCACGATGAGCGTCTCGGGGACGGCCCCAACGCGCTCCCATGCGCGAGCCGATTCGTACTCGCAATTTGCACCAGGGAATACGGGGATAAAGACGCGCGGATGTGCAAGCTTCGCTTGGGCGTTGATGCAGTTCCCCTTCTCGTAGGGAAGGCACGTCGCGCGTTCCTTGCTGTTCTTCGGCGGAATCTGCGTTGGGAAAATCCGCTCCAACGGCTGCGTGTAGGCTTCGATCGCATCGTTCAGCCCAACGACCGAATTGCCGCAGACAATGCTCGGCACATCCGTCGTCATACCGAGCTCGACGACGCCCGTTCCTTCGAGAAGCTCCAACGCTTTCGTGTTTTCTGCCACCTCGATGAGGAGCGAGCCGTAGTCGCTCGTAAAGAGTTCGTTGTCCACCACAGGACGAGCAAAGCGGAACCCGATATTATTGCCGAGGCACATTTTCGTGAGTGCCGCTGCAATGCCGCCAATGCCCACGCTCTGCGCCGAGAAGACCTTGTGCGCGCGAATCAGCGCGGTGACCTTCTCGAAATTCTTCTTGAGCTGGCGAAAGATCGGCATATCCTGCGTGTCCTTGCGCATCGGAATGAGATAGACCTTGTTGCCCGCATACTTAAACTCTGGCGAGAGTGCATCGTCCGCTTTGATGACATCGATGGCAAATGCCACCAGCGTCGGCGGAACGTGAATCTTCTCGAACGTCCCTGACATCGAGTCCTTTCCGCCGATGGCAGGAATACCAAGCCCATGCTGTGCCCAAAGTGCGCCCAAGAGCGCGGCAAATGGCTTTCCCCACTTCGCCGGATCCGTTCCAAGATGCTCGAAATATTCCTGGAATGTCAGGCGAATCTTCGAGGCATCGCCTCCGATGGCGACCATCTTCGCCGCTGCTTCGACGACCGCATAGACAGCACCGTGGAACGGGCTCCACTCCATGAGTGCAGGATTGAGCCCGAACGTCATCGCCGTTGCCGTATTCGTCTCTGCGCCAAGGACAGGCAGCTTCGCGACCATGCCTTCCGTCGGCGTGATCTGATTCTTGCCGCCGAACGGCATAAGAACCGTATTGCCGCCAACCGTCGAATCGAACCGCTCCGCCAAACCCTTTTGGCTGCAAATATTGAGATCCTTTAGATTCTCAAGCCATGCCTGCTCAAGATCCGCCTGCTTCTCCTGAACCGCTGTCGGAATCTCACGCATGTAGCGATGGCTGCGGTTCGGCTGCACGATCTTCGCCGAGACGTGCAGCCGAACGCCATTCGTATCGAGAAATGCGCGCTGCATCCGTACGATGGGCTTTCCGCGCCATTTCATGACGAGGACAGGCTCCTTCGTGACCTCAGCAACTTCCGTCGCCTCAAGGTTCTCGCGATCTGCCGCCGCCTTAAAGAACGGAACGTCCTCCGGTGCAAGCACAACTGCCATGCGCTCCTGAGACTCCGAAATCGCAAGCTCCGTTCCGTCAAGGCCATCATACTTCTTGCGCACTGCGTCAAGATTGATGACGAGCCCGTCGGCGAGTTCGCCGATCGCAACCGCGATGCCGCCTGCACCAAAGTCATTGCAGCGCTTGATCTTGCGGCTGACCAAGGGATCGCGGAAGAGCCGCTGGATCTTACGCTCCGTCGGCGGATTGCCCTTCTGCACCTCTGCACCGCATGTCGAAAGCGACGCCTGCGTGTGTTCTTTGGATGAGCCAGTCGCACCGCCGCATCCATCGCGTCCCGTGCGTCCGCCGACGAGCACGATGACATCGCCCACCGCCGGATGCTCACGCATCACGTTCCCTTTAGGTGCTGCCGCAATGACCGCACCGATTTCCATGCGCTTTGCGAGATAGCCATCATGGTATACCTCGCGCACCTGTCCCGTCGCGAGACCAATCTGATTGCCGTAGGAACTGTAGCCTGCCGCTGCGCCGAGCGTGATCTTCTTCTGTGGAAGCTTTCCGGGGAGCGTATCTTCGAGCGGGCGCCGCGGATCCGCCGCGCCCGTTACACGCATTGCCTGATAGACGTAGGAGCGGCCTGAGAGCGGATCGCGGATCGCACCGCCAAGACACGTTGCCGCGCCGCCGAACGGCTCGATCTCCGTCGGATGATTGTGTGTCTCGTTCTTGAACATGACGAGCCAGTCCTCCGGCTTGCCGCTGACATCCGCCTTGACGACAACGCTGCAGGCATTGATCTCCTCCGACTCATCAAGATCAGTGAGAAGACCTTCCTTTCGGAGTGCTTTCATGCCCATCACGGCGATATCCATGAGCGTGACATCGCGAATCTTATCGCCGTAGACGGTCTGACGATCCGCGATATATTTCTCGTATGCCTTCGAGATGGCGGGCGAGAAATATCCCTCCTCGATATCGACAAGGTCAATCGCTGTCGTGAACGTCGTATGGCGGCAGTGATCCGACCAGTACGTGTCAATGACGCGAAGCTCCGTGATAGTCGGCGCGCGATGCTCCTCATCGCGGAAGTACTTCTGACAAAACTGCAAATCATCGAAGCGCATCGCAAACCCTTTTGCCGCATGGAATGCTTTCAGCGCGCCTTCATCCATCGCGTTGAACGCATCCAGGACTTCGACGTCGGCTGGATCTTCCGTCACCATCTTAAGCGAAGCCGGCTTCTTAAGACTCGCTTCACGGCTCTCGACTTTATTGATGCAATAATCCTTGATCTTCACGAACGTCTCATCATCGATCATGCCGACGAGCACGATGACGCGCGCAGCGCGGATGAGCGGCTGCTCTTTCTGCGTAATAAGCTGGACGCACTGCGCCGCTGAATCGGCACGCTGATCGTACTGTCCCGGCAAATACTCGATCGCAAAGACACGCGCCTTTGAAAAAGGAGGGAGTTCTTCCTCATAGATCACATCAACGGGCGGCTCAGCAAAGACGATGTTCTTGACCTGTTCGTACTCTTCGTCGCTAATCCCCTCGATATCGTAGCGGTTGATGATACGAACAGCCTTTAGGTCGAGCAGACGAAACGTTTCCGTCAGATCGGCACAGAGCTGCTGTGCCGCGACATCATAAAATCCCTGCCGCTTTTCTACGAAAATTCTTCTTACCGTCATGCGCTTTTATCCTCCCTATCTAGCTTCACTGCTGCGGGCAAATCATGGATTACAGGCTATCGACACGCACCTTCACGACGACCTTCGTCACCGCTGATGGCTTATCGATCGCAGTTTGAGGCCGATGTACGTCATTGGGATACAAAATAGCATAATTTCCAGCTGACAAAATAAAATTGCTCTCCGGAACGAGTGCCTCGTAAAACGCGATATCCCGTTCAGCATCGTATGGCACGACAATCTTGAGATCCGGGCTAAGCGGGCACCAGCCAAGATACTCCTCCCCTTCGACGACGCATTGGATGTCGACATACTTCTCGTGCACCTCCGGACGGCACTTTGCCATAGGGCGCGTCTTGTACCGTTCGATGACTGCATAGCTCACGCCCTCTTCAATATCGTACCTGCCACTCTCGAACGTACGGAGATCGTGATTCTTGAGGTATTCGAGCGCCTTGCGAATGGAATGAGGAAGTGTCACATACCCCTGATCCAATTTTCCGAGGCTTCCTATTAGCATGGATCCATTTCCTCCTAAATTTGCTGTGTTATGGGATTTGACCATAATACTCCTTATTTATTTTAACGAATATGCGGCATATATGCAACATTTTCTTAAAGACATGTAAAAAACGGCGCATGGGAAATTCCCATGCGCTGCTTCTGGTTGTTTATGCATTGCCCAAATTCTTGTACTCAGTGTAGATGTAGACGGCACGAATCTGTTCCGGCATGACCCCCATCTCTTCAATGGCAGTCACGACGCCCGTCGCGAGCAAGGCACGCTCTGCTGCACGATCATCGGAATGAATGAGATCATACGCCATTCCATTCTTCGGAACGATGGCAACGATGCCATTCCCGAACAAGATCTCATACTCGCCGCCTTGCTGCTGATATGCAAGGCGGAAAGCGTTCTCAACGCCGTTGACGAGCTCATCCGGAGAAGGAATTGGAGCCTTCTCCGTCGAGGGAATGATGGAGAGTTCCTGTGAACTGTATTCCACTTGGTACATGCCATCAAGGCGTTTCGAATCACCGTCCGTAAAGAGAACGGGGATAACGTTCTTCTTCTTGCCGTGCACTTCTTCTGCGCCGCCCATATCCGGTGTATCGTAGCCAGCATTGTCACCTGTACTCGACATTGAGGAACGCATCGATTTACTTGGTGTCCCGTTGGAAGCATCGGAAGAACCACGCGTGCTGCTCGAAGTGCTGCCCATCGTCCCCGTAGAGCCGCTCGTCCCACTCGCCGAGCCGCCAATGCCGCCTGCACCACGTCCGCTGCGACCGAGCTGCACGCGAATGCTTCCATCAGTCCCAATTGCGACGTGATGCTGCATGGCATGATCGCCAATCTGGATCGCGACGTTGCCCGGCGTCGTCGGGATCAACGAGTTTGCCACGCTATCCGGCGATGCCGTTCCACTCGCCCCCATACGGGGAATGCCGGAGGGATTCCATCGAACGTTTCCGCCGCCCGATGAGATCGAGCCGATTGGCACACCATGCAAAAAACTGCCGCCTGATACGGAAGATCCGCCGCTCACTGCGTGATTGACTGTGCTCATTGCCGACATCGCTCCCTGCGTCGCACGACCTTCTGGCGTGTTCGGCGGAAAACCAGCTGCCTGAATCGTCAGTGCGCCCGGCTTATACTGGAAGCGATAGTTCGCCATATTGCCGCCCGTGAACGTCCAATCCGTCGAAGGATGAATGACGCCCACATGCTTTCCTGCACTTGCGCGTGCTCCCATAGAAGCATCGTATGAAGCCGAAAGCCCTATGATCTGCGCGCCAAAGACGAGTCCCGTGTCTTCCGTAGGTGCCTGTACATACGCAGTGGCAGCCGGATTCGGCTCGCCGTATTTACGCGATGCATCTTTCGCCCCAATGTAAACGAGGCGCGGCAGAATCGAAAATTCGCCATCGACATACGAAATCGCGTAGTTCGATGCCTTTCCCTTGCCAAATACAAGATGCGCGTTGCCGCCCGCATCCAAAAGGGAAACGGCGAGGTTAGGCGTACCTGCGTCTGCCGTAAGCGTCGCATTCGCATCGATGTACTCCTGCACATCGCGAATCGTATCGCCGTTTACAAGACCATCTGCACGGAACTTGCTCGAGCCGGCTGCATACTGTGCCGTCGAATTCGCCGCCCCGTACGCACGCGTCTTTCTGCCTGCATAGAGCGTCAACGGACGCGGGATTACGGTCAGTGTGCCGCTTTGCGTCGTGATCGTGTAGTCGCCTGCCTTTGCATGCGACCCTGCGCCAAACGTAACGCCGGCCGGGTTCAATGCAATGGCGTAGCTGCCGGCATCACTCGCGTGCGTAGCAGGCGTCGTGACATTGAGATGCCCAAGCGTATCGCCGGCGGCAAGCATGCCTGCGACAACCGCACCCACAAACGTGCCATTATCCTGTCCGTAGAGACGCATCTTGTCGCTTGCCTTGACGGTCAGAGCAAGCGGCGTGATCGTCAGTTTGCCCGTTTCATACTGAAAGTCGTAGTTCGTCGCGGAAAGATTGCCCGTGACGCCTAGGTCGTAACTGCCCGCATGGACTGCCGCGCTTCCGTCCGCACCCTTTGCCGCATAGGAAAGCGCACCTGCCATGCCGGCCGCCGTGTTTTCCGTCTGCCCGAACAGGAAGCCCGTGTACGTCGCGCCGTTGTTGCCCGTATACGCCGTGCCGTTATAGGAAGCCGTTGCATCGTTCGCCTTGACGGTGACCATCTTTTTCTTGATGATGAATTCACCCGGCGTATAGATAAAGTTGTAGTTGCCGTTCTTCGATGGATCGAGAAGCGATGCGCCGCTTGCCGTGACTGCTCCCACATACATACCCGCGTCCGAGGTGTTCGTCAGCGATGGCGAAATGCCTTCCGTAACGCTTGCGATGGTATCGCCGTAGACGAGTCCCGTCGTCGCGTCCGCCTTGCGGACGCTGTACTGCCCGTGCGAATACGCAGCAGCCGAGTTTGCCTCACCGTACGTGCGCTCCTTCGCCCCCGCATCGATATAGACCGTGCGCGGCGTAATCCTAAGGTTCGCCGTGCCGCTTGTGATCGCATAGTCGTTCGACACGTCGACGCCTGCTGCATTCCTGATATGCGCCCCCGTCGCCGTGAGCACATTCGAATAGCTGCCGACGTCCGCCGAGCCGGTATTGCGTACACGGAGTCCCTGAAGTGTATCTCCTGCCGCAAGCATGCTGCCCGTCGCAAGACCGCCTGGAAGCGAGTCGGGCAAATCGCCGTAGACGTGCGTCGCATTGTCCGGCTTTACGGTGATCGCCTTCTTATTGACCGTCAGGATGCCGTCAACGAACTGGATGCGGTAGTCCGGATTCTTGAGCGTGACGTCGCTGCCTGCAATGCCGATGCCGTACGTTCCGGCGTGAAACGCGCCTTCGGCGTTCTTCTTCATCGTGCCGTCCGTATTCTTCGGTACGGCAAGCGTGCCATACTTGAGCCGATGCATCGTGATGACGCCCGCTTCGGTATTGCCGTTCGTAAGCCCGGAAACCGTGTAGCCTTCGCCGTTCGTGTACGAAACACCGTCGTACGTCTTCGTCCTGCTTTTCGCTGTCAGCGCGAGCTCACGCGGCGTTACGCGATACTCCAGCTCGACCTTGTAATTTAGCGGATTCGATGTAGCATTGCTGTTGAATGCCACGACTTGGTTCTTTCCTCCTGCCGCGACTTCGCTGCCGAATTCGCCCATTCCTGCGCGCAAGGTTCCATCGATATTTGCATTCGCATGGGTACTGCCGTCAAGATGCGCCCAACCCGTCGTTCCGTATCCATTTGCCTTGATGCGCATTTCCAAAGCATGCAGCGCTGTCGCATCATGCGCATCGCGCGCTGCCTTGTCGGCCGCTGACTCGTTGCCGACACGCTGCGTTTCAAACCGATACTTTGCGTTCGTAAAGAACGCCGTATTCGCATCACCGTACGGACGCTCGCTGTATATCCTGACCGTTGGGCGGTCATAGTAGAAGAATCCATTTCCTGTCGTATAGCCTGCAATGCTTTCCGTGCCATACGCCGTACCGTAGCGATGGAAGTTGAGGTACAGATTGAGCGTGCCCTCCTTGTCCCCGACAGAATCCTTCGTCGAGATCGCAAACCTGCCGCCCGAAATGGGGTTCGAGCTCGTGCTGTTGTTGATGAAATGACCATTTTCTGCCGTGATGTAGACAGGTGTGTTATTCGTCGTCGCAATCGTGGCATGCTCGCCGAGTATGACATTGCCGGAATCCTTGTTCGTGATTTTGACTTTTCCTGCCCCTGCTTCGACGGAGCCATCGAGCTTCACACCGCCTTTCGTCGTGAGCTCGAATTTCCCCGCGCTCTTGACCTTGCCGATGCTTCCAATCCGATTGTTTTCATTGGTGAGCGAGACCTCGTTCGCCTCGATATTGAGCTTATCAATGCCCGTGACTGCACCCGTTCCGCTGACCTTGCCGCCTGACTTCAGCGTGACCGCATCGGTGAGTCCCTTGCCGACACGGAGTCCTGAAGGATTGATATCCCCAGCCCCAGCATCCCCGATGATGATGTTTTGGAATCTTACGGGATGCCCGTTTACCGTGCCGGTGCGGAGGAGACCCGTTCCCGAGAAAATCTTTGGGTCGAGTTTCAATGGATCATTTGTGCCGGCTGACGCCGCAGGTGTGTCAAAGTCAATCTTCTTTTCCGGCGTATACGTCGAAAATTTAACGACGCCGTCACTCGTGATATGGCTGTCGTCATCGACAACAAATTCATCTGTCGTAATGTAGGTGTACGGACCAACGCTCGGTCCGGTGCCCGGACCTCCTTTGTAATTGATGATATGCACCTTCGAGAACGTGACCTTGCGACTCTTGACCGAATAGTCATTGCCATGCGTGTCAATCGAGCCACTGACCGTTACGCCGCCCGCAGCACTATGAAGTGCCTGCACAATGTTGACCGGGTCCGTGAAGCCGACCGTACCGCTCTGCACGAGGTTGCCGGTTGCATTCTCGTCACCAATCGTGATAAGCGAGAATCCGTCACGGAAAACGCGCGTATCCGTCACGTCATGTGCCGGATCGTCATCCTCAAAGTACTCGGAGAACAGATTGAGCCCGCCGAGAGCATCGGGATCCGTCGTCTTGGCTCCCTTCTGCAGGTAAAGGTCGCGTGCCGTATCGAGCGTCTTGACATTGAGCCTGCCAGAACCGTACACGCGTGCGCTTCCGTTCGGTGCACCCGCAATGTCGAGCGTGTCGGCTGCGATCATAAGGTTTCCAGAGCCTGCTGTGAGCTCACTCGCCGCATCCATCTTAAACCTTTTGCCGCGAATCCCAACATCCTTGTTGTTTCCGACGATCTTCCCGCCCGTGAATTCGACCCCGCCGAGGCCATTGATCGTCGTCGGATTGTCGAGATGCACTTCTCCCGAAACGTACGCCTTGCCCGTGCCGTCCGCACGTCCAAGCTCGATCTCCTTAAATCCGTCTGCGATCTTCTTGTTTGCGCCGCTGAGCGCGTCCGCCTTGATGGAAAGGCCTGCCGTGTTCTCCGCGCCAAGGTAGAGTGCCCTGGACGGCGTCTTCTGCTCGATCGTCAGTGTTTTCGTACCTGCAGAAGCGCCCGAGACCGTGCTCTGAATTTCTTTATCGAGCGTCAGGCTGTCCGTCGTGAGCTTGATATTGCCCGTGCTTTTGAGTCCATACAGCGGTGCCTGATGGATCGTGACCGTCGTGCTGTCAATCTTTTCCGGCTGGGTGACCGTACCGACCGTAAGCTTATCCGACGTGATCGCGACATCGCCGACGTGATTCGCTGCGATTGTCCCGATCTTGTTGTTCTTGCTGTCAAGCGTATACGTTCCCTTGAACTCGAGGCGCAGGTTCTTCGCCTCGAGCGAGGCCGCAGCATCTTCTTTCACGTCACCGCGCGAGCGAAGGATGACGCTGTCCGTGCCGTGCTGGACGAACTTGCCCTTGATCTCGATGTGATTTGCCGTAAGATACGTATGCTTGCTGCGATCTGCGCCGGGATCGAAGTCTCCGACATGGATCGTTTCCTGCGTCGTGCCGCCGTCTGCACCGCCCTGTCCGAAGTCATACTCGCTGAAGCCATTGCCGACGACGTTCTTCATGAAGCTGTTCGTGATCTTCATGTCGCCCGTCACGCCGTCACCAAGCGCGAGTGTCCTGCCCGCATCGAGCGTGCGCAGCCCGAGGATGCCGCCGCTTCCGACGACAGCCGGCGCACCGGCGCTCGCCTGCAGATCGTCGATATTGTTGACGTAGACGTGGAGCGAGCTCATATTGCCGACGGAGATCTTGCCGCGTGCTGCAGTGCCGACGGACCGATTGCTGAGCTTGTCCGTACGCACGTTGAGACGCGCGCCGTCGCCGAGCGTCATGCCGCTCGCGCCGATCTTGACCTCATTTCCTGCAGCGAGACTGACATCCACTGCCTTTTTGCCCGACGCCTTTTGCAGGTTGAGCCCGTCAACGGTTACGACGCCTGCCTTGCCCGGCGCATCCGTATGGGAACCGAGGAACATCTTCACGAAGTCCTGCCCGAAAAGATGCCCGTTGAGCTGGTCGCTCGTGACGACGAGTTCTCCCGCCGAAGCTGTCGCACCGTCGCCGATGTGCATCGCATGCCCCGATGTGAGCGGCTGAATGGCGAGCGTACCCTTGCCCTTAATGCTAGGGCTCGTGCCCGCCGTCGCATCCGTCAGCTTATCCGTGCTGAGTGCAAACGTGCCTGCACCGCCCGTATCGATCTCAGTGCCCGATTCGACTTTTGTTTCCTTCGCTTGGACGTCGAGTCTTCCCGCTTCATTGGTATGGATCTGAAACGAAACATTCTGTCCAAACGTCACCTTTCCATTTTTCGTCTTCAGATTTGCTGTGACGCTCGGCTTTACGATGCCTGTCGGCGTCTTGAGCTCGACCTTTGCATTCTGTCCGAATGTAATATCCTGGTTTGCGGTGACGTTGAACACCGTTTCCTTCTTCGCGCCCGCAACATCAATCTTTTTATTGTCTTCGAGCTTAAAGTCGCGTCCCGCCTCAAAGGTTACAGTTGAAGCCGCACCATTCACGTTGACGTCATCGCGTACAACAATGTCGCGAGCCGCCTTGACGTTGATGGATGCCTTGAGTGCGCCCGCATCAAAGAAGACGTCCCGATGCCCTTCCAGGTTGATCGCATCAAAGCCGGCAAGAACATTGTTGACCGTACCATAAGAGACCTTGTAGCCGCCCGGATTCGGATCCGTCACACGGTTGTACGTATCGCTCACAAAGATATTCTGCGTCGCACCGACGCCGCCGAGCTTGAGCTCACCGTGTCCCTTGACCTTGCCGTTGCCGAGGTCGAGCCCGCCCTTGAGATTCAGCGTGAGCTTATTGACTTCGAGTTTGTCGCTCGAGCCGGGAAGCTTCGCCCCCTCTGCCGTGATCGTCATATTCTTCGGCTCTGCCGTCGTTCCGACGAGGTTGTTGCCCGTCATCGTGACATTGCCCTTGCCGCTCGGCACAGCCGTATCGTGCGTCTCGATGTCCGCATTGCCCGCAAAGGTCGTATCCGCGACGTTGACATTGCCATGGTAGTCTTCCCCGCCGACTTTTAGATCGTCGAACTTGCTGCCGTTCAGATTCCATGCGCCGGATGCCGTTCCGCCGATTTGGATATCCGCGGTATTCGTCTGCTTGTTGAGGCGAAGCTTTTTCGTCTCAAGCTTGCCTGGTGCAAACGTCATGGAATCCGACTTCAGATCCGCCTTCTCCGTCGCCTTGAGCTTTTCCGCGATATCAAGCGTGCCGCTATTGACATCGAGCTTTACATTTTTCGCCTCTACACCGGCAACTGCCGTATTCGTATTGCGATTTTGGACGCTTGCCGTCTGGAGACTGCCAAGATTCGATAGTGCGAGCTTGCCATCGGAGAGATCTGTCGCGAGATGACGAATCTTGTTTTGCACCGTGTCAAGCACAAAGTCGCCCTTGCCCCAAAGCAGGACATCGTCGACGGCAAGCGGACTGCCCGCGCCTTCCGTCATGCCGTTTTCCGAGTAGGCGCCGAGGGTCTTTCCCGCGCCTTCGCCGGACGTGATCGGCCCGTCGAATTGGATGCCGCCCTTGGAAAAGAGACTCGTATAGATCGGCAGATCCGTGATGGAAGAAATCGTTAGCTTGCCCGCATCCGTCTTATCGCCAATGACTACGTTATGGAACCCGCCTGCCTTGAGCTTAGCGAGCACCGTATTGTCAAGATAGGTGCCTGTGCCGCCAATCGTGTAGTCCGAGCCCTTCGTCTTGCGTTTTACCGTGATGGTTCCCGTCCCCGACGGCATCGCATTCGCCCAGTTCGTGATCGTGTCTGCCTCAAGCGTAAGGTTGCCGGAACCAGCCGAGAGACTCTGTGCGCCCGTAAAGGCAATCGAAGGCGCACGAAGCGAGAAGTCCTTATTGGTCGACCCTGCCGTACCGCCTTCCAATGCGATGCCCGTGCCGCTCTCCACGGCGAGCGGCGACGTTGCCGATGCCGTTCCGATCGTCACAGTGCCCGTATCCTTCGAACCAATGCCCACGTTTTTCGCGCCGGCGGCAATGAAATCAAGACGAGCCAAAGCGAGCCCCGACGGAGTCGCCGTACCGATCGAAATCACGCCGCCTGCTGCGGCCGTATCGATCTTGACTTCGCCGTCCGTGCTCTGAATGAGGTCGGTTTCCGTTCCGGGAAGGTTGATTTTGTTGATTGCGAAGTCGGCCTTGCCGCCCGTCGCATCGATCTTCACACCCGAAGCGAGATCCAGCGTTCCCGTCCTGACCTTAAGGTCGAATTGGTTCGTCCCCGTGCCCTTGATCTTAGTGTTCTGCTCGAGCCTGACATGCTTTGCCGTGCTCGTCGTGAGGGCTAGGCTTCCCGTCCCCGTCGACGCAACGCCGTCGCCCGCAACCGTGATGTCACCCGCCGATTCCACCTCGCTCGCGCCGGACTTCAGCGTGAGGCCTTCTGACGGCGTACCCGCCTTGCCGAGCGCGATGTCGACCGCATTCTTGAGCGCGAGGCTCCCCGCCTTGCCTGTAACCGTCTGGATCTCGTTTGCCGCCGTGAGCTCGACCTTCGCGTCATCCGCCTCAAGATTTACTTCATCTGCCGTAATCTTGCCCGGTGCCTTGACCTCAGTGCCTGCTGCAACCGTCAGTGCATGACCGGGATCGACCGTGACCGCCTGATTGACTGCGACCTTGCCATGCGGGGACCGGAGTTTGAGGTTGCCCGCTGCATGGACTGCCGCGTCGATGGAGACCGTGCCCGTGCCATCATCTGCACCGATTGCGGTCGCATCAAATCCCGTCACCTTCGTTCCGTCGAGGAAGGAAGCGGGGAGATTGAGCGCATTCGTGCCCGTGCCGCCGATGCTGACGTTGCGGCTTGCCGTGCGCGGCGCGACGGTGATTTCTGCCGTTGCACCAGCCGCCGGCGCAGGCGTGAGCGAAGAATCGATCCCTTGGAACGCGCCTTCGAGCTTCGCTTTGTCAGCAGCAAGCACAATCCTGCCCGCCTGCAAGTGCGAGGCGGAATCCACCGACAGATCGTCCCCTCCGCCGTCATTGCGCGAAACAAGCTGGATTGTACCCGTATTTCCTGCCGTGATAGTTGCTCCATCAAGCTGGACGCCGCCATGTCCGGCATGATTCGTGACGCCCTTCAGTATGACGGAGCCGCCACTCGTATCGATCGTCGTCCCCTTGAGCAGGATGCCCGCCGCATCCCAGGAGCTCGATGCGTAGTCAACGCCATCGCGGTTCGTACCGCCGTGAAGCAGGAGATTCCCGCCGTTCGTATTGAGATGAACGGCATTGACGCGGATGTAGCCGCCGCCGTTCTTATCGTCGGAAGCGGAAAGAAAGTCGAAGCCAAGCTTGCCCGAAGTCGATGCAATGTCCCGATTGATGACGATATTATGCCACGCCTTGAGCGTGAGCTTCACGTCGCTGCCCGCTGTCTTGTGAATCGGTGCATTGACCATGATGTTGCCTTCCGGGCCACTCGTCGGCGAGCCCGTGACGATCTCAACGTCCGTACCTGTATTGAGCACCGACTCGATCTGCGACGCATGGATTTTCGTATCATCTGCTGTATAGGTATTCGTGCCGCCCGAAACCGCCTGCGCCGGCGTAACGCTGTCTGCTTCGATGAAGACGTTTGCCGGGTCGAGCAGCCACTTGCCCGCCCTGCCGCTGTCGGACGCTGCCGACGCGAGCCCTTCGACGGTGAGGCGATGCCCTGATGTCTCGATGCTGCCGCCTGCCCCCGCGCCCTTGCCGCGCGCCACGATCTCGCCCGCGAACTTCGTCTCACCGTCCGACCAAAGCGCGACCACGCCGCCCGCGCCGCCGTCCTGCTTCGCCGACGCATCAATCTTTGCGCCTTGCTCCATCGTAACGTTTTTCGCATGGGAAAGCGAGCCCGCTCCCTGCCAGCCGCCGCCAGCTTCGACCGTGCCGCCCTGTGCGCCCGTGACGTCCGTCGCAGAGCCGCTGCCGAGCCGGACATCGTTTGCCGTCATCCGTACCGTTCCAGTCTTTCCGTCAAGCGAGCGAGCACGCACGATGCCGTCCTGATTGACGGCGGAGCCAATGAGGTCCTCCCCCGTCTGTGCCGTGAGAAATACAAGCCCGCCGTCCGCCTCGACGAGTCCCTTGTTCATCACGGCGGCGTCGATCGCTTCCTGCGAAGGCAGTACGGAAACCGTTCCGTCCCCCGTAAAGTCGAGTGCCACCTTCGTGCCGGCAGCGAGTTCGACCTTGCCCTTCTTCGCGACGATGACACCGTCATTTTCGACTTGCGGTGCGAGCAGCGCGACCGCGCCCGCATGTTCCGCGATGAGCTTGCCCTGATTGAGCACTTTGCCGCTATGCGCATTGCCGGCAAAGGCGTAGCGGCCCGCCATGAAATCCGCGTCGCTGATCTTGAGCGTCGAAGCAACGAGCGAACCGACGTTGACCTGTGAGTCCGGCGCAAAGAGCACGCCGGCAGGGTTCACGACGAAGACACGTCCATTTGCTGCGAGTGCGCCAAAAATCGCGGAGGGATCATTGCCCACCACGTGATTGAGGAGTGCGGCCTGTGCGTTTGGCTGCAGAATATTCACGCGTTCGCCGGCTGCGATACCGAACGACTGCCAGTTGATAACGGCATTCTGCGTCATCTGACGGATCGCCATCTCCGCGCCATTGCGCGCGATGTCTGCCGCACCTGCCGCGACCTGTCCGCCCTGCGGCATCGCGAGGGTCTGCGTCGAAGAACCAAATAGCAGGCCTGCGCCGAGGAGCAGTCCTGCACTGCGGCGCAGGATCTGCGAGCCAGACTCCTTCTTGCGACGCAGCCTACGAGCCCGTTTTCTTGTCATGCGCATCATTCGATCTCCTTATCCAAGCTGCAATCTCTTACTTTTATGTACAGTTTCATTTTCATGAAAACAAGCGATAAAGCTGAAACCAAAGCCTGCCACGCGAATCCTCGCGGGAATCCTTTGCATGCTCTGGTCCTAAGCGCCACGCATAGTGAAGACGGCCGACCCACTGACTCTTTCGGCTCCAGTTGATGCCGATGCCCATGCCATAGAGCGAGCGGCTTCCCGTGTAGTCACCGCGCGAATCGTGATAGAGTCCAACGTGGCCACCATCCACGAAGGCAATCAGCTGCCAGATATCCGACGCGCCTTCCTTCTTAGGCAGCGTGTCGCGGTACTCGGCGCTCCAAAGCCAGCCATCGTCGCCCGACGCTTTACCGACGGGATAGGCGCGCACGCCGTACGGCCCGCCAAGCGAGAGCTTCTCCGACGAATCGAGGTTCTTGCGCGCCCACTGTCTCTGATACGAGAGGCAGAGCGACTCGCGCTCGGAAATGCGCTGGTCGCGCGTCAGCATGAGGTTCCATTTGCCGAACCCGCCCGACGTATGCGGGCCAAGCGGCGCCATGTCCGTCACGTAGCTCAGCTCGTCATCGATGGAGAGATCCCCCCACGTGTAGGTCAGGCTGTAGTTGTTCTTGCCGCCGCCGTGCCATTTATCCTCTGCGTCACCATTTATGCCGACCGTCCATTCGCTAGCCGTCTTTGGCGTATGGAAATCATAGGCATCGGATCCGTCCGAGAGCTTTTTGTTGTCGTAGCGCAGCAACGCATAGACACTCGACGGCTTGCTTCTGTGCAGACTGTACTGCAGCCACGTGCTGAACGTATCCGACTGCCCTGCGTAATCAAGGCTCGCATACGATCCGCCGAGCGCGTAATGCGAACGCCCGTAACTTATGCCAAGCCGCAGCCCCTGCACTAGGATCGGGCTCTGCCATGAGATCGATCCGCTCCACATACCTCCCGCCTGCGCCGAGAATACCCCGCCGATCGAAAGCAGGTCGCCCGCGTGAAACGGATTCGCATAGTTCATGAACAGGCTGTACTGGTACTTTCCCGTGTAGCGGTAGCCACCGTTGTCGAAGCCCGCATATCCCCAGAAATCCTCGCCTTTGCGCTCCGCCTGCAGGACGAGATCGGACATGCCGCGCTCCTTGCCCGCCTTCAGGAACGCCTTGATGTCTGTGCGCGGAAGGTCGCCCGCGATGAGGATGCCGCGTTCCAACGGATCGCGCTCGATGTAGTGTCCCTTTCGTACGGAGCGGATTTCACGTTTCAATACGCGATCCGCCGCGCCCGTCTTATTCTCGATGATCGTCCCATCGAAAGTCCCGATCATCACGGCAAGATGCACCGTGCCATCTGCGAAATCCTGCATCGGGATGTAGGCCGTCGCGACAAGATAGCCTTTCCTGCGCAGGAGATGCGTGAGATCGTTCGCCGTCTTTTCGAGATCCGCAAACGTCACGGATTTTCCGATCGTGTCCGCGAGCGGTCCCATAAGCTCCTTTTGCTCGAGCGGCCACGTGCCGTCAAAACGGTATTGCCTGATCGTGACCTTGGCTTCATTCTTGGTTGGTGCGGAAACAGCAGCCTGTGCAGTATCTGTCGGCTTCGGTTCCATGACAGCAGGCATTCCTGCATGTGTTGCCTTCGGCTCTGCGCCTGCCATCCCTGCCATGGCCGTGAAAAGCAGTGCCGTATACCCCACTATGGAGAAACGGCTTTGCTTGTGCCTTCGGTATGCTCCTCTTCATCTCAAAATCTTCCTCTTTTTCCTTCGGGCCGAGCTCCTTCTTGGTCTCGCCCCAACAAGCTTGTTATGATCCTTCCTGCATATACGAAATAGGGCTATTTTGACTACGGCGTTCCGCTCTAGCCGAGATAGCAAGGATACATCCAGTGCTTCCATCCTGACACATCTTTTTTGCCCGCACTTCGGCAGGAAAGCCTCTACCGAGTTAAAAATCGCTATTATTCAACTTATTTTATCGAATGAATTCTCTTCCTTCTTAAGCGATCCTTCGTGCGATTAAAAATGAATTTTTATTATACGAATTATTACACTAAGGCTGCACGGCAATTCTCCCATCCTCCATTTGCAGGATGCGCTCGGCAAGTCCTTCGAGCAGCGCGCGGTCATGCGTGATGAATAGGCATGCGAGACCTTTCTTTCTGCAAAGATCTTTTACGATCTGTACGATCTGCACCTGCATGATCGTGTCGAGCGCGCTCGTAATCTCGTCGCAGACAAGGAGCCGAGGTTCAGCAGCGAGCGCGCGGGCAAGCGCTGCCCGCTGACATTCGCCGCCGCTCGCCTCATGCGGGTAGCGCAGGGCGATTTCCTCTCCCAGTCCAACTTCATGCAAAAGCGAGCGCACGCGCCGAATGCGCTCTTCGCTGGCTACGCCGCGCGTACAAAGCGGCTCGGCGACGCTCCATCCGAGCGTTCTGCGAGGATCGAACGACTCGCGCGGCTGCTGAAAGATGAGCTGCGCCGCATCGTAGACCGCGCGGAGCTCCGTCCCACGCACATGTGTGACGTCACGCCCCATGAGGTGAATCGTCCCCGCATCCGGCTCCAAGAGGCGCAAAATGAGTCGCGCCGTCGTGCTCTTGCCGCAGCCCGACGCGCCGATGAGTCCGACGCACTCGCCCGCGCGGATCGAAAAGGAGACGTCTCGAATGCCGCGCGTCCCGCCCATTTTACCAAATCGTGCAGCATAGAACTTTCGCAGGTTCGTGACCTCAATCACAGATTCCATCTTTTCCGGTTCCTTTCCGTATCATGGGCATCGCTGCAAGAAGTGCCTTCGTGTAGGCACACTTCGGCGCCGCAAAGATTTCCTCGCGCGTGCCTATTTCGACGATCTTCCCTGCCCGCATGACGAGAATGCGATCCGCCATGTGCCGCGCAACGCCCATATCGTGCGTGACGAGGATCATGCTAAAGGGATGGGATGCCTTCAGCCTGAGCAGCAAATCCAAGACCTGCTCCTGCGCATGGCAGTCGAGCGATGCCGTCGGCTCGTCGGCAAGCAGGAGGCGTGGCGCGAGCACCATGGCCGCAAGGATGCCGACACGCTGCGCCATGCCTCCCGACAGCTCAAATGGATACGCCGAAAGGACGGACGGATCGAGCCCGATCTCTCCCATGAGCGACGATGCCCGTTCCATAATCGACTTCTTTGCGTCCGCTTCGTGCGACTGCACAGCTTCCACGATCTGCGCGCCGACGGTGCGGACAGGACAGAACGAAGCGCCCGAATCCTGGAAGACCATCGTGACGCCCCTGCCGCAGACGGCGCGATGCTCGCGCGGCGAAAGTGCTGCGAGATCGCACCCCTCCATGCGAAGCATCCCTTCGCGGAAGGCACTGCGCGGAAGGAGACCCATGATCGCGCGAAGCAGCGTGCTCTTCCCGCTGCCCGATTCGCCGACGACAGCGAGTGTCTCGCCCTCAACGACCGCAAACGAAACGGAATGAAGCGCCGCCTTTCCCGCATACGAGACACTCAGGTTTTCTGCTTCTACAATATTACTCATTCGCCTTATCCAGTTCCGAAGTAATCTCATAGTAGTCGGACGGATGTGCCGTGAATCCCATGACCCCTGTCTTCACGACAAAAGTCATGCGAAGATGTGCGGCGTAGAGAATCGCGCAGTCATCCAGTATCTGCTGTTCCATCTGTATGGCAAGCGCCGCACGGTCTGCCGCACCGAACGTATTATGAAGTTGCTCGGCGAGAGCGGAAAGGCGTCCATTCTCATAGCCGCCCTTATTTTCGACCGCTCCTGCCAGCACATGCCCGCTCAAATAGTATTCTGGATCGCCTGTTGGTGCTGTCACGATCGCATTTGAAAAGATGTCAAATGCGCCGTTTTTGAGAAATGTCCGATAGTTGTCCGTCGCGTTGACCGTGAGCTTCACACCGATCTCTTTGAGACTCGCCTGAAGCATCTCGGCGAGAAGCGGAAGCTCCTGCCGCGAGGTGTAGGTAAGATAGCGAAGTTCAAGCGGCTTGCCGTCCTTTTCGACGTACCCGTCACCGTCCGTATCCTCATAGCCCGCCTCGCGAAGCAGTGTGCGCGCACCCACCAGATCGTACTTGGGTGCCTTTACTGCCGCGTCGCCGTACGCGAGATTTCCGGGGAACGGGCCGACGGCAGGCACACCGTTTCCATGCAGAAGCACCTTGGAAAAGTTCTCCTTGTCTACCGCCATGCAGATGGCACGGCGCACGCGCACATCCTGCAGCGCAGGCGTCTTGAAGTTAAACGCAGCCTGATACGTGCGCGACGTCTCCGCTTGACTCATCTTGAATTTTTCGGGTGCGTTCCGAAAAAGCGGCAAGCTCGCATAAGGAAGCCCCTGTGCCGCATCGATCTCGCCGTTTTGGAGTGCCATCGTCAGCGTGTCGCCGTCGGTGATGCTCTTCACGACGATGCGGTCGAGCTTCGGCTTCGTCCCGCCCCAGTAATTCCTGTTCTTTACGAGATCGAGCTCCGTATCGGTCACGCGCTCTGCCACGTAAGGTCCCGTGCCGACGACGATGCGATCATGCTCGCCCGCCTCCATGTCGATGATGCAGGCGTAGGGATCCGCAAGATAATTTCGGAGCGCCGGAACTTTTTCGAGACAGTGGATCGTCACCGTCTGATCCTCCGCCTCGATGCGATCCATCTTAAGGTCTTTTGGCGCACGGTCGTGCTTTTCCACGAGATCTTCCAAGCAAGCTTTCACCGCTTCGCCCGTGACCTTCCTGCCGTTTGAAAACGTCACATCGTCGCGGATGAAGATACGCACCGTATTGTCATCCACCTGCTCATATCGCGCGGCGAGCCACGGCATGGGCTCCATCCTGTCATCGAAGCGAAAGAGCGTCTCACCGATGCCGTAGCGCAGCGTGCTCCATCCCGTATACGCTTCGTGCGGATTCGTGCCGACGTTCTCCATCGCTGTACCGTATGCCATCGTGCCGTAGGAAAACGTCTTTTCCTGTGCTGTATTCGCCTTGCCGCAGCCGCCCAAAATCATCGTGCAAAGCAGGAGAAGAGCAGCAACCCACATACCATTTCGCTTCATCGTCATGCTCCATTCAACGTAGTATCTCATTGATCACAGCGCGTATCAAGTGCATCGCGCATCGCATCGCCGAGCAGATTGAAAACGGCTACGCTCAGGAAGAGCGCGGCTCCCGGCGCGAGGATGACCCACGGCGCCGTCTGCAATAGACTTCGTCCGTTCGCCATCATCGCGCCCCACTCCGCCGTCGGCGGCGTTGCACCAAGTCCGAGGAACGAAAGCCCCGCAAGCTCCATGCTCGCCGTGCCGATATCGAGTGCCGCTGTAACGAGAAGCGGCCCTCCTATATTTGGCAGAACGTGGTACCAAAGAATGCACATGCGCCCCGCCCCTGCCATCCGTGCTGCCGCCAAAAAAGGCATCGCGCACAGGGAACGCGTGAGCGCGCAAGCGAGCCGGGCGTACTTTGGCCAGCTCATGGCCGCGAGCGCAAGTGCCGCATGAAACAGTCCTCCGCCAAGCACCCCCGCCAATGCGACGGCAAAGACGAGCGCGGGAAAGGCGAGAAATACATCTGCGGCACGCATGATCGCCGTGCGTACCCATCCGCTGCAAAATCCTGCCGCTGCACCGGCCACACAGCCAAAAACCGCAGCAGCGGCGACGAGTACAAGCGTCGCACCGAGTGTCGTCTGCGCGCCGACGAGGACGCGCGAAAAAACGTCGCGGCCATAGGAATCCGTGCCGAGAAGATACGTAGCAGACGGAGGCAAAAGCGCCGCCGATAGATCCTGCGCGTACGGATCGCATGGTGCGAGCACAGGCGCGAGGATCACGGCTGCGAGGAGCGCGCCGGTCATAAGAAGATACGGAAAAAGGGACTGCCATTCACAGCGTCTCATGCGCCCCCCTCCTTCTCACTGCGCTCCTCCATGCGCATGCGCGGATCGACCCACATCGAGACAAGATCGGCCGCGAGGTTCACTGCAACGTAGAGGATCGCCATCCATACGACGTAGGCGGCGATGAGCGGGTAGTCACGCATGAGGATCGCATCGACCGCCATCTTGCCGACGCCGTCCCACAGAAAGAGTGTCTCGACAATCGCCGTGCCACCGAGAAGCGAGCCGACCGAGAGCGCGAGCAACGTCAAGATCATCGGAAACGCCGACTTCATCACGCTGAAGCATAAAATGCGCCACATTGCGACGCCGCGTGCGCGCGCACCGAGCACGTAAGGCATGCCAAGCTCATCGAGGACGGCAGCCCGAATCTGCCGCGTGTACTTTGCGCCCATCGCGGAAACGAGCGTGAGCGTCGGCAGGATGAGGCTTGCTGGCTCTTCCGTTCTCCCCATGACAGGCAGAAGGCCGAGCTTGAGTGCAAAAAAGTAAAGCAGTAGAAGCCCGACGAAGAAATTCGGCAGCGCACTCCCAACGAAAGTGACGCTGCGAACCACTGCATCGAACAGACTTCCCCGAAAGACGGCGGCGATCACGCCGAGCGGCACGGCAAGAAGAAGCGTCACAAGAACGGACGCAACCATCAGCAGCGCCGTATTCGGCAGCTTCTCGGCGAATGTTTCCCAAACGGGCTTGCCCGAAATGTAAGAGCGACCCAGGTCGCCTGTCAGAACGCCCTCTGCCCATCGGCCGTACTGCACGGGAAGCGGCTGATCGAGCCCGAGCTCCGCCCGCTTCTCCGCCTTGATCTCCTCCGATACGACGCCCGACTGCTCGTAAATCATATCGACGGCGTCGCCTGCTGCAAAATGCATCATGGCAAACGTCAGAACCGTGATGCCAAAGAGAATCGGAACGAGCTGCAGCAGGCGATTTCGGACATAGTGCCCCATCAAGTACATTCCCTCTTTTCCGCGGTCATAATTCCTATTTTGCCTATTATAGCGAAACGAATAAAAAATTTTAACCCATAGCTGGGGATAGAAAACCCCCGCTGTGGGTTAAAATATTTCGATGGCTTCGCTATAATGATATTCACTATAATGATATAAGATCCAAACATTCCCGCATACGCCTTTGATCGGAATGCGGAACAGAAGCGGCAAGGAGCATCACATGCAAGGCAGAAATGAAGAAATGTCCGATGAAGATGAGGCGATCTTCGCACGGATCGAAGCGTATTGGGATGGGCGCAGCGCCGATTTCAGCGCGCACCGCCATCAGGAGCTATCCGGGCCAAATGCGTCAGCATGGCTCGGCGTGCTTCGCGAGCACTTGCCGCAGAAGAAGCATCTGCGCATCCTCGATATCGGCACAGGCTCCGGCTTTTTCGCAATCCTGCTCGCAGGCGAAGGGCATGCCGTGACGGGCATCGATATGTCGGCGGAGATGCTCCACGAAGCGAGGGCAGCCAGTCTCGCCTTTGGTCGGCGCGCGGCGTTTCAGAAGATGAACGCGCAGAAGCTCGCATTTTCCTCGGAGCGCTTCGACGCCATCGTCACGCGAAACCTCACTTGGACGCTTCCAGACGTCATGCAGTCGTACCGTGAGTGGCATCGCGTGCTCAAAAAGGGAGGCGTCCTACTGAACTTCGACTCGGACTACGGCGAGCAAACCTTCTCGAAGAGCGGCAGCCAAGCATCCGTCCATGCAGGTGTGCAGGAGGAACAGCTCACCACTTGCAATGCAATCAAGGGAAGCCTGCGCATCAGCATGCATCGTCGCCCTGCATGGGACACCTTCTTTCTTGAAAGCCTCGGCTTTCGCACAAAGATCGATTCCGATATCGCACCGCGCGTCTACCACGATGCAGCGCTCGCATATGATGACCTCCCGCTCTTCGCGCTATATGCACAGAAATAAGCCAGATCCGTCGAAGTACGCGATGGCGAAAAGCCCTATCCCGAATGCGAAGAGCACAGCCGTAAGGAACGTACGGCGCAAGATGCGCCCCTCCTGCCCCACGATGTCGACGGCAGACGTACCGAGCAGGATATTGCTCGGCGATAGGATCGTTCCGATCGCGCCGCCCGTCGTCTGGAGCGCGAGAAGCGGGATCGCGCTGAGTCCCAGCACCTCTGCCGCCTGCTCCTGAAATGCACCGAACAGGATATTCGAAGAAAGGTTGCTCGCGGTCAGGAACGAACCGAGCATGCCGACGTAGGCGGCGAAAAGCGGATAGCTTCTGCCCGCGAGTGTGGCGATGGCACTTGCCGCTGCCTGCGTCTGTCCCGTCATCACCATCACGGCTGCCATCGCGAGCAGAAGCGTGATCGGAAGCCCTGCAAGAACGGTGCGCCGCACGGCATAGACGAGCGCAGTGAAACCTATCGTCTTGATGTCCGTGCACAACGCGCGATGGTTTCCCTCGCGTTTTTTTTCATCTGTCGCGTTCGTCTCACCTCGCACGCGGAGGCAAAGAAAAAATGTGAGCAGGCCGGCAGATGCAGCGATGAAATTTGCTGGATTCACGCTCAAAAAAGCAATGCAGGCATCCTGCACGATGGATTGGATGAGTCCGATAGCGAGCACGAGCAGGAACGTCTGCTTCATGCCGCACCAGCCACCGATGAGGAATGCAATGATCCAGCCCGTCACGACACAGATCGGCGCAAAGAGATGTGACACACTGATCGCGAGCGCCGCGATCTCCTCCGTCTGCAATGTCATCTGCGTCAAGAGCCCTTCCCAACCGAGCGCAAACGTCCCGAATGTGCTGCCCCAGCACTGCCCAAGCTGTGCGATAAAGACGGCACGCGCAGGCGAAACGCCGCATTTGACGAGGATCGGCGCGCAGAGCAGCACGGGGATGCCGAATCCAGACGCCCCCTGCAGCAGATGAACGAAAAGCCAGCCGATGAGGAGTGCCTGCAGCACTGGATCCTCCGTTTGGCGGTGAAGCCACTCGATAAGCCGCGCAAAAAGCCCCATGTTCTCTGCTGCATTGTAAAGCAAAAGCGTCAGAAATATGACGAGAAGAATCGGCGCAGAGTGACACGCGCCTTGCACAGCGGCAATCGCCATTTTCCCCGGTACGCCAGCAAATGCCAACATCCCGACCGCAAAGGCACCGATAAGCCCCCAAAGTGCCGTCTCCCAAATGCTGCGGCGCAGGATGATCAAGAAAAATGCGAGCAGCGCAATCGGCAGGAATGTCGCCGCACTCGAAAACACGTCTTGCATAACACTTTCCTTCTAAGAGAAACATCTCTTTATTATCGGGTCAGTGGTAAAATAACCTACACCATATTTTACCAATTCTGTCAAGTTTCCTGCTTGCATGAGATTCTGATTTATGATAAAATGCTTTATATTGTGTTTTGGGATCAATTGTTCCCAGCGAGTAAGGAGGTGTAACACATGGCAAATGTTTGTGAAGTTTGCGCAAAGGGCGAGATGACGGGCAACAACGTCAGCCACTCCCACCTGAAGACGAAGCGTTCCTGGAAGCCGAACATCCAGCGCGTCCGCGCAATGGTCGACGGGGAGGTCAAGCGCATCAACGTCTGCACGCGTTGCCTGCGTTCCGGCAAGGTCGAGCGCGCCATCTGATGTACGATGGCATACAGCACAGCAGAAAGCTGATATATCATAAAAGGAACCGCCTAACGATGTTGGACGGTTCCTTTTACATTTATTGGGATTTTCTTTGCAGCCTGCGCTTTTATGCGTTCACGCTTCGAGACAGGCGGCGATGTGATCCAGGATGATGCCGGCAAGTTCCTGCTTCTGCATCAGCGGGTACTCCTGCACGCTTCCATCCGCCGAGAAGAGCTTGACGTGGTTCGTCTCGACGCCAAACCCCGCCCCTTTCTCAGAAACATCATTCGCGACAAGAAAATCGAGGTTTTTCTTTTGGAGCTTTTCCCGCGCGTACCGCTCGATATTCTGCGTCTCAGCAGCAAAGCCGACGAGAATCTGATGCTGTTTTTTTTCGCCAAGCTCCAGGAGTATGTCGGGGTTGCGCGTGAGCACCAGCGTAATCTCCCCGTCCTGCTTCTTTATCTTGTTTTTTGCGGCGGTCTTTGGGCGGTAGTCGGCAACTGCCGCCGCCTTGATGACGACATCGACATCGTTGTAGGCAGCGAGCACGGCATCGTGCATCTCGCGTGCCGTTTCGACCATCGTGCGCGATACGCCGGCAGGTTCTGGCAGCACACTCGGACCTGATATGAGCGTGACCGCGGCACCGCGTCGTACTGCTTCCGCTGCGATCGCATAACCCATGCGCCCCGTTGAACGGTTGCCGAGGTAGCGGACGGGGTCTAGCGGCTCGATCGTGCCGCCTGCCGTCACGAGGATGCGCGTTCCGGCAAGAGGCATCCCCGCACAAATGAGCCCCTCTAACGCCGCAATGATCTCATGTGGCTCCGGGAGCCGTCCCTTGCCCGATGTACCGCATGCGAGCTGCCCCGATGCCGGCTCAATGACCTGTATGCCGCGCGATTTCAGCTCCGTAAGGTTGCGCTGCGTAATGCGATTTTCGTACATATTCGTGTTCATCGCAGGTGCGACGACGATAGGCGCGCGCGTCGCGAGCAGCGTCGCCGTCAGCATGTCATCCGCAATGCCGCAGGCGAGCTTCGCAATGACGTTCGCCGTCGCAGGCGCGACGAGCACGAGGTCGGCAAGCTTTGCGAGCGCAATGTGCTCGACGTTGTAGGCATGCACTTTATCCCACATATTGGAGGCTACGGGGCATCCCGTGATCTCGCGGAATGTAAGTTCCGTGACGAACTCTTTCGCTTCGCGCGTCATGATGACATGAATCGAGGCTCCCGCTTTCTTGAGGCGGCTCGCAATCTCGACGGCCTTGTACGCCGCAATGCTCCCCGTCACGCCGAGCACGATGTTCTTGCCCGCAAATGTCATCTTAGAGGTTCTCCTTCGCGACCTTGTAGGAAATCTTGCCTTCGACAATCTCCTCGAGAGCATTCGTCACGTTCTTTGTCGAGCGCGCTTGCTCTGCCTTGACCTCATCACCGTCGAGGAGCTGACGCGCACGTTTCGCCGCGAGTACGACGAGCCCGTAGCGGCTGTCGACCTTCTTCATCAGTGCATCCGTCGAAGGATTGACCATGCTCATTTCCGTATTGATAGCTTTCATTTCCTTAACACCTCTGCGATCATTTCATCTTTTTCTTTTTTGCAATGCTCTGCAAGCACGATGGCCTGAATCCGTTCAACGGCATGCGCTACGGTATCGTTGATGATCCCATAGCCGTACTTATGGCCGAGCTCGATTTCCTCAGTTGCCGCACTAAGGCGTTTTGCAAGAACCTCCTCTGTCTCCGTACCACGGCCGCGGATGCGTCGCTCCAGTTCGGCAAGCGAAGGCGGAAGAAGAAAGATGAATATGCCGTCGGGGCACTTCTTCATGACGTTCAGGGCTCCCTGCGTATCAATCTCAAGCAGGATATCCTGCCCCTTCCCGCGCCGCTCCTCAATTTTTGCAAGAGGCGTTCCGTAGTAGTTGCCATAAACGTTCGCATACTCCAAAAAGCCGCCCTCCGCAATCATCTTCTCGAACGCCGCCTTGTCGAGGAAGTAGTAGTTCTTGCCATCGACTTCCCCTTCCCGTGGCGTCCGCGTCGTCGCCGAAATCGAATAAGCGAGCGCAGGCGTCTTTTGAAGGAGCTCGGTGCAGACTGTCCCCTTTCCCGTTCCGGATGCTCCGGATACGACGATCAATAGGCCTTTGCTCATTCGCTTTCTTCCTTGTCCCTGTTCTTTGCGTCCTCGTCCACGATCACGCGGTTTGCGACCGTCTCCGGCTGAACGGCAGAGAGGACAACGTGGTCGCTGTCCATGATGACGACGGCGCGCGTCCTGCGGCCGTACGTCGCATCGATGAGACGGCTGCCGTCGCGCGCCTCCTGCACGATGCGTTTGATCGGCGCGGACTCAGGACTCACGATCGCAATGACGCGATTTGCCGAAACGAAGTTGCCGAATCCTATGTTGATGAGTTTGATTTCCATCCAAAATCCCTTTCATTGCTGCGGTGGTCACTCAATGTTCTGTACCTGCTCGCGGAGTTTCTCGATCTCGCCTTTCATATCGACGATATATCTTGCAGCCTGCGTGCTGTTCGCCTTTGAGCCGATCGTATTCGCCTCGCGATTGATTTCCTGTATGAGAAAGTCGAGCTTGCGTCCGACCGGTGCTTTCGCATGCCTCAGCATCGAGCGGAACTGCTGGAAATGACTTCTGAGCCGAACGACTTCTTCCGTATAGTTGACCTTGTCTGCGAAGAGCGCCATCTCCTGTACGATACGCGTATCATCAATATCCTGTTCAGCAAGTAGCTCGTCCAAGAACTCTTTTATGCGCGTACGGTACGCCTGCACGATCTCGGGAGCAAGCGCTTCGAGCGAGTCGGTGAGATGTGCGAGCACATCGAGCCGCGCCAAAAAGTCGCGCTCGATGTTCGCTCCTTCCGCCCTTCGCATTGCCGTGAGGGATACGAGTGCCTCGCGGAGCACATTGAGGAGCATCGGTTCCAAGCCTTCGAGCTCCTGCGCCCGCTCGATCCGAAGAATATCGGGAAAGGCGGCAATCGCTGTGACGTCGTCGGGACGCGGCAGGCGAAGCACGTCGCTCATGCGGTTGAGTGCCTGCTGATACGAAAGCGCCAAATTCTCGTCAAGTGTGACGTTAGCCGCCTGCTCACGCCTGTCGATGAAACTGACTGTGACATCCACCTTTCCACGCGACAGCGCGGCATGAATCTCCTTGCGCATCGCCGCTTCGTATGCGGCGAGCTGATGCCCCATGCGAAAATTAAGTTCGAAAAAACGCTGGTTGACCGAACGTACCTCTATTGAAACCTTATAGGCATCCGTCTCCGCCAAAGCAGAGCCGAATCCCGTCATGCTGTTCAGCATACTGCACCCTCTCCGCTCAAAGCTTTCCTGAATAGACCATCTCGGCGGGGCCGGTCATAAAGACGTGATTGTTCGCTGCCCATTCGACCATGAGCTTGCCGCCGTCCAGCTCGATTTTCACCTTGCGCTCCGTCTTGCCGTTCAGGATGGCGGCGACCGCCGTCGCGCAAGCACCCGTTCCGCAGGCAAGCGTCACGGCAGCGCCGCGTTCCCAAACGCGCATGCGGATATGCGTGTGGTCGCGCACCTCGGCAAATTCCGTGTTCGTCTTTTTCGGAAACGCCTCATGATGCTCAAACGAGGAGCCGACGTCCGCAATCGGAAACGCCTCTGCGTCCTCGACAAAGATGACGCAGTGCGGGTTTCCCATCGAGACGCAAGTCATGCGGTATTCCTTTCCAAGAACAGCAATCGGCGCGTCGACGACACGATCCTTGCCGAAGCCTAAAACCGGGATCTCCTCTGCCGCGAGATGCGGCTCGCCCATGTCAACGCGCACGCCTGTGACACATCCCGCCTTTATGATAAGGTGCGGCACGAGCACGCCTGCCCCCGTCTCAATCGTAAGCTCCTCCTTGTCTGTCAAGCCGAAGTCGTGGGCATAGCGCGCAACGCAACGAATCCCGTTTCCACACATCTCCGCCTCGCTTCCGTCGGCGTTCAAAATGCGCATGCGAAAAGCCGCAATCCTAGACGGCAGGACAAGCAGGATCCCGTCTGCACCAATGCCGTAGTGCCGGTCACAGATACGCCGCACGTCCGCCGCGTCATGCTTCCATTCCGATTCCATGCAGTCGACGAGGACGAAATCATTGCCGCATCCCTGCCATTTCGTAAAGTCCATCATGAGTCTCCCCTTACGTTCTATCTTCATTCTATTATTATATGGGTTTCGCATACGTGTTGCAAGGGGGCATTCCTTGTATTTTGACTGTATGTGTAGGTTTGTCAATCATGTATTGCAAAATACCCATGCAAAGAGAGCGCACCTAATAATAGTGGCCTGACCCACAAACAAATAGTTGGCTTTTAGTTGGCTTTCCCAAGCCTGTCGTTTGTGGTCACGGAAAATCCTTCCCTTAATGGAAACGGAACGGAAGGATTGCCCTATCTCTCAATATTTGCGATAATAAAGGCAACATGTAGTTTGAATTTCTTTTGGAGGGATTTCGATGGAACTGGCTTTTTTCGATGGCACATTTATCCGACCCGACGAGCGCAAGGTTCTGCTCGAGGATCGTGGCTATCAGTTCGGTGACGGCATCTACGAGGTCACGCGTGTCTACAACAGGACGTGTTTTGCGCTTGACCGTCACCTCGCGCGCTGCCGCCGCTCCCTGCGCGAGCTTCGCATCCCCATCACTTACATGGACGAAGAACTAGCCGCCATACATCACGACATCATCAAAAAGAGCGGCATCAAAGACGGTACGATCTACTTCCAAATCACACGCGGCGTGGGAAAACGTACGCACACCTTTCCCGATCAGGTCGTGCCGCTTCTCTCGATGACAATACGCGAATCGAAACCCAATTCCGAGTGGCAGGAAAACGGCATCCACTGTGGTCTCTTTGAAGACATCCGCTGGCTTCGCTGCGACATCAAAACGCTCAACCTCCTCGGCAACATCTTTGCAAAACAGGATGCACATGACAAGGGACTGCAGGGAACGATCCAATACCGCAGGAATACCAATCTCATCACGGAAGGCGCATCGAGTAATTTCTTCTGTGTCAAGGATGGCGTCATTTGGACGCACCCCGCCGATAATCTGATCCTAAAGGGCGTGACTCGCTCGATTCTCCTTGAAGAAATCATCCCCCATCTCGGCTATACCGTCGTTGAAAAGGCAATCTCGCCCGAATTTGCCCTCTCGGCAGATGAGGCGTTCGTCACGAGCACGAGCCTTGAGGTAACACCCGTCGTCAACATCGCCGGCCATACCATCGGAGATGGTGCACCCGGCAAGGTCACACAGAGTCTTCTCGCGTCCTATCACGCACTAGTCAAGAAAGCTTGCTACGAAAAATGACGAAAAATGGTAGCATAAACCAAATGTATGATTCCAATTAGTTATACATTGGGAAAAGAATCACATTATTCATTGACAAAGGAAAAATTAGTACCTATACTAGGCATGTGATATAAATTATTACGATGCCGTTGAACCATGAAGTCATCGTGCATCTGCGCATAATTCCATGGTTCGTTCCTTTTGTTTTGGTTGTATGCTGCATAGCAAAAAGTTATGTTACCATATTTTAAAGGAGTGTTTTGTTCATGGCTAAGAACCCGGTCAAAATCATGGAAACTGTCCTTCGTGACGGTCATCAGTCCCTTTGCGCGACGCGTATGCGCACCAGCGACATGATGCCGCAGCTTGAGGCACTCGACAAAGTCGGCTACAAGGCTCTCGAAGCGTGGGGCGGCGCCACGTTTGACACCTGCCTTCGTTTCCTCGACGAGGATCCATGGAAGCGCCTCGATACGTTGAAGGCACATCTCAAGACGCCGATCCAGATGCTCCTGCGTGGTCAGAACCTCCTCGGCTACAACCATTATTCGAACAACGTCGTGGAAAAGTTCGTTCAGAAAGCTTCCGAGCACGGCATCGGCGTCTTCCGTATCTTCGATGCGCTCAACGATGTCCGAAACCTCAAGGTCGCAATCGAAGCGGCCCTGAAGTGCAAAGAAAAGCCGGAAGTCCAAGGCTGTCTCGTATACACGCTGAGTCCTGTTCATACGAACGAAACGTTCGTCGAACTCGCCAAGGAACTGCAGTCCATGGGTTGCCATTCTGTCTGCATCAAGGATATGTCCGGCCTTTTGAAGCCGTATGTCGCGGAAGACCTCGTCAAGAAACTCAAGTCCGCTCTTGATATCCCAGTTGAGCTCCATACGCACTGCACGTCTGGCTTCGGCCATGCGACGTACCTCAAGGCGATCGAGGCAGGCGTCGACATCATCGACACAGCGCTCGCACCATTCTCCTCCGATACGTCCCAGCCGTGCACGGAGACGATGATCCGCATGCTCGAAGGAACGGATCGCGATACGGGCATTGCCGTCCAGCAGCTCACGCCGATCTCCAAGCACTTCCTCGAAGTCAAGAAGCGTCTCATCAAGGAGTTCAACCTCAAGGGCTACTTCGACATCAATCCGAACGTCCTCGATTTCCAGATCCCGGGCGGCATGCTCTCAAACCTCGCCAATCAGCTCAAAGAAGCCGGCATGGAGGACAAGTATCAGGATCTTCTCGACGAGATGCCGCGCGTCCGCAAGGATGTCGGCTATCCGCCGCTCGTCACGCCATCTTCGCAGATCGTCGGCACGATGGCAACATTCAACATCATGAGCGGCGAGCGCTACAAGATGGTGCCAAACGAATTCAAAGACCTCGCGCGCGGCAAGTTCGGCAAGACGCCAGTTCCGGTCGATCGCGACTTCCTGACGAAGACTCTCCACGTTGATCCGAGCGAGATTATCACGGATTGCTCCATCGAAGATGCAAAGGCAGAATCCTTCGCAGACTTCGAGGCAGAACTCAAAAAAAAGGGCTATCTGAACCCATCCGAGGAAGATGTTCTCTCCTACGCACTCTTCCCGCAGGTTGCCGAGGAATTCTTCCAAGCTCACTTCAAGAAGATTACAGCGTACGTCAAGTAATATCCGCTTAACTGGAGACGAAGCCAGTGCCCACCGCTAGACGGTATGGGTACTGGCTTTTTCCGTTTCGTTGCAAGCTTGACGTTATTATACCTCTTTTTGTATAATAGCTATATGTTTATTATATGGTTTTTGAAAAGGAGGCTTTTTTATGGACTTATTGAACACCATCGTTTCAGAAGTCAATACGGTCTTATGGTCGTACGTCATGATCGTTCTGCTCATCGGCTGCGGTCTTTGGTTCACCCTTTCAACAAAGTTCGTACAGCTTCGCATGCTCCCCGAGATGCTGCGCCTTATCACGGATGGCATTGGTCACCGTCCCGATGGCGATGCCATCAGCTCCTTTCAGGCGTTTTGCGTCAGCACGGCATCACGCGTCGGTGTCGGCAATATTGCCGGCGTCGCTATCGCCATTGTCTTGGGCGGTCCCGGTGCCGTTTTTTGGATGTGGCTCATCGCCTTCATCGGCTCAGCGACAGGCTTCGTCGAGAGCACGCTTGCGCAGATATACAAATTGCCACGCGGAAACGGCAAATTCCACGGCGGTCCTGCCTATTACATAAAAAATGCATTGAAACAGCCTGGTGTCGCAAAACTCTTCGCTTTGCTCATCTCCGTTACATTCGGTCTCGTCTACGTATCGGTCCAGGCGAACACAATTGCGCTTTCCTTCCAAACCGCGTTTTCCATCCCCCCCATTACTACGGCCATTGTGCTTTCCATCCTGACCGCTCTCGTCATTTTCGGCGGCATGAGGCGCATCGCACGGTTCACGGAATGGCTTGTGCCCATCATGGCAACGATCTACATCCTTGCCGCTATTCTCGTCGTCCTCTTTAACATAGAGAAGGTGCCTTCCGTCATCGTACTCATCTTCCACGATGCCTTTACCGCACAGGCAGCAGTTGGCGGTGGGCTCGGCGGTGTTATCCTGACAGGCGTCAAGCGCGGTCTCTTTTCGAATGAGGCAGGCGAAGGCTCCGTTCCGAACGCTGCCGCAACGGCAAATGTCACACATCCAGTCAAGCAGGGACTCGTGCAGGCGTTCGGCGTTTATGTTGATACGTGGCTCGTCTGCTCCGCTACGGCATTCATCGTACTCCTCACGCAGCAGTATACGATCGGCGGCGAACTTACGGGCATCGCGCTCGCGCAGCAATCGCTCGCGACCGTATTCGGCCCTATTGCACCGCCTGCTGTCGCCATCCTCATTTTCCTCTTTGCCTTCAGCTCAGTCGTAGGCAACTACTACTATGGTGAAATCAACATCGCATTCTTCGAAGGCAATGTCAGGAAATACCTCTTCGTCTTCCGCATCGGCGTCGTCCTCATGGTGCTCTTCGGCTGTTTGGCCGAGCTTTCCTTCGTCTGGAACCTCGCTGACCTCTTCATGGGCTTCCTATGCATTACCAACCTCTATGCGATCGCACGCCTCTACAAATACGCAAAAATCGCACTTCACGGCTACGTCGAGCAGAAACGCAACGGCATCAAAGAGCCTGTATTCAATCCTGCTGACCTAGGTAACGAAACCGGCATTCATTCTTGGGGCATCAACGAGAAAAAAGCATGATCTTTTCTTCTCGAATGGAAAACAAAAATAAGGACATCCACTGCGGACGCAATTTTGCCCCCGTCGAATTTGACGGGGGCAAAGTTGCGTCTGCAGAAAATACCAAGGAATCACGGATAAAATGAAGTTCGTCAGATTGGCGTAGATTTTTCGTCCGAATGATGCGTTTCACGACATCAACATCAACATCGTTTGGAATGACGGGTTCGATGCCTTGCTCGATCAGATCGTGAACGATCCGAAATCCGCAACGCCAGCTCCTCATTTGTTGGCGGCGATCAGAGGGCAAGGCGGATAAAAGAATGCAGCGTTCGGCGAGACGAATGTCCCGCATCCCATGACCGCATAAATCAACCTCTTGTCCGTGCAGAGGCGAAAGGCACGTATCACCGTGCTCAGATTGAGGTCGAGAAAATCGGCTAGCTCCCGCTGCGGTGGGAGTTTTGTGTGCGGCGGCAGCCGTCCGCCGAGGATATCGCGCTCGAACCGCACAGCAGGCGTACGATAAAACGGAGCATACAGTCTTGTGCGATCCGGCCGCCATGTCATCGGATAGTCGCCAACTGAATGGATGGGCATAGGGTATCTTCCGTAACATTGTCATACATACAATCTTTCTATTGAAATCATACAATAAGCAGTATAACATGATAATTGTATGTATTATACCACAGAAGGAATGATGATGGATATGAAAAATGACATTGCTTCAACGAACACAACGGCATCCGTATCTCTTCATATCCTGCCCTTTATACTGGTCGGCTCGTTCCTGTCCATCTTCGATCAGTTCGTGATCAATGTCGCCGCCCCCGCCATCATGGCATCGTTACATCCCTCAGCAGCAGCATTCGAGGGTATTATGAGCGGCTATGCGCTCATCTACGGCATGGGTCTGATTGTCGGCGGACGCCTCGGCGACCGATTCGGAAGGCGGCGGGCCTACCGAATCGGACTGCTTCTCTTTGCCGCGACCTCGCTGCTCTGCGGCTGCGCACAAACAGCTGGCCAACTTGTCATCGCACGCCTTCTACAGGGACTTTCGGGCGCGGTTATGGTCCCACAGGTGCTCGCTCTGATCCGTGTCTCATACGAAGGAAAAACACGTGTGCAGGCACTGTCCGCATTCGGCGTCTCCATCGGGCTTGGGCAGATCATGGGGCAAGTGCTCGGCGGCTGGATTCCTGCATGGAATATTTTGGGGTTCGGCTGGCGCATGATCTTTCTCGCCAATATGCCCATCTGCCTGATCGCCGCGATTGGCTGCACGTCGCTTCCCTTGGATCCAAACGCTGCATACGAGGCACGCCACAACCAGCTTGGAAATCCGCTTCGGCTCTTCCGATATCGCGGCTATGCGATCGGAATTCTTCTCAATGTATGCCTGTACGCCGCCATTGTCCCCTTCTTTGTTGTGCTCGGCCTCTACCTGCAGAATATCTGCAGGCTCGCACCACAGACGGCGGGACTCGTCTTTATGGCAGTCGGCACAGGATTTGTCCTAGCCTCGTCTGCAGGACCCACACTCATGCGGAAGTTTGCGCCGCCACGCGTGCTGATCTATGGAACGATCTGCACAAGCGCAGGCATCCTCGCCGTGCTGCTCGGCACAATAACGGGACAGTCCACTGCAATCCCCTTCGTCATCCTCGCCCTGTTTCTCCTTGGGCTCGGCAACGGCACGGTGATTCCCATTGCAACAGGTGTCGTCCTGCGCTATCTGCCGATTGCGGATGCAGGTGTTGGCAGTGCCATCCTGACGACGGGACAACAGCTCGCAGGTGCGCTCGGAATTATGCTTGCAGGCGAGTTTCTGATGGGAGACGGCATCCCCCTCGACTCTCCCACAGCCTATGTGGACGGCCTCTCCCTTCAGGTATGCGCCGCATCGGCTGCACTCTGCTGCGCCATTTCCCTCAGCCGTATCTCTTCCGTGCAAGATATGTGAGGATAGAAGACAACGGAAGATTTGCGCTTGCCTCATTCCTCAATCTATCTTATACGACCATAGTGGACGGAGACTGTCATCTCCGGCAAACAGACACAAAGCGAAATAATGGAAAACGTAAAAACATCCTCTCGCTCCAAAACGAGAGGATGTTTCCTGCATTGGTCTCTCACGGTTTCTTCGATCCCTTAAAACTCGATGCCCTTTTGGGCCTTGATCCCCTGTTGGAAAGGATGCTTCACAAGACGCATCTCCGTCACGAGATCGGCACGTTCGATGAGTGCAGGGCACGCATCGCGTCCCGTGATGAGCAAGTGGAGTCCGAGTGGACGCAAATCGAGAAGAGCCATGAGTTCTGCTTCCGACACGAGCCCGAACTTCACAGCGTAGTTGAGTTCGTCCAAGATGACGAGATCCCATGCACCGCACGTGATCGCCACACGCGCTTTTTCGAGTGCTGCCTCTGCAGCCCGTCTATGTGCCACGTTTTTTTTCTCGCCTTTGCGCGTGAAGCCGAGACCGCATTGCGTGATCTGGATGCGTCCGTCTGCCTGCGCGAGCGCCTCGATGGCACGCAGCTCGCCATACTCCCAGCTGCCCTTAATGAACTGCAGGATGCATACGCGCATACCGTCTCCCCATGCACGAAGGGCAAGACCGAGTGCTGCCGTTGTCTTTCCTTTTCCATCGCCCGTATGGACGAGAAGGAGTCCTTGCTTTTTCATTCGCATTATTCCTTCCTTAATGGTATACTGGTAATGTTACGGTATCATATTACCATACATTCCGAATCCACTTTATACTCATAGGTTATCACCGTGATAAAAAAACTTCCGCATTTCCTGCTTTTTCTTTTTCTCATAACAGCCTACGTCGTCGCTCTTTCCTTCACCGTTGAACGATACGATACGCTCGGACTCCAAAAGCACACGATCGAAACTGCATTTGCAGAGAAAAACGGACGTCTCTACCTTTCGTGGACACCGCTCCCCTACCCTTGCTACTACAAAGTCGACGTCCTGTCACCGACGACGGGACTCGTCGAAGGCGAGGCGGGATTCCATCTCTTTGGTTCCTATTACACGCGTGAGCCGTCGATCGAATTGCCGCGAACGGCGATTCCGACATCGTACCGCGTCACGGCGTACGGCATTTTCGGCAAGGTCGGCAGCGACGCTGTCCCCGCAGCCAATCCGGATTTTCCAAAGCGGCCAAAGCATCCCGCCATCATCTCGCATTACGGCAAAGATACTCCTGCAAGCCTCATGCCGTTTCTCGTTTGGCACAACGTTCCTGGTGCCGTCTGCTACGAGCTTGAGATCCTTTCCCTGCCGCCGGATGCCGAAGGCGGTACGGTTCTCGCAGCGAGTCCGAAGCATCTGGAGAGCACGCACGAAATTTTCACAAACGGCTGGCAAGCCGATCTGCGCCCTTATGCAGACTCCGGCGTAGTCTATTGGCGCGTCCGTGCACTCGACCTCCACTTGCAGCCCATCGGTGAATTCTCCAAGGCGGAGGCAGTCACGCTCGATTCGAGCTTGCCGCTTCCGACTCACCCGCTGCTCAACGAATACGACTAGATGCCGCACTTCAAGCAACCGCTCTACCCCGTCTACAACTGGATCCCGCTGCACGGCATCATGCGCTACGAAGTCGAGCTCATGGCGGATCCTCCCGCGCAGCCAAACGGCACGCAGCCTGACCCTGGTCGGGCGTGGAGCAAGATCGTAAATGCCGCCACGACGTGCTACGACGAGTACCCACGCCCCTACGCTGGCGATTACTACTGGCGCGTGCGCGCCATCGATGCGGAAGGAAACGCGATCGGCACATGGTCGGATGCGGCGCATTTCGTCGTGAACAAACACCCAAAGCGTGTCAAAGTTGCCGTGCTTGGCGACAGCATCACGCATGGCGGCGGATCCATCTCCTACCCGCCCTCGGCACTTGAGTACAGCTATACGACGTATTTCGACTTTCCCTGTCTCAACCTCGGCAGGAGCGGCGACACCTCACGCATGACGTGCGACCGTTTCGAGCAGGACGTCTTGCCATTCCATCCCCAAAATCTCTTGATTCTCACTGGCTCAAACGGCCTGCGCACCTCGACGATCTCCGCACAGGACATCATTGACGACCTCGCAGCGATCGAAGAGAAGTGCCGTGCGCACGACATACGCCCGATTTTTATGACGCTCATACCGATCAACCCAACGAATATCCGGTTTGCGTTTCATGCGGAGACCGATCCGAATTGGAATGAGAAGCTTCGCCTGATCAACATGTGGATTCGCTCGCACGACTGCTGCATTGACCTCGAACCGTATTTCTACAATGAGACGGGGACGGATCTGGATGAATCGTTCTCGGTCGACGGGCTGCACCCTGATATTCAAGGAAAAATGCTCATGGGAGAGATCGTAAATGCCAGCGAGGCACATGCGTTGCTAAAGTGAATCGGCATCGTGCCGTATGCAGCACGCACACTTGCATGCAAGGGAAAGCCCGCCCACAAAAATACTGTCCTCTTGCCAAACGCACTTTTTGGTTGAACAAGACAATCGGACGGATGGTGTATGGGCGGGCTTCTTCAAATCCGGTTAATAACACCCTCGAAGAGGCCGACAAAAAAGGAGCCGATGCTGAATCCGGGCAACACTTTATCGGCTGCCATATTGACGGTGCCGACGGGTTCCCCTTTATATAGGAGCGTCATCTTTCCGACGATTTCACCGTCTTTCGCAGGCGCAGCGATGACACTCGGCACGTCACAGTGGATCGTGTAGTTCTTTGCGTCTTCGCCATCGATGATCGGGTAGTTGATATCCTCGACAGGGCGGACAAATGTTCGCGCCTCCTGCCCACCCTTGACCCAAACCTTGCGCGCAGTCCTGCTGCTCGTAATGCCCCGCACCATCGTGACGTGCCGAAAACCGTAGTCGAGCATCTTGCGCGCGTCGTCAAAACGATCATTTGGTGTCGGTGCGTGCATGACGATTGCGATGAGCGAGACGCCTTTGCGCTCGGCAGACGCTGCGAGACAGCCCCCCGCCGCATTCGTCCATCCCGTTTTGATGCCCGTGATACCGTCGTAGTGACCGAGGAGCTTGTTCGTGTTCTCGACCGGCAAAAACTTATCCTTTGGGAACGTCCAGCGAATGCCGGCGTTTTGCTGCCCGACGATCGAGCGGAACGCCTTGTTCCTCATCGCGTACCGAGCAAGACGCGCCATGTCGTGCGCCGTGGAATAGTGCATGGGGTTCGGCAAGCCATTCGGGTTGGCAAAGTGCGTATCCTTCATGCCGAGCTCAGCCGCCTTTTCATTCATGCGTTTCGCAAAGCTCGTCACGCCGCCGTCGATATGCTCGGCAACGGCGACGGCCGCGCCGTTATCGGAGCACAGCATCATGCCGGTCAAAAGCGCATCTGCCGTCAGCCGCTCGCCTGCGAGGATGCCGAGCGGCGTGTCTTCCGTCTGCTCGGCATTCGGGGTAATGAAGATTTCCGCGCGCGGACTGACGTTTTCAAGTGCGAGGATGCACGTCATCATCTTCGTCATGCTCGCGGGGAAGCGGCGCTCTTCGGCATTCTTCTCCCATACCACGCGTCCCGTCTCCGTCTCGATGAGAATGGCAGCGTCCGCCGTGATGGCTGGCTCTTCTGCGCTTGCCATGCGGGGGACGGGCAGCAAAGTGGCGGCAAGGACGACAAAAACCGCCGCAGCATAGTGTAAAAATCGCAAGGAAATGCCTCCTGAAGCTACAAGAATACGATCCCGTCCATTATAACACGTTCCCCCCACTTGTCGATAGCGCATCACCGATTTATGCATCTTTTTCCAGGATCTGCCACACGGCTCAAGACGCCTGCAGTTCTTTCGGCATCGCGAGCCGAAGCGCGTCGCCAATGCTCTCCGCTCCATGAAGCGTGATTCCATCAAAGGCGCCCTTCATCTGACGGAAGTTCTTCATCGGCAGGATGACGTGCGAAAAGCCGAGCCGTCGTGCCTCGGCGATGCGAAGATCCACTTGGCTCACGGCGCGAACCTCCCCCGACAGCCCGACTTCGCCGAAGACGATCATCTTTGGGCGCAAAAGGCGATTCGCGAAGCTCGACGCCATGGCGATACAGAGGCCGAGATCCGCGGCGGGCTCATCAATGCGTATGCCGCCCGCGACCTTGATGTAGACATCACACGCGCCAATCGGCAGCTTGACGCGCTTTTCGAGGACAGCGAGGAGGAGCTGAATGCGCTTGATGTCAACGGAGTCCGCCGTGCGCCTCGGCGGCACGTATGGCGTCGCAGCGACGAGAGCCTGCAGTTCGACAAGGAGCGGACGCGTTCCTTCGACAGTCGGCACGATGACCGTTCCCGTGTCCTGCTCGCGATCTGAGAGAAACAGCTTCGAAGCATCAGGCACATCGACGAGACCGATATCCCGCATCTCAAAGAGACCGAGCTCATTCGTGCTGCCGAATCGGTTCTTGACGGAACGCAGCACGCGATACTCGGCATTGCGCTCTCCCTCAAAGTAAAGCACAGTGTCGACGATGTGCTCGAGGACGCGCGGGCCTGCAAGCGTTCCATCCTTCGTGACGTGTCCGATGATGAAGGCAGCAATGCCGTCCGACTTCGCGATGCGCAGGAGGTCGACGGCACACTCGCGCACCTGTGAAACGCTGCCCGGTGCGCTCTGAACGGTCGGCTTGAAGACGGTTTGGATCGAATCGACGACGAGAAGATCTGGCTTTGTATTTTTTACGTGCCCCTCTATCGTCTCGAGATTCGTCTCGCTGACGATCAAGAGACCGTCTGCGATCGCCTGCAAACGGTCTCCGCGCATGCGGACCTGCCGCGTGCTCTCCTCACCCGTCACGTAGAGCACGTGGCGCCCCATGCGCGCAACATTGGCGCAAACGCGAAGCGTGAGGCTCGACTTGCCGACACCGGGATCGCCGACGATGAGCACCATCGAGCCCGGAATGACGCCACCGCCTAGGACGCGGTCAAGCTCGCCGCTGCCCGTCGGGAAGCGCGGCAAATCCTCAACTTTGACCTCGCGGATCGGCTGCGGCTTTGCCGCATCGGAAAGACCAAGACGCAGCCCGCGCTGCCCCAGCTCCGACATGACGGTCTCCTCGACCATCGTATTCCACGCGCCGCAGCCGGGACAGCGTCCAAGCCATTTTGGTGCGTCGTAGCCGCATTCCTGGCAGACGTAGACGGTTTTCCTCTTCTTTGCCATCGCTACCTCTCTTTTCCGCACGCGCGCAAGATCCGATCCACACCAAGGCGCATGAGGCGCATCGTCCATCTGCCGAGCCAAACGATCGCCCAAAAAAGATTGAGCGCGAGGTTGAGATACCTCTCACTGCGCGCTTTCGGCGCGAGTTTATTGCGCCGCATCGACAGTCTCCCGCGATACGGCATCTTCTTTCTTCAAAAAGACGAGCTCTCCATCCATCTTGCGCACCTGCACCGTGTCGCCCTCCTTGAATTCGCGTGCGAGCAGCCGCTCGGCAAGCACATCCCCAACGTGCTTTTGAATGGCACGGCGCAGGGGGCGCGCACCGTACTTCACATCTGTTCCGAGCGCGATGAGCTTTGCCTTCGCCGCAGGGCTGACTTCGAGCGCAATTCCCTTTTCCGCAAGGCGTGACCTGAGGTCGCGCAGGAGGATGTCGACGATGGAGGCAAGCGCTTCGCCGCTCAGCGAATGGAATACGACCATCTCATCGACGCGGTTCAGGAACTCCGGCTTAAAGATGCGGCGCACTTCTTCGAGCACGCGCGTTTCCGCCATCTTCTGCTTCTCCGCCTCATCCTGATGCGTCATAAATCCCATCGTGCCGGAAGAGGTTCGAAAATGGTTTGCTCCTGCATTGCTCGTCATGATGATGACGGTATTGCGAAAGTCGACCGTGCGCCCTTTTCCGTCTGTGAGGCGCCCATCATCGAGCACCTGCAGGAGCATGTTGAATACGTCTGGATGCGCCTTTTCGACCTCGTCGAGCAGAATGATGGAGTATGGCTTCCGGCGCACAGCATCCGTGAGCTGACCACCCTCCTCATAGCCGACATAGCCTGGAGGCGCGCCGATGAGACGCGAGACCGTGTGTTTTTCCATGTACTCGGACATATCGAAGCGAAGAATGGCATCCTCCATTCCGAAGAGTGCTTCGGCCAAAGCCTTTGCAAGCTCCGTCTTTCCAACCCCCGTCGGACCCAAGAATAGGAATGAGCCAATCGGACGTTTCGGATCCTTTAGCCCCGCACGGGCGCGGCGCACCGCCTTTGCGACGGCGCGAATTGCTGCATCCTGCCCAACGACGCGCCGCGTGAGGACGCGCTCGATGCGGAGCAGCCGCTCCGACTCCTTCGCCGCGATCTTGCGTACGGGGATACCCGTCCAAAGCGAGACGACGTCCGCAATATCCGATGCGTGCACAAAGACGGGAGCACCTTCCTGCACGCCTTTCCCACGCTCCTTGTCGAGCGCATCCCGCAGCGCCTGTTCCTGGTCGCGCAGGCTCGCCGCCCGCTCGTAGTCCTGCGCTTCGACTGCGGTCTCCTTGTCTTTTTCAATGGTCTCTATGCGCGCACGGCACTCCTTCTGCACGTCGAGCGGAACGGATTTTTTCACGCGTGCCTTCGCCGCCGCCTCGTCCATGACGTCGATTGCCTTGTCGGGCAGGAATCGATCCGTGATATAGCGTGCAGACAGCTTCACTGCTTCCTCGATCGCCTCGTCCGTAATCCTAGCGTGATGGAACGTTTCGTACGCCTCGCGCAGTCCAAGCAGGATCTCGCGTGCTTCCTGCGGCGTCGGTTCTTCGACGATCACGGTCTGGAAGCGGCGTGCGAGTGCCGCATCGCGTTCAAAGCGCTTCTTATACTCGTCGAGCGTCGTCGCGCCGATGACTTGAATCTCGCCGCGCGAAAGGGCAGGCTTTAAGATATTCGCCGCATCAAGCGAGCCCTCGCCCGAGCCTGCGCCGATGAGCGTGTGCATCTCGTCGATGAAGAGAATCGCATCTTTCGCCTCAATGAGCTCCTCGACAAGCCACTTCATGCGTTCCTCGAACTCGCCGCGATACTTCGTGCCCGCGACGAGCGATGCCATCGAGACCGAAATGACGCGCTTCCCCTGCAGCATATACGGAACGGTTTCGTCGGCGATGCGCTGCGCAAGCCCCTCGGCAATCGCCGTCTTGCCGACACCAGGCTCACCGAGCAGGATGGGGTTGTTCTTCGTTCGCCGCGCGAGGATCTGAACGACGCGCTCGATTTCTGTATCGCGGCCGATGACGGGATCGATCTTTCCATCCTTTGCCACCGCTGTAAGGTCGCGTCCAAACTGCGCAAGCACCGATCCCTTCTTCGACGCACGTACAGGCGGCTTGCCCGTTTCGCGCACGCGTTCCTCCCCTCTGCCGCCCATGTACGGATCTTCGATGTAGTCGAGCACTTCATCCTGGAATGCAGCGGGATTGATGCCGAGGTGTTCGAGTATTTCGATCGCTGCTCCGCCCTTTTCGTCGAGGAGCATCAGAAGAATGTGCTCCGAACGCGCGCAGCGCGCATTGACGTCGTCAGCAAGCTCCAGCGCGTTCGCAAGGATGCGGCGGGCGCGTGGCGTATAGCGTGGGTCGTCGGAAGGATTCGACGGCGCGCTCCGCACCATATCCTGCACCATGCGCAGGACGCGTGCATAGCCGATGCCGTGCCCTTGCAGAATGGACGCGGCAAGGCTGTCTGCCGCGTATAGGATGCCTAGCAGGAGGTGCTCCGTCCCGATATAGTCCTGCCCGAGTTCCTTTGCCATGTGCGCCGCGTGCTTCAATGCCACGAGCGTGTTTCCCGAAAACTGATTGCGATTGTTCATGTGAGATTCTCCTGTGGACGGGAACAAGAGAGAAGGATGCTCCTCGCCTGCTCTGCCCGAAGCCTGTCGATTTCATTCTTTGAGAGATTTTCATTCTCCGCGAGATTCTGCAGATACGAAACGCCGCTCCGCACCAAGATCTCGGAGAAGCACGACGCATCCACCTCGTGGATGAGTTTGAGGTCGATGCCGAGACGGACCTTCGAGAGAAGCTCGAGCGTCTCTTTCTTCGGCAGGAGGCGCGCGTAGCGCAAGAGCCCGTAAGCGCGCCACACCTCGTCATCAAGCTGTTCCTTTAAGTAAAGTGCGAGCGCCTTTCGCGCCTGCCGCTCGTGTGAGACGATCTCCTGCACGGCGGACTCGACGTTCGCGAGCAGTTCCTCCTCGGAAAAACCGAGCGTGAGCTGATTGGAAATAAGAAAGAGATTTCCTACGCTCTCCTTCTCGTCGCCGTAGACGCTCCGAATCGCAAGACCGAGCTGCGGCGAAACGTTTGCGATGTTTTGGATATTTTTCGTAAAGACGAGTCCCGGCAGATGCAGGAGCACCGAAGCGCGAAGCCCCGTACCAAGATTCGTCGGGCAGGACGTCAGGTAGCCCATGCGCTCATCAAATGCGATGTCGAGCTTGGACTCGATGAGATCGTCGAGGCGCGAAGCCGTCTGATTCGGCGTCCGAAGGTCGAACCCTGCCGCCATGCACTGGATACGCAGATGATCCTCCTCATTGACGAGGATGCTCGTACCGAGATTCTCCGAGAGAAAGACGACGCGGTGCTGCGGACTGCGAATGAAATTGCGGCTGATGAACTGCTTTTCCAACAGGACGCCGCGCTGCACGGGCGTCATCTGCTCCATGTCTGCCGCCGTGAACGCTTGACCGATTCCCTCGGACAAGACGGGCAGGATCGCCTCAAACGCGTGGCGAGAGGCCGCCAGCTGACGGTTATTCGCGCGATTCGGAAATGGAATTGCACGGAAATTGCGCGCGAGACGCACGCAGCTCACAAGGACGACATCGTTGTCCTTGCCCTTGCCCGACTGCCACGCAAGGCGGCCGCTCTTCAAAAGGTCATGCATCTCCATGCGCTGCGCCCCCTTCTTTTGCCGCGAGTTCCTTTTCGATACGGCGAATCGCATCGCGGTACTCTGCCGCTTTTTCGTATTCCTCGCGCATCACGCTCTCGCGAAGCTGCTCGCGCAGACGCGCCGCTCTTTGTTTTAACTCCAGCGCGCCGCCCGTGCGGTGCGGGATCTTGCCTGAATGGGCGCTCGAACCGTGGATGCGTCGCAAAAGCGGGTCGAGCTGATGACGGAACGTCTCATAGCATACGCTGCAGCCGATTTTCCCTGTCTGTAGGAAATCCGCGTAGCTCATGCCGCAATTCGGGCAAACGAGTTCTGTCTGCTCCGCGCGGCTGCCCCGATCCTCGCGCTCCTCGCGTGCGCCGAATACCCCCTTCAAAAAATCGTTGACTGAGACATCGCGCCCGCCGAAGGGCATGAGAAGGTCGCCGTACTTCGCCGCGCACTCCTCACAGAGATTCTTTTCGACGCGTCCACCCGCGCCTGCCTGTACAATATGGACGACCGCCTTATTGCGGCCGCAATCATCACACAACATACGATGCATTGCCTTCTTTCCCAATCACAATATCCCCTGCCATGCTAGGAGAATTTTTCCAATGTCAGCAGCAGGGACTTCAGCAGGTGGACACGTTCCTCTGCGCGCATCCCAGAACGATACGCCGCCGTGACAACCTGCATCAGGAGCGCCGCTTCGCGGCTCGAAACCATTTCATGCTGCAAAAGGCAATGCACCATGGAGCGCACCGTCCCCTGATCCGTCTGCGCATCAATCTTTTCGATCATATCCTGATAGACGAGATTATTGATCGGGATCTGCACGATGCGAATGTAGCCGCCAAGACCGCGGCGCGACTCGACGACAAAGCCCTTGTCCTGCGTGAACCGCGTCGAAAGCACGTAGCTGATCTGGGACGGCGCACAGGAAATCTCATCGGCGATATCGGTGCGCCGCAGTTCGACCTTGCCGTCCTGCTGCGTCGCGAGTCGTCTCAAAATATAGGCTTCAATCAAATCTGCGATATTGCTCAAGAAAATCACCTTCATCCGATTGACAATTTGACTATTAACGCTTTTATTATATTAGACTTTTTGACTTTTCGCAAGCAATATCGAAAAATAACAGCGAGCTGCCGGGAAGCCTCGCCCCCTCAGCCGCTCGCTGACACTTCATCTTAGTTCCATTGCTTTCGTCAGGACTGTTCCTCGAACATATCCTTGCCTACACCGCAGAGCGGGCAAACAAAATCATCCGGTAGATCAGCGAATGCAACGCCGGCTTTCAGCCCGTACTCCGCATCGCCCTTTGCCTCATCGTAGATCCAGCCGCAAACCGTGCAAACCCATACCTTCATGTCAAATGCCTCCTAATGAAAACAGAATACACAAGAATCATTCTTTTTTATCTATATTCGCTTCTGTCTCCAATTCTCCTGCTACACGCCCTTCCATCGCATGAAAAAAATTATGTACGGCTTCTGCCGCAGGGCGGTTCATCCCCGGTGCGGCGGCAAGTTCCTCGACGCACGCCTTCTTGATCTTCGCGATCGTGCCAAAGTGCGCATGGAGCGCCGCACGCCGTTTGGGGCCGATGCCAACAACGTGATCGAGTACTGAAACGAGATTTCGTTTGCCGCGCAGTTTGCGATGATACGTAATCGCAAAGCGGTGCGCCTCGTCGCGAATGCGCTGGATGAGATAGAGGGAGGCGCTGCGGCGCGGCAGCACGACAGGCTCGGAATTGCCTTCCGTAAAGACGAGTTCGAACTGTTTCGCAAGACCGACGACGGGCACGTCCGCATGTCCGCCTTCGCCGCGGATGATCTCAAGTGCCGAAGAAAGCTGCCCCTTGCCGCCGTCGATGACGATGAGATCGGGAAGCTCATCCTCTGCAAGTCCGACGTAGCGACGCCGCGTGACCTCCCGCATCGAAAGGAAGTCATCCGACTTGCCTTCCGTACTCTTTATCTTGAAGCGGCGATAATCCGACTTCTTTGCGATGCCATCCTCGAACACGACCATCGAGGCGACCGTCTCCGCACCTTGAAAATGCGAGATATCGAAGCACTCCATGCGGTACGGAGGATGCTTTAGCCCCAAGTATCGGCCAAGCTCCTCGACCGCTCCCCGCGTCCTCTGCATCGCCTGCTTGACACGCATCACTTCGTCTACGAGGTACTTTTCCGCGTTGCCCTCCGCCATCTTGACGATGTCGTGTTTCGTGCCGCGCTGCGGGCAGTGCACCTGTACCTTTGCGTTGCATTTCTTTTCCGAAAGGAACGCTTCCAAAAGGCTCTTTTCCTCTGCCGCAAGCTCAAGCGGAAGCAATACTTCGCGCGGTACGAAAGCGGCGCGATGGTAATACTGTTGCAGGAAGGCGAGCAGGATCGCCTCGTCGCTCTCCTCCTCGCTTCCCTGCAAGAGAAAATGCTCCCTGCCGATCATCTTGCCCGCACGGATGAAGAATACCTGCACGCAGACGCCAGCCTCCGAGCGCGCCATGCCGACGGCGTCCTGATCGCCCACGCCCGTGATGATGGTCTGCTTCTCAGCGACCTTGCGCACGGCGAGAAGCTGATCGCGCAGGCGCGCCGCGACCTCGAAATGAAAGGTCTCTGCCGCCTGTTTCATGCGCGACTGAAGTTCGCGCTCCACATCCTCCGTGCGTCCTTCCAAAAACAGGAGCACTGCATGCACCATCGCCGCGTAATCTTCTTTCGGAACCTTTCCCACGCACGGCGCAAGGCACCGCTTGATGTGATACTCCAAGCAAGGGCGCTCTTGAAGCCGGCGACAAGTGCGCAGCGGGAAGAGACGGCGCAGAAGCTTTAGGCTCTCATGGACGGCTGTCACATCCGTGTACGGTCCGAAGTACTGCGCTCCATCCTTCAGCACGCGGCGCGTGATGAATACGCGCGGGTACTCTTCCTGCACCGTGACCTTGACATAAGGATAGCTCTTGTCATCCTTGAGGCTGATGTTGTAGCGCGGGCGATGCTTTTTGATGAGATTGCATTCCAAAATCAACGCTTCGACTTCCGAGTGCGTCATGATCGTCTCAAAGTCGGCAACGTGTGAGACCATCGCGCGAACCTTCGGCGTATGGTTGCGGCTCGACTGAAAATACTGCCGCACGCGATTTTTGAGGACAATCGCCTTGCCGACATAAATAATGCGCCCATGATCGTCCTTCATGATGTATACGCCGGGGCTTTCCGGCAAAAGCTTCAGCTTCTCCTCTACTGCGTCCGTCATCGCGTACCTCCTCGCAATCCGAATTCTTATGCTATAATGCATGATAATTATAGCATAAAAAATGCGGCTGCCCTATGCGCAGCCGAAGAAGCGGCGCATTTGGGAAAAGTTTATGAAAGATTAAATTTCACAGTCCGGCATTGACGTCATATCCCGCCTATGCTAGACTATGGAAAATGCGGATGTGGCGGAATTGGCAGACGCGCTGGACTTAGGATCCAGTGCCGCAAGGCGTATGGGTTCGACCCCCTTCATCCGCACCAGTTTGTCGGGGATGCAATGGTTTCGACGGGGTATGGAAGCCACGAAGTTCGCAGGCCAATGGTTATGAATGCCTAAAGCTTGACCACGCAAAATTCAACTGACGAAGCTGAATACGCATACGCTGCTTGAGCCTAGCTCAACAGCCCCTCTGAAAGCGCGAGCCGTTAGCGGGCACGGAGGTTTCAAATAAGTACGGATGTTTTCTGGCTTTTTAGAAAAGCCAGTGGTGGAGAACTCTGAATCCCAGGGTTTCGCCCTTATGATGCCTGCATGCTCAGGCTATTGCGATAACGCTTTGTGATGTGGATGTATTTCGGACAGGAGTTCGATTCTCCTCATCTCCACCATGAAAATGCAAGACTCCGTTGGGGAAGCACCCTCAACGGAGTTTTTTTCCGCTTGCCTAAACGCAGTATGGCAGTATGAAGGTTCACTTCATCATACCGATCTCGCGATACGGTTTCTTCGGCTGAATCTCTTGCAGTTCTGCGCCAAGCGCTCTTGCCGTGGTCTCGACAAGCCGCTTCGTATGTCCCGTGGCAGAGAAGTACACGATGATCGTCCTGTCTGTCCTAACAGGTGCTGCTGCATTTTGACTGCTTGTCGTCTGTGTCTTTTCTTGCCGCTCCTGCTGTGTTTGTCCCCCCCCACAGCCTGCCAACGCAATCATGAGGATCGAGAGAAGAACGAGAATCGCGCGTTTCATAAACATCCCTCCCAATTACATATCACCTGATTTTCGATTACGATTTAGGCATCGTTTTGCTCAGCAGACGCCCCCTGGCATCAATCCATCCAAGAGAAACAATTTTATCATAGCGAACATGCGGGGCCGATTCATGCATTCCCATATGCACGCCGAGCAGGAGCAATAGGCAAAACGGCAGGGAACGATGGCATTCGTGAAGCATGATATCCTGCCGCATCTCGATGGAGAAGAACGGCTTAAACACTTCGTTTGAGATCGGGATCCCCACGATGAGCACCGATATGAGCATCCCGACGAGCAGGATATATGCACAAAATACATAATTTTATGGTATAATAAAGCGGTTAAAAAGGAGGGACATTTATGGAACTTCGGCTTTTGCGCTATTTCCTTGCTACGACAGAGGAGGGAAATATTACGGCAGCAGCACGTGTGCTCCGTATCACGCAGCCGACATTATCGCGTCAGCTCACCGTGCTCGAAGACGAACTCGGAAAAAAGTTGCTGATACGCGGTCGACGAAAGCTCCGACTCACCGAGGACGGCATTTACTTCCAAAAGCATGCGCAGGAAATCGTCACGCTCGCGGACAAGCTCGAACATTCCATCAAGGGGACATCCGAAACGATTCACGGCGACGTCTTCATCGGCGGCGGCGAGTCCGATGCCATGCGCCTCATCGCACAGGCAATCAAGCGTCTTCGTGCAGGCTATCCGCAGGTGCATTACCATCTTTTCAGCGGCAATGCAGATGACGTGGAGGCACGGCTTGAAAACGGTCTCCTCGACTTCGGGCTTCTCATTGGACCGGCCGACACAGAACGCTACGATACACTTCCACTTCCCATTCGCGACACATGGGGCATCCTCATGCGCCGCGATCATCCGCTTGCAAATGAGCCTGCCATCGAAGCCAAAGACCTTGCCGGCATCCCTCTGATCATCCCCGAACGCAAGGCAAATGCGCGCCGCCTTAAAGAATGGGCAGGCGAGGACGTCTTTTCGAACTACGACATCTTCGCGCGGCACAACCTCATATTCAGCGCCTCTCTTCTCGTCTCAGAAGGCGCAGGTGTCGCGATCACGCTCGACCGCCTCATCTATACAGATGGAACGGATCTCGTTTTCCGTCCGCTCTTCCCCCTGCTGCAAAGCGAACTTGTCCTGATTTGGAAGAAGTATCAAGCCTTCTCTCCAGCCGCACGCTTGCTCATGGGAGAACTGCGCGGCAAGCTCCTCAATCAGGATTAAGCACCGGCGCCTCCATACGTCAAAGGATGTCTTGCATGCAGAACCATTTTTATTGATAGAGTATGTATACGATACGGCTTTCGTATCGTTTTCTTTTGGAATTGCGGATAAATGAAAGTCTTAAAAGGAGTAATCTATGCTACTGACACGTAAATCCGTTGAACTGCTCGCACCTGCCGGTACTTGGGACGCACTCGCCGCCGGTATCGAGGCCGGCGCAGATGCCGTCTATCTCGGCGGCAAGCACTTCAACATGCGCATGCACGAAGGCGATTTCAATTTTGACGATGCCATGCTGAAAAAAGCCGTTGGATTCGCCCATGCGCACGATGTGCGCCTTTACATCACGCTCAACAACCTCATCAGCAACGAAGAGATTCCCGCTCTGCGCAGCTATCTTTCCTACTTGAATGAAATTCATCCTGACGCTCTTCTCGTACAGGATTTTGCCGTTCTTGAGCTCGTTCACGAAATGGGGCTTTCGATTCCCATTCACACCTCGGTCATGATGAATACGCACAACGAGCATGCGATCAAAATGCTCAAGAAGTATGGCATCACGCGTATCGTTGTTGGCCGCGAGATGACGCTCTCCGAACTCAGTCTCTTTCGCGAGCGCACGGGCATCGAGGTCGAGTATTTCATGCACGGAGACATGTGTTTCTCCGAGAGCGGGCAATGCCTCCACTCAGGCGTTCTCTTCGGGCAGAGCGGCAACCGCGGCCGCTGTCTGAAACCGTGCCGCTGGGCGTACCGTCTCATTGACGAAACGACGGGCGACGTGCTTGACGAAAGCAGTCTCGGTCCGTACAAGATGGCGCTCAAGGATATGTGCATGTACCGCGCGATCCCACAGCTCATCCAAGCGGGCGTCTTCTCATTCAAAATCGAGGGCCGCATGCGCCCTGCTCCTTTTATCCGCCGCATCGTCTCGACCTACCGAAAGGCGATCGACGCCTACATTGCCGACCCAAACGGCTACGCGACGGACGAAGCAGGCTGGAGGAGCCTCTACGAGAACCGCGCGCGTGACTTTACCACGACCTTTGCCTTCGGCGCGACAGACAAGAAAGACATCGGTTTCACGGGAGAGCGCGAACCGCGCTTCTTCAGCAAGGCCGTCAAAGAGGCGGGATTCCAAGACGACATTCTAAAGCAGGAGCGCGGCATCGACGCGGATACCGCGCCACACCGCCGCCTGAGTGTCCGTGTTGCAACGCCGAATGCTGCACGAGCTGCCATCGAAGCGGGTGCAGATGCCGTCTACGTCGGCGGTGAGGCATTCCGCCCGCTGCGCCCGTGGACACTTCGCGACTACGAGGACATGCTCGCCTTCGCAAAAGGCAAGGCAAAGGTCATCATCAACACGCCGCGCACAACGATGCGCCGCGAATGCGGCGAGCTCGAACAGTTCTTCACGGCGCTCAAGGCGATGAAACCCGATGGGCTCCTCGTCAGCAACCTCGGTTCGCTGAAGCTCGCGATGGACATCGCGGGGCTTCCCATCCAGGCGGATACATCCTTTAACATCTTCAATCACCTCGCGGCAAAGTTCCTGCACGAAAATGGTCTCTCGATGGCCTGCACGTCGTACGAACTCTCCTTCGAGCAGCTTCGTGAAATCGTCGAAAGCACAGATATGCCGCTTGAGGTCGTCGTCCACGGCTCTTACGAGTCCATGATCTGCGACCACGATATCCCCGGCATGAGCCTGCCCAGCTTCAATGAACTCGACAATCCAGAAGTGCTCGACCGACGCTATGCACTCCGTGACGAGGCGGACGAGATCCACTCCATCCGCATCGACCAGTACGGGCGCAACCACATCTACTTCGCGAAAGATCTTTGTCTCTACCCCTACCTCGACAAGTTCAACGGCTTCGCATCATACCGCATCGAGGCGCAGGACTATGAGCCTGCGCTCGTCTTTGCCGTCACGGCACTCTACCGTGACCGTCTTGATCGCCTGAGCAGGGACGATGCCGAGCAGGACAGGAAAATGCTTGCCGCCGTGCAGAGAAAAAGTCCCCGCGCATGGGGCATCGGAACGTATCGTTTCCGCCAAAGCAAAAATTCCATCTAGGCTTCCCTAGGATCCCATCAAAAGAAAGGTTTCACTTGCGAATGAATATGGAAGAAAAGCATTACATCGGAGCCAAAGCCATTCTCGAAAAGAAAAAGAAGTACATCATGCCTTGTCTCGAGCATTTCTACAAAGAGCCGCGCCAGATTGTCCGCGGCTCGATGCAGTACCTTTTCGACAGTGAAGGCAGGAAATACCTCGACTGCTTCGCGGGCGTATCCGTCATGAACTGCGGTCACTGCAATCCCGAAATCACGAAAAAGGTTCAGGCGCAGGTCGGCACGCTCCAACACGTCTGCAACATCTACTTGACCGAGAACTTCGTCAATCTCGCAGAAAAGCTCGCCGCCGTCACGCCCGGCAACCTGCAGAAAACATTCTTCTGCTCGACGGGCTCGGAGGCGACGGAGGGTGCCCTGCTCCTCGCTTCCATCTGCACGGGGAATGGGGAGATCATCTCACTGCGCAACGGTCTTCACGGCAGGACAAAGCTTGGCATGAGCATCACGGGCATCGCCATGTGGCGCACCGACCCAAACCCCGTCGGCGGCATCCACTTCGCGCCGAACCCTTACTGCTACCGCTGTCCGATGGGGAAAAAGCCAGGCACTTGCGACCTCGCCTGTGCTAACGCCATCGAGGATGTCATCAAGGTTTCGACTTCAGGGCGTCCCGGTGCCTTTATCGCCGAGATGATCCAAGGCAATGCCGGCATCGTCGTGCCGCCAGAAGGTTACTTCAAGCGTGTCAAGGAGATCCTCGCAGCACACGGAACCCTCTTTGTTGCCGACGAGGTGCAGACGGGCTTTGCCCGTACGGGCAAGATGTTCGCCATCGAACACTACGGCGTCGTGCCCGACATTCTCTGCGTCGCGAAAGCACTCGGCAACGGTGCGCCGATCTCTGCCTTTATTGCGAGTGCAAAGGTCGCCGACCATTACACGATGCCCGGAGCCTCGACGCTCGGCGGCAACCCCGTCTCAAGCACGGCAGGCATCGCGGTGCTCGACTACATTGCGGAGCATCATCTCGCCGAATATGCTGAAGCGCGCGGCAGGCAGCTCCGCACAGGTCTTCGCAATTTGCAGGAAAAGCACCCCATCATCGGAGATGTGCGCGGACTCGGCCTCATGACTGGCGCCGAGTTCGTTTATCCAGACGGAAGCCCTGCGCCGGACAAACTCGACGCCGTGCTCGAAGCGCTCAAAGACCGCGGATTCATCATCGGAAAGAATGGGGTCGCGCGAAATGTTATGGCATTTCAACCGCCGCTCGTCATCACGGAGAAAAATATCAACGATGTACTGAATGCGCTCGATCTCGTATTCGCAAAGCAAGGAATTTAACTGCCCCGCTTCTCTTTCAGTTCCTCGATTCCGCGCTGAAACTCTTCCATGGTAATGGAAAAGTACGGAAGTTCTTTCAGAATCGTATAGACTTCCTGCTGCGAGCGGGCTCCATCAATCCGCTTTGCAACACATTCTTCCGTCAAGGCATGAAGCAGTACATGCGTAATCTCATGCGAATCCATCGTCGTTTCTCCTCTAGCCCTTGCATCTAAGCGCAAAATCGTATACAGTGAGTGTACCACATCCGGCACATTCGCGCGAGAATGGAGTGATAAAATATGGCAGACCGATTCTACGAACTTCAAGTCGCAGGTGTCACGCGCCAGCTTCCGATCCTGAATGTAACCGACAAACTGGCGATCGCTGGATTCATCATGCTCGGCGATGTCGAGCTCACGACGGCCTGCGCAAAAGCGCTCGCAAAGAAAGTCCCAGCCGACACGGAAGTCGTGCTCACGGCAGAGACGAAGGGCATCCCCCTCGCAGCCGATCTCGCACGGGCGCTCGGCATGAAGCGCTACATTGTCGCGCGCAAGTCCGTCAAGGCGTACATGGAAGATGCAATCTGGGTAGAAGACGTCTCCATTACGACGAAAGGCTCGCAGAAGCTCTGTCTCGACGGCGTCGACATTGATCGCCTAAAAGGCAGGAAAGTGCTTCTCTTGGACGATGTCATCAGCACGGGGGGCTCTATGAAGGCACTTGCCGAACTCACGGAAAAGGCGGGAGGGATCGTATGCGGCGAAGCATGCGTACTCGCAGAAGGAACGGCCGCAAAACGCGACGATATCATCTTCCTCTCGCCTCTTCCACTCTTTGAAGCAGAATAAGCCGCTAACAAAAAGCCCCCGTTCACTCGGCCAACGCGGATGTGAACGGGGGGCATCTTTATGTGCATTTGTACTTCCACTTACTTGACGACCATGACGGGAATCTTCGACTCCTCGACGACCTTTTGGCTGACGCTGCCGATGAGCGCACCTTTGAACAGACCAAGGCCGCGGCTTCCCATGATGATGATGTCGCTCTTCTGGGACTCTGCAACAGCGAGAATCGCCTTCGGAATATTGCCTGTCTCGACGTGTTTCTCCGCCTTTATCGTCTCAGGAACCTTTTCCCAGATACGATCGAAGACAATGTGGCTCGGAATGTCCTTGTTGATGTTACTCGATACATAGACAAAATCGATTTCCGCCTTGCACTTCTCCGCAAAGAAAATCGCTTCATCTACAGCCTTGCAGCCATTGACCGAACCGTCGACCGGCACGAGAATTTTATTGATTTTACCCATGATAATCCCTCCTAACATCGATTACCTGACAGGACGTCTTCATTCCGCTCGTTCATTATTTCGCGATTCGCAAGAAAAATTCCTTCCTTTTCCGACGATTTTGCAAAACATTAAAAACCGTGCCCTACTTGACCGAAAGCGTGACAGTCTCCCCATTGATATTCCATTCCTTTTCCGTCCCTGCGAGCGTGCCGTAGGTGACGTTCGTCGCAAGGGTGATCGCCTTCAGGAATGCTTCGTTCTTCTTGACGATGGCTTCGAGTTTTTCGTTGCCTGCCATGCCGACGGCAATATGGTCGGTGACTTCGTAGCCGTTCTCCTTGCGCATCGTCTGAATCTTGCTGATGACCTCGCGCACAAATCCCTCTTCGAGGAGCTCTTCTGAGAGCGTCGTCTCAAGTGCGACCGTCACATCGCCATAGCGCTGACAGTTATAGCCGTCAGTCTGCGACATCGTGACTTCAACGTCCTCTGGAAAGAGGGCGATCTCTCCCTCGTCAAGCTTCAATAGCAGCTTGCCCGTCCGATCAAGCTCTGCCTTTGCCGCATGTCCGTTGACTTTCTTGAGTGCCGCTTGAATCTTGCCCATCTGCTTGCCGGCCTTCGGTCCGAGCACACGGAACTGCGGCTTGAAGCTGTAGGAAAGATATTCCTCCATGTCGTCTTTGAACGTGACCTGCTTGACATTCAGTTCTTCCTCGATGATCTTACGGTAGAACGCCGAAAGCTTTGCAGGCGCCTTGACGTACATATTGCCGATTGGCTGGCGATTTTTGATGTTCGCCTCGTTGCGCGCCGCGCGGCCGAGCACGACGATCGATTCGACTTCACCCATATTCGCTTCAAGATCCTTGTCAATATACGATTCGTTAGCCGTGGGGAAGTCGGTGAGGTGAACGGACTCCGGCGCCGTCTTGTCAATGCTGCAAACGAGATTGCGGTAGATGGATTCCGTGAGGAACGGGATCATCGGCGCAGCCGTCTTGGCCGTTGTCACGAGCGACGTGTAGAGCGTCATATAGGCATTTATCTTGTCCTGCTCCATGCCCTTCGCCCAGAAGCGGCTGCGGCTGCGGCGGACATACCAGTTCGAGAGTTCGCCGACGAACTGCTGTATCGCCTTCGCCGCCTCTGTCACGCGATAATGACTGAGATCGCTGTCGACTTCCTTAACCATCGTGCTCATGCGCGAGAGACACCATTTATCCATGATGGAGAGCTTCCCGTAGTCGAGCATATGCTTCGTCGCGTCGAAACCATCGATATTTGCGTAGAGGACGAAGAACGCGTACGTGTTCCAAAGCGTCCCCATGAACTTGCGCTGCCCTTCCTGCACGGCATCGTCATGGAAGCGGTTCGGCAGCCACGGCGCACTGTTTTCGTAAAAGTACCAGCGGATTGCATCCGCACCGTGCTTCGCAAGCGCCTCCATCGGATCGACGGCATTGCCCTTCGACTTGCTCATCTTATGCCCGTCCTTGTCCTGCACGTGCCCGAGGACGATGACGTTCCTGTACGGTGCCTGATGGAAGAGCAGCGTCGAAATCGCAATGAGCGAGTAGAACCAGCCGCGCGTCTGATCGACGGCTTCCGAAATGAAGTCCGCCGGGAAGCGGTGCTCGAAGATATCCTTGTTTTCAAACGGATAATGCCACTGCGCGAACGGCATCGCCCCCGAATCGAACCAGCAGTCGATGACTTCGGGCACGCGGTGCATTTCACCGCCACACTTCGGGCATTTGATCGTGACCGCATCGATGTACGGACGGTGCAGCTCGATCTTGTCGGGGCAGTTATCGCTCCTCTGCTTGAGCTCCTCAATCGAACCGATCGCGTGCTGATGTCCGCAAGAACACTCCCATATATTGAGTGGCGTGCCCCAGTAGCGGTTGCGGCTAAGCCCCCAATCCTGCACGTGTTCAATCCAGTCGCCGAAACGCCCCTTTCCGATACTCTCAGGGATCCAGTTGACCGTATTGTTATTCTGGATGAGCTCATCGCGCACCGCCGTCATCTTGATGAACCACGTCTCGCGCGCATAGTAAAGGAGTGGCGTGTCACAGCGCCAGCAGTGCGGATAGCTGTGCGTGAACTCCGGTGCCTTGAAGAGCTTGCCCTGCTTTTCCAGATCGGCAAGAATAAGCGGATCGGCCTCTTTGACGAAGACGCCCGGCCAATCCGTGTCTTCCGTGAGCTCGCCCTTGTTGTTGACAAAGTTGACGAATGCGATGTCGTAGTTTTGGCAGACGCGGTTATCGTCCTCGCCAAATGCCGGTGCGAGGTGTACGATGCCAGTGCCATCTTCCGTCGTGACATAGTTGTCGCACGTTACGACAAAAGCCTTCTTCGATGCGGGAATCTTACCGGCGGCATAGGGGTAAAGCGGCTCGTAGGAACGTCCTTCGAGCGCCTTGCCCTTCATGGTCCCAAGCACTTCGCGCTCACCATCGACGCCTTCAAAGACAGTGTCGACGAGAGCTGCCGCGAGATAGTAGGTCTTTCCTTCGACTCGAATCTTGACGTAGTCGACATCGGGGTTCACGCAGAGCGCAAGGTTCGAGGGGAGTGTCCACGGCGTCGTCGTCCATGCGAGGAAATACGCGTCCTCGTCCTTGGCCTTGAAGCGTACCATTGCGGAGCGCTCTGTCACGTCTTTATAGCCCTGCGCGACCTCATGCGAGGAGAGCGGCGTGCCGCAGCGCGGACAGTACGGAACGACTTTGTACCCCTTGTAGAGCAGCCCCTTGTTCCAAATTTCCTTGAGTGCCCACCACTCGGACTCGATGTAATCATTCTCGTAGGTGATGTACGGGTGCTCCATATCCGCCCAAAAGCCGACGACGTCGGAGAATTCCTCCCACATGCTCTTATACTTCCAAACGGATTCGCGGCACTTCTTGATGAACGGTTCGATGCCGTACGTCTCAATCTGATCCTTTCCGTTGATGCCAACGGCCTTTTCGACCTCAAGCTCGACGGGCAGGCCGTGCGTGTCCCAGCCCGCCTTGCGGAGAACGTGCTTCCCCTTCATCGACTGATAGCGCGGCAGCATATCCTTGATGACACGTGTCAGCACGTGCCCAATATGTGGCTTGCCGTTTGCCGTCGGCGGTCCGTCGTAAAACGTAAACGTGTCGCAGCCCTCGCGCTGGTCGATCGCCTTCTGCGCAATGTCGTGTGACTTCCAAAAATCGAGTATTTTCTTCTCGCGTTCCATGAAGTTCAGATTCGTGTCCACTTTGCTATATAGCAAGCCGATTCCTCCTTGCCTATCAAAACAATTCTCGCATGGCTACGATTGCAAGCTAACAGGCTCTATTGTATCACAGGGAAATGCTTTTATTCAAACAAAAATGTGCTTCTTCAGCCTGCAAAGAGTGCTTTTGCGAAGTCTTGTGCAACGAAAGGACGCAGATCCTCCACGCTCTCGCCGACGCCGATCCACTTGACAGGAATCGCAAGCTGGCTCTTGATCCCGATGACGACGCCGCCCTTTGCTGTGCCGTCGAGCTTCGTGAGAACGACGCCCGTGATCGGCGCAGCCTTTGTGAAAAGTTCCGCTTGGCTGATGGCATTCTGCCCCGTCGTCGCATCGAGGACGAGCAGCGTCTCATGCGGCGCACCTTTGATTTCCCTGCCGATGACTCGGTTGATCTTCTCAAGCTCCTGCATGAGATTTGACTTCGTCTGCAAGCGGCCTGCCGTATCAATAAGGAGAAGGTCGACCTTACGCGCGACGGCAGCCTTGACCGCGTCGAATGCGACGGCAGCGGGATCCGACCCCTCATCATGGCGGATGACTGGCACGCCCGTGCGGCGTCCCCACGCCTCAAGCTGATCGATGGCGGCGGCGCGGAACGTATCGGCAGCGGCGAGCAGGACATTCTTTCCCTGTCCCCTGTAGTAAGCGGCGAGCTTGCCGATCGTCGTCGTCTTTCCCGCGCCGTTGACGCCGATGACGAGGAGGACGGTCGGTCCCGCCTCTGCCGTATGCATCGTATTCTCTCCCTTTTCGAGAATCGCCGTGATTTCTTTTTGAAGGAACGGTTTTAGATCCTCCGGGCTTTTGATCTCCTTTTTCTTAATGCCCTTGCGCACCGCCTCCATGAGCGTTTCTGTCGTCTGAATTCCGACGTCTGCCAGGATGAGCGCCTCTTCGAGTTCCTCCAAGAAATCTTCGTCGATGTCAGCGTAGCCGATGACGAGTTTCTCGATCTTGTTCGTGAGATTCTCGCGCGTCTTATCCAGCCCTTTTTTCAGTTTGTCAAAAAATCCCATAGCATGATCTCCCCTTATCCTAGGATGCCGGTCCCACTTCATCAAGCTTGACGGAAAGCACCTTCGAGGCGCCCGCGTCCTCGAGCGTCACGCCGTACATCGTGTCGACGGCTTCCATCGTCCCCTTGCGGTGCGTGACGACGATGAACTGCGTGCCCTCGGCAAATTCCTTTAGAAAGCTGCCGAAGCGCGCGACGTTCGCTTCGTCGAGCGGCGCATCGATCTCATCGAGCACTGAAAATGGCGATGGCCTGTAGCGCAGGAACGAGAAGAGCAGCGCGATGACGGTGAGTGCGCGCTCGCCTCCTGAAAGCGCCGATAGGTTCTGCCGTTTCTTCTGTGGCAGGACGACGAGAATGTCGACCCCCGTATTTAAGACATCCGTCTCGTCTATAAGCTTCAGCTCCGCCTTGCCGCCGCCGAAGAGGCGCGCGAAAATCTCTGCAAAGTATTCCTGTATTTTCGCAAAGGCTTCCTTGAATTGGCGCGTCATGACGGCATCCATCTCCATGATGATGCGCGCGAGATCGCCTTTCGCTGTCTCAAGGTCGGTCGCCTGCTTGTCAAGGAACGCATGGCGTGCCCGCAGCTCCTCATACTCCTGCACAGCGTTCGGATTAATGGGGCCGAGCGCTGCGATCTGTCGTTCGAGTTCTTTCATCTTCGCGTGAAGCTCCTGCGGCGGGAGGTCGATCGCCTCTTCTTCCGCGCGCTCCGGCGTCAACCCGTATTCCGCTAAAATCGTCTCCTGCCACTCGGAAAGTGCAAGCTCCATTTTCGCACCCGAAAGTTCGAGTTGATGGATGCGCGCCTGTATCTCGCTGTGCTTGCGTCCGATGGCACGTGTCTTTTGGTCGGCCGCTTGGCTTTTTTCGATGGTTTCCATGCGCTTGGCATAGAGTGCATCGCGCGCTGCCTTGCCCGCATGAAAGACTTCCTGCCATGCTTTTGCATCGTGCGAAAGAGACGCAAGCCGCTCCGTACTACGCCCAGCAAGCTCTGCGAGATCCCTTTCTTCCTGCTCGTTTTCAATGAGTGCCCGCTCACTTCGCTTCTTGTCGCGCTGCCGCAGGAGGATGTGCTCGCGGCTTCGCATGGCTTCCTGTTCGAGGACAGCACGGCTCAGTTCATGTTCCTGTATCGAAGCCGCGAACGTATTGGCTTCTTCTTCCGCATCGGCGAGCCGTTCGCGCGCCGCCTCTTCGGCTCGCGTGAACGCGTTCACTTCCTGCTCCGCCGCACGCACGGCGCGCACGAGAAAGACGCGCCGATTCTGCACCTTTGCAAAGCTTTCGCTTGCACGCGCCGCCGCCTCTTCAAGTGCTTTGACCTTCCCCTGCTGTTCCGAGAAATTTTCATTGAGGCGTTCGAGGTTGACGCGCATCTCCGCACATGCAAGGCCTGCTGCACGGACAGCCTCTTCTGCTGTATGACGCGCTGTTTCAACCTTTGTCGCATCCTCGATCAACTGTTTCTTTGCCGCCGCAAGCGTCGCACGCTCCGTATGCCATTCCTGCAAGGAGGTGCGAAGCAACTCGATTTCCCCGCCTCGATTCAGAAAGCTTGTCTCTGCATGTCCCCTGCTGCCGCCCGATAGCGAACCGCCCGGATTCAGCAGTTCGCCGCCGAGCGTGACGATGCGCAGGCGCTGCCCGTGCCGCCTAGCGAGGCCGAGCGCATGATCCAATGTGTCGACCACAAGCGTCCGCGCGAGCAGGAAGTCGATCGCCCTTTGATACGCAGCCTCCGTCTTGACGATCGCATTTGCCCAGCCAATAACGCCTGCTGCGCCTCTTACCGCCTCGTCTGGCGGACGGCGCGTGACGAGTGTCGAGAGCGGCAAAAACGTCACGCGTCCGAGACGCTCACGCTTTAGAAATGCGATTGCCGCCTTCGCCGTATCCGTATCCTGCGTCACGATATTCTGCAGGCTGCCGCCGAGCGCGGTCTCGATTGCCGTCACGCAGTCTTTCGGCACGTCAATGAGTTCCGCAATCGCACCCGCAATCCCGCCACGCCAGCTCTCATGACTCTTCAAGACAGCCTTCGTCGCTTTGCCAAATCCCTCGTAGGCCTGCTGCATGCGCGCGAGCACCTGCACCTTGCTCTCTGCTGCCGTCTGCTTTTGACGAAGTGCCATGATGTGTGCGTCAAGATCGCGGAGTGCACGGCGCATCTCCTGTTCCTTCTTCTCGGTGGCCGCCTGTTCCCGCCGCGCAGCGCTGCGCTCGTTCTCCTGCGCTTCCTTCTCATGCGCGAGTTTTTCCTTTCGTTTCTCGTACTGTGCAAGGCTTTCCTTTGCCGCTCGTATCTCCTGCGCACGGTTATCCTTTCCCTCTTCTTCCTTTTCGATGTCGCGATCGAGGACAGCAAGTTCCTGCTGCTTCTGCGCAAACTCCTGCTGCTTTTCGGCTCGCTTTTCACGCGCCGTCCGCGCCTCGTCCCTACACAATCTCACGCGTGCGGCAACCTTGCTCGCTTCTTCTTTTTCTTCCCGCAGCGCCGCCTCGCTCTTTTGCAGGTGCTCTTTCTGATCCTGCTCAAGTGCGGTGAGCTTGCCGATCTCCGCGACAATTGCCGCGATCTCGCTTGAAAGCTCAGCGCGCCGCGCGAGAATGCGCTTGTGTGCCGCCTCGCTTTGTCTTTGACGCTCGCGCAGCGCCGCCATCTCACGCTCTGCCTGTTCGATCTTTTGACGCTGTGCTTCGTTCTCCTGTGCCTTCTCCTGCATCGCAGCTTCGATGGTCAGGATCCCTTGGTCTAGCATTTCCTTTTCAGCCTCTGCCACACGGATCTGTGCGCTCGCCTCGACTTCCTCGTCGCGTGCCTTTTCGAGCTTCACATCGTTTTCCGCCTTGCGTGCGCTCTCGCACGCAAAGTCGCCTGCAAGCTTCGTAAGCTTGCAGGCTTTGTACGATTCATTCAGTGCATTGTAGCTGCGCGTTCTTTCGGCATGGCGCGCAAGAGGCTCAAGCTGGTTTTCTATCTCGTGGATAATGTCGCGCACGCGCACGAGATTGCTGTCCGTATCCGTGATCTTGCGCACCGTCTCGCGCTTTCGATTGCGGTACTTCGTAATGCCTGCCGTCTCCTCAAAGAATGCGCGGCGCTCTTCAGGACGGCTGTTCAGGATGTCATCGATGCGGTTCTGCCCGATGATGCTCATGCCGTCGTGGCCGATGCCCGTATCGGCGAAGAGATTGTATATATCCTTCAAGCGACAGCGTGAACGGTTGATGTAAAACTCGCTCTCGCCGCTTCGATAGAGGCGACGCGTCACGACAACTTCACGGAAATCAACGGGAAGATCCCCCTCGTTTGCAAAGATGAGCGAAACCTCAGCGAGTCCAAGCGCCCTGCGCTCTGCCGACCCCGTAAAGATGATATCCTCCGCCTTCGTACCGCGCAGATTGCGCACGTTCTGCTCGCCGAGCACCCAGCGAATCGCATCCGTGATATTGCTCTTTCCGCTTCCGTTTGGTCCGACGATTGCCGTGATGCCCTTGTCGAACTCGATGGATATCTTATCCGCAAAGGATTTGAAGCCGTATGCTTCCAAACGCTTTAGCTGCACGCTTACACCTGCCTAAAATGCTGCTTGTACTCCGGCGACGACGTGTAGTCCTGAATGAAGTGCATGAATCGGTCATCGACGGCGCTGCTCCGCTTATGTCCGTTCCAGTAGAGGAAAACCGCAAGCTCCATCGGCGGCACGAGCTTTTTGCGTACCATGCTGCGATCAGCGTGCACGACAAAGTCCGGAAGAACGGAAATGCCCATCGCACTCACGACGAGCTGTTTGATCGTCTTCGTCTGCGACGTGCTCAGCACAATTTCCGGCGTAAATCCCTGCTCCGTGCAGCGAGAGAAGGTCTCACGGTACTGATACGTGCGCGGCTGCTGAAGGATAAACTTTTCCTCTTTCAGATCAGAAAAGCGGATTTCATCCTGTCCCGCAAGCGGATGGTTGGGAGCGAGACAGAGACGCATCGTGTCGTGCATGATTGCCATGCTGTGTTCCCATTGCTCAGCGGGATTTCCGAGCACGATGCCGAAATCGAGTTCTCCGATGTCAGCGCGCTGGCGCACCTCGTCCGAATCGCCGAACTCCTGCACATCGAGATGGATGTCTGGAAATGCCGCGCGAAACTTCACAAAGAGATCGGGAAAAAGATACGCCTCCACCATCGGCGGGATCCCGAAACGCACCGTTCCACTGCAGTCGTGCCGAAAACGCATCATGTCGCGTTTCGCTTCATCTGCGTCACGCATGATGCGCTTTGCATGAACGAGAAACGCCCTGCCCTCCTCCGTAAGCTCGACATGCTTTTGGCTGCGGTCAATGAGCATAAGCCCCAATTCCGCTTCGAGTGCCTTGATCGCCTTCGTGACCGACGGCTGCGAGACATGGAGCACCTCCGCCGTACGCGTGAAATTCTCCAGCTCACTGATCATGCAAAAATACTCCAGTTGCCGAAATTCCATTTCGTCCCCCATACATTTCATTCATTCTTTCGCCGTCGATTCTCATGCAGCGTCTTTTGCTCAACAAATCCATTCTATCATAGCCTATGGTTATAGACAATCATTTCTCACATTTTCTACCCAAAAGAGGAAGTTGTAAAATAAATAAAAGCACACCGTCCACATAAAGCGTAAACCGGACGACACTCCTCACAGCCTATCTTGCGTTCTTCCGCAAAACTTGTGCTTCGAGTTTGGCAAGCCCCGGCACGCCGCGCAGTTCCTCCGGCTCGTAAGTGATGAGCAGGCTGCCCGTCGCCGTATTGGCCACCGCGTCATCTACGCCTTGGAATGTCTTTGCATACGCTTCAATCTGCGCTGCGAGCGGTTCGTTTCCGATGAGCATAGGACTTCCCACGCGCACGCGCCCTGCGATCGCACTGCGAACCGTAAGCGACTTGCAAAACGCATCGAGCGAGATACGTGCTCCTTCCCGTGCGGAACAGCCTCTGCACAAGAGCTTCTTTGCATCGCATTTGATCTTCAGCAAATGCTGTGCGCCATGTGCTGCTGAGAGCACGGCGAGTGCCGTACCGCAAAGAACGTGCAACCGCTTGCTGCCGTCGAGGAAGAGCGTGAGTATCGTTCCTGCCGTCGATGCAGCGAGCGGAATTCCGAGCGGCAACTTTTGAAAGTTTTTCTTGATGTTCATAATGTTCTCCTTGAAGTGACATGGCTTGTCAAAAGAACCCGAAGCGGCATATGCATGCAACGTGTCCAAGAGTCCCATGACGGCGACGGACTGCACGAGCCCGCGACGCACGAAGCCGTAATCGTCCGCTTCATACGCTTCCCAAAACGCCTTGAACTCATGTACCATACGGTGCTCGTATGCGTTTTCATTTATCGTCTGCGTCTTTTTATCGATGCAGACTGTCACGGATTTGATTGCGTTTGGCGTGCCGTCAGCGCGAATCCATCCCTTCTCGCCCTGAATCAAAATTGCGCTCGGACTTTCCGAGTCTTTCGCATTCACGGCCGTCGCGACGAAGTCTTCATAGACGAGCAGAGCGGCTCCCGACGTATCGACGCCATTGAAGCCAAGGTTCGGCGCGTAAACTGCCTTTTCCGGCACGCCAAAAAGTCGGACGATGAAGTTGAGATTGTAGCTGCCGAGGTCGTTTAAGGCACCGCCGAAACAATCGGGGTCAAATGCAGGCTTGACATCGCCCGTGCGATAGGAATCGTAACGACTCGAATACTGCGAAAAATTGGCCTGTACGGAGCGAATCCTGCCGATCTGCGGCAAAAAACGCTCAATGACATGGAAGTTCGGAAGATGGAGCGTCGTCACCGCTTCGATGAGAAAGAGCCGCCTTTCCTCCGCCAAATCCCGCAAGATGCGCGCTTCCTTGCCCGTCACAGTGAATGGCTTTTCGACGATGACGTGCTTGCCCGCCTCGAGTGCCCGCTTCGCGTAAAGGAAGTGCGCCGTATTGACGAGACCGATGTAGACGAAGTCTGCCTCCGTCTCGCGAAGAAGCGCTTCGTAATCCGTATAGACGTGTGCAATGCCGTATTCTCTTGCAAGCGCCTCCGCGCTCTCTTTGCTGTGAGACCGTGCCCATATTGCGGTGCGCTCGATTTCCGGCACGAACGCGAGCGCCTTGAGTGCGTCGTGCACGATCATGCCCGTGCCGAGAATCGCCAGTTTCATAGCAGACCCCTCCCTACTTTATCCCTGTAGTCATTCCCTTAAACTCCATATCGTAATCATGCCCCTTCACGACGCGATGCCTTTTCGCATCAAAAGCAGGGTTCACGATACTTTTGGCAGGATCGTACTCCTCCGTCTGAATGCCGAGCAAATCGAGGAGCGTATGGATGAAATCATCCGTCATATAGGGACGGTCTTTCGCCGCTTCGATTGCCGCCCATTTCTCAGGATGATGCGCGCGATAGGCGGGAGATGCCCAAAAGATCAGCGGAACTTCGAGCGTCTCCTTCGTCGGATGCTCCTCAACATGCCCAGAGAATACGCCGTTGTCGTAGACGGCTTCGCCATGGTCAGGCAGGTAGACGATGAGCGCATCCTTTTCCGCGAACTTGCCGATGAGACTCGTGACAATGAAATCGTTGTAAAAGAGCGCGTTTTCGTACTGCGCGATCTCTGTTCGCTTCTCCTCGGAAAGCGTGTCCTGCGGCGGCGGCACATCAGCCGCCGTAAACTTCGTAAAGAGATACGGGAAACGCATGTAGTAGAGCCCGTGTCCGCCCATGAGATGGATGACGAAGAAATTTTTCTCTGTGCTCTGTGCAAGCGCCTCGTCGACGAGCGGAAAGAGAGCCTCATCATGCTCTCCCATATCCTCATGGGAGTCACGCAGGCGCGTAAAGCGCCGATAGTCACTGCGCTCGGCAAATAGCTGCGCGACATTCCCCCAAATTCCAGAGCTCTCCTGATTCGAGAGCCAAAATGTCTTGTAGCCCGCCACGCGCATGACGTCGATGAGATTGTTATACGTATACCATTCGCGGTCTGACTCCGCATCGGCAAACGTAAAGAGCTTTTGGAGCACGGCGACCGTCGCCGTCTCGGGACTTATCACATCGCGGCAGATGGCGATTTCCCCGCTTTTTTCCATCGCATCGAGTCCCGGCGTATTTTCAAGCGGATAACCGTAAAGATGCATGCGCGCGCGGTTCGTCGACTCTCCTAAGATAAAGATGACATAGGGCGTATCACTCGCGTTCGCCGTCAGCGTGACTTCGCGTGCTGTCTCTCCCTTGAGCTTTTCAAACGCTTCGATATTGCGCACGGCCGTATCCGCTGACCGCGCAACGCGCACGGCAGGTATGTCGAGCGAATCATTCACAATGAACGAATGAAACGTCTGCCATAGCAGGATGCCCGACAGAGCACCGAGCACAAGCACGACCATGAAAAGGCGCGTGCGCAAATGGCGCGAAAAAGGCATCCGTCGCGCAGCGGAAAAGCGGCGGTAGCAAAAGGCGATGAGGACGATGGACAGGAGACTGAAAAGAAGCCCGCGCCCGGAGGCATACATCGAAAGGAACTCCTTTGCCTCATTCGGATTCGTTTGAAGCATCGCCGTGATGATGCCTGCGCCGATAAGCGTCTCATACTGCCCAATGGCAAAGAGTTCCAATACGGCGAGCAGCGCCGAGATGCAAAACGAGCCGAAAAAGAGCGCACGGCGCACGCGCCGAATCGGCACGAAGCCGAGCAGGATCACGTAGAGCAATGTTGCGCCGAACAGGAAAACGGCGTCTGTCACGAGTACGGGCATCTGTGCTGCGCCGTATTGGTGCAGATTGAGCCACGCAATCGAGATAAAGTTCAGCACGTAAAGCGCGATGAGCCAAAACGCCGCATGTTCAACCGTCTGCGTGCAGCGTGCCCAAATCCGAAGCACCATCCTTCTGACCTGTCCCAAAATTTCCCTTGCCCCGCTTTCGTGGTAAAAATGCCCCTTCGCCCATAAATATTGTAACAGCCTGCAAAAAATATGCGCAAGCCCCACAATAACAAGGATTCCTTCATCGCATACATCGGCTCGCCCGCGTTCTTGTCATGCAGCGTCCTCCCGATTGCCCATCCGGCACATGCCCTAGGCTCAAAAACGCGTCCTGTCTGGATCGCTGCGCGCATCTTAGATATCCCAATGCAGTCTGTCAGGATTTGGCGTCGCCTTGTCGATGGCGGCCAGAATCCAGGAGGCATTGTCGTGCGCAGCGGCAAAGGCTGTTTTGATGGCGGCTTCGTTTTCGTGCGGTACATCCATTGCGTGGATCGCCATGTGCATGTAGTCCTTCGCAATGAACGTATCGCCGTGCGAGGCGGCGAGCTGTGCCTTGAAACGATATCCGTAGTAAAGATAGCTGTTGTGCAGTGCAGGAATATCCTTGTAGACTTCGATGCGCTCGTCTGCCTCCGCCTCGGCATCCGCAGTTCTTCCCATGTGGTACAGGAGGTTCCAGCGATCTGCCCACAGCTCGCCGCGCAGGATGTACTTGTAGAGGAAGTCGGTCGACTCAGCCAGTTCGATTGCAAGGTTGATATGGCGAAGTGCCTCTTCGTCCCTTTCTTGTTCACGTTCGAGCGAACTCAAGCGTTGAAGTGCATACGTTTTTTCCTCTACGTCTTCGGCGCTCTCTTCGTCGACGTCCGCTTCGACGACACTTTTGAAGAGTTCGAGTGCTTCTGCCTGCTTGTCGATGCCCTGCATGGCAAGAAAGTGGGCAAGGCGTGCGCGCGCATGCCAATTGTCCATGCCGCCGGCGAAGAGTGTCTCGGGCGGGTGGGCGGATGAGTCCATTACGAGGCGGACGAGTTCGTGAAAGGTGTCTTGTGTCATGGAAAAGCCTCCTGCAATCCTATGGTATAATAAAGGTATTATACCATAAAAAGCGGGTCACCGACTCTTTCCAGTCCGCACCCCGCTTCTATCCTGTATGGGAGCTGTTCTTTCACAGCCTTTTTTCCTGCATCACGAGCGGCTTGCGGCCTGCTCCGGATTCGGATCCTGCTTCGGACCGCGCTCTTTTGCAACGGCGAGCATGAGCTTCAGACGATTGAGCTGGTTGACCTCTGAAGAACCTGCATCGCAGTCAATTGCCGTGATGTTCGCTCCTTCGTAGCTTGTGCGGAGATCGTGCATGACGCCTTTGCCCGTGATGTGGTTCGGCAGGCAGCCGAAAGGCTGCAGGCAGACGACATTCGGTACGCCGCTCTCAAGGAGCTTGACCATCTCGCCCGTGAGGAACCACCCCTCGCCCGCCATGTTGCCGAGACTGACGTGGCGGGCAGCGAGACTCGCCGTATGCTCGATGGTATGCGGCGGCATGAAGTGCTTGCTCGCTTTGAGTGCCTTGCGCATCGGATGGCGGAAAAACTCAAGGATCTTGATGAACATTTTGCCGAAGAGCTGATCCTTGTACTTGCCTGCGAGCAGCTTGTGCTTCGCGATCGAGTCATAGGCAGAGTAGAGGAAGAAGTCGACGAAATCCGGCATGACGACTTCCGCACCCTCCTGCATCAAGACCCTTTCGATGTGGTTGTTCGCCACTGGATGATACTTGACGAGAATTTCGCCGACGATGCCGACTTTCGGCTTCCAAAGGTGCTCGTCAATGGGCAGATTGTCGAAGTCACGGACGATTTCCTTGACCTGACGGCGGAACTTCAGGAAGCTGCCCTGTGCGATCTCTTTCTTGCAGCGTGCCATCCACTTCTTGTAGAGTGCCTCCGTCTGGCCTTTCGTAATCTCGTACGGCATCATGCGATTGCGGACGTTCATGAGGAGATCCCCGTATATCGCTGCCTTGATTGCGTCAACGAGCATCGGGCGGTCAAGCGTGAAGGAATCCGTCTCCTCCGGCAATCCGCGGCAGGCGAACACGGGCACTTGCGGGAAGCCCGCATAGCGCAGTGCCTGACGAAGCACGCTCATGTAGTTCGTCGCACGGCACGCGCCGCACGTCTGAAAGAGCATGATGCTCGTGTGGTCGGGGTCGTACTTGCCCGACTTCAGCGCGGCAATGAGCTGACCGATGACGACGATCGCCGGATAGCACATATCGTTGTTGACGTAGCGCAGGCCGAGGTCGATTGCTTTCTTGCCGGGCATCGGCGGGATGACCATGTCGTAGCCGTACTTCGTCAGCGCCGCGTGCAGAAGCTCGAAGTGGATCGGTGCCATCTGCGGCGCGAGAACCGTATGCGTCTTCTTGCAGTCTTCGGTGAAGTGAGGACGCTCGATGGGCCTTACCTCTTGATACGGCATCGGCGTCCTGCGCGCGAGTGCCGCCATCAGCGAGCGCAGGCGGATACGCGCCGCACCGAGATTTGAGACTTCGTCGAGCTTGATCATCGTATAGATGCGATTGTGCGCCTCGAGGATGTCTTTGACCTGCCCCGTCGTCAGCGCGTCTAAGCCACAGCCGAACGAGCTGAACTGTATGAGCGTGATGTTCGGGTGTTCAGCGACGAACTGTGCCGCATGGTAAAGGCGTGCATGATAGCTCCACTGGTTGACGACTTCAAGCTTGCTGCTTTTCACCGGGATATGATAGACAGCGTCTTCCGAGAGAATCGGAAGGCTGTACGACTGAATCATCTCCGGCACGCCATGGTTGATTTCGGGGTCGATATGATACGGGCGCCCGACGAGCATGATCGCCTGCTCGCCCGTCCTGGCAATGCGTTCCAAAATTTTCGCGCCGTAGTCGCGCACGTCTTGGCGATACCTCTCGATTTCCTTGTAGCTTGCCTCGACGGCTGCCTTGATCTCCTGCTTCGTGAGATCCTCCCGTGCTCCGATTTCCTCGTAGAGGCGCGTGACGAGACGCTTCTCGTCGTGAATCGGAAGGAACGGCTGCATGAAGTCGATGTTCTTCTCACGCAGGATATCCATATTGCCACGGATATTCTCCGCATAGGACGCGACAATCGGACAGTTGAAATGATTCGCCGAAGGATGTTCCTCATCCTGCATGTTGTACGGCTCGCACGGATAGAAGATCTTCTTGACGCCTCTTTCGACGAGATCCATGATATGCCCATGCACGAGCTTTGCTGGATAGCAGAGCGAATCCGACGGAACGGTCGCCATGCCCTTGTAGTACATCTTCGCGCTCGACTTGCCCGAAAGCACGACTTCATAGCCAAGGAACGTGAAGAACGTGAACCAAAATGGATAGTCTTCATACATATTGAGCGTGCGCGGTATGCCGATACGCCCGCGCGTCGGATGCTCAAGCGGACGGTAGTAGCGGAAGAGGCGATCATACTTGTACGCGTAGAGATTTGGCACATCCGCCTCGTGCTTCACGCCGCCGACGCCGCGCTCGCAGCGGTTGCCCGTGAAGTACTTGCCGCCGTCGGGGAACTTCTGCATCGTGATGAGGCACTTGTTGCCGCAGTGGCCGCAGCGATACGACGTCGTCTGCGTCTTAAACGTATCGAGCGCCTCGGCGGAAAGCAGCGCGGAGTGCTCCGTCCCCGCCTCGAGCGCGAGAATCGCCGCGCCGTAAGCTCCCATGAGTCCCGCGATATCGGGACGGATGACATCGCGGTCTAAGAGTTTTTCCATGCAGCGGAGCACGGCGTCATTGTAAAACGTGCCGCCCTGCACGACGATATGGTCACCGAGCTCGCGCACATCCTTAAGCTGCATGACCTTGAAAAGCGCATTCTTGATGACGGAGAACGCGATGCCTGCCGAGATGTCGGCTACCTCCGCTCCCTCCTTCTGCGCCTGCTTGACCTTCGAGTTCATGAAGACCGTGCAGCGCGTTCCGAGGTCGACGGGCGCTTTTGACTCGATCGCTTTTGCGGCGAACTCTGCCGGCGTCATCGAAAGGCCTTCGGCGAAGTTTTGGATGAACGAGCCACAGCCTGCCGAGCACGCTTCATTGAGCGTGATATTGCCAATTGTGCCTTCCTTGACAAAAAAACACTTCATGTCCTGCCCGCCAATATCGAGGACGAACGAGACATCGGGACAGAATTCCTGCGCCGCACGCAGATGGGCAAACGTCTCGACTTCGCCCCCATCGGCATGAAGCGCCGCCTTGACGATCGCCTCGCCATAGCCCGTCGTCATCGTGCCCGCGATATGCGCCTTAGGCGGCATTTCCGAGTAAAGCGACTTCATCTCCGATACGACTGTTGCGAGCGGCGAGCCCTGATTGCTGCCGTACGAGGTATAAAGGATCTCCTTGTCCTTGCCGATCGCCGCGATTTTTGTCGTCGTCGACCCTGCGTCAATGCCGATGTAGACCGGACCTTCATAGCGTTTAAGTTCACCGCGCTTTACCTTGTCGCGGTCGTGTCGCGCTTTGAACACCTCGTAGTCCGCCTCATCCGCAAAGAGCGTGAAGTCCGCCTTGCGCGTCTCGCTTGCCGCAGCTGTTTTGGCGCGTTCGATGCACGACTCGAGCTCCGTCGTATTGATGATTTTCGACTCGTCCGAAAGTGCTGCGCCCATCGCAACGAAGTAGTTCCCATAATCGACATCGACGACGTGCGCCTCGTCAAGCTTCAGCGTTTCGATAAAGCGCTGCTTGAGTGCCGGCAGGAAATGCAGCGGGCCGCCGAGGAGTGCGACGTGTCCACCGATCGGACGTCCCTGTGCGAGATTTCCGATGGTCTGGTTGACGACGGCCTGAAAGATGGAGAGCGCAATGTCCGCCTTCTCCGCGCCGTCGTTCATGAGCGCCTGCACGTCCGTCTTGGCGAAGACACCGCAGCGCGACGCGATCGAGTAAATCTGCTTGCCCTTTTCTGCGAGCGCATTCAGCCCCAACGCATCCGTCGAGAGCAAGGATGCCATATGATCGATGAACGATCCCGTTCCGCCCGCACAGACGCCGTTCATGCGCTGCTCAGGTGCTGCACCGAAGTACGTGATCTTCGCGTCCTCGCCGCCGAGCTCGACGACGGTGTCCGTCTGCGGGATGAGCTCCTTGACCGCAGTCGCGCAGGCAATGACCTCCTGCACGAAGGGAAGTCCGATGCGCTGGGCAATGCCCATGCCCGCCGACCCCGTCAGCGCGAACGAAAATTTCTTTTCGCCTACGATGCGCTTCAGTCGCGTCAGATTCTCTTGAAGGGCATTGCCGATTTCGGAGAAATGGCGCGCGTAGTTCTTACAAATAATCTGCTTCTCATGGTCGAGCACGACGAGCTTGATTGTCGTCGACCCTACGTCAATCCCTACATTGAGTGCTGCATCCATTATCATACACCACCTAGTGTTACCGTAATATAAGAAAGAAACCAAGCCACATAAAAGCTTCTGTATCATTCTAACGCAAACAGGCAGGCGGCGCAAGTAACAATTCTTACTTACACTGCCTGCCAAATTTCTCGATCATACCAAACCCTCTCCAGGCACAGCCCACAGGCAGGAGCCGTCGCGCTCGCACGGCTTCTCGACTTCGCTGCAAGGATCGTGGCAAAGTCCTCAGGCGTAATATTTCCAAGCCCGACATGCAAGAGCGTGCCCACGATGTTGCGCACCATGTGGTAAAGGAATCCGTCGCCGTGGATGCGGCATTCGATGATGGCGTCCACCTTCTTTTCGATCCGCGCTTCAAACATCGTGCGGACGGGGCTCATCGACGCACCGCCGCTCGCGCGGAACGACGAAAAGTCGTGCCTGCCGAGAATCACGCCGAGCGCCGCCTGCATCGCCTCGATATCGAGCGTACGACGCTCGTAATACGCATAGCGCGCCGTGAGCGGGTTCGGCGTTTCCCCCTGCTGAATGCGATAGATATACGACTTGCTTCGCGCGCTGTGACGCGCCGAAAAGTCACGCCCGACCTCCGCCGCACGGCGAACGGCAATATCCGATGGCAGGAGGCTGTTGACGGCGCGCGCAATACGCTCCGTCGGGATCCTGCCATCCGTAAAAAAGTTTACGACCTGCCCGAGGGCGTGCACACCTGTGTCCGTACGCCCCGCGGCGGCAAGCTCAATCGTATCGCCGAAGACGCGGCCGAGCATTTCCTCCAAGACGTTCTGCACGGCATAAATCGGCGGTCTCTGCCGCTGAAAGCCACAATACGCCGTGCCGTCGTAAGCAATTTCGAGCGCGATGTTGCGCGCACGCGCCCTCATTTCTTCCTTGTGTTCGCGCTTCATGGAAACATCCTTATCGAAGTGAGAAAAAGAGACCGTAGAGTGCCGCCGCAACGCCCCACGATACGTAGTCGAGCGTAGCGAAATGCAGTGCCTTCATCTGAGTCCGTCCTTCACCGCCATGGTAGCAGCGCGCCTCCATCGCCATTGCGAGATCATCGGCACGGCGAAACGCGGAGAGAAAGAGCGGGACGAGAATCGGAATGAGCGCGCGCAACCGCTTCAAAATGCTGCCTTCGGTAAAGTCCGCGCCGCGCGACTGCTGCGCCTTCATGATACGATCGGTCTCCTGTATGAGCGTCGGCACGAATCGCAGCGCGATCGTCATCATCATCGCGAGCTCGTGCGCAGGCACACCGACGCACCGAAACGGCGCAAGCAGCCGTTCAAGCGCATCCGTGAGCGCAAGCGGGCTCGTCGTGAACGTGAGCAGCGATGATAGGAAGATCAAAAGAACGAGGCGCAGGGAAATGAAAAAGCCCTGCTCGATCCCCTCGCGCGTCACCGTAAACGCCCAAATCTTGGCGAGTGCCTCGCCCGGCGTAGAGAGCAAGTGGATCAGGAACGTGAAGAAAATGATCCACATGATGGGGCGCAGGGAGCGAACCATCATGCGCATCGGCACACCAGACGCAAGCATGAGCGCGAGCGTCAATGCCGATAGGATGGCATAGGCAGGCGCACTGCTGAACGCGAATACAGCAAAGAGGAAGAAGAGCAGGAGGACGATTTTCGTCCGCGGGTCGAGGCGGTGCAGAACTGACCTTCCGGGATAATACTGTCCGATTGTGATATCCGATAGCATCAGCTTTTCTCCCCTCTCATTTTTTTGAGTGCTGCGCATATTGCCTGTTCCGCTTCCTCAGCCGTCAGAACATCTGTCCGTTCCAAAGGAAGTCCTGCTTCGCGCAGGTGCCTTAGGAGCGTCATGACATGCGGCTGCCGAAGCCCCGCTTCGCGCAGGACATCCGTCTGTCCAAACACAGCCTGAGGTGTGCCGTCCGCGACAAGCATTCCCTTATTGAAGACAAGAAGATGTCTCGCAAGCCGTGCGATGTCGTCCATATTGTGCGAGACGAAAATGACCGTCGTCTTTTTCCTGCGATGAAGTGCTGTGACCATCGAAAGAATTTCCTTCCGACCGCGTGGGTCAAGCCCCGCCGTCGGCTCGTCGAGAACAAGGTACTTGGGACGCAGGGCGAGGATGCCCGCGATCGCGACGCGACGCATCTGCCCGCCCGACAGGACAAACGGTGAACGCGCATGGAATCGTTCGTAATCCAAATGGACGAGTTCCATCGACTCGCGCACACGCGAAGCGACGTCCTCTCCCGAAAGCTCAAGATTTTTGGGGCCAAAGGCGATATCCGCCTCGACCGTCTCCTCGAAAAGCTGCTGCTCGGGGTACTGGAATACCATGCCGACCTTCATGCGCGCAGCTCTTGCCGCCTTCTTCTCACTCTTTTTCTGCGGCAGCAGATCGACGCCGTCAACGACAACATGTCCTTCCGTCGGATGCAAAAGACCGTTTAAGTGCTGAAGGAGCGTCGATTTGCCCGAGCCCGTATGACCGGCAATCGCCGTAAACGTGCCTTCCTCAATCGTTGCCGTGACCTCTTTCAGCGCCTGTCGCTCAAACGGCGTCTTTGGCATGTACGTGTAAGATATGTGTTTTATTTCGATGGACAAGGCTCTTCCCCCGTCAAAGCACAAATCAAATCATCATCGGTCAGGATATCGCGCGGGAGCTTGACGCCGTCCTTCAAAAGCCCTGCCGCAAGGCAAGCTGCGAGTGGCGTCTCCAGCCCCCATTTCTGCATGGCGGCATGATCCGTCAGCACCTCGCGCGGCGTTCCGATGGCAGCGATACGACCGTCCGCCATGATGATGACGCGCTGCGCCTCGCTCGCCTCCTCCATGAAGTGCGTGATGAGCACGACGGTCATACCTTCCGCATGAAGCCTTTTCAACACCATCATGACTTCCTCACGCCCCTTTGGGTCGAGCATCGCCGTCGGCTCGTCGAGCACAAGGCACTTCGGCTGCATCGCCAGTGCGCCCGCTATCGCAACGCGCTGCTTCTGTCCGCCGGAAAGAAGATGCGGCGCAAACGAGCGAAAATGCTCCATGCCAACGGCAGCGAGTGCACACCTTACGTTCTCGCGTATGCGCTCTGGCGCCATGCCGATATTCTCCGGACCAAATGCGACATCGTCCTCGACAATGGCAGCGATGAGCTGGTTGTCTGGGTTCTGAAAGACCATGCCGACTTCACGCCGGATCTCCCAAACACTTCCCGCCTCGCTCGTATCGAACCCCGCAACGCGGCAGTTTCCCGCAGTCGGCAGCAATATCGCATTGATGTGCTTTGCAAGCGTCGATTTGCCCGAACCATTTGCGCCGAGCACAGCGACGAACTCCCCCTTCTCAATCGCAAGCGAGACATCCGAAAGCGCCATTCGCTCGGTCTCGTCTCCCGCATGGTAGGCATGAGATAAATGTTCCATTTCGATAAAAGACATTCTTTCTCCTCTGCTCCTTCCAAACGGCTCAAAGCCACTCGAGCATGCTCCCAAACGCATCTATGCAATATGCACCATCCTTCGGCATGCCTTTTGGGCCCAATGCACAAGTATCATTCTATCGAAATGCGTATGATTTTTCAACCACGAAAATATACTTGTCCGCCTTATAGGAAATCGTATAGCAATATGCTATAATATGCTAAAATGTTATATTGATAATGGTTGTAGGAGGATCATCGTATGGCAACAATCAACGAAAATTATATGAAGCTGCAGGGAAGCTATCTGTTCGCCGAGATCGCACGCCGCGTCGCGGCATACAAGGAAGCCAATCCCAGTGCCGACATCATTCGCCTCGGCATCGGCGATGTAACACAGCCCCTTCCTGCCGTCTGTATCGAAGCCATGCACAAGGCCGTCGACGAGATGGGCAAGGCAGAGACATTTCGCGGCTATGGTCCGGAGCAAGGCTATTCCTTCCTGACAGAAGCCATCATCAAGAACAATTACACGGATCGCGGCATTTCAATCGCCTCTGATGAAATTTTCGTCAGTGATGGCTCAAAGAGCGACTCAGGCAACATTCAGGAAATCTTCGGCACGGACAACCGCGTCGCGATCACCGACCCCGTCTACCCCGTCTACCTCGATACAAACGTTATGGCAGGCCGTACGGGCGACATCAAGGAAGACGGTCACTTCGAAGGCATTACCTACCTGCCCTGCACGGCAGAAAACAGCTTTGCACCGGATCTTCCAAAAGAAAAGGTCGATATCATCTACCTCTGCTGTCCGAACAATCCGACCGGCACAACGCTTTCACGTGAAGAGCTTACGAAATGGGTAAACTACGCAAAAAAGAACGATTCCGTCATTCTCTTTGACGCAGCATATGCAGCGTATATCACGGAGAAAAACATCCCCCGCTCCATCTACGAGATCCATGGGGCAAAGGACGTCGCAATCGAATTCCGTTCATTCTCAAAGACAGCGGGATTTACGGGTACGCGCTGCGGCTACACAATCGTTCCAAAGAGCGTCATGGGACGTACGAAAGATGGGAGCCGCGTCGAATTCAACAAGCTTTGGAATCGTCGTCATACGACAAAATTTAACGGCACGGCTTATGTCGTGCAGCGTGCAGCAGCAGCCATCTATACCGAAGAGGGCAAAAGGCAGGTCAAAGAGTTGATCGCATATTACATGGAAAATGCGCGCATCATTCGCGAAGGGCTACAGAACGTCAACATAAAGGCCTACGGCGGAATCAATGCGCCGTACATTTGGCTCAAGACGCCGCACGGCATGAGTTCGTGGGACTTCTTCGATAAACTTTTGCATGAGGCCAACATCGTCGGTACGCCGGGCGCAGGCTTCGGACCATGCGGTGAAGGGTATTTCCGCCTTACCTCTTTTGGCAGCCGCGAAAATACCGAACGCGCCGTTGCACGTTTTGCGAAACTGAAGTTCTGATATCCACGTCTATGATAGGAAAATCTCCTCTCTTAAAAAATGCAGCGTTTCCCAAAAGATAGACATAAAAGCGCAGGAAAGCGATTTCCTGCGCTTTTTGCGATACACCTTAATATTTTTTGATTTTTTCGATGATATTTCGCGTCCTTTGGGACAGGAAAAAAGCGATCGAGGACTTTGCTATTGTTCATCGGAGCCATTGCAATACGAGATAAATTGCAACGCCGACGCCAAGCAGCACGATAACAGCTGGAAGGACAACGACGAACAGGAATGCGACAATCGCCACCGCACCAATATAAAAAGCGAGCTTCATCCAAACGTTATAGCGAACGGAAAGGAGCGGCCCAAAACTCAAATGGAAGCCGCTTCTACCACATGTATATCGATGGAATTGATGCCCTTGCGTGTGTCTTCGAGCATCTGACGAATTCGTATGCGCATCGATCGTGACACCGCCATAACTGTTTCGTTCTTCTGCCGACATTTCGCGAACAGTCGAGCCATTCTCTTGATCAGCCATGCCTATCCCCCTCCATATAATATCATAATCAGATACAAAAAACCTCCTTTTCCGAAGAAAAAGAGGCTCATCTTCCGATGGCAGGGGCAGTAAGACTTGAACTCACAACCTACGGTTTTGGAGACCGTTGCTCTACCAGTTGAGCTATACCCCTACATGGGGCGACTTATGGGGATCGAACCCATGCATGCTGGAGCCACAATCCAGTGTGTTAACCGCTTCACCAAAGCCGCCATGAAAAGCCTCGCTTATGCGAGGCTTGAATCAGC
>NZ_KI273056.1 GCF_000469545.1 Mitsuokella sp. oral taxon 131 str. W9106 | reverse complement strand
CTGCTTAAAAGCATAACACAAGGTGCGTCCTCCTTTCACGATTATTTTGTAACACATGTATTGTAAACCTATCACTTGGGAAGAAATGCAAGCATTTTTATCCTAGGAAGACACGCTTTCGCATGGTATAATGATATTTACGTATGCATATCGGACATTTCTTCCATGCTTGCGCAAGCAAATGGATCTGAAAAAGGAGGCGATCGTCTTTTGCTGGCAGCACGAGACTATCAGGATATCGAGGACAAGGTTCTGCGTGGCGAGCGCCTGACGCGCGAAGACGGCGTGCGGCTCTTTCACTGCACGGATCTCGCCTGGCTCGGCGCGCTCGCGGACCACGTGCGGCGCGTAACGTGCGGCGACATCGTATACTACAATGTGAATTGCCACGTCAATCTCACGAATATCTGCACGTCGCACTGTGCGTTCTGCGCATTCGGGCGCGACGCGGATGCAAAGGGCGCGTACGCGATGACGGAGCAGGATGCCATATCCCTCGTCGAGGATGCGATGCGCGACCCGAATCTCGCGGGGCTGCACGTCGTCTCGGGGCTGCATCCGACGTGGACGTTCGAGGATTACGTCTCGCGGCTTGAGGCGATCCACCGCCGTTTTCCCACGCTTTATATCAAGGGATTTACGGGCGTCGAAATCACGCATTTTGCCAAGATTTCAGGGCTTTCGGTGCGCGCGGTGCTCATGGAGCTAAAGGAACGAGGCGGGCTTCAGGCAATCGCGGGCGGCGGCGCGGAGATCCTATCGGACCGCGTGCGCGGCGCGCTCTGCCCGGAAAAGGCGACGGCGGATGAGTGGCTTTTGGTAGCGCGCACGGCGCACGGGCTCGGCATCAAGAGCAACGCGAGCATGCTCTACGGCCATATCGAGACGCTGGAGGAGCGCGTCGATCACCTTATCCGCCTGCGCGACTTGCAGGACGAGACGGGCGGCTTCCAGACGTTCATCTGCTTTCCGTTCCTGCCGAAGCATACGAAGCTCGGCGAGAAGGTGAAGCAGACGAGCATGTGGGACGATCTTCGCACGATGGCAATTTCGCGTCTCATGCTCGACAATTTCCGCAACATCAAGGCGTACTGGGTCATGCTGACGGTTCCCGTCGCACAGGTCGCCTTGGGATTTGGCGCAAATGACATCGACGGCACGGTGCACAAGGAAACCATCCTGCACGATGCGGGCGCGGCGAGCCCTGTGGCGCTCGCGGAGGATCAGATCATCCGCATCATCCGCGAGGCGGGCAGGCGTCCTGCCGCCTGCGACTGCAATTTCAATATCCTTCGCATAGTCGATGAGGGGGCGCGGCATGGACAGCATTAAGAAGGCCCGCCGTAGGGCGGAGCGGGGCGAGCGCCTGTGCCTTGCGGATGTGCTTGCACTCTACGAGGATAACGACCTCACGTTCCTTGCTGCCTGCGCGCGGCGCGCGAAGGAAAAGGCGAGTGGGCAGCGTGTCTACTACACGATCAACCGCCACATCAACCTCACGAATATCTGCAGCTCGAACTGCCCGCTCTGCGCGTTTCAGGTCGAGGCGGGCGACGCGCGCGGCTTCGTGATGGAGCGCGCGGATGTCGCAAAGGCGCTTGGACAGGCAAGGGCCGTAAGGCACCTTTCGGAGATCCACATCGTCAGCGCGCTGCACCCCGACAAGCCGTTTTCGTATTATTTGGACGTCGTGCGGCAGGTGCGCGCAGCGCTCCCCAATGTGGACATCAAGGCGTTCACGCCCGTCGAGATCGTGAATTTCGCGCATCAGACGGGGAAACCGATCCGCACGGTCTTGACGGAGCTAAAGGAAGCCGGGCTTCAAAGCCTGCCCGGCGGCGGCGCGGAGATCCTCTCGGATCGCGTGCGTAGGATCATCTGTCCGAAGAAAGCGACCGCAGCGGAGTGGCTCGAAACGATGCGCACGGCGCACGCGCTCGGCATTCGCACGAACGCCTCGATGATGTACGGGCATATCGAGACGGTAGAGGAGCGCATGGAGCACCTGCTCGCCATTCGCGACCTGCAGGACGAGACGGGCGGGTTCCAAGCGTTCATGCTCTTTCCGTTTCATCCTGCCCATACGAAACTTGCCGAGAAGTACCATTTGGCGCGCGTCGGCTCGTGGGAGGACATGAAGATGCTCGCGCTCGCGCGCCTCGTGCTCGACAACATCGCGCACGTGAAGGCGTTTTGGGTCATGCTCACGATGCCTGTCGCACAGCTCGCTTTGGGGTTTGGCGCGGATGACCTCGACGGCACGATCGGCGAGGAGAAAATCATTCACGCGGCGGGCGCAAAGACGCGGACGGGCATCACGCAGGAAGATCTATGCCGCATCATTTGTGAGGCGGGCTATACGCCCGTCCTGCGCGACACATTTTATCGGCCGATCGAAGCGGGCGAGTAGGAGGAAGCCATGCGAATCGAAAGCAAAGAGGCAGAGGAGCTGCTCACGGGCGGCGATCTCATCGCGCTGGGGCGCGAGGCGGATGCCGTGCGCCGCGAGCGGTTCGGCGATACGGTGACGTTCCTCATCGACCGCAATATCAACTATACGAACGTCTGCTGCAACGAATGCCGGTTCTGCGCATTCTTCCGCCGCAGGGAGAGCGCGGACGCATACCTGCTTTCCTATGACGAGATCCTTGACAAGGTGCGCGAGACGGCGGAGGCGGGCGGCACGCAGGTCATGATACAGGGCGGGCTGCACCCAGACCTGCCGCTTTCCTACTACGAGGAGATGCTGCGGCGCATCCGGGCGGCGTATCCCGCCATCCGCATTCATTCGTTCACGGCGACGGAGATCGCGCACTTCGCCGAGCGGGCGGGGATCTCCATCGAGGACACGCTGAAGCGCCTGCAGGCAGCGGGACTCGATAGCCTTCCAGGCGGCGGCGCGGAGATTCTGGACGATGCGGTGCGGCGCCGCGTGAGTCCGAAGAAGATCCTGACGGAGGACTGGCTCGCCGTCATGCGGGCGGCGCATAAGATCGGCATGGAGAGCACGGCGACGATGGTCATCGGGCTCGGCGAGACGATGGCGCAGCGCGTGCACCACATGGAGCGCATTCGCCGCCTGCAGGACGAGACGGGCGGATTCCGCGCATTCATCACGTGGACATACCAGCCGCACCATACGGAGCTCGGCGGCGAGAAGGCGAGCAGCTGGGACTACATGCGCACGCTTGCGATGACGCGCCTGTACCTCGACAACATCGCGCACATCCAAGGCTCGTGGGTGACGCAGGGCGAGCGGATCGGACAGCTCACGTTGGGCTTTGGTGCCGATGACGCGGGCAGCATCATGCTGGAGGAAAACGTCGTGCGCGCCGCCGGCACGCGTTACGCGATGAGCACGGAGAAGATGGTGCGGCTGATCGAGGGCGCGGGCAGACGCCCCGCGCAGCGCGATACGGAGTACCGCGTCATCAAGCGCTTTGACGGAAAACGCCGTGAACGTGAATAAGGAGGATTCGATATGGCAACCACGCTGCGTCAAGAACGGATTCCCAAGGCCGCCTTCGGCATGGTCGGCGGCTCCGGGACGCTTTCAAGCGATTTCCCGCGCCACGTGCAGGATGCGGACGTCGAAATTTTGGAGGAGGAGCTTCGCTTTGAAACGCCGTACGGGATAAGCCCCGTCCTGCGGCTCTTTCGCGTGGGGGAAAGACGCGTGCTCGCCTGCCGCATGCATGGCTGGCGCTCGGGCGTGACGCGTGCGGACGCCTCGCGGCAGGTCTTTTGGGTGTTTCGCGAGGCGGGCGTCTCCTGCGTGCTCGCAGAAGGCGGCGTCGGCACCGTGAACCGACTCTTAGGTGTGCGCGACCTCGTCGTGCCCGACGACTACCTCGACCTCACCGTGCGCAAGGATGTCATGCTCGACGGCCGTTATTTGCTCGTCATGCGCGATGCGCTCTGCCCCGACCTACGCCGCCTGCTGCTCGATTCGGCAAGGAAGCATTTTACGGGGCGCATCTTTGACCGCGGCACGTATGCCTGCACGGACGGCCGCCACTTTGAAAGCCCCGCCGAAATCGCCATGCTGAACGGGCACGCTGACATCGTCGGGCAGAGTATATGCCCTGAGGTCTATCTCGCGCGTGAGATCGGCGCGTGCTATGCGGGGCTCTACTTCACCGTCAACTACGGCGAGGGGATACGCCCGTGGTCGCACGAGGTACTTGAAGACATTTTCTACGACGATGCCCCCATGCTCGCCGCCATCCTATTGGACACGATCCGCAAGGCCGATGCAAGCGTGCGCCCCTGCGCGTGCCAGAGCCTGCGCAAGGAGACGCTGCTGAAGGACGTGTACAGTGAGGCGTCGGATAAGGGATAGTGCGAAGCATACGGCGCGTTCGCCGTATGCTTCGAAGACCATCGCGAATCCGATGCGTAGGAGGGAATCTATGATTTTGCTCGCATCGCAGTCGCCGCGCCGAAGGGAATTGCTCGCGCAGATCGGCTGTTCGTTTGAAGTGCTCGTATCGGACGCCGAGGAGGTCATGACGGACGCGCTTGCGCCGGAAGATGTCGTGCGCGAAAATGCGCGGCGCAAGGCACTGGCCGTGGCAAAGCTGCGGCCTGACGTGCCCGTGCTCGGCGCGGACACGGTCGTGGCGAGGGCGGGGCATATCTACGGCAAGCCGAAGGACCCGGCGGACGCGCGGCGGATGCTTGCATCGCTCGCGGGCGGCGCGCACGAGGTGCTGACGGGAATCGCCTTTGCCCATCATGGAAGGGTATTTGACGATGTCGTGCGGACGCGCGTCTTCTTTGCGCCGATGACGCAGGAGGAAATCGTGCGCTACGTGGCGACGGGCGAGCCGATGGACAAGGCGGGCGCGTACGCCGTGCAGGGCAGGGCGGCGGCGTTCATCGAGCGCATCGAGGGCTCGTACTCGAATGTCGTCGGGCTGCCGCTCCATGCCGTCTGCATGCTCGCCAAAAGGGCGGGTGCGAACCTTGGCATCTGACCGAAAAAGACAACCAAGCCCATCCGCGGCGATTTACGCGGATGGGCTTTGCTTTTTCGGTATCTTTAGTTTTCGAGCACGACGACTTCGTAGGGGCGGAGCGTTTCTTCTAGCCCTTCGTAGTTGCCGAGGCACTTTCGCCAGCCGGCGGCTTCGAGTGCCTCGATGCTGTCCTCCGCTAGGGCGGCAGGCGTTGCGCGGAAGTTGCAGTAGACGCGGAGCTTCTCGTCCTTTCGCGCGCGCTCGTAGGCGACGACGTCCGCGTTCGCGCGCTCGCGGAAGGAAATCGTGCCCGCCTGGATGATGGGGCGTTCCTTGCGCAGGCGGATAAGCTTTTGATAGAAGTGAAAGACGGAATCGGGATCGTTCTGCGCGGCTTCGGCGTTGATTTCCTTGTAGTTTGCAGGCGGGGAGAGCCACGGCGTGCCGGTCGTAAAGCCCGCGTTTTCGCCCGCGCTCCACTGCATCGGCGTGCGGCTGTTGTCGCGCGAGCGCACGCCTAGGATATGGAGCGCTTCTTCCTTGGTCTTGCCTTCTTCTAGGAGAATTTTGTAGTAGTTGCGGCTCTCGACGTCCTCGTACTGGGCGATGTCCGTGTACTTCGCGTTCGTCATGCCGAGCTCTTCGCCTTGGTAGATGTACGGTGTGCCGCGCATGAGGTGGATGCACGCGCCGAGCATCTTGGCGGATTCCACGCGGCAGTGCACATCGTCGCCGAGGCGGCTGACGATGCGCGGCTGGTCGTGGTTGCACCAGAATACGGCATTCCAGCCGCCGCCCGCCTCCATGCCCTCCTGCCAGTCGGCAAAGAGGTTCTTGAGCGCCATGATGTCGGGCGGCATGAGCGCCCACTTCGCGCCGCCTGCGTAGTCGATTTTCAGGTGGTGGAAGCTGAACGTCATGGAGAGCTCTTTTTCCTTCGGGTTCGAGTAGCGGATGCAGTTTTCGATCGTCGTCGAAGACATCTCGCCGACGGTGATCATCGCGTCGATGCCGGTATCCGCCGTGAGCTCCTTCAAGAATTCGTGCACGTGACGCCCGTCGGTGTAGAATCGCCGGCCGTCGCCCTCGTAGTCGTTTTCAAAGACGGCGGGCTTGGAGATGAGGTTCACGACGTCGAAGCGGAAGCCTTCGACGCCTTTTGCCTTCCAGAAGCGGATGACGTTCTTGAGCGCTTCGCGCACGCGCGGGTTCTCCCAGTTGAGGTCGGCCTGCGAGACATCGAAGAGGTGGAGGTAGTACTTTTTGAGCGCGGGCACGTACTCCCATGCACTGCCGCCAAATTTCGATTCCCAGTTCGTCGGCGGGCTTCCCGGCACTCCATCCTTGAAGATGTAGTAATCCAGGTAGGTGGGATCGCCCTTGAGCGCGCGCCGGAACCATTCGTGGTCGGTCGAGGTATGGTTGAACACCATGTCGAACATGAGTCCGATGCCGCGCGCCCTGGCCTCGCGGATGAGGGTCTCCACGTCCTCCATCGTGCCGAAGCGCGGATCGACGGCGCAGTAGTCGGCGACGTCATAGCCGCCGTCGTTCTGCGGTGAGGGGAAAAACGGCGTGAGCCAGAGGAGGTCGACGCCCAGCTCTTTCAGGTAGCCGAGCTTTGCGGTGACGCCCTTCAGGTCGCCGAGCCCATCCCCGTTCGTGTCATAGAAGGATTTCGGATAGATCTGATAGACGACTTTGTCCTGTACGTTCATCTCATGGTCTCCTTACTCCGTCGTGATGATGACGGTCTTTCCCGCCTCGGCACGGATTCCCGTGTGATATTCGATGGCTTGCGCCGTGCCCTCTGCCGTGACGATGCACATGGTGACATCCGAGTGGCCTGCCGCCTTGATCTTGGCGCGGTCGAAGCGGATGAGCGGGTCGCCGCGCTTTACGAAGGCGCCCTTTTGCACGAGGTAGGAGAACCCGTTGCCCTTCATGTCCACGGTGTCGAGACCGACGTGCAGCAGGAGCTCCATGCCGTTGGATAGCGTGAGGCCGATCGCATGGCGCGAGTCGTCCATGGTGACGGAGACGCGCGCCGAAACCGGCGAATAGAGCACGTCGCTCGTCGGGCGGATGGCGAGGCCGGGCCCGACGATGCCTTCGGAGAAAACGCCGTCGCCGACTTCCTTTAGGTCGATGGCCTCGCCGTCCAAAAATGCCGTCATTTCATGCTCGCTTTCTGGAAAGACCGAGGGCTTCGCCGTATCCGCGGCCTGGTCTTTCGCCGTTGCCGCCTCTTGGGCGTCCGGCGCTGCGCTCACGCCGCGCCTCATGCCGATGAGGACGGTCAGGACGAAGGGGATGGCAATGGCGAGCGCGATGCTCATCGCGAACGAGAGCATGAACGGCGGTTGGATGGAGAGGATGCCCGGCAGGCCGCCGACGCCGATCGCGTTTGCCGTCGTGCCCGTCGAGACGCAGAGCACGGCGGCGCATGCCGATCCCGTCATGCCGCAGAGAAACGGGAAGTAGTATTTGAGGTTGACGCCGAAGATGGCCGGTTCGGTGACGCCGAGGTAGCAGGAGACGCACGCCGGCACATTGACTTCCTGCGCGGCGGCGTTTTTGCGCTGCAGGTAAATCATGCCGAGGACGGCAGAGCCCTGCGCGATGTTTGAGAGGGCAATCATCGGCCAGAGCATCGTGCCGTGGTAGTCCGCGATGAGCTGCAGGTCGATGGCGTTTGTCATGTGGTGCAGGCCCGTGATGACGAGCGGCGCGTAGATGAAGCCGAAGATGGCGGCGAAGACCGTCTGGAAAGAGCCCGTGATGCCCGCGTAGACGACGCTTGAAATGGCAGATCCGATCGTCCATCCAATCGGACCCAGGACGAAGTGCGCTGCGATGACGGCGAGCACGAGGCTGCAGAACGGCACGACGATCATCGAGACGACCTGCGGCGTAACCCTGCGGAAGAATTTTTCGAGGTAGGCGAGGGTGAACGCGGCGAGAATCGCCGGGAGCACTTGCGCCTGATAGCCGATCATGTGAACCTTGAATGCGCCGAAGTCCCAGACGGGGATTTGGTCGGGCGGCGTGCCCGCGACGGCGTAGGCGTTCAGGAGCTGGCTCGAGACGAGCGTCAGGCCGAGCACGATGCCGAGCATCTGTGTCGTGCCCATCTTCTTCGTGACCGACCAGCAGATGCCGACGGGCAGCATGTGGAAGACCGCCTCGCCGATGAGCCAGAGGAATTTGTCCATGCCAGCCCAAAATTGGCTGATTTCGACGAGTGTCTTCGTTCCGTTCTCAAAGAGTGCAAGCTGGTCGATGCAGTTGCGGAAGCCCAAAATAAGACCGCCTGTGATGATGGCCGGGATGAGCGGCGCGAAGATCTCCGCGACGACGGCGACGGCGCGCTGGAGCGCGTTTTGGTTCGCGCCTGCCGCGCGCTTCACGGCGTCCTTCGAGACGCCCTCGATGCCGGAGACGGCGACGAAGTCATTGTAGAAGTCCGCGACGGTGTTGCCGATGATGACCTGGAACTGGCCCGCCTGCGTGAAGCTGCCCTTGACGACCTTCATCGCCTCGATTTTCTTCACGTCGGCTTTCGCCGGGTCGCCGAGCACGAAGCGCATCCGCGTCATGCAGTGCGTCACGGCGGCGACGTTCTCCTTGCCGCCGACGAGTGCGAGGAGCTCTTTCGCGTCCTCTTGGTATTTGCCCATGGAAATCCCCCTTCTGAAACGATACAAAACGTTTATGGTTCTATTAGAACACAGAAGCCCTGTTTGGTCAATGGGGCTTTCGCGCTGCGGCATGGAAATGCTCCAAATGCTCCATTGGATTGCTTCATTGGATTGCAAGCCTGCAGGTTGGTTCTTGGCATCCTCAGTTCGAACTGGACAAACCGCGCTTGGAAGCGTATGATAAAATACAGTGGTGTTTTAAGTTATAGGCAAGGATGTGTTTTCATGGAACGCGGCAGTTTTTCCACGCGGCTCGGCTTTATTCTCGTCTCGGCGGGGTGCGCGATCGGGCTGGGCAATGTTTGGCGTTTCCCGTATATCACAGGACTTTACGGCGGCGCATCGTTCGTGCTTGTCTATCTCGTCTTTCTCGCGATACTCGGACTTCCGATCATGGTCGCGGAGTTCGCCGTCGGGCGCGCGAGCGTGCGCAGCGTCGCGATGTCGTTTGATGCGCTTGAGCCGAAGGGGACGAAGTGGCATCTCTACAAGTACGGCGCGATTGCGGGCAATCTGATCCTCATGATGTTTTACACGACGATCACGGGCTGGATGCTCTACTACATCTATCGGATGGCGACAGGAGGCTTCGTGGGGCTCGACGCGGCAGGCGTGGGCGCAGTGTTCACGGATCTCCTCGCTTCGCCCGGCGTGATGGCCTTCTGCATGGCGGTGACGGTGCTCCTCTGCGGCGGCGTCTGCTACCTTGGCGTGCAGCGCGGCGTCGAGCGCGTCACGAAATGGATGATGATCTGCCTCCTCCTGCTCATGATTGCGCTCGCCATCAACTCGGTCTTGCTGCCGGGGAGCGGCGAGGGGCTTCGCTATTACCTCTTCCCGGATTTCGGGCGGCTCATGGAGCACGGCGTGCAGGAGGTCGTCTTCGCCGCGATGGGGCAGGCATTCTTCACGCTCTCGCTCGGCATCGGTGCGCTCGCGATTTTCGGCAGCTACATCGGCAAATCGAAGCGTCTGACGGGCGAGGCGATCTGGGTCATCGTGCTCGATACGTTCGTCGCGCTCATGGCAGGCCTCATCATTTTCCCCGCCTGCTTCAGCTACGGCGTGAGCCCGGCGAGCGGACCGAACCTGCTCTTCGTCGCACTGCCGAACGTGTTCAACCACATGCCGCTCGGCAGGCTTTGGGGCAGTCTCTTTTTCCTCTTTATGATGTTCGCCTCGATGTCCACGGTCATCGCGGTCTTTGAGAATCTCATCTGCTGTTTTCTTGAGCTGATCCGCCGTGACCGCAAGATCATCATCCGCTGGGGAATCCCGACGATCATGCTGCTCTCGATGCCCTGCATTTTGGGCTTCAATGCTTGGAGCGGCTTCACGCCGTTTGGCCCTGGCTCTGGCGTCCTCGACCTGGAGGATTTTTTCGTGAGCAACAATCTCCTGCCGCTCGGCAGCCTCGTTTACCTGCTCTTCTGCACGAGCCGCTACGGCTGGGGCTGGGATGCGTTCACGCGCGAGGCGGATACGGGGCGCGGCATGGCGTTTCCGAAGTGGGCTCGCTTCTACGCGACATGGATCTTGCCGCTCATCGTGCTGATTATTTTCGTCAACGGATACTACGCGCTGTTTTTCAAATAGGCGAAACGATTCGGAAGGAGGGCGCACCATGCGGTTCATTCACACGGCGGACTGGCATCTCGGCAAGCTGTTCGGACAGCGCTACATGACGGAGGACCAGGCGTTTGTGCTCGATGCGCTCGTCGAGGCGGTGCGAACGTACGCGGCCGATGCCGTCGTCATCGCGGGCGATGTCTACGACCGCAGCGTGCCGCCGGCGGAAGCCGTGGCGCTCTTTGGCTCCGTGCTCGGAAAGATCCGCGCGGCGGGCGCGGAGGTGCTGTTCATCTCGGGCAACCATGACAGCGGACGGCGGCTTGACTTCGGCGCGGAGGTGCTCGCTATGGCAGGCGTCCATGTCCGCGCGCGCCTGACGGACGACCTTTCGCCCGTCATCATCGGGAGCGCGGAGGGACCTGTCGCCTTTTCGCTCATCCCGTATCTCGATCCCATCGAGGTGCGGGATGTTTTTGGCATCCGCGAAACGCTTTCGTTCGACGAGGCGGCGGCGCTCGTCGTGGAGAAGGCACGCGCGGCGCTTCCCGGCGGCATGCCGAGCGTCGCCGTCGCGCACGCGTTTCTTGCGGGCGGCGTCAGGACGGAGTCGGTGCGTGCGCTGTCCGTCGGCGGCAGCGATCAAATATCGCCTGCGCATTTCAAGGATTTTTCGTATGCGGCGCTCGGCCATCTGCACGGACCGCAGCGCGCGGGGGCGGAGACCATTCGCTACGCGGGCTCGCCGCTCTGCTATTCGTTTGACGAGGTTCGGCAGGAAAAGGGGTTCGAGCTTGTTTCGATTGATGCGGCGGGTGCGGTCTCGCATGCATTTCACGCGCTCGCGCCGCGCCATGCCGTGCGCGTCGTCGAGGGGATGCTGGACGACCTTCGTGCGGGGAGCGACCCGCTGCCGAGGGACGACTACGTGCTTGTCCGCCTGCTCGACACGGTGCGCCCGCTCAGTGCGCGCGAAAAGCTTGCGGAGCGCTACGACAACATCTTCGGCATCGAGTTTCCAAATTTCAAGGCGCAGGCGATCCGCTCCGAGGCGCGCACCGCGAACGAGGGCGTGAGCGACATGGAGAAGTTCGCCGATTTTTACCGCGAGGCGACAGGCGAGGCGATGACGGAAGAGCAGCGGGCCTTTTTCACCGAATGCGTCGATGCGATGGATCGTGAGGCGCGTGCGGAGAAGGACGCGCGGGAAGCGCCGGAAGGGAGGGCGAGCGAATGAGACCGCTGAAGCTGCGATTTTTCGGCATCGGCTCGTATGCGGCCGAGCAGGAGCTCGACTTTGCGCGCGGGCTGGATGGGCACGGGCTCTTTCTCATCCACGGTGCGACGGGCGCGGGCAAGACGACGATCCTCGACGCGCTGACGTACGCGCTCTACGGCGAGGCGAGCGGGAAAAGCCGCGAGAAGAGCAGCATCCTGCGTGCGGACCGTGCGCCGGAGGACGCGGTGACGTGGGCGGAGCTCACGTTTGCGCTGGGCTCTGCCGTCTATCGCGTCTACCGCTCGCTCAAGCAGGAAGTCCCGGGGCGCAAGACGCCGATCCCTGCAAAGGGCACGCTCTGCCGTCTCGACGGCGATGCGGAGGAACTTCTCGCGAAGATGCCGCAGACGGTGACGAAGCACATCGTCGATCTCATCGGCATCGACCATGACCAGTTCTGCCAAGTCGTCCTCTTGCCGCAGGGCGACTTTCAGAAATTCCTCGTCGCAGACTCGAAGGAGCGCAGCATCATCCTGCAAAAGCTCTTTCGGACGGAGCGCTACAGTGCGATTGAGGAGTGCCTGAAGAAGCGGGCGAGTGTGCTTGAAGCGGAGGCAAGGGAGCTAAAAAAGCGAGAGCAGATTCTCTTGGAGCAGGCGCATTGCGAGACGGTGGCGGCGCTTTGCGCACAGCTTGCGGGCGGCAAGGAAATGCTGCAGGCAGCGCAGGCGCGCGTGCGCGTGGCGCAGGGGCAGGCGCAGGAGAAGGAAGCCGCATGGCAGGCGGGCAAGGCGCTTGCCGCGCGGTTTGAGGAGGCTGCGGCGCGCGCGGCAGAGCTCGCGAAAAAACAGGCGGATGCCGTGACCATGGAAGCTTGCCGCACGCGCCTTGAGGAGGCGAAGCGCGCCGTCGTTCCGATGGAGCGCGAGAGCCGCGCCGTGATGCTCGAAGCGGAAGCGAAGCGGCGCGCCGACCTGCGCACGCGTGCGCAGGCGCAGGCGGAGCGAGCCGAGCAGGCGGCGCAGAAGGCGCAGAAGGCACTAGCCGCAGAGGAAGGGCGCGAGGGGGAGCGCGAGGCGTGCCGCAAGGAGCAGGCGGCGCTTGGCAGCCTCGTGCAGACGGCCGCGCAGTACAACGCGGCACAAAAGACGGCCGAGCAGGCGATGGGCGCGGCAGCAGAGGCACAGGGGCAGGCGGCGGCGCTCGTGCAGCGCGAGGAAGCCGCGCGGCGCAGCGCAGCACAGGCGGCAGAGCGACAGGGCGCCTGCCTGCGCACGCTCTACGAGCGAAGCGCAGCGCTTGCGCTCGCGGAGGCGCTCGTGGACGGGAAGCCCTGTCCGGTCTGCGGCGCGCTCACGCATCCGAGCCCCGCGCGGCGCGCGCCCGGTGCGGCGGAGAAAGACCGCGCGGACGAATACGAACGGGCAAAAGACGATGCCCGCGCCTACGCAGCGGCGCAGGAAGCGTATGTGGAGGCACAGCAAGTGGCGGATCGCCTGACGGCGGAGCGTAAGCGGGCGCAGGCGGCCGCCATGCAGGCGGGCGCGGCAGAGGGTGCGGCGCGGGGCAGTCTGCAGGCTCTAGCGGATGCGCTCCCAAAAGACCTGCGCGCGCCCGGTGCGCTCTTGGCGCGGCTCGGTCAGGCGAAGGCGCGTGGGGAAGCACTTGAGGATGCCTGGAAGCGGGCGCGGGCGCAGGCGGAGCAGGCAAAGGTCGCGGCGGCGCAGAAGCGTGCGGCGGCAGAGAGCGCGGAGACGGAAGCACAAACGGCGAAGGATGCGGCGCAAAAGGGGCGCGCAGACTTCGAGGCGGCACTTCTGGCATCGGAGCTGACGCGGGAGGCGTACGAGGCAATCGCGCGCGATCGGAATTGGCAGAAGGAGACGTACCGCAAGCGGATGGGAGAGCGCATCATCGAATTTTCCAAGGAGCTCGCGGGCGCCGAGCGCGCGGCAAAGGACGCTGCCTCTGCCATCGCGGGCAAGGAAAAGCCGGATACCCCCGCCCTCTTGCAGGCGGCAGAGCAGGCGCGCGAGCAGGCGCGCGCGGCGCAGCAGGAGGAGGCGGGGCAAAAGGCACGGCAGGAGCAGCTCGCGGGCATCGAGGCGGAGATCGCAAAGGGCGCGCAGCGGCATGAAAAACTCGATGCGCGCTACCGCCTTGCGAAGCGTCTCGCTTCCGTAGCGGGTGGCGAGCACGGCGTTCACTTCCAGACCTACGTGCAGCGCTCGATCTTCTGCGAGGTCATGGACGCGGCGAACGCGCGCCTTTCGATCATGAGCCGCCAGCGCTTTCAGCTTGTCATGGGCGAGCTCGGACAGGATCAGACGAAGGGCAGGAGCTGGGAAGGGCTTGAGCTTTCCGTGCTCGATGCGGAGACGGGGCGGCCGCGCGGCGTGCGCTCGCTCTCGGGCGGCGAGTCGTTCCTCGCCTCGCTTTCGCTTGCGCTCGGGCTCGCCGACGTCGTGCAGTCGTACGCGGGCGGCGTGCGGCTCGATACGATGTTCATCGATGAGGGATTTGGCTCCCTCGACATGGAGACGCTCGACACGGCGCTTGAAGCGCTCGTCGGGCTGCAGCAGGACAGCGCACGGCTCGTCGGCATCATCTCGCACGTCACGGAGCTTGAGGCGCGCATCCCCGCACGGCTTGAGGTCGAGCGCGGGGCCAAGGGAAGCCGCGCGTACTTTGCGATCGGCAGGCGGGAGGGATGAGAAAATATTGGGGCTTGATTTCCCGCTGCCGTATCAGTAAACTAGAATCAAGAGAAATAACAGGGATCATTTTTTACAGAGGGGAAGAGTCGGACTTTATGAAGGGTGCATATCGTATTGGTGCGGGCGGCGTGCTTGCGGCATGGATCGCAGGATCGCTTGCGGGCACGGCGTTCGCTGCGTCGTCGCTCTCGAAGCCGGGGCAGGATATCCGGGATCAGGCGCCGCAGGCGGAGGTCTCGATGGAGGACAACTTGCCCGTCAGGGGCGCGACGGAAGAGGAAGTGAAGTTCACGATCACGAACTTCCGCCTCGAAGCATTGGAGCTCGACCTGAACAAAAAGGAATTGACGAAGATTCTCCAGGACGGCATGGGCGCGGGAAAGACGCTCGCGAATCTCAACGCGACAATCCATGCGCTGACGGTGTACGCCCGCCAGCACGGCTACCCTGCGGCAGCGGCGTACCTGCCTTCGCAGCAGAGCAAGGACGGCATGGTGCTCATAAAGCTCATCCCCGGGCACATCGGCGACGTGCGCCTTGAGAACCACAGCAAGCTCAAGGACGACATTGCAATGGGCTTCGTCAAGCAACTGAAGGCGGGGGACATCGTGCGCACGAAGCAGCTTGAGACGACGCTTTACACGCTCTCCGATGCGAGCGGCACGCGCGCCGTCGCCGTGCTCTCGCCCGGCAAGGAGTTCGGCGCGAGCGACATCACCGTGCGCATCGAGGACGGCAAGGGCGAGAACACCATCCTGTACGCCGAGAACTACGGCGGACAGGCGACGGGACGCTATCGCTACGGCCTGCAGCACAGTCTCTACGACATCGACGGAACGGGGGCGCGCATGCAGGTCGGCGGCATGATATCGAACCAGGATCTGCATAATTACTACATCAACTACGAGACGCTTGTCGGACGCGGCGGGACGACGCTCGGACTCGGCTATAGCCGCATGGACTACCATCTCGGCGGCAAGTTCAGGGATTGGCGCGCCTACGGACGTGCGGATACGATCAGCGTCTTCGGACAGCGCCCCGTATACCATCAGAGCGACCGCGCGCTGATGGTCAAGTACGGGTATGACTACCGCAAGCTGAAGGACGATATCGGAAAGTTCGCAGGGGCTGCCGACAGCGACAAGCAGTCGCACAGCGTCCACGTCGGCGTGGAAGGCAGCGTGCGCAGCGGCTCGTTCATGACGGAGTACACGGCAACGCTCACGACGGGAACGATCTCCATGGATTCCAGCTATGCAAAGCGGCTCGGTGCGGTCGGCGGAACGGATGGCGCCTATACGAAGATGGAGGCATCGGCAAAGCTCGTGCAGGCGGTCGGCCATCGCAGCGACCTCTCGCTGAAGCTCGCGGGACAGCTCGCGAGCCATGCACTCGACAGCTCGGAACAGTTCACGCTCGGCGGTGCGAACGGCGTCCGCGCGTATCCGCAGAGCGAGGGATCGGGCGACATGGGCTATCTCGCGACGCTCGAAGCGCGCTATTACACGGACGTGCCGGGACTCGTCGCGAGCACGTATTTCGACATGGGGCATGCGAGCTACAAGTCGTTCCAGTCCGAGGGTATGACGCTCAAGGGATACGGCATCGGCCTTTCCTACAGCAAGCCGAACGATTGGTTTGCGCGTCTCGATTACGCGCGGCGCATCGGTGGCGACGAGAATCTGAGCCAGGCGGCAAAGGCAAAGGGGCGCGTCTGGTTCATGCTCGGCAAGATCTGGTAATTCCATACGGCATCAAAAAAGGGGCTGTGACAAAATGCTTTCGCATTTTATCCACAGTCCCTTTTCAATCTTATCTCGGTCCTAAAAAATTATCTCCATTCAAGTGAATCATATGATCTGGCATATCTGCAATCCATACTTCTGTTTCCCAAGCCAATTCCTCGGAGAATTTTTTATATGTTTTAAAATCAAGAAAAGCTGTAATAAACACCTTGCCTGATTTTACATTTTTAGTCATATCGGATATTTCGTCTATACGCTTCGGATTCATCGGTCCGACTGAGGTTACTGCTTCTATAAAATAAATCCAGTCTTTATCCTCACGATATAAAACAACATCTGGCATCTTGTCGTGCAAAGTTATCTCAAACTCCAGTTGCTTTAATTTCCCAACATTCTTTACCATGTCTTTTTCTGTGGTATCGCCAACATAAAGACACTCAGAATGAGGTGCAAATCGTGGGGCTAATTCTTCTATAATAGATTTTTGTAACTGATTGTGACTTCCTGATGAGAATGAGAAATCCGCACCGTTTATTTTAACTGGCATCTTTTGCATTTCTTTTTTTGAGGAATAAATATCTATTAAAGATTCATGTACGGCAGAAAAACCAACAAGTTCCTGTTGCCACTTATAAGAGCCGATACTTTTTATTAAAGAACAGGTTTCTTCTGTTAGCCGATAACGGTAGTTAGGACTGTTAGTTGATTTGCCGTTATCTTCTATTAAAGCTCCACGCCTGAAAGGGTGCATAGCCTGTTTACGGATAGTTTCCCTGCTGTTTTCAGCGTATTCTATCCCATAATGTTCTTTTGCAAATTGGATAATATCATGAATTCTTATCCATTCATTAGTAGCGTTTGCCCATTTATCATTTGGCTTTATGTTTGCTAAAGTGAGTAATGCTAAACCACACACATCTGCTAGTTGTTTTTTAGGCATACCGACAGATTCAAGAAACTCTTTCGCTTCTTCTAGCTTCGTCATTTAAATATTCCTCCAAAACATCATCACAGTATTTTTCAGATAAATCGTTTTCCTTCAATAACCGTTCCCCTAAGAAAACAATTCCATCCAAAGTAGGCATAGGCATTGTGTTTACTTCCGTTGAATTAACCTGAGTTGAACCATTAAGAATACGGTAGTATTTATCGTACAAGGTAGAATTGAATAAACAATACAAGCCGTAAACCATTGGTTTAGTGAGTTCCTTTTTGTTTCTGGCTATAAAATTCAATTTGTTTTGGGTGCTTATTTGTTTATGGTCTGGGAAATCATCCTGCAAATAAATACTGCTCTGTAATCTTCTGCTTTCTTCCTTCGTGGTAAAACGCTTTACAAAAAGGTAGTTAGTATTCATTTGTAGTAAAGCAGATTTGCGTGTATCTAAATATTCCCCGTGTTTTCCTATAGGGAATGTAATCCTGCCGTCCTGAAGATGTTGTGCAAAAAACATTGGAACATTGTCATTAGTTGGCTCATCCATCAGGTGTTCCCGTTCCCTGAAATCAACGGTAAGCCCTGTTTTCATTTTCATATCAAGAGAAGATAATGTATTATGGAAAACACTGAGCCGTTCTAAAACATCTACTTCCTCCTTATTAGTTACCAAATACACATATTGGTTATCATCATTTCCAACAACCAGTTTTTTAGGTACTCTAATATACTGGATATTATTGAAATCTGAGCTTGATTCGGTAGAAGATATTACAATTTCATTTAATTGATTTGCCTGTTTCTTTAGCTTTATAATCATGGTTTCCTGCAATACTGCTTCGTTTTCAAAAACCTTGTCGCGGCTAACAAACAGGTGAATATGCTCTATTGTGGTTTCCTTAAATAAGAATGTTCTAAAAGCCTTAAAGTATGCCCCAGATGTCCAAGAACGGGGAATGATATATACCAGTTCGCCTCCATCTCTGAGGTTTTCAATACTTTTGGCGGTAAACAGAAAATACAGATTAGGAGCACCGTAAACAACATGCTCCATCATGGTGGCTTCTTCTGCCAAACGAGGTATTTTCCTATAAGGAGGATTTCCGATTACCAAATCAGCAATAGGAAGTGGCTTTTGCTGACTGGTTATATAATTTTTTATAATCATTTTATAATTGAATTCAAAACTAACAGCAGACTTGATATATTCTAAATTCTCTTTCAGCAAGTCAAGGATAGCAGGTTCGGTTTCATAACATATCAAGGAAACGCTTTTTATAGTTGCTTCTTGTTCTAGCCGTTCCATGAGAGCAACGGTCAGGATTGCTGAACCAGTACCTGGGTCGAGAATATCCAAATGTTCTTTTTTAGGCAAAGAAAAAAGGCTTGCCATGAACCTAGCGGTTTCAAGACCAGTAAAAAACTGTCCGATCTTTTTCCGCTTAGTCTTTGGCATACCATCCAAATATTCCATAGTTTTGTTTATTATATAATCAAGCATCTTAAAACTCCTAGTTTCTTTATTGAACAGGAATATTATATCATACTGGGCGACTAATGAGGGATTTCCTTTTAGCCGAATTTTATTAATTAATTGTTTTTTTTGTTATATCCTAATTGTAGGAATATAATTGTTTTCTAGCTTCCCATTTAGCCAATAAAAAAAGAAACCAACACATAAAAGATATCAGTTTCCTTTTATTATGTTATATATGTCATACTCTCTTTCTCTCGCTCAAGCCTGTGGACAACCAAATTCCAAAATTGCAACAACATAGACAGAATTAAGCGAAACCCTCTACTAGACAACGATTTAGCAAATCGTCCTCTTCAGCCTCTTGAGCACCACTCCATATATGGCGGAGAGGGTGGGATTCGAACCCACGGTGCCGTGAGACATCACCGGTTTTCAAGACCGGCTCCTTAAACCACTCGGACACCTCTCCGAAGCTTAGGCATCACGGATAAAATGAAGTTCGTCAGATTGGCGTAGATGGTTCGCCCGAACGAGGTGGGAAACCGGATGCAGAGCAATGCTCTGTGGAGGATTTCCCGCCGGAGTGCGGGCAAAAAAGATGCGTCAAGATGGCGTGGCTGAATTTATCCGTGATTCCTTATATAGCGAAACAATTATAGCATGATTCTAGCGTACGAGCAAGCCTTCGACGCCGTCGAGCAGGAGGACATGCGGGTAAGCGGCAAAGGCGTCCGCCCGCGTCGCGCCCGTCAGCACGGCGGCGAAGTCAATGCCGGCGTGCGCTGCCGCCGCAGCATCGACCGTGCTGTCGCCCGTGTAGAGCGCGGCGTCCTTCGGCACGCCGAAGCGCTTGATCGCATGGCAAAGGCCGTCGGGCGCCGGCTTCGGTGCGATCCCCTCGTCGCTGCCGACGATGAGGTCGACGCAGTCGCGTGCGCCGTCGCGGTCAAATTTTTCTTGGATGCGGCTGCCCGTCTTGTTCGAGACGATGGCGATTTTTGCACCGCGTTTCTTGAGGGCGCGAAGCGTCTCGAGTGCGCGCGGGAAAAAGACCGTGCCCTCCGTCATGTAGCGGTCGGCGAGCGGGCGGTACGCCTCGATGAAGGCGCGCGCCTCCTCCTTCGTGCCCTTTATGATCTGCTGCACGGCGTCTGCCATCGGCAGGCCGATGGTGCGCCTTATGGCGTCGTCTGCCACGTCTGGATAGCCCGCACCCCGGAGTGCGAGATGGAAACATTTGAGTATGCCCGCTTCGGAGTTTGCGAGCGTGTAGTCGAAGTCGAAGAGGTAGAGGCGATAGTCGTTCAAGCAAGTTCCTCCTTTTTTCTTTTTCCTATCATAACATGAATGGGGATCGGACTCAAATTCTGTGACGGCGGTGCTTGATTCTTCTCCTGTGATTCGTTATCATAAAGGAGAAATCGCGTGCACCGCCGCACGCTGCCGCAGCATCGGCATCCAGGCGTGCGGCGAGGGCGTCGAGGCGGAGGAGGAATACGAGCTTTTGACGAAGCACTGCCATGCGAACTCCATGCAGATACCGCTTCGGCAGGCCGAAGCGTGCGGGGTGTTTCGAGAGGAAGTTCCTCACGGGGAGCGCGTGAAAAAGAAGCGCGCAGGATCGGGCGTCCTGCGGATGGGAGGTGCGCAATGCCACGCGACAAGAAAAACGAAGGGCTCCGCCTGCTCGGCAAGAAGCAGGTGCAATACCACTACGACTACTGCCCGGAGATTCTCGAGACGTTCGAGAACCGCCACAAAGGCCGCGACTACTGGGTGAAGTTCAACTGCCCGGAGTTCACGGCGCTCTGCCCGATCACGGGACAGCCCGACTACGCGACGATCTACATCTCCTATGTGCCGGACGTGCGCATGGTCGAGAGCAAGTCGTTGAAGCTCTACCTCGTGAGCTTCCGCAGCCACGGGGATTTCCACGAGGACGTCGTCAACGTCATCCTGAAGGATCTCGTGCGTCTCATGGATCCGAAGTACATTGAGGTATGGGGCAAGTTCCTGCCGCGCGGCGGCATCTCGATCGACCCGTGGGCGAACTACGGGCGGCAGGGAACGAAGTACGAGGAGCTCGCGGCGCACCGCTTCATGGAGCACGACCTCTATTTTATGGACAAGGTGGACAATCGTTGAGTACGAAAAAAAGGCAGAAGCGCATTGCGCTCGTAAACGACATGACGGGGTTCGGGCGATGCTCGATCGCCGTCGAGCTGCCGCTCATCTCGGCGATGCGCGTGCAGGCGTGCCCGCTGCCGACGGCGATCCTATCCGTGCATACGGGCTTTCCGAACCATTATCTCGACGACTACACGGCGCGCATGGAGCCGTACATCGCGAGCTGGGAACAGAACGGGCTCGTCTTCGATGGGATCGCGACGGGCTTTTTGGGATCGGCGGAGCAGATCGCGATCGTCTTGGGCTTCGTGCGGCGGTTCAAGAAGCACGCGACGCGCGTCTTTGTCGACCCCGTTATGGGCGACCACGGGAAGCTCTACGCATCGTATACGCAGGAGATGTGCGAGAAGATGCGACGCCTGCTGCACGTTGCCGATCTCGTGACGCCGAACCTCACAGAGGCTTGCCAGCTTCTCGGAAGGCCCTATCCGAAAGACGGCATCGTCACGGATGAAGCGCTTGAGGAGATGGCGGCGGCGCTCGCGGACGAGGGGCCGAAGCAGGTCGTCATCACGGGGCTGGACGGCGGCGATACCGTCCGCATGCTCGTCTACGAGGCAGGGCGCGGGCGCGTCTTTGCCGTGCCGAAGATCGGCGGCGACCGCTCGGGCAGCGGCGATGCCTTCGCCGCTATCGTCGCGGCGTCTCTCGTGCGCGGCGATGCCCTCATGACGGCGACGGAGCGCGCGGCGGCGTTCATCAGCAAGTGCCTTGCCTACGCCGTCGAGCTCGATCTGCCTTGGAACTACGGGCTGCCGTTCGAGGAGTACCTCTGCGAGCTGAAATAAAGCGTTTGGTGTATGCGTGCACCATGCGAGAGCATGCTGCACGCGTTTTTTGAAGGAGAACGAAAGACATGATCGTCTATGCCACGCATAAGGGCGGGCGCTACCTGCCGATGGAAGAGTCGCTGAAGGAACAGCCGGAGGGCAGGCGCGGGCTCTACGTCAACCTCACGAATCGCTGCAACTGTGCCTGTACCTTCTGCCTGCGCCAAATGAAGAAGATGGCGGAGCAGTCATCGCTCTGGCTGAAGCGGGAGCCGACGGTCGAAGAGGTCGAGGCGGAGCTCGACGGCGTGCCGTGGGAATACGTGAAGGAAGTCGTCTTCTGCGGCTTCGGCGAGCCGACGGAGCGACTTGAAGCCCTGATCGCGCTCCTGCGCTACGTCAAGGGAATGCATCCCGATATCCCCACGCGCGTCAATACGAACGGGCTTGGCGAGCTCGAGCACGGCAGGGTGTTCGCATCGGAGTTTGCGGGCATCCTGGATACTGTCTCGATCAGCCTGAACGCTTCGAATGCCGCGCGCTACCTCGCGCTCACGCGCGCGAAGTTCGGCGAGAAGTCGTACGAGGCGATGCTCGCCTTTGCGCAGCACTGCAAGCCCTACGTGCCGAACGTCGTGCTCACGATCGTTGACAAGGTCGAGGGACCGGATGAAATCGAGAAATGCCGCAAGATCTGCGCGGATCGCGGGCTGACGCTCCGCGTGCGCGCCTACGAGGATTCGTAAACGAAGTGACACATAAACGAAATAAAATATAAATGAAGTGAAAAACGGCTCTCAGACGCTCACAGACGTCATAAGAGCCGTTTTCCTTTGGGGGTCCTCATAGATAACAAATTACCTTCTTCTCTATTTAGTTGTCTGCAACGATTCCCTCTCGAGCAGGAAAGCTGCATATCGAATGCCTAGCTAAGGCAACCGTGATACCAAAATCACATTTGCACGTGCAGTTCATCCCGTCCGTTACCGATAACGATAGGCGATAGTGGAAATCCGAAGGGGGATACCCATACCAGCTACACATATCGATGGCTTCCCAGATGATGTGGGAGATACCCACGGGGGCGTCCTTCCCATCCTTTCCCGATCCTTGGCGCTATTGCTCCCTTGGCTCATGCGGCCGGCTGGCGACTCCTAGTCATCATGCTGCCGCATCCCTGCCGTGAGGAGGAATGCACTTCAATGCTGCGCCTTGTCAGGTGGTGGAGAAGCTCCGCCAAATCTTAGCTTCGATATTGCCTCACATCCTTTCGGCAGAATCCATTGCTTCGAGGAGAGCCTGTTTCGGCAGGAGCACGGCACTGCTTTCATCCTTTCGGACTGCTTGATCGCGCTTTGCATCCTATCTCCTCTTGTTACCCATAGTATAGCATAGTTGTCAGAGGATTGCAAGAGTTTTGGCAAGATATTTTCTCTATTTTTAGCGCACTTAATTATCATTTACTCTAATTATTCTTTTGAAAGGGATAACGGAAATGTGGGATCCTTGTGCTCCGCATGATCATTTTACATTGGAAGGTTGCCGGTCAAATGGCAGAGAGAGTCTCTAGCTGCGTTCGCAGGAATCAGGAAGTGTTTTCTTGTCCGATGTTTGGCGCAATGCAGACAAAATGTTCCAATTATTAGTCTATGAAAGGAGAAAAGCCGCAACTATAATAAGGATTAAGATGAAAGCGGGAGGGAGGTACGACGATGGAAGATCGGCTGAAGGGAAGGGAAGTCAAACTGCTTCTTGCTCTTGCTGAAGCGCGGGGGGCGTTGACGAGCAAGTTGCTTTCCACCTATGTGGAAAGCAGCCCGCATACCGTGCGAAATGATATGCAGGAAGTACGTAAATGGATTCAGGCAAATGGCGCCGTCCTGATTGTCAAGCCGCGGGTAGGCTATATGCTGAAAGTGGTGAACATGGAGGTTTGGCAGGCGTTTGTGCAACGGTTGCGCGGCTTGGCCAGGCGGAAAGGGCGCACATCGCAAAAAGAACGCATGAAATACATTCTTACGAAGATACTTCTCTCGGCGCTTCATCAGAAAAAGCTGAGCCAATGGGATTTGGCAGAAGAGCTGTTTATCGGTCTTACTACGCTGAAAAATTACTGGAAGGAGATGGAAGCAGCCCTAGGAGGGTACAGGCTTCGATTAAAGGCCGATCGAGAAGGGAAGATCCGAATTGAGGGCGGGGAGGAAAAAATCAGAAAAGCGATTGCGGATATGCTTTTTGCCAATATGGAAATCAGCGGAAGGCACAATGCGTTTTATGACAGCGTGTTTTCTAGGCGCGAGATTGAGTGCGTAAAGAAGATTGTCCTAGGCAGCGTGATGCACTATAGCTTTCCATTGTCCGATATAGCATTTCATGGGATTGTCATTCATATCCTCATCGTTTTGCGCCGGATTGAGGTAAAGGCAACGGTGGAATATTCTGCTGAGGAGATTTCCTTCCTGCACTCCACAAAAAGCTTCCTTGTTGCGAAGGACATTGTATCCAAACTGAGACGACAGCTTCATATTGATATCGGAAATGAGATTTTCTACATTGCGCAGCACTTGGTGGCAAGTGAGCGGATTTTTGCGCAGGATGCCTCGCTGGACCAAGAGACGAGATGCTTGGTGGCAGCTATATTGCAAAAGATAAGTGTCGAATATCATGTGGATTTTCAGCAAGATGAGACGCTTTTTACAGGGCTGCAAATCCATTTGGAAGCAGCGCTGCATAGGCTGCGTTTTAACATTGGCGTCCGAAATGAGATCTTGCAAGTGATTAAAAAGGATTTCCCGCTTGCATTCGAGTTCGCGGTCATTGCGTCTAGGATTGTGGAATCGAAGGAAAGCATCAAAACGAATGAAAATGAGATTGGGTTTTTGGCAATCCATTTCGGCGCAGCAATGGAGCGCATGAGGCTGCAAAAAAAATCCTGTGTTTTGATTTGTGACACGAGCGTGACGATGTCGCTTCTCATGAAGGAAACGATTGTTCGGCACTTTGGTGGATATATAGAAATCACAAAGATGTGTCACCGATATGAACTGACCGAAAACGAGGCAGAGAGCATGGATTTGATTATTTCTACGGTGCCGCTTCCAGAAATGGAAGCAAAAAAGAAGCAAGCCCGGATCATCTATGTGCATCCTGTCATTGGCGACTCGGATATGCGCATGCTGGAAAAGGCCATACTGGGAATGCAGAAGGCGTTCCTTCCGAATGGTCAAAGAGAGGCATTTTTTCACAGGGAGCTTTTCTTCCCGAATATGCAGGCGAAATCGAAAGAAGAGGTTTTGGGGAAAATTACATTGCACATGCTGGAGCATGGGTACATTGATGAGACGATAAAAAAGTCCATTTATGAACGAGAACAGATGTCCTCGACTGAAATTGGATCGTTGATTGCCATGCCGCATGCGCTTGAGAGTGGTGCGTCGAAGCCAGCGATTGCTGTTGCGGTCTTGAATGAGCCGGTTTTGTGGTCGTATGAGAGAGTGCAGGTCGTGTTTTGCCTGAGTATACCAAAGAGCAATGCGCGTATGTGGGAAGATATTTTCAATCGGATTTACGACTATTTTGTTCAAGGACTTGGTGTTCGCGAGCTGATTGACAATCCGAGCTTTGAGTTGCTGCTGGAACGAATCGCACAATAACGGGCATGCGATATGAAAATAGCATGGGATGTTGAGCATGATGGAAGGCGTGAAGAAGATGGCATCAAGAAAAATTGATGGAATATTGAATGAGAGACTGATTGATTTAGATTTGGTCGCGCGCAACAAACGCGAGGCAATTGAAGGATTGGTTGATCGATTGTACGAGGTGGGAAATGTAACGGACAGAGAAGATTTCATCAAAGATGTTTTTGAACGGGAGAAAGAAGGAGTGACGGGAATTGGGAACCATATAGCCATCCCGCATGGGAAATCCGATGCGGTCAAAGCGACGTCAATCGCTGTTGGGCGTGTCAAGGATGGGATTCCATGGGAAAGTCTAGACCGAGAACCGGTGCGGGTCGTTATCCTTTTTGCTGTACGTAATGCGGATACGACAAATGTGCACCTAAAGCTTTTGTCAGAGGTAGCCATGGCCTTGGCTGACGATGATACGTTGAAGCGATTGCTGGAGACGGATGACAAAAAGGAAATCATTCATCTTTTATCACAAGAGATGAATTGATATATCATTTGTGGCTTATTTTAAGGAGGGTTTTGTTATGTTGGTAACAATGAAAGAACTGCTTGAGGTTGCTCAGAAAAATCATTTCGCGGTGCCGGCCTTTAATGCAGGAACGGGTCAGCTTTTGTCCGGAATGATGGAAAGCGCCGAGGAAAAAAGGGCGCCGGTCATTATGGCGGTTCATCCGGATGAATTGAAGTTCCTTCGGGATAGTTTTGTAAGCAGTGTTATTTACGAAGCCAATCATACCAAGGTTCCTGTGGCCATCCATTTGGATCATGGCGGCACTTATGAACAGTGCCTGCATGCGATTCAATTAGGCTTTACATCGGTCATGATCGATGGTTCGCTCTTGCCATTTGAAGAAAATATTGCTCTTACGAAAAAGGTTGTTGCTGCAGCCCATCCGCTTGGTGTTACCGTTGAAGGTGAACTGGGAACAATCGGGCAGACGGGTGATTCGATTGAAGGCGGCGTGACAAAAGTTACATATACCAATCCGGCAGATGCGAAACGCTTTGTTGAAGAAACGGGTGTCGATGCTTTGGCAATCGCGATTGGCACGGCGCATGGGATTTATCCGAAAGGTTTTGTCCCGAAGCTGAAGCTGGATTTGCTTACGGATATCCGCCATGCCGTTTCCACGCCCCTCGTGCTTCATGGCGGCTCCAGCAATAAGGATGAGGAAATCGCTGAATCGGTAAAGCGCGGTATCTGTAAGATTAACATTTCCAGTGACATCAAGTTCAGTTTCATGAAGGGGGTTGAGCAATATTTGAACGATAAAGGCTTTGAGCGTGAGCCCAATGTAATTTATCCGTCATGCATTCGTATGGCCAGGGATACGATGGAGGAAAAAATGGCATTGTTTCATGATGTGGACCAAGTGAAATGCTTCTCGCTGTGAATGAACGCCATGCTGCTTTGCATGCCATTGTTGCATGAGAAGCATCTTTGGGACAATCCATTGGGAGGGAAAACCTATGAATATTGTTGGGATCTCAGCGTGTGTTGCAGGAATTGCACATACTTATATAGCGAAGAAAAAATTAATTCAGGCAGGAGAGCAAGCAGGCCATAAGATTCATATTGAGACGCAGGGAACGATTGGCACGGAGGATGCCTTGACACCCGAGGAAATTGAAGCTGCGGATATTGTTGTTCTTGCTGTGGATATTCAAATCAAAGGAAAGGAACGGTTCGACGGGAAAAAAATTGTTGAGATACCGACGGAGGTGGCCATTCATTCACCAACAGCCTTGGTCAAAAAGTTGGAAGAGATTGCACAAAAGGAGTGAGATAAATGGCAAATTTTCAAATACGGAAGCATGTGATGACGGGAATTTCGTTTATGATCCCATTTGTTTGTGCTGCTGGCATGCTGATGGTAATCGGCAATGTCTGCGGAGGACATGCCATTACGGACTACAAAGCGGGATTCTCGCTTCCGGATGCGCTTACTACATTGGGCGGGAATGGCTTGGGGATGTTGCCTGTATTCATTTCTACCTTCATCGCCTATTCCATTGCTGACCGTCCTGGCATTGCACCGGGGTTTTTGCTTGGACTGTTATGCAAGGCGAGCGGCTATGGCTTTTTGGGCGGCTTGCTGACTGGGTTCCTTGGCGGCTGGTGCGTTAATTATTTGAAAAGAGTAATCCGAGTGCCATCGTTTATGGAGGGAATTGTTCCGCAAATGATTCTTCCATTGCTCACTACGATTCTTGTCGGCGTATTCATGCAATACGTTGTCGGTGTTCCGATTCTTGTTCTGACCGATGGGATATACGCGTTACTGACGAGCATGCAAAGCTCCGGTGGATCGGTCATCGTTCTTGGGCTTGTGCTGGGAATCCTGTCTGCCGTTGACTATGGCGGTCCGATTAACAAGGTGACGTTTGTTTTCGTCATGCAGTTGATGACGCAAGGGATTGGCACTCCAATTTCCGTTTTGATTTCTGCTTCCATGATTGCACCATTTGGCTTGACGATTGGTTATTTCCTAAGCAAGGCGACAAAGCGTACATTGTTCTCTGCGCAAGAAAAGGATGCGCTGAAATCGGCATTCCTTATGGGGTGTTGCCAGATTACGGAAGGCTCCTACCCCATTATCCTAAATGATTTGCTTCGTATCACGATTTGCACGGCTGTCGGTGCAGCCGTGGATGGGGCACTCGTTATGTACTGGCAATGTGCTTCGACCGTACCGGCAGGCGGTTTCTTTGCGCTCCCTGGCATTGCGAATCCCGGACTTTGGCTGTTAAGCCTTTTTGCTGGATCTGCAGCGTTTGCGATTTGTCTGCAGTTCCTCAAGCATAAGGCAGAAGATGAAGTCGTTTCGGTTGAGGAGAAGGAAAAAGAACTCGACTCGTCACAAATCAAGATTTCTGGATGATGAAGTCATGGCAAAATGGAAGTGCGTCAACTTGGATGCGGTTCAATGGCGCATTTCTGTTTTGGAAGGGGAATTCTTGTGATTGAAAATGAAAAGTTGGGTGCCTTTCGTGGATTGGAGCTATGGGAGTATACCATGAAAAATACTCATGGTATGGAAGTTTCTGTCTTGAATTATGGGGGAATCATACGTCGCATCATTTATCCGGACAAGTTCAATTACAAAAGGAATAGAATCTTGGCCTATGAAGATATAAGCCTGTATGAAGAAAATCCTATGTTTTTGGGCACTGTGATAGGTCGAGTGGCAGGGCGCATAGCAAATGCGAGCTGTCATCTTCCCAATGGGCCGTCTTTGCATTTTGAAAAAAATGAAGGAACCTGTAGCCTGCATGGTGGGGATGGAGGATTCCATCATTGCTTTTGGCACATCATCCCAATAGAGGAGGACAGAGAGGATCGGCTGGTTCTCGATCATGTCGATTTGGAGCACGATGGCTGGCCGGGCAATCTGAACGTACGTGTAACCTATTCCCTGAATGAATCGGATGAGTTTCGTATACACTATCATGCGGACAGCAATAAAATTGGACTATGCAATATGACAAGTCATATGTACTTTAATCTGGATGGCATAGGTGCATCACCGACCATATTAGACCATGAACTAAGTCTGCAGGCAGACTGTGTTCAATCGGTAGATGCGAAAACGATACCAACCGGTCAATTTATTTCCTGTGCTGATGAGAAGATTTTTGATTTCAGAACCTTGCGTCGCATAGGGGAATACGGGATGGATGCGCATCTGCAGCAAAAATTGGTTCATGGTGGATATGATCATGCTTTTCGTTTTGCTGGGAAGGAACATATCGGGAAATTACTGTCTCGCAAATCTGGTATTTGCGTGGATTTTCAGACGAGCGAGGAATCTGTCGTAGTGTATACCTGCAATAAGGTTCAGAGCAAGATTTTACTGGAAGAGGGGAAACTGATACCTCATGCCGGCATTGCCTTGGAGACGCAAGCTCTTCCAGATCGGATCCATTCGGAATCCCCTGAAAGGGTGATCATAGCACTAGGCCGACCATATGATAGTGAGACCGTATTTTCTTTTTCAAACATACGGAATTCGAGAAGCATTCCTTTGCTGTTTTTGTGAAGGGGATGCGAACAAAAAGAAGCCAAGCAGCTGGATGAATTCGTGATTCCGAAAATTCGGATATTATATACTATAGGAGGATGAAAATGAAACGATCAGATATTAATCAAATCATTCAGTATACCATCCAGGCAACGGAAGATTTTAAAATTCCGTTGCCGCCGTTCGCTTATTATACGCCAGAAGACTGGAGAAAGGTTCAGGAAGATGAGGAAGAGATTGTCGATAACATGCTTGGGTGGGATGTTACAGATTTCGACACGAATGATTTTTTGCATACCGGGCTGACCGCATTTACTTTTCGGAATGGGAACTACAAGCACAAAGACAGGTATCCGAAACCATATTGCGAGAAACTTCTCTTCGTTCGGGATGGACAGATTCTTCCCTTTCATTTTCATTGGTACAAGATGGAAGATATTATCAATCGTGGGGGAGGCGACCTGCGGATTGTATTGTATAATTCGGATGAAAATGAACAACTTTCGGATACGCCGGTTAAGGTAAAAGTAGACGGCAAAAAAATTGTCATCCATGCAGGTGGCAGTATCGTCTTAAAACCTGGACAAAGTGTCACATTAAACCAAAAGCAATATCATCAATGGCAAGGTATTCCGGGAACTGGGGATATTGCCCTGTTTGAGGTTTCGATGACCAATGATGACCGGACAGACAACCGCTTTCTTCATGCGCAGTCGCGCCTGCCAAAAGTGGAAGAGGACGAGCTTCCCCAGCATTTGATGTTCAAAGACTATAAAGATTACATTGCCTATGGCAAACGCTCCGGGAGGTGATACGCAATGGAGTATTTTCTCGGCATTGATATAGGCACATCGAATACAAAGGCGGTTATTTTTGATCGGGCGTTTCATGTTGCAGCAAAGGGAAATTCCAGTTATGCGCTGGACCAACCGAGAAATGGCTGGGCAGAACAGAATCCGCTTGAATGGAAGAAAGCGGCAAAAAATGCCATTTCCCAGGCAATGCGTGAAGGCAAGATCGATGCATCCGATTTCATTGGCATAGGCATGTCAGGGCAAATGCATGGCTTGGTCATGTTGGACGCAGAAAACAATGTATTGCGTCCTGCTGTCCTTTGGTGTGACCAGCGATCGGTTGCTGAATGCGAGGAAATGACAGAGCGAATCGGGAAAAATGCGTTAATAGCAACTACGGCAAATCCAGCGCTTCCGGGGTTTACGGCATCAAAGATTCTTTGGGTAAGAAAAAACGAGCCTGCAATTTATGCGCGATGCTCCCATATCTTGCTGCCGAAAGATTATTTGCGTCTGTTGCTCACCAATCGTTATGATACGGAAGTGTCGGATGCAAGCGGCATGCAGCTTTTGGATGTTCCCGCTCGTCAGTGGTCCGCTGAAATTTTAGAGCGACTGGAAATCCGCCCGGAGTGGTTGCCGAAGCTGCATGAATCTGTGGCGATTACGGGATACGTTACAGCAGAGGCGGCAAGATATTTCGGATTGGCAGAGGGAACGCCGGTCGTTGGCGGGGCAGGGGACAATGCGGCGGCGGCAATTGGCACGGGGACGATAAAAGCAGGACGCGCTTTTACGACAATCGGCACATCCGGCGTATTGCTGACGCATACGGATGCACCGCGTATTGATAAGGAAGGGCGCGTGCATACGTTTTGCCATGCCGTGCCGAATGCGTGGATTACCATGGGGTGCACGTTGTCCGCTGGCGAGTCTTTGCGCTGGTTTTTGACAAAAGTGCTTAAAGGCGAAATATCGGTATCCCAAGCTATGCGCGAAGCAGAGGCATCGCCATGCGGCGCGAACCGTCTGCTCTATTTTCCCTATCTTATGGGAGAGCGATCGCCAATCCTGGATTCGTATGCGCGTGGTATGTTTTTTGGATTGTCAGGGATTCATACGCGCGGGGATGTAATTCGCTCCATTTTGGAAGGCGTATCCTATTCCTTGAAGGATTGCCATGCGGTTTTTGAGCATATGGGAATCGCGTTCTCTTCTATGAAGGTTTGTGGCGGTGGCGCTGGAAGCAAGCTGTGGAGAAGCATTTTGGCCAATATGTATAATTGCAAGGTCTTGGCTGATGATTATGCGGAAAATGGAGCGCTGGGAGCCGCCATTTTGGCAGCGGTTGGCGTAGGCGCGTATTCATCCATCGATCAGGCATGTAGCTGCGTGGGTTTTGCAGATACGATGAAGCAACCGAACCCAAGGGATGTGGCATATTATCAGAAGGGGTATGGATTATATCAGAAAATCTACCAAGATGTGAAAGAAGACTATCGCATTTTGTCGGAGATGACATCGTAATATTCTTTTTGCTTTGGTTCTATGGCAGTTTGCAATGAATCCATGGCAATTCTTCTTTTCGTATTTTGTGTGTCAAATCCATTTTACGAGGAAGAAAAGCCATGGGTTTTTATTTGCGAGGCAGGGATGCCGCTCTTGTTTTTGCGCTATGGTTACGCGTGGTCGCTCGCGAGAACGAGCAGATCGATCCGCGCGGCGCCGCCTTTCTTCAGCAGATGGGCGCAGGCGGTGAGCGTCGCGCCTGTCGTCAGGATGTCGTCGATGAGGAGGATGTGCCTGCCGCGGATCGCGATGGGCTCCGCAAGGGCAAATGCGCCGCGAAGCGCCGCTTTGCGTTCGTGCGGAGCGAGCCCGTAGAGCGGCGGGGTGGGTCTCGTGCGGGCAAGGGCGCGGAGGATGGGGATCTGCTGCGCTGCGAGGTAGGCATGAAAGATCGCCTCCGCTTGGTTGAAGCCGCGCTCGCGTTCGCGCGCGGCGTGAAGCGGAACGGGAACGGCGAAGTCGGCACGCAGAAGCGGCAAGCCGGCGGCAAGGAGCGTGTGAAAGGCGGGGAGGAGGGCGCGCTTCCTTCCGTACTTGAGCGCGCGGATGACCGGCTGCAGCCCTTCGTGGTACGGCGCGACTGCCCATGCTTCGTGCACGATGGCGGCGAGTGCGGGCGGCAGCGCGAGGCGGTGCGGCCGCAGGACCATTTGGCGGCAGGCCGCGCAGAGCGTGCCGCGCGTTTCTACGTAGGCGCGGCAGAGCGGACAGCGCGGCGGGAACAGAAAGTCGAGGAGGAGTGATACGGGGGAATGAGCCATAGCGATCCTTCTTTTACGAAATACGAGGATACGAAATACGGGGATGCGTTTATTATAGCACGCCGTATTTCGGATTGTGCGCTATATGTGCTATAATAGAGCATGTGTTTTGCTCGCTGCGGACGGCATCGAGCGGTGCGACAGCAAAGAGGAGGGTTTCAGATGATGGAGTTTTCTGGAAAAGGGGCAGTCCGCGTCGCCGGCGTGCTGCTTTTTGCCGGTGCGCTTTGCATGGGCGCGCAGGGCGCGGCGGATGCGGCGGATGCGTCTGCTCATGAGAAGGCGGATGTGCAGGCAGAGGGCATGCAGGCAGAGGGCATGCAGGCAGAGGGCATCCTTCAGGCGATAGATCCGCGCGATTTTGAGGGCTTCGTCTGGCGTCTCGACAGTGCGGGGAAGACGGAGCTCCCCCGCCATTTCCGCACGGCGCAGGACGCCTTTCATGCGCCTGCGAAGCGGTTTCATCTCGCAGCGGGCTATGTGCCGTCGCGTGAGGGGCTGGATTCCCTTTCGATTTCGGGCAGTGCCGCTTTTACGCCTGCGCAGCTTAAGAACGTCGTGGCAAAACTGCGCGAAAAGACGGCAGGGCCGATCTACGACGTCGACCTGCGGCAGGAATCGCACGGATTTCTCGACGATATTCCCGTGAGCTGGTACGGGCGGCGCGACTGGGCAAACATCGGCAAGAGCCACGGCGCCGTGCGCGCCGACGAGCGCCGCCGCCTGCGGGCAGCGTGTGGCCACACGGCGTACATCGCCCCGCTCGATAAGCACAAGCTCCCGAAAGGTGGCACGGTGCGCCGCGTCATGCGCTATGCGACGGAGCGGGAGGTCGCCGAGGCGGCAGGCATGCGCTACGTCCGCATCACGGCGACCGATCACGTATGGCCGAGCGCGGAAGAGATCGACCGATTCATTCGCTTTTACCGCACCGTGCCGAAGGATGCATGGCTTCACTTTCACTGCGAGGCGGGCGTCGGGCGCACGACGGCATTTATGGTCATGACCGACATGATGAGAAATCCGGGCGTCCCGCTCGGCGACATCCTCTGCCGCGAGCATGAGATCGGCGGGTTTTATTACGGCGCTTATCCCATCGAGGCGGGAAGCGATGCCGATTGGAAGACGCCGTATTACGAAGAGAAGGTTCGCATGATGGCACATTTTTACCAGTACGTGCAGGCGTGCTATGCGGACGGCTATCGGACGTCTTGGTCGTCTTGGCTGAAAGCGCATCCGCCCATAGAGCCGGTTTCTGAAGCAGGGGGAAGCGGCTTTGGCGAAGTGCGGAGGAAATGAAGCTGCCAGTATGGGGTCCCTTGGGAGGGGTAGGAATTGAAGATCGCGTTTTTTGATTCGGGGCTGGGCGGGCTTTCCGTCCTGCACCATGCACGAAAGGCCATCCCGTGCGCCGACTTTCTTTTTTACGCCGACGAGGATCACGTGCCGTACGGCGAAAAGAGCCGCGCCGATATCCTGCGCTACGTGACGGAGGCATTCGACTTTCTCGTCGGCGAGGGTGCGGACGCGATCGTCGCCGCGTGCAACACGGCGACGTCTGTCGCGATCGCGGACATGCGCCGCCGCTATGCGATTCCCATCATCGGCATGGAGCCTGCGGTCAAGCGCGCGCTCGACCTCGATGGAAGCCGCCGCGTGCTCGTCGCGGCGACGCCCGTGACGGTCAAGGGCGAGAAGCTCCGCCTGCTGCTCTCCCGCATCGACCATCGCCATCTCGTCGACTGCATCGCGCTGCCGCGCCTCGTGACGTTCGCCGAGCGCGAGGAATTTCGTTCGGAAAGCGTCACGGGCTACCTGCGGGAGGCGCTCGCGCCGTTCCGGCTCGAGGACTACAGCGCCTTTGTGCTCGGCTGCACGCATTTCAATTACTTCAAGGATACGCTTCGCGCGCTCCTGCCCACAAATGTCTGCTTCGTTGACGGCAACGCGGGCGCAGTGCGCGAGCTCATCCACGAGCTGGGCGGCGAGGCGGCGCTTCCGCAAGCGGGCGAGAGCAGGACGCGCTGCTACTATTCCGGGCGTCCCGTGACGGATGAAGCAACGCTTGCGCATATCGCGCGCTGCATGAAGCGGCTCGACGAAGTTTACGCGCTTGCATAAGGAGGGGTAATGTATGACATCCGTTTCCTTTATCCTGCTCATCGTCGTCGCGGCTATCGCGGGCATGGGCTCTGTCCTCGATGAAGCGCAGTTCCACCGTCCGCTCGTTGCCTGCACGCTCACGGGGCTTGTGCTCGGCGACATGACGACGGGCATCCTCCTCGGCGGCACGCTCGAAATGCTCGCACTCGGCTGGATGAATGCCGGTGCTGCCATGGCGCCGGACGCCGCACTCGCATCCGTCGTCTCGACGATCCTCGTCATCGCCGGGCACCAGAGCATCGGTGCGGGCATCGCGCTCGCCGTTCCGCTCGCAGCGGCAGGCCAGGCGCTCACGATCTTCGTCCGCACGGTCACGGTCTTCTTCCAGCATCTCGCCGATCGGTTCGCCCTTCAGGGCAGCGCGTCTGGCATCGAGATGTGCCATGCCGCAGGCCTTTTCCTGCAGGCGATCCGCGTCGCCGTTCCTGCTGCCATCGTCGCGCTCGTCGCCGGCACGGATCCAGTCCATGCCATGCTCGGCTCCATCCCAGAGGTCATCACGCGCGGGCTGCAGGTCTCGGGCGGCTTCATCGTCGTCGTCGGCTATGCGATGGTCATCAACAAGATGAACGCAACGCCATTCATGCCGTATTTTCTCCTCGGCTTCCTGCTCGCCGTCTTCACGAACGTCAACCTCATCGGCATCGGCGCGGTCGGCCTCATCTGCGCGTACTTCCACATCAAGGGGCTTGCGCGCGATCCCGCTGCGCAGGATCCGGGCGGCGGCACGGGAAATGCCGTTGATGCCGTTGACGATAGCGGCGATTCGGATTGGGTGCAAGGGGGCGGCGCGATGGATAGGAAAGTATCCAAGGGCGATCTGATTTCCGTTTTTATCCGGTCCAACTTCCTGTCCGGCTCCTTCAACTTCGAGCGCATGCAGGCGATCGGCTTCTGCGTTTCGATGATCCCGGCGCTCAGGAGGGTCTACAAGGATGACCCCCAAGCGTACCGGGAATCCTTGCAGCGCCACCTCGAATTCTTCAACACGCAGCCGTTCCTCGCGACGCCGATCATGGGCATCATCGCCGCGATGGAGGAAAAGAAGGCAGTCGGCGCGGCCATCAGCAATGCGGCGATCTCCGGCGTCAAGGTCGGTCTCATCGGGCCACTCGCCGGCGTCGGCGATCCGATTTTTTGGGGAACGCTGCGCCCCGTCCTCGCCGCACTCGGCGCAGGCATCGCATTGACGGGCAGCATCGTCGGCCCCTTGCTGTTCTTCGTCGCATTCAACCTCATCCGCTTGCTGACGAATTGGTACGGTGTCATGTACGGCTATGCCAAAGGCACGGAGCTCGTCGACGAGATGGGCGGGAACAAGATGCGCTGCCTCACGGAGGGATCTTCCGTCCTCGGCCTTCTCGTCATGGGCGCACTCGTCGCGAAGTGGACGACCGTCAACATGCCGCTCGTTCTCTCGACGTACACGGACAGCAGGGGCGAAGTCATCGCCACGACCGTGCAGTCGATCCTTGACAGCCTCATGCCGGGCATCGTTCCGCTCCTGATGACGTTCGCGTGCATGTACTTCCTGAAGAAGGGCGTCAACCCGCTCATCCTCATCTGCGGGCTCTTTGCCCTTGGTATCGTCGGCTACGCGGCCGGTCTCTTTGCATGACGTGAGGCTGAAGGCTAAAGCCATAAAGCCATAAAGTCCTGTCAAAAGGCAGGGCTTTTTTCTGCGTGCCTTGCTTCTTCGGCTCGTATCTCTCGTATCTTGGGGAGGATTTTTGCTCATTTCTCGCGAAATAGAAATATAGAACGATTCAGAAGAAGGATCCGAAAGAAATACGATTAAGGAAGCAAATTCAGAAGCAAAAAGGAGGAATCCCCATGCGAAAGCATCCATGCCTTGCCGCCCTCCTGCTCGCTGTGTTTTTGGCAGCAGGCGGAATCTTCCTGCCGCGCGCGGAGGCGGCGTTCGGGCTTTCCGACCCGCTGGACGGCGACCCGAACTACCCGCTCACTTACTCGCACGCGAACTCCTTTGAGTACCTCGATCTCTCCTCGTGCACGGTGCGGCAGGAGGACGGCGACTACTACTACGCGGTTGGCTATGTATCGATCCTTGCGGATGTGGAGGGCAACCACAGTTCCTACAAAACGCGCTGCTACCGCTTGGTGAACGATGGGAAAATGCTGCAGTGCTCGCAGGACGGCACGAATTGGACGCCCATCCCTTACTATACGAGCACCGGGGTACGGAAGTATATCAAGGAGCACGGCTATATGGAATACATCCGCAGGTATCACGCCTTCGCTTACTTCATGTTCAAGCGGGCATTCCGACAGATCTATCAGCGGGAATATCCCGACGGGATGAACGGGGAGGTCATGTAGCACATTTGCCTATGGACGAAGGGGCATTCCTGTGCTATGATTCTCCTTGACGGTACGCGCTGATTCGGGCGCGACTGTACAAGGAGGCATAAAAATGAATGATTATGAGAAGTACCGGCAGGTACGAAAAGAAGCAGCGGCCACAGGGCTGCTGCTTCTTGTGCTGATCGCCGCGTGGATCCTTCTGGGATTCGGGCTTGCGCAGGTCGATGTGGAGCTTTTTGGCCTGCCCCTTTGGGTATGGACGTCGACGGTCGGCTTTTGGCTCTTCGCCGTGGCAGGCGTCGCCGTGCTCGTCCGCATCGTCTTTTGCGACATGGATCTGGAGGGGGGCGGTCCTCGTGGGTGAGGGTCGTCTCTCGGCGCTCGCGCCGCTCCTTCTCTTTATGGCGCTCATGGTCGCCATCGGCCTTTTCGTGCGGCGACGCGCGGCGCACGGCAGCTTCGTCGCGCAGTACTTCATCGGCGGGCGCGACCTCGGCGGATTCGTGCTCGCGATGACGACGGTCGCGACGTACAGCTCGGTGAGCTCGTTCGTCGGCGGCCCGGGCATGGCTTTTTCGGTCGGCTTCGGTTGGGTCTACATGGCCGTCGTGCAGGTCACGGCGATCTTCCTCGTGCTCGGCGTATTCGGCAAGCGCGTCGCGCTTCTCGCGCGCCGTTTCGACGCGGTGACGGTCGTCGACCTCATTCGCGCGCGCTACGGATCGGATACGCTTGCCGCGCTCTCGGCGTTCGTCATCGTGCTGTTTTTCTGCGGGACGATGGCGGCGCAGTTCGTCGGCGGTGCGAATCTCTTTGCCACGGTGACGGGCTATTCCTACGGGACGGGACTCGTGCTCTTCGGCCTCGTCGTCGTGCTCTATACGGCGATCGGCGGCTTTCGCGCCGTCGCGTTTACGGATACGTGCTGCGCGCTCGTGATGATGGCGGGCATCGTGCTGCTTCTTTCCTACGTGCTCCATGCGGGCGGCGGCTTTTCCGCGATCCTAGCGCATATCCGCGCCGCGCATCCCGCCATGCTCACGCCGCTCGCGGACGGGAACATGCCGGTGGGGCTGTATTTCACGCAGTGGCTTCTCGTCGGCATCTGCACGGTCGCACTGCCGCAGTCGGTCGTGCGCGGCATCAGCTACAAGGATACGCATTCCCTGCACCGCGCGATGCTCATCGGCACGTTCGTCATCGGCTTTATGAACATCGGCGTGAATTTCACAGGGATCCTCGCGCACGGCGTGCTCACGGGGACACCGGCGGATTACGGCGGCGTCGACTTCGTCATCCCGCAGGCGATCGTCCACGCGCTGCCGCCTGCGCTCGTCGGATTTGCGATCGTCGGCCCGCTCGCGGCGTCGATCTCGACGATTTCGGGGCTTCTCATCGTCGCGGCGTCGGCGCTCGTCAAGGACGTATTCTTGCATCACGCGAAAAAGAGCGGGCGCGAGGTGAAGCCGCGCACGCTTCGCCGTCTCTCTACCCTCGTGACGGCGGGTCTCGGCACGCTCGTCTTCCTCATCGCGCTCACGCCGCCCTCCTTGATATGGCTCATTAATATGTTCGCATTCGGTGGGCTTGAGACGGCGTTTTTCTGGGTGCTGCTCTTTGGGCTTTACTGGCGCCGCGCGAATCGTCTTGGCGCGCTTTTCTCGATGGCGGGGGGGACGGCCGTCTATTGTGCCGCGCAGTATTTTGGGCTGAAGGTCGCAGGGCTTCACCCGATTGTGACCGGCATCACCGCGTCCCTCTTCCTCTTTTTGCTCGGGACTTTCTTGGGAAAACAGGAAGGGGAACAAAACCGGTTCCTCTTTTTCCCGAAGAAGGGATGAAACGGTCCTATGTCCTATGCTATAATGGATCATCTGATAGGGTTGGATTGGCATCCGCATGGAAGGAATGGAGCGGGGAAGAGCAGAGGACATCATGATACGGATTGCAAGGTTTTTCCAGTCCTTGAGCGGAAAGATCATCAGCATGAGCATCGGCGGCATGGTCGCATTGGCCGTCGCGCTCGGCACGGTTACGGTATGGAAACTGTCGGGGCTCACCGAGCAGTACGAGATCGAGAATGTAGGGCGCATCGTCTCGCAGAACGCGGAGCAGTTCAATTTCATGTTGAAGCGTTCGGAGTTTGCCGTCACACATGCGACCAATATGCTTTACCGCATGGTGGATTCACCGGCTGCGATCGAAGACCCGGCGACACTCACGCAGCTCGAGCATCACGTCGCCACAGCATTTGAAGATGCGGTCGGCGAGCTCGCTCCCGTGGCCTCGTACTACGTCTACTATCTCGATGAGGGGGCGGGGAAAGCCGGCTCGCTCTGCTATACGCGCGACGCCAGGACGGGAGCCTTTCGCCGCTCGTGGCACAAGACGCCCACTGGGGACGAAGTGAATGTGCCCGCTTATCGGGACCAGGTGGACGAGGTGGTCGCGAGCGGGGAAGCGCGTTGGAGCGAGCCGTACTACTCCGCGAATCAGCACCGTTATCTCATTACCTATACCGTGCCTCTTTTTTCTGGCGGCAAGGTCGTTGCCATCGGCGGCATCGATCTGAACTTCCTCGATCTTATCCGGCAGGTCGATGCGATCCACTTCTTTGAGACGGGGCGGGCTGTCCTCGTCGATCCGTCGGGAACGCGTTTTTACACGGAAGGGGTGCCGCTCGGTGCACCGAGCACGGATTACGGCTACCAGCCTGTGGGCGATGCCGATGCGGAATCGGCGGAAAGGCATGGGCACGTCATCCGCTATGCGCACAATGCAGAGAAGTACGATGCGGTGTGTGCGCCGCTCCGAAACGGGATACGCGTCATGGGGATTGCGCCGCAGGGCGAGCTATACGCGCGCATGCAAAAGATCATCCTGCAGTTCCTCGCGCTGTTCGTCCTCGTGGAAATCCCGTTCTTCATCCTGAGCGCGATGCTCGGCCGTCATATCAACCACCGCATCGCAGGACTCGTACGCGCAGCGGACAGCATTGCGGCTGGCGACTACCACGTCGTCATCGAAGACGATCATGAGGATGGGCTTGGAAGGCTTGCACAGGCGTTCAATATCATGACGGAACGCGTGCGCGGCGCACTCGACCAGATGCGCCACATGGCGCGCTACGATGCGCTGACGGGCATACTGAACCGTGCCGGGCTCGATGCCGCGCTCCAGGAATGGCAGCGCGATTGCGCGAACGAACGTGCGGCGCTCATCAGCCTCGACATCGATGGGTTCAAGTTCATCAATGACCTTTATGGCCATGCGGCAGGCGATGAGACGCTGCGCGCGCTCGCACGGGATCTCACGGCGTGTTTCCCCGGCCGTCATATCGTCGGGCGCAACGGCGGCGACGAGTTTACGGTCCTGCTCGTCGACGTGTCGGAAGCACAGGCGGAAGAAATGATCCGCAGCCTGCACCTGCGCAAGAAACGCTTTACGTACGAAGGCGCCGCGCACGATTACACGATTTCGATCGGCTATGCCTATCATCCGGGGCATGGCCTCACCATGACGCGTCTCTTCCATCAGGCAGACATGGCGCTCTACGCCGTGAAAATGGAGGGAAAGAACCACTTCCTGCGCTATAACGAGGCGATGGAGGACATGGATCGTTCCTCGCTCGGCTTCAATCTGCGCGATGTTACGGAGCAGATCCCCAATGCGCTGCTCGCCTGTTCGGCAGACGAAAAGACGAGGATCCTCTACGCCAATTCGGAAATGCTTCGCTTGGCGGAGTGCGGGACGCCCGAAGAACTCATGGAGTTCACGCAGGGAAGGGCATTGAACCTCATCCATCCGGCGGACCGCGATGCCATCGGCCGGGAGCTTTTCGCGCAGGCGGCAGCGGGGAAGAAAAAAAGCCTGCGTTACCGCATTCAGGGCAGAAAAGGCACGATCCATTCCGTTTGCGATATTCGCAAAGCCGTGACGAGCCATGCCTATGGGAAAGTCGCCTACGTCTGCCTCGTCGAGACGGACTTGTGCGATCCCGTCTGACGGGATCCGCCCTAGAGAACGCGTTCTGCGACGAAGACGATGATGCAGCAGGCGGCGGAGACCTGAAAGAGGCTCGCGCCGAAAAACGCGAGGACGATGCCGCCGACGAGCGCGAGCGCGCCCGATACGGGCGTCTGTGTCGTTTCGGTGATCGCGGGAAATGTCATGACGGCAAGCGTCACGTACGGAACGTAAAAGAGGAAGGAGCGCAGGAAGCGGCTTTGGATCTCGCGCCGCAGGAGCGTGACGGGCACGATGCGGATCGCGAACGTCACGGCGCTCATGAGGAAGAGATATGTCCATATACTGTGCTGCATCAGGCGTCCTCCTTTTCGGACGCGGCGGAGTTTTCTGCCGCGCCCGCTTTTTCTGCAATCGGGGAAAGTGCGGCGCCGAGCCCTGCGAGCACGACCGTCAGGAGGATCGTGCGCGTGCCTGCCGAGAGCGCGGCGAGGACGCCTATGTGCGCGGCGGCAAAGCTCGCGGCGAAGCTCGCCGTGACGAGCGCGCCGACGACGCGGTCCGCGCGCGCAGGCGGCACGATGATCCAGAGGAACATGCCGTAAAGCGCGACGGAAAGCGCGCTGACGACGGACGGCGGCAGGATGTTCCCCGCGACGATGCCGAGCAGCGTGCCGATGGACCAGCCCGGCATTGCGACTGCCATCGCGCCGTAGTTGTAGAAGGGCGCGACATAGCCCTTGCGCGCGATCGTGATGCCGAAGATCTCGTCCGTGATGTCGAAGGCGACGAAGATGCGGTGCCATATACTCGTATCGGGCGCGAACTTTTGGCTTATGACGCAGCTCATGAGGAGGTAGCGTGCATTCGCGACGAGCGTGAGGAGGATGATCGTGAGGTAAGGCGCATCGGCTGCGATGACGGTAAATCCTGCGTACTCGCCGGCGGACGCATTGTTCAGGAGGCTCGCGAGGAAGCCTTCTGCGGGCGATAGCCCCGCGTTTCGCGCGGCGATGCCGAGCGTGAAGGAAACGACGAGGTAGCCGAGTGCGATGGGGATGCCGTCGTGCACGCCTTCGTAAAATGCTTGCCGGCGCGTTTTGAGCAGAGTATGGGCCGTGAGGAACGCCTTCTTTCCATCATCATGAAAATTATGAGCAGGATAGTCTCTATTCTACAATACGCACGGGAAAATGAAAACACCATTGCGCCGAATGCGCCGAAAAAAGGACAAGAAATAGGACGCCGTGCAGAACTGCACGGCGTCCCTGTGCTTGCAATGCGATGCATCGTCAGTTGTTGACCGCCTGCTTTTCGGAAGACGGCGTGAAAGCCAGCCTCCGAAGCCGTTCGAAAGGGATTTCCTTAAAGGAGTAGCGGATATCGAGGAAGTCGTCTGATCGAGAAAACGTTATCTTTTTAAGCGTAAATTTTGAAGTCTTTTTGATTTGCTCGATATAGCGCGCCGCATCCGCTGCGGAAAACGACCCCTTTTCGATGTTTACACGAACGTCGTTGATCATCATGGAAAAACACCTCCAATAAACCATGGCACAGTGCCATAAACTGGATCCATGAAACCACTTGTTTCGATTGGTGCACAAATCGGGGCTATCTGTCCACCGACGAACGTAGTATACCATAGATGAAATGGCTTGTGAAATGAGGTTTTCCCGTTTTTATGCGAAATTCAAGGATTTTGGTCGGCTTGTCCATTTAAGAAAGATTTTATCTAAGCGAACATCCCGCTGGCATCGTTTTTTTCACGGATACGAGAAACATTAGGAAAAAAGACCCAATCCATATCATGGAACACGATCCAATCGAGCGGTCAAATGAAGTACATAAGACTTTCGGCGGACTTTTCCTCGGCGATCGCCGTCAGGATCATGTCGAGCGTCACGGAGGCGAGTGCTTCGTGGATGGCACGGTCGAGCGGCTCGAAGACGCGCGAGACGAGCGCGCGGTCGAGCTCGGGCATCTTATCGGGCGAGGAGGGAGCCGCCTTCTCCATGAGGGATAGCTCGATGGCGGAAAGGATGTCGTAAGCCGTGATCGCGCGGGGATTCTCGGCGAGCTGGTAGCCGCCCTGGCTGCCTTTGATGGAGTTGACGAGGCCGGCGCGCTTCAGGAGGGCGAAGACTTGTTCGAGGTAGATCTTCGATATGCCGAGATTTTCCGAGATGCTGATGATCGTGACCGGCGTGGCGGCGGCATAGTGCTGCGCCAAGTAAGTCATGGCGGCGAGCCCGTAGCGGCCTTTTGCGGAGATTTTCATGATGGTCTGCCTCGTTTCCCTTTCCAGTATACCAGTATATATTTTTCGTTTTATCGCCTATAAAGCATAGTAAATTTTAGGGCATTTGTCAAGAAATCACGGATAAAATGAAGTTCGTCAGATTGGCGTAGATGTTTCGTCCGAACGAGGTGGAAAACCGGACGCAGCGTGGTGCCGTGGAGGATTTTCCGCCGAAGTGCGGGGAAAAGATGCGTCAGGATGGCGTGGCGAATGTATCCGCACTTCCTCAAATGAAAAGATGGCGATATTGACAGCATGCCGCATCTATGGTACACTATGAAACATATCAAGCATATATGTTATCAAGAGAGGAAATTTGCGGGAGGATCAAACATGACAAAGGTATATGAAAGCGCAACGGAACTCATCGGCGGCACGCCGCTCGTCAAGGCGAACCGCTTCATCGAGGCAACCGGGCTGAAAGCGAATATTTACGCGAAGCTCGAATATTTCAACCCTGCAGGCTCGGTAAAGGACCGCATCGCGAAGGCTATGATCGAGCAGGCGGAAAAGGAGGGAAAGCTCAAGAAGGAGAGCGTCATCATCGAGCCGACCTCCGGCAATACGGGCATCGGCCTCGCGTTCGTCGCGGCGGCACGCGGCTACAAGGCGATCCTCACGATGCCGGAGACGATGAGCGTCGAGCGCCGCAACCTCCTAAAGGCGTACGGGGCAAAGATCGTGCTGACGGACGGCTCGAAGGGCATGAAAGGCGCGATCGCGAAGGCGGAGGAGATCGCCAGGGAGACGCCGCACTCCTTCATTCCCTCGCAGTTCACGAATCCGGCGAACCCTGCCGCACACGAGGCGACGACGGGACCTGAGATCTGGGAGGCGCTGGATGGCAAGGTCGACGCATTCGTCGCGGGCATCGGCACGGGCGGCACGCTCACGGGCGTGAGCCGCTGCCTCAAGAAGCGAAACGCCGCTGTCCACGTCGTCGCGGTCGAGCCGAAGACGAGTCCCGTCCTCTCGAAGGGCGAGGCGGGGCCGCACAAGATCCAAGGCATCGGCGCGGGATTCGTCCCCGAGACGCTCGACAGAACGGCGTACGATGAGGTCATCGCGATCTCAAATGAAGCGGCGTTCCAGTACGGGCGCCAGTTCGCGCGCAGCGAGGGCGTGCTCGTCGGCATCTCGTCCGGCGCGGCGCTCGCCGCAGCGGCAGAGCTCGCGAAGCGCCCGGAGTATGCGGGCAGGAACATCGTCGTGCTTCTCCCGGATGGTGGCGACCGCTACCTCTCGACGGAGCTTTTTGCGGACTGATTTTGAGAGGAAGGGGACGGCTCGATGGAATGGGCAAAAATGCGGCGATTCAAGCAGCAGGTGGCGGAAGCGGACTGCATCGCCGTTTTGAAGACGGAGAAGCGCGGCGTTCTGGCGGTAAACGGGGAAAACGGCTATCCGTACCCTGTGCCGATCAACTTTTACTATTCGGAAGCGGAACGAACGATTTACTTCCACGGCGCGAAGCAGGGCGAAAAACTCGCGCGCATCCGGGAAGATCCGCGCGCCGCGTTCTGCACCTACAATCAGGGCTTCCTCCGAGAAGGCGAGTGGGCGTACAACGTAACGTCGGTCATCGTGCGCGGGCGCGTTTCGATACTGGACGATTTGGCGCGGAGCGAGGAAATCTGCCGCAAGCTTGGGCGGAAGTATTATCCGAGCAAAGAAGCGGTGGAAGCGGAAATACACAAGGCGTTTTCGCGTGCCTATGTTTTTGCGCTCACGGTCGAATCTATGACGGGAAAGCTCGTCAACGAGTCGTAAAGCATTACGAAACCATCACGAAACCATCACGGATGAATGCAGCGTTTCCACAAGTTGCGGCACCTTTTTCGGCGAATTGTCGTGGAAGGTGTCTTTTGTGGTATAATGAAAATGTGTTTTTGTGACTGAGGAGGCGCGTTATGCGGATTGTCGTTGTCGGGGCAGGGAAGCTCGGGTACAGCATTGCGGAGCTCTTGTCGAAGGAGCAGTTTGACGTCGTCGTCATCGACCATGACGACGCGCAGCTTGAAGCCGTCCGCAATACGCTCGACGTGCTCGCGATCGCGGCAAACGGCGCCAGCCCGATCACGATGGACGATCCCGATGTGCGCGGTGCGGATATCCTGATCGCGGTGACGGCGAGCGATGAGGTCAACATGGTCGCCTGTATCCTCGCGAAGAAGCACGGCATCACGCATACGGCGGCGCGTATCCGCGACATGCAGTTCATCCATGAGGCGAAGGACTACCTCAAGCAGAATTTCGACATCGATCTCATGCTCAATCCGGAACTCATCATGGCGTACGAGATCAACCGCATCCTCATGACGCCTGCCGCGCTCAATGTCGAGGATTTCGCGCATGGCAAGATCCGGCTCTTCGAGACGAAGGTGCAGCGCCGCTCCCCGCTCGCGCGGATCCCGTTCAAGAAGATCAAGCTGCCGCCGGGCGTCCTCGCAGGCATGATTTTCCGCGATCACCGCATGATCATCCCGCATGGCGACGACTGCCTCATGCCGCACGACAACGCGTATTTCATCGGCATCCCCGAGGAGATCGAAGCATTCAGCCAGAATTTCGTGCAGCGCGCGGCGCGGAAGCTGCACCGCGTCGTCATCATCGGCGCGGGGCGTACGGGGCGCGCGCTCGCGCTTCTCCTGGAGGCGCAGGGCGTGCACGTCAAGGTCATCGACAAGAGCCCGGAACGGTCGCGCCTCATGGCAGACAAGCTCACGGACGGGCTTTCCATCTGCGGCGACGGGACGGACATGGATCTTTTGGTGGAAGAGGGCGTCGCGGATGCCGATGTCGTCATCTGCCTCACGGAGGACGACAAGCTGAATCTCATGCTCGCGCTGCTCGTGCGCCATCTCTCGAAGAAGGACATGAAGACAGTCGTGCGCGTCGAACGGAACGAGTACGTCGAGCTCATGGAGAAGGTCGGCGTGAGCATCGTGCTCTCCTCGCGCCTCCTGCCCGCAAGCGAGGTGCTCGCATTCGCGCGGCGCGGCGGCGTCGTCTCGGTGTCGCTCCTGGAGGGCGCGAAGGCAGAGGCGGTCGAGGTCATCGTGCAGGAGGGCGCCCCCGTCGTCGGCATCCCCTTAAAGGACGCGGCGCTGCCGCGCGAGTGCCTCGTCTGTGCCTACGTGCGCGGCGGCGAGGCGGCGATTCCGAACGGCAATACGACGCTCCTTGCGGGCGACCGCGTCATCCTGTTCGTGCAGACGGATTTTTCGAAACAGGCGATGGCGTACTTCAAGGGGAAGTGATCGCGGGAACCGGAAAGGAGGGAGAGCCCGTGGGGCAGGTGGATTCGCTTTTGCCGCTGTTTCTGGGGCGCATGGCGCAGGTTCTCGCGCTCGCTCTCCTCGTGCCGCTCGCTGCGGCGCTGCTTTGGGGCGAAGATGCCCTTCCTTTTTTTCTGCCAGCGCTTTGCGCGGCGGCGGGCGGCACGCTGCTTGCGCGCCTTGCCGCCATGGGCGAAGGCGGGCGGCGGCAGATGCGCGTCGTCGAGAGCGCGCTTGCGATGGTCGGCGTATGGCCGTTCCTCGCGCTGTTTTCCATGCAGCCGTTTCTCCTCGCACATGTCCTTTCCTCGCCTGCGGCGGCGTTTTTTGAAAGCATGTCGGCACTGACGACGACGGGGCTGAGCTGCTTGTCGTACCCGGAGGTGACGGTGCGGTCCGTCGTGCTCTGGCACAGCCTGCTCTGCTGGGTCGGCGGCGGCGTCTTTGTCATCGTGCTCGTCGCCATCCTGCCGAATGTCAGCGGCTGCTTCGGGCTTACGCTTACGGCGCGGCAGTCGCTCTCCTTCAGCCCGGTCTGGAACCGCATGGTCGCCTCGGTGCGGCAGGGGCTTTCGGTATACGCCGCGCTTACGGCGGTTTCCTCCGTCCTGTATTTCCTCGCGGGGCTTATGCCGCTTGCAGCGGTGACGCGCGCGATGGTGACGGTGTCGTCGGGCGGCAGTGCGGACTATGCGCTCTTTGCCGCGCACGCAAACGGCGCGCTCGAGCTTGCGGGCGGCATCACGATGCTGTTTGCAGGAATGAATCTCCTGCTCTGCTGGCGCGCTTGGCACAGCAGGCGCTTTGCGCTGCTTTGGCGCGACATGGAGCTTCGCCTATACGTCTTTGGCATTCTCGCGAGCGGTTTCCTGCTGTCGGCGGTGCTCTTTTTCCATGACCGCCTCGCGCTCTTTGACAGCCTGCGCTACGGTTTTTTCCATGCCGTGTCGTTTCTGACGACGACGGGCTACGTCGCCGCGCCGCTTGCAGACTGGTCGCCGTTCGCGCGGCTCTACTTGCTGCTCCTCGCGTTTGTCGGCGGCTGCATCGGCGCGGCGGGCGGCGGGCTGAAGCTCATGCGCGTCGCCGTGCTCGTGCGTCTTGCGCTCGCCGAGGTGCGCCGCACGCTGCACCCGCACATGGTCGTGAGCATCAAGATGGACGGGCTTGCCGTCGCGCCGAAGATCGCGCAGCGCATCCTGACGTTCTTTTACCTTTTCGTCGCGGTTTTTTTTGCGAGTTCGCTCGTGCTTTCGCTTTCGGGGCTGCCGCTCATGCGCGCGATGGCGGTCGCGGCGGGCTGTCTCACGAGCACGGGCGCGGCGGCGTCCCTTTTCGCGCCGGTCGGCTTTTCGTGGGCACCGGGATGGATGCAGCTCTTCGCGAGCGTGGTCATGGTGCTTGGGCGCGTGGAGATTTTTTCGTTTTTGATTTTGCTCGACCAGGGCGTGCGGTATTTCCGCCGCCATTGGTGACGGAAATAAGGAGGGAAGAAGCGTGGATGCGAGGGTTATCCTCTACATTTTGGGGCGGCTCGTGTTCGCGGAGACGGCTGTCATGGGCATTCCGCTCGTGATGGCCATGGTGCGCGGCGAAGCCTCGGCGCGCGCATTCCTCCTGTCATGCACGCTCGCCGCCTTCCTTGGCACGTATCTTTACACGAAGGGACGCGCTTCCGAGAAGGCACTGACGATGCGCGAGGGCATCGCGGTCACGGGATTTGGCTGGATGATCGCGCCGGCGCTCGGCATGCTCCCGTATCTGATGGGCGGCTATTTGGGGCTTTTAGACGGCTTGGTCGAGAGCATTTCGGGCTTTACGGGGACAGGGGCGACGGTTTTTCCGACGCTTTCGGGACTTCCCGCAAGTCTGCTCTTTTGGCGCATGATGACAAATTGGTTTGGGGGGCTCGGCATCATCGTCATCTTTATCGCGCTTCTGCCGCAGACGGGGCAGAGTACGATCTACATGTACAATGCGGAGACGACGGGACCAACGCGCGAGCGCGTGCTGCCGCGCCTGCGTGACATGACGAAGGCGCTCTTTCAGATGTACGTATTCTTTACGGCTGTTGTGGCAGGGATCTACGTGCTTTGCGGGCTGCCGCTGATGCAGGCCGGCATGCACGCGATGAGCACGGTCTGCGCGGGCGGATTTTCTACGTATGATGACAGCGCGATGCACTTTCATAGCATCCGCCTTGAGACTGCCATGACCGTATTCATGATTCTCGCGGGCGGCAACTTCGGCCTTTACTACCGCGTCTGGCAGAAAGGACCTACGGTCCTCCTGCGCAATACGGAGTTCAAATGGTATCTTGGGATTCTCGCGGGGGCGATGGCGCTCATCACGGCGAATCTCGCCTGTGCGATGGGACTGGATTGGCGCACGGCGTTTCGCTATGCGAGTTTTCAGGTCGGCTCGCTTTCGACAACGGGCTTCGTCTCGGCGGATTTTGAGATGTGGCCGAGCTTTTCCAAGGGCATCTTTCTCCTGCTCATGGTCGGCGGTGGCTGTGCAGGCTCAGCGGCGAGCGGCCTCAAGATCGCGCGCGTCGTGCTGCTCGTGAAGAACGCATGGGCGGTCGTGCATCAAAAGCTCAATCCGCGCCGTGTCGTCGAGGTGCGCATGAACGGGGCGAAGGTCAGCGAGGAGACGCTCCTGCGCGTCGGGCAGTTCTTTTCCCTATACATCTTCCTCATCGCATTTTTCGCCTTGCTGCTGACGGCAGACGGCATTGCGGCGTTCGACGCGATCGGGATTTCCATCTCGACGATGGGCGGCATTGGACCTGCGTTCGGCGTCGCGGGCGCGACGGAGACGTATGCGGGACTATCGGATTTCACGAAGAGCGTGATCTGCGTTTCCATGCTGCTCGGCAGGCTTGAAATGGTCACGCTGCTCGTCATGCTCACGCCCGATTTTTGGCAGAAGGGCAATCGTTGGTAACGCGCGAAGCGCATGGAAACCGTCGCTTTCGCAGGCGGTTTTCTTTTCCTTTTGTTTGTGTTATATTAATATTCAGTAGAAAGCATTGCACCGACGGATCCACGGCATGCATCCCGTTCCATGCTTTATGCCACATACGCGATACGCGCAGAAAGGCGGCGGTCCTTTCGCGCGCAAAAGGGAGATACGATGAAACTCGATGAGCTGATCAACGCCAAGCGTACGGTGCTCGGCGAAACGGATATGGTCATATGGAAGTACATTTTGCAGCACCGTGCGAAGGCACGGCGCATTTCCATCCACGAGCTCGCGCGTGCCTGCGCCGTCTCGAGCACGACGATCGTACGCTTCTCGCAGAAGCTCGGCTTCGACGGCTTTGGCGAGCTGAAGGCCATGCTCAAGCTGGAGCAGCAGGAGCCGACCTACCACAGCGAAGACGTGCTCGCCGACCTGCGCGATTTCTACCTCAAGACGGGCGAGCGCATCTTCAAGCGCAATTTTGATGCGGCGAGCCGTCTCATCCACGAGGCGAACCGCATCTTTGCCTATGCGTCTGGTTACGTGCAGGCGAATGTCCTGCGAGAGCTGAAGCGGCTCTTTTTTTACGACAACGTGCTGCTCTTCGAGATCCCCGCACATGAGGAGTTCCGCTCGATCCTGAAGTCGGTCACGAAGGACGATCTCTTCATCATCGTCTCGCTTTCAGGCGAGACGGCGCCTGTGACGGAGTTCGCGCGCTCGCTTCGGCTGCTCGATGTGCCGGTCATTTCGATCACCCAGCTTCACGACAATACGCTCGCGAGCCTCTCGACGGTCAATCTCTACATCTCGCCTGCCGAATTCCAGCTCTACGAGAATCCCGACGGGCACGTTGCATTCAAGTCGATGATGCCGTACTTCATGCTTGTCGAGATATGGTACGTGCGCTACCGCATGTATATGCACCGTCTGCAGGAGCGGGAAGGCGAGAGCTGACGCCCACTGTACCGAAGTACGCGCGGCGTACCATGTTACGCCGTGGTGCAGGCGTGTCAAGATAGGCGGAATCTATTGTGATTCCCCTTGTTTCGGCTTATACTAGGAGCAGTTGGGAAGTGCACCCCCGAATGGGCGGTGCCCGGTTGGCATCGGAAAGGAGAATTGGTATGGCAATCAGTAAAGACCGTGTCATGCAGGAATTGCAGCGGTTCGGCGGCGCGATGTACACGCCGGTCATTCTGTTCGCATTCTTCGGTCTCACGGTAGCCGTCTCCATCGTGGCGAAAAATACGGGGCTTTTGGGCTCGCTCGCCGCACAGGGGACGCTTTGGTATGATTTTTGGTACGTGGTCGAGCAGGGCGCGTGGACGGTGTTCTCGCAGATGCCGATCCTCTTCGCGATCGCCGTCCCGATCGGTTTTGCGAAGAAAGAGCCCGCGCGCTGCGCGATGGAAGCATTCGTCATCTACATGGTGTTCAACTACTTCATTTCGGGATTCCTCACGCTGCACGCGCCGTTCTTCGGCGTCAACTACGAGCAGGCGGCAGGCCCTGGCACCGGGCTTGCGATGATCGCGAACATCAAGACGCTCGACATGGGCATGCTCGGCGCGATCTTCATCGCCTGCTGCAGCGCCTACCTGCACAACCACTTCTACGACACGCAGGTGCCGGACTGGCTCGGCACGTTCAAGGGACCGGCATGCGTCGTCGCGATTGGCTTCGTCGTCATGATCCCGATGGCGTTCGTATTCTGCGTGGTTTGGCCGGAGATCCAGCACGCGATCGAGTCGTTCCAGTTCTTCCTCAAGACGAGCGGCATCTTGGGCGTCTGGGCGTACACGTTCTCGGAGCGCATCCTGCTCCCGGCCGGTCTCCATCACTTCATTTACCTGCCGTTCATCTACGGCCCTGCGGTCTGCGACGGCGGCATCCAGGCGTACTGGCTGCAGCACCTCAATGACTTTGCGACGAGCGCGAAGAGCCTCGCCGAGCTCTTCCCCGCAGGCGGCTTTGCGCTCCACGGCAGCGCGAAGGTATTCGGCCTTCCGGGCGCCGCGCTCGCGATGTACTTCTGCGCGAAGCCCGAGAAGCGCAAGAAGACGGCGGCTCTTCTGATCCCCGCGACGATCACGGCAATGCTTACGGGCATTACGGAGCCGCTTGAGTTTACCTTCCTCTTCGTCGCGCCGCTCCTCTACGCCGTGCACGCTGTCCTCTCGGCGACGCTTTCCTCCGTGCTTTTCGCGATTGGTCTTTCGGGCAATTTCGGCGGCGGTCTCATCGACTGCTTCGTGCAGAACTGGATCCCGCTCTTCCAGTATCATGCCGGCACGTACATCATGCAGATTGTCGTCGGGCTCTGCTTCACGGGCATCTACTTCGCCGTGTTCCGCTACCTGATCCTCCACAATGACTACAAGACGCCTGGCCGCACGGAGGGCGAGGAGGACGACAAGCTCTTCTCGAAGGCCGAGTACAAGGCAAAGCAGGAGATGGAAAAGAAGGGCATGGCAGGAAACCCCGATGCGCTCAAGGCGCAGGTATTCCTCGACTGCCTTGGCGGCGCGGCGAACATCAAGGAAGTCACGAACTGCGCGACGCGCCTGCGCGTCACAGTCAACGATCCCGACAAGGTCGCGCCGGCGGGCAAGTTCACGGCGGCAGGCGCGTTCGGCCTCGTCAAGAACGGGCGCGCGCTGCAGGTCATCGTCGGGCTATCCGTGCCGAACGTGCGCGGCTACTTCGACGCGCTCCTGAAAGGCGAAGCACCGCTCACGAGCCCCGCGCCTTCCGCTTCGGGCGAGACTGCCGCGGATATGGATCCGACGCGCGCGATGAGGCTCGTCGCATTCGCTTCCGGCGACCTCATCGACATCGAAGAAGTCGAGGACGAGATGTTCTCGCAGAAGATGATGGGCGACGGCGTCGCCATCAATCCGAGCAACGACATGGTCGTCGCGCCGGCAGACGCCGAAATCACGATGATCATGGAAGACAGCCTCCACGCAATCGGCCTGCGCCTTGAAAACGGTGCGGACATCCTCATCCACATCGGTCTCGACACGGTCAAGATGGGCGGCGAAGGCTTCCGCCTCCTCACGAAGAACGGCGCAAAGGTCAAGGCGGGCGACCCGCTCATCCAGTTTAGCTCCGAGGCGATCAAGGCGGCAGGCTACAAGGATACGATCATCCTCGCCGTGACGAACTCTGCGGACTATCCGCAGATGAAGAAGGAACCGGATGCGCCCGTTGCCGTCGGCGAATCGACGATCATTACCTTCTGAACAATCCATAGCAATTCTCGTCCACCGCCTGCGGGCGGTGGACGTTATATCGAAAGGAACCAAATACCATGAATCAGCTCAAATGGTGGCAGAAGACACTCGTCTACCAGGTCTACCCGAAAAGCTTCCAGGATACGACGGGAACGGGCACCGGCGACCTTCCGGGCGTCACGCGCCGTCTCGACTATCTGAAGTCGCTCGGCGTCGGCGCGATCTGGCTCACGCCCTGCTATCCTTCGCCGATGGTCGACAACGGCTACGATATCGCCGACTACTGCGCCATCGATCCCGCCTACGGCACGATGGAGGACATGGAGACGCTCATCGCCGAGGCGAAGAAGCGCGGCATCCGCATCGTCATGGATCTCGTCTACAACCATTCCTCCGACCAGCACCCGTGGTTCCTGGAATCGAAGCGGGATCGGACGAACGATAAGGCGGACTGGTATATATGGCGCGATCCGAAGGAAGACGGCTCTGCGCCGACGAACTGGCGCGGCATCTTCGGCGGCTCGGCATGGACGTATGTAGAGGAGCGCGGCCAGTACTACCTCCACACGTTTGCCGAGGCGCAGCCCGATCTCAACTGGGAGAACCCCGCCGTGCGCCATGCGCTCTACGACGCGGCGAACTTTTGGCTCAGAAAGGGCGTCGGCGGCTTCCGCATCGACGCGATTGTTTACATCAAGAAGCCGTCCGTCTTGGCGGACGGAAAGCCAGACGCGGGCGACGGCATGGTCTCCATCCACGAGATGATCGCGAACACGCCGGGCATCCTCGACTTCCTCTACGAGTTCCGCCGCGAAGTGTTCGACGGGCATGACATCTTCACCGTCGCCGAGGCGAACAGCGTGCCGCCCGAAGACCTCTGCAAGTGGGTCGGGGAAAAGGGCGCGTTCTCGATGCTCTTTGAGTTCACGCACATGAACCTCGAGTTCGAGGGCGGCGAGATCTGGTGCCATGCAAAGAAGTGGCCGCTGACGAAGCTCAAGGGCGCGCTCACGGCGAGCCAGAAAGGCACGGCGGCGAGCGGCTGGTACCCAATTTTCTTCGAGAACCACGACCAGATCCGCAGCGTGAGCCGCTACTTTTCAGCAGACGCCGATCCCATTCTCGCGGCAAAGGCGATGGCGACGGTGCTGCTCACGCTGCGCGGCACGCCGTTCGTGTTCGAGGGGCAGGAGCTCGGCATGAGGAATATGAAGCTTCCGCGCATCGAAGACTATGACGACATTTCCTCGCATGGGCAGTACCAGCTCGCGCTCGACGAGGGATTTTCCCAAAAAGAGGCGCTCGCATTCGTGCAGGCGCACAGCCGCGACAACGCGCGCACGCCGATGCAGTGGTCAAAGGAGAAGAACGCAGGCTTCACGGCGGGCACGCCGTGGCTCCCCGTCCATCCGGACTTCGCCGATGTGAACGTCGAGGCCGAGGAGCGGGATGCCGGATCCGTGCTCAACTACTACCGTGCGCTCGCGCACGAGCGCCTCGCGGGAAAGGCATCGCATGTGCTGCTCGCGGGCGACTACCGCGAGCTCATGGAGGAAGACGAGCGCATCTACGCCTTTTCGCGCAGCTTCGGCGACCATACGGCGTACGTCCTCGTGAACTTTACGGCGAAGGATGCGCCCTATGACGAGGGCGTCCATGCGGGTGCGAAGCGCCTCTTCGGCAATTATGCGGACACGGTGCGCGGCACGCTTCGCCCCTGCGAGGCGCGCGTCTACATCAAATGAGGAGAACGACATGAAATTTGCAGCAAGTGATTACGACGGCACACTCTTTCGCAACGAGCGCATCGAGCAAAGCGATGCGGAGGCGATCGCACGTTGGCGGGCGGCAGGCCATAAGTTCGGCGTCGTTTCGGGGCGCGACCTCGGCATGCTCATCCCGATGCTCGCGCACTACGGCGTCCGTTACGACTACCTCGCAGCGAACAACGGCGGCATCATCTGCGGCGCAGACAATCGGCCGCTTTGGGAGGCGGAGCTTCCGCCCGCTCTTCTCGCGAAAGTCGCGGCGCTTCCGAAGGTGGCGAAGTCGTTCCACTATGCGTTTTCGGCGGCGGATCGCACGTACCTCTGCCATGCGGGCGAAGGCTCATGGGTCATGCGTGAGGCGACCGAATGGGGCTTTACGATCGTGACGATCGAGGAGAGCGCCATTGCGGATCTTCCGCGCGTGCACCAGTTCGCGCTCGGCTTCACCGATCCTGCGGACGCTGCCGCTGCGAGCGCGGAGGTCAACGCACGCTACGGCGATACGGTGCACGCCTATCCGAACCGCTGTGCCGTCGACATCATCCCGAAGTCGATCAGCAAGGAGCAGGCGATCGCGCATACGCTTGAGCTGTTCGGCTGGCAGGGCGCCGAGATCCTTGCCATCGGCGACGAGGCCAATGACCTGCCGATGATCGAGGCGTACGGCGGCTATGCCGTCGATACGGCGCGCGATGCCATTAAGGCGCATGCGCGCGCGACGTGCGCGAGTGTCGGTGCGATGCTCGACGCGAATCGGTGACGCTTGCCGCGCCTCTTCCTGCCGATTCCGTTTCGGGCAAAAAACGCGGCTGCCGCGCAGGCATCCATAGGAACATAGGAACGGACTGCTTCCTGGCAAGCCGGCAATGAAACAACGAAACAACGAAACAACGAAAAAACGAAAAGAGGAAAAAGTTTTCGGCCATCGGACCTGCGCCCGATGGCTTTTTTTGCGTCCCGTCCGATGCGGATGCATCCTCGCAGTCCTGCGCGTGGGATAGCCAGCGCGATCCAACGGGGCTGCGCCATGTGTCGATTTCATCGTTTCGTCGCATTATGATTGCATACGATAGAATGCGGAACGATTCCCATACGGTCTTCCTAGGAGCATTCTTCCTTAAGGGAAATATTGTGTTCCATTATAGAATGGTTTATACTAGGTTTATACTCAAGATAGAATAGGATTCGTGTATTGTGTATTCGGTTAGGAGGGTTGTCCTTGAAGCAGGTTTCGTACGCGATCCAAACGGAGGCGGATATTGCTTCCTGCATGGAAAAGGCACGGAAAGAGCAAGACGCCATGCCGCGGTGCTCGTCCGTCCTGGTCCAGGTTTTTGTGCGCGATGATGCGGCAGGCTTGCTGGATGCGCTGCGCCGCGCTGTGCGGGCATCGTTCCCACAGGCGAGGTTTGTCGGAGCGTATGTCGCCATCGGGATTGCCGACGCCGGCGTGCCGCTCGTCGCAAAGCAGGTGCCGAATCGGGAAGGGGCGGCGAAGATCCTTGCCGCGTTTCAATTCTTTGAGACGAGCCATGTGACGCTTTACTGCGGGGAAGACTCGGACATCGTACCGCAGCGCATAGGCGAAGGCTTTATCGAGGCGATCCGCAAGGAGAAGAATGTCCGTGCAGCGCAGATCCTCCTGACGGATTTTGAGTTGGATTTTTTGCGCTTTTCCGAGGTGGTCTCCAAGGCCGCGCCTGACCTTGTGATTTTTGGCGGGTGGACGGGCTGCACGGATCCGAGGATGTACTTCGGGGGCGGCAGGCTCATCGCCGAGGATGAGGAAATAGAGCGCGGCGGCGTGGCCATCCTATACAGCGGCGAGGAACTCGCGGTCACGGCCGAGCATTCCTTCGGGTGGCGGCCTCTCGGCCATACGGTGACGATTACGAAGATTGACGGCCCCTGCTGCGTGGTCGAAATTGATGCGAAGCCTGCCGTCCAGTTCTTCATACGCTATCTTGGCGTCGATGCGGGGTGGAACGACCTCATGGACATCCTCTCGTTTCCCCTCTGCGTGGAGCGCAGCGGTGCGACGCTCGCGCGGTTCATCCGCGGCATTCGTCCCGATGGGGCAGTCCTTCTCGGTGGGGATATTCACGTGGGTGATGCGGTACGCTTGTCTTACGGCGATCCGCATGCCATCGTCCGCGATGCGATGGAAGCGCATGTCAAGATCCATGCGTTCCAGCCCGAAGCGGTGCAGGTCGTGAGCTGTCTCGGACGCCAGAGCTACCTGCAGGAAGGGATGCTGCAGGAGCTTGCCCTCCTGAAACAGATTGCCCCGTCAAACGGCTTTTATTCGTATAGCGAGATCCTGTATCTGGAGGGGGATCTCATGACGACAAACATGACCCTCGTCACCGTTGGGATGCGGGAGGGCGCGCCAAAGGAGCCGCTTTGCCCGCTGCCGCCCGTCCAGCAGCCGGTCTTTCACAATCAGACCTCCGTCATTGCGCACCTCGTCCACTTCATCGGCACCATCACGGAAGAGTGGGAGGAGGCGCATACGAGCCTCCTGCATTTCGCGGAGCGCGATGACCTCACGGGACTCATGAACCGCCGCATGGCGGAACGCGAGCTCGTGCGGGTGCTCCCCGAGGCGATCCAGGCAGGCCGTCCGCTGACGCTGCTCATGCTCGACCTCGACAATTTCAAGCACATCAACGATACCTACGGGCATGCGATGGGAGACCGTGCGCTCAAAGGGCTTGCGGAGGTCTTGAAACGGTGCACGCGCACCGCGACCGACATGCCGAGCCGTTGGGGAGGCGATGAGTTCATCGTGATCCTGGGCGGTGCGGATGAGGGGCGGGCCCTCTCCATTGCCGACCGCATCCGCGCGGAGGTCAAGGCTCTTGACATCCTGCCGGACGGCAGCCATTTCACAGCGAGCTGCGGCATCGCGACGGCATGCGACAGCGACACGTCCGAAACGCTGTTCAGGCGTGTGGATCAGGCGCTCTACAAGGCGAAGCGCATCAAGGGAAAGGGAAGTGTCGCTTCTGCGTAGGGCGCGTGCCTTTCCGGGAAACGGCGCATGCAATGGATGGAAAGGAGCAAGGCTTTGAGCAAGTTCAAGATTGTTTTCATTGTGCTTCTCGTCGTTGGCGTGGCGGGAGCAGCAGGCTATTTTGCCGCCGTGCAGTACCAGCAGCTTCGCGTTGTCATGCAGCAGCGGCAGGACCAGAAAGATGCCGAGACGCGTGCGAAAATCGAGGCGCGCGAGCAGAAAGAGCTCGCGGAGAACGCGGAGCGTTGGAAGGTGCGCGCCGAAGCCGATAAAAAAGCAGGAACCGCAGAGAATCCGGATCAGGTCATCCGCGGGCTGACGGCGGATATGAAGATGGAGCAGACGGGGGATGGCGGCACGCGCTACGCCTATGAGATGCCGACGGAAGACGGGATCTACTTGCAGCCTTATATCATTCAAAATGGAAATAGTGTGCAGCTCTACATCACCGTATCGCACCTCGGGCAGCGCCCGATGGGATTCCACGGCATCGTCGTTCAGACGAGCAAGAAAGAAGCGTATCAGATCGAAGCCGCTGTTCCCGTCGAGACGTATGACCGAAAGGAAGGCGGCATCATCGAGACCTTTGATCAGCCTGCCGATGCCTATGCGCTTCGCGCCATGCGAGAGGTCGCGTACGGCCTCGGCGGGAAGATCTTCATGGCGGGCGTGAGCGGCTCGAACGATGACCGCGGGATAGCGGCACGAGAGGCCATGGAGATTAAGGATATGGTCGATTTGTACGATATACTCAGTGGCAGGAAGAAGTCCATCGACGAAGGGGACAGCAGTCCTGACCAGTAAGCAAAATAGGCGGCGCAAGCCGCCTTGTTCGGTAAAGGGATTGATCTAGAGAAAGGTTAGGTGCAGCCATGGGGAACATGGTATTTTCACCGTTTGTGATTGCGCTCGTCGCAGCGCTCGGGCTCGTGCTCGGCATCTTGTCGCTCATCGCAGCGGCGTTCAATACCGCATTGCACCATCAGCGCCGCGGTCTTTCCGGGCGTATTGCCGCGCTCGAAGAAGAGGTACGCATGCTGAAGGAGGAGGCTCAGGGCCGCGCAGCGGAGCCTGAGCCGGGGCCCGGCCCTGAGCCAGAGTCCGAACCTGAGCCTGCGGCACCCGCAGAGCCGCCGAAGCACGAGCGCCCGAAAGCGCCGTGGCAGGATTTCGTCGATGCCTACAACGCGCTCGCGGACACGGCGGCCGACGAGAAGCGCCCGGCGCTCTGCGAGAAGTTCATCAAGGATCAGAAGATCGAGCTCCTCGTCTGCGTCGGCTACGACACGCAGCATGCGAATCAGCACATGCCGCAGTATGAGTCGACACAGAGCCTTAAGGATGCCGTCTGCTGGGCAGCGTCCGTGCCGGGAAAAGAGACGGAATACGCCGTCGTGCCGAAGCTCGACCAAGTCTACACGCAGGAGCTTCACGACAAGAAGGGGCTGAAGGAGACGTTCGCCTCGAACTTCGAGAAGGGCGATAAGAAGGGCATTCACATCCGCATCCCTGCCATATTCCACAAGAAAGGCGACGGCTGGAAGGTCGCGAATCCGGGCGTCATTCGCCTCGACTAAATGAGAACGCAGGACGCGCATGTCCCGGCAGCGGGAGGTGCGCGTTTTTCGGTGCAAGGAATCGTTCTCGCCCCTTGCCGTGCGCGCCGGTTTTCGGTACAATAGGCGTAGTGGTTTTGAATGGAGGTGTGACGCATGGTGGCAGGGATCATCTTGTTTGTCCTCATAGCAGGGCTTTCCTATGTCGTCGGGCGTCTCTTTCGCATCAACGAAAAGAACGAGATGGAGCAGGCGAGGCGGCAGTTTGAGATCGCGCAGAAAGAGCGTGCCGTCGAGATCGTGCGCGAAGCGCGGGAAAAGCGCCAGCGCATGGAGGCGGGCGCCGTGCGGCGCATCGGCAGCATGACGACGCAGCTCAGGCGCGACTTTCCATCGACGGCACCGCTCGCGACGCGCCTTGCGCACAGGAGCAAGGCGATGAAGGCGGAGCAGGAGCGCAAGCAGGCGGCGCGCGCGCGCGCGGAGCGCATGTACGGCTACGGTCCCGTCGATCTCTACGATGAACCGACGGGCGGACTTTCGTACGACTATGCGGACGACGAGGAAGCGGCGCCAAAAAAGGCGGCGCGCGTCGGCGCGGAACAGGAGGAGCCGGCGGGAAAGCCCGCAGTCCACGCGGAAGATGCGGACGGCGGGCGGGCGGAAGGCGCACCCGCCGCGCCCGAAGGGCAGGCCGCCTCCGCATCGCCGGTATCGTCCGTGCAGAAGGAAGACGAGCCGCCTGCACGCAAGGCAGGGAAGCTTCGCTTCGTCATGCCGTGGGAGAGGTGACAGGGTACGCAACACGGGCGCGCGCACGGACACCGTACCGCTTGGAAAACGGGATCTGCGGCAGAGGCAAACGGGCAGATCCCGCTTTTACTTTGATTGGCCTGCCTTTTTTATGGGGGCGGACCGTGCGGCATCTGCGAGTGCGGCGAGATAGTGTGCCGTGGGGAAGAGCGCCGTGGGGCTCGCTTCGAATTTCGGATTGTGGAGCGGTGCGGAAAGGCCCGTGCCGACGAGAAGGAATGCGCCGGGGATATACTCCTGATAAAAGGCGAAATCCTCGCCGATGAGCGCGACCTCAGCAGGGAGGACGGCGAGACCCTCCGCTTCGGCAACTTTGCTCGCGAGGAGCGTCCAAGCGGGATCGTTGTCCGTCGCAGGCGGTCCCGCGTACCAGTCCGATTCGAGCCGTGCGCCGCCTGCTGCCGCCGCGCCCTCGGCGATGGCGCAGACGCGCTCGCGGATGCGTGTGCGATCCGCAGCGGACAGGCTGCGCGTTGTGCCCTCGACGAAGGCCGTTTCGGGAAGAACGTTCCACGTATTGCCTGCTTCGACGTGCGTGACGCTCACGAGTCCTGCCGAGAATGGGTCAAGGCTGCGCGAGACGACCGTCTGCACCGCCTGCACGAAAGCGGCGGCGATGGGGATTGGGTCGATGCCGTGGTTTGGGTGCGCCGCATGCGTTCCCTTGCCGCAGAAACGGAACTGAAAGCGATCGACGGACGCCGTGACGGCACCTGCGCGGATGCCGACGGTGCCGACTTCGAGCGCGGGCGCCGCATGGATGCCGAAAATCGCAGAGACGCCGTCGAGCGCCCCCGTCTTCAGCACGTCCTTCGCGCCGCCGGGTGCTTCCTCCGCAGGCTGGAACACGATGCGCACGCGTCCCCTGCGTGCCCCTTCGCGCTCTTTTAGGAGAAGCGCTGCGCCGAGCACGGCAGCCGTGTGGAAGTCGTGCCCGCAGGCGTGCATCTTCCCGAACGCCTCTGAGCGGTAGGGGAGATTCGTCTGCTCCTCGACGGGAAGCGCGTCGATGTCGCAGCGGATCGCGATGACGGGATCGCCCTCGCCGACCTCTGCGATGAGCCCCGTCGCGAGCGGCAGGTCGAGGATGCGTACATGGGCCGCGAGGAGCGCCGTGCGCACGCGCTTCGTCGTCTCGAACTCTTCATGGGAAAGTTCCGGGTGGCGGTGCAGCCAGCGAAATTCCTCGGTGATGGTCGTTTCAATCCGCTCGTTTTTGTCCGCCATACGCGTTCTCCTTTATACCATATAAACGAAGTAGGTTACAAAGCCATTGTATTTTTTTGCAGGCAGAATGTCAATAGAAAAAGCGGCCGCATTCCGATGGCGGAATGCGCCCGCCGCTTTCCTTTTATCCGCTTGTCCGCAGATCCTTAGAAGTTATCTGCCGAAATCTCAAAGAAGCTCTTCGGATGCCCGCATGTCGGACAGATTTCCGGTGCCTTCTTGCCGACGATGATGTGCCCGCAGTTGCGGCACTCCCAAATCTTGACCTCGCTCTTTTCAAAGACTTGCGCCGTCTCGATGTTTTTGATGAGTGCGCGGTAGCGCTCCTCATGGTGCTTCTCGATCGCGCCGACGAGACGGAACTTCCGGGCGAGCGCCTTGAAGCCCTCCTCCTCTGCCGTCTTCGCGAAGCCTTCGTACATGTCCGTCCACTCGTGGTTTTCGCCGTCTGCGGCATCGTTTAGATTTGACAGCGTATCGTTGATCCCCGCGAGCTCGCGCAGCCACATCTTCGCGTGGTAGCGCTCGTTTCCGGCGGTCTTCAGAAAGATGGCAGCTATCTGCTCATAGCCGTCCTTCTGCGCCTGCGATGCGAAGTACGTATACTTGTTCGTTGCCATGCTCTCGCCCGCAAATGCGGCAAGCAGGTTCTTCTCCGTCTGCGTTCCCGCGTAAGCGGTCTTTTTTTCTGCCATGGTAAGCCCTCCTGTCATTCCAAGGAAGCACGGATAAGCTGGCCTCCCAAACAGATGCAGCGTATCCGTACCGATCCAGGCGACTTCATGTTATCCTTGATTCCATAATTAATAATACTTCTTTATTATACCATGGCGCGCCTTTTTGTCAACGTGGCACCCACCCAATTCTCAATTTGCCGGGGTTCCTATCCTTCTTCTCACAAACTCAAAAAGTGTGCTCGAGCACTTCATGTAGATAAAATATTGTGAAATATCGAAATAAGAATTGACAAGACAATTAAAATGATATATTATAGCGATAAAATAAGAAAGAAAAAATTTAATCCATTTTCTTTCTTTGGAAACGGCATCGCATTAAGAATCCTTAATTGTGTACGAGCATATTTTAAGGGAATGGATGTCGGACGAGGTGGGAATCATGGGAAGAGGAAAGGGTGCAAAACGATGAAAAAGATTCTTGCTTTAGTACTGACCGTTATGATGATGACGGTTGCTGCCGGCTGTGGCGGCGGAGCGACAAAGTCCTCCGGGTCTGGGTCCGGATCGGGGGGCAAGCAGATTACGATGGGATTTTCGCAGATCGGCGCGGAGTCCGAGTGGCGTACGGCGAACACGGAATCCATCAAGAAAGCAGCCGAGGCGGCAGGTATCAACCTTCAATTCTCAGATGCGCAGCAGAAGCAGGAGAATCAAATCAAGGCAATTCGCTCCTTCATTGCGCAGGGGGTGGACATTATCGCCTTTGTGCCAATCGTGGAGACGGGATGGGACACCGTGCTGAAAGAAGCGAAGGATGCGAAGATTCCCGTGATAGTCGTGGATCGCGATGTCAAGCTCAGCGACGATTCGCTTTATGCTGCGAAGCTCGGAACGGATTCTCTTTCCGAGGGCAAGAAAGTCTTTGACTGGATCGACTCGTACATGACGAAGGAAAACAAGAAGCCGCGCGATGGCGGAAGCCAGTTCAATATTGTTATTTTGGAAGGAACGGTCGGTTCGTCGGTTGCCATTCGTCGCCAGGAAGGATTCAAGACGGAGATGGAAGCCTCACAGAATGCTTCCAAGTACAACATCCTTGCCTCCCAGACGGGCGAGTTCACGCGCCAGAAAGGGCAAGAGGTCATGGAGTCCTTCTTGAAATCGAACCGCGACAAGATTGACATTCTCTTTGCGCACAACGATGATATGGCACTCGGCGCAATCCAAGCGATTGAGGCTGCAGGCCTCCGGCCTGGCAAGGATATCACCATCGTGTCGGTCGATGGAGTCAAGGGCATTTTCCAAGCCATGATCGAGGGCAAGGCAAATTGTACGATTGAGTGCAATCCGCTCCAAGGCGATCTGCTCATGGAGACGGCAAAGAAGGTTTTGGCCGGAGAGAAGGTCGAGAAGCTCGTCTATGTCGATGAAGGAATATTCCCTGCCGATGTAGCGGAAAAGACATTGCCGGAGCGCAAATACTAAGAATTTCGCCTGTCGCGTGCGGGCAATCGGAAACGGCAGAAAAATGCCGCGCCTAGATGGATGCAAGGGGCGGCATTTTTGCATCTTTGCACGCTGTGTGTGGAAAGGGGAGGAGCGGCATGACAGGAGCGCTGCTGGAAATGCGGCAGATTGAAAAGGAGTTCCCAGGCGTCCGTGCGCTTTCTGGCGTCGATTTCACGCTGAACGCTGGCGAGATCCATTCTTTGATGGGAGAGAACGGCGCAGGCAAGTCCACGCTCGTCAAGGTTCTTACGGGGGTCTATCAGAAGGATGGCGGCACGATTCGCATGAACGGCAGGGAAATCGCACCGCGCACGCCAAAGGAAGCGCAGGAGTGCGGCATCTCGACCGTTTATCAGGAAGTCAATCTATGCCCAAACCTGACGGTTGCAGAGAATATCTTTATTGGGCGCGAGCCGAAACGATATGGATGGATCGACTGGCGGGCGGTGAACGCGCGCGCGCAGGCACTTCTTGAGCGCTTGGACGTGCGGATTGATGTGACGCGGACGCTCGATCATTATTCGGTCGCCTTGCAGCAGATGATTGCCATTGCCCGCGCAGTCGATATCGAGGCGAAAATCTTAATTCTTGACGAGCCGACATCCTCGCTCGATGAGCAGGAGACAGAACGGCTGTTCAAAATCATCCGTCACCTCCAAAAAGAGGGCATGGGCATTATTTTCATTTCGCATTTTTTAGAGCAGGTTTACACGCTTTGCGATCATGTGACGATTTTGCGAAATGGCGAGCTGGTCGGCGCCTATGAGACAGCAAGGCTGCCGCGCTTGGAGCTTATCGCGAAAATGGTCGGCAAAGAGGTTGGCGATGTTCGCACGATGGGCGAGGCGGGAGAAAAGAGTGAGCCGAAGGAAGAGGTCTTCTTAGAAGCAAAGGCAATCGGCGCTACAGGCGTACTCGAAACGGTCGATATGAAGATACACAAGGGCGAGGTCATTGGCATCGCAGGGCTTTTGGGTTCGGGACGCACGGAGACAGCAGAACTCCTGTTTGGCATCCATGCGATAGACAGGGGCTCCCTTTTTGTCAAAGGAAAACCGTGGCATCCAGATGGACCGATGGCGGCAATGCGGCAGAAGATTGGCTTTTGCCCGGAAGACCGCAAAGCAGCAGGCATCATCGGGGATCTGACCGTACGCGAGAACATTATTCTCGCGATGCAGGCGAAGGAGGGCATCCTGCGCCATATCCCGTATGCGGAGCAGGCACGCATAGCGGATGACTGCATCAAGCTGCTCAAAATCAAGGTGTCGGGGCGTGACCAACTCATCAAGAATTTGTCGGGCGGAAACCAGCAGAAAGTCATTATTGCGCGCTGGCTCGCGACGCAGCCCGATCTGCTGATTCTCGATGAGCCGACCCGTGGCATTGACGTCGGCACGAAGGCGGAGATCCAGAAAATGGCGATTGCGCTTGCGAAGAAGCGCGGCATGTCGGTCGTGTTCATTTCATCGGAGATGGATGAGATGGTGCGCACCTGCACGAAGCTCATCGTTCTGCGCGATCGGCGCAAAGTGGCGGAGCTGGCAGGCGATGCGGTGAGCACGGACGCATTAATGAAAGCGATTGCGGGAGGTGCGGCGTGATGAAGAGCTTAAAAAGGTTTGCAGGCAGTTCGCTTTTCCTGCCCGTCGTCAGCCTGCTCGTCCTGCTCCTTTTCAACGCATGCTTTGTGGATGGGTTTCTCTCCCTTCAGGTCACCGAGGACGGCAGGCTCTACGGGCGCCTTATCGACATTCTGACCCGTTCCAGCTCGCTCATCATTTTGGCGCTTGGCATGACGTTCGTCATTGCGACGAGCGGCATCGATATTTCGGTCGGCGCGGTTGTCGCGATTTCGGCGGCTGTCGTCTGTATGCTGATCGGCGGGCGCGGCGACGGCGTGGCGGAGACACCAATGGCACTCGCGATGCTTGCGTCGGTCTGCGTGGGCATTCTATGCGGCGCATGGAACGGGCTTCTCGTCGCGAAGTTCAAGATTCAGGCGGTCGTCGCAACACTGATCTTGATGACGGCGGGGCGAGGCGTCGCCCAGCTTCTGACGGAAGGACAGATTATCACAGTCTACTACAAGCCGTTTGCGTATATTTCCGGTGTGCTTCCTGGGATGCCGCTTCCGACAAATCTCTTTATCGCACTTTTGATGGTGCTGCTCGTCGTATTCCTGATGAAGCGGACGAGCATCGGATTGTTTGTCCAGTCGGTTGGCATCAATCCGACGGCGGCGCGGTTTGCTGGCATCAACGTCACACTCGTCCTGTTCCTTGTCTATGCGTTTTCCGGCTTTTGCGCAGGCGTTTCGGGACTCATCGAAAGCTCGTTGATTCGTGCGGCGGATGCGAACAACGCAGGGCTCAACATGGAGATGGATGCGATTCTTGCCGTCGCGCTCGGCGGCACGCTGCTTTCGGGCGGAAAGTTTTATGTTGGCGGCTCGGTCATCGGCGCTGTCACGATCCAAACGCTTACGACGACGATGTATGCGCTCGGTGTTTCAGCGGATCAGCTTCCGGTCGTCAAGGCGATCGCCGTCGTCGTGATTTGCCTGATTCAGTCGAAAAAGGCGCAGGACATGTTTGATCGGTTCAAGGCACGGCGCGCGAAAAAGCATGCGGGCGGAAAGGCGGTGGATGCGCTATGAAACGATATCTGAACCGGCTGATTGCCTCGCCGTATTTTTCATTCTTTGTCACAGTCCTTTTGTTCCTTGCGCTCTACGGCGTGGGCATGGCCATGTACAAGGGATTCATGCGCCCGCAGGTGTTTTTTAATCTCTTTATTGACAATGCGGCGCTTATCATTGTCACGGTCGGCATTACCTTCACGTTGATTATCGCAGGGATTGACCTCTCGGTCGGCGCTGTGCTCGCACTGGTCTGCATGGTGCTCGCTTGGCTGCTTGAGAATACGGGCATGCCCCTTCCCGTCGCCGTCGGGCTCGTGCTTTTCATGGGGACGGCCTTCGGCGCAGTGCAGGGCTTTATTATCACGAAGTTCGACTTGCAGCCGTTTATCATCACCTTGGCTGGCATGTTCTTCTGCCGCGGGCTCACGGCGGTCATCTCGCGCGATACGATTATCATCACCAATCCGACGTGGGTCGCCATTGCGAGCTATCGCATCGATCTCGGTATTGGATTCCTCTCGGTCGGGGCGATTGTCGCACTGCTTACGATCGTCGTATCTGCCGCCCTGCTCGGCTTCACGCGCTTTGGGCGCACGCTTTTTGCCATTGGCGGCAGTGAGTCCTCGGCTGCACTGATGGGGCTTCCCGTCTTTCGTTCGAAGGTGCTTGTCTATACGGTGGCGGGCTTTTGCTCCTCGCTCGGCGGCCTTGCCTACAGTCTCACCATGTTGACTGGTTACAACTTGCATGGGCTTGGCATGGAAATGGACGCCATCGCGTCTTCCGTTATCGGAGGAACGCTGCTGACGGGAGGCGTTGGCTTCATTCCGGGCGCACTTGTCGGGGTTCTGATCCAAGGTGTCATTTTGACCTTTATTAGCTTTCAAGGAACACTTTCCGCATGGTGGACAAAGATTGTTGTAGGAGCGCTTCTCTGCGTCTTCATTATCATGCAGGCATTCATTACAGAGCAAAAGGGCAAGTTATCTTCCGAAAGCTCGATGGAAGGGAACGAGGCAGCAGGCCCGCCCGAAAAACCGTAAAATCGAAGGGAAACGTCCTCTGTTGCGGAGCAATGCGCAGCGGAGGGCGTTTTCATTGTGCTGTGCGCGGTTCGGGCAAAAGAAGATACGGCTCGTACAGAGACGGCAGGAATTGTCCCGCAACGGCTTGGGGTTTGGACTGCGCCGCGAATTGACACCGCCCTATAAGAAATGCTATGATGGACGAGGGAATCAGGACAAGTTCTCCAAACTCAAAACGAGGCCGGCAGCACGCGGATGCAAGCCCGCCCAATTGGGCTGTTTCTTGGTGCTTGGACAAAGCTGGATAAAGGCGCGGAGTCGTCCGCTTGCTACATGCAGTTTTATGAGGAGGAGCGATATGATCGAACGCTACACCCGACCGGAAATGGGACACCTTTGGTCGATTGAAAACGAATGGCAGCAGATCCTAAACGTCGAGATGGCGGCATGCGACGCGATGGCGGAGCTCGGCGAGATCCCGAAGGAAGCCGCGAAGAACATCCGCGCGAGGGCGAAGTTTGAGGTGCCGCGCATCCGCGAGATCGAGTCGGTCACACACCACGATATCATCGCGTTTCTGACGAACGTCGCAGAGCACGTGGGCGAGGACTCGAAGTACATCCACAAGGGGCTCACGTCGTCTGACGTAAAGGATACGGCGATCTGCATGATGATGCGCGATTCGGCGGACATCATCCTCGGAGACCTGCGACAGTTCCGCGAGGTGCTGCGCCGCCGCGCGAAAGAATTCAAGCACACGCCGTGCATCGGACGCACGCACGGCATCCACGCCGAGCCGATGACGTTTGGTCTAAAGCTCGTGCTTTGGAGCGCGGAGATCGAGCGCGATATCGAGCGCGTCGAGCGCGCGAAGAAAAGGGTCTCCGTCTGCAAGCTTTCGGGCGCGGTTGGCACGTACTCGAATATCGATCCGAGGATCGAGGAGATGGTCGGAAAGGCGCTCGGGCTCACGCCGGTTCGCCTCGCGACGCAGGTCATCCAGCGCGACCGCCATGCCGAGTACATGACGACGCTCGCGATTGTCGCCTCGACGCTCGAAAAGATCGCGACGGAGGTGCGCAACCTCCAGCGCACGGACATCCGCGAGGCGGAGGAGTATTTCTCTCCGGGGCAGAAGGGCTCGTCCGCGATGCCGCACAAGCGCAATCCGATCAACTGCGAGCGCATTTCGGGCATGGCGCGTCTCGTGCGCGGCAATGCCGTCGCGGCGCTTGAGGATATCACGCTTTGGCACGAGCGCGACATCTCCCATTCGTCCGTTGAGCGCGTCATCCTGCCGGACAGCACGATCAATGTGGACTACTGCACGAAGAAGCTCACGGACATCATCGACAAGCTTCTCGTCTACCCCGACAAGATGCTGCACGACATGGAGCGCACGGGCGGGCTTATCTACAGCCAGCGCATTATGTTGACGGTCGTAGGGAAGGGCGTCCTGCGCGAGGACGCGTACAAGTGGGTGCAGCGCAACGCGATGAAGCGCTGGATGGAAGGACAGGATTTCCGAACGAGTGTCGAGAACGATCCCGACATCACGAAATATCTGACGAAGGAAGAGATCGATGACTGCTTCGACTATAAGTACTTCCTGCGCCATGTCGATATGATTTTTGAGCGTTTCGGCCTGTAAGCCGGGAATCTAGTAGGAGGGGTTTTCATGTCTTGTGTAGTCGTGACAGGCACGCAGTGGGGCGATGAAGGCAAGGGCAAGATCGTCGACTATCTCGCGCAGCAGGCAAACGTCGTCGTACGCTTCCAAGGCGGCAGCAATGCCGGCCATACGGTCGTCGTAGGCGGCGAGGCGTACAAGCTGCGCCTCATGCCGTCGGGCATCTTGTACAAGGGATCGCTCTGCGTCGTAGGAAACGGCGTCGCATTCGATCCGATGATCATGCTCGAAGAGATGGACGCCTTGAAAAAACGCGGCATTGACCTCTCGGGCATCCGCATTTCGAATCGCGCGCACGTCGTCCTTCCCTATCATCGCATCATGGACGGCGTCGGCGACGAGGCGCGCGGCAAGGAGAAGATCGGCACGACGAAGCGCGGCATCGGTCCCTGCTACATGGATCGCGACAACCGCATCGGCATCCGCGTCTGCGATCTCATGGATAAAGACGAGCTGGCGAAGCGGCTCAAGGAAAACATGGCACGCAAGAACAAGGAACTCCAGGCGCTATACGGCCATGAGCCGCTCGACTACGATGCCGTCCTCGCCGAATACCTCGGCTACGCGGAGCGGCTGCGCCCCTACGTATGCGATACGATTGCCCTCCTGAACGAGGAAATCAAGGCGGGCAGCAAGATCCTCTTCGAGGGCGCACAGGCGACGATGCTCGACATCGACTACGGCACGTATCCCTACGTCACGGCATCGCATCCGATTTCGGGCGGCGTCGGCGTCGGCGCAGGCGTCGCGCCGAATCGGATCGACAAGGTCGTCGGCATCGTCAAGGCGTACTGCACGCGCGTCGGCGAGGGACCGTTCCCGACGGAGCAGCTCAACGCCATCGGTGAGAAGATCCGTACGGATGGGCACGAGTTCGGCGTCGTCACGGGGCGCCCGCGCCGCACGGGCTGGCTCGATGCCTGCGTCGTCCGCTACGCGGGGCTGCTCTCGGGCATCGACTACATGGCGGTCACGCGTCTCGATATCCTCGACGACTTCGATGAAATCAAGATGTGCGTCGCCTACAAGTACAAGGGCGAGATCCTGAACGAGATTCCCGCGAGCCTCAAAGTCCTCGCCAAAGTCGAGCCCGTCTACGAGACGTTTGCGGGCTGGAAGACGAGCATCCGGAAGGTACGCAGCTACGATGACCTGCCGGAGAAAGCAAAGCAGTATCTGACGCGCATGGCGGAGGTCACGGGCATCGCGCTCGGCATCGTTTCCGTCGGGCCGAACCGCGATGAGACGATTGTCCTTGCCAAGGATATTTTCTGAGCCGCGCTGAAGCCGGGCAAAACGAAGGCAGACCAAAAGCGCCCTGCACGGGGAACTCCCTCGTGCAGGGCGCTTGTTGCGTTCCGTCTATTTCGTGTACCACGTGTATATCGCCTGCGTTCCGCAGTTTTCTTTTCCTTGCGCGGCGAGCTCGTCGTAGAGCTTCTTCGCGAGCTTTAGCCCAGGCAGGTCGAGATGCATTTCTTCGGCGGACTCGATGGCGATGCGCATGTCCTTGATGAAATGCTTGATGTAGAAGCCGGGACTCATGTCGCCCTTGAGCATGCGCGGTGCGAGGTTTGAGAGCGACCACGAGCCTGCCGCTCCCGTTTCGATCGTCTCCTGCACGGCGACGGGATCAAGCCCGCTCGCCTTCGCGTACGCCATGGATTCTGCGACGCCGAGCATGCCTGCGGCGATGGCGATCTGGTTGCACATCTTCGCGTACTGCCCGCTTCCCGCTGCGCCGAAGTAGCGGATCGTCTTGCCCATCGCGGAAAAGACAGGCATTGCCGCGTCAAACGCTGCCTTGTCGCCGCCGACCATGATGGCGAGCGTGCCACCCTTCGCGCCGAGGTCGCCGCCCGATACGGGCGCGTCGAGCGAGTCGATGCCGTGCTCCTTCGCGGTCGCGTAGAGCTTCTTGGCGAGCCGCGGGCTGGACGTCGTCATGTCGATGACGATGCCGCCGTGCTTTCCGGCAAAGATGCCGTTTTCGCCGCAGTAGACTTCCTCGACGTCTTTCGGATAGCCGACCATCGTGATGACGAGATCCGACGCTGCGGCAAGCTCCTTCGGCGAGTCCGTCCAATGGGCACCCTCTTGGAGCAGGGACTTTGCCTTCGCCTTCGTGCGCGTGTAGACGGTGAGCGGGAACCCCGCCTTCATGAGATTGCGCCCCATGCCGCCGCCCATGACGCCGACGCCGACGAGGCCGATGGTAGTAGTCATAATGCAGGCTCCTTTCCTGTGCTAGGATTGTAGTTCCTTTATGTAAGAAACGAATTTATGGATGGTCCATATTCGATTCTGCCTGGTTCGTGGAAACGTCTTGATATACGGTTTCGGCACGACAAGCACGACGCATTCCTCCTGCATTTCATCCATTTGTGCGGACGAAATGCCTTGCTGGAGTGTGCAGAGGTATTTCGGCTTGCTGCGAAGGCGGTTGGCCTCATTGAGCACTTGCCGCCAGCGGTCTTTGCAGGTGGTTTTTGCAGCAAGTGTGCAGAGTTTTTCGGTCGGAAACGAAATGTCGTGGTACTTCTCTGCGGAAGGAAAAAGAAAGTCCGGCTTTTTCTTTCCTTCCGTGATGCCCTGTGCCGTGTAGACTATGGAATACGCATCAAAGAGAGCCGCAAGATGATGTTCCAGGCTTTTTCCTGCCCGGCTTTTCCGACGGTTCAGAATCTTATTTGCAAGTGTCAGAAAATCGTCCACTGTGGAAAAGCCTGCCGTCACAATCCCTCCATAGCGATCGTGCTCGATGGTGCGAAACAGACGATATTCCATTTGAATCCAGTCCAATAGGGATTGATCCGGATTTTTGGTTACGTGAAAGGGTTGATTTTGTGCAATGATTTCCCGTGCGGCACGTGCCATTTCATAGGAAGAAGGGAAATCCATTGTAAGATGTGAGATGAATTGCGCGATGGCGGCATCTTCTTGCAATTCCAAGGAAGCGGCGTTGGACTGGACGAGGCAATTCGTCTCGGCGGGTGTCAGCCCAAAGGCATCGAGGTATTGCTGGATCGCATCTTCGGTATCGAATAGAAATGCTGCGTAGTCCACATCGCTTTCTTTTGCCAAAACGAACAGGGCACCCGTGTATTTCGCTTGAAGCAAGGAAAAGCTCCTGCCAAATCGTGTTAAGCGCAATTCTTTCTTGCTCGCATACCATGTCAGACAACTGTCTGTAAAAAAATCATCCTGCCATTTTACGCGCACCGGCTTTTTCAGGATGTGATTATCGCGAAGTTCGCGTTCGCAAAAGAACATTCTTCCTGCTGATCTTGAAATCAGAATGCCAACTTGATGCCCGCCGGTCTCACCGCTGTCATTTGCGGAAAGGAATTTGCAAAAGGCGGATTCGGCTTGCCTAGTGACCGTGATTGCCTTCTGCGTCAAAGCGGCTTCCGTCATATTGCGCATCGCCTTTCCGAGGCGGCATCCGCAGCCGTTTCGAGTGTGCCGATGATGCGCTCTGCGATGCGCTCCATCAGGGGAACGACGACGGAATTGCCGAACTGCCTGTAAGCCTGCGTGTCGGAAACGACAATCTTGAAGGTGTCGGGGAATCCTTGCAGGCGTGCACATTCGCGAGGTGTAAGCCGACGCGGGTTTTTTCCTTCCTGCGCGATGAGGATTTCCGAGCCATCCTTGTAGTATCTTGCGCTGAGCGTGCGGGATATTCCGTCGAATGGCGCGATGCCGTAGCCGAATCCGTGCCCCGCAGCTTTGTGTTTGGCGGCATAGTTTTGGAGATACGTCCATAGCTTGTCCGAAAGCGTGTACTTGTCGGGGACGTTTCGCTCCAAAATCGTGCGCATGACGGGTTTTTCCCTGCAAGGCGGAAGGGCAAACGAGAAGGGAAGCGATTCGTAACGGGAGCGGTCAAAGCCGACGAGAAGGATGCGCTCCCTGTGCTGCGGCACATAGGCCTGTCCGTCCAAGACTTCCGCATGGACATCGTAGCCCAGCTCATGCAAGGATTCCATGATGATGCGGTATGTGTTGCCGTGGTCGTGGCTCTTTAGGTTTTTCACATTTTCGAGAAGAAAGGCTTTGGGGCGCTTTGCTTTCAGGATGCGACATACGTCGAAAAAAAGCGTGCCCTGCGTTTTGTCCTGAAAGCCTGTCGCCTTGCCCAAGCTGTTCTTTTTGGACACGCCGGCAATGGAAAACGGCTGGCATGGAAATCCGGCGACGAGTATGTCGTGGTCGGGAAGCGCATTCTCGTCCGCTTTCGTGATGTCGCCATCGGGGGTTTCGCCAAAGTTGGCGCGATAGGTTTGCTGGCTGTACTTGTTCCATTCGCTGGAGTAAAGGCAGGTCCCACCGGCATGCTCAAAGGCCATTCGCATTCCACCGATTCCCGCAAATAAGTCGATGAAGGCAAAACGAGAAACGCCGCGACGCGCTATGTTCCGATGTCTCATGAAATCCTCCTAATGTCATGTACCAATCCAATTTCATTCTACACGGCTTTTTTATTTGGTGCAATGTGTCTGCAAAGAAAAACCATCCCATACGAAAGGGTGGGATGGTTTGTGGGATATGCTGCGATGGAATGCTCTTTAGAGCGGCTGCCCGTCTACCAGCTCGTCGTCGCGCCGCAGGACGAAGAAGGCGTAGATGCTCGCGGCACAGACGATGCCGGAGATGACGAGGAAGGTATGCTGGTAGCCGATGCTGTCGTGCAGGGCGCCGAGCGGCGTGGAGAAGAGGATCTGCCCGACCTGCGCGGCGATTTGGAAGCCGACCATGTAGAGAGTGGCGGAGATGCGCGTGTCGAAGTGCAGCGTGAAGTAGCGGAAGATCGCGAGGATGAAGAGTGCGGTCTCCGGGGCGTGCAGGAGCTTCACTGCCGCGATGCCAAAGGGGTTCGTGACGAGGCCGCAGAGGCCGATGCGCACGATCATGATGCAGCAGCCGAGCAGGATGGCGCGGCGCACACCGATCTTGTGCATGAGAATCGGCACGAGGCTCATCATGAGGGATTCAAGGAAGACTTGGATGGAGTTCAGGACACCGTAGGCGCGCGCCCCGTCCGCTGGGGTTGCAAAGAACTTCGTGAAGAATTCGGGGAACATCTGCTGGTCAAAGACCGTGTAGAATGTCCAGCTCACTAGGATGAAGACAATCATTTTCCAAACTTCGACGAGGCGGAAGACGTGGAGAATTTCGCGAAGGGATGGCGTCTTGCTGCCCTTTTGGCTCTCGGACTTGTCCTCGTATTTTTCGCGCGCCGCAGGATTGCTTTCGGGCTTTAGGAAAAGGAGTGTCGCGCCGAGGATGGCAGCAATGATGCTGCCCGTCCAAAAGACGAGGTAGGGATTCACGGTGAAGAGGAAGCCTGCGCTGAGCGCGGAGATGGCGTAGCCAAACGAGCCCCATGCCCTTGCCTGCCCGTATTCGAAGTGGAAGCGGCGGCTCATGCGCTCCGTGATGGCCTCTAGGACAGGGCACGCCGCGAGGTAGGCGACGGAGAGGTAGAGGGAGCCGATCGCCGCGCCGAGGAAGAAATTCGCCTCGAGCATGGGGACGTAGACCCAAGTGAAGAACGGCGCGAGCAGGATCTCACAGGCGACGAAGAACGCGAGCAGCGTCTTTTTCATGCCGAGCTTGTCCTGGATCGAGCCGTATACGAACATGAGGACGAGCGCGACGGCGGAGTTGAAGGAGTAGATCGTGCCGACCTCGGCGCCAGAAAAGCCCTGCTTCGTCGTGAGCCAGATCTGGAAGAACGACCACCAGATGCCCCAGCCCGCGAAGAACAGAAGGATTTGGAGCGAGCTTGCGCGGTAGAATGGATTGGAAAAGGCCTTTGTGTGCATCGTGCTCATTTTGTTTCCTCCTCGGCGGCGTCCGTGCCGTAGGTGTTTGTCTCTGCTTCAAGCGCGTAAATCGCGCCCTCTTGTGCTGCGGCTGTGAGCGTCACGTTCCCCGCAAAGTAGATGCGCTCGGTGAACGTCGTCTCGCCGTCATTCACGAAGACTTCGACGGAGCTTTGGTCCAGGAAGGCGCGGACGGCGTGCGGCGCGGCGGAAAGCGTGCAAGCGCGCACGCCGTCTTTCGTCTTTCGCGTGAGCACGAGACGGTTTTTCTCCGCCTCCCATGCGAGGGACAGGCCGTGCGTGCCGTCGGTCAGCGTGAGCAGGACGGCGGGCGCTGCATCAAAGCGGAGGCAGATTTCCGCCTTGCGCGGCAGCGCGTAGGCCTTTCCCGCTTCCCACGCGCCGTCTTGCAGCGTTTTTTCCCGCAGGCTCTCCATCTCGCGGATTGGCGACTGGTACACCTTTCCGCCTGCGAGGCGAAGCGTGCGGGGGATGGTGAGCGCGCCCGCCCAGCCGTCTTCCTTTTCGTGCATCGGTGAGTCCCACGCCGCCATCCACGCCATCATGACGCGCCTGCCATCGGGCGTTTCCATCGTCTGCGTCGCGTAGAAGTCATGGCCGCGGTCGATTTCGACGAATTTGCCGTGCGCGAGCACATGCGTCTCTTTGTCAAGCGTGCCGACGAGGTAGCCGGTCTGGTTGAGGTTGCGGTAGTCGTCGCCCGATGCTTCAAGCCCCTGCGGGCTCATGAGGAGGACATACTTGTCGCCGAGCGGGAAGAAGTCGGGGCATTCCCACATGTAGCCTTCGGTCTTCTCGTTTTCGGATTTCGCGAGCACGGAGCAGCGCGTCCAGTCGATGAGGTCCGGCGAGCGGTAGAGGAGCGCCCTGCCGCAGCCGTCCGCTCCCTGGCTTCCGACGACCATGTAGAAGGTGTCCCCCTCGCGCCATACCTTCGGGTCGCGGAAGTGCTTCGTGTTGTCCTTCGGCACGCGCAGCACGGGATTCCCCTCGTATTTCGTGAAGTGGATGCCGTCCTCGCTGTAGGCGAGGTTCTGGTCCTCGTAGAATGCCTCGGGATCTTTCGGGTCGATGTAGTGATGGCCGGTGTAGATGAGCCAAAGCTTGCCGTCATGGGGGACGGCGCTTCCCGAGAAGCAGCCGGACTCCATGTCGCCGGGCGCAAGCGCAGCCGGCAGCGTCTCCCAGTGCACGAGGTCCGTGCTCCTCGCGTGCCCCCAGTGCATCGGCCCCCACTCGGCGGCATAGGGGTAATACTGGTAGAAGATATGATAATAGCCTTTGAAGTAGGAAAAGCCGTTCGGGTCGTTCATCCAGCCGCCCTTCGTCATCAGGTGGTAGCCGAGACGGTAGCGTTGGTTCGTGACGTGCATCTCTTGTTTCATCGAGGCATCTCCTTTGTCAAAACCAAAAACAAATCAGACGAAATCCATTTAGTGAACCGGTTCGATATAGGTATCATAGCGATTAAACAATAAAATGTCAATGGCTTTCCGACAAAATTCTTACCAAATCGCCTGCTTCGCGAAAGACCACGTGGCAGAAGGCAAAAAAAGAAACCCGCTTCAGCAGGTTTCTCCTTTGATGAGCGAGGGCTTCAGTATCCATGGCAGCGTGTCTGCCGTGCCCTCGGCACGGGCGACGATTTTCTTTGCGGCAAGCGCGGCGAGGCCTTCAATGGGCTGGCGCACGGCTGTGACGGTCTGCGCCCCGATGCGCGTGAGGCTCGTGCCGTCGTAGGCGAGGAGCTTCACGTCGTTCGGGACGCGCCGACCGTGCGCGGCGGCGGCGCGCAGGCAGCTCGCGATCGCGAGGTCGGAGCCGAATACGCCGTCGGCAGCCGGGAAGCGGGCGAAGAGTTCGTCCGCGGCCTGCAGGAAGTCGCGGTAGGCGAAGGCGTTCCACTTCATTTCGATCTGGTGCACCGCGGCGCCGCTCTGGCGCATGGTCTCGGCAAAGACGCGATGGTAGTCATTGGCAGGGGTCGCGACGCCCTGATAGCCCATGATGGCGACGACGTGCCGGCAGCCGCGCCGCAGGAATGCCTCGGCGGCGAGCCGCCCGCCGTATTGGTGGTCCGCGTGCACGATGGGGATGTCTTCGCGGAGGAATCGGTCAAATGCGATGATCGGTCGGTCAAGGTTCGCGTACAGCGCGGTGTCGAGCGTATGCGCGCCCATGATGATGCCGTCCATCGTCTTTCGTCGCAGCATATCGAGGAAAGCGCGCTCGGCGTTGTCCTTTTCCTTCGTGCAGCAGAGGAGCGTCTTGTAGCCGAGCGCGTAGAGCGCGGATTCGAGCGATTCCAAAAGCTCGCTGAAAAACGGGTGGGAGACGGAGGGGACGATGACGCCGACGGTCTTGGTCCGGCTTAGCGAGAGATTTCGCGCGACCTCGCTCGGAACGTAGCGGAGCTTTTCCATTGCCGCCTCGATTTTTCGGCGCGTCGCGGCAGAGACGTAGCCCTTGTTGTTGAGGACGAGGGAGACGGTGCTCGCGGCGACACCTGCCTCTCTCGCCACGTCTTTGATCCGCGCCATCAGGAAAGCGGTTCGATGCGCGGCTTCTCTGTGCCCTCGATGCACGCCTTCGTGACGATGACCTTGCGCGGCTCGCTGCTCTTTGGAATGTCGAACATGATGTCGAGCATCGTATCCTCGATGATGCCCTTGAGGCTGCGCGCGCCCGTCTTGCGCTCGATGGCCTTCTTCGCGACGGCGCGCAATGCCGCTTCCTCGAATTCGAGCGTGACGCCGTCCATCGCAAGGAGCTTTTCGTACTGCTTCACGGGTGCGTTTTTCGGCTCGGTCAGGATGCGCAGCAGCGCGTCCTCGTCGAGCGTTTCGAGCGTGCAGATGACGGGCAGGCGGCCGATGATCTCCGGGATGATGCCGTACTGCATGAGGTCTTCTGGGCGCACCTGATGGATGAGCTCGTCGAATTTCGTCTTTTCCGACGCGCCTTTCGCGTCCGCGCCGAAGCCGATCGAGGCGGCGTTCTTGTTGACGCGCTTTCCGATGACGTCCTCGATGCCGACGAATGCGCCGCCGACGATGAAGAGGATGTTCGTCGTGTCGACTTTGATGGTCGGCGCCTCGGGGTGCTTGCGCTGGCCGCGCGCCGTGAACTCGACGACGCTGCCTTCGAGCATTTTGAGCAGTGCCTGCTGGACGCCCTCGTGGCCGGGGTCGGCGGTGATGGAGTTGTTCGCGCCCGACTTCCTGGCGATCTTGTCGAACTCGTCGAGGTAGATGATGCCGTGCTCGGCGCGCTCCGTGTCCTTGTCGGCGGCGTAGTAAAGGTTGCGTACGGCGACTTCGACGTCGGCGCCGACGAAGCCCGCCTCCGTGAGGCTGGAGGCATCGGTGACAGCGAACGGTACGTTGAGGAACTTTGAGAGATGCGAAAGGAGCGCCGTCTTGCCGCAGCCCGACGGGCCGAGCATGATGACGTTCGACTTTTCGATTTCCGTGCCGTCCTCGTTTTGGAGGCCGTACTTCATGCGCTTGTAGTGGTTGTAGACGGCGACGGAGAGGATCTTCTTCGCGTGGTCCTGATTGATGATGTACGCGTCGAGATACTGCTTGATGATATGCGGCTTGTTCTTTTCGAGGATCTCGTCAAGCTGCACGGCGAAGTCACGCTGTTTCGTCTCGGCTGCTGCCGTCTCGTGTTCGTCGAGGAAGTGGTTGATCTCGCGGATGCAGTGGCTGCATATCGCAAAGCCCGTATTCGGGTCGTATATCGGCATGTCGTATTGGTCGCGGACTGCGACGACACGCTTGCAGAAGCTGCACTGAAGCTGTTTTGCCATGGGAAATTCCTTTCTCCTTTGCCGGTTGGCGAAAAATGATTCTTTCCCAACCATTATCGCCGATTGCCGTATTTTTTTCAAGGGCAGCACAGGAGTCCGTCCGAAATATCAATAGACAGGAGTTATCATATAACCGTTATCTGTTGACATTTTTTTTATTTCGCCATACAATGAAATGGTAATTCCGAGTATTTTCATAGGGATTGAAGCGCGGCGTCTTGCAAAGCGGAGGGGAGCCCTTCCTTTGCAGCCTGCCGGGAGCAAGCAGGCGGCGGACGCGGCGCTTTCGATAGCAGAGTATGGCAAGGAGAGTAGGTCATGTCGAATACGCTTTTAGAGCTCAAGGATCTCCACGCGGGAGTCGAGGGGAAGGAAATCCTCAAGGGGATTTCGCTTTCCGTCGGGCGCGGCGAGGTCCACGTGATTTTAGGGCCGAACGGCTCAGGCAAGTCGACGCTCATGAACGTCATCATGGGACATCCGAAGTATACGGTGACGGCGGGCACGATCCGCTTTGAAGGCGAGGACATCGCAAAGGCGAAGACATTCGAGCGCGCGCGCCGCGGGCTGTTCCTGTCGTTCCAGACGCCGGAGGAGATCCCCGGCATCACGGTCGAGAACATGCTGCGCACGGCGAAGCAGGCCGTGACGGGCGAGCGGGTGAAGATCCTCCCGTTCCGCAAGCAGCTTCGCGCGATGATGGAGGAACTCCGGATAAAGCCGGAGTACGCCGAGCGCTACATGAACGTCGGCTTTTCCGGCGGCGAGAAGAAGCGCAATGAGATCCTGCAGCTTCTCATGCTCGACCCAAAGCTCGCGCTGCTCGACGAGACGGATTCCGGACTCGACGTCGATGCCGTCCAGATCGTCTCGGAGGGCGTCGCGAAGTATCACCATGCAGGAAACGCCTGCCTCATCATCACGCATAACACGCGCATCTTGGAGAAGCTGACGGTCGACCGCGTGCACGTCCTCATAAGCGGGCGCATTGTCGAAGAGGGCGGCGCGGAGCTCGTCGCGGACATCAACGCCAACGGCTATACGCATATCGCGGGCGCGCAGGCAGGGGAGTGATGAGGGTGGCTGAGAAGAAAAAAACGTACGTCGAGGACATCGAGCGCACGCTCTACGACATCCGGGACGCGGACAACGCGAGCTACAAGTCGGAAACGGGGCTCACGGAGGAGATCATCCGCGACATTTCGGCGCGCAAGCACGACCCGGCATGGATGCTCGACTTCCGCTTGAAGTCGCTCGCGACCTACAATTCGCTCTCGCTTCCGACGTGGGGGCCGGACGTCTCCGAACTCAACATGGACGAGATCGTCACGTACGTCCGCCCGAACGCGAAGATGACGGGCAACTGGCAGGAAGTCCCGACGGACATCAAGAACACGTTTGACCGCCTCGGCATCCCAGAGGCGGAGCAGAAGCAGAGTCTCGCGGGTGTCGGCGCGCAGTACGATTCGGAGGTCGTCTACCACAGCATCCAGGAAGATCTCGTCAAAGAGGGCGTCGTCTACACGGATATGGAGACGGCGCTTACGGAGCATGAGGACATCGTCAAAACGTACTTCATGACGCTCGTGCCGCCGCACGACCACAAGTTTGCGGCGCTCCACGGCGCGGTCTGGTCGGGCGGCTCGTTCGTCTATGTGCCGGAGGGCGTCGCGGTCAAGATCCCGCTGCAGTCGTACTTCCGTCTCAACGCGGCGGGCGCAGGGCAGTTCGAGCACACGCTCATCATCGTCGAAAAGGGCGCGAGCCTTCACTTCATCGAGGGCTGCTCCGCGCCGAAGTACAACGTGACGAATCTCCACGCGGGCTGCGTCGAGCTCTTTGTCAAGGAAGGCGCGCGCCTGCGCTACTCGACGATCGAGAACTGGTCGCGCAACATGATGAACCTCAACACGAAGCGCGCGCTCGTCGAGAAAGACGGCATCATCGAGTGGGTGTCGGGTTCTTTCGGCTCGCACGTCTCGTGCCTCTACCCGCGCAGCGTGCTGCGCGGCGAGGGCGCGCGGTGCGAGTTCACGGGCGTGACGTTCGCCTCGAAGGGGCAGAACCTTGACACGGGCGCGAGCGTCATTCACGCCGCGCCGCATACGTCGTCCACCATCAACACGCGCACGATTTCGAAGGCGGGCGGCAAGGCGACGTACCGCAGTGCCGTCAAGGTCACGAAGCATGCGCCGTTCTCGAAGTGTTCCGTGAACTGCGAGTCGCTCATGCTCGACAGTGCCTCCAGGAGTGACACGCTTCCTGTCATGGACATCGAAGCGAGCGAGGTCGATGTCGGACATGAGGCGAAGATCGGCCGCATCAGCGACGAGGCGATCTTCTACCTCACGAGCCGCGGCATCGACGAGGATGAGGCGCGCGCGATGATCGTGCGCGGCTTCGTCGAGCCGATCGCGAAGGAGCTGCCGCTCGAATACGCGGTCGAAATGAACAATCTCGTAAACATGGAGCTGGAAGGGACGATGGGCTGATGCGTGAAACGAAGACATTTTCCCGGATCCCGATGCGGACATGGCGCTGGCTTGGCGTCAACGACCTGCCCGCGCCGGCGGATTTGGACGATGCGATAAAGAAGGAACAGATTCTCGTGCAGAAGGGGCAACGGGACGAAATCGTCCGCGCCTTCCGCACGGGCGGCAACTACGAGGTGCAGGTGCATCTCGAAGCGGGCGCAGCGCTCCACCTCGTGCTCGCGCAGCTCGCCCCGCAGGCGGAGAGCTGCACGTGCCGCGTGCGCGTGCGCTGTGCGGCAGACGCGAAATTCGCGGCGACGCTCGCCGAGGTCGGCGCCCGCCATGCGGCGGCGGAGCTCTTTGTCGATCTCGCAGAGGAGGGCGCCGGGGCGGATGTCTGGGGGCTTTACTTCGGCGACGGCGAGCAGAAGCTCGATCTCAACTATGTCATCCGGCAGGGCGGCACGCATACGGATGCGAACATGCAGGTGCGCGGCGCGCTCAAGGGGCATGCGGAGAAGATCTTCCGCGGGACGCTCGACTTCCTTGAGGGGAGCAGCGGCTCGGTCGGACGCGAGAACGAGGAAGTCGTCCTGCTCAGTGACGGCGTGCGCAATCGCAGCGTGCCGATCATGCTCTCGCACGAGGCGGATGTCGACGGCCATCACGCCGTTTCCGTCGGCAAGATGGACGAGGATCGCCTCTTTTACCTCATGAGCCGCGGGCTAGACCTCGCGGAAGCGCAGCGACTCGTCGTCGAGGCATCGCTCGCGCCCGTGCTTTCGCGCATTCCCGATGCGGCGCTGCGCGAGGAGATTGACCAGTTTTTGCAGGAGAGGATTACGAATGGCTGACGCACAGGAATTTTTGAAAGACTTCCCGCTCCTTGGGCAGAAGATGAACGGGAAACAGATCACGTACCTCGACAACGGCGCGACGACGCAGAAGCCCGAGCAGATGATCGAGGCACTCTGCCACTACTACGGCGGCTGCAACGCGAACCCGCACCGCGGCGCGTATGCGCTTTCCGTCGAGGCGACGGAGATCTACGAGAAGGCACGCGTGCGCACGGCGCAGTTCATCCACGCTGCACGTCCAGAGGAAATCATCTTCACGAAGAACGCGACGGAGGCGCTGAACCTCGTCGCTTACAGCTACGGCATGACGAACGTCCACGAGGGCGATGAGATCCTCATATCGATTGCCGAGCATCACAGCAACCTCGTGCCGTGGCAGCATGTCGCGAAGGCAACGGGCGCACGCCTTCGCTACATCTATTTGGAAGACGACGGCAACCTCTCGGAGGAGGACATCGAGAAGAAGATCACGGAGCGCACGAAGCTCGTCGCCGTGACACAGATTTCGAATGTCCTCGGACTCAAGAACGACATCCGCCGCATCGTCAAAAAGGCGCATGCCGTCGGTGCGGCTGCACTCGTCGACGGCTCGCAGAGTGTCGCGCACATGGCGGTCAACGTGCAGGATCTGGATGCGGACTTCTTCGCATTCTCGGGGCATAAGATGCTCTCGCCGATGGGCATTGGCGTCCTCTACGGCAAGTACGATATCTTGGACGCGATGCCGCCGTTCCTCATGGGCGGCGATATGATCGATTCGGTCGAGGAGCAGGATACGACGTGGGCGGAGCTGCCCGCGAAGTTCGAGGCGGGCACGCAGAATGTCGGCGGCGCGGCAGGCCTCACGGCAGCGATCGATTACCTCGAATCGCTCACGTTTGACCGCGTCGAGGCGATTGAGAAGGATCTCGTCGGCTACGCGCTGCCGAAGCTCCGCGCGCTTCCCTACATCGAGCTGTACGGATGTGATTCGCGCCGCCCCAACAAGACGGGCATCATCGCGTTCAACGTCCGTGACGTGCACCCGCACGACGTCGCGAGCATCCTCGACAGCTTCGGTGTCGCGATCCGCGCCGGCCATCACTGCGCACAGCCGCTGCATCACTACCTCGGTCAGAACGCGAGCTGCCGGGCGAGCTTCTACTTTTACAACACGCGTGCGGATGTCGACCGCTGGATTGCGGCGCTCCAAAAGGTGAGGGGGGTGCTCGGCTTTGGCGCTTGAGGATATCTATACGGAGCTTATCGGCGAGCATAGCCGAAATCCCGAAAACAAGAAGGAGCTTCCTGGCGCGACGTGCTCGCTCAAGGGGCATAATCCGAGCTGTGGCGACGAAATCACGCTCGCGCTCAAAGTCGAGGACGGCGTCGTCAAGGACGCGGCGTTTACGGGCGTCGGCTGCGCGATCTCGCAGGCGTCGGCGGACATCATGATCGACCTCGTGCGCGGCGAGACCGTCGGCCATGCACGGGAGCTTGCGCACAAGTTCATCGGCATGATCAAGCGCGAGGTCACGGACGAGGCGGAGCTCGAGGAGCTCGAGGACGCTGCCCTCCTGCAGAACGTTTCCAATATGCCCGCACGCGTCAAATGCGCCGTGCTCGCATGGCATACGCTTGACGACGCACTCAAGGAGAAATGAGCGCAGGTTATCCCCAAATTCCAGCGTTTATCCACCGCAAAAAAATGACATTATCCACAAGGATTTTCGTATCGCTTGTCTCTGTTGGGGATTTCCCCCAAAAGCCTGTGCATAACACTGTGGACAATGTGGATAACTTCCGATTTTCACCAAAAGCGTGTGGAGTGTGCACGCAGACAGAATAGCAGAATAAAAGAATCACGGATCAAATGAAATTCGTCGGATTGGCGTAGGGTTTCCGCCGAAGTGCGGCCAAAAAGATGCGTCAAGATGGCACGGCGGAAGGTATCCGTGCTTCCTAAACTTATCGTAAGAAAAGGAGGATAAAAATGGCAAAGGAAATCGCGGCAGAAGCGTTTGCGGAAAGCCCGTTCAAAGTGATCGGCAAGGAGTGGATGCTCGTCGCGGCGGAGGCGGATGGCAAGGCGAATGCGATGACGGTGTCTTGGGGCGGCATGGGCGTGCTCTGGGGCAAGAATGTCGCGTTTATCTTCATCCGTCCGACGCGCTACACGAAGGAGTTTATCGATCGGGCGGATAAGCTCACGCTTTCCGTGTTTACGGAGGAACACCGCAAGATGATGCGCTATTTCGGCACGGTGTCGGGGCGTGACGAGGACAAGCTTGCAAAATCCGGGCTTACCGTCCGCCACGAGAACGGCTACACGACGTTTGCCGAGGCACGCGTGACGATGGAGTGCCGGAAGCTCTACGCACAGGCGCTCCAGTCCGATTGCTTCCTCGACAAGTCGTGCGACGAGAAGTGGTATGATGACGACTACCATACGATGTACGTCGTCGGGATTGAGAAGATTCGCGTAGAAGGATAACGGAAGACGCACCGCCTGTGTCTATGGCGGTGCGTCTTCTTGGGAAAGGGAGCACGTTATGGCGGTGCGGATTGTGTTTTCCGATAGGGATGGAGCCCATTTGGCGGATGACAAGCGCGTGACGGGGCGCACGGCTTCAAATGAGGCGGACGGCATCTACGAGCGCCTCGTGCGGCGCGGTGTCATCGAGGCACGGCCATGACGCAGCGGAAGCCATGCGGCTGCGCTGAAGCGATGGAAGCATCCGCCTGCGAGATCCTGCGGTGCAGCATGCTTACAGCGGGCATGACGGACGAGGAGATCGAGGAGCTGCTCGCGTCGAGCAAGGTACATCGGCAGCACTACAGTCGCGGCGAGATCCTATTTTACGACGGCGATATGCCGAAATACCTTTACATCCACCTGAAGGGCGAAGTGCATATCCTCAAGGATACCGTTTCGGGCAGGCGCATCTTCATCTCGGAGGTAAGCGAGCCGGGCGATATGTTCGGCGAGGTCTACAACGTCCTCGGACAGCCGTACGATATTTACGTCGAGGCGGTAGAGGCGAGCGATGTGCTCATGATCGCGAGCGATTACTTCACGATCGACAACGCCGGCATGACGCGCAGCGCGCTCCTCGTCCAGCGCAATCTCATGCGCATCTTTGCGAAGAAGGCGTACTTCATGCACGGGCGCATCAAGGTGCTCGCGAGCGGCTCGCTGCGCGAGAAGATCGTGCGGTTCCTTTTTCAGATCATGAAGCCGGACGGTACGGCCATGCTTATGGCGACGCGCGAGTACCTCGCTGCCTACCTTGCCGTCACGCGCCCCTCGCTCTCGCGCGAGCTCGGCGCCATGCAGCGGGAGGGCTTGCTCGCCGTCAGCGGCAAACGCATCAAGGTGCTCGATATGGCGCGGTTCGAGGCGTATTTATAGAAAACACCATGATAGCCGCCTCGTTCATTTCGGGCGGGACAGCTATCATGGCGTTCGCCCCGTTTGGCGGAACTTTCCCTCGGAACTTTTGCAAACGGAATGTCTTAGGGATGACGGGGCGGGCTTGACTTTGCCTCTCTTTTGGTCTAGGCTAAGACTGCTGAGTCTTATCGACGCAAAGGAGGCGTTTTTCTTGCCCATCATCACGGAACACCATGTGAGTTTTTACGATACGGACGCGATGGCAGTCGTCCATCATGCGAATTACATCCGCTGGTTTGAGGAAGGGCGCGTCGAATATCTCCGCAAGTATGGCATCACGCTCGAAGATCTCATGGAGGACGGCTACGTCTTCCCGATTACGGAAGTGCGGGCGCGCTACCTCGCACCGGGGCGGTTCGATGACACGGTCTGCATCGAGACGCGCGGCAGCCAGCTCACGAAGGCGAAGATGGCGTTCACCTACCGCGTCTTCAACAAGGCGACGGGTACGCTCATGGTGCGCGGCTTCACGCAGAACGTCTTCACGCACCGGGACACGGGCAAGATCTGCCGCCTGCCGGCGAAATACTACACGAAGCTCGCGCTCGCCATGGAGGACGAGTCGGACTGGCTTGAGACAGAAGCGGACGAATAGGGGGATTTATCATGACGGTCATCCATATCATGCTTGCCATTGTCCTTGCCGTTTTCGTCATCGGCAGGCTATTGCTTCACTTCTGCGGCAAAGAGGACGTGCGCGTCGGCATCGATGCGCCGTTCACGGTCGAGGAAAAGACAGCGGATCACATCGTGCTGTCGAAACCGCTTTTCTTCCATAACGAAGGCACGTCATGCGCGACGCTCATGGACGCCATCGTGCGCCCGCAGCTCCCGTACGAGCAGTATGCGGGGCTTTCCGTGCGCGGCAAGGCGGAGTGCGAGGGGAAGGCGCGCGAGGACGACTACTTCGAGGCAGTCATCGTGCAGAAAAAAGGCGATGCGCACGACGAGGACAAGCTGACGGTCTATGCGAAGATCGAACTCCGTCCGCGCGGCGGACGCACGCTTGCAGATGCGGTTGCCCATGCCGTCGATTTCGGCATCGACTTCATCTGGCTCGAGACGGGGCGCATGCCGTGCCATTACCGCAAGGTGCGGCTCGAGCTCACGGCGGACGAACTTGCGCGGCTCGCGGGCGTCACGCTGGCAAAAGACTGAGGGGAGGGGCAGAAGATGGAAGAGACGAAAGAAATCGAACGCATTCCCGTGCCGACGCGCATCCTGACGGAAAAGGACGACATCGTCGATGCGATCGAGCACTACACGAAAGGCAAGATCGGTCCCGATGACCTCATCTGCTTCGCAGAGAGCGTCGTCGCGATCACGCAGGGGCGCTATGTGCGCCCTGAGGAACTTGCGATTTCGGGCGTTGCGCAGTACTGCTGCCGCTTTATCCCCGACTACGGCAGCCTCGCCTCGCCGCACGGCATGCAGTCGCTCATGGACGTCGCGGGCAAGTGGCGCGTCGTGTTTGCGCTCGCCGCGGGCTTTTTGGGCAAGCTCATCGGGAAGAGCGGGCTCTTCTACAAGTGGGGCGGCGAGCAGGCGGCGCTCATCGACGACGTGACGGGCACGATGCCACCGTTCGACAAGTGCATCGTCTACGGCCCGGATGAGCCGGACGAAGTCGCCCTTCGCGTCCGCGAACGCCTTGGCTGCTTCGGCGCGATGATCGCCGACGTCAATGACTTGAAGCGCAGCCGCGTCGTCGGCGTGACGGAGGGGACGGACGGCGCGCTCGCGGCAAAGCTCCTCCTCGACAATCCGTTCGGCAACGCGAGCCAAAAGACGCCGATCTGCATATTGAAACACTATCGCCAGTATCAGGAAAAGCAGGCATAATATTCAAATGACGAGAACCTATCATCGCGCTGAGGACGCAAAGCGTCCTTGCCGGATCCAGCGCCATTTTCAGAACGGTCCCGCCGGCTCGGTGCTCATTGAGACGGGCAGCACGAAGGTCATCTGCGCCGCGACGGTCGAGGAGCGCGTGCCGTACTTTTTGCGCGGCACGGGTGAGGGCTGGATCGCGGCGGAGTATGCGCTCATCCCGAGCGCGACGGGCACGCGCACGGCACGCGAAGCCGTGCGCGGACGCCAGTCGGGGCGCACGCAGGAAATCGAGCGCCTCATCGGACGCAGCCTGCGCTCCGTCGTCGACCTACGCGCGCTCGGCGAGCGCACGATTCTCATCGACTGCGACGTGATCCAAGCGGACGGCGGCACGCGCACGGCTTCGGTCACAGGGGCCTTTGTTGCGCTCGTCGAGGCATGCTCGACATTTTACAAGAAGGGCGGCGTCTTCCCCGTCCGGGATTTCCTCTCGGCCATCAGCGTCGGCATTGCGGCGGCCGGTACGGCGATTCTCGATCTCGACTACGAGGAAGACGCAAAGGCGATCGTCGACATGAACGTCGTCATGGCAGGCGACGGCCGCTTCGTCGAAGTGCAGGGCACGGGTGAAGGCCGCCCGTTCTCGCGTGCAGAGCTCGGAAAGCTCTTGGAACTTGGCGAAAAAGGCTGCCGCGAACTCATTTCCTATCAGAAGGATGTGCTCGGCGGGCAGCTCGTATGGCTCGTGGGAAGAGAGGGCTGAGGATGGAAAAGATCGTGATCGCAACGAAGAACGAGGGCAAGGTCGGCGAGATGCGCGAGGCGCTCTCGCACCTGCCCGTCGAAGTCGTCTCGCTCCGCGCGTTCGGCGATCTGCCGGACGCGGTCGAGGACGGCAAGACGTTTCTCGAAAATGCGAAAGCCAAGGCGGCATTTTACGAAAAGCGGACGGGCTGCATCTGCATGGCGGACGACAGCGGGCTTGAGGTCGAGGCACTCGGCGGCGCGCCTGGCATCTACTCGGCGCGCTATGCGGGCGCGCACGGCGACGACGCGGCGAACAACGCGAAGCTCTGCGAGGAGCTCGCGCGGCGCGGGCTTCCCGAGTCGCGCGCTGCGTACCGCTGCGCGCTCGCTGTCTGCACGCCGGATGGCGAGGCGTTTCAGACACTCGGCTCGTGCGAGGGCGTTGTGCGCCGCGCGAGGCGCGGCACGGGCGGCTTCGGCTACGACCCGTACTTCTATCCGGACGCCTGCATGGGACGCTCGATGGCGGAGCTCGTCATCGGGGAGAAGATCCGCATCAGCCATCGCGGCGCGGCGCTCCGCCTCATGGTCATGAAACTGCAGGAGTTTCTCGCGGGGGGGATCAGCCTGTGAAAATCGGAATCGTAAGCGACAGCCACGGCAGCATGGGCGCGGTCGAGGCCATGCTCGCGCACCCCGCGGCAAAAGGCGTAGCGGTCTGGCTTCACGCGGGCGACTTCGCGCCCGATGCAGACGCTCTCGCAAGGCTCGCGGGCGTCCCCGTCTACTGCGTCGCGGGCAACGGCGATTGGCCGAGCCCGCGCGTGAAGGACGAGGAACTCGTCGCGCTCGCGGGGCATCGCATCCTGCTCGCACACGGCCATACCTACGGCGTGCAGTACGGACGGGAACGGTTCGCGAAGGCGGCGCGGCAGGCGGGTGCGGACATCGCCGTCTACGGCCATACGCACTGCGCTGAGAACTGCATGATGGACGGCGTGCTCGTCCTGAACCCTGGCAGCGTCGCGCGCCCGCGCGACGCGATGGAGGGATCGTTCATGACGATGGAGCTCACGGAAGGAAATGCGCCCGGCGTTCAGCTCATTCGGTTTGAGCCGCGATGATGCATAGGATGATGCATGGATGGATCGGTGGAACCGGCAAAATGGTTTCGCGCAGCCAAAGAAAGATTAAAAAAGTCCTGTAAAAAAGCAGGATTTTTTTTTTGGACAGCAAAATAATACAGTGAGTCAGTGTGATTCGGGTCACGTGTAAATGCCTTTTGGCTTTGTGAAAAGGTGAACGGGGTTCATAATTCTTATGAATTGTCCGTCGCTTTTCGCGCTTGAATGCGGTATCGCTTTATGCTATGATGGGCATACATCACACGATAAGTCAAATTTATAGGAGGGATTCATTTTGCGAGAGCTAGACGCAAAACAAATCACGGAAGCCGTAGCGCAGATGTGCAAGGAAGCGGCGTACTACTTGCCGAAGGATGTGTACAACGCTCTGAAGCGCGGCCGTGAGACGGAGAAGTCTTCGGTCGGGCAGGCGGTTCTCGATCAGATCATCAAGAACGCGGAGATCGCGCGTGCGGAAGACCGTCCATACTGTCAGGACACGGGCATGACGATCGTGTTTGCCGAGGTCGGGCAGGACCTCCACATCACGGGCGGCAATTTCGAGGATGCCATCAACGACGGCATCGCAAAGGGCTACACGGAAGGCTACCTTCGGAAGTCCGTTGTCGGCGAGCCGCTCTTCAACCGCGTGAATACGACGAACAACACGCCGGGCGTCATCTACACGGAAATCGTGCCGGGGGACAAGCTCAAGATCACGATTGCGCCGAAAGGCTTCGGCTCGGAGAACAAGTCGGGCGTCAAGATGCTCGTCCCGGCGGACGGCGTCGAGGGCGTCAAGAAGGCGGTCATGGAGATCATCCTCCATGCGAGCATGAATCCCTGCCCGCCGATGGTCGTCGGCATCGGCATCGGCGGCACGATGGACCGCGCGGCGCTCCTCTCGAAGAAGGCGCTCACGCGCTCCATTGACGAGCGCAATCCGATGCCTGCGTACGCGAAGCTCGAAGGGGAGCTTTTGACGCTCATCAATGAGACGGGCATCGGACCGCAGCTCGGCGGCACGACGTCCGCGCTCGCCGTCAACATCGAGTGGGGGCCGACGCATATCGCCGGCCTTCCCGTTGCCGTGACGATCTGCTGCCATGCGATGCGCCACGCTACGCGCACACTTTGATTGCAGGTAGGAGGGAATATCATGGCAGAACCAATTCGCATCCATACGCCTTTTACGGAGGAAATGAGCCGCAAGCTCAGGATCGGCGACAACGTCCTTATCTCGGGCGAGATCATCGCGGCGCGCGACGCAGCGCACAAGCGCATGTGCGAGGCGCTCGCCAAGGGCGAGAAGCTCCCCGTCGACTGGCACAACCAGATGGTCTATTATCTCGGCCCGACGCCCGCAAAGCCCGGCGACCCGATCGGCTCCTGCGGCCCGACGACGTCCGGCCGCATGGACGCCTACACGCCGACGATGCTGGAGCAGGGCATCAAGGGCATGATCGGAAAGGGCTCACGTTCGAAGGAAGTCGTCGAATCCATGAAGAAGAACGGCGTCACGTATTTCGCTGCGGTCGGCGGCGCGGCGGCGCTCATCGCGAAGTCGGTCAAGAAGTACGAGGTGCTCGCCTACCCAGAGCTCGGCCCTGAGGCCGTCGCCCGCCTGACGGTCGAGGACTTCCCTGCCATCGTCGTCATCGACTCGGAGGGCAGCAATCTCTACGAGGAGAATCAAAAGAAGTATCGCACGCTGAAGGGATATTGATTCCTTCAGAATCTACCTTACCGATAGGAGGTTTAGCATGTTTCATACTACTTTTTACCTGCGCCGCCTGCATTCCCTCGTAGGTCTCCTGGCGCTGGGGCTGGTGCTCTTCGAGCACATCTTCACGAACTCCATGGCCATTGGCGGGCCGAAGGCGCTGAACGGCGCACTCGCGATGATGGAGCTGATCCCGCATCCGATCTTCGTCGCGATCGAGGTCACCTGCATCGGCGTACCGCTCCTATTCCATGCCATCTACGGCATCTACATCGCGCTTCAGGCGAAGAACAATCCGTCGCATTACGGCTACGTCCGCAACTGGCAGTTCGCGCTGCAGCGCTGGACGGCATGGTATCTCGTCGTATTTCTTCTTTGGCACGTCTTCTACCTGCGCATCTTCGTCAAGGGCATCACGGGAACGCCGATTTCCTATGAGCTCCTGCAGACGTACTTCACGTCGCATCCCGTGTTCACGGTGCTCTACATCCTTGGCATGTTCGCCGCGATCTTCCACTTCACGAACGGCATCACGACGTTCTGCATGACGTGGGGCATCGCAAAGGGCCCGCGCGTTCAAAGCGTCATCAACGTGCTGAGCATGTGCCTTTGCGCCGTTCTCTGCCTCGTGACGCTCGTATTCATGGGCAGCTACTTCATTTAAGGCGAGAAAAGGAGCATAGCAATGGCTAAAAAACCAGCAAAAATCATTATCGTGGGCGGCGGTCTCGCAGGCCTCATGGCCACGCTCAAGATCTGTGAGGACGGCAGTTCCGTCGACCTCTTCTCCTACTGCCCCGTCAAGCGTTCGCATTCGCTTTGCGCACAGGGCGGCATGAATGCCTGCATGGATACGAAAGGCGAGCACGACTCGATCTACGAGCACTTCGACGACACGGTTTACGGCGGCGACTTCCTCGCCGACCAGGGAGCGGTCAAAGGCATGGTCGAGATGGCGCCGAAGCTCGTCAAGATGTTTGACCGCATGGGCGTCCCTTTCACGCGCACGTCTGAGGGAACGCTCGACCTCCGCAACTTCGGCGGGCAGAAGAACAAGCGCACGGTATTTGCCGGCTCGACGACGGGGCAGCAGCTCCTCTATGCACTCGACGAGCAGGTTCGCCGCTGGGAGACGAAGGGCACGGTCAAAAAATATGAGTTTTGGGAATTCATCAAGATCATCAAGAACAAGCAGGGGATCTGCCGCGGCATCGTCGCGCAGAACATGAACTCGAATGAGATCAAGGCTTTTGCCGCGGACGTCGTCATTCTCGCGACGGGCGGCCCCGGCCAGGTCTACGGCCGCTGCACGGCCTCGACGATCTGCAACGGCTCGGCGGTCAGCTCCGCGTACCAGCAGGGCGCTGAGATCGGCAACCCGGAGTTCCTGCAGATCCATCCGACGGCTATCCCGGGCTCGGACAAGAACCGCCTGATGAGCGAGGCTTGCCGCGGCGAGGGCGGACGCGTCTGGGTCTACCGCAAGAACCCGCAGACGGGCGAGAAGGAGCGCTGGTATTTCCTTGAGGATATGTACCCTGCATACGGCAACCTCGTTCCGCGTGACGTCGCATCGCGTGCGATCTACAAGGTCGTCGTCCACATGGGGCTCGGCATGAAGAACCCGAACCGCGTCTACCTCGATCTCTCGCATATCCCAGCCGACTACCTCGAGCGCAAGCTCGGCGGCATCTTGGAGATGTACGACGACTTCGTCGGCGAAGATCCGCGCAAGGTCCCGATGGAGATCTTTCCGTCGATTCACTACTCGATGGGCGGCATCTGGGTCGATACGAAGCATCATACGAACATCCCTGGCCTCATGGCAGCCGGCGAGTGCGATTACCAGTACCACGGCGCAAACCGCCTCGGCGCGAACTCGCTGCTTTCGGCAACGTATTCGGGCGTCGTCGCCGGCCCTGAGAGCCTGCGCCTCGCACGTTCCGGCGAGCTCGGCGATGCGCTCACGCCGGAGGAGATGGAGGCGGCGCGCAAGGAGTGCGCCGAGGAATTCGACCGCATCCGTGCGATGAACGGCACGGAAAATGCGCACCGCCTGCACCATGAGCTTGGCGACATCATGTACAAGTACGTCTCAGTCGAGCGCGACAACAACGGACTGGCCGAGTGCCTCAAGGAGCTCAAGGGCATCCTGAGGCGCTGGGATTCGATCGGTGTCACGGATCACGGCACGTGGGCGAACCAGGAAGCGATGTTCGTCCGCCAGCTCCGCAACATGATCATCTACGCGATGGCGATCACGAAGGCGGCGCTGCTGCGCGACGAGTCGCGCGGCGCGCATGCGAAGATCGTCCTTGAGAACGGCGAGCGCAAGCTCGACGAAAACGGCGACCTCGTCTTCATGCCGCGTGATGACGCACGCTTCATGAAGACCACCATCGTCTCCTTCAACAAGGAAACGGAAGAGCCGGAAGTCACCTACCGCGAGTTTGATCACTCTCTTATCAAGCCTCGCCTGCGCAACTACGCCGTAGCGAAGAAAGAATAAGAGATAAGAGGGAGGATAAGAAAATGGCAGAACAGAAGAAAGTTCGTTTCGTCATCGAGCGGCAGGACGGCCCAAACGATAAGCCGTACACGCAGGAATTCGATGTCGACTATCGTCCGGGGCTGAACGTCGTCGCAGCCCTGATGGAAATCCAGAAGAACCCCGTCACCGTCGACGGCAAGACCGTCGCTCCGGTCGTTTGGGAGTGCAACTGCCTCGAGAAGGTCTGCGGCGCCTGCATGATGGTCATCAACGGCAAGGCACGTCAGGCATGCTGCTCGCTCGTCGACAAGCTCGACCAGCCGATCCATCTCGCGCCGGCCCGCACGTTCCCCGTCATCCGCGATCTCCTCATTGACCGCTCCGTCATGTTTGAGAGTCTCAAGCGCATCCATGGCTGGGTCGCAGTCGATGGGTCGTGGGACAGCAAGGACGCGCCGGGGCAGAACCCGTACACGGCGCAGACGGCTTACGAGATCTCGCACTGCATGACGTGCGGCTGCTGCCTTGAGGCATGCCCGAACGTCGGTCCGCAGTCCGACTTCATCGGCCCTGCGCCGACGGTGCAGGCATATCTTTTCAACCTGCATCCGCTCGGCAAGTACGATGCGCCGATCCGGCTCAATGCGCTCATGGAAAAGGGTGGCATTACGAGCTGCGGCAACAGCCAAAACTGCGTCGAGGTCTGCCCCAAGAACATCAAGCTCACGACGTATCTCGCGCAGCTCAACCGCGATGTCAACAAGCAGGCACTCAGGAACATCTTCGACCATTGACCATTGACCATGGCCTGCGATTCGCTGGCATGTTACGCCGGCTTCCCATTTTGGGAGGCCGGCGTTTTGCATGGGAGGAGGAACCTTGACGCGCCTCTTCGCGCGACGTATAATAACTAGATAAATGCCGCAGCAGGATGGCTCCGCCTGCCTTGTTTTTTAGGAGATGGATGAAAATGAAATGGAACGTGATTCGAAATGGCGCCTGCCTCGTCGCCATGGCATTGTTTTTTATGTCGGGGGTGTGTCTTGCGGAGGACATGCAGTTCGTCGACGCGAATGGTTCGACGGGATACTACGTCGACACGGACTCGATTTCCTACGAGAATACGAAAGAGGGCGATACGCCTGTCACATACGTCTGCGCGCGCATTGCCGTCGTGCGCGCCGATGACAATCGCCGCTACCTCTACGCGATGAAATTCGAGCCCGCGAAGTCGACGTACCGCATCATGGCGTCCGAAGTGCAGGCATACGACACGAAGGAAACCATCGAGACGAGTGCGGCAGTCGAGCTGCCCCGCCGCTATGGGGCGAACTCGCCGATGAAGGAAATCGTCGACTTCATCATGCAGGCGAAACGCCCGTAAAAGGAGGATTTCCCATGACGGAAAACGATGTGCTGAAGAAGCGCACAGCATGGCTTTCGATCGGCTCGAATACGGTGCTTGTCCTCTTGAAACTCATCGTCGGATTTTCCGTCGGCGCCGTCAGTCTCGTCTCGGAGGCGCTGCACTCAGGCGTCGATCTCGTCGCTGCGCTCATCGCCTTTTGGGCGGTGCGAAAGTCCACCGTGCCGCCCGATCTCGAGCACGACTACGGGCACGGCAAGTTTGAGAACCTCTCGGCGGCCATTGAGGCCGTGCTGATTGTCGCGGCGGCGCTCGGCATCCTCTATGAAGCCGTGGACAAATTCGACGAGATGGCCGTGCCGGAGTTCCTCGAATACGGCATCGCCATCATGCTCTTCTCGATTGCCGTCAATTTCCTTGTCTCACGCCGCCTGATTGCCGTCGCAAAGCGGACGGGATCACAGGCGCTCGAAGCCGACGGACTGCACCTCCAATCCGATATTTGGACGTCGGTCGGCGTGCTTCTGGGCCTCGTGCTCATGCGGATGACGGGCTGGGCGTGGCTTGACCCCGTCATCGCGATTTTCGTCGCCGGCATTATCTTCCGCGCGGGCTGGCGCATGGTGCGCGCGTCGGTGATGGAGCTTACGGACGCGAGCCTGCCGCTCGAAACGGAAGCGCGCATTATGTTCCTCATCGAGAGCGTGCCGGAGGTGCGAGACTGCCACTGCCTGCGCACGCGCCGTTCGGGCTCCTACAAATTGCTCGACGTCCACGTGCTCTTTGACGGCACGATGCCCCTCGCGCGGGTGCATGCGATCTGTGATGAGCTGGAGAAAAGGATCCGCGCGGAGTTTGGCACGTTCGACGTCATCATTCATCCAGAGCCTGCCGAATCGCATGAAGACGAGACGAAGGAAAGCGTATATGCGGCATCCCATCGGCGACTATGAGAAACAGGCGTGAGAAGAATCTCGCGCCTGTTTCGCTGATCCGAATAAAGATACAGGTTCTTCTTGCTTTATCGTACGATAATGAGTATACTTGTCGTATAGGGGAATCGAATAGGAGGGTTTGCTATGCATCAACTTGTACTCTTACGCCATGGCGAAAGTGAGTGGAATAAGTTAAACTTGTTTACGGGCTGGACGGACGTCGACCTCAGCGAACAGGGGCGCGCGGAAGCAAGGCAGGGCGGGCAGCTCCTGAAGGATGAGGGCTTTGATTTCGATGTCTGCTACACGTCATACCTCAAGCGGGCAATCCACACGCTCGGGCACGTCCTCGATGTCATGGACCGCGACTTCTTGCCTGTGCACAAGTCGTGGAAGCTCAACGAGCGCCATTACGGCGCGCTTCAGGGGCTGAACAAGGCGGAGACGGCAGCGAAGTACGGCGAGGAGCAGGTGAAGATCTGGCGGCGCTCGTTCGACGTGAAGCCGCCTGCGCTTACGCCGGACGACGAGCGCGCACCACAGAAGCAGCCCGCCTACCGCAATGTTGCAGCGGAGGACTTGCCGCTTGCCGAGAGCCTTGAGACGACGATTGCGCGCGTCGTTCCCTACTACAAGGAGACGATTGAGAAGGACATGAAGGCAGGCCGCCGCGTTCTCGTCGCCGCACACGGGAACTCGCTGCGCGCGCTCGTGAAGTACCTCGACGATATTTCGCCGAAGGAGATCGTAACCGTCAACATCCCGACGGGCGTGCCGCTCGTCTACGAGTTCGACGAGGCGTTCAAGGTCGTCCGCCACTACTACCTCGGCGACCAGGCGGCGCTGAAGGCGAAGATGGAAGCGGTTGCCAATCAGGGAAAGAGCAAGGGGTAACGGAGGGCCGCGCGCAGGAAAGGGCACGTAGGGAAAGGAGAAATCGCTATGGAATACAAAGTAGAACACGACTCGCTCGGCGAGGTCCGCGTGCCGGCGGATCGCTATTGGGGCGCGCAGACGCAGCGCAGCCACGAGAATTTTCCGATCGGCACGGAGACGATCCCACGCGAGGTCATCCGCGCGTTTGCCGTCCTGAAGAAGGGCGCGGCATTTGCCAATCACAAGCTCGGCAAGCTCGACGAAAAGAGACGTGCCGTGATCGCAAGCGTATGCGATGAGATCCTCGACGGCAAGCTCGACGGGCATTTCCCGCTTTCCGTTTGGCAGACGGGCAGCGGCACGCAGTCGAACATGAACGTCAACGAGGTCATCGCGAACCGCGGCAATGAGATCGCGGGAGAAAAGCTCCTGCATCCGAATGACCATTGCAATATGTCGCAAAGCTCGAACGACACGTTCCCGACCGCCATGCATATCGCGGCTGCCATTGCGATAGAGGACACGCTTCTGCCGAGCATCGACGCGCTCGCGGCAACGCTTTCACGCCTCATCGAGGAGAACGAGGGAATCGTCAAGACGGGGCGGACGCATTTGCAGGATGCCGTTCCCATTGCGTTTTCACAGGAGATCAGCGGATGGCGCGCGATGCTGACGGAATCGCGTGCGATGATTGTGCAGGCGCTTCCCTTTTTGAAGCAGCTTGCACTCGGCGGGACGGCCGTCGGCACGGGACTCAATGCGCCGAAGGGATTCGATGTGGAGGTCGCGCGCATGATCAGCGATCTCACGGGGCTCGACTTCGTCACGGCACCGAACAAGTTCCACGCGCTTTCGAGCAAGGACGAAATGGTTTTCGCGCACGGCGCGCTGAAGGGGCTTGCCGCCAATATGATGAAGATGGCAAACGACGTGCGCTGGCTCGCGAGTGGCCCGCGCTGCGGCCTCGGCGAGATCCAGATTCCCGCAAATGAGCCGGGCAGCTCGATCATGCCGGGCAAGGTCAATCCGACGCAGTGCGAGTCCGTCACGATGGTCGCCGTGCAGGTCATGGCGAACGATACGGCCGTCGGCATAGCTGCTTCGCAGGGCAATTTTGAGCTGAACGTGTTCATGCCCGTCACGATCTACAATTTCCTGCAGTCCGTCCGGCTGCTCGCCGACTCGCTCCGTTCGTTTGACCTTCGCTGCGTGCGGGGGATCAAGGCGAACCGGGAGAAGATGCATGAGAACCTGCACCGTTCCCTCATGCTCGTGACGGCGCTCAACCCGTACATCGGATACGAGAAGGCGGCGAAGACCGCCCACAAGGCGTTTGCAGAAAATATTTCGCTCAAGGAAGCGTGCGTTGCGCTCGGCTTCCTATCGGCGGAGAGGTTTGACGAAGTGTTCCACCCGGAAGAGATGGTCTGATCGTCGAGCAAAACCGAAGAGACAACGACAGGGAGACTGCCCCTCACATTGACGTGACGGGGCAGTTTCCCTATAATGGGACTACTGGGACTACGGCTGTCCGCATGCGGAAATCCTTTTTCGCATTCGCAGAAGAAATATGATATAATACGAAATATCGGTATAAAGAAACGCGGCATGGCGGCGCTCGTCATGCGCGTATGATTTGGACGAATGGAGGCATATCATGACGCTTCGCAAATTCTTTTCTGCGCTTCTCTGCGCGATTTTTCTCGTGTCCTCGATGGGCATCGTCGCTGCGGCGACGCCGGATACCGTGCAGGACAAGCTCGAACTCATCGAAAAGGATACCTACGGAACGCCGCAGACGGGCGCGCTGCTCGACCGAATCATCAAACTGGAGAAGGACTACGACGGAGGGAACCGCACGGGCAGCCTCATGGCACGTGTCAATGCCATCTACGACGAGGTCTACACGAACAGCACGTATCCCTCGATCCTCGCAGAACTCAACGCGATCGAGTGGAACGTGACGCATGAAGTCAGCATGGACTCGGTCGAGAACCGCGTCGCGAATCTGGAGATCCGGCTTGCGGGGCAGACGAGCGAGGGCACGTACAAGAAGCGCATCGCGGCGCTCGCGAAGATCTCGTTCGGCACGGCGACACTGCCGATGGCGCCGATTGCCGTGCCGGCGAACACGCTGATAAAGGTCGCGCTCGTCACGCCGGTCAGCACGAAGAATATCAAGGTAGGCGATACCGTGAAGTACAAGGTCGCCGATGATGTCATCGTCGACGGCAAGCTCATCTTCGCGAAGGGGCTTCCGGGGGAAGGCGTCGTGACCAAGGCGAAGCCCGCGCGCAACTTCGGGCGGAATGCAAAGGTCGAGGTCGACTTCAAGCAGACGAAGGCGATCGACGGAACGGAAGTCGATACCTTCGTCGGCGAAGAGGCGAAGGAAGAAATGAAGAATCTCGCGATGGCAGCCGGTGCGAGCCTCGCCGGCATGGTCATATTGGGACCGATCGGCGTCATTGCAGGTGCGTTTGTCCATGGCAAGAACATCGAGCTGCCGGAAGGCACGGAAGTCTACGTCCAGACGAAAGCGGAAACGACGCTCTACGGCGTCCAGACGCAGTGATCAGCAAGAGGGAAGATGGAACAACATCGTATCACACCACTGACGGAGAGCGGGATGCTCGTCGCGCTCTCCGTCGTCATGGCGCTTGGTGCGCTCTGCCTGCCCGTCGTCGGCGTCATTCTCGCACTGCTCTATGCGCTTCCGATCCTCGTGCTCGTCGTGCGCCACGGCATGCGCTGGGCTGTCATGGCGGCGGCAACGTCTGCCGTGCTCATGGCGGCGCTCATCGAGCCGATGGTCTCGCTTCGTATGGCGATTTCGTTCACGCCTACGGGGCTGGCACTCGGCATAGGGTTCCGGCGTAGGTGGGGCGGCGTGCGGGTCTTTGTGCTCGCGCTTGCCGTATCGATCCTCGCGAAGCTTGCGGCGCTCGGCCTTCTTTTTGCCGTCACGGGGGTAAATCCCCTTAACATGGAGCTTGAGGCGGTGCAGCAGACATTCGACGCATCGTTTCAGATGTACGAAGGGATGGGCGTGTCCGGGGAGGCCATCGACAAGAGCCGTGCGCAGATAGGAGAAGGGCTCCAGTTCGTCTCCATGCTCCTGCCGCTCGTCGTCGCCATGATGGGCCTGCTCGACACGGCAATCGGCTATTTTGTCGGAGGGCGCGTCCTCCGGCGCCTCGGGCACGAGACGCCCGCCCTGCCGCCGTTTGCCGCGTGGCGCCTGCCGCAGGTGTTTCTTTACGTCTTTGGCTTTGCGCTTGTCGGTCTTTACTGGGGCACGACGCGCGATATCAAGATGCTCTACCAAGCGGCGCTCAATCTCAACATGCTCGCGATCTTCGCAGGGATGATCGAAGGGCTTTCGCTCATGAGCTACGTCATGGATCGGTATCGTTTGTCGCGGCTCATTCGCGTGCCCATCTATGCGATGGTCGTATTGAATGGAACACTTGCCCAGATTTTGGCCTTTGCGGGGCTGTTCGATATGCTGTTTGATTACCGCCGCCGGTTCGGCAAAAAGGACGGGACGGACAAGAGGTCGTGATTCCGCGCGGCTGTGCCGCGCCCTTGGAATCGTGCTTTGAATAGAAAGAGGTATGTATATGCCGCGCAATCTTTCGGCGTGGATTGATCTGACGGTGCATCTCGTCGTCATGCTCGTGATGATCGGGCTCATCGCGTCGTACAATATTTTTTTGGCAGCCGTCGGGTTTATCGTATGGCTCTGCCTTGCCTTTTTTGCGTGGGAGCGCTGCAACGACCGCACGAAGCGCTTTGAGCGTTACTGCCGTACGGTCGTGCGCAACCTCAACGAGATGATGAACTACGCCATTGAGGATCTGCCGCAGGCGATTCTCATCGTCGACAAGGAAGGGCGCATCCAGTGGAGCAACGAGCGCATCGCGGACTACGTCGGCGAGAAGCCGGAGCAGAATACCGATGTGCACGATATATGGCCGAACATCATCATCGAGCCCGTTTGGGGAACGGTCGGCGAGTACATCTTCGCCCATGAGGACCGCCACTATCAAGTGCATTGCCGTCCTGTTCCCGTGCCGCTTAGGCAGCCGCCTCTCATGGCGTTCTACGTCGCGGACGTCACGGACTTCGAGCGCCTTCGCATACGCCATCAGAAGAGCCGTACCGTCCTCGTCGAGGCACAGGTCGACAACTTCGATGAAGTCGTGCAGGGGCAAAGCGATGCGGAGCAGACGGCGCTCATCCTCACCGTCAACCAGCAGATCGGCGCGTGGGTCAAGTCGCTTCACGGCTTTATGCGCCGCGTCTCGCAGGATCGGTTCCTCGTCGTGCTCGACCGGGAAAATCTTGACCGCGCGATCGAGGAAAAGTTCGACGTGCTCGACAAGGTACGCCAGCTTCACAGTGCGAACCGCCTCCCCCTCACGCTTTCGATGGGCGTCTCCGTCGCGGAAAACCAGACGATGGCAGAGCTCGGCGGCGAGGCGCAGGCGCAGCTCGACCTCGCGCTCGGCCGCGGCGGCGATCAGGTCGCCGTGCAGGGAGATGGCAAGACGCAGTTTTTCGGCGGGCGCACAAAGGCACTCGAAAAGCATACGCGCGTCAAGGCGCGCGTCGTCTCGCATGCGGTCCGCGAGATCCTGGAGAACGCGGACGGCGTCTACATCATGGGGCATCATAACGAGGACTTCGACGCATTCGGCGCGGCGATCGGCGTCGCGTGGATGGCGCGCAGCCTCAAGAAGCCGGTCCATGTCGTATTGTCCTCGATGAACGAGGGGATTGACAAGATTGTCGATCTGTTCGCGGGCAAGGAAGGCTACGAAGATCTCTTCGTTCACGCGGGCGAGGCGATGCACTTCACGGCAGAGAACCCCGTGCTTTTCGTCGTCGATACGCATATCCCACATCTCGTTGCCGATCCTGCGCTTTTGGAGCGCACGCTGAACGTCGTCGTCATCGACCACCATCGGCGCAGCGAGTCCTTCGTCAAAAATCCGCTGCTCGCCTATATCGAGCCGTCGTCGAGTTCGACGTGCGAGCTCATCACGGAGCTTTTGATGTACTTTTCCGACAAGGTATCTCTCTCGCGTCTCGATGCGACGGCACTCTATTCGGGCATCGTTGTCGATACGAAAAACTTCGCCGTCCAGACGGGCGTGCGCACCTTTGACGCGGCGGCATACCTCAGACGAAGCGGCGCCGATCCCGTCCTCGTGCGCTATCTCTTCCGTACGGACTTTGAGACGACTGTCGCGCTCGCGAAGGCGAAGACGCGTGCGGCGTATTACGAGGGCGGGCTCATCGTGACGACGTGCCCCGATGTCACGCCGAACGGGCAGATCATCGCGGCACAGGCGGCGGATTCGCTGCTGCGCGTCGAGAACGTGCGCATGAGCATCGTCATCTTCCAGCTCACGGCGGATACGGTCGGCATCAGCGCACGCTCGACGGGCGATGTTAACGTGCAGGTCATCATGGAGGCATTTGGCGGCGGCGGCCATCAGAACGTCGCCGGCGCGCAGGTCAAGGACGGCGATATGGAGAAAATCAAGGCGAAGGCGATCGCCATTGCAGAAGAATACATGAAGGAGAACGATGAAGATGAAAGTGATCTTGAAGCAGGACGTTAAGAAACTCGGAAAGGCAGGCGAAATCGTAGAGGTCGCAGAGGGCTACGGCCGCAACTTCCTGCTGCCGCGTGGCGCGGCGGCGCTCGCAACGGCAGCGAACCTCAACGTCGCCCATGCAAAGGCAGGCTCGAAGGCGCGCAGGGAGGCGCAGGCGGCCGACGAGGCAAGGCTCATGGCAAAGCAGCTTGAGCGCGTCGAGGTCACGATCCCCGTGCGCGTCGGCGAGGGCGGCAAGCTCTTCGGCAGCGTGACGGGGAAGGATGTCTCGGACGCGCTCAAGAAGCAGGATATCGACATCGACAGGCGGAGGATCCAGATTCAGGGCGATGTGACGGGCGAGGGCCTCTACGAGGCCGTCATCCGGATCCATCCGAGCGTCACGAGCAGGATCAAGGTCAAGGTTGTCGCAAAGTGAGGCCTGCCCGAACGGGCGATGGAAAGCACCGTTTCGGCGCTTTCGCATGAAGGGGAACTATGGTTTTTTTTGAACGGTTTTTTAACAAGAAGGAAGCGGCGCGGCATGGGGAAGCGATGCGGCAGCCGCCTATGGCCGAGCCGGTTGACCGCGAGATTGACGCGATTTACGGAACGCTCATCGACCTCATCGGCACGGAAGAGCTCGTCATTCGCGCAGGGCGCATGGATGCGATGAAACTCCTGCGCAGTGAGCGCCGCGCAGAGCGCGTCCTCGCCCTCCAGCGCGTCCTGGAAGAGGACCCGCTCATCGCGCCGCCGCCCTCTGAGGCGGAGATCCCGGAGATCCTCATGCGCCTTTCCGAGCGTATTGCCGATATGCGCGCGCGGCGAAGCATCGAGGACAAGATCGAGCGAAAGGTCAATGAAAAGCTCGAAAAGGAGCATGAGGACTACGTCGAGGACATTCGCCGCCAAGTCATCAAGGAAGAGAAGAACTCTGTCGAGACGCCGCAGGATGCCGAAAAGCGCAGGAAGCTCGAAAAACTGGAGAACGTCCATCTGACACAGAGCGTCATGGAGCTCCTGCGCCCGCAGGACTTCTCGGAGATCGTCGGGCAGGAGCGCGCCGTGAAGTCGCTGCTCGCGAAACTCAGTTCGCCGTACCCGCAGCACCTTCTCCTCTACGGCCCGCCGGGCGTCGGCAAGACGACGGCGGCGCGTCTCGTCCTCGAGGCGGCGAAGAAAAAAGCAGCGTCCCCCTTTGCCGAGGACGCGCCGTTCGTCGAGACGGACGGAACGACGCTGCGCTGGGATCCGCGCGACATCACGAATCCGCTCCTCGGCTCCGTGCACGATCCGATCTATCAGGGGGCGCAGAAGACGCTCGCCGACAGCGGCATCCCCGAGCCGAAGCCCGGCCTCGTGACGGACGCGCACGGCGGCATCCTCTTCATCGACGAGATCGGCGAGATGGACGAGACGCTCCAAAACAAGCTCCTCAAAGTGCTTGAGGACAAGCGCGCATTCTTCGAGTCGGCATACTACGATCCGACCGATACGAAGATCCCGCCGTATATACGGCAGCTCTTTGAAAAGGGCGCGCCGGCGGACTTCGTGCTCATCGGCGCGACGACGCGCGATGCGGGGCACATCAATCCCGCGCTCCGCTCGCGCTGCGCCGAGATATACTTCGAGCCGCTCACGCCGAAACAAATCGTGCAGATCGTCAAAAACGCGGCGGGGAAGCTCCGCGTCACGCTCGATGACGGCATCGCGGAGCTTATCGCCGAGTACACGACGGAGGGGCGCAAGGCGATCAACATCCTCGCCGATTCCTACAGCCTCGCGCTCGAAGCGGCGGGCGGCGAGGCGGAGGGGCTTAGGATCACGAAGGAAGCCATCTACGAGGTCGCGCAGGTCTCGCGTCTCTATCAGTTCGTTACGAAGAAGGCGAAACCGGACGCGGAGGAAGGGCACATCTTCGGACTCGGCGTATCGGGCTTTTTGGGATCGGTCATCGAGATCGAGGCGGTCGCCTTCCCTGCGCACGAGGCGGGCAAGGGGACCGTGCGGTTCAACGAGACGGCGGGTTCGATGGCGAAGGATTCCGTATTCAATGCGGCTTCCGTCCTCCGAAGGCTCACGGGCAAGGACATGCACGACTACGACATCCACATCAACGCCATCGGCGGCGGCAACATCGACGGACCGAGCGCAGGCACGGCGATCCTCGCCTGCATCACGAGCGCCGTTACGGGTGCGAGGATCCGGCAGGACGTCGCCGTCACGGGCGAGATCTCGCTCGCCGGGCGCATCCGCCCGGTCGGCGGCGTCTTCGAGAAAGCGTACGGCGCACGGCAGGCAGGCATCCGGACGCTCGTCATCCCGAAGGAAAACGAAACGGACATCCCAAACGACCTCTTGGGGCTCGATATTCACCCCGTCGAGACGGCAGAGCAGGCGTTTTCCCTGATCTTTGAAGAATCGCCCATCAAATCGGAGGAGGCGTAATCATGGCACTACCCGAACGCATGCCGCCCCACAACATCGAAGCGGAGCAAGCCGTGCTCGGTGCGATGCTCATCAAGAAGGAAGCCATCGTCGAGGCGCAGGAGATCCTGCGTCCCGACGATTTTTATCGCGAGGCGCACCGCGTCGTCTTCGAGACGATGGCGACACTCTCCGCGGAGGGCGAGCCCGTCGACATCGTGACGCTCGTCGAGCGGCTTAAGAAGACGGGCATGCTCGACAAGGTCGGCGGCATCGCGTTCGTCACCGCCATGGCGAACTGCGTGCCGACGGCGGCGAACCTCGTCTACCACGCGAAAATCGTCCGTGAAAAGGCGGAGCTGCGCGGCCTCATCGACGCCGCAACGGAGATCGCGGGCGCGGCGTACGAGGATGCCGATACCGTCGAGAATATCATGGACAGCGCCGAAAAGCGCATCCTTTCCATCGCGGGAAGCCGCAGCGGAAACGGCTTTGAGCCGATGAAGAACATCCTGCTGCGCACATTCGAACGGATCAATGTGCTCTACGACTCGAAGGGCGGCATCACGGGGCTTGCGACGGGATTTCGAGACCTCGACAAGCTCACGAGCGGCCTTCAGCCCTCCGACCTCATCCTCGTCGCTGCACGCCCTTCGATGGGCAAGACGGCATTCACGCTCAACATCGCGACGTATGCGGGCATACGCGGCGCGCGCGTCGCGTTCTTCTCCCTTGAAATGAGCAAGGAGCAGCTCGTGCAGCGCATGCTCTGCGCCGAGGGCGGCATCGACTCGCAGAAGCTCCGCACGGGGCAGCTCGGCGACGAGGAGTGGAACAAGCTCGTCATGACGAGCGACAAGCTCAATAAGGCACCGATCTTCATCGACGATACGGCGGGCATCACCGTCATGGAGCTGCGCTCGAAGGCGCGCCGCCTACAGGCGGAGCACGGGCTCGACCTCATCGTCATCGACTACTTGCAGCTCATGCAGGGGCGCGGCGGCAAGGGCAGCGAGAGCCGTCAGCAGGAGATCGCCGAGATATCGCGCTCGCTGAAAGCGCTCGCGCGCGAGCTCTCCGTTCCCGTCGTTGCGCTCTCACAGCTCTCGCGCTCCGTCGAGTCGCGCCAGGTCAAGCGCCCGATGCTCTCCGACCTGCGCGAGTCCGGTTCCCTGGAGCAGGATGCCGACATCGTCATGTTCCTCTACCGCGAGGACTACTACGACCAGGACACCGAGAACAAGAACATCACCGAAGTCATCATCGCGAAGCACCGCAACGGCCCCGTCGACAGTGTGAGCCTCTTCTTTCAGAAGGAGTTCACGAAGTTCCGCGACCTCTTGCAGGAGTGAACGTGAAGAAAGGAATGGGCAGAACTGCCCGTTGTATGGCACAGGAAAATAATCCGCTTATTCAGCGGCTGCGGCGGATTGGATTTGGGCTTTGAACGGGCTGGCTTTGAACCCCGTTGCCCAATGCCAGCCTCATCCGCAAGCACCCAAAATGATCCAAATAGCAGCCGATGTCTGCTGTTTCAATGAAAAAACGTGGGATGCCATGCCGAGTGAAGCGAAAGAACTCCTGCAAATTCCTGCTGAGGCAGCAGGGGAAACCATATTGCGGTTCGAGCCGCGCATGACGGAACGCACGAAAGAGAAAAGAAAAGAGGAAAGCAAATGCATATAAAGAGCAGAAAATTCCTTGCCGGAATCCTGACGGGAGCGCTCTTCGCTGCCGGCAGCGCAGCGCCGTTTCATTCGGCGCAGGCTGAGGAAGCGGCAGGCGTCTGCGGCTGGTACGGCGATGAGCCGCAGGAAGACTGGGGCTGTGGATGGTATGGCACGCCGAGGCACGGCTGGGGTGGCAGGCACATGCGCCGCGGCTGGATGGGCGATGCGCGCATGTGGCACGGCTATCGCGAGGAAGACATCGCAGCGATTGCGACGGACTTTGCCGAAACGTACGGCGTAAACGTGGGCGAAGTGGAGACCGCCATCAGGGAGGGATACAGTTTCCGCACGATTGCGCGCGTCGCCATGCTCTCCAAGGCGAGCGACGCGTCCTTTGCGGACGTGCTCGACATGGTGCGGAAGAACGCGGATTGGCGCGACGTAGAGGAGCAGCTCGGCATCTCGCCGGAGCGCTGGCGCATGGCACAGGACGAAGTGACGGCGCATCGCTTGGCGGACGGCGATACGCTTTCCGAGGCCGATGCGCTCGCCCTCCTCTCTTCGGGATACCGTCCGCGCGACATCGCGCGCGCGGCTTGCCTCGCAAAGGAATCGGGCCGCGACGTGCGCGATGTGCTCGAAATGAAAAAGCCGGACAACAGTTGGTCGGATGTGGCGGAGGCGCTCGGCGTTTCCTACCATGGGCGAGCGGGATGCGGCCGGCACCGCGTGGGCGTGGCCGACTAAAAATAGCGCAAAAGAAACGGCACATTTCCATGCATTTGGAACAGGTGCCTTTTTTTGTACCAGAATTGACTTCTTCGTATTCCGCGCGTACAATATTTATGAAAACGGTTTCATTCTTATTCTGAAGACTCGATGAGAAGGAGGACAAGACATGAAGGAGATTCGGCTCGACAGCCCGCTCGACGGCGAGCTCATCGAACTCAGCAAGGTAAGCGACCCCGCGTTTGCGGGCGGCGCGATGGGCAAGGGCGCGGCCGTGCGGAATCCAAAGGGGAAAGTCGTCTCGCCGGTCGACGGCGAGATCACGGTGCTCTTTGAGACGAAGCACGCGATCGGCATTCACGCAGACGATGGGGCAGATATCCTCATACACGTCGGGCTCGACACGGTAAAGCTCGGCGGTGCGCATTTCACCGCGAAGGTCGAGCAGGGCGCGCGCGTCAAGAAAGGCGACCTCCTCCTGGAGTTTGACGAGGCGGCGATCCGCGCGGCGGGCTACGATACGACGACGCCCGTGCTCGTGACGAATGCCTGCGACTACGACAAAGTCACCGTCGCACTCGGCGATAAAGAGATCGTCACGGAAGCGGAGCAGGAAGCGGACGCGGGCAGCGAAAGCGCGGATGCCGATGCGGCGGAGTACGCAAACCTTCCCGACGAGGAACGCGTCGCAAAGCTCATCTGGAAATACGTCGGCGGCAAGGGGAACGTGCGGAGCGCCGAGCACTGCGCGACGCGCCTGCGCCTCATCCTGAACGACAAGGAAAAGCTGGACGAAAAGGCGATTGAAAACATCGACGGCGTCAAGGGGCAGTTCTTCGCGGCGGCACAGTACCAGATCATTCTCGGCACGGGCTTTGTCGACAAGGTCTACGACGCTTTTGTCGCGGGAACGGAGCTCGCAGGCGCGAGCAACAATAAGGCGGAGGCTTACGAGCAGATGACGCTCGTGCAGAAGATCAGCCGCACGCTCGGCGATGTCTTCGTGCCAATCATTCCCGTCCTCGTCGCGACCGGCCTCTTTATGGGGCTGCGCGGCGCATCGCTCTCGCTCGGCCTTTCGTTCAGCGACAATATCCTGCGCATGAGCCAGATCCTCACCGATACGGCGTTTGCATTCCTGCCGGCACTCGTCTGCTGGTCGACGACGAAGCGTTTCGGCGGCACGCCCGTCATCGGCATCGTGCTCGGCCTCATGCTCGTCGCGCCGCAGCTCCCGAATGCCTACGCGATCGCGGGAGGCGAGGCGCAGCCCATCTACATGGACATCCTCGGGCTTTCCGTTCCAGTCGTCGGCTATCAGGGATCGGTCCTCCCCGCGCTCGTGCTCGGCATCTTCGCCGCGAAGCTGCAAAAGTGGCTCAAGACATTCGTGCCCGATGTCATCGACCTCATCGTGACGCCGTTCTTGACGCTCTTTATCTCCATGCTCCTCGGGCTGCTCGTCGTTGGCCCGATCATGCACACGATTGAGCTTGTGGTCTTCGGCGCGGTCGAGAGCTTCCTCGCGCTCCCGTACGGCATCGGCGGCTTCGTCGTCGGCGGTCTCCATCAGGTCATCGTCGTCTTCGGTGTCCATCACGTATTCAATGCCCTTGAAGTACAGCTCCTTGCGACGACGGGCGCCGATCCGTTCAACGCGATCATCACGGGCGCGATCATCGCACAGGGCGGCGCGGCGGCAGCCGTCGCAGCGCGCACGCAGAACAAGAAGAAGCGCGCACTCTACATCTCCTCGATCGTTCCCGCCTTCCTCGGCATCACCGAGCCGGTCATCTTCGGCATCAACCTGCGCTTCATGAAGCCCTTCCTCTATGCACTCGCAGGCGGCGCCTGCGCAGGCGCGCTCGCGGGCATATTCCACCTCGCTGGAACGGGCATGGGCATCACCGTCCTCCCGGGCACGCTCCTCTACATCAACGCGCTTCCGCAGTACATCCTCGTCAATGCCGTCGGCTTCGCCGTCGCATTCGGCCTGACGTTTACGCTCTACAAGCCGGAAGAATAAGGGAAATCCATTGGAAGGACAACGGTCTGTAACGAATGGAAGGGTTGGTCGTGTTACGTTTGTAACGCGATGTGATGCCGCCTCCATACGCAGTATGGCGCGAAATGCGAATGTAGTACGCATCGTATACCGAAGATATCGTTTTGGAGAAACGTAAAAAGGAGGCAAAGCATGGAACACTTCGACAAAAAAGCCATCGACCAAAAAGTGGCGGAAGGGCTTCCCTTCGCGCACCCCCTGCACAACCGCTTCCACCTCGAAATGCCGTTTGGCCTGATCAACGATCCGAACGGGCTTTCCTGCGCAGGCGGCGAGTACCATATCTTTTTCCAGTGGAACCCGCTCGGCTGCGTCCACAAAAATAAATGCTGGGCACATACGAAAACGCGCGACTTCGTCCACTACCGCGTGCCGGAACTTTCCCTGTGGCCGAGCGACGAACACGACAAGGACGGCTGCTATTCGGGCTGCGGCTTTGCCGAAGACGGAGCCGTGCGCGTATGCTATACCTGCAATGCAAAGAATGACGGCGTGCGCACGAGCGCACAGCGCTTCGGAACGCTCGAAGCGGACGGAACGGTCCGCAAGGATGCGATTGCCGTTCCCGATTCGCCCGATGGCATCACGGAACATTTCCGCGACCCGTATCTCTTTTACCGCCACGGCAAGCGCTACTTCATCATCGGCGCGCAGGCGGATGGGGAGCACCCGCGCGGCACGGCGCTCCTCTACGAGGAGCAGAAAGGCGGCTGGAAGAATCGCGGCGAGCTAAAGACGCGCCTTGCGGACTTCGGCTACATGTGGGAATGTCCGAATCTCCTGCGCTTCGGCGACCATGACGTGCTCATCTTCTGCCCGCAGGGACTTCCTGCGCGCGAATACGACCGGCAAAATCTCTATCAAGCGGGCTACATCGTGGGACGCATGTCGCTTGACAGCATGGATCTGCTTCAGCATACGAAGTTCCAGGAACTCGATCATGGATTTGATTTCTACGCGCCGCAGGTCGTATGCCACGAGGGGCGCCATATCCTGATTGGCTGGATGGGCATGCCGGACAAGGACGAGGAATACCCGACGGCGGAAGCAGGCTGGCGCTTCTCGCTGACGATGCCGCGTGTCCTCACGCTTCGGCAAGGGCATATCTATTCGCATCCCGTAAAGGAACTTCGCACACTGCGCATCGAAAGCACGGCAAAGGGCATCGACGCCGAGATGGAAAAAAGCGTCCGTGAGACACTCTTTGCTGGCTCGGAAGTCCTGCTGAACGTCATGCTTGGCGAGGCGCGGCATGTGAGCGCGACGCTCACATACGGGCAGGAAAAACTTGTCTTTTCGTATGACCGGAACGAACAGGCCGTGACCATCGACCGCACGGGCATGAAAAAAGGCGGGCGCGGCATCCGACGCTTCCGCCTGTTCGCCGACCGCACGCTGCACCTCCATCTCTTCGTCGACAAGACCGCCGTCGAGGCATTCTTCCAGCACGGCGAGGAAGCCGCGTCTCTCTTCGTATTCCCTGAAAAAGAGGTTTGCCCGGAGCTCATTCTCGAATCGGATGCACCGATGGAGAGCGTGACGGGATGCGTCTGGGAGCTCGACGCGATACGGTTTGATCCTTGATGGGAAAAAGAAAAGGCTGCTGCGTCCTTCGCCTTGCAAGGATGCAGCAGCTTTTTTGCATGGAAAAGGGAGAATTTAGGGACGGTTTTTTTTCGCGTTAGGTTCTGTTTAGGTTTCCGTCCTATACTGAGACCATCAAAGAAATCTTGGTATAAATTGGTATAAATAAGGAGGAATGCATCATGGAAATCCTGCTGTACTGCCCGAATCGCCCGCAAAGCCCATGGCGGACGAGGCGGATTTCCGCCCCGTCTACCGTGTGAGCTGCAAGGTCGGCGAGGCGAAGTACAAGCTCCGCATCGATGCCGTGACCGGAGAGGTGCTGAGCGCAAAGGCCTGAGAACGATTACGTTCCTTTTTGCAAGCTACTTGCGGAAGCGATAGCCCGCCCCGCGCACTGTCTCGATGTAGACTGGGTGCGCGGGGTCTTTTTCGATTTTTTCGCGAATCCGGTTGATGTGCACCATGACCGTCGCGTTGTCGCCCATCGCGTCGCATCCCCAGACTTTTTCAAATAACGTTTCGCGGTCAAATACGTGGTTTGGGTTCTCGGCGAGAAAACATAGAAGCTCAAACGCGCGGCGCGCGAGGCGCACTTCCTTTCCCGCAACGAAGACGCGGTAGGTATCTGGCTCGATTTTGAGCGCGCCGATGCAGATGGCGCGCGCCGCCTCCGCCCTGCCCGTCAGCTTCTCGTATCGCTCGATATGGGCGCGCACCCGCGCGACGAGCTCGTTCGGGTTGAACGGCTTCATGATGTAGTCGTTCGCGCCCATCCCAAGGCCGCGCAGGATGTCGATTTCCTCCTGCCGCGCCGTCACCATGAGGATGGGCGTTTCCTTTTCCCGTCGGATCGCGCGGCAGATGGAAAAGCCGTCCAGCCTCGGCAGCATGACGTCGAGCAGGATCAGCGCGTAGTCCTTTTCGAGCGCATGGGCGAGGCCGTCCTTGCCGTCTGCGATATGCGTCACGGAAAAGCCGTTTGCCTCCAAATAATCGCGCTCGATTTCCGCGATTTTCGGGTCGTCCTCTATGAGGAGCAGCTGTTTCATGCCGATGTTCCTTTCTGCTCTGCCGCTTCCGGTTGGGCGCACGGCAGCGTGATGATGGTGGTGAGTCCGCCAGTGGGCGCCTGCTCTGCCCGTATGCTCCCCTGCATGGCCGTGATGATTGCCTTTGCGATGGCAAGCCCGAGCCCGCTCCCGTCCGCGACGTTGCTGCGTGCCTCGTCGGTGCGGTAAAAGCTCGCAAAGAGCCTCGCGAGGTGCTCCTCCTTGACGCCGCGCCCGTGATCGCGCCATGTGAGCTGGATTGTGCCCGCATGATGTTCCAGCAGGATTTCCACACGCGCTTTTGCGCCCGTGCGGTATTTCCGGCTGTTGTCCAGGAGATTGCGCAGGACGCGTGCAAACTGCATGGGATCCACTAGGGCAAGATCCCGCGCCGCCGGTGCGCGCAAGGAGAGTTCTGTGTCCGCGCGAAAGGCGGCGCGCTGCTCGGCAACGAAATGTTCCAGATACGGCGCGAGATGAAGCCGCTCCAAATGGAACGGCACTTTGCCGAGGTCGAGCTTCGAGAAGAGGAAGAGGCTTCCGACGAGATGCTCGAGTGTTTCGACGCTCTCGTGCATCATATCGAGGTAGTGCTGCCGTTTCACGGGCGTCTGCGCGATGCCGTCGCGCAGTCCGCTGACGTAGCCCTTGAGCGCCGTAAGCGGTGTGCGAAGGTCATGCGAGATGCCCGCGATGAGCTCCTTGCGATTGTTCTCGTAGCGGATTTCCTCCGCCTTCGCGCGCTTCAGATCCTGCCGCATGCGCTCGAAGTCCGCGCACGCCATGCCGACCTCGTCCTGCGCACGGACGGAAAGCGCATGGTTTAGGTCGCCCTCCCGGATCGCTGCCGAGGCGCTGCGCAGGGCGGAAAGCGGCGCGAGGACCTGCTCGCTGAGCATACGCGAAAGCCATCTGCCGAGCAGGATGGTCACGGCAATGGAGAGGGCGAGAATCGTCCAGAGCGCGGCCTTTAGGAGGTCTTTCGGGGTCAAGGCCCCCGTCTCATCGCTTTCCGGGTAGCGCGCGGGATGCCCCGCGATGAAAATGGCCATGTCGTGCGGGCGCGGCTCGTATCGGGCGAAAAACCCGGTCTCGTCCCAGCGGTCGCCCGATCCCGTCCTGCCGATATGGTCTTCTACGCGGCGCATCAAGTCGTGCACATCCTGCCCCTCGGTCACGTAGCGCACCTCGCCGCGCTGCAAAATGGCAACCGCAAGTCCCTGCTGCTCCAAAAGGGCACAGTCCTCCGCCATTTTGGCAATTGTTTTGGATGGGTGCTTCTGCCTCTTTTCGCCCGCATCCGCTCCGCGATGCGCCGCCCTTGCGCGCAGGTCGCTGGTGAGATACTGCACGGACAGCGAAGGGCCTTTCTCCGGCCACAGCATGGCAAGCGCACTCATGCGGCTCGCACCCGACACCTGCAGGAAGGCCGTGAGCGACGCGCCCAAAATCGCGAGCGCGCAGACCGGCACGAGCACCATGAGGAAATTTGCCGCCCAAAGGCGCGTCCTGAGGGAAACATCGCGAATTCGCATCCTATCGCCTCCTGCTTGCTGCGCATGCTCCGAAAGGGGCTGTGAAATGGCCTGCTTTTTGTGGTAAGATTTACGTGCCAATGAAACATCCAACGAATTCAACTGCCAATCATTTTAAAGCAAAGCAGTCAATTTTGCCACCGTTTCTTTTGGATTATCCGGATCACTGCGGCCGGTGTTGGAGCTCGACCGATTTCGGGCGGGAACATGGTTCGATGTTTTTACGCCGGCAAGGTGCAGCAAGATTCTCGCCGCGTGAGCAGGAAACAGGATCGAAACAGCGAGACTTTCCTGGACAGCGAGACTTTAAGGAATGGAGTTGCGTAGGGGGAGGACATGAAGGAGAGCGAAACATGAAAAAAAGGATTTTCGTCATTGGCCTAATGGTTGGACTGATCCTAATGCTGCTATCGGCACGGAATCCTGTTGAAAAAGCAGATTTTATTCGGGAAGTACTGCCTGAACATGACGGATTTGCTTCAGAGGGCAGGGGGACGACAGGCGGAGCCGACGCCGTACGGCAAAATATAGTCAACGTTACCAATAAAAAAGAATTTATTGCGGCGCTCGGAACTAGAAACAATACGGAGCCTAAGATTTTGATGCTCTATGGGACAATCGATTTTGATGCCGATGATCAGGGAAACCCGCTCAAGATGGAAGATTATATGGCAGATGGGTATGATTTTCAAAACTATTTAGAAGCACAGACTCCCCAAAGTTCAGCACCGGAACGCTTGAAAGAAGACCAGGAGGCAAAAAGAAAACAATCCCAAAAAAACCAAGCGGAAAATATCACGGTTCATGTCCCTGCCAATACCAGTATCGTCGGGATTGAACATGCGGCATTGAAGGGAATCGATTTAATCATAGATGCGGATAATGTGATCATCCGGAATATCCTGTTTGAGTCCCCGTATGATTATTTCCCGGCATGGGATCCAAAAGACGGAAAAGAAGGGAACTGGAATTCGCAGTATGACTGTATTTCCATAAAAGGAGGCACGCATATATGGATCGATCATTGCCATTTTCGAGACGGGCCGGAAACGGCTGAAACCTATTTTGACCGCAAATACGAGCACCGGGACGGGCTGGTTGATATAACGGATCAATCCGATTACATCACGTTATCCTATAATATTTTTGAGCATCATAATAAGGCCATTTTGATAGGGAACAGCGATTCAAAACTAGAGGATGAAGGAAAACTGAATGTGACGTTGCATCATAATTACTTCCATGATTTGGTGCAGCGGGCGCCAAGAGTACGGTTCGGAAAGGTCCACCTATATAATAATTATTATCGGTCGGACAATAAAAGCGGGGAATACCGTTATTCTTATTCTTTAGGCGTTGGAAAAGGCTCCAAGATATACGCGGAAAGCAATGTTGCCGATATAGAAGGTGGAGATTATAAGGATTTTGTCAAAGTCTTTGGCGGGAAAGAACTTACAACGGTCCATAATCGTTTCAATGGACGGGAAATCGCTGCATTCGATGATGGCTTGACAGAAGTGGATTGGACGCCCGAATTATACGATGGGATCGATGCTGTAAATGAGGTGAAGGAAGAAGTTTTAAATCATGCAGGCGTATGGAAAGATACAAAAGATACAATGGAAAGATAATGGAATCCTGCCGCAGGCGGCACTTGCCCATCCGGCTTCGGTACAATCCGCTGCACGGGCTCGCGATGGATCGCATCGCTTGATCCGCATTTCGACATGCCAATACCCCCAAAAGCCGAACCTTATTCCGTTTGGCTTTTGGGGGTATTGGCGATTTGACGGCTCTAAATTCTTATATGGAGCGGGCAATGGGAATCGAACCCACCTCTAAAGCTTGGGAAGCTTTCATTCTACCGATGAACTATGCCCGCATTGCATCGGGACGCGCTGACGCCTCGATACCCGCCTAGTATAGCATGGTTTCTTTCGAAGTGCAAGCCCTCAATTTCCCGTCTCGTGCGCGATGTTTTCGATGCGGCGCTTGTGCGGAAACAAAAAGCATAGCATTTTATCGAAAGTGTTGGTAGAATAAGAGTACTGGGAAAATGGACGCACGGCAAAGAGCTGGGGGAAAACGACATGAAGAACATTTGCATGCTCGCGACGGGCGGAACGATTGCCTGCCGCAAAGGGGCGGACGGCATGCGGCCTAGCATTGCGGGACAGGCGCTGGCGGCTCACTTGCCCGCCATGCATGAGGCAGCATTTGATGCGGTGGAGCTTTTCGCGCTCGATTCGAGCAACCTCGCGCCGCATCACTGGCAGGAGATGGCGCGCGCGGTCGCGGCGCGCCGCGAAGCGTACGACGGGTTCATCGTCACGCACGGCACGGACACGATGGCGTACACGGCGGCAGCACTATCCATCATGCTGGCGCATATCGATGTGCCGGTCGTGCTCACGGGCTCGCAGCTCTCGGTCGAGGAGGTGGGAAGCGATGCACAGCAGAACCTCCAAATCGCCGCGCATGCGGCGGTGAGCGGCAGGGCAGGCGTCTTCGTCGCGTTCGGCGGGCAGCTCATCGAGGGCGCACGCGCGCGCAAGCTCTGCACGGAGCAGTTCGCGGCATTCGCGAGCATCGGCGCGCCTGCGGCGGCGCTGTTTCACGGTGGCAGGCTCCATTGGCAGAAGGAATGGGCGGTGCCAAAAGAGCCGTTTCATCTGCGCGATGCGCTCGATACGCGCGTCGCCGTGCTGAAGCTCGTGCCCGGCGCATCGGCAGAGCTTTTGCGCGCGCTCGTCAATACGGGCTACCGCGCCGTCATCCTCGAAGGATTCGGCGCGGGCGGCGTGCCGACGGATGCGGCAGAGGAGAGCTTTATCGCTGCGCTCGACTACGCGCGGTCACAAGGCGTCGCCGTCATCGCGACGACGCAGTGCGTCTACGACGGCGTGCATCTCTCGCGCTACGAGAACGGCGTGCTCGCGCTGCGCCACGGCGCGGTCTCGGGCGGTGCGCACACGACGGAGTACCTCTACGCATGGGCGATGGCAGAGCTGGGCGAGCAAGGCTGCGTGCGCCTTTCGGGCACATCCGAAATCGCATGAGTCCATGCGCCGCGCCGGATTGGGAGGAGTCTTTCATTTGATGGAAATCAGAAATTCGGTTTGCCCTTACGACTGCCCCGACTGCTGCGGGCTTCGCGTCCATGTCGAAGGCGGGCACGCGACCCGCGTCGAGGGCGATCCATCGCATCCGTTCACGCGCGGCACGCTCTGTCCCAAGATGGCGCACTACGAGCGCACGGTGCATAACGACCGGCGCATCCAGCACCCCATGCGGCGCATCGGCAAGAAGGGCGAGGGGAAGTTCGAGCGGATCTCATGGGATACGGCGATCGAGGAAATCGCTGCGCGCTGGAAACGGATCATCGCCGCAGACGGCGCGGAAGCGATCCTGCCGTACTCCTACGCGGGCACGATGGGCATCGTACAGCACGGCGCAGGGCACGCGTTCTTTGCGCGCCTCGGCGCGTCGAGCCTTGACCGCACGATCTGCTCGCCTGCAAAGCGCGCGGGCTACAAGGCGGTCATGGGCGATACGCGATGCGCCGCGCCGCAGGAGGCGCAGGAGAGCGACTGCATCGTGCTTTGGGGCTGCAGCATGCTCGCGACGGATATCCATTTCCGCCACGATGTCGAGGCGGCGCGCAAAAAGGGCGCACGCGTCCTCTGCATCGACACCTACGAGACGAAGACGGCGCAGTACGCCGACGAATTTTTCTGCGTGAAGCCGGGGACGGACGGCGCGTTTGCGCTCGGCGTGCTCCATGTGCTCGCGCGCGAGGGGTTGACGGACGAGGCGTTTATCGAAGCGCACGTCACCGGCTGGGAAGCGCTCAAGGAGCGCCGCCTTCCGCACTATACGCCGGAGCGGGCTGCCGCAGAGACGGGCGTTCCCGCTGCGGAAATCGAGCGGTTCGCGCGCCTCTACGGTATGGCGCGCGCCCCCTTCATCCGCACGGGCAGCGGCTATTCGCGCTATGCGGGCGGCGCAGCGGCGACGCGGCTCATCGCGTGCCTGCCCGCCGCTGTCGGCGCGTATGCGAGACGCGGCGGCGGATTTTTGAGCTCGATATCGGGCGGCAAGGCATTCGACCGGGATATCGTGCACCGTCCCGACCTTGCGAAAAAGGGCGTGCGCCACATCAATATGTGCGCGCTTGGAAATGTGCTGACGGACGCAAGGCTCGCGCCGCGCGTCAGGAGCCTGTACGTCTACGCGTCGAATCCCGCCTGCACGGCGCCCGACCAGAACAGGGTGCTCGCGGGGCTCTCGTGCGGCGACCTCTTTACCGTCGTGCACGAGCGGTTTTTGACCGATACGGCCCGCTATGCTGATATCGTCCTGCCCGCGACGTCATCGCTGGAGCACGACGATCTCTACTATTCGTATGGCCACTACACCGTGGAGCGTGCGCGGGCGGTCATTCCACCCGTCGGCGAGAGCCACAGCAACTGGGCGGTGTTTTGCGCACTCGCGCACGCGATGGGCATAAAGGACGCGTTCTTTGACCAGACGGCAGAAGCGCTTGTCGAAGCGCTCATTGCGAGCGCGGACCGCGCATGGGAGCTTCCCGTGGACAAGGCGCGCCTTGCCGCCTGCGAGCCGGTCGAGCTTCCGCTTCCCGCCGGCTACAAGATGGACTTTTTGACGCCGTCCGGGAAGATCGAGATCGAAAATCCGCGCGTAGAGCCTGCGTTGCCCGACTACATCGCGCCGTACGGCGATGCGGCGGCGTTTGCGCTCGTGAGCGCGCCCGACATGCGCATCCTCGACAGCTCGTTCTGCGAGCGTGAGGAGCTTACGCGGGAGGGTACGATGGTGCTCATGATGCATCCTGCGGATGCCGCGCGGCTCGCGCTCACGGACGGCGTGGAAGTCGTCTGCGGGAATACGCGCGGCGCGGCGCGCTTCACGCTGAAATGCACGCCGCGCGTGCCCGTCGGGCGCGTCGTCACGGAGGGCGTCTGGTGGCAGGCACTCACAAAGGGCGGCAATGTCAATCGCCTGACCGCCCAGCGCCTCACGGATAGTGGCGGCGGCAGCACATTCTACGACGTCTGCGTCGACGTACGGGCGGTGCGGTGCGTGTGGGGCAGAGGCGATTTCGCTAAGAACGTGGAGACGGATAAAGAAGGGAAAGACGGATATGGAAGAAATCCAACATAAAACCATGAAGCGCGGGCTCAAGAACCGCCACTTGCAGATGATCGCGCTCGGCGGCGCGATCGGCACGGGACTCTTCTACGGCTCGGCGTCGACGATCGCGCTCGCAGGACCCGCCGTCATGCTCTCGTACCTCATCGGCGGCATCGTCATCTTCCTCATCATGCGCATGCTCGGCGAGATGGCGGTCGATGAGCCGGTGTCGGGCTCGTTCAGCCACTACGCGACGAAGTACTGGGGCGCGTTTCCGGGATTCCTCGCAGGCTGGAACTACTGGTTCAACTACGTCATCGTCTCGATGGCGGAGCTGACCGCCGTCGGCATTTATATGAATTTTTGGCTGCCTGACCTGCCGCAGTGGGTCGCGGCGCTCGCGGTGCTCATCGTCATCACGGCGCTCAACCTCATCAACGTCCGTGCGTACGGCGAGACGGAATTCTGGATGGCGCTCGTCAAGATCCTCGCGATTGTCGGCATGATCGTCCTCGGGCTTTTTCTCATCGTCACGAGTCCCGCGCCCTTTCCCGCGAACATCAGCAACCTTTGGGAGAATGGAGGCTTCCTGCCGAACGGCTGGTACGGCATGGCGCTCTCTTTGTCCGTCGTCATGTTCTCGTTCGGCGGCATCGAGCTGATCGGCATCACGGCGGGCGAGGCGGAGGACCCTGCGCGCACGATCCCGCGCGCGATCGGGCAGGTCGTCTGGCGCATCCTCGTCTTCTACGTCGGCACGATGGCGGTGCTCATGATGCTTTGGCCGTGGAATGAGGTCGGCAAGGAGGCAAGTCCCTTCGTGCAGATCTTTTCGAATGTCGGCGTGCCCGCCGCAGCGCATATTCTGAACGTCGTCGTGCTCATGGCGGCGGTCTCCGTCTACAACTCCGCGATCTACAGCAACAGCCGCATGCTTTACGGGCTCGCGGCGACGGACGATGCGCCGAAGTTCCTGCAGGTGCTCTCAGGACGCGGCGTGCCCGTGCGCGGCATCTTCGTCTCGTCGGGCATCACGCTTGTCTGCGTCGTGCTCAACTACTTTTTCCCCGGGCACGTATTCATGTTCCTTCTCTCGATCGCGACGTGTGCTGCCGTCATAAGCTGGACGACGATCTGCGTGACGCATCTGAAATTTCGCGCGAAGTGCGAGCGCGCGGGAAAAGCACTGCGGTACCGCTCGCTCTTTTACCCGACGGCGAACTACCTCTGCCTCGCGTTTCTCGCAGGCGTGCTCGCCTGCATGACGCAGATCCCGGATATGCTGCCTGCCGTCATCGTGCTTCCGATTTGGCTCATCGTGCTCTACCTCGGTTATCGCTGCAAGAAGCACGGGCAGGCGCAGGCTTGATCAAAGGCAGCATAAGGCAACCTATTGCGAAAAAGCCGCTCCGTGATGGGGAGCGGCTTTCTCGTATATGCCTTTTTATCGCACGAGGCGCGTGATAGCGGTGGCGATCTCCTCGAGCGGGCACTGTCTTTCGACGGCACCGATTTCATAAGCGGCGCGTGGCATTCCGTAAACGACGCTCGACGCCTCGTCCTGGCCGATGGTCGGCGCGCCGGCCTGACGCATTTTGAGAAGGCCCGCTGCGCCGTCGCGCCCCATGCCCGTCAGGATGACGCCTGCCGCCGCTGCGCCGACCGTTTCGGCGACGGATTCGAAGAGCACGTCGGCGGAGGGGCAGACATTGTGGCGCGGCACGCCTTTCTCACAGACGAGACAGAGGGCATTCCCCTTTTTTTGCACGGTCATGTGCTTGCCACCCGGCGCGATGTAGACGGTATCGGGGCGCAGGATATCGCCCGTTTCCGCTTCTTTGATATGGAGCGCGCATTCGCCGTTGAGGCGCTTGGCGAAGAGGCCTGAGAACGTCGCGGGGATATGCTGGACGATGACGATCGGCGGCATCGGCGTCGTGAGTTTTACGAGAACCCTGGAAAGGGCGTCCGGGCCGCCCGTCGATGCGCCGATCGCGATGAGCGACGGATGTGCCGGGCGGCTTGCCATGGGAATGGCGGGGCGCACGGCAGGGATGACGAATGGGCTGACGGGTGCGGGACTTGGGGGGGAGGGCTCCGCATCCCGCTGCGCCGGCTCCGCATCGCGTGGCGCAGGGAAGGGGCGGGGTGGTGCGAGCGGGCGCAGCGACGCGAACGGGCGAACGTGCTCCGCTTCGGACGCACGCTTGATTGCGGCGATGAGCAGACGATAGAACGAAGCGCGTCCCCGCTCGTCGCCGGGGTTGTGCAGGTAATCGAATACGCCCATCGAGAGCGCCGCCTCGCGGCTCGTTTCGAGCCGTCCATACGTGATGATCGGCACGCGGCTTTCCTCGATGAGCCGGGGGAGACTGCATGCGTCATGGACGCTGGTCGCAGCGCTTGCGAAACTCAGCAGGACGACAGTTGGATGAAAAAGGCGCAGCTTCTCCTGCACCTCGTCGACGCTGGCTGCCGCCTCTACGAGTGTGCCCGACGCAAGGCGCGTGGAGAGCTCCCGCACAAGACGGTCCCGCTCGAGCGGGGAGCCGTCTACGATGAGCACACGCAGTCCGCTCATGCTGTTCACCTGCCTCAGATCCAGAATAAAAGCTGGAATAAAATCGTATGAAAAAAGGCTTCCGTACAGAAGCCTTTTGCTTTCAGATGGAGCTGATTATAGGACTTGAACCTACGACCTGCTCATTACGAATGAGCTGCTCTACCAACTGAGCTAAATCAGCATGTCCCTTGCGTCGCCGCAACTGACAGCACTCATTATAGCGGGATCAGGATACGTTGTCAATACTTTTTTATTTTTCGATGCCGCAACCTAGGATTTTGGCGTTCCGAAAGCGAAGGTTTTCTTAGGGGAGTTGCAGGACAGAGGACAGACTGGAATGGGAGGAAGAATGCGATGGACGTATTGGAGCAGCTTCGGCAGCAGGGGGTAAATGCAGATCTCCTCGTGGGCGTGCGCCGTTACCGGGAGAGGTATCCCTGGCAGGATGAGCAGGCGCTTGCCGTGCCGCAGTATTTCTACGACGGGAAAGAGGTGCTGGAATCGGCGATTGCCGCATTGCTCGCGGGGGAAAACCTCCTGCTCGCGGGGCCGAAGGCGACGGGCAAGAACGTGCTCGCAGAGCATCTTGCCGCGATTTTCGCGCGTCCCGAATGGACTGTTTCATTCCATATCCATACGGATGCGGCGTCGCTTATCGGCACGGACACGTTCGAGGCGGGCGCCGTGCGCTTTCGCCCCGGTCCTGTATGTGCCTGCGCCGAGGCGGGTGGCATGGCGATCTTCGATGAGATCAACATGGCGCGCAACGAGGCGCTTGCCGTGCTGCACGCCCTCCTGGATCACCGTCGCCGTCTCGATGTACCGGGCTATGGGCAGCTTCGCGTGCATGCGGCGACGCGCTTCATCGCGACGATGAACTACGGCTATGCCGGAACGCGCGACCTCAATGAGGCGCTCGCCTCGCGCTTTGTCGTCATCCAAATGCCGATGCTCGACGAGGCGGGCATCGCGCGCCTCCTGGAGAAAGCCGTGCCGGACCTTCGCCAGGAGACGTATGCGCTGTTTGCGGCACTCTTTGCCGACTTGCAGGAAAAGGCGGCGCAGGGAGAGATCTCCGCGCACGCCGTTGACCTGCGCGGGCTCATCGCTGCGCTCCGTCTCATGGAGAAAGGCATCGCGCCTCGCTCTGCTGTCGCAATGGGCATCACGAATCAGTGCTTTGACCCCGACGAGCGCCAAATCGTTGCGGACACCGTCGCGCTGCGCGTGCCGAAGGCGTATGCAGTACGCGGCAAGGTGCGCTGAGGAGGTATGCGTATGAGCCGGGAGAAACGCATGCGCCGCGCGAAAAATATCGTTTGGACGGCAGCTGGAGCGTATGATTTCACCCCCGAATTCTTGGCGTTTTACCGCGATGGCACGCCGGATCGCTACCTCAATACGATTGTTGGGCTCGTGCACCGTCACTACGATGCGGCGATCCTAGGCGCGTTCTTTCATTCTTTGGACGATTCTCTTTTGCGCGATACGTTCCTTGACGTCGTGTGGATGGGGCTGGAGCATGCCGTCTACGAGCGTGAGATCGGGGTGCGCCCCGCGCTTTTCGACCTCCGCGAGGAGCATGCGCGCCGCTTTCTCGCCGATCAAGCCGACCTCTCCATGCAAGAGCTCATGGCGCGCGACGACCTCGTCCATACGCTGCGGGCAGCGCGGTGCCGCGCATGCCTCACGGGAAAGGCTGGACTCCGCAATCCATGGGAACGCTCGCTTTATGCGGCGCTTGCGTGGGAGGGATCGCTTGCGACAGAAGCGATCGTGCAGCGCGCACAGGCCGTGCTGCACCATTACTTCCGCTTTCACTTTCGCGATGTCCTGCACCGCCACGCCTGGCACATCTCGCTTGGCAGCCGCATGAACGCATGGATTCGGCGCGCGATGCCGATGGAGCATCGGTTCGAGGATGGCATTGTCCCCGCACGTGCGAAGGAAACGGCAGCGGCGGGCGGCTCAACGCTCGCGACGCTCCGCGGCCTGGTCGCAGACGCTGCGCCGTGGACAGCTCGGCTCGCGGCGGAAATTGCGGAGCGGTTCGGCGCACCGCTCATCGCCGAGCGCGAACGCAGCGCGATCGAGTGCATGGTCTGCCGAGGTGCCCATCGAAAGGCACATCTCGCCTTTACGCGCGGGCGCGTGCACTCGACGGCGCGGGAAGCGAACGCTGCGTATCTTGCTTCGCACGCGCGCGTCTACGAGACGGGGATCCGGCAGCTCGCCGCACAGCTCAAAAATACGCTCGCCGTCACGCGCGCGCCTATGACGCTCGACGCGCGCTGCGGCCGGCTCGCGCCGAGGCTCGTATGGCGCGCGCTCCATGCAAACGATGGGCGTGTCTTTCATGCGGGCGAGGAGACGCCCGTTTCCGATTTTTCGGTGACGCTGCTGCTCGATGCGTCCGCTTCGCGCAAAGCGCAGCAGGGGGCGATCGCCGCACAGGCATACCTCGTTGCTGCAGCGCTTTCGCGCGCACGGATTCCCGTGCAGGTCGTTGCGTTTTCAAGCGTCAAGGGATGTACCGTGCTCGTGCGCCTGAAGCCTTTTGTGGGCGGCGAGGCGAAGGCGGTGCTCCGCTATGAAGCACGCGGGTGGAACCGCGACGGGCTCGCACTTCGCGCCGTGCGCCCCTTGCTTGCAGGCGGAAGGGGAAGGCCGCTTCTCATCGTCTTCACCGATGCGCATCCCGCCGATACCTTGCCGCTCGCGGATGGCATGCTCATGCATGGATACGCGGGGGCTCGCGCCGTGCAGGATGCGGCGGACGCCGTACGCGAATTGCGCTCAGGCGGCGTTCGCGTCGCCGGCATCGTGGAAAGCGTGCTGCCTGAGGGCGAGACGGACAGCGTCGCACGCATGGTCTTCGGTCACGACTTTACGCGCATCGATCGGCCTGAGCAGCTCGCCGCCCGTGTCGGAGCGCTGGTGGCACGGCAGATTCGCGGTTAGGCATAGGAAACGATTACGGGAAAGCATTTCGGAATTTCGGAAAAGAAAAAGCAGCCTCGATCAAAAGGCTGCTTTTTTGTGCTTGCGTGCCCCCCCTCAAATGAAGGGCATGCAAAGGGAAAATCAAAGGCCGTACTGCGCGCGGATCTCGGAAATCTTGATGGGGCGGTGCTCGTCCACGGACTTCTTTGCCGCGAGGCCGATGAGGACGGGCTGGAGGCCGTCGTTCGCATTGACCGGCGTCGGCGTGTCGTTGACAATCGATTCGACGAACTGGTCAACCTCGTTTGCATACGCCATCATGTAGCGCTCCAGGAAGAAGAACATCGGCTTTTCGGCGATGACGCCGTCCTTGCAGGAGAATACGGCGTTGGAGTCGGAGTCGTTCGAGATTGCGATGCAGCCCTTGTCGCCGAATACTTCCGCACGCTGGTCGTAGCCGTAGCAAGCCGCGCGGCAGTTGTCGATGACGGCCGTTGCGCCGTTGTCGAGCTTCAGCGTGATGACGGCCGTGTCGATGTCGCCGGCCTTGCCGATTGCAGGGTCGACTGTGACCGAGCCCTCTGCATAGACTTCTTCGACCTCTGCGCCCGAAAGGTAGCGGACCATGTCGAAATCATGGATGGTCATGTCGAGGAAGATGCCGCCGGAAATCTTGACGTAGTCGATGGAGGGCGGCTCGGGGTCACGCGACGTGATCTTGATGATCTGCTGCTTGCCGACCTTGCCTGCCGCAACCGCATCGTGGATCGCCTTGAAGTTGTGGTCGAAGCGGCGGTTGAAGCCGACCTGATACTTTTTGCCGGATTTCTTTACGACATCGAGGACTTCTTGGATCTTTTTCACATCGTGGTCGATCGGCTTCTCGCAGAAGACGTGCTTGCCTGCGTTCAGCGCTTCGATCGAAAGCGGGGAATGCTGATCCGTGGACGCGCAGATGAGAACTGCGGCGATTTCGGGGTCGTTGAGGATTTCATGGTAGTCTTTCGTCGTCTTTTCGACGCCGAGGGATCTCGCCCATGCTTCCGTCTTTTCGTTCATGAACGGATCGGCGATCGTCTTGACCGTCGCGTTCTTGACGAACTTCGAAATGCTCTCCCCATGGACGTGGCCGATGCGACCGGCGCCAATGATACCAACTTTGATCATCAGGATACCGCCTTTCTAAAATAGAAGAAACAGATACATCACCAAGTAGGTATGTTCTTGAGTAGATACATGGTCCTTCTTGATTAACTTCGTATTCATTATAGCACGAGAACACGAGAGAATCCTTCAATATTTTGTCCAAAGTAATGAAAAAAAAGAGAGATTCCATGTTCCGCACGGCACCGATGAAAAGAAAACTATAAAATCTTGCGCATCATTTTCATTGGATACACTGAAATATGATGCATCATTACGCATATCAATTTGTTGAGAACATGAGGCATGAAATCACGATGAAGGAATGCCGTCTTGTAGCAAAAGTGGCGGCAGAAGCGAAAAAGCTGAAGAAGAAAACTTTTTTTGAAAAAGATGTTGACAGGATGGCATCGGCTGGAGTATACTGACGTAGTCGCTTGAAGCGAGAGGCGGAAAGCCTCG
>NZ_KI273055.1 GCF_000469545.1 Mitsuokella sp. oral taxon 131 str. W9106 | reverse complement strand
AGGGCGGCATTCTAACCAACTAAACTACCGGGTCACACATACTTGTCCCGAAAAACGCCCAAATGGCGTATTTCGGGACAAGTAGTATTGTACTGGATATTGGACGGCTTGTCAACTCTGCTCAGCATAAAATCCATTGGAAGCACGCCCTCTTACTTGGTGTCCTCAAGCTCGCGCGCTACATAGTCTAGCAGGATACACCCACTTTTCCGATTCGTCGCGAGGGGAATATTGTGAACATCGCAGAGTCGCAAGAGCGCATTGATATCGGGTTCGTGAGGCTGCGACGTCAATGGGTCACGCAGGAAGATGACGCAGTCAATCTGTTCTGTCGCGACCATTGCTCCGATCTGCTGGTCGCCGCCAAGCGGGCCGGACATCATGCAGTTGACATGCAAGTCAAACGTCTTGTTGATAAGCGTGCCTGTAGTGTGTGTTGCAAGAAGTTTGCACTTTCGCAGTAGCGCCTCGTGCTGCTTGACGAATTCGAGCATTTCATCCTTCTTCTTATCATGGGCAATTAAGGCAATCGTCTTCATGTCAGTCTCCTTAAATATGAAAAAAATTCATGCACTTCATGGTCAACTTCTTCCCATCTTCGTCCTTATGTCTCAGCAGATAGCCAAGCGTATAGACATAGAAAAAGGAAGAGATGGGAACATAGCGCCTCCCTTTCCGAAAGTCACCCCATATCATTAATTTTCGATAAAGCTCTTCCAAATCCTCCGCCGTCGCATGATTTTTTTTCATCACACGCCGCAATTTGAAATCGGCCATACAATAGGCATAGATATCTGCGAGGAGCTCTGTACGACGTGGCGCAGGAAGCGTGCCGGAATACCGTTGGATTAATTCGTTCATTTTCGCGGAACGCCGCATGGAGTGGTGCATCTCAAAAACGAATACAAAACAAAGCGCAACAAAACAACTGCTCAAAAAAATTGTCATTCCATCTTCCCCACCGTCATCGCGCCCACAGAGAATGTCTTTGCTCCATCGAAGCCATAGGCAAGATTTACGGCTTTCTCCCGCCATGCACGAATACTTCCCGTGCCGATCTTCATCGCCTGTGCCGCAAGGCAAACATTCTGGCTTGCATGCCCGGATTCAATATAGGCACAGCGGCGTGCCGCTTCATCATCTTTCCCTGCAATCCGTTCCCGCACAGCACTCCATACAATCGTCACAGCACTTTCCCGCACCGCCGTGTCATCCTCTGGCGAAAACTGTGCTCTTAGAGCCGCCTCGTCAAGGCAGTCACGCCCTAAAAAAAGCACGGCATGGTCAAACGGCAAAAATCGATAGAATCCTGCAGCAAGCCCCTCTACGCGATGCACAATAAGTTCAGTTTCAAGCATGTGACTGCCGCCTACGGCGGGCACATTGCGCACGCTTTTCCCATTTGGCAAGACCATCTTGACGCCCTGCGCACACCAAAGCAGGCAAGAAAGTTCCCTCTGCGACAACGATGTCTCTGCATAATGGCGCACGGATGCACGCATTTCGACCAGCTCCAGAAAGTTGACTTCCATATCCGGCAAAAGATCCGGTTCCGGCAACATGAACACGCTCATGTCCGACTGCTCCTTCTATCACATATCTGGCCGAACGCCCGTCTTGCCTGTGAACTTATGGTAGTTTTTTCCCTTGCGGCGGCTCATGAGTTCATCGAAAAGCTCTTCTGGCAAGATATTGTGATAGGCGAGCAAGACAAGGCAATGATACCAAAGATCCCCCATCTCGTACAGTACTTCACTTCGGCTGTTATTCTTCGAAGCGATAACTGTCTCAACAGCCTCCTCTCCGACTTTCTTGAGGATCTTATCCTGCCCTTTTTCAAAAAGGTAGTTCGTATACGAGCCTTCAACCGGATTGATTCGACGATCCTGAATGACCTGATAAAGATCGTTCAGCACCTCTTCTAGCTCCATGTGCTTGGCAGGCGGAACAACAGCAACACCTTTTTCTGCGTCTTTCAAGAGCTCACGTCCGCTGAAACACGTATAGCTTCCCGTATGGCAAGCGACGCCCGTCTGATGGACGCGAACAAGCAGCGCATCGCCATCACAGTCGTATGATATCTGACGTACTTTCTGTACATTTCCAGATGTCTCGCCCTTCTGCCAAAGTTTTCTACGTTTGCGGCTGAAGAACCACGTATAGCCCGTCTCCATCGTTTTTTTGAGCGACTCTTCGTTCATGTAGGCGAGCATGAGAACTTGCCCATTTTCCTCTTGAACGATAGCGGGGACGAGTCCATTCCCATCAAATCTAACCATCGATATATCCAATTCCTTCTCCATCAGAACCGAACCTCCAATCCACGTGATTTTAAGTATTCCTTGACTTCGCCTACGGTAAACTGTCCATAGTGAAAAACCGATGCAGCGAGAACGGCGTCCGCCTTTCCTTCGGTGAGCACCTCGTAAAAATGTTCAAGCGTTCCTGCCCCCCCCGACGCGATGACTGGAACGGACACAGCCTCTGAAACGGTTCGCGTCAGCGCGATATCATAGCCATCTTTCGTGCCATCGGCATCCATGCTCGTAAGCAAGATCTCTCCAGCACCGAGATCCACTGCACGCTTCACCCATTCAATGCAATCGAGTCCTGTCGGCGTACGCCCGCCATTGATATAAACCTCCCATTTGCCGTCGCCGACACAGCGCGCATCCACGGCGAGCACGACACACTGACTGCCAAACTTCTGCGCCCCTTCACGAACAAGATCCGGATTTTTGATCGCCGCCGTATTGAGCGATGTCTTGTCCGCACCAGCCTCCAGCATGCGGTGCATATCATCTGGCGTGCGAATGCCGCCGCCGACCGTAAACGGGATGAAGACTTTCGATGCACAGTCCTGCGCAACTCGTACCATCGTCTGCCGTTTATCGCTCGACGCCGCGATATCCAAAAAGACCAATTCATCGGCACGTTCCATATCGTAACGTGAAGCAAGCTCGACAGGGTCTCCCGCATCGCGCAGTCCGATGAAATTCGTCCCCTTCACGACACGTCCCTCCTTGACATCAAGGCATGGAATAATTCGTTTCGTATGCATGATTACGCCCCTCTCTTTGTGAGCGCAAGCGCCTGTTTCAGATCGAGCGATCCAGTATAGATGGCCTTTCCGACTATGACCCCTTCGATACCATTTTTTTCATAAGGAAGCAGTGCTTCAATATCTGCAATCGACTTCACGCCGCCCGATGCGACGACCCGGGCACCGCTTGCATTCGCAAGCGCGACTGTCGCCTCCACGTTGACACCTGATAGTGTTCCGTCACGCGATATGTCGGTGTAGATAATCGTGCGAACGCCGACTGCTGCCATGCGCTGCGCGAGTTCCTGTGCTTCAATATCGCCCGATTCTCCCCACCCTTCAACGGCGACAATGCCCTTCTTCGCATCAATTCCAACGACGATACGCTCCGCGTATTTTGCGCAAGCCTCTTTAACGAGCATCGGATTACGGACGGCAAGCGAACCGAGAATGACGCGCGCGATGCCGCGCGATAAGAGCGTATCGATCTGCTCCATCGTGCGAATGCCGCCACCGAGTTCCACTGGAATATGTACGCTCTTCAAAATGTGTTCAATCGCTGTAAGATTCTTGGAGCGCCCTGCGAGTGCTCCATCAAGATCGACGAGGTGAAGATACTCCGCCCCCTCTTCCTGCCATTTTTTTGCCATTTTTTCCGGCTCGTCCGAGTAAACCGTCTCTTGGTCGAAATCTCCTTTGAATAGCCGCACGCACTTCCCGCCGCGTATATCAATCGCAGGAAATAGTATCATCGCGTTTCCCCCTCGATAAAATTACGCAAAATAACCAATCCCACATCCCCCGACTTTTCAGGATGGAACTGCGTCGCCTCTACATTTCCCTGTGCGACGGATGCTGTAATCCTTCCACCATAATCCGTGTAGGATGTGACGATTGACGCATCCTTTGGTACGGCATGATAGCTATGGACAAAGTAAACATAGCTTGGTGCTGCAAGATGCGCAAATAGATTCATCGGTGGGGGTGGCTCTTTTACCACAAGCGAATTCCACCCCATGTGCGGAACCTTTAGTCCCTCTGCATGGATTCGCTTTACATATCCTTTCAGGATGCCGAGTCCCGACACACCAGGAGACTCTTCGCTTCCCTCAAAGAGAATCTGAAGTCCGACACAAATGCCAAGCAGCGGTTTTCCCTCTTTAATGATTTCTCTTAGAACGGGAATCAGCCCGCTCGCCTCAAGATTTTTCATGCAGTCGCCGAATGCACCAACGCCCGGCAGAACGACGTGCTCCGCTCTGCGTATCACCGCTGCGTCACTCGTGATCACAACATCTGCACCAAGCGCTGCAAATGCCTTTTGGACACTGAACAGATTGCCAACGCCATAATCTATGATTGCGACCATACTTCCTCCTTAGAGCGATCCCTTCGTCGATGGGATTCTATCGACGCGCGGATCATCCTCAACGGCAATGCGCAAGGCATGGCCGAGTGCCTTAAAAATCGCCTCTGCCTTGTGGTGGGAGTTTGCACCGTAAAGAATTTTCACATGAAGGGTAATGCCTGCATTCATTGCAAAGGCACGTAAAAACTCTTCCGTCAGCTCCGTGTCATAGCCGCCGATCATCGGTGCCATTTTCCCACCGTCATACACGAGGAATGAGCGTCCGCTGATATCGAGCGCGACGAATGCAAGTGCTTCATCCATCGGCAAATAAAACGATCCGTAACGTCGAATTCCCTTCTTATCGCCGAGTGCCTCACGAAACGCCATACCGAGTGCAATGCCAATATCCTCAACGGAATGATGCCCATCGACTTCAAGATCCCCATCACAGGCGACCCTCATATTGAGACAGCCATGCGCAGCCATGAGATTGAGCATGTGATCGAAGAATCCGATTCCAGTTCGGACTTCCGCGTACCCTTCGCCATCGAGCTCCACTTCGACAAAGACGGACGTTTCTTCTGTTTCACGCTTTACTGTTGCACCGCGCATTTCATCTCCTCCCATCAACAAAATCACGAATGAGTTTCAGCCATGTATCGTTTTCCTCACGCCGTCCCATTGAAATGCGCAGGCAATTTCCAAGCCTTGGCGCATTGCTGAAATTGCGAACGCCGATACCGCTCGCCTCAAGCATATCATTTAGTTCATTTGCCCTATCATAATGCACGAGGATGAAATTCGTCTCTGAAGGATAGACGGTAAGCTCCTTGATTTTTTTGAGTTCTTCATACATCCGCTTGCGCTCGGAAACCATGATCTGGATATGTGGAACGAAATCCTGCCGCATCTGATAGCAAATATCTGCCGTCACGAGCGAGAGAACATTCATGTGGTACGGCATGAACGACTTGTCCGTCATTTCAATAACTTTCCTGTCTGCGAGCATGTAACCGACACGGCATGATGCCAAACCATACGCCTTTGAAAACGTGCGCGCTACAATAAGATTCGGGTACTTTTTGAGAAGACGATACGCCGACTGTCCGTAAAATTCAATATAAGCTTCGTCAAGAAGGAACGCGCAGGATATGCTTTGTGCGAGATATTCAACCTGATCGAGCGAAAGAGCATTGCCCGTCGGATTGTTTGGATTGCAGATTACGGCAAGCGAAGCTTTTGCGTCACGAACCGCTGCAATAAACGTATCGAGATCCAGCGAGTAATCTTCCGCAAGATCGACGGGAACGCCTTCCGCTTCTGCCGCCTTTGCATAAATCGCATACATGGAAAACGAGGGCTGTGGATAAACAATCTTATGCGACTTTGAGCCGCCGAAACAATGGAATAGTTTCTCGATAATTTCACTTGATCCGTTACCAATCAGCACGTTATTGCGTGCAAGACCGAAGTTCTTCGCGATCTGGTCACGCAAATCGTCGTACTCTTCGTTCGGATAGCGATTGAATGCCACGCGTGAAAGCCGCGTCATGACGCGCTCTTCGACGAGCGGGGACATATTCATATTGCACTCGTTCGCATTGACCTTAATCGTCCACGGGCGATCCACGACATCATACGATGGCATATCCTTAAGCCCTTTTCTATAATTCAGCATAAACTGCCTCCTCACCTCTCGTTCATTTCGCGCATGCGAATTGCGTTTGCATGCGCTTGCAATCCTTCTGTTTCCGCAAGGCGAATAATGTCCTCACTCGCCTCCTGCAAGGCAGGCTGCGTATAAGAAATGATACTCATACGCTTCATGAACGTCTCAACATTGAGCACGGAGTAATAACGCGCCGTTCCTCCCGTCGGCAGGATATGATCCGGTCCAGCAAAATAATCGCCGAGCGGCTCTGGCGAATACGCACCAAGGAATACTGCCCCCGCATGGCGGACATACGGCAGGAGGTGAAATGGCTCTTTTGTCAAGAGCTCCATGTGTTCCGGCGCAGATACATTTGCAAAATGCATGGCCTGCATAATATCGTCAGCAATGACGATAAGTCCGTTGCGGTCAATGGATGCCTGCGCAATCTCCTTGCGCGCAAGTGCCGCAAGCTGCTTTTCTGCTTCTTTCGCAACAGCTTCGGCAAGTGACGCGCTGTCCGTAATCACGATGCTCGATGCGAGCGGATCGTGTTCTGCCTGACTTAGCATATCAGCCGCCGTGTAACGCGGATCAGCCGTCTCGTCTGCTACAATCAAAATCTCACTCGGCCCTGCGAGCATATCGATATCGACATACCCGTAGACCTCCTTTTTTGCGAGCGTGACAAAGATATTGCCCGGTCCCGTGATCTTATCGACGCGTGGGATTGTCTCCGTGCCGAATGCCATTGCAGCAATCGCTTGTGCTCCGCCGAGTTTATATATTTTATGCACCCCTGCGGCGCGCGCTGCAAGCAAGACGTAAGGATTGATCTTGCCATTCTTCGGCGGTACCATCATCACGATTTCGTTAACACCTGCAACGCTGGCTGGAACGGCGTTCATGACGACGGATGACGGATATGCTGCCGTACCGCCTGGAACGTAAATGCCGACGCGGTCAAGTGGAATGAGCGTCTGCCCTAAAATGGAACCATGCGCACGGTACGTCATCCAAGCGTTCGGTTTCTGCTCCTCATGGTAGCGGCGCACATTTGCCGCCGCTCGCTCAAGGGATTCACGAACAGCTGGATCTGCTTCGTGCTCCGCCACACGGTATTCCTCTTCCGTTACGAGAAAATCTGCCGGCGTCAGCTCTGCCTTGTCAATAAGCTTCGTATAACGGAGCAGTGCCGCATCGCCTTCCCTGCGCACATCCGTTACAATTTGGCGGACGAGCTCTGCTGCCGTCATGTCTCGCCCGAACGTCTTTCTATTCGCTTCGCGAATTTTCGGGCTGAGCTTCACCTCATCGAAAGTGGCCTTCGTCAACAAGCGTTCCACTTCACGCGTTCCCATTTCACTTGCACGAACGATTTTCATGTTATTCTTCCCCACGATTCAATACACGGCGCAAATCCTCGACGAGCTCATGTATGCGATCAAACTTCAGCTTGAAGCTTACGCGATTCACGATAAGACGTGCCGATGCGTCAACAATATGAACAATTTCTTCTAAGTCATTTTCCCGAAGTGTCGTTCCCGTTTCCACGATATCGACAATGCTCTCGGAAAGTCCAACGATTGGGCCAAGCTCTATCGAACCATTCAGCTTGATATACTCCATCTGCATGCCGCGCTGCCCAAAAAATTGTTCCGCGATATGAGGATACTTCGTCGCGACGCGCGTATGATCGTAATCCGTGAGCTTTTCACGCTTCTCCGCTTTCGGCACAGCCATCATCAAATGGCATTTGCCAAAGCCAAGGTCGAGCATTTCGTAAACCTCTTTATTCGCTTCAAGCAAAACATCCTTGCCGATAATACCGATATCCGCTGCACCATACTCGACATAAGTCGGCACATCCGACGTTTTGGAAACAATAAACCGTATCTTCTTCTCTTCATTCGTGATGATCAGTTTGCGCGACTTATCGGATAAGTCCTCCGCCGTATAGCCGACACGCACAAGAAGCTTTGCCGACAAAGAAAATAACTTGCCTTTTGGCAAGGCAATCGTCAGGTAGTCGTTGTCATTCGATGTCATGTCTGCCCTCCCAAGATTTAATTTCGCTCATCTGCCATTCGCAGGATGATGAGCTCCGCCACATCGTGATCATCCGGTGGCAAATGGTGGCGCGCCACAATAGAAGCTTCGGTCAAAAGACGAATCTCACGCAACCGACCAGCACCGATTGCTGCATGATATCTTGATACGTAGAGCGCATGCCCAAACCGATAGAAGATCGTTCCTTTTCTTGCCTGCATGAGGTGTTCTGCAATACGCGGAAAACCCTTCATTGCGAGCACGGCAAAAGCCTTTCCCCATATATCAAGATCGCCCTTTTTTCGTCCAACATCGTGAAGAAGCGCAACACGAAGAAGAAGGGTTCGGTTCACCTCACGCGGGTATTCTTTCGCAATTTTAAGTGCCGTACGCGCAACATTTATGGCATGAACCTGATCGGCACGATGCATTGCATAAAACAAGGTTTGCTCTTTTTCGGAAAGAACCTGCCACACGAGCTCGTGATCCGCCTGCTCCATCGAAGCAAACAGCGCACGGTAAAACTGTCGTATACGCTGTATCATGATAAGTACAGAAATTTGCCATAACCTTTCTGCCTCCGCAAATCGTCAGCCGATTGCTCATCCAGTACCGAGAGCGCTATTTCTACCGTCTTGCCTTCTGAACGGAGCTTCTGTGCCAATTCAATAGCTGCGTCCAAGAAGCCATGTGCATAAGCAAGATAAACTCCCTCCGCATGTACGGGGTGCACGCATGCCTGCCGCGAGAGCGCAAGGAGAACTCGTTCTATGCCAAGTGCAACCCCCGTTGCAGGGCATGCATTGCCAAAATCGGACAACAAGTGGTCATAGCGCCCGCCTCCCGCAAGCGGAAAGCCTAGTCCTGACGCATAAATTTCAAATACCATACCCGTGTAATATCCAAAATCGCGGATAATGCCGAGATCAAACCGCACGTATTGCGCGATGCCGTATGCCTTCAGCAAACGATAGATTTCGCCAAGATTATCCAGTGCCCGACGACTCTGTTCATTCAGTGCAAAAGCATAGCTCTTCCGAAGCATCTCCTCACCACCGTTTAAGAGCGGCAGTCTCTTCAATATCGTTTTTGCCTGTTTCGTAATTGCGAGTCCATCAACGATCTGTTCGGCTTCGACTAAGTTGCGCACTTCAAGCGCCGTTTTCAATTTGCTTTTCGTCTCTTTGTCAAGATGGTACTGTTCCATGATCCCTGAGACGAAATCAACCTGTCCGATGGATACTTGAAAGTCCTTCAGTCCAACCTGCCGTAACCCTTCGACGGCAAGTGCGATAATCTCTGCATCGGATGCCGTGCTCGTGCTTCCCATAAGCTCAACGCCTGCCTGATGAAACTCGCACTGGCGTCCGCGCTGTGCCTGCTCGTAGCGAAAGACACTGCTGATATATGAAAGCTTGAGTGGCATCGGGTAATCGCGCAAACGACTCGCGGCGAGCCGTGCAATCGGTGTCGTCATTTCATGGCGAAGTGCGAGCGTGCGGTTGTTACGATCAAAAAGCTTAAAAAGATGCGGCTCAAGCGCACCTTTCGCACCGAGCGTTAGATTATCGAGGTACTCGATGGTCGGCGTGACAACCTCATCATACCCCCATGCGGAAAATAGGCTTGCGAGCTCCGTCTCAACGGCACGCTTTCCCGCTGCCTCTTTCGGCAGGAAATCCCGCATTCCATACGGTATGTCGAGTACGAGCGTTTCATTTTCCATGTTGGTTCTCCTCAAATCCTACGCGTCCGTCACAGCTTCGGATCTTTCCGTCGAGTCAATGCGATCCAAGACGATTCGATAGCCATCCGCCCCGTAATTGAGACAGCGTTTCACGCGGCTAATTGTCGCAGTGCTTGCTCCCGTGCGTTCGACAATCATGTCGTACGTACTGCCCGCGCGAAGCATGCGTGCAACCTCAAGCCGCTGAGCCATCGCCTTTAGTTCCCCAATCGTACAGACGTCTTCAAAAAAAGCATAGCATTCTTCTTGTGTTTCCAAGGAAAGCATTGCTTGGCACAATTGGTCATTCAATTCATCTTTCAGTCTTGGATTTACCATCTTGGTTCCCTTTCTTCATCGATTCGATCAAGTGGCTTTCATTCTTTATTCCTTTAGCTGATGAAAACACAATGTATTATAGCATAGAGCAGAGAAAAAGGAAAGCCTTAGTTTGCACATGTATCGGAATGTATAGGAACAAAATAAGGCAGTTCTCTTGCATATTTCATGTGATCAAACGTTTCGTTCTTCTAAAATTGGCTTAAGGAATCGTCCTGTATGCGAAGCCGGATTCTTCACGATATCCTCAGGACGACCCTCGGCAACAATCGTGCCGCCCTTATCGCCGCCCTCAGGTCCAAGGTCTATGATATGATCAGCTGTCTTAATGACATCGAGATTGTGTTCGATCACGACAACCGTATCCCCCCCGTCAACAAGACGCTGCAGGATTTCGAGCAGCTTGTGGATATCTGCCGTATGAAGGCCTGTCGTCGGTTCGTCGAGAATGTAGAGCGTTTTGCCTGTTGAACGGCGCGACAGCTCTGTCGCAAGTTTTACGCGCTGTGCCTCGCCGCCTGAAAGCGTCGTCGCACTCTGCCCGAGCTTGATGTAGCCGAGTCCAACATCTTCGATAACTTGAAGCTTTCGTGCGATGCGCGGTACGTTCTGAAAAAACACTACGGCTTCCGAAATCGTCATGTCAAGTACTTCTGAGATATTCTTTCCCTTGTAGCGGATCTCAAGCGTTTCACGGTTGTATCGCGCGCCTTTGCAGATCTCGCAGGGAACATAGACATCGGGAAGAAAGTGCATTTCGATTTTGAGTATGCCATCACCGCGGCAAGCCTCGCAACGCCCTCCTTTAATATTGAAACTGAATCGCCCTGCTTTATACCCGCGCATCTTTGCTTCTGCGGTCTGGCTGAACAGCTCACGAATCGCATCAAAAACTCCCGTATATGTCGCAGGATTCGAGCGCGGCGTGCGCCCTATGGGCTGCTGGTCGATATCGATGATTTTGTCAATGTGCTCCAGTCCCTTGATTCTCTTATGCTTGCCAGGCTTTCCCTTCGCGTGATAAAGGCGCGAAGCGATACCCTTGTAAAGAATCTCGTTGACGAGCGTCGACTTTCCTGACCCCGATACGCCTGTGACAAGCGTCAATGTGCCGAGAGGGAATTTGACGCTGATATTTTTTAGGTTATTCTCGGATGCGCCGATGACCTCGATGACATTTCCATTTCCTATCCGCCGTTTTGCCGGAACGGGAATAAACTTGCGCCTTGCAAGATACGCACCTGTTATGGATTCTGGCACGGCCATGATTTCCAGCGCCGTTCCCTGTGCAACAACCCTGCCCCCATGTGTTCCGGCGCCAGGACCGATGTCGATGATATGATCCGCCGCATACATGGTATCCTCATCATGTTCGACGACGATAAGCGTATTGCCGAGATCACGCAAATGTTTCAGTGTCGCGAGCAAGCGATTGTTGTCGCGCTGATGAAGCCCAATGCTCGGCTCATCGAGCACATAGAGCACGCCCTGCAGTCCGGAACCAATCTGCGTCGCTAGGCGGATGCGCTGTGCCTCACCGCCAGAGAGCGTGCCGGCCGAGCGCGCAAGCGTCAAGTAATCAAGCCCGACGTTGAGCAGGAAACGCAGACGCGCATGGATTTCCTTTAGAATCTGCTCAGCGATCTTCATCTCGCGCTGCGTCAGCGACAGCCCTCCCAAAAACGCATCTGCCTCGCGAATCGTCATCTGCGTGACCTCGTGGATATTCTTTTCACCAATGGTCACAGCGAGCGTTTCAGGCTTGAGTCTTGCCCCGTGACAGGCCTTGCACGGAATATCTGTCATGTAGTTTTCGTATAACTCGCGCATCTCGTCCGAATCTGTCTCGTGATAGCGTCGCGAAAGTACGTTCATGACGCCTTCAAACGGCACATGGTACGCCTTGCGTTCGCCAAACATATTCGTGTAGTGAAACGTATAGCACTCCTCGCCCGAACCGTGCAGCAAGGCATCCTGTGTTTTCTTGTCGATTTCATTCCACGGCGTTTCCAATGTGTAGCCACGCGCCATAAGAAGCGCATGCATGACACTCATCGAGTAAGAATGAACATTCTTCGAAAGTGGTGCAAAGACGCCCGCACCGACAGAGAGCGTGCGATCCGGCATGACGAGATCCTCGTCAAACTCCTTATGACTGCCAAGTCCCGTGCAGACGGGGCAAGCACCATAGGGATTATTGAAGGAAAACATCCGCGGCGTAATTTCAGGCAGGCTGATGCCGCAATCGACACAGGCAAAATTCTCGCTGAACATCAAGAGTTCACCACTTACGACCTGCACATAGACGACACCTCCGCCGAGTTTCAGCGCTGTTTCAAGCGAATCCGCAAGGCGCGTTTCCATTCCTTCACGCACGACGAGACGATCAATGATGACCTCAATCGTATGCTTCTTGTTCTTTTCCAGTGTAATTTCTTCGTTTACATCCATCACCGTGCCATCGATGCGCACGCGTACATATCCTTCATGACGGATATGGCCGAGCACCTTTTTGTGTTCGCCTTTTTTCCCACGCACAACCTGCGCCATGATGAGCAGCTTCGTACCCTCCGACAGCTCCTTGATCTTGTCCATCATCTGGTCAACCGTCTGCTGCGCGATGGGTTTGCCGCATTTTGGACAGTGCGGACGCCCTGCACGCGCAAAGAGCAACCGTAAGTAGTCATAGATCTCCGTAACCGTTCCGACAGTCGAGCGCGGATTATGGCTCGTCGTCTTCTGATCAATCGAAATGGCAGGCGACAGCCCGTCAATATTATCAACATCCGGCTTGTCCATCTGTCCGAGGAACTGCCGTGCATACGACGACAGTGACTCCACATAACGCCGCTGCCCTTCCGCATAAATCGTGTCAAATGCGAGCGATGACTTTCCAGACCCCGAAAGCCCCGTCACGACGACAAGTTTGTCACGCGGAATTTCCACGTCGATATTTTTAAGATTATGGGCGCGTGCCCCCTTGATTCTAATACTGTTTTCCATATTTTTCTTGCCTTCTTACGCTTGCTTCTTTTTCGGAAGTTCGCCATCTAGTTCCAATATCATATCACGAAGCTCTGCTGCACGCTCAAATTCGAGGGCACGAGACGCCTGCTGCATTTCACGCAGGAGTGTCTTGGCGAGATCCTCTTTCTGCTTTTTCGTGAGCTTCTTTTTCTTGCCGTTCGTCTCGTACTTTGCTGTAGATTCGGCGACGAGCGTCGTTTCGATGAGTGGCTTGATGGGTTTTACAATCGTCTTCGGCGTAATGCCATGTGCCCTATTATATGCCTGCTGGATCTCACGGCGTCGTTCCGTCTCGTCCATGGCACGTTTCATCGAATCCGTCACGTTATCTGCATACATGATGACATGCCCCTGCGCATTTCGCGCAGCACGTCCAATCGTTTGGATAAGCGACGTATCGGAGCGGAGGAATCCTTCCTTATCCGCATCGAGAATCGCGATGAGGCTGACTTCCGGCATATCGAGTCCTTCACGCAAAAGGTTTATGCCAACGAGAACGTCAAATTCGCCTGCACGCAGGTCGTGAATGATTTCCGCACGCTCAATGGTCGCAATATCGGAGTGAAGATAGCGCACCTTGACGCCGACTTCTTTTAGATATTCTGTGAGGTTTTCTGCCATCTTTTTTGTCAACGTCGTTACGAGCACGCGTTCCTTCTTCTGAATTCGAATTTTGATTTCACCGAGGAGGTCATCCATCTGCCCTTTGAGCGGACGCACTTCAATTTCTGGATCAAGCAGTCCCGTCGGTCGAATGATCTGTTGCGCGACCTGCTGCGCTTGCTTCAACTCATACTTTCCCGGTGTCGCAGAGACATAGATGATTTGATTGATTCGCGCAGCAAATTCATCAAAAGTCAGTGGGCGGTTGTCAAACGCTGACGGCAGTCGAAATCCATTTTCAACGAGTGAAACTTTGCGGCTGCGATCACCTGCATACATCGCATGAATCTGCGGGAGCGTGACGTGTGACTCATCGATGACGATAAGAAAATCTTCCGGGAAATAGTCGAGCAAGGTATACGGTGCCTCACCTGCCTTGCGATGTGTGAGATGACGCGAGTAATTCTCGATGCCGGAACAATAGCCCATCTCCTGCATCATCTCGAGATCATAGCGCGTTCGCTGACCAATGCGCTGTGCTTCGAGAAGCTTGCCTTCCTCTGTAAACGTTTTTTCCTGCACCAAAAGCTCCGCTTCAATATCCTGCATCGCAATTTTGAGATCCTTGTCCTCCGTGACGTAGTGTGAGGCAGGAAAAACCATCGAATGGGTACGTTCCCCATAGATTTCACCCGTCACGACATCAAACTCGACAATACGATCAATCTCATCGCCGAACATCTCAATACGAACAGCACGATTATTGTATCCCGCAGGAAATATTTCAATTACATCGCCCCGCACACGAAACCGACCGCGCTCAAATGCAACGTCATTTCGATCATATCGAATCGTGACGAGTTTGCGCAGAATTGCATCGCGGTCAATCTGCTGACCCTTATGCAAGGAGAGCACCATCTCGTGATAGCTTTCCGGTGAGCCAAGACCGTAAATGCACGATACGCTCGCGACGATGATACAGTCTCGCCGTTCAAAGAGCGAACACGTCGCCGAATGGCGCAGTTCATCAATTTCATCGTTGATGGAGGCGTCCTTCTCGATGTAAGTATCCGTCGAGGCAATATAAGCCTCTGGCTGATAGTAGTCATAATAACTCACAAAGTAACCAACGTAATTATTGGGGAAAAATGTTTTGTACTCACTGGCAAGCTGAGCCGCAAGTGTCTTATTATGTGCGATGACAAGCGTCGGCTTCTGTACCTTCTCGATCACTTTCGCAATCGTATACGTCTTTCCTGTTCCTGTCGCACCTAGGAGCACCTGTGCTTCCTGTCCGTTTTCGATGCCTGCTGCCAACTCTTCGATAGCATGCGGCTGATCGCCCATCGGTGAGAATGGCGCAACGACCTTGAACGGTATCTCCTGGTCAAACTGTGTTCGATTGAGCTTTGGCACCATAGCCATCACATTTCCTCCTCACGTAATGATCATCCGCACGCTTCATTTAGACACGATTTCCCATGGTGCATCTCTCCCCGTTCGTCCTATCCATAAAAGCCGAATATTCCCATGCATGAAAACGATCCATCACTTCGTTTTATTATAGCACACAGTCTTTGAATAAGGTCAGATAAAAATTTGCATCAATTTTCTACTCATTCCATGCGGATAGCGACCTTCTCTTACACCGTATGCCCATCCACGTCAATCAAGGTCTGCTGAATATCGTCACCGCACCAACAAATGCAAGTGGGTCCCTGTGGATTGCTGCATAGTGAAATGCATCTAACGCCCTATTTTCATTGCTTGCCACGAGGGGTTGCATTGCGATGCGCAAAAAGAAGATTTGCCGACATGCGACGCTGCAACAACTGTCAACATGATGATGGGCAGCAAGCGGAAAATCTTGATGGTCCGCAACCTCATCCAGCTACCTTGACGCTTCAATGAACTAAAACGATCATTGGAGGGACTCAGCCAAAAAGTACTGATGGGAAGTCGTCGGCAGATGGAAGCGGACGGCATCATTATGCACACCGCCTACCCCGAAGTGTTACCACGCATAGGGTATGCTCTCTCGAAACTTGGCATTGCCGCAGCGTGCCGTTGATGTCCTGTATGAGGTGTTTGATGTAGCGCGCCTCCTGCCCGCGCGGCCCCTTTATGTCGCCGGGGTCGGCGTTAAATGAGCCATACCACCGCTCGTACATGCTGATGGCCTGCGGTTTGAATTCTTCCATCGCGATGTAGCGCGCGGCGGCGTTCAGCGTCCGCGCGCTTCCGACTACTGCGTATGCCTCCTTCCCGTCCTTGCCTTTCGTCACTTCATATACCATGAACTCGTGGAAGAAGTGCGGGAAGTACCCTTCGCGGCCCGTGATCGGCTTGATGCGCTCCACATAGCTCACGGAGAACATGTTTTCCCCATGCTCCCTGGCGTCAAGCGCCTTGACGTCCGTCACGTGGATGTTCCCGTCCTTCTGCATGAGGGCAAGCGCCTCCCCCGTCACGTGCTGTCCCTTGGTGTCATACGTCTTGCGACCGCGCCACGTGAGCAGCACGTTCCCGTCGCCCAAATCCTGCACGGACTGCACGTCCGCCTCGCCGATCCAGTGCGATTCCTTGAAGTTCGAAAGCTCGCTCTTCTTGACCTGCGCCGTGCGCGTGCGCACCTGCATCCGCGCCTCGTTCAGGAGCTTGTAGGCATGGCTTAGCGCCCGACGCGCCGTGAGGTACGCCTCCGCCGCCCGCTTCGACACGCCCATCGCCTCAAGGTCTTGCGGCTTATAGTCCTTCCCCTCCGCGTCGCCTTGGAGAAGGACGCTCGTCACCTCCTGCAAGTCCTCCTCCCGTTTCGTGAGGCGGGCGAACTCGCGCACGGGCTTATTGAACTGGTTGCGCAGGCGTTCCTGCATGTGCATGGCCTTCTCGCCGAGGTCATAGATGGCCTTGATCTTCGGATTCGTCCGCGCAAGAAAGCGCGGCGTGTGGAGCTGTCCCAAAGGACCGAGGCCCTTCATCCGATAGCGAAGGCGCACCTTACCGCTATCCAGCTCCTCGCGCTCGACGATGTCCTTTGCCGTGAGTCCCCGGTCGCGCATGAACCGCGCCTCCTGCCCCTTGCCGACGGTGACGGACGACGTGTCGCGGTAGTCGCGGACGGTCACGCCGCCAATTGGGCGCGTGCCGTTCTTGACGCCGTCGAGCACGCGGCGGATGCGGGAGGCGGAGCCTGCCGGCTCATCCTCAAGGGAGGCGGAATACTTGATTGCGTTGGTTTCGTTTTCATTCCCTTCTTTCTGTGGTGTGGGAGGCTGTATGGAAGCAGAATATTTCGAGCGATTTGCCGCCCGCATCTTGACAAGGTCTGCGTCCGTCTTTATACTGGAACCAAAGAGGTCGTTGAACCTTCTACCCTCCAAGGGCAATTGCAGCCCGGCGGACTGGTAGAAGTCAGCGGCCTGTTTTTTGTTGAGATAAAGCGTGTTCCCTTTCCGTATATTGTTATAGAACCATGACGTTTGAATCTCCCTATGCCCGTTATTTCGCTTTTGCCCACGCCCGTAAGCTGACGCAATGACATTGACTTCCATGCGTCCCTTGCGAGCATTCAGTTCGACAGGAACGACTACGTTTATTCCTTCTGCATCGGTAAGCTCCAATCCAACAACGATACGTCCTTGCACGGTATCGGACTTGAATATAACCATGGGGTCTGCCAACTATTCCGGCAACTGGTAAAAAATGGATTTCGTCATTTTCGGATGGTCTTGCTTTATTTTTTCAATCTTGCTGCGTGCCATGTAAAGAGGCACATCCCTTGCTCCAACAAGCTGCAAGGCAAGCGGTGTGTTCATAACACGCACCATGCCTTTTTTGCGCCGCCTGCTTCCCACGCTTCTTTCAGCGTCTGCTTCCATGCCTTAGCGTCTGCCTTCAGCTTCTCGTCCGCCGTCTGTTCCTTTGCATCAAGCGCAGGAAGCTCGCGCCCGTCCGCCATGCGGACAGACTTTCCCCGCACGCGGAAGAGCGGCTTTCCTTCGCCGTCTTTCATGTCGTGCATGACGCAGGAGAAGGCCTCTGCCATGGCCGCCGTCTGCCGCTCGCTGAGCCGGTCGCCCGCGCGGCGGAAGTGCGCCACGAAGCGGTCGATCATGCGGCGGATCCATGCGGCGATGCGCGCGGCAAGCCCCGCGTTCTCCCTGCCCATGCCCTTCAGGAGGCGGACGCGCTCCTTCACGTCCTGCATCCGGTCGGCAAGCATCTCCTCGATGACGTCGGCATCGGACAGGCTGGGCCGCCCGATTTTCTCGCGGTAGGCGTCCATCTGCTCCTTCGTGATGTGTTCCGCGCGCTCGACGTGGTGCACCATCTCGCCGTAAAGCGCGGGGTTGTTCGCCCGCATGTAGTGGAACGATTCGTGCCAGAACACCTGCGGCAGGCGCATCTCCGACCGGCGGTTGAGGAACGTCACGCCGCCCGAATGGAAGCCGTGCAGGCTCGCATCGCCGTCCATCCATACGACAGGCGTCCCCATCTCCTCGCCGATCGCGGAAAGGTTCCGCTCCTCTGCCGTCAGGTCGTCCGCCTTCAGGAACTTCGCCGCTGCGAACATCTGGCGCAGCTTTGCGCCCTCGCCCTTTGCCGAGAATTTTCCTAGGATCTCGATTGCCTTGTCGTCGAACACGACGCAGCAGCGGCCGTCCTGCCGCCCCCCATAGGCGATGCCTTTGATGCCGTGCGCATTGAGCGTTTGCGATGCGCTCCGAGCCGATTTGTACGCCGCTGCAAGAGCCCGGTAAAAGTCTCTTCCTGTCTGATTCTGCATGGCGCCTTCATCGTGGAAGTATGTTTCTGCGGCGCCTTCGCCTCGCTCTTTTCCGTCTTCGCTTTCCCGATACCCTATGCGCCTGAAAAACGTTTCAAGCTCGTTTGCGGACAAGGATCCCACCACGCGGCGCAGGCCTTGCAATACTTCCGCCGGCTGCTCGCCAATAGGCTTCTGCTCGTCGAGCAATACGTCATCGCCCGGGATGTCTGCTTTGTACAATGCTCCGGGTTGTCTCAGCTTGGCACGCACGGCATCGGAAGAAAGGTCTTGGGCGGACAAAAGGTCTAATATCGCATGCAACTGATCCGCATCATAGTCCGTTTCACGGTAAGCGCCACGTTCTTCTGCCTCCAGCTCCTGCTCAAAAAAAGCTTCTGTCTCCAGCGCATCCTTGGAGTCATATAACGCATCCAGCAGTGCACTTGCCGCCTCGTCTTTCACCGGCTCTGAATCGGATTCACGGAACCATGCATCACCTGCATTCGGCTTGAAGTATGTATCTCCATTGAAATCCAACGTCGGTTCGCCTTTCGGTTCATCCGTAACGTCTATCTCATCGTAGTAAAGGTTTTCCGGCGACAAAAGGCCCAATATCTTGCGCAGCTGCTCCGCACTGTAGTCTGTTCCCCCCCATTCCTCGCCATCTTCCTGTAGGTTTGTATTGTACCGTTTCACACCCTGATTTTCAGTGGTCAAAGCTACTGTCGCTGACAGCAAAAAATGGATTCCGGGAAACTGCCCCCTCACGGGCGATCTCTCGGAATCCCTTGAGCCCAAGCCTTTTTCTGTACGTTTACTTCCGCTCCCTTGACAGCAGTACAACCGTCTCGACATGAATGGTCTGTGCAAACATGTCCACCGGCTGCAGCTTTTGGGCGTGGTAGCCCAGCGTCGAAAGGATTGCCAGATCGCGGGCAAGACTTGCTGGATTGCAGGAAACGTAAATGATGCGATCCGGATGCATGGCGGCGAAGGTCTTCAGGACTGCTTCTGTGCAGCCTGCACGAGGAGGATCGACGACGATGACGTCGGGACAAACACCTTCCTTGTAAAGGCGCGGCATGAGCACGGTCGCATCGCCGACTAGGAAGGTCGCATTTTTAATGCGATTGTCTCGTGCATTTTTTTTGGCATCCTCGACAGCGGGACGCACGATTTCAATGCCGTAGGCCTTTCGTGCCTTCTGCGCGAGAAAAAGCGTGATCGTCCCCGTACCACAGTAGGCGTCTAGGACGGTTTCCTTTCCGGTGAGCTGCGCGAATTCGAGCACCTTGTCGTAAAGCTGCTTCGCCTGCACGGTATTGACTTGGAAGAAGGAACGCGGCGAGATGTGAAAGGAAAGGCTGCCAAGCATATCAATGATGGTCGCCCTGCCCCATAAGAGCCTAGTCTCGCGTCCCATGATGACGTTATTCCGATAGGTCTGGATATTTTGATGGATGCTGACGAGATGAGGTAGTCCAGCACGCAGCAGTTTCACCCATTCCTTTTCACGCGGCAGTTCCCGCACCGCGGTGACGAGGACGACCATGAGTGCCCCATCCTTTCCCACGCGTCCGACGACGTGGCGCAGGACGCCCGTATGACGGTCTTCGTGATAAATGGGCGTACGAAGTTTCGCGGCGATTTCACGCACGACATTCACGATTGCGTTATTGCCTTCTTTTTGAATATGACAATCGTGCGTGTCGACAATCGCATGACTCCCCTGCGCAAAGCAGCCAATGATTGGTTTCCCTTTTTCAATGCCGACAGGAAACTGCACCTTATTGCGGTAATTCCACGGGGGATCCGCACCGATTGTCGGCAGAACAGAAAGATCCTTGAGTTTGCCGATGCGCGTGACGGCATCGACGACCTGCTGTCGCTTTGCCATAAGCTGTGCTTCGTAGTCGAGATGTTGGAGCTGGCAGCCGCCACACTTCTCATAGATGGAACAGATGGGATTTATGCGGTTCTTGCTCTTCGCAAGGATCTCCTTCAACTGCGCCTTTGCATACGTCTTCTTGACCTCTGTAATCGTGGCGCGAATGCGCTCACTCGGCAAAGCATTCGGCACAAAGACGGTAAAATCTTCATAGCGTCCGACACCCTCCCCACTCGTTCCAAGTGTCCGAATATCGATTTCGTACGAATTCCCCACCATAACGGGAATGTGCTTTTTCATTGTATTATCCTTTTCATTCCATCATTCGCCATAGTTCATGCATATGAAAAATGCACTTTAGCCAACAGCTCGGACGGTGTATCAAGAAGGATCCTAGCACCATGTTCGATGAGTTCTTCCTTTGGCCGGAATCCCCATAGGACACCGACAGGCAGCAGGCCGCCATTGCACGCCGTATCCATATCCACGCTGCTGTCGCCGAAGTAAGCAATTTCTTTCGGTGCGAGACGGAACCCTTTCGCAATATGAAGAACCTTCGTTGGGTCTGGTTTCGGTGGCTGCCCTTCTGAATCGCCTATGACCATATGGAAGAAATTCTGCGGAAAGAGACTCGCTACAACAGACTTTGCCTCTTCCTGTGGTTTATTCGTGCATACTGCCATCGGAATGCCCATCGTCTGCAAACGTTCAAGCATGAGCACGATTCCATCATAGGGTTTCGTATGATCGAGCGTATGGGCAGCGTAAATTTCCTTGCAGCGCGCCGTCGCCTTTGCGACGAAGGCTTCATCTATTGCCTTTTCCTTCGGCAGACAGCGCTCCATGAGTTTTTTCATGCCATTGCCGACGAAATAGCGGTATGAATCCATCCCATGTTCGGGAAATCCCTGCTCGCGCAGCACGGCGTTTGCACTTGCAGCGAGGTCTTGAAGTGAATTGATGAGCGTACCATCGAGATCGAATATTGCCGCTTTGGAAATCATAATCGTACCCCTTTCTTTCCAGCGTATTTTTTGCGTATGCGCGAAAAGCCCCCCTTCATCAGGAAGGCTTTTCTCCTGTCAAAGATCCGTATTTTGCTTAACCGTTCAGCTTTTCGGCAAGCATCTTATTGACCATCTGCGGGTTTGCTTTGCCCTTCGATGCCTTCATGACCTGCCCGACAAGTGCGCCGATGGCTTTCTTATTGCCGCCCTTATAGTCGTCAACAGCCTTTTGGTTTTTCGCGATGACTTCGTCGACGATACCTTCAATGGCACTCGTGTCCGTAATCTGAACGAGCCCTTTATCCGCAACGATTTTGGCAGGGCTGTCTGGATTCGTCCACATCTCCGCAAAGACTTTTTTTGCGATCTTGCCCGAAATCGTGTCCTTCATGATAAGCAGGATCATTTCGCCGAGACGCGTCGCTTCAACAGGAGATTTCGTGATATCGATGCCATCGGCATTAAGCTTCTTTGCAAGATCCCCCATCATCCAATGCGCCGCAAGTTTCGCATCTGCTCCTGTCGCGATGACGGCGTCGTAATACTCCGCCATAGCACGCGAGCTTGTGATGATGCCCGCATCGTAATCAGATAGCCCATCTTCCTTCTCAAGGCGCGCGCGACGCGCGTCCGGAAGCTCCGGAAGCTCGCTCCGATACTTCTCGATCATCTCTTTGCTCGTCACGAGCGGAGGCAGATCTGGCTCCGGCATATAGCGGTAGTCATTTGCGTTTTCCTTCGTACGCATGGAAAGCGTGATGCCGCGTGCGGGATCGAAGGTACGCGTCTCCTGCACGATATGACCGCCGTCCTCCAAGACTTCTTCCTGACGATCGATCTCGTAATTAATGGCGTCTTCGAGGTTTTTGAACGAATTGATATTCTTCATCTCCGTGCGCGTACCAAGCTCCTTCGTGCCAACGGGGCGCAGGGAAACGTTGATGTCGGCGCGGAGGTTCCCCTCTTCCATGCGGCAGTTTGAGACGTCAATGTATTCCATGATCGTCTTGATCTTTTCCATATAGGCACGCGCTTCTTCTGCCGAGGAAAGATCCGGCTCAGAGACGATTTCGAGAAGCGGCACGCCCGTACGGTTGTAATCGACATTACTCGATGCCGAATCCTTGATCGTCGTGCCCGAATGGACGAGCTTTCCTGCATCCTCCTCCATGTGAATGCGTGTGAGGCGGATGCGCTTCTTCTCGCCGTTTACATCGATGTCGACCCAACCATGCTCGGCAATCGGGAGATCGTACTGCGAAGTCTGCCAATTTTTTGGGAGATCCGGGTAGTAGTAATTCTTGCGATCAAACTTGCTGTACTCGTTGATCGTGCAGTTCGTCGCAAGCCCCGCCTTGATGCCGAACTCGACGACACGGCGGTTGACACAAGGCAAGACGCCAGGCATACCGAGGCAGACGGGGCAAACATGCGTGTTCTGGTCTGCGCCGAATCCCGTCGCACAGCCGCAAAAAATCTTCGTCTTCGTCTTCAGCTCGCAGTGTATTTCAAGTCCAATGACTGCTTCGTACTTCATCAGTCGTTCCCTCCCAGCTTCGCCATCTCGTTTACGCCGCCTTGTGCCTGCTCATAGGTGTACGCCGTGCGAATCAGCGTTGCCTCATCAAGCGGCTTGCCGATGATCTGAAGGCCGATGGGAAGGCCTCCCTCACTTTTGCCGCACGGGATGGAAATGCCTGGAAGGCCGGCGAGATTTAATGGAACGGTGCAGACATCCTGCAAGTACATCTGCAAGGGATCCTCCGCCATCTCGCCGATCCGAAAGGCAGGCGTCGGTGCTGTCGGTGCCATGATGACGTCGACTTTCTGAAACGCCTCAATGTAGTCCTGCTGAATGAGCGTACGAACCTTAAGTGCCTTGAGATAGTAAGCATCGTAATAGCCAGCGGAGAGCGCATAGTTGCCGATGAGAATACGGCGCTTGACTTCTTCGCCAAACTTTTCGTCTCGCGTGTTCGTCATCATCTGCACGAGATCCTCGCCGTCGACACGTTCGCCGTAGCTTACTCCGTCGTAGCGTTCAAGATTCGTCGCAGCCTCGGCGGGAGCGATGATATAGTACGTCGAAATCGCATAATCTGTATGCGGCAATGAAATATCGACGACTTCTGCGCCCATTTCCTCATACTTTTTGATAGCCGCACGAACGACACGCTCGACCTCTGCATCTATTCCCTTGACAAAATACTCTTTCGGCAGGCCAATCCTCAGTCCCTCGACTTTTGCGCGAAGCGACTGTGTGAAGTCGGGAACGTCTGCCTTGCTCGACGTCGAATCCATCGCATCATGCCTTGCGATGACGTTCAGGATATGGGCACAATCCGTCACATCACGTGTGATCGTACCGATCTGATCAAGCGAAGATGCGTAAGCGATAAGACCATAACGTGAGACGCGTCCATATGTCGGCTTCAGACCGACAACACCGCAGAAGGATGCCGGCTGGCGAATTGATCCGCCCGTATCGGAACCGAGCGCCCAAATCGCCGTGCCAGATGCAACCGCTGCTGCACTGCCGCCCGACGAGCCACCAGGAACACGCGCAAGATCCCATGGATTATGCGTTGGATGGTAGGCTGAATGCTCCGTTGAACCGCCCATCGCAAACTCGTCCATATTGAGCTTGCCGAGAATGACGGGACTCTCCTTATAGATTTTCTGCATGACCGTCGCATCGTACGGGGGAACGAAATGCTCTAGGATTTTGGATGCACACGTCGTCCTTATGCCCTTCGTGCAAATATTATCCTTGATCGCGCCGGGAATTCCTTCTAGGAACGCAATCTTCTCTCCCGCCGCAATCTTCTGGTCTACAGTCTCTGCAGCAGCCAATGCCTCGTCGCGCGTGATCGTCAGATACGCTCCGATATCCCTTTCGACCGCGTCGATGCGTGCGAGCAAGTCTTTCGCCAGCTCCACTGCCGTAATTTCTTTCTTTTCGAGCATATTGTGCAGGATATGCGCCGGTTTTTCGTACAGTTTCAACGTCATCCTCCCTTTCCTACTCGCCCAAAACGCGCGGCACTTTGAAATAGCCGTCTTCCTTCAACGGCGCATTCGCGAGAGCAGCCTCGCGGTCGAGTGACGGACGCACCTCGTCTTCGCGGAATACATTCTGCATCGGAAGCGCGTAAGTCGTTGGCTTGACGTTCGTCGTATCAAGCACAGAAAGATTGTCCATGTACGTCAAAATATCATCCATCTGTTTGATGTACATATCTGCCCTGTCCGCTGGCACAGACAGCCGGGAGAGAACGGCAACATTCTCCAAAGTCTCTTTCGTTACTTTCATGCTTTCACCATCCAAACTCTTCTACTCGCAATCAAATCGCAGTTTATTATAACATAGGCAGATCATCTACATCAAAGGGTCAAAGAGCTGGTTTCACCATATCAAACACCCCTCTTGCTGCATGGATCTTCTCCTCGCCGCCAAAGACGCAAAGCGCATTCTCCTGCATACAGGAGTCGACAAGCGGTGCAAGCGCACGAATGTCTTCCTGACGCGTCGCAAGCACCTCATCACGCGTCTTTTGGCGATCATCAAATGTTACGCCGTGCAAATAACAGCCCATCGCTGTCTCTCCTTTCATCTTTGGCGTCATAGGCGCATCGAGGCTACTCATCGTACCGATGATGAACTTGTCCATCTCGCGTTTTGTCGCATCAAATCTGCGCACGTAGTCCCCTGTCGCATTGAATACGTCAATCGTCTGCGTGAGATGGGGATCGCGATATGAACCGAAGAAGAGCATGCCGTTGCGATTGAAGTTCGTAAATGCGCCATACGCGCCGCCTTGAACGCGAATCTTCGTCCAAAAGTAATCGTAGCGCAAAAGTGTCGAGAGCACGAGCATACTGCCGGAATATTCGTACCCAAGACGGATGAAGTTCGCCCCCTTACCGACGTACTGCACGCGGCTTGACGAGGTCAGCCCTTCGCTCTTTGCCGCGAGATCCCACGTGTACATCTGTGCAGGGAACTTCTCTTCCGACAGAGCGGAGAGCAGCTTTTCAAACGGTGCCTCGAACGCATCGTAATCCTTTCCGTCAATCGTAAGCCCAACAAGAAGGTTGTTGCGATTAAACACAAGCGGTAAAAGCTCCGCGAAAATGCGCTGCATCTTCGCATGGTTTTCTGCAAAATTCGCTTGAAAGTCTTTCAGGAAATGGTAGAACGGAAGCTCCCCTGTCGACGAGTATGCGCCAACGCGCGTAAAGTAGCTGCTGATACGCGTCGCGATGATCTGATTGGCAGAGCGCTGAAGACTCAGTTCGATCGATGTTGCCTCCTGTTCAATGCGTTCGCGAATACGCTTCTCATCTGTGAAACGGCTTTTCGTCAAAAGTTCCTCGACAAGCGCAAAGCCCTCAGAAAGTTTTTTTGTCAGTACCTTCATGCGAACGCAGAACTTCGGTGCAAGCGAGTCCGGCTTCCCTTTGCGCGAGAAGCCTGCAAGATCAAAGCGAATGCCGCCCGTCACGAGGTTTTGCTGATTGGCGACATCGGCATAGCCACGAACCTCGGTATCGACCGAGCCGATGAGATCGCTCAGCAAATAAAGGTACAGCAGTTTATCCTGCGGAACAGTCTGCGCATCGAAGAACAGATTGACGTAGGCGATGCCATTCGTTTCTACATTGCTCAGGAGTACTTTTACCGTGTCAATTTCGCGCTCCTCCAGCGGCAAGTCGTATGCTTCCCTGCGGATATCCTTCAGGCTCAAGATAGGGATCGTATTGAGCGCCTCCTCCGAATCCGGTGTCTGTTGACGCGTTTTAAGTGCACGCGTCTCTTCCACGTAGGCAGCGATTTCCGCTTTGCTCATCGCAGCCTTTTTATTCGCTAGGATTTCTGCCTGCCTTGCTTCGCGCCGTACCGCCAGTTCCGCGTCAGGACGCAGAACGACAAGCGTGCGATGCGTGTTGTCGAGCAAATAACGGCGAATGAGTTCTTCAAAATAGCCTGTTTCAAGACCTTCTTTCATCTGCTGCAGTGCGTCCTCATAGTAAAGCGGCGCTTCTGGATCACCATCGTAGAGCCAGCTCTTCATCACGCGAATCGCGTAGACGAGACCGCGCGGCGCAGAGCCAAAGTCTGCCTCGCGTAGACGGAACTCAAACAAATTGATCGACGCTTTCATCAGCGTACGGTCAAGTCCCTTTTCAGCAAGCGTCGCCAGCGTCTTCTCCACCGTTTCGCAGAACGCATCGACGCAGCTTTCCTCCGTATTGTTCACAATGATGCTGAAGAACGGCTGTAAGATGTCATTTTCAAATATCGAATCGACGTCTTTGCCAATCTTTGCACGAAGAAGCGCTTTCCGAAGTGGTGCCGCCTGAGTACGCAAAATGGCATGTTCCAAAATCTCAAGCCCCATCATATCTTTCAGATCGAGCGACTTTCCGACAATCCAGTTCATCGAAAGGAACGTTTTTTCCCTCACACTCTCCTCTGCACCAATCGGATACGAAGACCTGCTGCGCTTCATGACCGCAAATGGCTTTTGCTCCTTAATGTGCGAAGGTACGGGAATCCGATCAAAATGCGAAAGGTATTCCGCATCGAGGTAGGCAAGCTTTTCCTCAATATCGAGATCACCGTACAGGTAAATATAACTGTTGGATGGATGATAGTAACGATCATGGAACGAAGCAAACATCGCTTGCGTGAGATTGGGGATCGCCTCTGGATCGCCGCCCGATTCATAGCCATACGTCGTGTCGGGATAGAGTGACGTCATGATGCGGCTCTCCAAAATATCATCCGGTGAGGAAAGTGCCCCTTTCATCTCATTGTAGACTACGCCGCTGTATGTAAGCGGCGAATCTGCATTTCCTATCTCGTAGTGCCATCCCTCCTGCATAAGGATATGCGGATCGCGTTTCATATTCGGATAAAATACAGCGTCGAGGTAGACGTCCATGAGATTTTGGAAATCCTTATCGTTTCGGCTCGCAACGGGATACATGGTTTTGTCTGGATACGTCATCGCATTCAAGAACGTATTGAGCGAACCCTTGACAAGCTCGACGAATGGTTCTTTGAGCGGGTATTTACGTGAGCCGCAGAGCACCGAGTGTTCGACGATATGTGCAACACCTGTATCATCGATGGGCGGCGTACGAAACGCAATGGAAAATACCTTGTTGTCATCGTCGTTTTCGAGGAAGAAAAGACGTGCGCCGCTCTTCTCGTGCGTAAAGAGGTATGCTGTCGAGTCTGTCTCTCGGATAAACGTCTTACGTTGCAGGGTAAAACCGTGTACTTTCGTATGGATATCCATACTATCCTCCATTCTGTGCGGAATACATTGGCGTATTCCTAAGGAACTATGGCAACTTGCCTAGTGAAAAAAGAAAAAGCTCCCACGAGTCTCGTGAAAGCTCAAGATTCCAAATGGTGCCGAAGGCCGGACTTGAACCGGCACGCTGTTGCCAACGGCAGATTTTGAGTCTGCTGCGTCTGCCAATTCCGCCACTCCGGCATCTGAATATGTCTGCGTTATTGACAAATATAATTTTATCATATTTCATGTTTTTATGTCAATAGCTACAGTAATACGCATTGTATATTTTTGTAGGTTTACAATACATGTGTTACAAAATCGTCATGAAAAGAGGACGCCCCTTGTGGTATGCTTTTAAGCAGCAAAATCAAAAAGCAAAGGCGTGTCCTCTCAGGAACAGAATCGCACAAGAAACACGGAATCCCCTTGTAAAACAAGGCTTTCTACCAGCATTTTGCAATTCGCGCCGAAAACCATTGCAGGCTTGGCAGGTCTTTCAATCCACCTCTATCCATCTTATCCATCTCGATCTAAAACTTCTATACGTTTAATGCTACAAAAATAAGACAGGCTATATAGAAGAACCCGTCTCATTTTATCGCGTCTTGATAGGAATTGAACCCCTATCTTCTCTATAAGGCATAAGGCCGAAGGGCGCCGACTTCTGTCTCGCTGGCTTGTGGTTGGCGTTCAAGCTCAGGGACGTGACCGAAGCCGGCAAGATAGAGCTTTTCGGCTGCCAACCTATCTCCTTCATCTTTATTATACGGAACAATCTACCCAAAAGGAACACTCTTGCATTGTACCATTTTCCAAATATACTTGTAGGATGATACAACTTTACCAATATTCTTAACTCTCCTCATTCCGTTCAAATCGTTCGAGTACGATTTCCGTCCCCGAAGGTGTATCGAAAAGACTGGGAAAGGATGGTATGCCATGCGGTATGTCTTTGAGCAAACACTCAAAAAGCAGGTACGCACCGAGCGCATCATCGAGTGCACGATGCTTCTGCTTTGCCCGCCAGCCGAAATGAAGCAGCAGCGCCTCAAGATTGAACTTCGTCGTATCCTTCGACAAAATACTCTTGGCCAAGCGGACAGTATCGACATACGGCGGGCAGAACTTTCTGCGCTGTCCTGTCTTTTTTGCAATCCGAGCTAAGGCTAGATTGATGCTCAAAATATCATTGTCCCCAACAGCATGACCGAGCACTACGGCATCTTCCCCGACGAACTGCAAAAAGGCTGGTAAAATATCGGGAAGTCGATCTTTTCCTTTGAAATCGTCCTTATCGAGTCCTGTCATCTTACGCACCGTGCGATTGATGAAAGTGCGCGGATGAACGAGCTCATGAAATACGGAAACAGAATCTGCACCTTCCTGCAGGCGAATTGCACCGATCTCGATGATATCATCGGGAAACGTTCCGGAAAGCTCCAAATCAAATGCGACGATAGTCTTTCCTTCAATCGCTGTCAAATGCTCCACGTTGACGACCTGCGCACGAATGGAGCGCTCCATTCGTCGCTTTTGACGGCGCTTCTGCATCGTTTCTCCCCGTTTCAGTGGACGAGTTGTTCGTTTCGGCGCAGTCCCAGTAACCTCTTTTGGGGATTCTTGCAAGAGCATATCTCCAAGCAACGGCTCTGCTCTGACTAAGTTACGAGAACGCATACGCTCCTCTTTTCTCTTGCGGATGCTTCATGACAGACGCTATAAACACCATGCCTACATCCTCTGAAATATACGCACTTGCTTTATGTCCTTTGCTTTCCCGCACCTGCTGAAAAAGCCCATTTCGATAAAACTTTTTATTTCATGGTTGAATAAAATCGCGAGTACAGCGCTCTCCCTCGGCAATCTATCGACTGAGCAAGCGTAAGCTTCGACTTCATGTAGTCATTGGCAGGATAATCCCACCGAATGCCGAGCCATCATCCATAGAGACGACCTATGCCCCAGTATGAATCCTCTGATGGATTCCCCTGTGCAATGCCATCGCTTGTGTACAAAACGATTCTATCTTTTGCTTTTGCGAGATGACGGAGAACTCTTTCGTGTATAGGCTTAGCGCATCCTGCACGCTTTGTACATAAATGGCTTCCATCTTGCTCATCAGTCTTTTCCTATCGCTATAACGAGCCATGCCAGAAAGCTTGATGCCAAGTCCCGATGAAATGACAAAGACGAAGCGAATATCGTGTGCCCGCGCTTCCCTCATAAGCATACCGAAATGCACAAGATGCTCTTCGGGAAACGGCTCACGCCATTTTGCGCGATGACAAGGACCCTCTTTCAGCGCGTAGAGACACGCTTTGAAACCGACATTCTTCTCAAAGAAAAAAGCGTCCATCCACGCTGCATCACTCCAAGACGTGCCATAAAATCCTTTCACAATGCCGCGCAGTGGAATCACAGAAGCTGCACAGCGATCAAGGCATAGACCATTGTGCAGAAAATCAATTCTACGACAACTGCGAGACATTCGTTTTTGCACATGAATCTATCTCCATTCTTATTCCTAATTCTATTTTAGCATAGTATGAACAGATATGATATACTGAAGTGAGAAAATAATTGCTTTTATTTTGAGGAAATTCTATTTATTTTGAGGATATTTCCATGATTTCATCATTTCATGCCATACATCGCACAAAACTGCGGCGAATCGGAATGATTTTGTCCGTACTTGCACTGTTTCTCTTGGTTGCACTCGAAGTCTTGAGCTTTACAGCAGCAGCCCTATTCAATCGTGCCATAAAGCAGCAGGATATGCTGCGTGGAACGATTCGCGTTGAGCGTCTGATCTCAGATATCACAGGACACGTTTACTTCACCAATCTCGAATGGTACGATCAAAATGGTGAGCGAATCCTCTCCATCCCCAGCGGCGATTTTCGTGTGCGCCTCTGGGACGTTATCACGCATCATTACAAATCTACGACGATACAGGAGCTGAACATTTACAATGCCAACATCTCGCTCCATTTCGATGAAGCGATGCGGCTCGACTTTATTCGGCCTTCTCCCGACATGAAAAAAATGCAGGAAGAGGATTGGCAAAAGAAAGTCAGTCTCGAAGGCCTCAGTGAAGAAAAGCGCCGTGCGATCGGTGAAGCAAGACGGCGTATGCAGCAAAATAAAATGACCCGCCGTTGGCAAAACTTCAATGCCACGGGGAAAAAGATCAAATTAAAACTAAATGTACATGATAGCCGATTTGAGATTCTCGCGCAACATCGTCATTATCTCATGAACCATGTGCAGCTCATGTCTTCTATCGACACAACGAAGAAAATGGTTCTCGCTATGACGATCGGAGGATTCGGCGGCATCATGATCGGTGATGGCATTACGCTGAATGGACACGTGGATTTTCATGGGGAAGACGTGCCGACAGCCGACCTATCCGCTGTATTTTACGCAGTTGATCCATCATCGCTAGGCTTCGGCATGAATCTCCATGATAAAATGACGCTCGATGCATATTTCAGTGGACCACTCACGCACCCGCTCGGAACCGGCTCGCTCTCGATGGATGAACTGAGCATCCCAGGGCTCTTTTTCACGAATGTCCGTGGCGATATTTCCTACGACAACGCCATGCTGAATTTCACAAATGTCTCAGCCAATGTCTTTGATGGAATCCTCACCGCGCACGGTGACTACAATCTCGATACACGCTACTATCACATATACGGAACGGGATCGGATCTGAGTGCGGCGAAAGCCTTGCCGGGAAGTGGCCTTTCCTGCCGTGTCGCGATGGATCTTATGGTTGCAAGCGACGGCTCATCCAAGGGCACGCTTACGTCCGGCTCATTCCAATCGAGCGCAGGTCGATACCACATGCTTCCATTTGAACAAATTACGGGAACGTTCCATAATGCCTATCGGGATCTTCGCTTTTATGATGTACGCCTTTCCTTTGCTGGATTTAATGTCGCAACGGATGGACTGCGAATCGAAAACGGAAGGCTCGCATTGAGTCCCATTCATATTACGGATAAGGACGGTTCTCCACTCTACACTTATGTCCATGAGAAAGGAAATACACCTTGACAGATCGATAAAAAGGGATTCTTCTGGTACTCACAGGCGGCTCATTATGGGGAGCATCAGGGGTAGCAGGACAGTACGCCCTGCGAGACGCAGGCTTTTCTGCCGAATAGCTCGTCGTCTCACACATGCTTATCAGCGGCATCGTTCCTTTGGATTGACGCACTTGGAACCGTCTTGATTCTCAGTACAATTTTCATTCTTGCACGGAAATCATCGTCCTAAGACCAGTTTCATTCAAAACTTGAATTCCGAGTTCCTGTGCCTTTTTCAGTTTGCTGCCGGCTTCCTCACCTGCGATGAGATAGTCGGTCTTTTTGCTTACTGCGCTTGCGACACGCCCCCCGTGCGCTTCAATGAGTGCGGCACATTCTCTGCGCCCCATTGTGGGAAGTGTTCCCGTAATGACAAAAGTCTTTCCTTCAAGCACCATATCTCCTGGTGCACGTTTCTTTTCCGCAAAGCGAACGTTTGCGGCACGAAGTTTAGCGATCATATCCTGCGTCTTTTCGTCGGCAAAAAAAGCTACGATTGCTTTTGCGCTGACTTCACCTATATCACGTACGGATCGAATTTCTTCTTCGTCTGCTTCGCGCAATCGATCAATAGAGCCGAAATGACGCATGAGTTCACGCGCGGCACTTCGGCCAATTCCTGCAATGCCGAACCCTGCCAAAAGCTGCTGCGGCTCATTCTCTTTGCTCGCTTCGATCGCAGCGAGCACTTTATCCGTATTCTTCGCCTTGCCGATAAGCCCCTTTTCAATGAGCTCCTCACGTGCATCATGCAGTGCATATAGATCCGCAATCGTCGCGAGCTTCCCATCGGCTATAAGCGCATGGATGGTGCTCTCACCAAGGCCTTTGATATCCATCGCGTCGCGACTGACAAAATTGAGCAGATGGTTTTCGATCTGGGCAGGACAGCTCGGATTTTGGCATCTGATATCTGCCGTATCCGCTTCGCGTACAGCAGGTGCTCCACAGACAGGACAATGCGTGCCGATGGCAAAGGGTTTTGCATCTGCAGGGCGTTTTTCTCTGACGACTTCCTTGATTTTCGGAATGATCTCCCCAGACTTATAAACGCGTATCGTATCGCCAATACGCACATCCATGCTATCGATAAAGTCTTGATTGTGCAGGGTCGCACGTTCTACATTTGTACCGCAAAGGCGAATTGGATCGAATACGGCCGTCGGTGTAATACGCCCCGTACGTCCCACGGAAAGCTCAATTGCTCGAAGGACGGTTTCCTTTTCCTCTGGCGGGTACTTGTAGGCAATCGCCCACCGTGGCACTTTGGAAGTTGCGCCGAGCTTCTCTCGATCATGCAAGTTGTTTAGCTTGACGACTGCACCGTCGATATCATAGGCGAGATTTCCGCGATTTTCACCGATTGCTTCAATCGCCTGCCAAACTTCTTCTGCCGTATGGCAAACCTTATAGTCATGAATGACCTTAATGCCCTGTTTTTTCATAAAAGCGTAGGCGTCGGTATGCGTTCGAAATTTCATACCGCGCACCGACTGCAAATTGAATACAAAAAAAGATAACTTTCGCTCCTTCGTGATACGGCTGTCAAGCTGGCGCAGTGTCCCAGCCGCACAGTTTCGCGGATTTGCAAAAGGACGCAAACCAAGAAATGCTTGCCTCTCATTGACGGCATCGAACACAGCGCGTTCCATATAGACCTCACCGCGAATCTCAAAATAGGCTGGCTTGTCTTTTAGCGTCTTTTGAACATCGCAAATGACCTTCGCATTCTCCGTTACATCTTCCCCTTGCACAATTCCATCGCCGCGCGTAATGGCTCGAACGAGGACGCCGTCCTCATAGCGTAGAGCCATCGAAAGCCCATCGATCTTCTCTTCTACGACGAATTCAGGATGATCGAGTTCTCCTTGCAGTTCTTGCACAAAAGCAAAAATTTCTCCTTTAGAAAACACATCCTGAAGAGAGAGCATCGGCACATCGTGTTTCACGAGTACGCCTGCCGTCCGCTGTGCCGTGCCGCCGACCATCTGCGTTGGCGATGTCTTCGTGATGAGTTCCGGGTACGATTTTTCGATTGCCCTTAGGTGCAACATGAGCTGGTCATACTCGTAGTCGCTGATCTCCGGCGCATCCTCGTTGTAGTAACGATTGTTGTGGTAACGAATCGTTTTGCGGAGCGAAGCGAGTTCCTCCTTAACCTTCTGAATATCCATATCTTCTCCTCTATCGCTCAGACTTTCTCAATCGGTGCGTACTTTTGCATGAGCCCTTTTATCCCTTGCCCCGGGAATGCGATTTTGAGTTCTGCTTCTTCGCCACTTCCCTTGACGGATACGACCGTTCCAATCCCCCATTTCCCATGACGTGCCTTATCACCTGTCTTCCACATGGTGCTCGTATTCGGACGAATGACACCGCTTGCAGGCGGCATACTCTGTACGCGAGCCACCGATCCAGCCATGTGCCTAGCTTGTGCAGTGCGCAGTGACTGCATGGCTTCGTATGCCGACATCGGCTTTCCCACCAATCGCACGCCATCCCCCATCTGATATGCAGTCGCTCGAAATGCATACGAGCCAGTTGAATCATCCATCACTTCAAAATCGGAACGAGATCGCATTTTATCGATGTAATCCATCGGAATCTCCAAAATGAACCGCGACGGCGGATAGGCATTCGTCTTGCCGTAGATCGTTCGTTGTCTCGCACGCGTAAGGTAGAGCTTTTTCTCGGCACGCGTAATTCCGACGTAGCACGTTCTTCGCTCCTCTTCTATCTCCTTCGGCTCAAGAAGTGTCCGCGCATGCGGAAAGAGCCCCTCCTCCATGCCGATCAAGAAAACGACGGGGAACTCCAACCCTTTTGCCGAATGAAGCGTCATGAGCGTCACACGCTCATCTTCCAATTCCGCCGTATCGATATCGGAGACAAGTGCAAGCTGGGAGAGAAACGCTTCGAGACTCGTGTCCTCTTCCGTTTTCTCAAACTCGCGTGCGACGCCGATGAATTCCTTCAAATTCTCAATACGCGACTCATTCTCTGGCTTCTTTTCTGCTTCCAGTTCTTTCCAATAGCCTGTTTCATCCAGCACTTTCTGGATAAGGTCGTCAAGGTGCATGGACGCGTACGTTCCAGCCATTGCAAAGAGAAAAGACGCCAGTGCGATGAGTGTTTTTTTTGCACGCGTCGTGAGCGCCGGTATCGCATCCAACATCTCACGATTTGCCATAACTTCAAAGAAACTGAGCCCTGCATCCGTCGCATATTCTGCGACACGCGCGACAGACGTTGTCCCGAGGCCACGCTTCGGCACATTGATGATACGCATGAGACTGACCGTGTCGAGCGGATTGTAAATGATGCGCAGATAGGCGAGAATATCCTTGATTTCCTTGCGATCATAAAACTTCAGCCCGCCGACCATCGTATACGGAATCCCCATGCGCATAAAGGTCTCCTCGACGACGCGCGACTGTGCATTCGTACGGTAAAGGATCGCGATGTCACCATAGGAGCATTTCCGTTTGTTCTTCTCCTGCTGAATAGCGGACGCGACAAATTGCGCCTCATCGCGCTCATCGTATGACTCGTAAAGCGTAATTTTTTCCCCTGTCGGATTCTCCGTCCAAAGAGCTTTCGGCTTGCGTTCTATGTTGTTCTCGATAACGGCATTTGCCGCTGCGAGAATATTCTTCGTCGAGCGATAGTTTTGCTCGAGCTTAATCGTCCGCGCCTCAGGATAGTCCCGTTCAAAATTCATGATATTGTGAATATCCGCACCGCGCCAACCGTAGATAGACTGATCCGCATCGCCAACGACGCAGAGATTGCGGTGCTTTTCCGCAAGGAGCTTCGTGAGCTCGTACTGTGCCCCGTTCGTATCTTGATACTCGTCGACAAGGATGAATCGGAATCGGTTCTGATACTTCGTGCGCACTTCTTCATTGTCGCGCAAAAGTGCAACGGAGAGCATGAGCAGGTCATCGAAGTCGAGTGCGTTGTTCGTGCGCAGTTTCGCTGCGTAAAGCGCATATACTTCCGCCGCCTTCTCCTCAAAGAAGGTATTCGCATTACGTGCCATCGCCTTATGGCTTTGCATGGCATTCTTCGCTACCGAAACAGCGTTTTGAATACTCGCAGGGCGATACTGCTTATCATCGAGATTGAGCTCTTTAATGCAATCGCGAATGACTGTCTGGCTGTCCGATGTGTCATAAATGACAAAGTTGTGCTTGTACAGCCCCGTTGTTTCGATCTCACACCGCAGGAAGCGTGCGCAGAACGAATGAAACGTACTGAGCCATACGCCCTTTGCTGCTTCACCAATCATGTGTTTTGCACGTTCGCGCATTTCAGCAGCCGCCTTGTTCGTAAAGGTGATAGCGAGGATCTGATACGGCAGGACACCGTGCGCAAGAAGATTGGCGATGCGGCAAGTGAGTACCTTTGTTTTTCCTGACCCTGCACCTGCCATGATGAGAAGCGGCCCTTCGAGGTGCTCGACTGCCTCCCTCTGAGCAGGATTTAACCCCTGAACAATATCCACAATGAAACCTCCTGCATGATGAACGATTTATTTTATAGCAAAGCCCGCCCATTCCCTTGGATACCGTCCTCTCGTTAAACGCATTTCGTTTGAACAAAATAATCGGACAGATGGTGAATGGCCGGGCTGTGAACGTTACTTCGTGATACGCTTGACGGCTTCGGAAAGCGGCGGTATGATCTGCTTTTTACGGCTCATGACGCCGGGCAGATAGACGTGTGTGCCGCTCGCATCTTTCTTGAATGCCTCGCCAATGAGCGTTTTCGGTGAGCCTGCGTAAAGGAGATATGTCGCTTCTTCGAGAATATCCGTGACCATGACAAGACTCATATCAAAGCCTTCCTTCTCACAGATATTCGTCATTGCGGCGATGAGCTCATCCTCAAGATCCATGACTTCCTTCGTGTCCATGACGGAGATCTGGCTGACAATAATGCGATAATCGCCGATCTGGAACTCTTTTAGGTCATTCTTTGCGATTTCCTGCGGCGTCATATCGCCGATACCGGATCCGGCCTTGAGCATATCCATTCCGTACGCCTGCACGTCGACTCCCGCAATTTCCGCAAGGCGTTCCGCCGTTTTCTTGTCGTATGGCGTGCAAGTCGGCGACCTGAAAAGCACTGTATCGGATAAAATTGCGGAGAGCAATAGACCTGCAATCGACGGTGGAATATCGATATCACGATGCCAATGCATATTGGCAATGATCGTCGCTGTGCAGCCAACAGGCTCAGCGTGCGTGTAGATCGGCTCGCTCGTCTGGATCCCACCGAGGCGATGATGGTCAATGATCTCAAGAATCTTCGCTTCCTCGATCCCTTCGACTGCCTGTCCGCGTTCATTGTGGTCGACGAGAATGACACGCTCACGTTCCGGCACCATGAGTTGGTCGCTGCTAACGATTCCGACGAGGCGCCCGTTTTCGAGAACGGGGTAATTGCGATAGTTTGTCTGCTCCATCGTCCCCTTGATATCGGATAGCAAATCAAGCGGCTTGAAGCAGACCGGATCCGCATGCATAATGCGGCGGATCGGCACGCACTGATTGATGAGACGTGCTACCGTATATGTATCATACGGCGTCGAGAGGACGAATACATGGCGTTTCTGTGCCTCCTCGATAATATCAGCAGACACACGCCCGTTCCCTGAAACAATGAGACATGAAATTCCTTGGCGCAAGCAATCAACGAGCGTCTCGTCATGACGATCCCCGATAATGACGATGTCATTTTCTTCTACCGTATTTTGAATCGTCTGAATCGATCCTGCCGCAATGCGGACATTGCCCTTGATCGTATCGCCCTCTTCGCCTGAAACCAAAACGCGGCTATCCGTCGCCGCAATGATGTCACGATAGCGAACGCGCATGTCGGCGAGATTCTGCATGCCGAGTTCCTGGAAATAACGCTTGGCAAGGTCGGAAACCGTTACGATGCCGACAAGAATCCCTTTGCTGTCTGTAACCGGAACGGATTTCAGATCATGCTCGCGCATAACTTCGCCGAGACGACGGAGCGTATCGTGCTGTCTGACGACAATCTTGCAGTCGAGTGTGACATCCTTGACGCGCGGGTAAAGATCGGTCAGCAAGAGCGGCTGCTCGACCTTGAAATACGCAAGTGCGTACTTCGTTTCCGCATTTATTTTGCCTGCACGCGCCGGCACGACATTCTCGCCGAGTGCCTGCTTCAAATGCGCATAGCCGATTGCCGAGCAAATCGAGTCCGTATCGGGATTGCGGTGGCCTATCGTGTAGATCGGTTTTGTGTTCTTCATCGTAATCTTCTTCCTCCTGCCTTACTTCTCTTCCTGTATTTCGCGAATGACGACCTTCTCCTCTGCATCAATGCCGCCAATCTGTACGCTGACCGCTTCGCGCGACGCCGTCGGGACATTCTTGCCGACGAAGTCTGCGCGTATCGGAAGCTCGCGGTGACCTCGATCAACGAGAACCGCGAGCTGTATTTTCTTTGGGCGTCCCATATCGATAAGTGCATCGAGTGCCGCACGGATCGTTCGTCCCGTATAGAGCACATCATCGACGAGTATGATCGTCTTGCCCGTGATGTCGACAGGCAGGTCAGTTGGATGGACGATGGGCTGATACGAAAGCGTCGAAAGATCATCGCGGTAAAGCGTGATGTCGAGGATACCGACAGGAAGCTTCTCTCCTTCAATGCGTGCGATCTCGTCTGCAATTCGCTCAGCGATCGGCACGCCTCGCGTGCGAATGCCGACAAGCAAGACCTTGCCGACGCCTTTATTCCTCTCCACGATCTCATGAGCAATACGCGTGAGCGCACGCCGGATTCCTTCCGCATCCATCAAGACCATCTTATCAACCAGTACCGGCATGAATCTCCCTCCTACTGCTTGCGCGCGCGAAGCGCAAAAAGAATTTTCTGCATATCCGCAGGAAGAGGTGCTTGGAATGTCATTTCCTCTCCTGTTTTTGGATGGACAAGGACAAGCTCACGTGAATGGAGAGCCTGTCCATCAATCGCAAACGGACTCTTGCGGCGCGAGCCGTACTTCGGATCGTTGACGAGCGGATGTCCGATACGCATCATGTGTACGCGAATCTGATGCGTACGTCCCGTTTCAAGCTGACATTCGACATGCGTGTAATTGCCGAAGCGCTCAAGCACGCGGAAGTGCGTAACGGCGGGTTTTCCGCCTTCTCTCACAATCGCCATCTTCTTTCGCTCCGTCGGGTGCCGTCCGATATTCCCCTTGATGATACCCGCTCCCTCACGTATGTTGCCCAAAACGATGGCATCGTATATGCGATGCGCCTTTTTCGTGCGAATCTGATCCGCTAGTGAGAGGTGTGCCGCGTCATTCTTCGCTGCAACCATGACGCCGGACGTGTCCTTATCCAGGCGATGCACAATACCGGGACGAAGCTCGCCGTTGATGCCTGAAAGATCTTTGCAGTGATAAAGAAGTGCGTTGACGAGCGTTCCTTTCGTCACCCCTGTCGCGGGATGGACGACCATGCCGCGCGCCTTGTTTATCACGATGATATCCACATCCTCATAGAGTACGTCAAGCGGAATATCTTCTGCCAGGATCGAAACAGGTTCTGCCTCAGGAATGTGAAGCATGACTTCTTCGTCAAGATGCAATTTATAGTTTGCCTTGCGTACGGTTCCAGAAACAGCCACTTTTCCTGCTGCAATGAGCTTTTGGACGTGCGCACGGGAAAGCGTTTCATGGTGCCGAACCAAGAAAACATCGAGCCGCTCTCCCTCTCGGTCTGCATGAAAAAAAAGTTTCTCTTCCATGATCAAGCATCCTTCTTTTTTCTACCAAACAGGATCGAAATGATCATGCCTGCCACACCCGCCACGATCGCAACGTCTGCAACATTGAACACAGGCCAAACACAAAAATCAAAGTAGTCGATTACATAGCCAATCCGCAACCGATCAATTAGATTTCCGACCGCTCCTGCCGCGAGGGAAACGCAGCCATAATAAAGGAGCGGTGGCTCGCGGCGCAGTTTCGGATAAAAGCAAAAAAATGCAACGATTATCGCGATGGCCGTCAGCAAAAAAAACCATCGCTGATGTGCTAATATACCAAAAGCAGCGCCGGGGTTGAGCACATACGTAATATGAAAGACCGAGGCAATAACCGAAATACTCTCTCCCGGCAACATCGTTGTCTCAACATATAGCTTGACGCCCTGATCAAGAAAAAGAAGCGTGAAAAAAAGGATACAGGCCATGATTGTCGCCATCAAGATTCCTGAGTCCCTTCATCGTCTGTCTTCGTATTCGTTTCTTCCTGCCCATCCTTTTTCCCCGCGCCTTCCTCACTTTTTAGAGCCAGCGCGGAAGCAATGCTTTCATCGATGACCGAAAGTTCCCCTTCCATCGAATCCTTCAGTTTGCGAAGGTATTCCACGCGGTCTCGAATGATCTGATCGTAGGTGAGCGCCTTTTCTCTCGCTTGGGAAATGACCTCTTCCGCTTGCTGCTTGACGTAAAGCTCCGCTTCCTGGCGCATCGTATCACATTTTTGCGTCGTCGTCTCCATGAGTGCTTTGGACTCGTCCTTTGCTTTCCCTACGATTTCTTCTGATGTCTTCTGTGCGAGAAGCAATGTATCCCGCAAGCCCCGCTCCATCTTTTGGTATTCTTCGTTATCTTTGCTCGCACGTGCAAGGCGTTCCTTCAAATCATCATTTTCCCGAAAGAGCTTCTCGTAGTCGTTGACGACGCGATCAAGAAAATCATCAATCTCGTCCTCATCATAGCCGCGAAAGCTGCGTTTGAACTCCTTGTCATGTATGTCAAGCGGTGTCAGCATGATCAGGTCCCCTCCCTGCCTATAGCTATAGCAAGCAATTTCTCACTTCAGAAATAGCGTTTCAACAAGATGACCGTTCGTCCTTTTTTCGTCTTCCCACATATTTCCGCAACCTCAATACGACCGCGGCCGTGCATAGATAAAACATCACCTTCTTTGATGGCCGTTGAGGCACTCTTGACATGCTGCCAGTTCAGCCTCAACTTATCCGCTTCAATATCCGCCGCTGCACGGCTTCGCGAACATCCGTAGCCCGATGCAGCAATCGAATCAATGCGCAGTGACGCGACCGTCGCACGGATTTCCTTGCAACGCTCTTCTTTCGGCGTGATCGAGGAAAGAAGAGCCCGCTCGCACTGAACGCCGACCGAACCAACCTGCGTGAGATTCGCTAGGAGGTACTCTGCCATTTTTTCATCGCAGAGGATGCGCGCCGTATCTGCCGTCAGCAAAATATCGCCGAGACGGTCACGCTCCATTCCGAGTCCCATGAGTGCGCCAAGCACATCGCGATGACCAAGCCGCGCAAACTGCCCATTCCATGACACTGCGATACATGCAATGTCGTAATTCGTAGCAGTACCTGCAAAATCTTCATGCATGTACATCGCACGCGCACGTTCTGCACCATGATACCCACCGTCAAATGAAACGCGAATGCCGCCGTAATTTGCCGCAACCGTCTCCGCGATCTCCTGCCCAAACGGATCGAGGAACGGACTCAGGCGCGGCCTTTGCGTGCGCTGTACTGCTTCCGCTAGATCGACGAGTTGGGTCACAGCTTTCTCGCCTTCTGTGCCCTTATAGAAACGAAGCAACTTTTCTTTCTGTTCTGCCATATCGTATTTCCCATTTTTTATTTTCCAAGCTCTTCGGAACGCGCCGAAGCTGCAAGAACAGCATCCATGAGCGCACCACGCACACCACGTTGTTCCATGACGCGGACGCCAGCGATCGTTGTGCCCGCAGGGCTCGTTACGGCATCGCGAAGCACTTCCGGATGCGTTTCTGTTTCAAGCACCATTTTGGCTGCGCCAAAAATCGTCTGCGCCGCAAGCAAACGCGCTGTTTTTGCAGGCAGTCCCGCCGCAATCCCACCGCTTGCCAAGGCATCGATCATTAAAAAGGCAAACGCAGGGCCACTTCCAGAAAGCCCCGTCACGGCATCCATTGCAGACTCTTTTATCTCGACGACGCGTCCCGCACTAGAAAAGATCTGCTCTACGATCTCCCTGCATGGTGACGTCACATGCGTCCCGCACGAATACACGCTCATGCCCGCACCGACTGCAAGCGGCGTGTTTGGCATAATGCGAACGATGGGGTGACCTGAAAAGGCACGCTCCATCTCCTTAAGCGTCAGTCCGGCAACAATCGAAAGTACGAGTGCGTCACATCTGAGCCTGCCGCTCACCTCTGCAATCGCTTTCTGCGCTGCCTGTGGCTTGACTGCGAGCACGAGCACCGTCACATCATCGAGAAATGTATCCGCTCCTACGCAAGCGTGGATTCCATAACACTTGCAAAGCTCTTCTGTACGCGCCGCCTTATGATCGGAAACGTATATGGCCTCTGCCGGAATCACATCGCTCTTTCGTAAGCCGGCAATGATCGCCTCTGCCATTGCCCCGCCACCGATAAATCCGATTTTTGAGGAGGATGCCACGTTCCCGCCTCCTTACTTTTTAAGCCAAGGCATTTCTGTTGATACCTTGCGCTCTTCCTCCATGTAACTGACGTTGACATTGCTCGGTGCACAAAGGAATACATTGTTGCCAATCTTCTTGATCTCACCATTGAGCGCATACGTCGTACCGCTGATGAAATCAACGATCCGTTTCGCATCGGTCGCGTCCGTCTTCTCAAAATTGATGACAACCGGTTTCTTTTCGCGCAAGTCATTGGCGACCTGCTGTGCATCATCAAACGACTTCGGTTCAATAACCATGACCTTCATCTTTGCCATCGTCGTATTCTCACGCGCCGAAGCAGCCGACTGAAAATCGACAACCTTTCGCGGCGTTTCCTCATTGTTATCGTGATTCATGAACGCACTCTCTTCCTTCTTTTCGTATGCCTCTGTGTAGGAACGCGAGCGTTCCCTGCGTTCCTCTTCCTGCTCAAAAAAGGTTTCTTCTTCCGGCTCCATCAAGCCGACCTTGCTGAGCACTTTATCTACTATACGCATCGCTCTCACATCCCCTAATACTGCCGCGGCCCAAATATGGCCGTGCCAACGCGAACGAGATTCGCACCCTCTTCCACCGCAATCGCGTAATCGTGTGACATACCCATCGATAGATATTTTATATTCGCGTCATGGAAGGGAATTTCCTTCGTCTTCAGAAAGATTTCATACATTTCGCGAAAGAGTGGCCGACACTTCTCTACATCGTCATAATTTGGTGCAATGCACATGAGTCCAGCGAGATGCAGGTTTGGAAGTGCATCCACGACATCCAATAAGGAACGCAGGTCTTCCTTGTAGATGCCGGACTTGCTCTCCTCCTTCGCAAGATTCACTTGCACGAGAACATCCTGCCGCTTGCCGATTTTGCCCGCCTCTTTATCGATTGCACGTGCGAGATGTTCGGAATCGACGGAATGAATGAGGTCAAAGAGCGCGACTGCCACCCTTGCCTTGTTCGTCTGTAAATGACCGATCAGGTGCCATTTCACATTCCGTTCGAGCGTTCCAAACTTTTCCTTCGCTTCCTGAATCCGATTTTCGCCGATCTCCTCGATGCCAGCGTCGATTGCCTCGCGCATTGCCGTCACATCGTGATTCTTCGTCACAGCAATCAGTGTGACGGATGCATCCTTTGACACGCGTGCGCGCCGTTTTTTTGCCGCCTCAATCTCTGCCTCTACCGCCTGAAGTCGCTCTGCAATCATGGGATCCCTTCCTTTCCTGTCCGCTCATGATATATACGGATGCAATGCGATGACTGTTGCCATGCGGCCTGTCTTGCTGCCATCCGCACGGTAAGAATAAAACCACGCATGCTCGCAAGAAGTACACGTCTTGGCTTCCTCAATATTTGCACGCGGGACGCCTGTCTCCATAAGCTGAATGCGATTGGCTGCCCATAAGTCAAGGTGCTCTTCCGACCCGTGCATAGAAAATATCTCTTCTTCATATCCGGGAAAGGCTTCACGAAATGCCTGCGACACATCCTCGCGTACCGCATAGCAGCAAGCACCGATCGATGGGCCGATCCCAATGCGCAGCTTGCCTGGGTCCGTACCAAACTCCTTCTGCATGCGCTGAACTGTCTTTGCCGCAATCCGATTGACCGTTCCCTTCCAACCACCGTGTGCAATGCCGACGGCTTTATTTTCTGCATCGAAGAAAAGGATTGGCACACAGTCTGCAAAACAGAGCATAATGGGAAGCCCAGGTACATTCGTAATAAGCGCATCCGTCTTCGGCACGGCTTTTGCGTAAGCAAGCGCCCCGCGCCCAGCGTCTGCTTCCGTGACGCGCATAATATTCGTACCGTGCACCTGTTCCGGGGAAATGACGCATTCCGCCTTTAGATGGAGTGCCGACAAAAAGCGTCTCCGATTCTCCAAAACGTCCGCTTCTGTATCCCCTACATGAAGTCCCATGTTGAGTGCCTGCCATGGCTTTTTGCTTACGCCGCCGAGACGACACGAAAATCCATGTGTCGCAATATCCTCACCAAAATCCGTGAACTTGCCGCACCAAATATTTTGTCCCATGTGCTCCAATGCAAAACTCACACGAACACTTCCTTTCTGCTTGATTTCAGCAGACGCCACAGCGATGGCACCCGTCAAAGCATGCCGGCGTCGGCTTTAACGCCACTGCTCGTTTCAATTCACTGTAAAGATAGTCTCTTGTGACACCGACGTCAATCCGCTCCCAAGGAAATACTTCATCCTTTTCCCGCTCGCGATAGAGATATGCGTCCATATCGAGCCCCATGCTTTTCATCGCACGGCCAAATGACTTGCTACCCCCCGCTTCTGCTGCTGTAAGCAAGGCCTCGCCGACGCGACGGTCACCACGTGCAAGAACGCCTTGTATATACGCTTCCTTCGGCGATTCAATATGGACGATGATATGCTTGCGCTTGCGCAGGATCTGTGCCATGCGCTTCAAGTCGCGTTCAACCCGTTTTCGATGCGCCATCGGCTCCCATTGGAACGGTGTAAACGGCTTCGGAATAAAGGGGTTGACGCTGAGCGTCAGCGTCCCTTTGCTGCCGCGCTTCTCCATATAATCCTTGAGACGCCCGGCGAGATCGATGATCGCATCGATATCCTCCTCTGTCTCAAACGGAAGCCCAACCATGAGGTAGAGACGGAAGTGATGGATTCCCGCTGTAAGCCCCAAATCCATTGCATGAAAAAGATGCGGCTCTTCGATCCCCTTATTGATGACGGCGCGCATGCGCATACTCCCCGCTTCAGGAGCCATCGTCAGGGTCTTCAGCCCGCTTTCCGCAAGCGAATCAACGAGTTCCTTGGTGACAGAATCCGCGCGAAACGACGCTACCGACATCGAAAGCCCTTCGCCGAGGATATTCTTGCAAAGCGCATCGATCTCAGGATAGTCTGAAATGGCTGCTCCCATAAGCCCAATGCGCTTGCGATAAACGAGTGCCTCCTTGACCTGCCGTTCGATGACGGCGAGCGAACGATTGCGTGGGCGGCGAAAGCAGTAGCCCGCCATGCAGAATCGGCAGTGCCTGCCGCAACCACGCGCCGTCTCAATGAGGTAAAAATCAAACTCCGTGTGATCCGTTACGACAACTGTATGTGCTGGGAATGCGTCGAGATCCTGTACCCATTGGCGGCGGATAGCCGCCGGCGCCCCTGCAAGAGGCTCAATCGACTGAATCGTGCCTTTCTCTGTATAGTGATGGCAATAGAGCGAAGGAACATAAACACCAGGCACTGCCGCAAGGCAATGCAAAAGCGCTTCCCGTGATGTGCCACGGCGCCGTGCCTCCTGCACAGCGTCCATGAGCGCAGGCATGATGACCTCACCCTCACCGATGACAAAGGCATCAAAAATGGCAGAAAGCGGCTCCGGATTAAACGTTGGACACGGACCGCCCGCGATGAGGAGCGGATCGCGTTCATTGCGTTCGTCCGCTCTCGCCTTCACCTTGCCAAGTCTGAGCAATTTTACGATATTAAAATAGTCCATTTCAAACGAAACGGCAAAAGCCAGAATCGAAAACTCATAAAGCGGGGACTGTGTCTCCATGCTCATAATGGGCGTTCGCGTATTTTCATAGCGTTTCACGTCCTGCCGATCAGGAAGAAATACGCGCTCACACGCCGTATCGGCACGCTTGTTCAACAAATCGTAGATGATGTGGAACCCAAGATTCGACATGCCGACGTAATAGGAGTTCGGATAGACGAGCGCGACATGCGTTCGCGTTCCCTGCGGATAACGATAGTATCCCTGCTCTTTTCCAAGCTGCTCCTGAATCCTCTTTCTCAGCGCCCAATCCAAGGATCCATTCCCCCCTCGTTTGCCTTAGGCTCTATATCATAACTTGATGCCTTTTTCCGCTTGTGCCACTTTGTCCGCTTCGCATTTCTTCCGTGCCTGCAATTCTTTGAGCTCATCGAGAAAACCAGATACATCCGCAAACTTTCGATAGACCGATGCAAAGCGGATATAAGCGACGTCATCGAAATCCTTGAGTTTCTCCATGACGAGCTCACCGATTCGCTTGGATGGCACTTCCTGATCCATCGTATTGCGTATGTCGCGCTCCACCGCATTGGCGAGTGCTGCAATTCGCTCCATGGAAATGTCACGCTTGTCACAGGAACGAATGAGTCCATTGAGAATCTTATCTCGTTTGAACACTTCACGCCGTCCATCGTTTTTTACGACCATCAACGGCAATTTTTCGACAACCTCGTACGTCGTAAAGCGTTTGCCGCATGCATTGCATTCCCGGCGGCGGCGTATCGTCGCACCATCATCTGCTGCGCGCGAGTCCACGACGCGGCTGTCTGCTGTTTTACAATACGGACATCTCATGGCTGCACCTTCTTTCTGGGTTTCTGTCTTTTTCTTTTGGGATGCGTATCCGCTGGACGGACGAGGCACTTCGGCCCGTAGCCGATGAGATCCTCACGATGTGCAAGACGAAGTGCCTTTCGCACAATTTCACGATTTTGGGGAAGCCAATACTGCATAAGTGCTCGCTGCATGCCCTTTTCTTCATGGCTCTTAGCCGTGTATACATGCTCTCAAGCCCCGTGTAGTACATGCACGTCGCAAGCGTGCCAGGCGTGGGTATGAAGTCTTGCACCTGCTCAGGATGGTACCCCATCTCATGAAGGAACACCGCTAGCTCTACTGCATCTTCAAGCTCCGCACCAGGATGGCTCGAAAGAAAGTACGGCACGAGGTATTGTCTCTTGCCAAGCCGCGCATTGATAGACGCAAATCGTTTTACAAACGTCAAGTACGTCTTCTTGTTGGATTTGCCCATGAGCCTCGTCACGCGATCCGAAATATGTTCTGGCGCAATCTTGAGCTGGCCGCTGATATGGTGCCTGCATAGCTCTTCAAGAAACGGAAACCCCAGCCGAGGTTTGCCCAATCGCGAAAAATCGCGATCCGAGCGCCAATCTGGCTGGGGGATAATGCCGACTTTATAGCCGTGCGATTCGAGCACGCGACAGATAATCGCCGGACCAAAGCTCGGATGATCGACATAAGCATCACCGGACACAAAAACGAAGTCAAGTTGATCCAAGCCGCGCGCTTTCATATCAGCACGCGAGACGGGAAGAAACTCTTCCATCAATTATTGTCCGTCGAGAACGTCTTCTCAACGACCTCACCCATGCCGCCTGCCTTGCCCATGTCCTTTCCATTGACGGTAAATTGCACAGCACCGGCATTTCCTGCCGTGACAACGACGTGCTGCGTGCCTTTCCAATTCATCGTCTTGCCCTTTTCCGCCATTCCTTCAAATACAGTCTTTCCGTCGACCTTGACCTCCATCCAGCAGCGATCCGTAAACTTTGCCGTTACCTCGACGCCGTCAGAAGCTTTCTTTGCTGATTCTTCCTTTTTTGCAGCGACACGGTTCTTGTCTTGCGATGCGCTGCTCGGCGACGGACTTGTTTGCTTCGACTGCTCCGTACGCTGTGAAACCTGCCGCATCTGATCGGCATCCGGCGAGGCGCTTTCAAAGAAAAAGAATACGCCTCCCGCAATCACGATGATCACAAGGAGCACGACCAACACAAGCGCATTCTGTCGATGATGTGAATGATCCACGCGTTGACGCAGATCACTCGTCATCGGCGTTGCATCAAAGTGCACCGCTGCACGCTCCGGTTTTTCTGCTGGTGCGACATGCGTCGGCGTTCCAAGGGCAGAATCCTGCGCCGCAATATCGGGGTGATTCTCTTCCATGTATTCGTGTAGGAGCGCCGTCGCATCGAGCTGCAAAAAATTTGCATAATTTCGAATGAACCCTTTTGTGTAAACCTCTCCCGGCAACTGATCATACTTGCCTGCCTCAATGTTTTCTATATATAAAGAACGAATGCTCGTCCCTTTTTCGATATCTTTGATTGTCAGGTTTTGTCTCTCGCGTTCTGCACGCAGCTTGTCTCCTACCACTGCCATACCTCCTGAATAACACTCGCCTTGACATACGATTCCTAACTATTATACATGATTAAAGCTTTAAAAACAATTTTAGCAAGCACTTTTTCGTAAATTTAACGAAGATGATTTCATACAAAGACAACCCCTACGATACACCATCGCATCATCGAATGGATGAAACGATTTCCGTAAGCGTATGAAGGAATTGCACGACTTCCTCTTTCTGTGTCCATCTGCCAAGCGTAACGCGCAGCGCGCACGACGCTTCCTCCTCGCTCTGTCCGACTGCGAGAAGAACGTGTGACGGTTCAAGTGCCCCGGCACTGCAAGCACTTCCTGCCGACACAGCGAAACCTGCCATATCAAGTCGGATCAAGAGCGTATCATGGTGCATCCCACGAATGCCAAAGCTCACATTGCCGGGCAATCGATTTTCCCTGCTGCCATTCACCCATGCTCCATCCAACGCGAGAATCCCTTTTATGAGTGCTTCTCGCAGCTCGATTAGCCGAACGCGTTCCGTTTGCATTTCCTGCATGGCAATCTCCGCTGCGATGCCGAGGCCGACGATGCCGGCTGTATTTTCCGTTCCCGCGCGCCTATCGCGCTCCTGCGCACCGCCATGGATCAAGGCTTCCGCTGGGACACCACGCCTAAGATAGAGCACGCCGATGCCTTTTGGCCCATACAGCTTATGTGCAGAAAGGGAAAGCGCATCGATCTGCATTTTCTCCACGGAGATGGGAATATGCCCTGCCGCCTGCACTGCATCCGTATGGAAGGGAATCCCATGTGCGTGGCACCACGCACCAATCTTCGCGATTGGCTCAATCGTGCCGATTTCATTGTTCGCCGTCATCACGCTGACGAGCGATGCATTGTCTCCTGCAAGGCGTTCTAAATCCACCGTATGGACTTCTCCTGTCGGATCGACAGGCAGATAGAAAACTTCTGCCCCTTCCTTTTTCACTTGCGCGCATGCAGAAAGAATTGCTTGATGTTCAATCGGCGTCGTCACAATGCGGCATTTGCGACCGGATAAAAGCATCGTCCGCGCGATTCCCTTTACAATCCAGTTGTCGCTCTCACTGCCGCCGCTCGTAAAATAGACAGAATCGCTCGGCGCGCCGATGAGTGCTGCAACCTTTCGCCGTGCCTCTTCGACTGCCCTTCTTGCCGTTCGCCCAAACGAATAAAGGCTCGACGGATTGCCGAACGAATCCGAAAAAAAAGGCAACATCCCCTCGACGACGCGGGGATCGACCGGAGTTGTTGCTGCATAGTCAAGATAAACTGGTTTCATCGCGCACATCCGATATGTTTTGCCGCTGTGTCCGCACAAAGATCTGATAGTGTGATATTGTTGAGCACGCTGTTGATGCTTTCGCATACCTTTTCCCAAACGCTCCGCGTTACGCAGTCACAGGCCCTATCACAAGGCTGTTTTTCCGATTCCGCACTTGTGAGCAGGCAGTCGACGAGCGCGATCGGACCCTCTACCGCTTGAATAATATCTCCAATCGCGATATCCTTCGGATCACGTGCGAGCACATAGCCTCCCTGGGCTCCGCGAACGCTCCGCACGAGTCCAGCTCGGCGAAGCGGTGCCATAAGCTGCTCCAAATAATTTTCCGAAAGGCCCTGGCTTTGCGCGATACTCTTCAACGGCACAGCACCCTCCCCGCATCTTAACGCCAAATCGTAAAGGGCAGTCACGCTATACCTTCCCCTTGTTGATATCTTCATATCTCACCTCGTAAATCCGAGCATTCCATCCCTAGGTCAATATAACAGAATTCTGCTTATTCGTCCACTCTGTTTTCAAGTCGCTGTTTGTTCAGCATTTCTTTTTGCTATAAAAAGGAGAGCCATCCGTAACACACGGATAGCTCCTACGCCTTGATATTCATAAATGGTCGGAACGACGTGATTTGAACACGCGACCTCTTCCACCCCAAGGAAGCGCGCTACCAAGCTGCGCTACGTCCCGACAACGAATAGTATAGCCTAAGACGTTTTCCTTTGCAAGGGGCAAAAATATTTTTTTGCAACATTAACAGAGCGTATGCGAATCGTTAATTTCTGCACAACATATTTACAAGGAAATCCCTTTATGCTAAAATAGTCGCGTATCGGGGGCATAGCTCAGCTGGGAGAGCGCTTGCATGGCATGCAAGAGGTCAGGAGTTCGATCCTCCTTGTCTCCACCATAATACTGAATGGAAAAGGATGTTGCGTCGCAGCATTCTTTTTTTGTGGAAAATAATGTGTGCCAGCCAGCGCGCCTTATTGGGATCCCTGCATACACTTCCCTTCACTCGATTTCATTCATCCTGTCCATTTTTTTCCGTTCCAAGGCGAGCAGCCTTTCCTTGATCGGAAGCCCCCATGCGTATCCCGTCAGGGTTCCATTTGTCCCAATCACGCGATGACAGGGAACGACTATGCTTAAAGGATTTGCAGCGACCGCACCGCCTACTGCATGGTAAGCACCGGCTCTGCCAATCGCCTCCGCAAGCTTCTTGTACGTCGTCGTTTCCCCATAGGATACGTTTTCGAGCTCATGCCAAACTTTCATGCGAAACGGCGTTCCCTGCAAGCGATAGGGAAAAGAAAACTGCGTTCTCCTACCTGCAAGGTATTCGGATAATTCACCTGCCGTCTGATCCAAAAGTGCAGACGGCGCATTCGGCTCTTTGTTCAAAGCCTCTTTTTCAATATCGATGGAAATGACAGCACCGGACTCTTCTCCAATACGAAAAAAGCCAAATGAACACGGATATTCTGCATACTGTGCCAAAATTGCCTCCTCATCACATTTCTGATTCTTTTTGAAGTTCCAGAAGAGCGCCGGGATCAAATCCAATCTCATGAACGAAGTGATAAAGCTCCATATCTTTCAAAACGCCTTCGATCACACATTCCCGATCCCTGTAAAGATCAACCTCCTGCGGCGAGAAAAAAAGCTTCTTATCGCAATCGGCAAACAGAATGATGTCCGGCCGGTCCGTCTTGCCAAATACGACATTTTTGACGACGCCGTAGCCAAGTGAAGTTTTGAGGACCGTTCCCGTCGGATAAATCGCCACATTTTGAAAGAAGAGCCCCAGCAGTTCCTCGTCAAACTGCCCCTTTGAGCAATTCGCCATGATATTGTAAGCAATCGAAGGAATGTACGCTTTCTTGTAAGGACGACTGCTCGTCAGCGCATCGTAGACGTCTGCAATCGCACTAATGCGTCCAAAAATGTGAATCTCTTTTCCCTTGCGTCTGTCAGGGTAGCCCGTGCCATCCATGTGTTCGTGATGCTGCAATGCCACAATCGAAAGCACGTCCTTGTTTGGCAATTTCTTCATCGATTGAATTCGCTCGAACCCTGCACGTGGATGGCGTTTGATGACAGCAAACTCCTCGTCCGTCAGACGACTTGGTTTATTGAGTATTTCAATCGGAACAGATAATTTTCCGAGGTCATGCATGAGCGTACTTAGCGTCAGATCAGAGATCTCTTCCTGCTTCATGCCGACAAGCACTGCAATGAGCGCGGATAACATCGCCACATTGACACTATGTGCAAACGTATACATATCATGCGTACGAATATCCGTGAGTTGGACGAGGTTTTTGCGCCGCTCCAAAATATCCTTGACAATTGCGGAAGATGCTTTCATGAGCGGCTCGACATCGAATGTTCCTTTTTTTGCCACTTGCTGAAATATGTCGTAAACGCGTTTTACAGCAAGAACGCGCGTTTTTTCCTCAAGGACATCTTCCGGAGGCGCGATCCTGTCACGCGGATCCATGCTGGTTACCGTAACACTAGCTATACCTAAATCATGCAATTTTTGAATATACGACTCCGTCAAGGAAACACCCTTGCTCAAAAAACTGCCGCCACTCCCATTATAAATTCCCTGTGTCATAACCATTCCCGGCTTGAGTCGCTTCAATGGCAGTTGAATCATCTTCAACCCTCCGTTATCGATACTGATAATGAAACAAGCTATTTCAGCTATTCTTGTACCTTATCCATCATTTCGTCCAGCACAAACGGCTAAACGCATACATTTCCTTTTACGGCTTCCGCAGCTCCCATCACGCCCAGGACAGCATGTTCGAACGTAAGGCCGCCCTGCAGATAAACATTATACGGCGCGCGCAGCGGCCCATCTGCACTGAGTTCGATGGATGCCCCCTGCACAAAAGTGCCTGCTGCCATAATGATTTGATCCGTATATCCTGGCATATCCCAAGGCTCTGGTGCTGCAAAAGAATCGACCGGCGAATAGTGCTGAATGCCGCTGCAGAACGCAATGAGTTTTTCCGCAGAACCGAGTTCAATTGCCTGTATGATATCACCGCGCACTTCGTTTGGAAGCGGACGTGTCTTATAGCCAAGCCGCGAAAATACGCCCGCTGCGAAAATGGCACCCTTGATTGCCTGTGCAACGATATGCGGCGCAAGGAAGAATCCCTGAAAAAGCAAGCGGTTATTTGCGAGGCTTGCGCCGAGCTCATCCCCCATGCCTGGTGCTGTGAGGCGATATGAAGCAAGCTCGACAAGATCTGCACGCCCTGCGATATAACCGCCTGTCGGCGCAATTCCGCCACCGGGATTCTTGATGAGTGACCCCGCCATGATATCTGCCCCCGCCTGCGTCGGCTCAGCCACGTCAACAAATTCACCATAACAGTTATCGATAAAACAAATACATTTTGGATTCACACGATGCACTTCTTCCGTAATCGCACGAATGGCATCGATTGAAAGCGGGCTTCTCATGCTGTACCCGCGCGAACGTTGGATCGCAGCGACTTTTGTTCGCTTCGTCACAACGCGCTGGATCCCGGCAATATCCACTTTTCCATTGACCATCGGAAGCTCGTTGTACGAGACACCAAATTCTTTGAGTGATCCCTTGCTCGGATGCTCGTAGCCAATGACCGTCTGCATCGTGTCATAAGGCTTTCCCGTCAGTGAGACAAGCGCATCACCTGGACGAAGGATGCCGAAAAGCACCGTCGCAAGCGCATGCGTCCCCGAAACGAACTGCGTGCGAACAAGTGCGCGCTCCGCTCCAAATACCTTCGCGTACAGGTCTTCGAGTTTCGTGCGGCCTATATCGTCGTAAGCGTAGCCTGAAGTCGTATTGAAGTGCGCATCCGACACGCGGCATTCGCGCATCGCATCAAGGACTTTGAGCGTATTCCGTTCTGCAATTTCCTCGATATATGCAAACTGCATCTTGGATGATTCGAGGACTTCTTTCTTGATCGCCAATAGTTCTTTTGAAAACACATCTCTCTCCTATCCTTTATCTCGTTCATTTCGCGCACATTCATAAGCACGAAATTGCTCTCGTGCAGAAAGCGGGATATGCGCGCATACACGCGTTCCTTGCTCACAGTACGCCGTATCGCGAACGGCGTGCAGCGCATGGAGCGCGGCGATTGCCGCCCCATCCGCATAGGGAATGAGCAGCGTCAAATTGACGTAGCTCTCGCGGAAAAAAGCTTCGATATGTGCGATGAGCCCATCTAGGTTCTCGCCTTTCTCCGCCGCGATGCAAACGCCATCCCGATTGTGCAGGAACGTCTCTGTACGTGTCCTTTCTTCGAGACAGTCCATCTTGTTCCAAACGTAGAGCGTCGGCTTATTCTCTGCATGAAGCTCCGTAAGAACGTGGACAACGGACTCGATCTGTTGCTCCACATTCTCATCACTCGCATCAACGACGTGAAGCAAGAGATCCGCTTCCTGCACTTCCTCAAGCGTCGCTCGAAAAGCCGTCACGAGCGTATGCGGCAGCTTTTGAATAAAGCCGACCGTATCGGTCAGCAAAATTTCTTGGCCGCTCGGCAATACCAGCTTGCGCGTCGTTGGGTCAAGCGTCGCAAAGAGCTTGTCTTCTGCCATGACAGCCGCGTTTGTCAGCTTGTTGAGAAGCGTTGATTTTCCCGCATTCGTATAGCCGACGAGTGCAACGAGCGGAATGCGCGCCTCCTTGCGTCCTTTCCGACGAAGCGTGCGGTTGCGCTTCAGGCGATCAATCTGCTGTTCGATATCGTGGATGCGCGAGCGAATCCTCCTGCGATCCATTTCGAGCTTCGTCTCGCCAGGCCCACGCGTCCCGATGCCACCGCCGAGTCGTGAGAGCGCCAGTCCCTGCCCGCCGAGACGTGGCAAATGATAACGAAGCTGTGCGAGCTCAACCTGCATCTTGCCCTCGCTCGAACGTGCACGCTGTGCAAAAATGTCGAGAATGAGTGCGGTGCGGTCAATGACCTTGAGTCCAAGCGTCCGTTCCAAATTGCGCTGCTGCGACGGCGTGAGCTCATCGTCGACGATAAGAAGCGTCGCGTCCTGATCCTGCGCCTCCATCGCGATCTCGGAAACTTTGCCTTTCCCTAGAAACAGCATGGCATCCGGTTTCTCCTTGCGCTGTACGCATTGTCCGACGACAATGGTTCCTGCCGTATCGGCAAGGCGAGCAAGCTCTTCCATCGAAGCCTCATGGCTCCACGAGCCATTCCCCGACCATGCAACGCCTGCCAAGATTGCGCGCTCGACTTCCTCCTCTGTTCCCTTCGCCCGCGAAGCATGAAGCCTGCGATTGACTATTGCGATAAGCCACGTCAGATTGACGCCATGGAGCACATCATCACACACCGGCCCCATCTGTCCGAGCGCCAACTTCCCATCTTCTTCGGAATTCCCCGTTAGGAAGCCCATGGACCCGACGATATCCTTGCCGTCTCTTCCGATCGCTGCCATGCAGTCAAAGCGCAGGCGGCGAAGCGAGGATAAGTCTGGCGAACTTAGCCGCGTATCACCGCTTGGATGCGTATGGATGCAGCGAATACCGGAAAGACTGCTTGCAGAGCGTGCCTTTACCTTGGGGAGATCGACCGTTCCCACATCCCCAATGGAAACCTGAACAATGCTTCCCGCGCGATTCACATAGACGGCGACCTCGCGATCAAGGAGATCCGTCACCGCAAGCATCGCCTCGTTGAGTTCACGCGTCGAAATCTGATCCGTCGGAACAGAAAGCGCATAGAGCGCTTCGATCGCTTCAAGGACACTCGCCTTGACATTTGCCAAATCACCATGTATTTTCATCGCGTGCTATCCTCGGTTCATGATATTCGAAATGTGCTTGAGCGTAATGGATAGCGTGCCGTCCGTATCATGGTTGAACTCGATGTACTCCGTATTGTCAAAGTAATCGGTCGGTATCGTGAGCTCGATTCCCGTATCCGTCTTCAGTTTGTGCTTGCAGACCTTTTTGAGCGTCGCTTCCGAATCCATTTTTACAGGAGCGGCAAAGCCCGCATCCTTGATCGCTGTCTTAAAGTCCTGCTGCATCGAAGGATTGTCACGGAATATTTCCTTGCCCGCTGCCGCAAGGTCAAGCGCATCCGATTCCTGCATGTTCTCTAGGACGTAACTCTTGGCCGCTGCTTCCGCCATCACGGCATCCCGTCCGTAGCTTTCCGCTACCTTTGCTGCCGTCCTGCTGAGATTCTTGATTGCTTCCTTCGGCGAAGGCGCAAGACTGCACTCAAGCAGCATTTCCGGAAGAATGAGGATGCCGTTCCCATCCATCGTGTACTTCTTTGCACAGACGAGCAATGCAGATGTCTTCACGTCGATGAATGCAAACTCGTCGATTTTTTGATTGGGTCCAGGCAAGATCGCATAATGACTGACGATTTCATTTTGGACGCCCGTTCCGCTCTGGTTGACCTGATGCATGAACGCCCTGTGATTCTTGCAAAGGCAGATTACGACTTGGCGTGCCTCATCAATCATCGCATCGAGTACGAGGATGTCGAGCGATTCCATTTCATCTGCATGAACAAACACGCGTTCCAATCCCTTTGCGATTTCTTTGGAAAAGGCCACAAAACCCGCATCATCACTGAGATAGGCCACAAGGTTCTTTGCAAAAGCGCTGTCCGCATAAAATGTGCCCGGCTTTGCCTCCTGCATGCTCCATGCGCGTTCGATATGCTTAAGAAGAAACGCCTCGACGATTCCATCCACAGGCATCTCTGCATCTGAATAAACCATCGTTCCCGTATGAAAATCGAGTATATGCAAAATAGCGTGTTGGACTTGGATCATACCATTCTCTCCTTCGCTTCCTTTTCCGCCCATGCGCGTACCTGCATCAAGCGCGGCATGAGACGCGCGCGGAGTTTCTCTTCCAGCTCTTCCAAATCGCTTGAATCGAATTCGTAGGTTACATTCGGGATATTCCAAATTCGCGCTTCGCTGAAAAACTCATCCCGATAAATATTGTAATAAAACGTGACACCGCTCTCCATGTCAAAATCCACGTAATCCGCTATGACGTATGAACCATTGTTGATCTTGATGGGGGCATCGGGCGAGATGTAACGAGAAAATCCCTCTGCTTCCGCGGGCAAGAAACGCGTGTAGTCCCATTCGAGTATCTTTTTGTGCCGCACAATGCTGCTAACCTGCTCCACATGGAATTCGGTCAGTTCGACAAGAAGCGATTCGAGCTGATTGTGCAGAAGTTCGACGAACGTATCGATGCTCGCCGTGATAAATTCGATGCGGCAGAATTCAATAAGCCCGATTTTGAGACGCAGCTTATACTCGTGCGTCTCTTCATGAAAATAAAGCGATGCGTATTTATGAAGTGCCTCATTTCCATAAACACAGATATCGTAGACATCGCCACTCGCCTGATTCAAGCGGCGCAGGTGAAAGCCGTGCCATTCCTGCGGAAGGTCGTTTAACAAACCGCTTTCTTCGAGGTTCGCTTTGATCTTCTCAATCGTTTCTTCCTTCAAGTTTTCGCTCCTTGAAAATTGTATCATGACACTTTAGTATACCATTCGTCATTTATGCGATTCAAGCAGAAAATCCTGCATTTCGATTTTCTGCTTGTGTAACACATGATTGACAAACCTACATAGAAGAATCTATTATAATCGTAGCTGTCAACTTTATTTTAATTTTTCTTCATTGTTTTTCTAGGAGCACGACCCGAATGAAACTCGCATCTATCTCATTTGAAAAGATTGTACTCATCGCAATGCTCACGATTGCATTTGGCACAGTCACCATCGGAGGCGTTTCCGTTTCCGTCACGAACCATGATCGAGTCATCATGGGCGTGCAATCGGGTGGAGCAAACCTTTCCGGCATGACGGAAAGCGAAGTGCTGCAGTATTTCAAACAAGTAGGAAAATCCAAACTTTCGCGCCCTGCTGCTCTTCTCATGTACAAAGAGCGCAGTTGGACCATAAATCCTGAGGACATCCATCTGCGAGCCGAGGCGGAAAAGGCCGCAAAAGAGGCTTACGCCGTCGGACGTACAGGAATCTTGCTCCGAGATATCCTAACGCAGATGCAATGTGCCATATTCGGAAAAAATATAATACTTGCAGGAGCGTATGACCAATCTCTTCTCGATAATGTGTTAAAAAGCGTCAAAGCGCAAATCGATACACAGCCGGTCAATGCAGCCGTGGAGCTTCATGATGGTGGTGCCATCAAAAAGATACCGGCTGTCACGGGGCTAACGCTTGACACAACGCCGATCAAGGAAGACTTGGATTCCAAATTCAAATCATTGCACATTTCGGTACGTGAAACGCTCCAGCCCAGTATACAGGAGCCGTTTATAACGAATGAGGACATTGCAGCCATTGACACAGTTCTCGGCTCGTACACGACATCATTCTTTCCTGGAGCACGCGGCGATAATATCAGCATTGCGGCAAGTCATTTGCAAGGCGTGCTGATCCGAAGTCAGTCGACACTATCGTTTAATGATATCGTAGGACGCCGCACTCGTACGGCGGGCTACAAAAACGCAGGCGTCATCATCGACGGTGAACCCGCCATTGACGTGGGTGGCGGTGTCTGTCAGGTCAGTTCGACACTCTACAATGCGGTCTTGCTTGCAGGAATGAAACCGACCGTCCGAAGCAGTCATTTCCTTCCTTCACACTACGTTCCTGCAGGACGGGATGCAACCGTCGCCGATGACCTGCTCGACTTCGTATTCCAAAATCCGCTCCCCCATCCCGTTTACCTTGTCGTAGGCAATACGGGGACGGAGCTTACGGTAAGCGTGCTCGGCACACGAGCGGATCTTACGGGGCAAACAATCGCGCTCGTCACAGAAGGCAGCCAAAGCCATCCTTCACTCTATCGTATTTGGAGCAAAAACGGACAGGTCGTCAACCAAGAGTACATGCATACCGACAACTATTCTTAATCGAATTTAGAACATCGTGATGGGATCGATGTCAATCGCGACATTCGTTTGCAGATGGAGTCCTTCTTCTCGCAAGAACTCTTGCACTTTTGCGAGAGTTCTTGTTTTGATCAGCACGACAAATCGATACGTACCTCGAAAACAAGCAACCATGGCAGGAGATGGGCCAATGATTTGATTTTGCTGCAGCATCCGTCCCTTTTCCTCCGCTTGACTTTTGAACACCTCGCGAAATCGATCAATAAATGCGCGCGCCTCCTGCTCTGCAATTTCCTTATCCGTATTCTGATAGAGGAGTTTGACCATTCGACTGATTGGTGGATAGAACAGTTCCTCCCGCAACGCGATCTCCCGCTCATAAAAGTGCTCATAATCCTGCGCTATTCCACATGTAATCGCGTAATGGTCGGGATTATACGCTTGTATAATGACGTTGCCTCGCGTGCCATGACGCCCTGCTCGCCCTGCCGTTTGCGTAATAAGCATGAAGCAGCGTTCCGCTGCGCGAAAATCTGGAACATTGAGGGCGGCGTCCGCACTAATGATTCCAACCGCCGTAACATTCGGTATGTCATGTCCCTTCGCGACCATTTGCGTACCTAGCAAAATATCGTATTCCTGATTGCGAAATGCGTCCAATATATTCTGATGGGAAAATTTTGCCGTTGTGGTATCCCTGTCCATACGAATGATGCGGGCAGCAGGCATGAGCGCGTGAAGCTCCTGTTCCAGTTTCTCCGTTCCAGAACCGAAGTAGCGTATGCGACGGCTTCCGCATTTTGGGCAAACATCGGGCACCGGCTCATGTGTGTCGCAATGATGGCAAACGAGATGTCCATTTGTATGGAAAACAAGCGGAAGCCCGCAATTCTTGCAGCGCAGCACCTCACCGCAATCCCGACAGAGAACGAATGTTGAAAAGCCGCGTCGATTCAGCATAATGATAGCCTGCTCGCCCTTTTGAATTGTCGATTCGATCAATGTGCGAAGTGCTCGTGATAAAACGCCGCGGTTCCCAGATCGCAGTTCCTTGCGCATATCGACACACGAGGCATGTGGAAGCGGCACATCGCCAACGCGATGTGGCATGGAAAGGAATGTGATTTCACCCGTTTTGGTACGAAAGCAGCTCTCCATGGAAGGTGTCGCGCTTCCGAGCAAGAGAACGGCATGATGCAGTTTTGCAAGGACTTCCGCAACGACGCGCGCATGGTAGCGCGGCGATTCGTCCTGCTTGTAACTCATATCCTGTTCCTCGTCCATGATGATCAATCCGATATTTTCCACTGGAGTAAAAAGAGCGGATCGCGCACCAATAACGACGCCGGCTTCGCCTCGGCGCACACGAAGAACCGCATCATTTCGCTCAGCGAGGCTCAATCGGCTGTGGATAACAACAAGATCCTGCGGAAAATACGCCTTGAATGCCATGACAACCTGACCGGTCAGCGCAATTTCAGGGACGAGTACGACAACACGGCGCCTCGCCATGCGAACATGCCGAGCAAGTTCAATATAGACCTGCGTTTTCCCGCTTCCCGTAACGCCTTTCAGCAAAAACTTCCGATGCCGATTCGCTTCAAGTGACGGAATGATTGCGCTGAGAACTTCCTTTTGGTCGTCCGTCAAGACGATATCCGCGTGATTTGCTTGTGCGTTTTGGTAGCTATCACGCAATACGCGCCGTTTCTCCTCTTTGATGTATCCTGTGAGGCAAAGACGCCTTATCGTATCATACGAAATGTGCTGTTTCCGAAGCGCCGTTCGCGTCTGCGCTCCCTTTTCCATAAGAAACCGCAGCAGCTTTTCCTGCGCGGGCTTGCGCCGAAAGGACTGCATATCCGCATCCGAAAGTGCCCTGCCCAGAGAGATGATTTCTTCATACCGTGCCACTTCTCGTTTTGTCGCTTCATACTCCCTGCAAATCAAACGATGCCGGAGCAATTTTTTTAAAACATGATCCAAATCATCCTCAAATGCAGGAAGTTTTTTCTTTAGTTCCGTTTTCTTCTGCGCCCCTTCCCTGCACAGGCAATCGTATACGGAGCGGCATGCGGGCATTGCGAGCAAAGCATTCCCTTCTTCATCATTCTTCGCCGCATACCGAAGCGTGATCTTCAGACCGCTCTTGCCGGGCATAAAGAGGCGCATCATCTCAGCGAGCGAACAAAGGTAGAATGACGCAAGCCACTTTGCCGCTTTCAGCATTTCGGGCGTAAACCAGCTTTCATCATCAACGACAGCAAGGATATCCTTGAGCGGAATGTCTCGCTTTTCTGTCTGGTCAGCAGTGGAGACGACGAAGCCTTCTACCCTTCGTCCGCTAAATGGCACATAGACACGCCAGCCAACATCAACAAAGGACAATGCGCTTGGCACACAATACGTGTACGCTTTCGCGATGCTTTTGACGGGAATATTCACAAAAACATCTGCTGTTCTCATCTCGTCGCTCCTTCTCTTTCATCATTTCTCGCTCTATCTTAAAGACTGCAAAAGAATCCGTCAAGAAGTTGTTTCACAGTAGCAAACAGAATCAGTTTATGATAGAATCAATATTATATAGAATATTCGATAAATAAAGGGTGCCAAAAACATGAACAATAAGATTCTTGGAAACCAAGGCGAAGCACTGGCAGCGAATTACCTGATCCAACACGGTTATGCGATCCTCGCACAAAATTATCGCATTCGGTCAGCAGAACTTGACCTCGTGGTGAAAGATGGAAATACGGTTGCATTTGTTGAGGTCAAGACGAGACGCAACATGCATTTTGGCAGTGGTGCTGAGGCCGTCAACTATCGAAAACAAAAAAAAATCATTCAGGCTGCACAGTATTTCCTGCAGCGATGGCATTTAGAGGGGCGTCCTTGCCGCTTTGATGTCATCGAAATCTACAAAGACACAAATCAGCTCTATCGAATTCATCATCTAAAAAATGCATTTGAATCCCATTAGTTTGAGAGGAGGATCCTTTATGTTTGCACGGACGCATGGAGGCACGACGCTTGGCGTCGATGGGCTCGTGATCGATGTGGAAGTCGATTCGTCGGCTGGACTGCCCGGATTTGATCTCGTGGGGCTGGCAAATACCGCCGTTCGCGAATCAAAGGAACGCGTTCGAACTGCAATACGCAATTCCAGAATCAACTTGCAGCAGAAGAAGGTAACCGTCAATCTCGCTCCTGCAGGTATTCGAAAGGACAGTGCGGGGCTTGACCTCCCTATCGCAATTGCTCTTCTTGCCGCTTACGGCATCATTCCTGCTGAGCGCATCGAACGCAGTCTGTTTGCTTCGGAACTCTCACTAGAGGGAGATTGCCGCGCCGTGCAAGGCATTCTCCCCATTACGATCACCGCAAGGGAGCAAGGATATTCATCCATCTTCGTCGCATGTGACAACGCAAATGAGGCACTCCTCGTCGATGGCATAACCGTATATGGCATTCAAAACCTGCACGAAGCCATTGCTTTTCTAACAGGAAAAACATCGCTCTCCCCGTCTGTCCCGAATCCGACCCCTTCCGTGCAAACGGTATCGACGGACGACTTTGCAGATGTACAAGGGCAATTTCAAGCAAAACGAGCATTGGAAATCGCAGCGGCAGGTGGGCATAATGTTCTGATGGTCGGTGTGCCCGGCTCCGGAAAAACAATGCTTGCACGGCGTGTAAGTTCGATTCTCCCTCCATTGACACGCGAAGAAGCTCTCGATATAACAAAAATCTACAGTATTGCGGGACTTCTTCCACAGAATGGAGGTCTCGTCCAGACACGTCCATTCCGCAGTCCACATCATACAGCATCCACCACGGCGATGATCGGCGGAGGAAGCGTGCCTCGTCCCGGTGAAGTAACACTAGCACATCATGGCGTGCTCTTCCTCGACGAACTCCCCGAATTTTCCAAATCAACACTGGAAGTTCTTCGCCAGCCTTTAGAGGATAAGAAAATATGCATCTCACGCATAAACGCATCAATTGTATTTCCGTCTGATATCATGTTGGTCTGCGCGATGAACCCATGCCCTTGCGGTTTCTATGGCGACGAGTCCCCAAAAAACGAATGCATTTGTTCCCCAAACGAAATTCGCCGCTACACGCGTAAGATTTCAGGGCCTTTGCTGGATCGAATCGATATTCACATCCGCATACCACATGTCGCTTACAAGGATCTTGTTTCAACAAAGAATGCCGAATCATCCGCTGTGATTGCTAAGCGGGTCGAAGCGGCGCGCGCAATCCAACAGGATCGCCTCGCTCCATGCAGCATAAGCTGCAACGCACAGATGAACCACGCCATGCTGAAACGATTTTGTCCGCTCAGCAAGGATGCGCAATCCATGCTTGAAATGGCATTTCACAGATTCCATCTCTCCGCACGTTCATATGACCGAATCATCAAGGTAGCACGAACGATTTCGGATCTTGATACGCAGATGGAAATACTGCCACGCCATATCGCAGAAGCAATTCAGCTTCGCCATGATGCGGGGCTCAGCGATCTTTAAGTTCAAACTATTTTTGTTGGCCACGAAGGAATCACGGATAAAATGAAGCTTATCCGATTGGCGTAGATTTTTCGTCTGCCAACTCATGGGGATGTACAACCCTTATCGTATCACAGCAACTGTTCTTTTGCCCGTTCGTCCGCAAGTTCCCTAGCCGTCAAAATGCAGGCGATCTTTTTATCCGTCATTGTATTGAGATCGATGAACTCGCCTTTTGTCGTTTGTACAACCGGAAGTGTCGTGACACGCGATTCGTCCATGTACACGATATTCGCAATCGTACCATCATTCAAACGTACCCAGCTTCCATTGAGGGCATGACAGACACGACGCATAAAGAGGACAGCATACTGCACATCAAGCCGATTGTTCAAAACATCGTCATGAAGAATATCAAAGATATGGAACGGGGACACCCGCTTAGCGTAGCTGCGCGTCGAAGCCATGGCGTCATACATATCGAGCAAAGCGAGAATCCGTCCGAAATCCGAAATCTTATTTCCTGTAAGCGCCATCGGATATCCGCTTCCATCGGTGCGTTCATGATGCTGCAGTACGCCGTCCAAAATCTTTCGATTGGTACTGAGATCCGTTTTTTCCAACATTTCCACGGCGATCTTCGTATGGTTCTTTACGATTCCATACTCGGTCGCCGTCAGCTTTCCATGCTTGTTGATAATGTTGCCAGAGATACGCATCTTACCAACATCCATAAAAAGCCCCGCCACAATCAAATCGTAACGTTCATACGGCGTAAGACTGAGCCAACGCCCCATGAGACTAGCTAAGATTCCGACATCAAGACTATGGTGAACGATATAGTCCCGCGTACGATCCATGTTGTGAATCTGCGATATGGCCTTTGCTCCGTTAGACAATGTTCGGAAATCCGAACTGCCGATCATACGCTGCAATGCCTTGAGGTCAAGTGTTCCGTACTCATTCAACGCTTTGAGCAAATCTGCGAGCACCTCATATACACGCTCGTAACAGGAAACGTACGCATCATCAAGCAGGTTGCTTCTTGGGACCTCTTCTGCCTTCGTCTCCTCTCCCTCGCGCACCTCGACGGAAAAGATCGCATGCGTCATCAAATCATCAAGAATGGGCTGCGTCAAAACGGTTCCAGCCTGAATCAAAATATTTACATCGTCTTCTGAAACGTCCCTGCCGATAATCATGCCCGGTTTTAGGTCTTCCACTGCATACGCTTTTAACATCGCATAGCCCTCCTAAGCATTACGAGTCACAACCTTTTCCTGTACATATTAGACAAACGTCCTGATTTTCCTGTCGATTAAAAATTATTTTTAAGGAAAAACTTATTCAAACTGTCAAAATGTGCTCAATATGCTAAAAATCCGCAATGTCATGCCCAAAAACATCAAGATGCCAAACAAGATCAAGAATGCGCCTGCCATTTTCTGTACGTAAGGAAGATACGGATAGATCTGTCGAACCCGATCTCCAATGCGCTGCCATAGAAGCATGATGCAAAAAAACGGAAGTGCAAACCCCACGATGTAGGCAATGAGCAAAACAATTCCTTCGGACACGGTTTCGCGGCTCCCCGCATAGAGAAGAATTGCCGTCAGTATCGGCCCTGTACATGGAGTCCACCCGATCGTAAAGGCAGCGCCGAGCAGGAATGAACCAATCGTTCCACCGCCGCGTCGCTGCAAGAACGGCCTTCGTTCTCGCAGCAGAAAATGGGGCGTCCATATTCCTGAAAGAAAAACACCGAGAAAGATGAGCAGCGCTCCGCCTGCCCTTTCAAGTGTCTCCCAATGACGAAGCGCAAGCTGCCCGATCGACGTTGCTGTCGCACCAATGATCAAAAAGGTGATCGCAAATCCTATGAGAAATGCAAGCAGATTGCGTGCGAGCACACTCCTTCCATTGGTCCCATCAGATGATCCAGCAAAGATGAGCAGAAATGTCGGCAGCATGGGAAGCACGCATGGAGAAAACAAGGACAGCATACCGGCAAGGAATGCTGCCCAAACCGAAAGTGCTTCCATTATTTCACACGCGCGAGCGCGTCCTCCAACTCCTTTTCCGTTGCCATACCTTCCTTGCGGAATTTGACCGTACCCATGCCGTCGATTATAACCGTCGTCGGAATAGCACGCACATGGTACGTATTCGCTACCTTGCCTGCCGCGTCTAGCAAGACATGCATCTTATAGTCATTCTTTTGCATAAATCCTGTGACTTTCTCGCTGTCCTCCTGCATATTGATTCCGTAGAATACGAGGTCTTGTGCATGCGCCGCAGCAAAATGATCCATTTCCGGCATTTCCTTACGGCACGGCGGGCACCACGTCGCCCAGAAATTCAGTACATAAAGCTTCCCATCGCCGGGGTTTACGGCCTGATTCCTCCCGTCGATGTCTGCCAGTGCAAAGCTCGCCGCATGGCTTTCTTCCTGTGTCTCCGCCTGTTGTTTTGCCCCCGCATCTGCGAGTGCATCCTTTTCTGCCTCACCACATCCTGCTGCCGTAATCAAGAATACTGCGAGAATCGCTGACAAGATATTCTTGCTGTTCATGAAAATCCCTCCCTTGGAAAAAGCTTCCACACAAAACCATTCTCTGCACCGCATTGAAAACACAGCGAGAAATACGCTGTGGAAAGCCCTATCGATATATCGATGATTTTAGCCTTTGACGACGACATTGACGAGTTTCTTCGGCACGCAGATCACCTTGACAATCGTCTTGCCTTTGGTAAGCTCCTTCGTGCGCGGCAAGCGCATCGCAAGCTTCTCCATTGCCGCACGATCCATATCAGAAGGAATTATCAGTTTGTCACGTACCTTTCCATTTACCTGCAGTACGATCTCAATTTCAGCGAGCTTCACGGCCTCTGCATCGTACGCTGGCCACTTTTGTTGATGTACGCTGCCCATACCCGCAAAAAGCGTCGTCCAAAGCTCTTCTGTGATATGCGGTGCAAACGGAGCGAGAAGTTTTAACAGAGCTTCAGCGACCTCACGCACAAGCCCTGCGTTGATATCCTTGTCTTGGAAGGCATAAAACGCATTGACGAGTTCCATGATAGAGGATACCGCCGTATTGAACATAAAGCGGTCTCGTATGTCTTCCGTAACCTTGCGGATCGTCATATGCAGGACACGGCGAAGATCCGCTTCTTCCTTCGTCAGTGTCGTAATATCGTATTGCTTTGGCGCGCTCTGAATCGTGCCTTCAAAATGTGCAAGGATGCGCCAAACGCGACCGAGAAAACGGTACGCGCCTTCAACTCCCTTGTCACTCCAATCGAGATCTCGCTCAACCGGTGCTGCAAAGAGGATAAAGAGACGCGCCGTATCTGCGCCGTATTTTGCGATAATCTCTTCCGGTGATATGACATTGCCCTTCGACTTTGACATTTTAGAGCCATCTTTCAGAACCATCCCCTGCGTCATCAAATTCGTAAACGGCTCATCGAAATCGACGAGGCCTGCATCGTGCAGGACTTTCGCAAAGAAACGCGAGTACAGCAGATGTAAGATGGCGTGTTCGATGCCGCCGATATACTGATCGACCGGTGCCCAGTAATTGACCTTGTCCTTGGAAAACGGCGCATTTTCATTTTGCGGATCCGTATAACGCAGATAGTACCAAGAAGAACAAATGAAGGTATCCATCGTATCGGTTTCACGCTTCGCATCTGCGCCGCACCTTGGACACTTGCAATGCACAAATGCTTCGCACTGTGCAAGGGGCGAAACATTTCCCTGCTCAAATGAGACATTCTCAGGAAGACGCACTGGCAGTTTCTCTTCTGGCACGAGCACTTCGCCGCAGTTTGGGCAATGGATGACCGGAATCGGAGCCCCCCAGTAGCGCTGGCGCGAAATAAGCCAATCACGCAGGCGATAATTGACTTTGCGACGGCCAAAGCCCCCTTTGACCGCCTCGTCGATAATTCCCTTGAGTGCTTCGTGCATCTCCATGCCATCAAAACGGCCAGAGTTTACAAGGACACCACTCTTATCCGTATAAGCTTCCGTCATTTCCTCCAAAACAAGTGTATGGTTCTTCGGCTGAAGGGTAATGATGATGGGCAGATGATACTTTTTCGCGAACATCCAATCGCGTTGATCTTCAGACGGAACCCCCATGACCGCGCCCGTTCCGTACTCTGCAAGTACATAGTTCGTGACCCAAAGCTCTACCTTGTTTCCGTTAAACGGATTGACCGCGTAGATGCCAGTAAAGATGCCTTCTTTCTCCGATTCGCTCGACGTGCGTTCGATCTCCGACTGGCTTTTGACGCGTTTGCAGAACGCTTTGATATCTTCCGCCTTAGGATTATTCTCCATAATTTTCGAAAGGAGCGGATGCTCTGCTGCGAGCGCAACAAACGTGATGCCGTATGCCGTATCGGCACGCGTCGTGTAGACTGGAAGCTTTTCGCCAAGTGACGGCACGTCAATATCGAACTCCAAGCCTTCACTGCGACCGATCCAGTTATCCTGCATCGTCTTAACGCGATCCGGCCATCCCTTTAGCTTATCAAGATCTGCCAGCAATCGATCCGCATAATCCGTAATTTTCAGGAACCACTGCGAAAGTGCCTTTTTGTGGACTTCCGAATCGCAGCGCCAGCACTTCCCGTCGATAACCTGTTCATTGGCAAGGACTGTGCCGCAAGTATCGCACCAATTGACGCTAGCCTTCTTCTTATAGGCAAGCCCGCGTTTGTAAAACAACTCGAAAAGCCACTGCGTCCACTTGTAGTAGTCCGGTGCACACGTCTTAACTTCCCGCGCCCAGTCATAGGAAAGACCCATCGCACGCTGCTGGCGTTCCATATTTTTAATATTGCCGTACGTCCAGTCCGATGGCTTCACACCATGTTGGATGGCCGCATTTTCCGCCGGCATGCCGAAGGAATCGAATCCCATCGGATGCAGGACATTGAAACCTTCCATCGTCTTATATCGCGCCATGACATCGCCAATGGAATAGTTGCGGACGTGTCCCATGTGGAGATTGCCAGACGGATAGGGAAACATCTCCAGCGCGTAGTACTTCGGACGCGAAGGGTCGGCCTCCGTGCGATAGGCCGCTTCCTCTTCCCATTTTTTCTGCCATTTCTTCTCGATTTCCTGCGGCGCGTAACGATCCAAAACAATCTCCTCCTAGTTTATTTATGCAAAGACACCAGCCATAGACTGGTGTCCGCTTTACGACAGTCTTTTGCGATTCCGTTAGACCGTTCCCATTATATCGTATCGGGCCGCCAGCGTCAATCCCTCCGCACCGCTCGCTCTTATCGTATATCCGTTTGCAGCAGTCCTTCTTTTCATTCCATCAGATCCATACGCATTTTATTCTCCTTTTACTGCTCCCAGCAAACAAAAGCGTGCTGAACGCAACGGCATTCGTCAGAATTTTTGTACGTAATTTAAACGTGATGGTGCGTTTCTTCCCATTTTCGTCGCGCATCCTCATAACTCTCGCATTCTAACGTAAAGCCCTTCCCCGATACTTCCGATGTATCAGAAACAATCATAAATGCCTGCGGATCATGATGATGTGCAATCGTCTTAACGCGGCTGACTTGCGTTAAACTTACCACGATAAAGAGTATGTTCTTGCGTTCGCCGGCGAAGCCGCCACGCCCGTCTAAAAACGTCACACCGCGATGAATATGCTCCATGATGTCATAGCAAATCGCATCCGCCTGCGGGGAAATGATGACGATGGATTTCTCTCGATTGAGTCCCGTCGCAACGCGATTGGTCAATTCTGCTGTCACATAGATCGAAATGAAACTAAAGAGGGCGACATTGATATTAAATAGCGCAATAGATGCCATGATAACGAGAAAGTTCAGCGCAAAGATGACTGTACCCATATCAATCGAGTAGTACTTACGAACAACGGCACCGACGACATCGAGACCTCCCGTATTAGCATTGGCACGAAATACCATGCCGAAACCAACGCCTGCAATGACACCGCCGAATATGGCGCAAAGCATCGTATCGCTGCAAATCGACCAATCTACCATAAAATGCGTCACGTCGAAGAGGATTGACTGGCAAACCGTTCCAATCACTGTATCAACCGCATACAAACGACCAAATACACGGTAGGCAAGATAAAGAATCGGCAAATTGTAGATAAAATTCTGCAAACCAACGGGGAGTCCTGTCAAATAATAGATAATGAGTGCAACACCACTGACTCCGCCCATCAAAAGGTGTGAAGGAATTAAAAACAAATTGAATCCTAAGCATGTCAGTGCACAGCCAACGACAATCTGCATATAACGAAAGACGTGTTTTTTTATATCTCGCAGCTCTATATTCATAACCTTTTCCTACTGCGTCAAACGACGGTGAACACATCATGTGACACATCGTCACATAGGATCTCGACCTCTCCCTTCACCGTTTCGAGCTCATGCTGCAGACGCTCGGCAAGCCTCCTTACAATCGGAAATTCTGTACCGAAATGACCCGCGTCAATGACGTGCATCCCAAATTCCATGGCTTGCTGTGCATCATGATAGCGCACGTCCCCCGTCACATAAGCATCCGCTCCGAGAAACGCCGCCTTGCCAATAAACTCGGCACCGCTCCCGCTGCAAATTGCGACTTTACGCACGGTACGTTCTCCCACCTTGACCATGCGTACATAAGTGACGGGAAGCGCTTCCTTGATTGTCTCGGCAAAATCCTCGATTCTCATCGGTGCAAGAAGCGACCCCACTCTTCCGAGACTCTCCGTTGTACCATCTTTATGCTGTTCCGTCAGGACAAAACTCGAAACTTGTTCCAATCCGATCGCTTCTGCGAGCACGTCGTTGACACCGCCTCTCGCGATATCAAGATTTGTATGTGCAGCGGCAACCGCGATACCATGCTTGAGCAACGTCTGAATGCGTGCACCGATCGATAAATCGGTTCGTATGTGCTTTAATGGTTTGAATATCACTGGATGATGCGCAACAATCATATCTGCCTTCTTCTCCATCGCACGCGTTACGACCGCATCCGTCACGTCGAGTGCCACGAGCACACGTTCTGTACGATGTGCTGGACTGCCAATGAGAAGCCCGGAATTATCCCATTCCTCCACCAGTCGCTTCGGTGCAATCCGTTCCAATGCATCGAGAATCGTCTTACACATTACCATGCACGATACGCCTCCAATTTTTCAATATACGCTTTCGTCTCTGCGTACTTACGAGATTTCTGCGCCGTTTCACTTTTCTGCATTCCTGCCAAGGCACGCTGCTTTCCTAAAAGCAGAACTTCGATATGCCGCCGTAAAAGGGGCGGTTTCTTTTTCCAAAGCATTGGACCAATCTCAAGCAAAATCCGGTTTGGCGTCGGTTTTTTCCCACGCTTTGCCTGCATGATTTCATACATGCGGCCATCCGCTTCGACCAGTGCCTCATCTGCAATATACCAGTCATTTTGATAGAGCCACCAACGTAACTCCATCGCTGCTCCCTGCGGTTGAAGCACGAGCGTGGAAAGCCTCTTCACCGTAGCAGGCGCTGCGGATAAAATTTCTATCATCAACGCTCCCCCCATTCCGGCAAGACAAACCGTGTCCACTTCCATCGGGGCAATTCTTATAAGCCCATTTGATTGACGCAAAGCAATCTGCTCCGCGAGCCCAGCCGATTGTACGGCATGGCTCGCCGCTGCAAGCGGTCCTTCATTTTTGTCACTCGCAATGACAAAGTCCGCCGTTCCTTCCTGTACAAGCGTAAGCGCCAAATGACCATGATCCGTGCCAACGTCCGCGACACGGCTGCCGCGCGGCACAAAATTTGCGATTGCACGAAGCCGTGCGTCGAGTTGCATGAAAAGTATCTCCTTCTGATCTTATCGGGCTGATTCATTCAGCATTTGTGTCATCGGAATCGGGTCAAGCGTTACCAATCCTAGCTTGCCGCTGCGAAACTCTGTCAAGACAATTTGTTGTGCCTTTTCATGATCAATATGCCCGCCCTTTACAAGACAGCCGCGCTTCCTGCCGATTGCCTCAAGCAGCAGGACACTGTCATTCGGCACCTCTTGCAGCTTGAATCGTTCTTTCAAGCGATCCGCATAACTGTGCTGCAACGTTTCCAATAATAGTTTTACAACGCTTTCCCGATCATAAATCTCATCGCTGATCGCTCCCGTAAAAGCAAGCTTTATGCCAACCGTTTGATCCTCGAATTTCGGCCAAAGGATTCCGGGCGTATCCAAAAGATCAAGATTGCTTCCTATTTTTATCCACTGCTTAGCACGCGTAACGCCAGGTTTGTTTGCCGTCTTCGTGCGCGCTGCACCGGCAAGCCGATTGATAAGCGATGATTTGCCGACATTGGGAATGCCGAGAATCATGCATCGCGCTGCGCGCGGGCGGCCGCCATTTTTTACGAAACGATCCGTCTTGGGACGAGCCAGTTCCTCGGCGATCTTCACAAGCTGCTTCGTTCCCTGTCCCATGACAGAGTCAACCGAACAGGCTTTTATTCCTCGTCCGAGAAAATACGCCAGCCACTGTTTTGTCATATTCGCATCTGCTAAGTCACTCTTGTTGAGTACAATAAGCCTAGGCTTTTCCTGTATGATTTCAGCAAGCATCGGATTTGCACTAGATGCGGGAATCCGTGCATCAAGCAATTCAATGACGATATCGACAAGTTTTAGATTTTCTTCAATGATTCGCTGCGTTTTTTTCATGTGCCCCGGGTACCACTGGATACTGGGTATATCTCTCGCTGCATCATTTTTCATCATTATACATATTCCCTTCGGCCCTTGATTCTACTGGATTCTTACGGCATGTGCCTAAATATAAAACAAAGAAATCGTGATTTATCGCTATCCATACTATATCATATTTTAGCGTAAAAACCCATAAACGGGAGACAAACGGGCACCAGCCATGCTCCTCTTTGGCCTACGCCTGAATTATCGTCGAGAACTTATTGACCGCATCCTCGATCGGCGGCAGCACCTCGTTCACGATGCTTGCCGACACACGCTGCTTGATCTCCTCCGTCACATTGTCAATATGTAGCTCACGCACAATGTTGTCCTAGGTCTCCTTCCACTTGCTCATAATAAACTCCATTCCGCCGCTCAAGCACAAATAAGTGGATCTTTTAGACCGTACGCTAATCATGGGCTTAGACTTATCGTTTTTGCTTGGCATGGACAGGCAATGCCTCTCCTCAACCATGAAAGGAGGATTGCCAACATGAAAATCGTTTCCCCCGTCTGCTGTGGCATCGATATCCACAAAAGTTTTCTCGTTGCCACCATCGTATCCGTCACCAAGATGCGGACACTCTCTTACAAGAAGGAACGCTTCTCCACGCTCAACAAAGATCTTCGAAGGCTCAAACATTGACTCATCGAAAATAACTGCTATGACGTTTGCATGGAATCCACCGGCAAATACTGGGTTCCCGTCCTCAATGTGCTCACTGCAGAACTGCATGCGTGATTGCGAATCCGAAGTGGGTACGCGCAGTGAAAGGCAACAAGGACGATGCCAAGGATTCCAAATGGATCGGGGAACCGTTCTGCTTCGGTCTTGTCAAAAGCAGATTCATCCCCGGCAAAGAAATTCGCATATTGCGTGAGTTTACACGCTACCGCTGTAAGCTCGTCAATATGTGCAGCAGCGAGAAGGACCGCTTCTCAAACGGCTTTACGGTCTGCAACATCGCCATGGATTCCGTCGTCTCCGATAGGTTCGGGAAATCTGCCCGTCAGATCACCGATTATTTGCTGACCGACAAAGATCCAACCGCGCAGCATTGTCCAACTCTGCTCCATCGCTCTCTCAAAAAGAAGGCTGTTGCTGTCGTTACATCCATCGAAGGATTTCAGCTCACAGAGGAGCAGAAGTTTTGCATGCTGCAGATACGTCAGCATATGGAATGCTTGGATGCTGCGATACAGACCATCGATGAAAAACTCGATCAGATGACGACTCCCTACGCCGCTGCCATCCGCCTCCTTTGCACAATCCCCGGCATGAAGCGCGAATCTGCCATAACGATCCTTTCCGAAATCGGTACGGATATGGCGCAGTTCGACTCTTCCAAGAGGCTTTGAGTTGGGCCGGCCTGGCCCCCGGCAACAATCAATCCGCCGGCAAGAAGAAATCTGCGAAGATTACACGTGCCGGTGCCTACATCAAACCGATGCTTGTGCAGGCAGCTCATGCAGCCGTCAAATGCACCGGTCAGCCCTACTGCAAAGTCAAATATGAAAATATCGCGCGGCGCCGTGGCAAGAAAAGAGCCATCATTGCCATTGCGTAAGTTGTAAAATAAATTGACGCAAAAAGT
>NZ_KI273054.1 GCF_000469545.1 Mitsuokella sp. oral taxon 131 str. W9106 | reverse complement strand
TGGCTCGCTGCCGCGATCTCCTCGGTCGAAGCCGCCTGCTCCTCCGATACCGCGCTGACGTCCGTCGCCTTCTGCTGGACGTTGTGCGACACCTCGCTGATGCGGTGCACCTGCTTGGCCGTCTGCTCACAGGCATCGCGTCCCTGTGCGCTGATCTCGCTGAGCGTTTGGATTTCCGCCGACAGGTCGGTCACGAGCTCCGCGATGCGGTCGAACTCCTTGCTTGCGGATTGGACATGGGTGACGTTCTTCTTGACCTCCGCCTGCTGCGCCTTCGTGAGGTCGAACGTCTGCTGGATCTCGTCGCCGTTCTTCTTGATGACGCCGCTGATTTCCTGCGCCGCTTCCTCCGACTGCTCGGCCAGCTTGCGCACCTCGTCCGCGACGACGGCAAAGCCCCTGCCCTGCTCGCCGGCGCGCGCCGCCTCGATTGCCGCGTTGAGCGCGAGGAGCTTCGTCTGGCCCGCGATGTCCGTGATGACCTCATTGATGTCGGCGATGCTCTTCGAGCCGTCGTAGAGCTTCTGCACCGCGCTGTCGACGCTCTTCGCGCCGCGCGCAAGCCCCTCGACGCCCTCGACGACGGAGTTCAGCGTGTCGATGCCCTCCTTCGTCGCGTCCTGCGTGTGGTTTGCCGCGTCTGTCGCGTGCTCCGCCGCCTTCAAGGCACGATCCATGGAGGCCTTCATGCCGTCCACGGTCTCGGTCGCGTTCTCGACGATATGGCTCTGCTCCGCGCTCTGCTCCGCGATCGAGACGACGGACTCCGCCGCCGACTGCGATGCCTGCGCCGTCTGGTTCGCGCTCGCCGTCAGCTCCTCGCTCGACGCCGA
>NZ_KI273053.1:34112-34801 GCF_000469545.1 Mitsuokella sp. oral taxon 131 str. W9106 | reverse complement strand
AGCGCGTGATGCGGCAGCCCTGCTAGAAGCCCCGCGGAAAGCAGGGCGAGCACGAGCAAGTTTCGTATGCGCGGCATGAGACGGCCTCCTTCGGAAAAAGTGTGGGAAAAGTCTTGCAGTGAGACGTCGGATATGCTACCATAAAGCCATGGAAAGCGAACAAAGACGACGAAATGGAGGGATTTGCGATGGGACTGTCCAGCAGCAATAGCGAAAAGAAGAAAGAGACGGTGTATTATTCCCCCTCCGAAGTTTTGAATGCCGTTTATGACAATGCCCATGCAAACAACGATATGATAGCTGCATTACGTAAGGATGTACGGTTGCTGCTGGAACAAAACAAAGAGCTGCTAGAACGAGTGAAACGTTTAGAAGATCAATCGCCCGCTTCTCGGTCAGAACGAATCCCTCTCTCCGTCGCTCGTTAAACCGAACGACAAGACAGAAGGACAGGCAAGCCTGCCCTTCTTTTATTTTGTGTCTTTCGTATCGTTGGTAACTGTATTCTTTCTTGCAGCTTCGGTTTTATTTCCTTCATCATCCTTCAAAAACGCATTGTTGCTGTCCCTGCCCATACGGATCTGATCCAAGGTACGGCTGCCCGTGTTTTGCAGCGTGCTTTGGAAGCTCTGCATGGAGCGGCGGTAGCTTTGGACCGGGCTGCGGCTCATCGCGAAGTTGCGGCCGAG
>NZ_KI273053.1:0-34012 GCF_000469545.1 Mitsuokella sp. oral taxon 131 str. W9106 | reverse complement strand
GTTGCTGTCCCTGCCCATACGGATCTGATCCAGTGTCCTGCTGCCCGTGTTTTGCAGGGTGGATTGGAAATTCTGCATGGAGCGGCGATAGCTCTGCACAGGGCTGCGGCTCATCGCGAAGTTGCGGCCGAGCTGCGTCAGTGTCCCTCGGCTGAATCCGCCGCCGACGCTGCTCCTGCCCTCGCTCCTAGCGAAGTCCGCCGCTGCGCTTGCCGCACGGAACGCGCCGACGGCGCCTGCCGCTGCCCCGACGCCGCCGGCGGCGCCTCTCGCCATTTCGACCATGCTGTTGCCGCCGAGCTGGGGCGAGCCGCTGAGCAGCCCCGTGACGAGCACCGGGATCTTCTTTGTCAGGATGTAGATCATGCCGCAGGCGAGGATCGCCTGCAAGATGATGCCGAGATCTTCCAGCGTGCCCGGCGTCTCCTTGAGCTTCTGGACGAAGCTCTCGATGAATGGCACGGCCATCGCGGAGATGAAGGCAATCGCGCAGACTTTGATCGCGAGGTTGAACATCGCGCCGATTGCCTTTTCCGTCAGGAAGGAGAATTTCGACGTGACGCCGAACGCGAGGAGCGGGAGCGTCAGGAGCGCCATCGTGTAGAACTCGATGCGCGCCATGAACATCTCGAGCGCGGTCATGAACATGCAGTAGATGATCGCCACCATGGACACCACCATGATAATCAGGACACCAAAGCTGTCAAAGGATATGTTCGTGAAGATTGTCGTCACGCAGTCCGTGGCAAGCTGGGCGATGCGGTCGCAGTTCTCCCCGATGATGTTGTTCGCCGAGGCGGTGCTCCCGCTCGCCTTGATGCCGAGCAGCTCGAAGCCCTCCGAGAGCGAGCCCATGAGGGAGATCCAGTTCGTCATGAGGAAGAGGTAGAAGCCGATCTTCAGCGTCATGTTGATGAGGTACTGGAGCTTGTCGCCCGACATGAACTTGATGGACAGCTCCCACGTCGCCTGCACGACGGCGAGGATGACGAGGAGGCGCGTGCAGTACGGCAGGATGTTCTTCGCGCCCGGCGCGATGACGTGCTCGGTGTAGTGGTTCATGAAGCCGCCTAGGATGTTGATGCCCTTGGAGGAATCCTTGAGCTCCGGCGTGTAGAAGGTGACGGCGGACTGGGTGGCAGAGCTCGCTGTCCAGAGGTCGGTCCCGATGAGGAACGCGCCGAAGTTGAAGGCAAGCCCGAAGCCGAGCATGGCCTGCCAGATGAATTTCTTGCCGTCCTCGATGCCGAATGCGATCATCATGCCGGCGACGGCGGTCATGACGATGAGGATGACGTGCATCGCCGAGACGATGCCCTTCGCGATGGTTTTCAGGTTCGTGTCGAATGTGCCGCCTAGTCCCGTCCCCGCGTTTGCGATCGTGTCCGTGCCGCTTCCTGCCGCAAGGCCGGGGCTGGCGCTGGCAAGGAGCGCGAGGGCAAGGACGAGCACGACGAGGAGCAGGCGATCTGCCCTGATTGGTTTCCAGTTTCCCATGAAGCCCCTCCGTAAAGATGAATATTCCTTCTCTTGGTTCAGGTGTCCAACTTGGACACCTGAATATTTTATCTCTGTATTCGTATTTGTATGTTTCTTTGCTTTGGTTCAGGTGTCCAATTTGGACACCGGCTAGTCGACGGGCATCCCGGAGAATTTGGCTGCCTTGTCCTTCATGACCTGCTCGCGCGTCTCGCGGCTGGCCTTCTCGCGGTTGTCGACGTACCATTTCTCGGATTCCATCGCGAGCATCTGCGCGATGAGCTCTTTCGTGTCGGCCGCCTGGAGCGCCTGCGCCGCGGAGATCTGGATGCCTGCCTGCAGGAGCTGCTGCTCGCCCTCGGCATGGTTCGCGGCATCGACGGCGGTGAGCACGGTGTCGTTCATCTGCTTGGTGACGGTCTGCGAGTCCTTGGCGCGCTGCGCGGCGGCCTGGTAGGTCGCGTCGAGCGCCTTGTGGTTCTTCGCGGTCTCATGGTAGAGGTCGACGAGGGTCGCCTTGCGGTCGAGGACGGCCTCGATGCTGCCGATCTCGTTGCGGAAGATTTCGACGGGCGAGCTGGTGGAGTTCAGTATGGCAGGGGATTGGCCGTTTTTCTTGGCCACCTCGAAGGGGATGTCGGGATGCTCGCAGAAGTCGCCCGCGCTCTTTTGCTTTTTCCCCAGTTCTTCGAGGAGTCCCCAGTCGAGCTTTTTCGCGTCGAGGATCTTGAGGGCGAGCTCTTTCTGCTCGGTCGTCAGGATGTTCGCCGTCTGGATGGCGGTCTTGACTGCCTCGGCGATGTTCTTCTCGTCGATGACCATGACGGCGGCATTCGCCCGGTGGGAGGCGATGCCCATGGCGACGAGCGGCGCGCAGACGCCGAGGACGAGGCCGCAGATCACGGCTGCTTGCGTTTTCTTGCTGGTCCAGTTTGTAAACATGGTCTTGCCTTCTTTCTTCAATTTCAGCTGGTTGGCACGTCGCGCACGCGGACGCGGCTCTGCTCGTAGGCGGTGAGGGGCTTCTGTCCCTCGATTTTGTTTTGGAGGTAGTTGTATTCTACTTTGGCGACGGTGTTCTGCACGGCGGCGCCGAGGCTGGGGAAGCGGGCAAGCATGCTTTTCACGATGCTTTTCCCGTAGGCGCGCTGGTGCATCCGCTTCGGCGAGGCGTGCTGCAAGGCGTCCTCGATCTCGCGCTCTTCATATCCGATGCTGAACATGTGGCGGATGATGCTCTCGTCCATGCGGGAGTCGAACGGCATGCGGACGTCTTCTTCGATCTGCTCCAGGCAGTCCTCGTACATCTCCTCGGCGCTTTTCGTGCCGCGCGTGCGGACTTTCTCGGCGGTGAATGTGTAGGTGCGCAGTTTCTTCACCTGGTCGCGCAGGTCGTCTTTCTCGGTGGCGGGCGCGTGCTTCTGCTCATGCGGCGCGATGCTTTTGTGGCGTCCGTTCCATATCTTGGCCGGCTCTTCCTGCTTCGGCGTCTGCTCTTTTTGCTTGATTTCTTCGGCGAGCGCCTGCGGCTCTTCGCTTGGCGCTTCCCGCGCCTCGCGCAGGAGGGCGTCCAGCGCGTCGTCCGATTGCTCTTCATCTGAGAGCTTGCCGTAGCGTTTCAGGATTTCCTTGACGTCGTCCTCGCTCGCGCCGTATTTCGTCAGGAGCGCCTTTGCCGCAAGGCGGTTGTAGCGCGGGCGATCCGCGGCGACGCCTTCCGACACGCCCGATTGGAGCAATGCCTCGTCATAGTCGGTGAGGATGCGCTGGTAGATGTCGGCGGGCGTGACGGGGTCTACTAGCGCATCGGTCGCTTGCTCTGCGTCTCCTTCGAGCAAGGCAGCGACGGCCGCATCTTTTTCCCTGCCGAATGTGGCTGCCAGCGGCGAGTGCGCGGCGACTTCCTCGGTCAGGAGCTTCTTGTCGATGCCTCCCTTTTGCAGGACGGAGAGGATGCGCTGCTCGTCTGCGTAGGTCAGGACGCGTTTGCCGAGCCGCTTCCGATAGTCCTTGCAGCAGGCGGCGTAGAGGTTCTCGCCTGCCTTCGCCTCGGCGACGGCAGGCGCGGCGTCAAGCCTTGCATAGCGAAAAGCGGCGGTGAGCGCCTGCGCGGCTGCTTTTCGCGCATAGGCGATCTTGTCCTTGCCTTGATAGGCGGTCTTTGCGAGGAGCACGGCTTCTGCCGTCTCCTCGGCGCATTTCGCCTGCATGAGGAGCGCGGTGAGCGCCATGCCCTCGCGGACGGCGACGGGCGCGCCCGCAGGCTGTGCGGCGATGAGGGCGTCATACGCCTCCCCTGCCGCTTCCTGCTCACTTTCTTTTCGCGCCTGCCGCTTTTCCTCGTGGGCTTTCCAGATGGCGCGCTCATAGGCGGCCTGTTCCTTGGCGTTCCCGACGAGATCGCCGTAGAGGCTCTCCCCCAGGTAGGTCTCGCGCAGGGCGCAGCGGCTGACGCCTTCTTCCTGCATGGTCTCAAGCGCACGCGCGTCGGCTGCCCGAAAGGTGTCCAGGACTTGGCGCAGGGGCTTTTCATATTGCTCGTTGAAGCGTGCGATCGGAGGCGGGAGCGCGGTGTTCAGCGGATTTTCGTTGCCTTTTGGAAGGATGGCCTTCTGATACGCCTGCGCATCGGCGCCGCTTTCGGCAAATGCCATGCAGCGGCTCTCCATGAGCGCGGTCTGAAGCTGGCTGTCGCTATATCCTTCCCGCTGCATTTTGGCGAGGATGCCGCGCTCGATGCGCTCGATGACGGCGCGCAGGTCGCAGCAGGAGGCAAGGATTCGATAGCGCGCATAGAGGGCGTCGCTTGTCGATAGGATGGGTGTTCGTTCCATGCTTTTCCCCTACTTTCCTTTCCATGCGGCTTTCAGGACGTCCCACAGCCCTGTCGCCCCGCCGAATGGCTTGCCGAGCATTTCGGTGTCGATGTCTTTCTCCTTGGCGACTTCGCGCAGGATTTTTTCGAGTGCGTTCATGCGCATCTCCACGCGGTTGACGCGGATCGCGAAGTAGCAGATCATGCAGACGCACATGAGGATGATGGATTGGATCATAGGGCGATGGCCTCCTCTTTTGGGTAATCAGGCAAAATGAGGTCGTTCTCGGCGATCCAATGCTCGTTGAACGCTTCTTCGCCGTACTCGTCGAGGATGCGCTGGCACCGGGCGAGCGCGCTCTTGTTGACGGAGACGTAGGAGAGTGTGAACGGGCATCGGTCGAGCGCGAGGTTGTAGAGGCGCGAGCCGCGCGGCGAGTCGTAGTAGTACTCGCGCTGCGGCGTCGCGTGCGCGAGGAGCTGGATCTGCTGCCGGTTGAGCCCAAAGGCATGGTAGAGGTCCTTCCGCGATTCGGTGATGGCGAGCTTGTCCGGCAGGAAGATGCGCGAGAGGCACGAGGACAGGACGGTGTCGAGGATGGGGCTTTTGGCGATGTCGTCGAGGCTCTGCGTCGCAAAGAGGACGGACGTATTGTACTTGCGCAGCGTCTTGAGCCATTCCTTGATTTTGTCGGCGAACATGGGGTTCTCGAAGAACACCCAGCACTCGTCAAGGACGATGAGCGTCGGCCCGCTCTCGGCGCTCTTGACGCTTTTCACGACGTTCTCGATGCGATGGAAGATGTACATGAGGGTCGTGCCGACGATGCGCTTCGCGTTCATCAGGGTCTCCATCTCGAAGGACTGCCAGCTCGTGATGGAGAGGTGATCCTCGTCGGAGTCAAAGATCTCGCCGTACTCGCCCTTGTTGCCGTTGTCGTCGGACAGCGCCATCGGGTAGAAGGCTTCCTTGAGCTTGCGGCTCTGGAGGAAGCTGATGAAGGTCGTCATGGTGCGGAAGCCCGGCTCCATGCCCGCGACGGTCGTGAGCGAGTCGCGGATGAGGCTCTTCCTCTCCGGGGTGACCTCGATGCCTTCCTCGCGCAGGAAGTCGGTCAGCCATTCCTGCGCCCATTGGCGCTCGTCCTCGTCGTCGATATGGACGAGGGGCTGGAAGGAAAGGGACTGCGATTTGCCGATGTCGTAGAACTTGCCGCCGACGCCCATCGTGAGGACTTTGGAGCTTGCGCCCTTGTCGAAGATGATGACGCGGGCATTCTTGTATTTGCGGAACGCCGCCTCGATGACATTCAGGTGGACGGACTTGCCTGCGCCCGTCGGGCCGATCATGAGGCTGTGGCCGATCTCGCCGACGTGGAGATTCAGCCGGTACGGGCTCGCCCCGTCGGTCTGCGCGTAGAGGAGCGGCGGGCCGTCCAGGTGGCGGTTCCAGTCCTCGCCTGACCACGCGAGCGCAAGCGGCATCATGTGGATGAGGTTGCCGGTCGAGATGAGCGGCCGTCGGATGTTGCGCCCGACGAGGCCAGGGATGCAGGAGAACCACGTATCGACGGCGTTGAAGTCCTCGATCTTCGCCTTGATGCCGCGCTCGATGAAGATCTGCCGGATGAGTTTCGCTTTCTCGTCAACGGTCTCGCGATCCGCGTCGAGGACGACGACGGCCGTCGAGTAGTAGACGAAGGAGATATGATCGCCCTCCACGGCATTGATGGCGTCGCGGATCTCGGCGATGCGGTCGACAGCGAGATCGTCGATGTTCTCCGCGTTCTGTGCGCCCTCGCGTATCGCGGCATCGGCAAGGGTGCTCGTGATGGATTGGAGCTTGCCTTTCCAGTGCCTGCGCTCGGTGTCCAGCTCGCCTAGCACATCGTTCTTGCTCATGCAGTAGGCGCGCGTCACCCAGCGGAAGGCAAAGTCGAGGCGGTTGAACTCGTCCAGAAGGCCGAATATCGTCTCCTTGCCGTAGCTGATCGGCGCGATGACGCGCATGTGCTGGTTGCCGAGCTGCGGTTCAAGCCCGCCGTAGAACGGCGTGTCGTAGAGGCAGCGGTCGAGGAGCATCGGCGTTTTCGGTGCGCGAAGCGGGCGCGGCCTGCCGCTGACGGTCGAATGGAGGTAGGTAAGGAGCGCATCCTCATCCAGCGGATCGACTTCGATATGCAGGTTTCGGAACATGATGAAGAGCTTGTAAAGCTGCTCGGCGAAGCCCGCGAGGACGTCGTCGGCCTTGGTGATTTTCTTTTCCCTGCCCTCCACGATGAAGGCCTTGAGCTGCTCCTGCCGGTCTCTTGGCGGCAGGCAGTAGAGCGTCGCGTAGAAGCGCGACTCGAAGTAGATGCCGCTCGAAAAGAGCTTGCAGCGCTCGGCGTCCATGCCACGCGTGACGGGATCGGGAAAATACTCCGTGGAAGCGTATGCCGTGGACGGCGTGCGCTGCGCCTCGAAGTAGAGGACGTAGTTCGTCTTCATCGCCGCGACCGCGCCCTGGAGGCGATCGGTCATGACGGCAAGCTCCTCCTCCACGGAGGAGTCAAGGTCAGGTCCCCGATAGCGCCACGTCGCCTGAAGCGAGCCGTCCTTGTTGATGCAGACGGCGACGCTCCTGCCCGCGACGTCCACCGATGCCAGGCGTCCGAAATGCACGTCATCGGACAGGCGGTGCACGGTGCGCTTAAACAGGTTCAGTTTGTACATCGGTCTCCTCCTCTCTTCCGCCGCTTTGCGCGAGCAGGTCACAAAGTCCTGAAAAGCCGCAGATTGGCGGGAAGAGCGCAGCCCGGAACAGCCCGGGGAGACTCCCCCACCAAAGGTCTTTGGCATTGAAATCCTCGATGATGTACGGCAGGCGCATCGCCTCGATGGCCTGCGTGAGGTACGCCTCGACGCGCCCCCGTTCGTCCTCTGGGACGAGGAATATCATCTGATGGTTGTAAAGCCCGTTCACGGACTGGAGCAGGCCTTCTTGCAGCATGTCCTTGATGTAGCGGCGCGAAGGACACCATTTGCCCATGTAGCCCTGGAGTTCCTTCTTCGCCGATTTCGCATCGTATAGGAGCAGCCGCTGGACGTGTCGGAAGGGAATCCCGGCATCGGCAAATGCGGTGCGAAGATGTCGGACGGCCTCGCCCGACGAGCCGATTTCGGCAGGCAGCGTGAGGACGAGGTAGGTCTCGCCCGCAAGCCGCACATGGTTCGCGGAGAAGTCGAGATCGATGCCGTCGGTGAGCTGGATGTCGAGATCGATCGGCGGGTCGGGCATGGGCGCGTGCTTGCGTCCCATGGTGAGCGAGAACGTCAGGTAGTCGATGATCTCCTGATAGACAAGGACGGACGCCCTCGCCGAAGGTGGGAAGCTCCCCGCAAGGGAATCGAGCAGTGCGGCAAGCGCCTCCTCCGCCTTGTCAAGCGGGATCGGCTTGCCGTCCATGGTGTTGCGTACCATGGCATCGCGCTTATAGAACGGATTCCAGCAGAGGACGAGGAAGCAAGCCTCCTCGTCCCCTGCTGTTCCCGTCGGCGCGTATTGTTCCTCGATCCAAAGGCACCAGCCCTGCCGGAAGGCAGGGAGCGCAATCCGCTGCGCTTCCTCCCCGCGCGGGCAGAACCGCTGATAGCGGATGATGCCGAGCATGCTGTCATCCTTGTTGTGCAGGACGCTTTCATGCGTGAGCGCGCCCCACGGCAGCCAGTCCTCGATGCCCTTATTGGTGAGATGGTATTCTTTCCAGGACACAGCCTGCCTCCTTTCTCTCAGGTTGAGTAATAGTCGCGCTTGTAGGTGTAGTTGCTGAAGCACTCGAAGAACTGCGCATCGTCCTGCGAGAGATGGCGCACGCCGAAGTGCAAGACGAAGTTCAGCAGCAGGACGTACCAGTAGGATATGCCGAAGGTCAGCAGCACGAAGAGCGCCGCGCCGACGTTCGCAATGATGAACGTGCGCGGCACGCCCATGAAGAGGATGTACTCCGTCAGCGAGCGGTAGAGCGGCAGGTGCGTCCATGAGATCGTGTTGGCCGGCAAGTCTTTTTCGTCAATCATACGCACGCCTCAGCTCAGAACAAGCAGCCATCCGCGCCCTGCCCGAGGACCGAGGTCATGAACTTGCCCGCGCCCATCGCGATCGCGCCGCCGCCTGCGCCCTTGACGCAGCGCATCATGACCTGCTGCTCCCAGCCCATCGCCCAGCTCATGCCACCCATGGCGACCGACCCGGCAATGACGAGGATGGGGATCGGGCCCGTGAGCGCTTCCTTGATGGTATTGAGCGGCTTGTTGAGCGGCTCGATGCCGACGGTCTGCTGCGCGAAGCCCGTCGCGGCAGGCAGCAGGAAGATGCCGATCTGCAAGAGCTGCACCCAGTTGTCCGCTACAAAGTCCAGTGCGTCCTTTTTCGTGATGCGGATGCTGCGGGCGCGGGAAAGGGACTGCTCGATTTTCATTTTGATGCTCATGATGATTCCTCCATGACAAACAACAGTTTCTCTTCTTGTGGATTCATGGGGTTAGGATTCCCCCATGAATCCATTATAAAAGCGTGCAGTTTTTAAAAACTGCAAACTTTTACGGATTCGGGATTTTTTCAGCGGCGTTCCGTTTCCTTGCCGCATTGGTCGCACGGCCCCGGATGGTCCTGACGATGGCCGCAATTTGGGCATTCATACACGGGGATCACCTCCTTTCCGATGGACTTTAGCGTAATAAAGTTTTTCAAGGATACGTTTTCTTTATCTCACTAAAGTTTCAGAATTTATCTTTTTGTATATACTATAATTTATATTTATTTTTATAAATTATAAATATCATATTTACAAGATATGTTATTTTATGTAAATCTCTGTATTCCATTTATTTTACAAGGAATATTTCTATCCCTATATCCTAGTGTTTGAGTATGTCAATAAGTTATATAAATTGTTATCTATTTTTTCACAATTCATATTTTCCTATTTTGCTATCCTCTCTATTTTTATTGACTATGTCAATCAATATCCAGACGCCGCGTCATGTAGTCCCCCTTCTCCCTGTCCCATCCATCGACGGCCACGATTTCCTCAATCTTGCGCGAGACGGCCTTGCGCGCGATATAGACGACGACGTCGATCGCTCGCGCGATGCCCGCCTGCTGCGTCGAAAGCGATACGCGGCTGACGAGATCCTCCAAGCGGAACAAGGTGTCCTGCGCGCTGTCGCTGTGCACGGTCGAGCATCCTCCCCGATGCCCCGTGGACCACGCATCGATGAGCGTGAGCGCTTCCTTGCCGCGCACCTCGCCTACGACGATGCGGTTCGGCGAGAGGCGCAGTGTCTTGCGCAGCAGGTTCTCCATGTCCACGGTGTCCGTCGTCGAGAGGGCGACGTAGTTCTCGGCCGTGCATTTCAGTTCCTTCGTGTCCTCGATGGTGATGATCCGCTCGTCCAGGTTGGAGATTTCGGCAAGGATGGCGTTCAGCAGCGTGGTCTTTCCCGATGCCGTGCCGCCTGCGGCGATGATGTTCTTCTTGCCGTGGATGGCGTCCAGGATGATCTGGCGCTGCTTTTCCGTCATCGTGCCTTGCCGGACGTAGTCCGCAAGCGTGAATACGGTCTTGCTGTGCTTGCGGATGTTGAAGCTCGGCGCGGCCACGATCATGGGGAGCTCGGCTTGGAAGCGGCAGTTGGAGAAGAGGCGCGAGGCGGGGATGTCGGCTTGCAGGGACGGGTCTTCCTTCAGGTCGATGACCTGCCCCGAAAGGTCGGCGACGGCGTATATCACGCGCTTCGTCTCTTCGCTGTCCATGATGACGCCTGTGTACTGGAATCCTTTGTCGAAGGTGTCCACCCATAGTTTTCCGTCGGGGTTGACGATGACCTCGGTGACGTTGTCATCGTGCATATAGTGCATGATGTCAGGCCCCATGCTTTTTTCCAGGATTTTGATACGCCGCTCTTTGACTTCCTGATCGAACTCTGCCATGCTAGGCTCCTTTCTGCTGCTCCCATACGGCCATGCTCTCCTCCCAAAGCGCGGAGAAGGGCTTCGCATCTGCCTGCTCCCATGCGGCAAGGCTCTCCTCCCAAAGGGCCGCAAAGGGGATTGGCTCTTGCGCGTGGCTTTTGGCATCGTCTATCGCTTGCGCACTTGCGGGCTGTGATCCTTCTTCATTCCGCTCGATGGGCTCAGCTTGCTGCGCTTCCTCTCGATGGGCTGGAGCGGCCGCCTGATTTTCTGTTCCAGTGTCGGCAGGCCGCGGGACAGATGGCTGTTTTTCTGCTGCATGGTTTTCCTCTCCCGTTTGTGTTTCTGCTTTTTTCTGTATGCGTTCCTCTTCCTTCGCCCGCGCCTCGGCGACGCGCTGCTGCCGCTCCTTGATTTCGGCCAGATCGGCCGCATGGACGGCGAAGAGCTGCGCGTATGTCTGCACTTTCGTGAACGTATCGGAGAAGGCAGGAGGCGGCTTGATCCGCTTGGTAAAAAATTCTTCCTCGTAGTAGCGGATCTTCTTGCCGTAGATGGACCGAAAGCCTGCAACGAACACGAGCTCGCGGTCGGCAGGCATCCGGCGCACTTCGTCCGGCGTCATGAGCTTGCGCCCGATCTGTGAGGTCGAGGTGGAGCTTTCGAGTATCTTGCTGCCGTTCGTGGACTTGGACACGGAATGGATGGTCTTTTCGCCGAGGGTGTCCGAGAGCGTCTTTGCCGTGCCGCCTCCATCCTCCAGTGTCGGGGTGAAGTAGACCTGCACATGGCAGTTGCCAGGTATCGCGTTGTCTTTTGTGTAGATTTTGTTGAGCTGCCCCATGCTCTGCGCGACGATGCAGATCTTGATGCCATAGCCCGCGCAGATGGCGAGGGTTTTCTCGATGGATTCGAGCTTGCCGAGCTGTGGGAACTCGTCGAGCATGAGGAGGAGGCGCTGCTTTTTCGTTTGCGCCGTCCCTTTCTTGGTGTCGAATTTCATGTCGCGCACGAGCTTGGCGAGCATGGTGTTGACGAAAAGGCGCAGGATAGGGCGCAGCTTGTCGATGTCGTTCGGCTGGAGGACGAGGTAGAGCGACACTTCTCCCGAAGGATCGAGGAGATCGCGCAGGGCGAAGTCGGAGACGGCTGTGTTCTTTCGGATGAGCGGGTCTTGGTAGACTGCCATCGCGGTCTGCGCCGTCTGCATGACGGATGCCCGCGTCTGCTCGGCGCCGTTATACATATTGGCCGCGGACTCGGCTACTTTCGGATGGACGAGAAGCTGATACCACGGGTCTGGGTGGCTTTGGATCGCGAGGTCGATTTCCTGCTTGTTTTTCGCCGCCTTGATGTTCGGCGCAGCAAAGTTGAATGTCATGCCGCGCTTTTCCTCTTGGACAAGGGTCTCCCGCAGCAGCTCCAGATTGCTTTTGGGGGGCGCGGCGTCCTCTCTGCCCGCCTGGAGCGCTTCCTCATAGGCGCGTGCCGCTTTCTCGTTTTTCTCCACCGCTTCTGCGAAGGCAGGGCAGGCCTTGGCAAACGGGCGAAAGTCGTCGATGTATTCGCCGTATACTTCTTTTAGGATATTGCGCCTGCCGTCTATCTCCAAAAAATCCTCCTTGGCGATATGCGGATAGAGCTTCATTGAAGCGAAGAGCATATCCGTGCTCATGCCCGGCGAGGACAGGAAGCTCATGATGTCGGACGGGCAAGGCAGGACGCGCCTTTCTTGATCGTGTTTGTAGAGAAGGTGCAGGATGACGCCGTTGACGAGCGCGGCGGCAGAGTTCTCCCAAAAGGGATCTTTGCCGCCTTCGCCCGTCTTGACCATCATTTCGGATATGGTCGAGACGTCGGTCAGTTCCTCGAAGGATTGGTAGTCGATTTCGGCAAGCGGATTCCATTTTGCGGCCGATCCGTCCTTGCAGAGCGGCTCGAACTTCATGACACGCTGGTGCATGTGATGCTTGCGCCATGCGGCCGTGAAGTTCCAAAGCTCGCCCTTGGGATCGAAGAAGAAAATGCTGTGCTTCCAGCAGATGCCGGTCGGGACCATGTTGCAGACGCCCTTTCCGGATCGTGTCGGCGCGACGAGCAGGATATGCTCCGGGCCGTTATGCAGCATGATTTTATCGTTGAAGGGATTGCGCCCCACGACAAAGCCCGTTTCCTTTGCGGCAAGCCCTGCCTCCTCGATGTCCTTCGCCTTGGCGAAGTCCGCCGTGCCGTGGCTCGTCATGCGCGCCATGTTCCGATAGACCTGATAGCAGCAGAACGCGCCCAAGAGGTAGATGCCCCACTCCAGCATCCAATACTGAGCGAGCGTCGCATGGATGGCGGACGCAAGCTCTTTGTTGCTGCGCCACATATCGACGGCAAAGGGGCTGTATATATGCCCGTACAAGCGTCCGGGCAAAAGCTCATGGTAGGCAAGGTCGGCCGCAATGCACTGCGTCGTGATCCAGTTCGCCGCGACATAGGCGACGGCGGCAATCACGCCGCAGAGGATAAAGAGGCGCGGCCTGTCCTTTTCGTCGATTTCCTGCATGGATGCCTCCCTTACACGCCGCTCGCGAAGGTGATCGGCTGCTTGACATAGATGGTGAACTGATAGCCTGGCTCGATGGTGACGGTCGGCTTGATGCCGCCTGCCGCCTTTGAAAAGAGCTGGGAGGTCGAGTTGATGAGGTTCGCCATCGCGCCCTGCATGGCGATCTGCCCGCCGGTGTAGCTGTTCTGCGAAGAGCTGTCCCCGCTCGCAAGCGAGCCGAGCGCGGCGATCGCACTGGAGAACATGCCCGCCGAGATCTGGCGCATGGTGTGCCGATGGACTTTGCCCGTGATGCCATTGTAGCCTGCCCCATCGACGGCCACCATGCTGCTGCCGATGTCGTAGGCATCACCGTTCGGCAGGATGAGCGTGCGGAATGTCACCGCGATGCGCCCGCTTTCTGCCCCGCCACCCTCGTATTCGCCGAGCAGGCGCGAGCCGACGGGGATGAGCACGTTGCGCTGTGAGAGGGTGTCGTATACGTCCGCCGTCACCTGTGCGGTCACCTGCCCCGGTGCGTCGGTATTGATGCCGGAAAAGAGCATGGCGGGGATCGTCGTGCCGGCTTGCAGGGTATATGGATTGCCCGTCGCATAGGACAGGCTTGCGGTCTGCAAGGAGTTCGAGGTCGGTGCGGGCGCTTGCGCCGAAGTGGGCACGACGGCGTTTCCAGCAGGCGCATGGTCCGCGCCCGCTGCCGGCTGCGATGCTGCGGGACTCCGTCCGAGCGCAAAGTCAATGGCGGATGCAAATCGCTTTTCCATCTCATCTGCGGCGCGCTGCGCCTTGCTTTCCTGTGTCTGCGCCGACGGCATTGCCGGTGCTGCGGCCGGCGAAGCAATGACCGGCGCGCCTGCCGAGTAGGTGGGCGCGGGGATGGATGGGACGGATGGCGGCGTGCTTCGCGGCGTGGACGAGGGATATGCGCCCGTCCGCGCCGGCTGCGCGGCAGGATTCTCCCCGTTTTGCCCGGCCTGCGCTGCTTGGGCAGACGCTTGGCGCGGGTTTTGGTTTTTCTGGTCGAGCATGCGGAGGTCTTTGTAGCTCAGTTCGTTCTGCTTGCCTGCCTCGCCTTTTGCGGATGGATTCTTGGTTTCCTGCGCCGTGCTGTGCGAGGCAATCGGATTCTGGTCTTTTCCCTTTGTGTCCTCGTCGCTGCTGACAAGGTAGCTTGCGGCAAAAGCGACGACAAAGAGGAGCATCGCGATGCCGATCAGCTTGCGGCGGATGGTGCGCGGCTTTTTATGCGTGCCGCCATTCATGCTCTGCTCGCCCGGCTTGTCGTCGCCCGCATCGCCTGCGTAGTTCTCTGCCTCCGCCTCTTCTTCCGAAGGAGGCTTTTTCTCTTTGTGCAGTTTTTGCTTGACTAGGTTTGAAAAGGCTTTCATGTAGCTTTGGATTCTCGAGTCGGCCACGATCTCCACCTCACTTCTTGTGCTGAATCGTTATGGTCTCGTGCTCCGAGACGCGAAGCTGTGCCTTGGTGAATGGCACTTCGACGATATAGTAGTTGTCCTTCTGCTGGTAGTTCACAAGCGTCAGGTTTTTCTTCCCCGCTTCCTGCACAAAGAGCGGGACTTGGTGGCTCGGCAGCTTTTGGAATTTCAGATAGACTTTCGCTCCATCGGAAAACACCATGGTGGGACGATATGCAGCGCTGTTTCCCGATACTTTGTAGGAGAAGTCAAGATCTTCCACGCTGGCCACGGCGACCGAGCCAGTCTTTTTCTCTTTTTCCTGCTGTGCTTCATAGAGCGCATTGGCATGGTCTTCCGCGCCATACGTCCAGTACACCATGGGATTGTACCAATCCGAGGTGTTTAGGATCATTTGATAGCTGCGCCGATTTGTCGTGACGATAAGGTTCGTCGTGGACTTTTCCACGATTGGCTTGATATAGAGATGCGGCGTGCCGTCCACGACACTCTGCGACACTGCCCACCCGGCTGTGTCTCCACCTCCGACAAACTGAATCGTTTCCCCTTTCTTGAAGGCAAGGTCTGTCAGATAGCCGCGCCGGCAATAGATTTTATAAAGCTGCTCAGGGGCGTAGGTGAATACCATTGTCGAGTCGCCCTGCGAATTGATGGCATCTTGCGTGTAGCTGACATGTCCTGCTGCGGCAGGATAGACAAGAGCGCGGTTCGTAGGTGCCGGAATGGCGGCATACGTTTTTTCTTGTTCCCTCTCTACGCCAGCCAGCTTTTCGGCAAGCTCGTCCAAAAGGGATAGCAGTTCTGCCTGCGTCGTGCTCATGGCGTAGAGATCCGATCGAAGGCTCTCTATTTCAGCTGCCATTTCACGCGAACTCTTTTTGCCTTTCGTCCCAGTATCTGCCGCATGGAGCGACGCGGCCTTGTCTGTCGCTGCATCTTCTCGGGCAAGGCGTGCCTGTTGCAATTTCTTCAAAGTATCCTCAGCCGAAGGGATTGCAGCTGATTCTGCTGCCTGCGCCGCACTTGCCGAATCGGCCGTAGACTCTGCTGCCTGTGCAAAGCTCATATTCCCGGCAAGAACAAGCCCAATGAGCACACGCGCAAGCGTTCTTATTGGATAAGTCGTCTGCATCTTGATGTTCCTCCCAATCCTTCAAAAACTGAATAATATGGAATTTTATTCAGGTGTCCAATTTGGACACCTGAATCTTTCACGAATTCGACGTCGCAGCAGATGCCGCATTCGACGCTGCCGTTGCATTTTGTCTATTGCTTCCCGACGCTCCGCTCTTGCCCTTCCCGCCTATTTCGGTTGAGAAATTCAGGTCCGAAATATACAATCCGAGCGGATTCACGAGGAGTGTCGCTTCATCTTTGGACGGGATTGTCGTCACCGAGAACACGCACTGGTAGTTCTTGTCTTCCTGCTTGCCCGTCGCAATATTGAACTCTTCTTCCGTCCACGTCGCATGGTAGGATTGCGTATCCGGAATTTTGGCGATGCTCGTGATTTTCGTCTGAACCGTGTAGGTAGCGTAGCGTTCCGCAAAGTGCTCGTTCTTTTGGATTGCGCTGTACTTCTGCCCAGCTGCCTGTGTCAGGAAGGCATAGGCTTTTTTCTGCATCTTGTCCTGCTGCACGGGGTCGAGCTGGATGGAGCGTGCGTTTTGTATGAATTGCCCTAAGAAATAGCAGATCTCTGCATCCTGCGGCGTATAATCCTGCGAGACGAAAGCCCCTGCTTTCTCTACCTCGCCTGTCGATTTGTCCACGGTAACGACGTACGGGATGATTTGGGATTTAAGCGACTGTACCGTTAGCCCAACGGAGAGCACGATGCACGCGACGAGAAGCCCGAGCGAGATGCGTCTCCAGTTGTACGACTGCACCGTCGCACTGCCGAGCCGTTCGTCCATGACGGCGCGCGCACGTTCGGCGGGGGTGGCAGGGCTTTTCATGTTGCTGGTGTCTGAAAAATGTTCCGGCCGTTTGAATAAATTGAGTGCCATATCGTATCCTCCTTAATTCGGCTTTCCAAGCGGTACAGGGTCTCCGCCAAAGAAGGCAATGCGCCCATCCTGCGTGGATTTTTCCGCTGTTTTCGCGGGCGCATTCTCTGGCGCAGCAGCGGTGCTCTGCCCCGATGCTGCGGCGCTCTGCACGGGGACAGGCTGCGCCTGTGGCACGCTCTGCGCGGCAGGCACGGAAGGCACGGGAATGGTCGGCAGCGGGATCGCCCCCTGCGCAATTCCTGCCGCACGCGGGGCGCTCGTCGCGCGGATTGGCTTTGCCGTGACGCCGCCTGCGGCAGCAACTGCATCCGCAGGCGCGGCCTGCGTGCCGCGCGGGAAGAAGTTCCCGCCTGCCGCAAGGCCGCCTGACAGGTCATACGGCCTTGTCACGCCCGGCGAGGCCTCGCGCTGCATCGCCGCTTCCATGCGCGGATAGAAGAACGCTGCCCCCAAGGCAAAGAGTGTGGCAAGGATGCCTGCGCTCATCACGCCGCCTGCCGCAGAGCCATAGAGAAAGATTTTTTGCCGCTCCCGGTCTTCCCGATAGGGCAAATAGTGCCATAGATCCATAACGACCTCCTTAACGTGCCACGGCATCCCGTTCGAGCAAGAGACGCTCGGAAAGCACGTCGATATTCCAATCGGATTCATCCACCGCAAAGGGGCTCTGAAACAGCAAGATGATTTTCCTTCCCGTCTCCTCGAGCACAACGTATTCCGCCGGAAGCAGCATGCGCCAAAGGGAACGAAGGAGCGGATCGCGAGAAAGTGCTTCCGCTGCGCTCCGCTTCTCCTCCCCAAGCCACTTGAAGCGCCGATAGACAGCCTGCGCGGGAAAAGCCTCGTGCTCGCATCGCGCCCGAAGCACGACGCGGAGATCCCCTGCCTCGCAACATAGCTGGATGGCAAGCTCCGTCTCCTCTGCCCCTGCAAGGAGTTTTGCCGCTTCCGCGATGGCAAGCGCCACACGCGTGCGCGCGCCGTGGGACATGCCTAGGATGCGCTGCACTTGCGGCCGGATCCGTTCCTGATAGGCAGCACTGCCACGGCAATGCCATAACCTCACCTTCACACACGGCCTCCTTACCAAATGGCGAGCAGCGGGACGACGACCTCCTTGATGTTGGCCAGCGGGACAGGTCCCGTATAGCGTCCATCAAAGCTGCGCGGCGACTCCGCAAGGGGGAGGAATGCCCCATCCGGCACGACATGATCCACATCCCGCGCAAGCTGCGGAAGCGGGCGTCCCTTGCTGTCCACGTCCTGCACCTGCCCTTTGTATGCGCCGTTGATGGCAAAAAGCGCATGGTCGCCATTTGCCGAGATGCGGTATGTATCGCCAGCGACCGCACCAACGCGCTTTAAAAATAGTGCGTTTGGCCGTGAAGCATAGCCGCGCGCATCGCTGATCGCACGCACCGCGTCCGGTGGCTGATAGACGACAATATCGCCGCGCTCGATCTGCCGCGCAGGGATGCGCAGGTAAAACCCGCGCGGCAGGCTCGCGGTCTCGTTCCAGATGATGATGTCCTGCTTCGGGAACTCCCAGCCTGCCGCAGTTGCTATGAGCATGAACAAGACAAAGGCGATCATCGCCCATGCCCACGGCTTTTCTCGCGGGCTCGGAAAATGGCGTTGGCGTCGCTGCATCGTGATTCTCCTTTTCTGCACCACGCGTTAAGATTCGGCTCTAAGGCTATTATAAATTCTTGCAGTTTTTAAAAACTGCAAACTTTTTCGGATTCAGGATTTTTTTGATCTGCCGCTGATAGGCGCCAAGATAGGCATGTGCCACGCTCGCCGTCAGTCCCATATCGCCGATCTCGTCCACGATTTCCTGCACGCTGGCAAACGGATCGCGCAGTTTCGCATGGATCACGCGCTGATATTGCTGTGCGCGGCTGCTTGCGCCAAGCGGCACACGCCGAAAGGAATCCATGAAGGACAGCAGTTCGCGCGAGACATTGCGCGCCTCCTGCAAGGCATCCAGCCAGCCTTCATCGACGGGGACGTCCACGCGAAGGGCAAAGGTGCTGAGCCGCATGTCAAGGATGGACAGGAGGTTGTACGGGATGCGCGGGAAGTAAGCGTCGGCAAGGCTCGGACGGTAAAAGAGCAGCGAGGACAGGCGCGATAAAATACGCTCGTTCATGCAATAAAGCTGGCGTTCCGAGGCAGGCAGGCGCATGGAGAGGTAGTGCATGCTTTTCCCGTCGCGATAGTGGCGGCGGAGGAATTCCGCTTCGAGCTTGTCCATGCTCTCTAGCAGGACATGGACGAGAATCCGGTTGATCTCTTCGCGCTGCCAGCGAAGATAGCCGGCAAGGATGCGCGGATGCGTCTCGCTCGCACAGAGGGCTACAAGCTCTTCGAGAGAAAGCGGGATGAGCCGCTGCCGAAAGGCGCGCCTTAGCGCGATCGACGCAAGTGCTGTGCCGAGATCCGGCGCTTTGATCGTGTTCATAGTCCCTCCCCCGGTGCATCACGGCTTGCCGTGCCATGCTTATGGCGCATCATGAGCTGGTAGAACGGGCTGCTTGCATCAAGTGGCATATCTGCCATCGCCTGCTTTTCCTCACGAATGGCCTGCATGGTATGCTCCCTGCGCACCTGCAATGCCTTGTCACGCTCGCACTTCTGCCTTTGCTGCGGGGATTGCTCGAAATTCTCTTTCAGTGCCGTATAGAGCCACCCTGCCGCATTCTGGATTGTGTGGCTTTTCTTTGCCTGTTTGAGCATCTCCAGCATGGCCTGCACTCTTTGCTCCCCGAAACGCTTCACGCATTTGCGGATGGAATCTGCCGGAACGCCTTGCTTCTCGCCCACCGAAAGCAGCGTTTCAAGAGGAACAACAACAGGACGCGTCTCGCCTTGCGACTGCACCGCAGGGGAAGCAGGCTGTGGCAGAGCGGACGACAAGAGAGGGCCGACCGAGGAGAATCCCGTCACCTCCGCTTGGGAGGCGTCACGATCTCTCTTCTCGTCAAGTTGTGTTGTTGTTGTTTTATTAAACTCTGTTGTATTTGTTGTTGTATTATATACGCGCGCGCGAGGAGAGGCCGCGAGCCCTTGTCCGGACGGGGGATTTGCAATGGACTTCCATGGTGTCATTTTGACACTATGGAAAGTGTCATTTTGACCCGATGGACAGTCTCTTTTTGACACCATGGTGGGTTCACTTTGACCTTTTGGTTGCGATTCTCTTATTTTATTATAAGAAAAGTCCTCTGAGCCTTGATTATCCGCAGAGTTCCATTTTGACACTATGGTAGGTTTTGTTTGACCTTTTGCTGGATTTGCGGAGGGTTCGACTGTTTTTGCGGGAGCAGCTGCCTTCTTCACGGACGGTTTGCGCGCCATCGCTTTCTCCTGCTGATACTGCGCATCCAGCTCTGCCAATCGCTCCTCGTTGATCGTATAGGCGAGCGTCCGATCGACCTGCACGCGGTTGAATTGCGTCGTGGTGAGCAAGATGCGGTGCGTCTCCTTCAAGGCGCGCAACATCCGCTTGAACGTGCTGACGGAGCTGATGAACGGGAACTGCTTCATCCAATCCTCAATCGAATTGTAAATCCAGCGACGCCCCTCTCCATCCACGTATCCCATGCCCTGGTTCATCCAAAATCGGAGCTGCTGGACAAAGAGCGCCTCATGCAGCCCGATTTGCTTCGCAAGCCAAGGATTCACCATGAGCCAGTGTTCATCCATGACCAAGCTAGACATATTCTTCCCTCCTTACATCCATAACCCGATGGGATCGGCATAGACATAACCCCCGTCCTCGCCTTTGACAATCCACTCCAAATGCAGATGTGGCCCTGTGGCATTCCCTGTTGCACCGACGTATCCGATGATTTCCCCTTGCGCCACACTGGCACCAACGTCTACGATCACGCCTGACATGTGCGCATAGCGCGTGTAGCAGTCCATCGCAGGATGGTACAGCATGACCTGATTCCCGTAGCCGTCGCCGAAATCCCCCGCTTGCACGACAACGCCATCGAACATCGCAGGGATGGGCGTGCCATAGTCGTACCCTAGGTCAAGCCCACTATGGAACTTCCATGCGCCCGTGATGGGATGGACGCGCCAACCAAAAGATGATGTGATGGGCAGTTCTGCCATGCAGACAGGAGACAGGAAAAATACGCATACTAGCCCGACGAGAATCCCTCTGATTGTAAATTTTTTAATCCACATGCCCGCTGCCCCCCGCCTTTAGCGAATGGTCTCTATCACCAATCGGAGCGATGCACTGCGAAGCTCCCATTTTGCTGCTTCTGTCGTATCGCCATTCCTGTCCATATTTTGCGCAAACGATCTTGCCGTGTTCTCCAGCTCGGATAAGATTCCTAGAATCCATTTGTTGGCATCCTTTTCCGCGTTGTCTGCCGATTCCATCAACGATTTCATGTCAAGCCCGTGCTCTGGCATCACTTCCTCATCCGCATCCGAGGTGTCTTTCTCTCGCTCCATCCCTGGAAATACGGTCTGGCCTTCCTCTTTTTCCAAGGTCTCCTCATAGGACGGTGCACGCGATGCAGCAGGCATGTCGGACGATGCCGATATATCCGCTTCTTTTTCTGAGGTATTTTCCTCGCAAGGCACAGCATCGCCCTTATCGCTGTTTTGTGCACGATTCTTCTCGCCTTCCTCGTCATAATCTACGTCCGTCCGTTCCTCTTGATCGTCTGCCGCTGCCACGCGCTGAGCGAACCAGTTCCTCGCATCCGAAACCGTACCGCCATGCTCCCCGTCACGAATCCCTTGAATAAAGGCATCCTGTTCGTCCTGTTCCAGGCTGGCAATTTCGCTCGCCGTGCTTTTGCTGATGAGCCCATCGTCAAATGCCTCTTTTGCCGCATCGGAAAGCTGGGACAGGGTTTGCAGGCGCTGCAATGCGGTCGGCGATATGGAAAGGATTTGCTCGGCAAAGAATGTCCGGAATTTCATGTTTTTCCCGGTTTCGTCAAGCAATCCGCCTTGCCCCTTCGCCTCTTCGTAAATCGCCTTTGCAATCGGCTCAAGCTCGCGCACCTCCTTCAGCTGATCCAATGCAGTCTTGTGCCGATAGTTATTCGCCAGGATGATGGAAAGCGTCTCCATTTGCTCGGCCGAAAGTGCGCCCTGGCTTTCAAATGGCGGAATCACATGGCAAGGCAGATCTGCCCGTGTGATTTCGCCGCGCTGAATACGGTACAGCGTAGCGGAGAGCCTGCGTTCTCCAGAAATCAGACGATACGTTCCGTTTCCGTTGTCCACGACTTCCAGCGGTGGGATATGATCCGATACGGCAAGCGAATTGGCGAGTTCTTCTATCCCCTCGATGGAGTAAAAATTCTTTTCGTTGGGAATGATTTTTTCTGCGTCAATCTGCTGCACCGCATAGCCGCTCACGGGCTGTGCCGCATTTCGCGTATTGGCATTCAGATAAGACAGCAGGCTGCCGTTGTGCTTTTTCATGCGAACATCTCCTCTGCAAAGTGCATCATATCTCTGGCAACACGACAATTCGGACAGACTTCAAATATGCTCTTCCCCGTCTTGCTGGCCGTCATCAAACGATATTTTGCTTCTCGTGTCGCATACGAAATCTTTGTATGAAAGAGGGGAAGCCCCAATGCTTTCATATCCTCGTATGAATCGGACAGGTCGGGATAAGATAGGTATTGATTGACCAAAACGCCCTTGATGGAGATGTACGGATTGAACTGCTTCACATCTTCAATTTGTGCGGCCATCTTTTTGATGCCGTCCATGCTGTCCGTTTCGGGGAGTGTCACGATGACAACATCATCCGTGATGGACAGCGCATTGAACACGCTCATGTTGATGTCAGGCGGATTGTCTATGATGCAGACTGCATACTGATCTGCGATTTCCTCAAAGGCTTGCTTCAAGATCACGTCCTGTCTCTGCGTCTTTCTGCCAAGCACGGCAAGATTCGCTTCCAGCAGCCCCATGTCAGCCGCAATGAAGTCTAAATTCCCATGGCGCGAGGACTGCACCACCTCGCTTGCCTTCGCACCATCCATCAGGATATTGGCAAGTGTGCCTTGATTCGGATCTGCCCCCAGCCAGCGCGAGGCATTTCCCTGCTTGTCGTTGTCGATGAAAAGAACTTTCAGCTCCCATGATTCGGCAAGCAGGTAGGCAAGATTCGTAGACAGCGTCGTCTTTCCGACGCCGCCTTTCAGGTTGATGAAACTGATCGTTTTCATGTGAGATTCTCCTAACAATAGTGAAATCGTTCCAGCTCATGAATGACATCCTGCAAATAGGAGATGAGCTCATCTACGCGCTCCGTATTCGCAGGGTCATATTCCATCGCTTGCAGCTCGGCCACGATCTGGCGCAGGCCGGTCCGGATGTTCAATTTGAACCGATGCAGGTTCTCATCGAATTTCGTGACATGGTGCACCTCGATGATCGTTTCCAGATACTGGATCTTCTTCTCCAGTTCCGCGTTCTTCTGCTGCAAAGCGTAGGTGGATTCCGATATGGCTTCCTCCATCTCATCGCCTCCTGAGAGTTTGCATTTTCTTCTTGCATTTTTCATAAAACCTTGTTATCCTATAAGCACTGATAGTTGTCACTTTTGAGAGGGTGGCATTATCTTCTTGCCCGCATCGATTCCGCGTCGATGCGGTTTTTATTTGGGCGATGCAGCAGGATTCCATATTTCCCGTAAATCTGCCACGCCCAGCGCGTCTGCAATTCGGATGGCGGACAGCACATTCGGAGGCGTTGCATCTGCTTCGTAGCGGATGTATGACCGACGCGCGATATTGGCCATATCGGCAATCTCCACTTGATGCTTCCCTTGTGCCAGACGGATTGCTTTCAATCGATTCACGCTATCCACCGCCTTCCATGTCTCCCCATATATCTTCCACTGTCGTATGCAAAAAATTGGCTATCTTTATGGCAACGGGCAACGTGGGGATCACGGGATCCTTTATTGCCTCAAATTGCGTATAAAAGAATTTGCTCACGCCGATTGCCCGCATGACATCTTCCTGTGAAAAATTCGCGCGCGCCCTCACTTGCCGCAGGCGGTTCAGCGGTGTGCGTTGCCACATCGGCAAAAAAGGTGCATCCTCCGAGAACGTGCGCTTGCAATCTTGGCAAAGCATCCTCCTCCTTCGGTAAATGTATTCCACGGATGAGTTGAGCCCATACATCTTCACTGCCCCGTATGAATTGACAATCGTATGCGTCGAGCCGCAATGCGGACATGGATAGGACTTGCGCGGAAGATGAAATCGAATCTGCTCCTCCGTGCGCACCTCAATGCAATCCTTCGGCAAGCCATCCACAAATGCAGCTATTTTTTCCGTTGCCCCCATCCCTTCACCTCGTTTTTAGGCAAAAAAATAAATGCTGTGAGATAACTCATAAAATGAGTTCCCACAACATTTATTGTAGAGCCGCGCGGACTTCCTCATTGACAAACCTACACCGCGCGGACTTCCTCATTGACAAACGAAATCGGAACGAGTAAAGTTAAATTGTATGGAATCAGAAAGCAATTCGGGAGGACTCGGCAATGGCAAAAATCACGAAGGAATCGTTCGGCCGCTTGCGCGATGGGCGGGAAGCATCTCTCTACACCCTCCGAAACACGAAGGGAACGGAAGCAAAGGTGACGACGTTCGGCGCACGTCTCGTCGGTTGGAGCGCGTTTGCACGAGGCGGCAGGCGCGTCGATGTCGTGCTTGGATTGGAAAGCGCGGCCGCGTATGAGGCGGATACGGCATCGTTTGGTGGGCTCGTCGGGCGCGTGGCGAACCGCATCGCGGGCGGCAGGGTGACGATTGCGGGCAAGGACTACCAGCTCGAATGCAACACGGGATCGAAGAAGCAAAACCACATTCACGGCGGTTTTTTTGGGTTCCATCGGAGGCTTTGGGATGCGGAGGCGACGGACACGGGGCTTCTGCTCACGTACCGCAGCAGGGACGGGGAGGGCGGCTATCCCGGCAATCTCACGGCAAGGGTTCGCTACGCACTTTCGAACGACAACGAACTCTGCCTCACCTATGCGGCGGAGTCGGATGCCGATACGCTCTGCAATCTCACGAATCACGCCTACTTCAATCTCGCAGGACACGATTCGGGATCGGTGCTCGCACAGAAAATCCAGCTCTTTTCGGATGCATACACGTGGGCGGATGCGGAGTCCTTGCCCGACGGCAGGATTCTTTCCGTCGCGGGCACGCCGATGGATCTCAGAACGCTCACGCCGATCGGCGCACATATCGACGACGATTTCGACGAACTCAGGATGGCAGGCGGCTACGACCACAACTGGGTCATCCGCGACGAACCGGCAGCCGTCGAGCAGAGGCCCGGCATGTTCGGCTACGATCCCGGCTGCCCCATCGACTACGCAGCGGGCGGCCTAAAGAAGGCAGCGTATGCCGAGGCGGAGGAGACCGGGCTGTCCCTCACGTGCTATACGACGCAGCCCGGCGTACAGTTCTACACGGCAAATGCCTTGAAGGGCGTGCACGGCAAGGACGGCGCTGTCTACGAAAGACGCGGCGCGTTTTGCCTGGAGACGCAGTTTTACCCCAATGCGCCTGCCAATCCTTCCTTCCCCCAGCCGTATCTGAAACAGGGCGATACGTGGAAGGCGCAGACGGTCTACGTGCTCGCGCCAACTGACTGAGCGGCAACGTGCGGCAAGCGCGCGGCAGATGCAGAAAAGGAGAGGCTTTATGACGAAACGGTATACGGTATCTTTTCCGAACTACACGATCGGCGAGGAGGCGTACGACAAGATACGCGAAATCTGTCCGCGCTACGGAAAGACCGTCGTCGTCATCGGCGGCAGGGAAGGGGTCGAGGCGGCGCAGGAGAAGATGGTCAAGGCGGTCGAGGGGGTCGGGCTCGAGTTCACGGGGTTCATCCATGCGAGCGGGCAGACGACGCGCAAAGCGATCGCGCGCATCGCGAACGACAGCGCTGTCGCGGAGGCCGATATGATCTTTGCCGTCGGAGGCGGCAAGGTCATCGACACGGCAAAAGCCGTTGCGCACACGGTTAACAAGCCGTACTTTACCTTTCCAACCGTTGCGGGGAGCTGCGCGGCATCGGCGAGCATCGCGACGGTTTACGAGCCGGACGGCCGCTTCCGCGAATACCTTTACTCCATCGTGCCGCCGGTTCACGTCTTCATCTGCACGCGCATCCTCGTCCATGCCCCCGTCGAGGTGCTGCGGCGCGGCATCGGGGACACGATGGCGAAGTTCTACGAGGCGCAGATCGCGTCGCGCGGCAAGACGCTCTGCCATCGCGACGGCATGGGCATCGCGCTCTCGAAGATGTGCGCCGAGCCGCTTTACGCCTACGGCGCGCAGGCGCTGGAGGACAACCGTCAGCACCGCGCGAGCCTCGCGTTCGAGGAGACGGTGCTCGCCGTCATCATCACGAGCGGTCTCGTCTCGAATCTCGCTGCGCCCGAGTACAACGGGCATATCGCGCACGCACTCTTCGTCGAGCTCGGCAATCTCTCCGCGCGCGAGCAGTGCCGTCAGCACGGCGGGCTCGTCGCCTACGGCATCCTTCTTCTCCTGCTCTGCGATGGGCAGGTCGAAGAATTCGAGCGCTTTTTCCGCTTTTGCCGCAGGATCGGGCTGCCGACGTGCCGCAAGGACATCGGCGCGGGCGAGGACGACATCCATCGCGTCTTTCAGGCGACGGAGAAAAAGCAGGACGTGCGCATCATGCCGTACAAGATCACGCAGAGCGTATTGCTCGATGCGGCGCGCAAGCTGGAAACTTATCATAAGAACCATCAATGAATAAAATAAATATTTATAATTAGACGAAATAAAGGGAAAGTTCTATAATAAAACCATCGAAGCCGAGGTGAATGATAACCGAACCATACCGAATCGTGTTTGGCGCAACATCTCGGCTTCTTCAGTGCATAAGGGGGCAAGACAATGAATATCCATGAGTACCAAAGCAAGGAAATCCTGCGCTCCTACGGCGTGCATGTCCCGGACGGCAAACCGGCGTTCACGGTGGAGGAGGCGGTAGCGAACGCGAAAGCGCTCGCTACTCCCGTTATCGTTGTCAAAGCACAGATCCATGCGGGCGGCCGCGGCAAGGCGGGCGGCGTCAAGATCGCGAAGTCGGCCGACGAGGTCAGGGGCTATGCAAAAGAGCTGCTCGGCAAGACGCTCGTCACGCATCAGACCGGTCCTGAAGGCAAGAAAGTCGGACGTCTGCTCATCGAGGCAGGCGCAAGCATCCAGAAAGAGTATTACCTCTCCTTTGTCGTCGACCGCCAGACGGCGCGCATCGTCATGATGGGCTCGGAAGAAGGCGGCGTTGAGATCGAGAAGGTCGCTGCCAAGACCCCCGAAAAGATCTACAAGGAATACATCGATCCCGTCATTGGGCTTGCTCCGTTTCAAGCGCAGCGCATGGCGTATGCGATCCATATCCCCGCGCCTGCCATCCGCAAGGCGACGGCGCTCATGCAGGGGCTCTACAAGGTGATGATCGGCAAGGACTGCTCGCAGGTCGAGATCAATCCCCTCGTCGTCACGGCAGAGGACGACGTCATCGCGCTCGACGCGAAGCTCAACTTCGATGACAGCGCGCTCTTCCGCCATCCCGACATCGTCGCGCTTCGCGATGAGACGGAGGAGGATCCGAAGGAGCGCGAGGCGGCGGAAGCCGGGCTCAACTACGTCAACCTTGGCGGCGATGTCGCCTGCATGGTCAACGGCGCTGGCCTCGCGATGGCCACCGTCGACATCATCAAGCACTACGGCGGCGAGCCGGCGAACTTCCTCGATGTCGGCGGCGACTCCGAGCCGGAGAAGATCGCAAAGGCGTTCCGCATCATGCTCGAAGGCGGCCAGGCAAAAGGCATCTTCGTCAACATCTTCGGCGGCATCAACCGCTGCGACAACATCGCAAACGGCATCATCGAGGCGGCGAAGATCATCTCTCCCGATGGAAAATCGCTGCCGGTTCCCGTCGTCGTGCGCCTTGAGGGGACGAAGGTCAAGGAAGGGCGCGCGATCCTGAAGAACACGCCGATTGCGAACGTGTTCCCCGCCGCGACGATGGAAGGCGGTGCGGAAGAGATCGTGAAGCGCGTCGCTGCGGCGAAGGCTTGAAAGGGAGGGCAAGGCTATGTCAGTTTTGGTTGATAAGGATACGAAAGTCATCGTACAGGGCATCACGGGCAAGGCGGCGTCGTTCCACACGAAGCAGATGCTCGACTACGGGACGAAGATCGTCGGCGGCGTAACCCCTGGAAAGGCAGGGCAGTCCGTCGAGGGCGTCCCTGTGTTCAATACCGTGCGGGACGCCGTCCGCGCAACGGGCGCGACGGCATCCGTCGTCTACGTGCCCGCGCGCTTCGCAGCGGACTCCATCATGGAGGCGGCCGATGCGGATCTCGATCTCGTCGTCTGCATCACCGAGCACATCCCCGTGCTCGACATGGTCAAGGTGCGCCGCTACCTGGAAGGGCGCAGGACGCGGCTCGTCGGACCGAACTGCCCCGGCATTTTGACCGCAGATCAGGCGAAGCTCGGCATCACGCCCGGCAGCGTCAGCAAGCCTGGCCACGTCGGCGTCATCTCGCGCTCCGGCACGCTCACCTACGAGGCGGCGTTCCAGCTGACGAACGCGGGCATCGGGCAGACGACGACTGTCGGCATCGGCGGCGACCCCGTCAAGGGCATGGACTTCATCGATGCGCTGAAGCTTTTCAAGGACGATCCCGATACGCTCGCCGTCCTCATGATCGGCGAGATCGGCGGCACGGCGGAGGAGGACGCGGCGAAGTGGATCCAGGAGAACCTGAAAGAAAAGCCCGTCTCCGCATTCATCGCAGGGCGTCAGGCGCCTCCGGGCAAGCGCATGGGGCATGCGGGCGCGATCATCTCAGGCGGCAAGGGCACGGCGGCGGACAAAGTTGCCGCGCTCACCGCAGCAGGCATCCCCGTGGCCGATACCGTCGCGCACATCGGCGCGACGATGGTCAAGCTCCTCAAGGGAAAAGGACTGTTCGAGAAGTGCCATACCTGCTGAGATGCTGGGAGCAGGGAAACCCATGGAACGGAAAAAGAGATTGCTGCAAAGTCCTGCGGCAATCTCTTTTTTGTCCTGTGGAACGCGCTGCATGAAAAAAGCTGCGGGCAAACGAATCGCGCGCTTGCCCGCAGCACCCTCTTGGCCAAGCCGTGAGGGCTTCTTCACATTACTTCACGCCTGCGCCGTCGAGTGCATGGCGGACGCTCTGGGCGGCCTTGTGCATCTTTTCCAGCTCGTCGTCCGAGAGGTGGATCTCGAACGAGCGTACGACTCCGTCTGCGCAGACCATGCGCGGGATGGAGAGGGCGACGTTCTTGATGCCGTACTCGCCTTCCATGACCGCGGAGCACGGGAGGATCGTGTGCTCGTCGTAGAGCACCGCCTTGATGTAGCGGCATGCCGCCATCGCGACGCCCGTGTTCGTGAAGCCCTTGCGGTTGATGACGTCGTATGCGACCTGCACGAGCTCCTTCTCGACGCCGGCCTTGCTGAGCTTTTCCGTATGATGGAAATACTCGTCGAGGAGATCGATGGAAAAGCCTGCGCAGCCCGTCGTCGACCATGCGACGAATGCCGCATTGCCGTGCTCGCCGAGGACGTATCCGTGGATCGTCTTCGGGTCGACCTGATACCGATCGGCGAGGATGCGGCGGAAGCGATACGTCTCGAGGAGCGTGCCCGTGCCGAGGATGAGATGGCGCGGGTAATCGAACATCGTCGATACCGCATAGGTGGCCACGTCGAGCGGGTTCGTGATCATGATGATCATGGCTTCCTTCGTGCGCTTTACGATCTCGCTGAAGACGGACGACATGATCTTGACGTTCGTGCCGGCGAGCTTGAGGCGATCCGGCGTCTCACCCGGACGGATGGACGGACCGGCCGTGATGACGATGATGTTTGCATCCTTGCAGTCGTCGTAGTCGCCGAGGTGGAACTTGATATTCGTGCTGTAGATGCAGCTCGTCGCATGGCTCGAATCCTTTGCCTCGCCCCATGCCTTATCCTCATTGATGTCGATGAGCGCGACTTCCGTTGCGAGCTGGAAGTCCGCAATCTTGTTCGCAACGGCGGAACCGACGTTGCTGGCACCGATGACGACAATCTTTCTTCTCTGATTCATTCGATTACCCCCTGCTATCGAAGTATATGTGAAAAAAAACTCTTGTCAATGCAATCCTATCATTCTAAAGTTGGATTGTCAACGGATTCCTGCCGTTATCATGAGAAAAAGTTTCAATGGCTTGTTTTGGTTCTTTTTGCCGTGTGGCCGGTGCGTGAAAGCCCGTGAAAGCCCGTGAAAGCCCGCGAAAAATTCCTTGTCAAAAACAGGCGAATGCACGATAATATAAGCGAATGGCTCTATCTGCTGGCGATAGACCGTTCACAAGGATGGGCAGCAAAAGGAGGACATGGACATGGATGTAACGGAAGTAACGAATGCAACTGCGGTTTCGGGCATGGGCGCGGGCACGCAGGCGAACGTCACGGCGTCCGACGTCGCGGCGGCACGTCAAGCGAAGCAGGCAGGCGGCGTGGCGCCTGCAAAGGACGTGCATGCGTCTGCGGCAAGTGCGGCGACGCGTGCGTACCAAATTGACGTCAAGGCAGACGGCGCAGCGCAGGAGAAGGCGATCAAAGGCCTGACGAAAGAGCAGGCGAAGGTTCTGCAGGCAGGCATTGACAGCGGCTATCAAAAGATGCTCGAATCGATGGCGAAGGGCACGACGAATGCGAACCTGCTCGTGCAGGGCTCGCTCTCGGCGAACGGCGGCAGCAAGGTGAACGCCGCCTACCAGCTCATGATCGATGTGCTTTCGTCGCACAACAAGCAGCTTCAGGGCTACGTCGATGACGGCGTCGGTACGCTGAACTTCGGCGGCACGAAGATCGGGGCGGACAAGTTCGTCCTGCCATCTGTCGGCACGACGCCCGAAGAGGCGGCGAAAGCGATTGCGGACGGCGGCCAGTGGTCGGTGCATGCGGTTTCGGACCGCCTCTTCGGCATGGCGACGGCGCTCGCGGGAAACGACGCGGCGAAGCTCAAGGCCATGCAGGGCGCGATCGAAGCGGGCTTCAAGCAGGCCGGCATCACGTGGAAGGACGCGACGGGCGAGGACAAGATGCCAAAGATCACGCAGGACACGCATGCCGCGATCACGAAGCGCTTGGAAGCCGCGCTCGCAAAGCTCGGCCAAAAGGCAGCGGGCAGCGCAGGTGCGGCGGATGCTGCGACAGGAACGGCTGCCGCGGCACACTAGGCTTTGGAAACGGGACGCAAAAAGGCGTGGCCATTCGGTCACGCCTTTTTGTGCGGGCAGACAAATAAAACTGGATTTCTAGCAGGATTTTAAGAAAAAGAATCGAATGGATTTATCATAAAATGAATCGGATGGATTGACGCAATACGCCGTTTTTCCCTTTCGGAACATGCGTCAAGGCTGGCGCAACGAGCTTTAGGAGGATGTTCGAACATGAAACTAAAACCGAAGATGATGCTTGGGATCGGCATTCCGCTCGTCCTTGCATTCCTTATCATGGGCATTGCGATTTACTCGATGGCGAGCTCGGCACTGCGCGAGTCGACGTCGGCTTCGCTCGAAGAGATGAGCCAGCACTACGCGCATGAGATCGATTCCGTCGTGCGCGCAAACGTTGCGGTCGTCGATTCGGTCGGCAAAATCTGGGAGGGGGCGCTGCCCGTCGGAGCAGACATGCAGGCGGAGATCAACAGTCTCGCGAAGTCTGACGGCATGCTCTCGTTTTACTTCGGGCGGCCGGATGGGACGTATGCGGCGAGCAATACGATGCGGGACGGCTGGGATCCGCGCACGCGCGATTGGTATAAGAGTGCGGTCGCGGCGGACGGAAAGACCGTCGTTTCCGAGGCATACATGGCGTCGTCGTCGGGCAAGCCCGTCATCACGATCAGCCGCGCGGTCAAGAAGAACGGCGAGATCCTCGGCGTCATCGGCGCGAACATCTCGCTCGATACGGTTGCGGATCTCCTAAAGGATGTCAAGGTCGGCGAGACCGGCACGCTCTATGTGCTCGGCAGCTCGAGCGAGTACATCTATCACCACGGGCATTCCGTCGAGGAGAAGATGACGGAAGTAGACGGCGGCTCGAGCAAGGAACTCGTCAAGCGCATGATGTCCGGAAAAGTCGAGACGATTGAGGATCAATTCCGCGGCGTGGATCGGTTCTTTGCCGTCTCGCCGATCCGCTCGACGGGGTGGACGATGGTCGTGTCCATTCCCCAAAAAGAGGCGTTCGAGGACGTCGCGCACATGAGCTATATGCTCGCGGGCATCTGCGTGCTCACGCTCCTCATCCTCCTTGCGATCACCTACTGCTTCCTCGGTTCGGCAACGACGCCGATCGCGCGGCTCTCCGCCCTCGCGGAGCGCATCGCGGGCGGGGATCTCTCGATGCAGATCCCCGCGAGTGCGCGCACCGACGAGATCGGCATCTTGCACAACAATAACGCAAAAATGCTCGCGGCGATGCGCGATATGGTCGCGGATACGGGAAAGGCGGCGGAGCAAGTCTCCTCGTCGAGCGAGGAGCTGACGACGAGCGCGAATCAGACGGCGCAGGCATCGCAGTCGGCGGCGGAGGCCGTCGTCTCGATCGCCGAGCAGAGTGCGGAGCAGAGCAAGATTGTCGGCAGCGCCGAGGAAACGGTCAACGACATGAATGAATCGATGGACCGTTCCAGAAAGGCTGTGGCGGAGGCGATGGAGGCGGCCGGGAATACGCAGTCGGCAACGGCAGAGGGGCGCGAGCTCATCGATCAAGTCGTCGCGGGGGTCGAACGCCTGGCACGCGGTGCGGCCGGCGTCGATGCCGCCGTGCAAAAGCTCTACGACGACGCGAAGAACATCGCGCGCATCAACGAAGCGATCACGGAGATCTCGGGGCAGACGAAGCTGCTCGCGCTCAATGCCGCGATCGAAGCGGCGCGCGCAGGTGGACAGGGGCGAGGCTTCGCCGTCGTCGCGGACGAAGTGCGCAAGCTGGCGGAGCAATCCGAAGAGGCGGCGCAGGAGATCAACGACGTCATCAAGCGAAACGGCATCGAGATCCAGCAGACGTTCGACCTCACGCGGGCACAGCAGGAAGAAGTGCAAGAAAGCGTTGCGCACGTCAAGGTTGCAGGCGAGGAATTCGGCCGTATCGCAGATGACGTGACGCGCCTCACAGAGGCGATCCGCACGATTCGGGAAGGCAACGAGGCGGTGCAGAAAGCGTGTACGAAAACCGTCGGGCAGGTGGAGCGCATCAGCAAAGCGTCACAGAGCGTCCAGAAGAAAGCGACGGATGTCAGCGCCGTTTCGGAGCAGCAGGCTGCCTCGACGCAGGAAATCGCGGCAGCGAGCCATACGCTTGCCGATCTTGCGGAGAAACTGCAGGCTGGCGTCAAGAAGTTCAAACTGAAGTAAGGGAAGGCTCCTTCGGGAAATTCCATAAAATTTTCTACGAAATAGAAGGATTCCGTAACTGTTCGGCGAAATGAGTCTAATATCAGGTTAACGAAACAGGATTCACGCATCGCGGTGATCGGTCGTTGCAGGGAGGTTTTTTTATGAAATTGAAACCAAAGATGCTGCTTGGCATCGGGATACCACTCGTCGTGGTATTCATCGTCATGGGACTCATCATTAACTCGATGGCGCGTTCCGCGCTCAGCGATATATCGCACAGCTATCTCGCCGAGCTGACCCAGCATTATGCGAACCGCATTACGGTCGCGGTCGATGCGGACCGCACGGCGGTCAACACGACGGCGATCAACTGGGGCGAGGCGATGCCGACGGGCGAATCGATGAAGAAGGGACTCGCGCAGCTCACGAAGCTGAGGGGCGTCAAGGCGGCGTTTGTCGGACGCCCGGACGGCACGACCGATGGAACGATACCGTTTGCCGCGAACTACGACCCGCGCACGCGCAACTGGTACAAGGATGCCGTCGCTTCTCCGGACAAGGATGTCATCTCGGATGTCTATAAGGCGGCTTCCGATAATCAGCCCGTTCTGACGATCAGCCGCGCCATCATGAAGGACGGCAGGCTCCTCGGCGTCGTCGCGCTGAACGTCGACCTCGACGCGGTGTCGGACGAAGTCAAGGACGTCAAGGCCGGCGATACGGGCTCGATCGTCATCCTCGGGCGCAACAGCGAGTTTATCGCCCATCCGAAATACGGCATCGAGGAAAAACTCACCGAAATAGATGGAGGAAAGGAGCTCGCCGCGAAGCTCATGACGGGCAAGCTCGAATCGTTCGAATACGATTTTGAGGGCGTGACGCGTCTTTACGCGGCAGCGCCGGTCGGCGATTCGGGATGGACGGCTCTCGTTTCGATGCCGCGCAGCGAGGCGCAGGAGTCCGCTACGCACATGAGCTACATCCTGCTCGGCATCTGCATCGTCGCCGTTCTGATCCTCCTCGGCATCACGTTCTACTTCCTCACGTCCGCCATCACGCCGATTGAGAAGCTCTCTGCCATCGCAGCGCGCATCGCAGGGGGAGACCTCTCGATGCAGATCCCGCCAAGCGACCGCGTCGATGAGGTCGGGGACTTGCAGAACAACAACGCGAAGATGCTCGATTCCATGCGCAAGATGGTCTCGAGCACGTCGAAGGCGGCGGAGCAGGTCTCGGCGTCGAGCGAGGAGCTGACGGCGAGCGC
>NZ_KI273052.1 GCF_000469545.1 Mitsuokella sp. oral taxon 131 str. W9106 | reverse complement strand
CGGCGGCGCCTCTCGCCATTTCGACCATGCTGCTGCCGCCGAGCTGCGGTGAGCCGCTGAGCAGCCCCGTGACGAGCGCAGGGATTTTCTTCGTCAGGATATAGATCATGCCGCAGGCGAGGACGGCCTGCAGGAGGACGCCGAGGTCGTCCATCGTGCCCGGCGTCTCCTTGAGTTTCTGGATGAAGCTCTCGATGAACGGCACGGCCATCGCCGCGATGAAGGCAATCGCGCATATCTTGATGGCGAGGTTGAACATCGCGCCGATCGCCTTCTCGGTGAGGAAGGAAAACTTCGACATGACGCCGAACGCGAGGAGCGGGAGCGTCAGGAGCGCCATCGTGTAGAACTCGATGCGCGCCATGAACATCTCCAGCGCCGTCATGAACATGCAGTAGACGATGGCCACCATCGCGATGATCATGATGAGCAGGATGCCGATGCTGTCGAACGACACGTCCTGCCATATCGCGGCCCAGCAGTCTATGGCGAGCTGTACGATGCGGTCGCAGTTCGCGCCGATGATGTTGTTCGCCGCCGCGTCCCCGCCGCTCGCCTTGATGCCGAGCAGCTCGAAGCCTTCCGAGAGCGCGCCCATGAGGGAGATCCAGTTCGTCATGAGGAAGAGGTAGAAGCCGATCTTCAGCGTCATGTTGATGAGGTACTGGAGCTTGTCGCCCGACATGAACTTGATGGACAGCTCCCACGTCGCCTGCACGACGGCGAGGATGACGAGGAGGCGCGTGCAGTACGGCAGGATGTTCTTCGCGCCCGGCGCGATGACGTGTTCGGTGTAGTTGTTCATGAAGCCGCCTAGGATGCTGATGTCCTTGGAGGAATCCTTGAGCTCGGGCGTGTAGTAGGTGACGGCGGCATGGCTGGCAGAGCCCGCCGTCCAAAGGCCGGTCCCGATGAAGAACGCGCCGAGCTCCATAATTTTGAGCAAAAAAAATAAATGTTGCAAGATAACTCATAGAATAAGTTCCCACAACATTTATTTTAGAGCTAGTGACCGCATTGTATATGGAATGAAAACCTCACCGGGTTGCCTGGGCAAGTGCCTTATTCACCGCGTCAACGAACTGATCGTGTGAAATCGTCGCACCCGCAATCGCGTCGACTTTCTCGACCTGCTGCACCTTAACGAGCTCATCGGCATACGTTTTGTGTGCTTTGTATGCCGTCTGCGCCTTGCGATAGTGAAGCTGGTCCTTGATCTCGCCATCCTGCTTGCCGTAGTCTTCCGTCTTCACGGCACCGTTCTTGTCAATGCCCGTATACGTCGCCTTAGTAATCTTGTGATCTTGGATCGTAAGTTCGAGCTTGCCATAGCCAATCTTTGGATTCTTCTCTGACTCCGCCGTATACGTGCCATCTTTTGCCTTGGAAAGATCCATCTGCCCTGCCGAGGAACTTCCCGAATCGGTGCAGTACGCTGGCACGCTGGAAGTTCCTGACCCAGTGCCAGGTGCCTGTGCCTTGTCACTGCCGCAGCCCGCCGCTATCGTCAAGGCAAGCATCGCCGCAAGCGGCAGGATAGCCTTTGTCTTTTTCATGATTCTGCCTCCCTCATGTGTCCGTGTTCAATGATGACACGCCGCTCGGCTTCCGCGCCGACTTCCGCTGAGTGCGTGACGGTCAGGATCGTATGTCCCTCCTCATGCAGCTCGTGGAAAATCTTCATGACAAGCTGCTGATTCTTCTCGTCAAGGTTGCCCGTCGGCTCATCGGCAAGAATGAGCACTGGATAATTGATGAGCGCACGCGCAATGCAGACGCGCTGCTGCTCGCCGCCGGAAAGCTGGCTTGGCAGATGGTCTGCGCGATCCGCCAAACCGACACGGTCAAGTGCTTCGAGTGCTTCCTTTTTATCGGGCATGCTATGATAGTACTGCGCCGCCATAATATTTTCAACGGCTGTCAGGTAAGGAATCAGATGGAACTGCTGAAACACGATGCCGATCTTATCGCGGCGAAGCTGCGTAAGACCATCATTCGACACCTCCGAGATATCGACACCGTCGAGTATGACATGCCCGCTCGTCGCATGATCCATGCAGCCGATGATGTTCATGAGCGTCGTCTTGCCCGAACCGGAAGGTCCCATGATCGCAAGCCAATCCCCTTTCTCAACGGATAGATTGACATGCTGCAATGCAGGAACTTTCCCGTTGTAGAGCATTGAGACGTCCTTTAATTCTAATAGGCTCATAACTCCTCTACTCTCCTCTCAGTACGATCGCTGGGTCAACATTCGTAGCAATACGAACCGGTATCAGGCTCGCGATGCCCGTCACGAGAATGGACAGGACGATGGCGAGAATCGCAATCCCCGGCGCGAACGAGATGCCGCGCGAAAAGACATTCATGCTGACACTCTGTGCAAACAAGTAACCAAGACCGCTGCCCAAAAGACCACCGAGTGCGCCAAGGACACAGCCTTCGCCAAGGAACTCCATGACGATATTGTGGTTCGATGCACCGAGTGCTTTCTTGAGGCCGATTTCCTTGCGCCGTTCCGTCACGACTGCCGTCATGGTCGTCGTAACGCAGATCAGCGTCAAGACGAGCACAATGAGCGTGACGAGCAGAATGAGGACCTGCAGCTTCGAGAGCACGCTGAACTCCGATCGTGCGATTTGACGCACTTCCTGCGGCTGAACAGCGGGATCGGCCGCACCGATTTTCTCCTCTACCGCTGCGAGCTTATCGCCGTCTGCTACGATACTGAGCTGAGCTAGGCCAACCGCCCCCGCCTTGCCCGTAATCTCCTGCAGCATATGAAGATCAACAAAAGCGAACTGCTCTTCTTTGCCGCCCGTCGAAACGACACCCGACACCGTGAACTGCTTGATTGCCGTTCCCTCGCCTGCACTGACCGATACCGTCTGCCCGATGGCTTTATCCGCATCTTGTGCGATTTTCTTTGCAACCTCTGCACCGAGCAGGATCTCCTTCGACCCTTCCGCTGGGTACTCTCCCTTGACCATCCAGTAAGGGCTGACCTTCTTGAGTTCCGCGAAGTCCGTGCCACCCGTAATGACCGGCTGTTTGTTGACTTCGAGTCGTTCGTAGAGGAACGGGGCAAGCCCCACGACATCTTCGCCGGAAAGCGCATTGCGAACAGACGTGAGCGATGTCTCATCGAACGTGCTGCTGTCCCCTGCGGGAAGGACCAGCACATTCGCGCCGTAAGCACGGAACTCCCTGCCGAGCTGAGCGGGCACTTCACGGTAAACCGTGATCATACCCGAGATGATTGCCGCACCGACCGCGACGGCCAAAAGCGCGATGAACATACGCGTCTTCTGGCGCAGCAAGGCTTGGAAAATCATCGTAAAAAACATCTTGTATTTTCTATACATTTGCATCACCTGCCATGAAGAACGCTTGCCGGCTGCAAGGATAGCAGCATACGAATGGCAGGCAAGCTTCCGACGAGAAGCATGAGCGCCATAAGTGCCGCAACGATGGGCGCGACGAAGAGATTGATCGCAATCGCTGAGCCGAACACGGTCTGTCCGATTGCCTGTGCGAGCAAGAGTCCGCCAAAGTAGCCGACGATACCGCCGCCAATACCTGCGATAAAGATTTCCGCGAGAACCATGAGGCTGACGGAAAGATTCGTTGCCCCAAGCGCCTTCATGAGACCAAACTCACGGCTTCGTTCCATAATATTCGCACTGACAAGGTTCGAAACGCCGAGCGCTGCCGAAATAAGTGAGAGACCCGTGATGAGCATCATGAGCATCTCCGTTTTTTCGAGGATCTTGCCCTCAGACTCCGCAATCTGTCGTACAGGCTGTGCCGCCGATCCCGGAATTGCTTCTTCGATCTGAAATGCGATCGAGCTCACGTAAGCCGTGCAATACCAAATCTCGCGTTCTTTCTGCGAGAGGCGCTCTGGATTCGCCGCCGCCTTTCGTGCGAGATCATTCTCTGGTGTTGTGATAGCGGACACCTCGACCTTATCGACCTTGCCTTCGGCACCGACTATACCTTGTACAAAACCGAGATCCGTCGTGATGGACTCATCCTCTGCCCCGCCGCCTGTAACGATTCCCGAAACTTTAAGTGTTCCTTCCTCGCCATCCTTGCCGCGATAGTGAAGCGTGTCGCCTGCACTCACACCAAGATCTGCCGCAAGTTTCTCACCGACAAGTGCTTCGCCTGCTCCTTCCCTAGGCCATGCGCCTGCGACCGTCCACCAAGACTTGATTTCCTGCGCCCCTGTCGTGATGCTCTCACCAGTCGGAAGCGTCACGACATGTTCGAACCAAGTTCCATGGAGCGGAACCTCCTTGCCGTCCGTGAGTGTCAATGTACCTGCGAGATCCGGCGCGAACGCAACGATGTTATTGGTCCAAAAAATCGTTTTGATCTTGCTGATATCCTTCTCCTGCAAGTACTCCTTATGTCCGCTCTCCACGCCGTAGACGTCCTGCAGGACTGACGCCGTGCGCGGCGTAACCGTGATATTTGCGCCGTACGCCTTGAGCTCTTGGTTGACCTTTGCGCCAATGTCGAACATGACGTTAAGCATCGCAGCGGCAAGGGAGACGCCTAGCGCAACCGTCAGCGCAATCAGGAAGAACCGTTTCCGCTGCCGGATCAATGCGCCTTTTACCATTTGCCAAAACAAAACCTATCCCTCCCTTCGATTCCTCTATATTAACGAAATACATCGCTCGCCTTTTCAAGTGCTTCCTGCGGTACGCGCAGCTTGCCGTCTTCTACTTTGTGTTCGAGCGGAATCGGGTTGCAGCCGCCTTTCGTCCCAATCGTTGCCTTGTTCATCATGACGTCGCACAGACGGCAGATTACCTGTCCGTCCTTCTCATAGTAGCCCGTCGGTCCGCAAATATCGCAGGCATCGAGTCCGACACCGTAAGAGTTGCCGCCCTTCAGAATGACGATATAGCGAACCTTCGTGCCGTTTGCTGCCTGATAGGCGAAGCGATGGAGATGTCCGTCATTGACTTCCGTAAGCGGCACATCGACGGAGCCATTTTCAGCGAGCACGTTGACTGCTGCGACGAGCTCTTCCTTCTTGTTTGCGTAACTAGAGCCAAAGCTCGAAAGCAGGACCATGGCAATGAGAACGACCATCGTTGCCGTGCCCCAGCGACGTTTGTGGAGTGCTTTCATCAGCATCCGGCGGAAGTCCGCTGGATTCATATCAACGGGGCGCGTCGGACGCTTTTGTGAAAAAAGTGTGAGCGGCACAAAAAGGAGTGCGAAGAAGATGATGAAAATCAGCCATGAGGAATGGTCGATGATCGGTGCCATGAAAGAGAGCAAGGTTCCACTCCCAATGAACTGACGTGCCATCATGACCTGAATCAAAAAGATTCCTTGCTGAACCAACATAGCCGCCGCCTGTACGACAAAGACAAACGTGAGACGCCTGTCGTTGAGTGCCGCCGCCGCCTGATAGGCGATGACCGATGCGATCGTGCCAAAGAGCAAGCCGGCCAAAAATCCAGCAAGCTTCACCGCGACCTGTGCCGTGTAATACTCGCCCGCCGCTGCAATGAGCGTTCCGGCGGGAATGAGCCAAACCTCAATGCCATGATAGAAGAAAAGCAAGAGGCCGATGATGCAGACCGAGTAACGAAATGGCGACGAAAATACCTTCTCTAGGTCGTTCTTCTTCAAGAGAAACACAACGCAGAAAATTTCTGCCAAAACTGCGATTGCGATTGCTCCTGCTTCCACTCCTTCACGGCTCACAGCATTTTTCGTGCCGACGCGCGCTGCGACGAGTGCAATGGAAAGCCAAAAGCCCCACTTGAGCGCCGTTCCATAATTCCTTTGATAGATGGGGAACGGCAGTCGCCGGAGGATTGCAAACAGCACCCCCAATGGAACACCGAGCGTTACAGCCTGTTCCATTGCGGGGATAAACTGCTGAAGAAATGTTTGCAACATATTCTGCACCTCGTAAAAAAACGAGCTCGCCCGCAAGATACGCCGCGAAGCGAGCCACGTCTGAACTTATTCTATTGACCTGTCAAATTAGATTACCAACGCCGCGGAACGTAGTTGAAGACCCAATCCATCGTCACAGGCTCGTCCCAGAAACGTCCCTTGACACCCGTCTCCTCATCGACGTGCAAGCCGTAGTTCATGCGGTATGGGCTGTCGATCGAGAAGTGCATATCGTACGTGCCGGCACCGAGCAGCTTGACATTTGCACCGTAGTGCGGGCCGTCATCTGCATTCATCGGCATGAATACGCCTTCGACGCTCTCGCCCGTCTCACGCTTTGTAAACTTATAGTGAACCGTGAGGTACGGAATCCACTCGCCAACGCCAAAGCCCGTGTCGTTGCCTTCCGTTGCATGGATATCCGTTTCAATGTGCATATCCGCCTTGTCCGGTGAGAGCGTCATGCCCTCGGGAAGCATCTGAATCGGCTGGAAGTAAACGAGAGCGACCTTGAAATGGTTCTGCGTATTCTCGATCTCATCACCGATCGGGTACTCCGTGAATCCCGCAGCCGATGCTGAGCCAGCATTGAATGAGAATGCAGCTGCTGCAACAGCAGCGATCGCGAGTGCAGACTTGAGTTTCTTGAGCTTGAACGACTTCATAAAAAACACTCCTTTATGATGTAGGAAAAATACTTATCTTCAAGGGGAGGCAACGAAGCCGACCCATGAATACTTAGTAAACGTGAAAGGCTTACGCATTCGCCGCTTTCGGCTTCCGCTTCTTCGAGTAGATCACCATGCCAATGCCGATCAGTATGACCAGCAGCTGCGCACCGAGCGTTTCCGCTGTCGGGAAAATACCGAGCACGTCCACCGTCGGAAGACCATCAAAGCGCGTGATGCCGATGACGCCCCCCTCCTGAAGCTCCTCGATTCCGCCGCCGACAAACGTAACAGCGAGCAGGAACATCAGTACGCTCGTAAAGAGGAAGAACGGACGAAGCGGAATGTGCAGAATGCCGTGCTGGATGCCAAAGAAAATGACAGCGAGCGCGACGCAGCCTGCACCGAAGCCAAGCCATATCATCTCGACATCTGCAGCTGCATTGTTGAATAGCGCCTGATAGAACAGAATGACCTCAGCACCTTCACGGTAGACGGCAAGAAATGCTGCAAATCCTAGTGCTCTTGCGGTGCCGGACGTCACGGACGTCTTGACGAGTCCGTCAATGTACTGCTTCCACGTGTCCTTGTCTGCCTTACCGCCGAGCCATGCGCTCGTGAGAAGCAGGACAAAAACAGCGAAGAGTGCGGTTGCACCTTCCAATACCTCGCGGCTCATGCCACCCGTATTGTTATTGAGGATCGTAGCAAAAAAGTATGCCGATATGAAGCTTGCTACAACAGCAGCAATCGAAAAATTGTACACTGAACCGAGATATCTCTCATTACCTGAACGCTTAAGATATGCGATGATCGCAACGAGTACGAGGATCGCCTCAAGCCCTTCACGCAGAAGGATGAGGAATGCCGGCAGGAATGCCGCCCACCCAGAAGAGCCATGTGCATTTTCAAGTGCCTTGACATTGTCCTCAACCATCGCCTTGAGCTTTTCGCCCTCCTGATGGACGGATGCCACATCTTCGCCATTTTTTATGGCGCGTTTGACTTTGTAGAACTGATACTCCGTCAAACTCGTCTCCTTTGCGGAGACGGAGCTTCGCATGACACTCTCAAGACCTTCCTTCTCGTAGATCCCGTAGTATGAGGTATTGATAAGGTCACGTGCACCGTCGGCATCACCGGATTCATACGTTGCGACGGCCTGGTCGACCATCCGTGCGATATTTTGGGAAACTTCCTCCCACTTCGGTGCTGCCGATGCCAGCATCGTGCTCGCAAAGAGCACTGCCACGCAGAGCAGCAGGACTTTTGTCAACTTCGACTTCAGTCTCAAAGAATCACCTTCTCCTTAATTTGCTGGCACACCGCCTTCGGCCGCCTGTTTTTCCGCTTCCATCTGCTTTGCCGCCACGAGCTGCTTATTCGCGCGGATTCGCTTGTTCTCGTCATCATCGAAAGGATGGCTGCCCGAACCATCAAACGGGAATCGCAGGAGGCGCATCGTCTTCATCGGATGGCCTTCTGTATCGAGCGCCGGCTCGAACTGGAAGCGATGGACCGCATTCAATACGAGCTGGTCAACCACACGCCTGCCCGAAGTCTGTGTGAAACGATAGCCTGTGATATGTCCCGTCTCATCCAGTTTGACGAGGATACCGACCGTACCGCGAAAATCCGTGCCGCGCGTATCCGGCGTGTTGCCCGATACGACGAGCGCACCGATCTGCTGCGTAGGCGGAGCAGGCGGCAGCCCCTTCTTCCCTGTTTGCCCCGCTGCAGCATCCCCTTTTTGAATCTCTGCCACGGCCTCATCCATCTCGGCAGCTTCTGTTGGAGAAAGCTCCTGCGGGATGATATCATCCGGCGGTTGTTCTGGCTCAGGCTGCTGCTCCGGCTCAGGCTTAGGCTGCTTTTCCGGTTCGGGCTGTTTCGTCTCCTCCTGTTCATCCGAATCATCCCCTTCAGGAATGTCGACGACCTCCATCTCCTGTGCGGGAGGTGGCTGCTCTTCAAAATGAAGATGCGGGAGTATGATCGCCAAGAGCGTCCAAACGATGAAATGCAGAAAGAGCGCAACCGCAACCGTCATGCGCCAGTAGCTTTTGAACCGCATCTCAGTGCCCCCTTGCCGTCTCCGTCGCAATCGAGACGTGACGCCCTCCCGCCTGCTTCAGGATGCCAAGCACGCCGACAACGTCACCGTAGTCCGTCTTCTTATCGCCGCGCAGGACGAATACCGTATCGGGATCTTCGGCAAGCGATTCCTTGACCTTCGCCTCGATTTGCTCATTCGGGACCGTATCCTTATTGTAGAGCACATCGCCCTTATCCGTTACCGTGATCGGTACGATATTCGGGCGCGTCTCCATGTTCGCAGCTGCCGCCTGCGGAAGCGCGACCTGAATCGTGTTCGTCTGCACCATGTAAATCGTGCTGACCATAAAGAACACGAGCAAGAAGAGCATGATGTCAATCATGGGGATGATCATGACGAGCGGCTCTTTCGTGATGCGAAAGTCACGCCGCATGGTTCTCCCCTTCTTTCTTCATGCCAATTCCTTCCTGTACGGCTGCTGACGCCTTGTCGAGCACAGCAAGCATCTCGTCGAGCTTCTGCGCGAAATAGGTATGAACGAGAAGCGCGAAAATCGCTACGCAAAGACCCGTCGCCGTCGCGACGAGCGCCTCGCCGATACCCCCCGTGATCGCGAGCGGCTCACCCGCACGAACACTGAAAATACTGAAGGACTGAATCATGCCGGAAATCGTGCCGAGCAATCCCAAGAGCGGTGCGAGCGTAACAATCGTCGAAAGATAGTTCAATCGGGCGCGAAGCTCCATCGCCATCTCCCCGTAAGCCGTATCGAGTGCGAGTACTAGGTTCGTGCCTTCACTCGCCGCGCGAAGCCCTGCCGCCGCGACGTAAGCTGCAGCCGTATTCACGCTGCCGCACCGTTCCGCCGATGCCTTGATGCCCTGCCCCTTTATCTCTTGGGCAAGGTCTTTGACGAACGCGCCTGCGCCCTTTCCCGCCTGCCGATAAAACCGCCAACGCTCTATCGCGATTGCCGCAACGAAAATCGAACAAAGGAGCAAGATGTACATGACCGGCCCGCCCTTTTGAAACATTTCCCAACTACTCTGCAAAAAAACCATCCCCTAGTCTCACTTGATACTAAGGATCCATATCGTTATCAATGATACAGATTCTGTATATCACTATCAATCTCATTAGCGAGTATAGCACAGCAAACATGCAAATGCAAGGAAAAATGAAAACGGCCTGCAAGCGTGTCCATCTTACAACGACAAATCCATGTCCTTCTGCTATAATATACTCATTGAAAACCCATTTCAATGAGTATACATCCATAATCCATAATCCATAGAAAGGAGCTTTTATGCCAGTTGAAATTATAGAAGGACTTTCTATCCCATTTCTCGGCACGAGCCTCGGTGCGGCATGTGTCTTTTTCATGCGCAGTGCGCTCAATCGTTCCGTCCAAAAAGGGCTTACGGGTTTTGCAGCAGGCATCATGGTGGCGGCTTCGATTTGGAGCTTGCTCATTCCCGCGATGGAGGAAAGCGCCGCACTCGGACGCTATGCCTGTCTTCCTGCCGTCATCGGCTTTTGGATCGGCACACTTTTTTTGCTCGCACTCGATCATATCATCCCACACCTTCACATGAACGCAAAAAAAGCAGAGGGTCCGAAAAGCAGGCTTTCACGCAATACCATGCTCGTGCTCGCCGTCACGCTTCATAATATCCCGGAGGGTATGGCGGTCGGCGTTGTACTCGCAGGCTATTTATCCGGCGACGCGAACCTTTCACTCGGTGCAGCACTCGCACTTTCTATCGGCATCGCCATACAGAATTTTCCTGAGGGCGCGATTGTCTCCATGCCGCTTGCGGCAAACGGCATGAGCCGATTCAAGGCATTTATTGGCGGCGTCCTATCCGGCATCGTCGAGCCGATCGGTGGTTGTCTGACCATTTTGGCAGCGAGCTACGTCGTCCCCATTCTCCCCTACCTACTCGCATTTGCCGCCGGTGCGATGATCTACGTCGTCGTTGAGGAACTCATTCCAGAGATGAGCGAGGGCGAACATTCCGACATCGGTGTCATCACGTTCGCCGTCGGCTTCACGCTTATGATGGCGCTTGATACAATACTAGGCTAATCCTGCTATCATGGACAAAGCCTTTCATCTATGCTAATATGCTGAATTGGTGAAAAACGGTTTTCTTTCCTCTCTAATAAAGGAGTGTTTGTATTGCAAAAACGACCAATTGGCGTGACAGAGAAGCTGCCGCTTCTTGAAATGATACCGCTTTCCTTCCAGCATTTATTTGCCATGTTCGGCTCAACGGTACTCGTCCCGATCCTCTTCAAAGTCAATCCTGCGACAGTTCTCTTGTTTAACGGAATCGGAACCATTTTTTACCTCGTCCTCTGCAAGGGGCGAATTCCGGCCTACCTTGGTTCGAGCTTCGCCTTCCTCTCTCCTGTCTTTCTCGTGCTTGCTCAGTACAGCTACGAAGCAGCGCTCGGCGGCTTTATCTGTGTCGGCATCGTATTCGTGCTCGTTGCGTTTCTCATCCGCGCTGTCGGAACGAGCTGGATTGATATTCTTTTCCCGCCCGCTTCGATGGGTGCGATTGTCGCTGTCATCGGTCTTGAACTCATGCCAACGGCCGCAGGGATGGCGGGCCTCACAGGAGAGAAGACAGATGTTTCCGCTGTCACCGTATCGCTTTTGACACTCGCGATTACGATATTCGCTTCCGTTGCCTTCCGCGGCTTCCTCTCGATCATCCCCATCCTCATCGGCGTCGTAGGCGGCTACATCGTCGCTGCGTGCATGGGACTCGTCGACTGGTCGTCTGTCGAATCGGCGCCATGGTTCGCATTGCCGACCTTCTATACGCCGACGTTTGATCTTGGTGCAATTCTCATTATCCTGCCCGCTTCGCTCGTCGTCATCGTCGAACACATTGGTCATCTCATCGTGACGGGCAACATCGTCGGGAATGATCTCACAAGGGATCCCGGACTTGATCGTTCCCTTCTCGGCAATGGTATCTCGACCATTTTTTCCGGGTTCTTCGGCGCAACGCCCAACACGACATACGGCGAGAATATCGGTGTGCTCGCCATTACAAAAGTATTTTCGACATGGGTCATCGGCGGCGCAGGAGCCTGCGCTATCGTACTTTCCTGTCTCGGCAAGCTTGCCGCCATCATCCAAAGCATTCCGACGCCCGTCATGGGCGGTGTCTCCATGTTGCTCTTCGGTGTTATCGCCGCTTCCGGCATCCGCATACTCGTCGAGGCAAAGGTCGATTACAACAATCCGATGAACCTGCTCCTCACTTCCATCATCATGGGACTCGGTGTCTCGACGGCAAGCCTCACGATCGGCACGGTCACGTTCAAGGGCATGTCGCTCGCTACAATCGTCGCGATTATTCTCTCACTCGCATTTCACCTCATTGCACGCGTGCGCGGTGATCATAAAAAGGCCTCAGATCCGTGACTTTTATACGTGTACCGCAGAGCATGCTGCCAACGCCTGCGAAACAATTTCTCATGCAGACGCAGTACATCTCGCATACAATCTGGAAGCGAATCAAGCATTCCGGCACGTTTCACGTAAACGGCGTTCCTGTAAATGCCGCGCAAACCGTCATCCGAGGCGGTGATTGCATCACCTACGACATCGTGCGCGAGAGTGCCATCACGCCAGAAGATATTCCGCTCTCCATCTGCTACGAGGATCCATACCTGCTCATCGCCAACAAGCCGGCCGGCCAGCTTGTCCATCCGACGACGAAAGAATCAACGGGTACGCTGGGAAACGCCGTGCTCGCTCACTTTGCAGCGCATGGCGAACACCATGCCTACCACCCCGTCCATCGTCTTGACCGTGCGACTTCCGGGCTAGTGCTCATCGCAAAAGTGCCACAAGTACAGGATAAGCTCACAGCCCGCAAGAACGGAAAGAAACTCTTTCACCGCGAATACCTTGCCATCGTTTCAGGAGGCATTTCCCCATCTACCGGCACGATCGATGCGCCAATCGCACGGGCGTTGCCGAGCATTATACTACGCAAGGTCGCCGCAGAAGGGAAATCCGCCATCACGCACTACGAGACGCAGCGAGCAGGAAAAAATCACGCTCTGCTCCGTCTCGCACTGGAAACGGGACGCACCCATCAGATTCGCGTCCACCTCGCACACCTCGGCCATCCGATTCTAGGCGACAGCCTATACGGCGGCGCAATGAATGAAATCAAGCGGCAGGCGCTCCACGCCTACCGCCTTCACTTCACGCACCCGATGACGAATGAGCTTATTGACATCATCGCTCCCATCCCATCGGATATGAAGCAGGTTCTCTCTTCGCCCGATTTTTAGTTCCATACCAAAAGGCGTCTTTCCCATCGTCATGATAATGGAAAGACGCCTTTTGGTCCCGTATAGCACTTAACCTTCGATTGCCTGCAAGGTATTTCTGACCTTTGCCGCAACCCCCTTCATCTTGCTCGCTGCGACGGAGCAAGCCGCGATGCGGACGCCGAGCCTGAGCGGCACAGCGAAGATGAAATCGTCATGCAGCTTCTCGCAGACTGTCCTTGGATCCTTTGCCGGCACAGAGAGGAAGAATCCGCCCTTGTAGGGCAGCGCATTGAGTCCGCATGCTTTCGATTCTTCCATAAAGAGTGCACCGCGGTTCTGAATCATCTTGTAGAACGCGTCACGCTCCTTTTCGAACTGTGCGAGCGCACTCTTGTCCTGCTGAATGCGCGTAAGCAGCGTCATTGCGCCTCGATTGATATTCGACCACGTCGCGCGGCTCGTGTACTTGTTGATTTCCTTGAATTCTTCGATGACCTCTTTGCTCGCAGAGACGGCAATGAGCGCCCCCGTGCGCTGCCCATACGCCGTATAGCCTTTCGACATCGAGAACGAAAACATGATGAGAACATTTTCCGGCAGGCTGCCAAACTTCTCCATGAACTTCCTTGTCTCATTCTTTTCGCCTGCGTATTCGATGTAGGCGATATCGACGAGAATGCTGATCTTCTTCCCTTTTGCAGCATGCTTTTTCGCAAGTGCAAGAACTCCGTCCCAGTCTGCTTCCGTCAGGCTGAAGCCCGTCGGATTGTGCGCCGGCGTATTGAGAATCACGAGCAGGCTGTCCTGCTTCATCAAAAGCGCATCGACCTTCGCCGTGAAGTCAGCGAGATTGAAATTCTGCGCTTCGTCGAACAGCTTGAAATTCGTAAGGTACGAGCCGCATTCATTGCAGATGACGTTGTACGTGCCCCAAAACCAATCGCTAGTAAGCACTTCCTCACCACGCTCCGCATAGTTCGCAACGGCGTGATGGATGGCCCCCGTGCCGCCAGCCGTCGCAATCGCACCGAAGTATCCCTCCGGCTTATGCGCAGCAAACGTCAGATCAATGACAGCATCGAGATAGGCGGGCAGCCCCGAAATCGGCGCATAGCTCATATAATCCTCTATCGAAAGCGAGCGGAACATACGCTCCATGGTGGGAATGCTCGCGAGCTTTCCGGCATCATCCATCATGACGCCTATCGTCGCATTCGTCACTTTGCCTGCGCCGTATTTTTCTGCCGCTTCCCTGCAAGCCGCATTCGCGCCAAAAATGGCATCCTTCAGTCTCTTGCCTGCCGCATGCGACGCTGCCATACTCGTTGCCATATAAATGCCCCCTAAGATTCTCGTTCGTCCTTGCTATAACGTATACTATCATAAATGATATGTTTCACCTTGTCTACTGCCTTCAAGCAAAGTATACAATATATCCAGCTCCAGTTCCTACATAGAAAAAGGAGCGTTTCTTCCATCGGAAAGACGCTCCTTTTCTCCATCCTTCATGCCTGCTTTGGGAAAAATTCCTCATGTATCGCATTGACGGCTTCCTTTAGCTGTGCGCTCTTGACGAGGCAAGAAATACTGATTTCCGATGTGCTGATGATGTCAATGTTGATCGCCGCCGTCGAGAGTGCGCCAAACATGCGCGCTGCGATTCCAGGACTGCCGAGCATGCCCGCGCCGACAATCGAGACCTTTGCAACATCCTCCTCGATAAGCACGGCAATCGCATTGAGCTTGTCCGCGACCTTGTCGACAACCTGCTTCGCCTGTCCGAGATCATCCGACGCGACAGTGAAGACCATGTCTGTCACGTTCTTCTCGATGTTGCGAATGCTCTGCACGATCATATCGACGTCGATATTTGCATCCGCGAGAGCCGAGAAAATCTCATGCGCGATGCCGGGCGTATTCGGAATGCCGAGAACGGCGATCTTCGCCACCTTTGCATCATGTGCCACACCGCGAATCACAAAATCCTTGTCTTCCATCGTATAATCCTCCCTTATGATCGTGCCAGTCTTGTTCGTGAACGTCGAGCGCACATGAATGGGAATCTTGAAGTATTCCCCCATCTCGACGGAGCGCGGCTGCATGACGCCTGCGCCGAGACGCGCCATTTCGAGCATCTCATGGTACGTGATTTCCTTCATCTTGCGCGCGTCGGGAACGATGCGCGGGTCAGCCGAGTATACCCCTTCGACATCCGTAAAGATTTCACAGCTATCTGCCTTGAGTGCGCCCGCAAGTGCGACGGCAGACGTATCAGAGCCGCCGCGGCCGAGCGTTACGGGGTCACCATTCGGATCGATCCCTTGGAAGCCCGCAACGACGACGATCTTTCCGTCCGCGAGTTCCCTCTTGACGCGATCCGGCGTGATCTCCGTAATGCGTCCTTTCGTATGTGCGGAATTCGTCTGCATTCCTGCCATCGCACCCGTAATCGAGACCGCGGGCTGTCCGAGCTCCTGAAATGCCATCGAAAGCAGTGCGATCGAGACCTGCTCGCCCGTCGTAAGCAGCATATCCATCTCTCGCGCGTACTGATAGGGGTTCTTCGTGATGCCCCCTGCAAGCGCGATCAGATCATCCGTCGTATCGCCCATAGCCGAGATGACCATGACGATCCGATCCCCCGGCTGCTTTTCACTGAGCACGCGCTTTGCCACATTCAGGATCTTTTCCGTGGAAGCGACCGAGCTGCCACCAAACTTCTTTACAATAAGTGCCATGATTCTCCCCCTAAAATACGCGATCCGCCGCTCTCTTCATGCCAAATGGCCAAAAGCAAGGAACGGTTGTGATAGGACATGATCGGAATGTACGCTACATTATACAAGAATTTTGCTTCAATGTCTACTGTTATTGTGCATTTGCACCTGCTTATGCGACTTTTTATTGTATTCTATTCCTATTTGCGGTACAATGAAGCGGTAATTCGACACATGAAGGAAAGAGAGCGAAACCATGGTAAAATGCTCGCACTGCAACCGCAAAATCGATGAAAAAGCCGCCCTCGTGCACAAAGACGCAAGCGGCAGCAGGCGCGTGATCTGTACCGATTGCTTCGAGAAACTCGCTGGTGTCGACTACAAGACCTTCGCCTATCGAAAAGAAAGCGCAAAGCAGATGGCGTTCGCCATGATCTGCTGCATCGCCGCAACGATTTACGCCTTTCTTGAACGTGGATGGGAATACGGTATGATCGGTATCGTAGTGACCATTCTGCTTTACTTCTTTGCAGGCGAGTTGCGAAAGTAATTTACTCGGCAAGAAGCTGTGCCACGTCTTCGTCCGTCAGATCAAATGCCTTTTTGAGCGCATCCTTTCCCATACCGCCCGCAGAAAGGCGGCGGATGATGTCCACGCGCGCCTTGGACAATCCTTCGACAAAGCCACGCGCATACGTATCCAAGCTCGTTCCATCGGCAGGAAGCGCCGCAAGGCGCTCGTTCATCATGCGCAGCAGATACGGATCCTCGAGATTGATCTGTGGCTTCTTCCATAGTGCCGCACGCTCTGCATTCGTGAGCATCTGCTGCTTTGGCCGAAGCTGATAATCGCCATCGGCGAACATCGTCCACGTTTCATCGGCAGGCCATGAGTCCTTCAGCATGCGTTCGACATTTGGACGCTCCTTCTTCTCATAGAATGCTTCCGCTGCAGCACGTTCCATGCCCCCCTGCACCTTTCGTTCGATCAGCCGTTCGCGCAAATCAGATGGACGCGCCTTGATCATGACGGTATAATCGGCGAAATGGCGCAGTTCACACCACTTCGTATCGCCAAGGAGCAGCCAATTTCCTTCTATTATGGCAAGGGGCTTGCGCACTGCCGCGATTTCTTCGATGACATCGTGCCGTGATCGATCGTAAATTGGCCAGCGCTGGCCGCTCTCACGCACATGGGCGAGCTTTTCAATCAAATGATCCACATCGAATGTTTCGGGACAGCCTTTGACCTCACGCATCGGGATCTCTTGCCCATCCCGCGTGATGGTATGGGAAGCGATGTAGTCCGCATGGTGGTGAAAGCCATCGAGCCCCAAGACCTGCACAGGTGCAACTCCCTCGCTCGTCTGAGCGAGTTTTTCGAGCAGCAGGCCGAGCGTCGACTTTCCCGTGCCGGGAGGTGCGACGAGAAATGCGACTACACGGCTTCCTCGCTGCATGCAGAGGCTCGTAAGCCTGCGCAGAAGCGGCAAAAAAAGTCCCTCGATTGTCCGCTCATTGTAACGCGCTTTCTGTACAAGCCCATTGGCCGTCAGACGACACGTGCGCCATTCTTTTTCCACCATACGCTCACCTCAAAGAAACATTTTGACAATATCGCGGCGACTCACGATACCGATGAGCATGCCGGCTCCATCGAGCACAGGAACACGCTTTACGTGCTTGTCGTACATGATTTTCGCAACCCGTGTGACATCGTCTTCCGCATGCACCGAAACGACCTCCTTTGTCATGATATGACGTGCCGTCTGTGCTGCCATCTTGCGGAACGCTTCGCGATACTCGCGAAGTCCGTTATAATAAATGACCGCCCCCAAGATACAAAGTCCATCAGGAAGGTCAGGCGCGATTTCCTTTCGCATGAGATCGCCCTCACTGACGATGCCGACGACCCTCCCATCACCATCGACGACGGGAACGCCGGAAATGCGTTTTTCGACTAAACACTCGGCAATCTCCCGAATCGACGCATTCGGCTGTACCGTGATGACATCTTTTGTCATGATCTCGCTGACCAGCATAATAACACCGCCTCTAATAACACCGTATAAGAATGATCTTTCGTATAGAAGATTCGCTGTTTCTTTGCAGCAATCCTTCTTTTCCTGCCGCACGCTCATGCCTCCTGCAGAAAGAGGTCCATCATGCACATCAAAACATACCGAACTTCCATTATTCTCGGCATCACGTTCACGCTGCTGCTCTCGACCTTTTGGTTTTTGCCGCAGCTTGCCTTCATCATCTTTATCTCACTGCTTTTGCAGCTTCTCCTGCGGCCGCTCGTCGATTGCCTCGAATCAAAAGTGCCTCGTGCACTTTCATCCGCATTCGTTCTATGCGTCTTTCTGCTCGTCGCTTTCGCGCTGCTTTGGATCGTATCGAGCACCTTTGTGCCGACGTTTTCGCGATTCGTGACAGATTTTCCACAGCTTTCCGAGAAACTGCAAGAATCTTCCTTTCTTCAGGACACGCCGATTTTGAATGAAGAAGCCGATCGGATTTGGGCTGAGCTTAAATCGGCAAGCGTGCTTGCTTTGACTTCCTCGCTATCGCTTGTGTTTTCCGCATTCGGCAAGGCAATCGATCTCATCATCATCTTATTCGTCACGTTCTACCTGCTAAAAGACGGCGAGGCAATCAAAGAGTACCTTGCACGCCTCTTTCCGACGCGCGATTACACGCGCGTGCTCGCGCTCTTCAATCGGATTCTGATGGCACTGCGCACCTACGTTTGCACCCAACTCATAATCTGCTGCATCACGGCAGCGGTCGTCTTCTTTTACTTCACGGCAAGAAGCCTCCCTTACGCTTCTGTCTTTGCCGTTGTTTCTGGCGTCTGTGAATTTATCCCCGTCCTTGGACCGACGGTAGCGTCTGCATTCGGCACACTCCTCACAGCGACGGAAAACGGCTGGATCGCACTTCAGACGCTCGGCTTCTACATTGTGCTCACGCAGATCAATCACAATATTGTCTACCCGACGCTCATCGGCAAATCGCTGAACCTCCATCCCATCGCCATCATCCTCGGCATCATCCTTGGCGGCGAGCTTTTGGGAGCCGCGGGCATGTTTCTTGCCGTCCCATTCATCGTGATCTGCAAACTCGTCATCGAGGACATCTACACGGACCGCATACAGACACGTGAGAAACTGCGCTCATCGCGCTGGCTCGCCAAAAATCCAAAGCCCCCTACAGAATGACCTATGCAAAAGCAATAGAGAGATCCCCATATTATGATGTATGAAAATCTCTCTATTATTTATTATGGAAGCATTCTATTGCTTACCCGCGATTTAACTCCTTCTTGACACGACGCCAATCGGGATAATAGATGTCCATGCGCGCCTTGAACGCCGATCCGTGGTTGCGGACCCATAGGTGTGTGAGCTCGTGCGTCACGACGTATTCGAGTGCTTCCGGGGCGTGCTTCACGAGCGCAAGGCTCAGCCAAATGCGCGCGGCGATCACATTGCATGTCCCCCAGCGCGTTTTCATCTTGCGAATATGCCACTCCTTCGCACGCTTGCCGACGACTTGTTCGCATCTCGCGAGCACAGCGGGTATCGCACGCGCGAGGAGCGTGCGATACCACCCCTCGATGACGGTTTCGCGCTGCTCGCGCGTCGCATGCGGCGGCACGCAGAGCAGGACGTGGCTTCCCTTTTGGCAGACCGTCGCCATCCTCCCTTCGGCAGGGCGCACGATGAGCTCGCAAGAGATGCCCCATACGGAGATCCTATCGCCTGTCTCGTACTGCTGCTGCACTGCGCTTTTTTCACATCGCTCCGCTTGTTTCATCTTCGCCCACGCCCAATGCTTCGCAAGAAATGCAACAATCGCTTCGCGCGGCATGCGAGCGGGAGCGGATAGTGCCACGCGCCCATCACGTGAAACGCGTAGGTAGATGTTCTTGATTCGCTTGCGGCTTAGAAGGACAGGCTGTCCCGCATAGATGAGAATTTCCTCATTACATGCCATGTTCATGCCGCTTTCGTGCCTCTGCAAGGATCGCTTCGAGCTCTTCTTTGCTGAACGGATACTTCTCGCCACAGAAATGGCAGCAGACCTCGGCATGCCCATCGGAAACGAGCGCCTTTAGATCCGGCTCGCCAAGGCTGAGCAGAACTTCGCTGATACGCGCCTTCGAACACGGACAGCGGAAGGCAAGTTCCGTCGTCGTCAGATAATGGACATCAAAGCCCTTGAGAAGCGCAGCGATGATGGCATGCGCGTCATAGCCCTGTCCCACGAGGCGTGAAACGGACGAAATTGCTTTAAGATTGGCCTCGATGCGATCGATCGTTTTATTCGTTGCATCGGGGAGCGGCTGAATGATGAAACCACCCGCGCCGATACAGGAAAAGTCTGGATTGACGAGAACGCCTAGTCCAACACTCGACGGCGTCTGCTCAGAGACGTAGAGATACTTTGTGAGATCGTCTGCAATTTCGCCGTCGGTGATCGCGATGCTGCCCGTCACGGGGCTTTTAAGTCCCGTGAAGCGCGTAACGGCAAGCATTCCGTCCGTACCGACACCACCTCCGACGTCGATCTTCCCCTTCGCGTTGAGCGGCAGGCTGACATGCGGCTCACTGACGTAGCCGCGCACGTAGCCTTCCGGCGTCGCGTCTGCCGTGACCTTGCCGAGCGGGCCATGCCCATCAAAAGAGACCGTCACCGCTTCTTCATTTTTTAGGTTTGCTGCGAGCAGCAACGCGCCCGTCATGGTACGTCCGAGTGCTGCTGCAGCGACGGGATAACAGTCGTGGCGGCGGATCGCTTCATTGACAAGATTCGTCGTGACGGCGGCGTAGGCGCGAACGCCGTCCGCCACCGCTTTTACAAGATGGTCTTGCATGGTTTCCTCTCTTTTCCTGATACGGTGCATGTCAAAGCGTCATGGATTCGAGCACTTCGTCCGTCGCGAGGTCGTAAATGTGAATCGTCCCATCTTCGAGCACAGCAGCCGTCTGCCGCCCGTCCGCACGCTTCGAAAGTGCGGCAGATCCAGGATTGAGGAACACGGTATCACCGCGTTTTTCAAGTACAGTGACGTGAATATGGCCGCTGATAAAGAGATCGGCGTTGAGATGTTTTGCCATCGCATCCTTTTCCGCATCCGTCATGACGGCATCGCCATGCGTCACGATGATGCGTTTGCCTTCCCATACGACGTAGGCATACGGTGCCTCGATCGGCGTTTCAAGACAGCTTGCGTCGACCGAAGAATCGCAGTTGCCGCGCGCGATGACGACGGGAACGGGTGATCTGTTGATGCGCTCGACCAGCCCTGCAGGATTGTAGTCTGCCTTCATCGGGTTACGCGGTCCGTGGTAGAGCACGTCGCCCGCATGCAGGATGAGGTCTGCGTCCTTAAAATGCTTGTCAAATGCCGTCTGCCAGGCCATTTCATGCCCGTGCGTGTCGCTGATGATGCCGATTTTCATAAAATCTGCTCCTTTTCGCTTTCGTTCTATTTTTTGGTTTGCTCCACTTTGACTGCGTTTGGTTCAGCCGATTTTCTTCAGCAAGCTCGCCATTTCCATAGCGCCCATTGCACAATCTGCCCCTTTGTTTCCTGCCTTTGTGCCCGCACGCTCGATGGCCTGCTCGATGTTTTCCGTCGTCAGGACGCCGAAGAGCGTCGGCACGCCTGTCTGCATGCCGACCTGCGCGACGCCTTTCGAAACCTCGTTGCAGACGTAGTCGTAATGCGTCGTCGAGCCGCGGATGACCGCTCCGAGACAGATCATGGCATCGTACTTACCGCTCTCCGCCATCTTCTTCGCAACGACGGGGATCTCGAATGCCCCAGGCACCCATGCGACGTCGATATCCGCGTCTGCCGTCTCGTGCCGACGGAGCGTATCGAGTGCACCGCCGAGAAGCTTATTGGTGATGAATTCGTTGAACCGAGCGACGACAATGCCGAACTTTAGCCCTTTTCCGCGGATATATCCTTCGATGATGTTTGCCATAATGCAATCCTCCTAAAATCGTAGCTTACGAACTTACTTCAAGGTCTCATCGGAAAAAATGTGACCCATTTTTACCTTTTTTGCCGTCAGGTACTTCTTATCGAACTTGTTCGCATGAACCTGAAGCGGCACGCGCCCCGTGACCGTAAGCCCGTACCCCTCAAGCCCCGCACGCTTGGCTGGATTGTTCGTCATGAGGCGGATGCTCGTAAGGCCAAGCTCAGCGAGTATCTGCGCGCCAATTCCGTAGTCACGGAGATCCGGCGCGAAGCCGAGCTCGACGTTCGCTTCGACGGTATCGCGCCCCGCATCCTGCAGCGCATAAGCGCGCATCTTGTTCGCGAGTCCGATGCCGCGTCCTTCCTGCCGCATGTAGAGGACGACACCTTCGCCTTCCTGTTCGATTTTCTTGAGTGCTAGCGCGAGCTGATCACCGCAGTCACACCGCAGCGAGCCGAGCGCATCGCCCGTCAGGCATTCGGAATGGACGCGGACGAGCACGTCCTTCTTTCCGCGCACCTCGCCCTTGACGACGGCGAGGTCGCATTCATTGTTGAGCCTGTTCTCGAATGCATGAATGCGAAAATGCCCGTACTTGCTTGGAAAATCGACGTCTGCCACCTCACGCACAAAGTTTTCCGTACGCTTGCGATACTCGATGACCGACTGTACCGTGATGATGTGAAGCCCATGTTTCTGCGCAAATTCCTTGAGCTTCGGCGTGCGCATCATATGCCCGTCCTCGTCCATGATCTCACAGCATAGACCGGCAGGATAGAGTCCGGCGAGACGCGCGAGATCGGTCGTCGTCTCCGTGTGCCCCGCACGACGCAGGACGCCGCCAGGGACGGAGCGAAGCGGGAATACATGCCCGGGGCGACGGAAGCTCGCCGGCTTTGCTGCAGGATCGAGCAGTTTGTGGATCGTCTGGCAGCGCTCAAATGCGGAAATACCCGTCTCCGTATCATAGGCATCGATCGAAACAGAGAATGCCGTCTCGTGATTGTCCGTATTGTTCGCAACCATCGGCGCAATATCGAGCTCATCGAGCCGCTTGCCGTCAATCGGCGTGCAGATAATCCCTTTTGCATGCGTTGCCATGAAGTTGATGTCCTCCGGCGTGACCGTCTCCGCCGCAATGATAAGATCGCCCTCATTCTCACGCGTCTCATCGTCGACGACGACGATCATCTTGCCGTTTTTGATATCCTCAATGGCCTGTTCGACCGTTGCAAAGTCTGCCATGTTATTTCCTCCTAATCAAAATCCATTCGCCTGCAGAAATTCAGAAGTGATAGTATGCTTTTCGGCCGTGCTCTCTCCTGAACTGCCGAGCAATTTCTCGACGTATTTGCCGAGAATGTCATTCTCAACATTGATTCGGTCATGCGGTTTTCGCGTGCCGAGATTCGTCATGGTGCGCGTGTGCGGGATAAGGCTTACCGTAAAATCCGTATCGGTCACGGCGACGACGGTAAGGCTGATGCCATCGAGCGCGACCGATCCCTTTTCGACAATGCCACGCAGGATCGAGGCGTCCGCCGAGATTTTCATCAAAATCGCATGAGCCTCCTCGCAAAATGCGAGAATCTCGCCCGTCCCATCGATATGTCCGCTGACGATGTGTCCGCCGAATCGCCCGCCGAGCTGCAAAGCGCGCTCAAGATTGACAGGGCTTCCCTTTTGTAGCCCTGCCAGCGAGGTACGCCGCACCGTCTCCGGCATGATGTCCGCATGAAAGGAACGTGCATCAAACTTCGTGACGGTCAGGCAGATCCCATTGACTGCAATGCTGTCGCCAACAGCAACATCCTCGAGTACCTTTTTCGCCGCAATACGGAGTGTGCCGGCGCCGATTTCCCGAATCGTGCCGACCTCCTCAATGATGCCCGTAAACATCTGCATTCTCCTTTTTCTCGACGTAGCCCGTGATGAGGAGATTGTCTCCGATAGGTTCGTGCTCAACGCGCGCGAGCCTCACCGCATCCGAGAGACGGCCAAAGCCTTCCCCTTCGACAGGTGTCTCCGCATCCCTGCCGCCGATGAAGATCGGCGCGATAAAGGCATGCACCTTGTCAACGATCCCTGCCTTTAGCAGCGCAAAGTTCACCGTACCGCCGCCCTCAGCAAAAACAGAACTGACTTCTTCTTTTCCGAGCTCTTGCAGGAGCTGATGCAAATCGACGCGCGTGCCATCGCCTGCAAAAATCACGCGGACGCCCGCCGCATTGAGTGCCGCGCAGCGCTCCTTCGGTGCACGCTCTGTCACGGCGACAATGGTCCTTGCTGCACCGTCCATGACAACTTTCGCCGTAAGCGGCGTGCGCGCAAGACTGTCAACAATAACGCGGATGGGATTGTGTCCCGTGCCATCCGGCAGCCGCGCCGTAAGACTTGGATCGTCTGCAAGCACCGTGCCGATGCCGACAAGAATCGCTGCGTACGTATCGCGCCATTGATGGACGCGAAGGCGCGCCGCTTCATTTGTGATCCACGCCGAATCCCCTGCATGCGTCGCGATCTTCCCATCGAGACTCATCGCCGTCTTCAGCACGACGAACGGCATTTTCGTCGCAATCCATTTCAGGAACACTTCATTGAGCCGACGCGCCTCTTCTTCGAGCACACCGACCTTGACCTCGATGCCTGCCTCCTCCAAGATGCGGATGCCCTTTCCCGCAACGAGCGGATTCGGGTCGCGCATGGCGATAACGACGCGCCGGATGCCTGCCTCAGCGACCGCCTTGGCACATGGTCCAGTCCGTCCATAGTGCGCACACGGTTCAAGCGTTACGTATAGCGTCGCGCCTCGTGCAAGCTCGCCCGCCATACGAAGCGCGTGAATCTCCGCGTGCGGCGTTCCTGTCTCGCGGTGCCAGCCTGCCGCGACGACGCGCCCCGTGCGCACAATGACGGCACCGACGAGCGGGTTCGGTGCCGTGCGCCCCGTTGCATTTCGCGCGAGCATTAGTGCCTCACGCATAAAGTCTTCATCCTGCAAGATATCACCTCAAATCAAGCAACTTTGCGCGCAGGTACAAGAAACCCAAAAGCCATCAGAAGATTTCCTTCTGATGGCTTAAACGACATGCGTAATACACACTGCCTTTTCTCATCCCGACTATACGGTCGGCTTCGGAATCTCACCGAATCATGCCATGCCATGGGCAGAAATGACATTCTGCCATAGGCTCAAGCTCGCGGGCTATACCGCCGGTGGGGAACCGCCCCCCGCCTCAAAGACAAATCATCTATATTCTCTTTCTATTATAGCACAGGCATTTCACGAATTCAAGCCACAAAGCGATGACCGCACCGAACCGCATCCCGTGGATCCGAATCCGCCGCTGCGCAATGCCCCCGCACCTGCAGCGTCCGCATCAACGACCAAATATTTCACGAAAATGCCTTGTGCAATCCGCTCGCCACGTGCAATCGCTGCGGTTTTTTCTCCACCATTCCATATTGCGATAAGGATATGCCCCTCGTTGTCCGCATTGTTGTAGTAGTCTGCGTCGATGATGCCAACGCAGTTCGCCAGCATGAGATGCTGGCGAACTGCCATGCTCGAACGAATGTGAATCATGAGTACCTCATCCGTCTGCATGTATGCCTTCAGTCCCGTCGGCACAAGTGCCATCGCATGTGGCGGTATCGTCATGGATTCCGCTGCTTCCATATCGTACCCTGCGCTCGACGCGGTCTTTCGGACGGGTATGCTGACACTTCCAGCATAGGTGGAAACAGGCTCAAAGCCTCTCTGTTTCATCTTCATGCCTCTCCTGCTTTGTCTTGCGATTCCATTTTTCAAAATAACGTTTCACATCCGCATGAACGCATGTCAGAAGCGCCGCGTCCTCCGTATCGGCTTCGTACCAATGAATATAGCCCATCCTGCGGTACCATGTGAGCTGGCGCTTCGCAAAACGGCGCGTCGATTTTTGGATGGATTTGATCGCCTCCGCGCGCAGGCATTCGCCTGCGAGATACGCTGCTGTCTCTTTGTAGCCGATTCCCTTCATGGCAGGCATCTCACGTGTGACGCCATGGCGCAGAAGCATCCGAACCTCCTCTTCCAGCCCCGCATCGAACATCCGCACGACACGTGCATTGATGCGCGCGTAGAGTTCCTGACGATCACGCCGAAGTCCAACAACATAAGCATCGTAGGAAAGCGCCCCTTCCTGCGCCTCATTCGTCGTCGAAATATGCTCTCCTGCCTGCGCGACCTCAATGGCGCGAACCACGCGCTGAAAATCATTGACATGAAGCCGTGCCGCAGCCTTGGGATCGACCCTTTTCAGCATCGCGTGCACATACGCCTTTCCATGCGTCCGTCCGAGTTCTTCGAGGGATCGACGAAATGCATCGTCTCCGCCTGCGGCGTTGAACTGGTAGCCCTCCAAGAGTGCCTTGATGTAAAGACCTGTGCCGCCTGCGAGAATCGGAATTTTGCCGCGGGCGTTTATGGCATGAATCGCTTCTTTGGCAAGCGCGACGAAGCGAGTGACACTGAATCCTTCCCATGGCTGCAGGATGTCGACGAGGTGGTGCGGCACGCGTGCGAGCTCTTCTCGCGACGGCTTTGCCGTACCGACATCAAACCCGCAATAGACGAGCATTGAATCGCCCGAAATGATTTCGCTTCCCATTCGCTCTGCAAGCGATAACGAAAGCACTGTCTTGCCGACAGCCGTCGGTCCCAGCAGGACGACAAGCCGCTCTCTTTTCTGTGAGCCGCCCCTGCTCATTCGAGCATTTCCATCTGTCCGATCTCGAAGATGTGAACGTCGGCGCGCGTCATTGCTTCTGTGATTTCCTTGTAGTGGCGCACATCCTGATTGATGATCGGCCACGTATTGTAATGAACGGGAATGACGTTCGGCACATTCAGGAGTTGTGCCGCCATCGCCGCGTCTTCAAGCCCCATCGTATAGTTGTCACCAATCGGAAGGACCGCGTAATCAAGGGGATCCTTCTGTCCGATGAGCCTCATGTCGCTGAAGAGCGCCGTATCGCCTGCGTAGTAGAGGATCTTGCCTCCCATGTAGATGACGAAGCCGCATGCGATGCCTCCCGCGACGCCTGCACTATGCTGCGCAAGCGTCATGCGCACCTTGCCGAACGGCAAGTTGAGCGAGCCGCCAAGGTTGAGCGGGTGCTGCTTTAGCCCGGGCACGCGGGTCTCGCAGACCTGGAGCACTTCGGGCGTGCTGACGAGCTCTGCTCCCGTGCGATCCGCGATCTCCGGCGCATCACCGAGATGATCGGAATGCGCATGGGTAATGAGAATGAAGTCGCAGTCGACTTGATCCGCCTTGATCGGCGCCTTTGGGTTATCCGTCAGGAACGGATCGACGAGAACTTTATGTGTGCCATCGGACAGCAAAAAGCATGAATGGCCGTAATATGTAAATTTAAGCATAAAATCCACTCCTTTGTAGGATGAAAGAATTTGCACCCCGCTTTTCCACGTGATATGCTTATCTATAACATTATAACATAAGTATTTCACGAAAGAAACAAGGTGCTGTATGAATACGCATTTGTGTCTGCCGGAGCTCACAGCAACATTCGCTTCGCAAACCGTCGGCTTTGAACGCCCTTGCCTGCTAGTGATCGGAGGCCGACCGCCTGAAAGGGCGTGGCTGCGAAGAATCGCGCACCACCGCACGGTATGGGCAGTAGACCGAGGGCTCGGCTTCTGCAGGGAATCGGGCATCCTCCCCGCAAGAATCATCGGCGATGGAGATAGTGCGACAAAGGAAGCATGGACATGGGGCGAAGCGCTTGCCATCCCGATGGATCGATTCCCCCCCGAAAAGGATCTCACCGATACGCAGCTCGCGATTCGGATTGCGAACGATGCAGGATTCGCTGCTGCCATTCTTACGGGCGCATTCGGCGGACGCCTTGACCATGCTTATAGCACTGCCTTTACCGCCGCACACGCGCCAATTTCCTGTGTGCTCGCCGATGCGCGCGAGACCATGCTCTTCCTAAGGGACGGAGAACACGCCACCATCACGTGCCATGCGCACCCTATCGCCATATCACTCCTGCCCTTTAGCGAGCAGGTGAACGACGTCCGTACGGAGCATCTGCATTGGACGCTTCAAAATGCTGTGCTCTCGCAGGACGAGCCGGCTGCCGTCAGCAACGTACTCGAAAGCGGGGAAAATACCTTCTCCGTCTCAATCGGACAGGGGATTCTCGCCGTCTATCTCTGCTGGGCAGAGTGATTGTAGTTTCGTTGCCGCACGGCTTCGTAAAGAAGGATGGCAGCCGAAGTCGCGACGTTCAATGACTCCGCTCGTCCGTACATCGGAATAAAGACATGCGCCGCCTCCTGCAGAATGGTTTCCGAAATGCCATTTCCCTCGTTTCCGAGCACAATGGCGCAAGCCCGCTGAAACAATGGGTCAAAAAGAGGCTTTGCAGCCGGATCGAGCGCCGCTGCACAGAGCGCAATGCCGTGTGCTGTGCAGAATTCCATCAAGGCTTCAGTCGTCACCTCCGTAAAAATGGGAAGATGAAAGAGCGACCCCATCGTGCTGCGCATCGTTTTATCGCCGAATAGATCTGCCGTGCCGCACAGACAGATGACGCCATCCGCGCCCGCCGCATCTGCTGTGCGGATGATCGTTCCGACATTGCCGGGATCCTGTACGCCGTCCAAGACGATGTACAGGCTTTCTTTTCGTCTCACCGAATGCGCACCGAGCGATTGGTGCTGTGCCCGCATGACGAGCGCAATCCCCTGCGGGCTGTCCGTCGCAGCGACCTTCTTGAAACATCCCTCATCGACTTCGTAGAGCGGGCATCGCGCTTCCAATCGTTCGAGAAGCCTTGCGCCGCGCGCTTTTTGGGCAAATGCCTGCGTAAAAAGCGCATACTCCGTCTGCCAATGCGATTCTGCAGCCATCTCCGCAAGGCGAAGCCCTTCTACGAGGAAACAGTTTGCCTTCTCCCTTCCCCTTCGTGCGTGCAGGCTGGCGGCAAGCTTGATCTTTCGGTTGGCATGGCTCTCGATTCGCTCGCGCATAAATGTCCTCCTAAAAGAAAGGCTCACGGGACTGCAATCAGGTCCCGTGAGCCAGTCACATCATTTCGATGTGGGTTTACTGGTTTTCCTTTGCCACTGCAACGAGCTGAGCGAATGCCTGTGCATCTGCAATCGCGAGATCCGCAAGCATCTTGCGATTCACTTCAACACCAGCTTTCGTGAGGCCATTGACAAGGCGGCTGTAGGAAATCCCATTCGCGCGGGCTGCAGCGTTGATACGCGCAATCCAAAGGCGGCGGAACGTCCCCTTCTTTGCACGGCGGTCACGACGTGCGTAGTAGAGTGCCTTCATGACCGTTTCATTTGCCTTCTTGAATTGCTTGCTCCTCGCTCCACGGTACCCCTTTGCGAGCTTCAAAATCTTCTTATGGCGCCTATGTGCCGTCACGCCGGCTTTAACTCTTGGCATGTCTTTATCCTCCTATCGTTTATCCTTGGGGCTATCAGCCGTTCGGAAGCATGCGTTTGACACGGCTGTAATCCGCACTGGATACGAGCGTAGCCTTGCGCAGGTTGCGCTTGCGCTTTGGGGACTTCTTCTCGAGAATGTGGCTCTTAAACGCCTTGTTGCGCTTGAACTCACCGCTTCCCGTCTTGGTGAAGCGCTTCGCTGCAGCTCTGCGCGTCTTAATTTTTGGCATTGCTATTTCCTCCCTCAGTATCTGCCTTTATGGGCTTCTTCGCCTTTATGGGCTTCTGCACTTTCGGCGCGACGATCATCGTCATGTTCTTTCCTTCGAGCTTTGCATTTCGCTCAATGGAAACGCTGTCGCCAAGCTTCTCCGCCACGCGCGAAAGCACTTCCTTGCCGAGCTCCGGATGCGAAAGCTCTCGTCCACGGAACATAATCGTGACCTTGACCTTATTTCCTTCCTCGACAAAGCGAATTGCATTCTTCAGCTTGACGTCGAAGTCATGCTGCTCGATATTCGGGCGAAGCTTGACTTCCTTGATGCTGATGATCTTCTGCTTCTTGCGCGCTTCCTTTTCCCGCTTCTGCTGTTCGTAGCGGTACTTTCCGAAATCCATGATGCGGCAGACCGGCGGCTTCGCTTTCGGCGCGACCTCAACGAGATCAAGATGCTGCTCCTCCGCCATGCGAAGTGCGTCACGCGTCGCCATAATGCCGAGCTGCTCGCCCGTCGCACTGGTCACGCGAACCTCTCGTATGCGAATCTTTTCATTGATGCGTAACGATTCCTTGCTAATCAAAAACACCTCCCAATAAAAGAATAAGCAAAAAGGAGGTGGCAAAAAGCCACCTCTAAAATCCTTGCATTGACGCCTTATAGACCCAACTGACCGAATCAGCAGGTGAGAAGCGGTGGCTCCTTCTTGATAAATCACGCAATCAGTGTATCATGGGAAAAATCGCCTGTCAATACCTGGCAGATGATTTTCCCTGCGGCTATGCAAAACGATCCCAATTCGTGTAAAACGCATGCAATCAGTAGGCACCGTCACGCGTCTGAATCTTTTTTCCGATGTAGGCGATAAAGGCATCTGCCTTCATCGTCTCGCTGTCCTTTTCCCCGTGCTTGCGGACGGCAGCCGTCCCATCCTGTATTTCCTGGTCGCCGACGACGAGCGTGTACGGCGTCTTCTTGATCTGTGCCTCACGGATCTTGTAGCCGATCTTCTCATTGCGGTCATCGACCTCAACGCGGACACCGCGTGCAAACATCTTTTCCTTGAGCTGCTCGGCGTAATCGGCATGGCGCTCCGTGATCGGCAGGATGCGCACCTGCACAGGAGCGAGCCACGTGGGGAATGCGCCCGCATAGTGCTCAATGAGGATGCCGATAAAGCGCTCGATCGAACCGTAAACGACACGGTGCAGCATGACGGTGCGATGTTTCTCGCCATCTTCGCCGATGTAGTTGAGGTCGAACTTCTCCGGCATCTGCATGTCGAGCTGGATCGTGCCGCACTGCCACGTACGTCCGATGGAGTCGCGCAGATGGAAGTCGATCTTCGGGCCGTAGAATGCGCCGTCCCCTTCGTTGACGATGTACTCGAGTCCGCGATGCTCCAGTGCACCCTGCAGCGCATTCGTCGCCTTCTCCCACATCTCATCCGAGCCCATCGAGTCGTCTGGACGCGTCGAGAGTTCCGCCATGTACGTGAGGCCAAACGTCTGATAGACCTCATCGAAGAGATCGATTGTGTGCTGAATCTCCTTTTCGATCTGATCCGGCGTTACAAAGAGATGCGCGTCATCCTGCGTGAAGTTGCGGACGCGGAAGAGACCGTGCAGCTCCCCCGACTTTTCGTGGCGATGGACGAGTCCGAGCTCGCCAAGGCGAAGCGGCAGATCGCGATAGCTGTGCTGCTTGGAATTGTAAACGAGCATGCCTCCCGGACAATTCATTGGCTTTACCGCATAGTCCTCGCCGTCAATCTTCGTGAAGTACATGTTCTCTTTGTAGTGCGCCCAGTGCCCCGACTGTTCCCAAAGCCTTCGATTCAGTATGATCGGCGTGCGAATCTCCTGATAGCCGTAGCGGCGATGTACCTCACGCCAGTAATTGATGAGCTCGTTGCGAATGACCATGCCGTTCGGATGAAAGAACGGGAATCCAGGGCCTTCCTCGTGCAGGCTGAATAGATCAAGCTCCTTTCCGAGCTTTCGGTGATCGCGCTTCTTCGCCTCTTCGAGCATGTGCAGGTAGGCATCGAGATCCTCCTGCTTCTCAAACGCCGTGCCGTAAATGCGCTGCAGCATTTTGTTCTTCTCATCGCCGCGCCAGTAAGCACCCGCGATGCTCAAGAGCTTCAGGGACTTCACCTTGCCCGTCGACACGACGTGCGGGCCAGCGCAGAGATCCGTGAACTCGCCCTGTGTATACATCGAAATCGTAGCGTCCTCTGGCAGGTCGTGGATGAGCTCGACCTTGTAGCCCTCCCCTTTCTCCTCGAAGAATTTCAGTGCTTCGGCACGGCTGACTTCCTTGCGCTCAAGCTTTAGGTTCTCCTTGACGATGCGCTTCATTTCCTTTTCGATCGCCGCCAGATCCGCCGTCGTCAACTGGCGGTCGATGTCAAAGTCATAGTAAAATCCATTTTCGATCGCCGGTCCAATTGCGAGCTGTACGTTGCTGTCCTTGTAGAGGCGCTTGACCGCCTGCGCGAGAATGTGGGAAGCCGTATGGCGCAGCGCCCAGCGGCCATCCGCATCCCCAAACGTCAAAAACTCGACGTGGCAGTCCTTCGTGAGCGGCGTCGCGAGATCCTTCGTCTCGCCATCCACCTTTGCCGCGAGAACCGTCTTCGTAAGACTGTTCTTCACCTGTTTCATGAGATCGAAAATGGATGTGCCCGCTTCTACTTCGCGCTGCGCCCCATCGTGTAACGTAATCTTGAGCATCGTAACCCTCCTAAAAAATAAAAGCCTCGTCCCGCTTAGGGACGAGGCATCGGCTCGTGGTTCCACCCTGATTGCCGCCAAAGTCGGCCACTCAGCACTTGATAACGGAGATTGCTCCGACCCCGCTTATCGCGTATCGCGTTCAGCAAGGCAGCTCGGAAGTGGTGGCAACGACGCTCGTATGGACAACTCGCAGCATACGTCGTCCTCTCTGCGATAGAGCACTTCGTGGCCGTGTCTTCTTCATCGCTTTCGATACGCCTTATTATAGGCAGCACATCCCACCTTGTCAAGCCCTCTTAAGGAAAAATCAATTGCCTTGAAGAATGTCCATCTCCCGCGACGCAACTTCTTTGCCACTGCTTCGCGCAAGCACAGGAATGCGTAGGCTTTGTCCCGCACGCAGCGCCCCGTCCGGCGTAAGTGCATTGATGTCGATGATCGCCTCGCAAAGACGCTTTGCCTGAGCGGTGTCGTTCGTATAACGAAGTGCAATCGCAGATGCATTTTCATCTTCCTGTACGATGACAACATCGAAATCAGACGCGCGAAGATAGCGGTTTGAAAGATGCAGCGGGCTGGCGATAAGAAGCACCCCTACGATAATAAAAAACGGCAGCCACGCATGCTTCAGATCCATATTGCAAAACATAATGCGTTCTCCTTTCGCATATATACGAACATACCTTCTCAAAACCTTTGTTCGCCTATAATATATCATAGAACATTTGTTTTTGCAATAGAATATCGAACATTTTTTCGCTTTGCTTATCGCATTCGTGCTTCCCCTTCTTGACGCAATCCCATCGCCTGCTTACAATAGAGAAGCAATCGCGCGCGAAAGGAGCTTTTATGACACTGCAAGGAGCTGTTATTATCGAGCAGGGCGTGACCTTCGCCATCGTCGCGGTCAAACAGACTGTCACGGTGTATACGACGCGCAGTACCCAAATGCGACGTGCGCTCACGCCCTTTTTCCCGAACATGCCCATTATCCTCATGAGCCAGGACGCAAACGGCACACCGCATTATTACGGCCGAAAAGATATCGTGGATTTTCTAAAAACCGTTCGGCTCGACCAAATTCCATGGAAAGAATTCCATATTTACTGACGCAGGACTACGCCATTGGCCTAAGGGGCGTAACGCAACGACCCTTAGGCAGAAAGGATAAAAGAGGAATATTTATGAGTCTTGACGGTTTTTCGATGCGTCCGCTCGTCCGCGAGCTTGACGCTGCACTTTCTGGCGGACGCATCGATAAGATTACCCAACCCAATAAGCAATCCATCATTCTCGCCATCCGTCAGCCCGGCGAAAATCACCTGCTGCACATCTCCATCAACCCGCAGAACCCGTCTGCTCATCTGCTCCAAAAAAATCTCGAAAATCCGCCTGAGCCGCCCGTCTTTTGCATGGTGCTCCGCAAGCAGATTGAATCAGGCCGCATTGCCTCCATCCGGCAGCATGGGCTAGACCGCCTGCTTCTCATCGACATTGACGCGCTCGCGGCAGGCGGACAGATCGTAACGAAAACACTTGTGCTGGAGCTTATGGGCAAGTACAGCAACATCATCCTCCTGCAAGATAACATCATTGTGGACGCACTGCGCAAGATTGGCGAAAACAGCAGCCGCGTCCGCACGGTGCTTCCGGGTCAGCGTTACAAACTTCCGCCCCATCAGGAAAAACGCGACCTTCTCGCGGATGATCCGCATACGATCTTAGATGCGATCCGCGTCGACGGCGAGCAGCGTCTCGACAAGGCACTCCTTGCCACATGCATGGGATTCGGTCCCGTCTCAGCAAAAGAGGTCTGCTTCTCAGCGGGACTTGCGCCTGCAGTGCGCATTGCGACGCTTGATAAAGCAGATTTTGCAGCCGTCCGATCGGCCTTGGAAGAACTCCGAGCAGCGTGCGAAGAAGCGGCTTGTCCTACCCTTCTCGTCGACGATGCAGGCAAAGTTCTCGCCATGGCGTCCTTTCCGCTCCACTATCTCCCTGTGGCAACACCGCTTTTCTTCCCGACCGTCAGCGCAATGCTCGAAAAGGCAGATCTCCTCTTCGGCTCGTACGTGCTCCCCGACAAGGATCGCTTCAAAAAGCTCGTAAGAAATGAGCTGTCGCGCGCACAGAACAAGCTCGTGAAGCTCGATGCAGAAATCGAAGAGGCAGAAAATGCAGAAGCGTATCGCGTGCGCGGTGACAACCTGCAAACGTATCAATACGAGTTCAAGGACCACGCGGATGCGAGCATCACGGTTACAAATATTTACAGCGAAACGAGCAAGACGATCACCATCCCGCTTGATCAGCGGCTCACGCTCATCGAGAATATGCAAGCCTGCTACAAGAAGTATGACAAGCTGAAGCGCGCACAGGATCTCCTGCAAGTGCAGAAGCGGGAATGCAGGGCGGGTATCGCCTATCTCGAAAGCATTGAGGCTTCGCTGCTCGCCTCCTCGAGTCTCGGCGAAATTGCCGAGATCCAAAATGAGCTTATCACGACAGGCTATCTCCATGAAAAACCGAAAAAGAAACACCACGATAAACCTGTGCGCCCGTTCCACTTTCGTGCGCCCGACGGCACCGATATTCTCGTCGGGAAAAACAATTACCAAAACGACAGGCTGACATTCAAGACAGCACGCTACAACGATACGTGGCTGCACACAAAGGATATCCCCGGCTCCCACGTCATCCTGCAAAACGGAGGCGAAGAACCTGCTGAGGAAACGCTCCTGCTCGCGGCGAGCCTCGCGGCTCATTTCAGCAAGGCACAGGGCTCGTCGAAAATTCCCGTCGACTACACTGAGGCGCGTTACGTCAAAAAGCCATCCGGAAGCAAGCCAGGATTCGTCATCTTTACAAACCAGCGAACGCTCTATGTCACACCGGACATGAAAGCGCTCACACCGATTCTCATGCAGGATTCGATCACGTAGCCGTGCGGCATAAATCCGATCGAACAGACAAAATGCGCAGCAGCTTAAAGCTGCTGCGCATTTTGCATCCCCATCCATCCCCATGCGGGTCGTTCATTCCATGCAGTACACCATGATGGCATGCGGGATCGCATCAATGTGAATCGGCAGAGCAGGGCCGCACTCTCCGTCCAAATCGCTTTGCAGCGGTTCTTCCGAAGAAACAGTCAGACTCTTTGCCTGAATGTGAATCACGCTTTCCTTTTCCGAAATGGGCTTTCCCGCAATAAGATCCGCTGTAATTCCCATGAGCTTCGTTATGCTGCATTTCTCGACCGCGAGGAGGTCCAGCTTCCCGTCGTCAATCGCGATTCCTTCCGCAATGTTTTTCATGCTGCCGACGACGGCACTGTTCGCTACGACGAACAAAAAGATTTCCGCATCCAAGCGAACACCATCTGCCTCAATGCGGAGTGGAAAGGAATGGAATCGCGGCAGCTCGCCGATTCCCCTGATGTAGTATGCCATTTTGCCGAGCGCATTTTTAAGCCGCACATCCACTTCATGCGCAATCGAAGTCATCATGCCCGCACTCGCTACGTTGATGAAATAGGTATCCGCGACACGTCCAAGATCTGCTGGACGCACCTTCCCTGCCGCAATCGCATCGAAGTAGCGATCCATATCGGACTCGATGCCGAGAAACGTCGCAAAGTCGTTCGACGTTCCGCTCCCAATGATGGCAAGCGGCAAATCAAGATGCCCGTGCAGCATGAGATTGACGATTTCATGTACGGTACCGTCTCCGCCCGCAACAATGAGTCCATCCGGGGAAAGCGCACGCACGAAATCGACAAATCTTTCGTTTCCTCCTTTGCGCGTGCGATACGGGATCACGAGCATGTCGCGCGCCTGAAAGGCTTCGATGATCCAGTCGAGTTTATTCTTGAACGCCGCATGGCCGGAAACGGGATTATAAAAAAGCACAAACTGTTTCAAGTCTTACCTCCTACTCCGCTGGCTTTTCCTTCATGACGCCAATGCGGCACAGGAGGCGAATGCCGATACGACCAATCAACGGGATGCGAACGAGGTCTCCCTCTACGAGGCCGCCCGTCAAAAGCATTGCGGCGATGTAGATAAAGCAGCCAAAGAACACGGCGCCGAACGTCGAAATCGTACCGATCCCCCACCATGCAAACGTCCAGTCATAAAAGAAATAGACAGCTCCCGCCATAATGGCAGCAGAAAAAATCGTCTTCAAGAGCTGCACAAACTCCATGCGATAGCCGATAAACCGATAGATGAAGAAAAGATTGATGAGCGCCGCGACGCCCATATCCGCTGCCGTTGCCCATGCTGCGCCCATGATTCCAAGCCACGGAATTGCCGTGAGCTCCCAGTTCAGAACAACTTTCGCCGCAGCGGCAAGAATCATGTTGACCATCGGAATTGTCGGATGCCCGAGTCCTTGCAAAATCCCCGTCGAAACCTGATGCAGCCCCAAGAGTACAATGCTGACCGCGGAAATCATGACAGCCGGGCCGGCACCCGGCGCATTGTAAATCAAAGAGGCGATCGGCGTTGCGAGGACGAAGACGATGACAAACGCCGGGAAGCAGACAAAGTTCGATATGCGAACCGAAGCCGCCGTTTGGCTGAACACGCGCTTCATATCCCTCAATGCGCGCGCCTCCGATATGGCAGGCACGATGCTCATTGCCATCGATGCCGTAATGATGCACGAGAGATTGACGAGCGGAACGGCCATGCCCGTGAGGTAGCCAAACAACTCTGTCGCTTCATTGACGCTGTAGCCTGCGACCTCCAGCCGCTGCGGCACAATCATCAAATCCAGATTCGATACGACGGGCAGCATGATGCTCGCCGCCGAAACGGGAAGAGAAAGCGTAAAAATGCGGCGAATGATCGAAACCACGCTCTCGTTTTCCGTACCCGGCGCGGGCGCAAGATCATGCCCGTAGTCCTTTTCAATATCGCGGTCAAGCTTGATGTGATAGTAGACAAGGACGATAAGTCCTGTCACGGCTCCCGCAAGTGCGCCGAGCGAAGCGCCCGCCGCCGCATAGTCCAGCCCCCACGGCATGAGCAGGCTCGCGAGCAGGATCATCGTGATGACGCGGAAGATCTGTTCCACGATCTGTGAGACAGCCGTCGGCGTCATGCGCTGCCATCCCTGCAGGTAGCCGCGCGAACTCGCGAGAAACGTCACGAAAAAGACGGTCGGCGCGAGCACGACCATCGCCATATAAGCGCGCGGATCACGGATAAAATGCCATTCGATGAGCCAGTCCGCAGCAAAGTACGTCAACACCGAGAAAAAGAGACCCGTGATTAGCATGAGTCCCATCGAAATGTGAAAGACGCGACGCGCTCCATAAATATCTTTGAGCGCGACACGTTCTGCCGTAATAATCGAAATGGCAACGGGAACGCCTGCCTGTGATACGGTCATCGCAAAAAAGTAAATGGGAAAGGCCATCTGATAAAGGCCTATGCCCTCGCCGCCCAATATGCGCGAAACAAAAATCCAGTTCAGCGAGCCGATGACCTTGACGACGAATCCTGCGACCGTCAGGATGAACGTCCCTTTTAGGAATGACTCTCCCTTACTGGACTTCGATTCCTCTGCTATCTCATGACTGCTAATCGAAAACACCGCCTATATGAAGCAAACTTACATTCATGAAAATTGCTGTTACATTCATTCAATACGTAGGATTATATCATCATTGCCGAAATCATTCCAGTAATAAATCTGGAATGGACCGGATAGGACTCAGCTATGCAGGATATGCAGGAAGTGCGCTTGGTATCGCTGCATGAGAATGGGTAGGACGGCATCCAATCCTTCATGCGAATGAATCGTTTCCATCGCCGCTTTTCGTGCCTTCAGCAGGATATCCATATCCTGAAGGACATTTGCCACCTTGAGATCCGGCATGCCGTGCTGAAGCGAGCCGAAAAACTGTCCCGGCCCGCGAAGCCGCAAGTCCGCTTCGGCAAGCTTAAACCCGTCCGTCGTCTCCACCATGAGATGCAGGCGTTCCCTTGCGCTCTCCGTCTGCATCTCCGATACGAGGATACAGCATGAATCGTAGCTTCCGCGCCCAATGCGTCCACGAAGCTGGTGAAGCTGCGAAAGACCGAATCGCTCCGCATGTTCGATGACCATGACGGAAGCATTCGGCACGTTGACTCCGATCTCGATGACCGTCGTCGCGACGAGGAGCTGGATCTCGCCTTTATAGAACGCCTGCATCACGCGATCTTTTTCTGCCGCTTTCATGCGTCCGTGAACGAGTCCGCAGGAAATGCCGCGCATGATGTTTGCACGAAGTTCTTCGTAGACCTCTTCTGCCGCCATGAGATCCATCCCGTCGCTGTGTTCGACAAGCGGACATACGACGTATGCCTGCCGGCCGCTTTCGATCTGTTTCCTAACGTATTGATAGATGAGCGGACGTCTGCTCATCGGGCGCAAAAAGGTACGAATGGGCTTGCGCCCCGGAGGCAGATGCCAAATCGTCGAGACATCCAAATCCCCGTAGATGGTGAGCGTCATCGTGCGCGGGATCGGCGTTGCCGTCATGATGAGCGCATCTGGTATCATCTTCCCCTTTTCTGCAAGCTTCGCGCGCTGTGCAATGCCAAAGCGATGCTGCTCATCCGTCACGACGAGCCCCAGGCTCGCAAACGATACACCATCTTGTATGAGCGCATGCGTCCCGATGACGATATCGACATCATGAGCGGCAATCGTCTCGTAAATCGTCTGGCGTTTTTCCCTTCCCCATCTCCCCGTCAAGAGTGTGATCCGTATGCCAAGCGGCTCCAAAATTCGGCAAAACGATTCGTAATGCTGCTCGGCAAGAATTTCTGTCGGTGCCATGAGCGCGCCCTGAAGCCCATTTTCTACGGTCTTGACAAGCGCGAGCATCGCGATGACAGTCTTCCCGGATCCGACATCGCCCTGCACGAGCCGGCGCATCGGAATAGGGCGCTCCATATCGCGTTTGATTTCCTTCCACGCCGTCGCCTGATCCTCCGTCAAGGCAAAGGGAAGAAGAGACAAAAGCGTCCGAATGAGCTTGTGGTCGGGCAGATGGCGAATGCCTTTTTTTTCCTCATGGGTATGTTTCCGTATGAGGAAGAGACCGCACTGGATGAGGTAGAGTTCCTCAAAGGCAAGCGAGTCACGTGCGTGCTTGAGATGCGCCAAATTTTCGGGAAAGTGGATCGCGCGGACGGCATCCATGCGTCCCATAAGTTTGTACTTCGCGCAAATCTTTGGCGGAAGCGTCTCCTCTGCCGAAAAATCCTCTGCAAAAATCTGTCGAAAAATTTTATGGAAAAACGTTTGGCTGAGCGACCCCGCAACGGAGTAAATCGGGAAAATGCCGCAAAGGGATTCCGTTCCTTCCTGTCCATCCAAAATCTCAAAAGCCGTCACCCGTTTCATTGCAAGCTGGCCATGACCGCCAAACGCATAGCCAACCTTTCCCGCGATGAACACCTTGACGCCTGCTTTGATCTTGCCAGAAAGATAGCGCTGATTAAACCATGAAACGGATATCATGCCCGTTCCATCATCGATGTAAGCCATTAGGATGGAAAGCCCGCGCCGTGGCCTTTTTTCCTGCACCCGGCGCACGACGCCGCGTATGGCAGCCGGTTCATCCGGCACAAGGGATGCGATGGCTTTCACCCTGCTGCGATCTTCATATGCGCGCGGATAGTACGACAAGAGATCCTGTATCGTATCGATGCCGAGCCGATGGAGTTCGCTTGCTCTTTTCGGTCCGATTCCCTTGAGCGACCGGACATCCCGTTTCCAGTCCATGCAAAGGCCTCCTCTTTTTTTATTTCCGGCAAGCGAAAAGGAGAAAAAAGGGAGGCTTCCCAAACAGGAAGCCCCCTCACGCAATTCATTTGCCACGCCGCAATACGATAATCAGAGCTTCGGGCCTGCCGCAACAAGAGCCTTGCCCGTCGCCGTCGACGTGTACTTCTCGAAATTCTTGATGAAACGCGCTGCAAGGTCTCTTGCCTTCTTGTCCCACTCTGCCGGATCCTTGTAGGTATCCTTCGGGTCAAGAATATTCGTCGCAACGCCTTCCAGTTCCGTCGGAACCTCAAAGCCGAAGTACGGAATCTTCTTCGTCTTTGTCTTCTTGATGGCACCACTGTGGATTGCATCGATGATGCCGCGCGTATCCTTGATGGAAATGCGCTTGCCGCTGCCGTTCCAGCCCGTGTTGACGAGATACGCCTTCGTTCCATTCGCCTGCATTCTCTTGACAAGCTCCTCTGCATATTTCGTCGGATGCAGCTCGAGGAATGCCTGCCCAAAGCAAGCTGAAAACGTCGGCGTAGGCTCCGTAATGCCGCGCTCCGTGCCGGCGAGCTTTGCCGTGAACCCGGACAGGAAGTAATACTCCATCTGTTCCGGCGTCAGAATCGAGACGGGAGGCAGGACGCCGAACGCGTCAGCAGAAAGGAAGATAACACTCTTCGCTGCCGGTGCAGCACTGCGATCTGCGACGATGTCCTTGACCGTGCTCTTGATGTGATCGATCGGATAAGAAACGCGCGTATTCTCCGTGATGCTCTTATCCGCGAAGTCAATCTTGCCCGTGCTGTCGAGCGTGACGTTTTCAAGAAGCGCATTGCGTTTGATCGCGCCGTAGATATCCGGCTCCGACTCCATATCGAGATTGATGACCTTTGCATAGCAGCCGCCCTCGAAGTTGAAGACACCGTTATCGTCCCAGCCGTGCTCGTCGTCGCCAATGAGAAGGCGCTTCGGATCGGTCGAGAGCGTCGTCTTGCCCGTGCCCGAAAGACCGAAGAAAATTGCCGTGTTCTCGCCGTGCTTATCCGTATTGGCAGAACAGTGCATCGAAGCGATGCCTTTAAGCGGAAGGAAGTAATTCATCATCGAGAACATGCCCTTCTTCATCTCGCCGCCATACCACGTATTGATGATGACCTGTTCTTTTTCCGTCAGATTGAATACGACCGCCGTCTCCGAGTGGAGACCGAGTTCTTTGTAGTTTCCGACCTTCGCCTTCGAAGCGTTGTAGACGACGAAATCCGGCTCAAAATTCTTGAACTCCTCTTCCGTCGGCTGAATGAACATATTCGTGACGAAATGCGCCTGCCACGCAACTTCTACGATGAAGCGGACTGCCATGCGCGTATTCTTATTCGCGCCGCAGAACGCATCGACAACGTAGAGCCTCTTATTCGAGAGTTCCTTTTTCGCAAGCTCCTTGACCGCATTCCAAGCCTTCTGCGAAGCCTTGTGGTTGTCGTTCGGATACGCATCGGATGTCCACCAAACCGTATCGCGGGAAGTATCGTCCTCGACGATGTACTTGTCCTTCGGCGAGCGCCCCGTAAAGATACCCGTCTTGACGTTCACCGCGCCAAGCTCCGAAACCTGCCCCTTTTCATAGCCAGTCAATCCCTCTTTTGTCTCTTCCTCAAACAAGACCTTGTACGAGGGATTGTGCACGACTTCCGTCGTGCCCGTAATGCCATACCGAGTAAGATCGACTGTTGCCATAGCTCTCAACCTCTTTCACTTCGCGTTATTTTTCACATACCTATGTGAACGATTACCACAAAAAATATAGTATCTTATTTTGTCGTAATTGTCAACCATTTTTATGCATTTAAGACTATATGCCTCTTTTCTCAGAAAAAGCAAGCGACAAAACGCACGTCTCGTTTTATCGCTTGCTTTCTTGATTCGCTTTAGTTCGGATCAAAGTGCTTCCATGCATTTTCTAAAATCGCGTCACGCCGCTTGCGCGACGCGTCAAAATAGTCATAAATCGCCTGTCGGTCCTTTTTCTCCACTGCCTCGATGACCTCGCTCAGGATCGATTGAAGCTCATGCAAATTCGCCACGATCGCCTTTCCGTTCGTCATGCAGATATCCGCCCACATATCTGGATTCGAGGATGCGATGCGCGTCGTATCCCGAAAGCCGCCACCGATGAGCTTCAGGCACGACTCCATATCATCGCCCGAACGATTGAGAAGCGTCACCAGCGCCGCTGCCACAACATGCGGCACATGGCTGATAACGGAAGCGCAGCGGTCGTGGCTTTCAAGGTCGAGTTCCGTAAAGTTCGCGCCCGTATGGCGAAGTACGCGCATGAGCTTCTCATGCGCCTCGCGCGAAGCGCCCGTATCCTCGACGATGACATACGCCTTGCCTTTAAAGAGATCCTTTTTCGCCGCCTGCACGCCGCTTTTTTCGCGGCCCGTCATCGGATGCCCTGCGATGTAGTAGATATCGTCGGGCAGAATTTTTCTTAAGTGCTCCCAAATATACGCCTTCGTGCTTCCCGCATCCGTCAAAATTACCCCCTTTTTCAGATACGGAAGGATCTTTTCGACCATTGGAAGGATTTGGAGAACGGGCGGACTCAAAAAGACGATATCCGCTTCCTCCACGACTTTCCGCACGTCAGCGGATACCGCATCGACCGCACCGAGCGCAACGGCTGCATCCATGGACTTCTGCGTGCGGCAAAGCCCCGTGATATAGATGGAATCGCCCATTTTGTCCTTGAGACAAAGTCCGAGCGAACCGCCGATAAGGCCGACGCCGATGATGGCTAGATGGAGTTGTTTCATAGCTTGCGCCCCATGACCGTCGCAATCGCGCCAAGCTCTTCCATCAATGCATTGAAATTCTTCGGCGTGAGACTCTGGTCGCCATCGGACAGTGCGGCTTCCGGATGCGGATGCACCTCGATGATGAGGCCATCACAGCCGGAGGCGACGGCAGCGCGTGCCATCGGGCGAACCATCTGCCAACGGCCCGTTCCATGGCTCGGATCGACAACGACCGGCAGGTGCGAGAGTTCCTTGACTGCCACGACAGCGCTGAGGTCAAGCGTATTGCGCGTAAACGTCTCGTACGTGCGTATGCCGCGCTCGCAGAAAATGACGTTTTCGTTGCCACCGGCCATGATGTACTCAGCAGCGTTGAGCCACTCGCTGATCGTCGCCGAAAGACCACGCTTGAGCATGACGGGCTTTTTCGCCTTGCCGAGCGCCTTCAGAAGCTGGAAATTCTGCATGTTGCGCGCACCGACCTGGTAGAGATCCGTATACGCGCCGACAAGGTCGATATCATCCTTGTCGACAATCTCCGTGACGACGCGAAGACCTTCCTCGTCTGCAATCTTGCGAAGCATCTTGAGTCCCGTATCGGCAAGGCCCTGGAAATCGTACGGGCTCGTGCGCGGCTTGAATGCGCCGCCTCGCAGGAATCTTGCACCGCCAGCTTTGACGGCACGCGCCGCCTCGCGGAGCTGCTCCTCGCTCTCAACCGAGCAGGGACCTGCCATGACGACAATCGCATTGCCGCCGACCTTGACGCCGGCGACGTCAACGATCGTATCTTCGGGATGGAAGTTTCGGCTTACGAGCTTGTACTTTTCCGTGATGCGCACCGTCTTTTCGACGCCGTCCATCATGCCGACCTCAAGCCCGGCGATCTTCTTGCGGTCGCCGATGACACCGATGATCGTACAGTCCTCACCAGTCGAAAGGTGCGCCTTTAGCCCAACCTTCTCGAGGTGCTTCACCATACCGTGAATATTCTCCTTCGTCGCGTTCGGCTTCATTACAATAATCATGTCTGTTCCTCCTGCAAAGTGCTTTGCGCCGCGAAATGAATGTTCCCGAAGATTCCCCTGTCAATCGTTTATCAGACGCGGACCATTGCGATTTCATCGCAGTTCGGAAACTTCGGGCAATCGATGCATTCCTTCCATACCTTATGAGGAAGTTCTTCCTTCGTGATGGCCTGAAAGCCCATCGTTTGGAAAAATCCCGGCTTGTAGGTCAGCGTAAAGTATTTTTCGACGCCGAGTGCATCGCCCTCCTCGATAAGGCGGCGCACGATTTCTGCACCGATCCCCTGCCGCGTCATATCGGGTGAGACAGCGAGCGTGCGAATCTCAGCGAGCCGATCCCATATCACATGAAGGCCGCCGACGCCAACGAGCTTCCCCTCGTCCGTCACGGCGACGATCATATCGCGCAGTGTCTCATAAAGCGTATTGCGCGAGCGCGCAAGCATGACACCATCCGCCGCATAGGCATTGACGAGCTCGATAATCGCCTCGACATCCTGAAACGTTGCTTTCCTGTACTCCAACTTTATCCCCTCATTCGACGCCCGCACTCGGACAGACCGCCGCGAGCGGACAGCTCGCACAAGCCGGCTTTCGCGCCTTGCAGATCTTACGCCCATGCCAAATCAGCCAATGGTGCGCGTCGGACCACTTTTCCCGCGGAATCGCCTTCTTCAGCCCTTCTTCCACCGCAAGCGGCGTCTTTCCCACAGCGAGCTTCAGCCGATTCGCAACGCGAAACACATGCGTATCGACCGCAATCGCCGGATAGTGGAACGCGACGCTCATGACGACGTTCGCGGTCTTGCGTCCGACCCCCGGCAGCTTTTGCAGCGTTTCGAAGTCCGCCGGCACCTCACCGCCATACTCCCTACAGATCATTTGGCACGTCGCCAAGATGTTCTTCGCCTTTGTGTGGTAAAGGCCACAGTCTTTGATCTCTGCCTCAAGCGCGGAAAGTCCCATCGCTGCAATTGCTTCCGGTGTATTCGCCTTCGAAAAGAGGCGCGCTGTCGTAACATTGACGCGCTTGTCCGTACACTGTGCCGAGAGTATGACGGCAATCAAAAGCTCAAATGCACTCGAAAAATGAAGTTCTGGCTTTGTACCTCCATAGACACATTCGAGAATGGCTATCTGCTCCGCCTTTACCTTTTTCGTCACACGCATGACATACTCTCCCCCATCAATTCGTCAAGCTGCGCACGGGTGCAGGGATCCGTCCGCCACGTGCGATGAATGCATCAGAACTGTAGCGATCCGACACGGGAACGATCGGGCAGTAACCCAAGAGCCCGCCAAATTCGACCGTATCGCCTACCTTCTTGCCCGGTACAGGGATGACGCGGACGGCCGTCGTCTTATTGTTGATCATGCCGATTGCCGCCTCATCTGCGATAATGCCGGAAATCGTCGCCGCGCTCGTATCGCCCGCAATCGCAATCATGTCGAGTCCGACGGAGCAGACACACGTCATCGCTTCGAGCTTTTCAAGCGAAAGGCTTCCATTCGAAACGGCATGGATCATGCCCTCATCCTCGCTGACTGGGATGAATGCGCCAGAAAGGCCGCCGACGTGCGACGAAGCCATGAGACCGCCCTTCTTGACCGCATCATTCAAGAGTGCAAGCGCCGCCGTCGTGCCCGGTGCGCCGCATCCCTCAATGCCCATCTCTTCGATGATGCGCGCGACACTGTCGCCGACAGCAGGCGTCGGTGCGAGCGACAGATCGATGATGCCAAACGGTACGCCGAGGCGCTTCGAGGCCTCGCGCGCGACGAGCTGGCCGACGCGCGTGATCTTGAATGCCGTCTTCTTGATCTGCTCGGCAATTTCCGTAAAGTCTGCTCCCTTTAGCCCTTCCAGCACATGTTTGACGACACCTGGGCCGCTGACGCCGACGCTGACGACTTGATCTGCTTCACTGACACCATGGAATGCACCTGCCATAAACGGATTATCCCCCGGCGCGTTGCAGAATACGACGAGCTTCGCACAGCCAAGCGCCTCCTTGTCGCGCGTAAGCTCCGCCGTGCGCTTGATGATCTCGCCGATCTCGCGCACGCAATCCATGTTGATGCCCGCCTTCGTCGAGCCGAGATTGACGGATGAGCAGACGAGATCCGTAGCAGCGAGAGCCTGCGGGATGGAATTTATGAGCACGCGGTCGCCGTGCGTGAATCCCTTTTCGACGAGCGCCGAAAAGCCTCCGATGAAATCGATGCCGATCGCCTTTGCAGCGCGATCCATCGCCTCCGCCACGGGAACGTAGGAATCCGTCCTGCAGGCGTCTGCCGCAATCGCAATCGGCGTGACGGATACACGCTTGTTGATGATGGGAATGCCGTACTCCGCCTCGATGTCCTCGCCCGTCTTGACGAGAAACTCCGCCGACGTCGTGATCTTATCATAAATGTTCTGACAGAACTTTTCGAGATTCGGATGCGCACAGTCGCGAAGCGAAATGCCCATCGTGATCGTGCGCACGTCGAGACGATTTTCCATTATCATACGGTTGGTTTCAATAATATCATCTATCGTGATCAATGGATTCTTTCCTCCTATCCACGAGCCGGTTCAAATGTTATGCATGACGTTGAAAATGTCCTCATGCTGCGCCTTGATGTCGACGTGGATCTCCTGCCCCTTCTCTTTGAGTTTCTTTTGCAGATCCGCAAGCTTTATTTTGCTCTCGCTGATTTCCGCGATCAGTACCATGTTGAAGAAGCCGTCCATGATATTCTGATTGATGCTTAGGATATTGACATTGTTTTCCGAAAGAATCCGACTGACCATTGCAATGATACCGACGCGATCCTTGCCTACAACCGTGACTACTAATTTCATCGAGAATCTTCCTTTCCATTGATTCCATCGTCTCGCCTCATTATAGCAAGCGGCAATCAAAAAATCCAATACTTTGTAGACTTCAAAACGTGGCGGATTGTATAATTAACTTGCACACGAAAAATTCATAGCAAGAATCCCTCATGGCAAAATGTAATTTGCCCGTCGCCGACTGCTACAAGATACAGGAAATCCATGACCGACATAACGTGTCGTGGGAATGCACGCAGGAAGACTACAACACGACAGCATCTGATGCTCAATCGAACGTTCTTGTATGTAACTTTCGACTCGAAAAATCAACCGATTTTCATCAACCTTACGGCCAGCCTCAGCGCGTCAAGATAACCGAAAAAGCCCGCCAGTACTGGACTGACGGGCTTTTGTAACGTTCTATCCGATTCTTTCTGCTTAACGCTTCGAGAACTGCGATGCCTTGCGGGCCTTCTTGAGACCGTACTTGCGGCGTTCCTTTTCACGCGGGTCACGCGTGACGAAGCCGGCTTTCTTGAGCGCTGGGCGGAGCTCTGCGTCCATCTCCATGAGTGCACGCGTGATGCCGTGGCGAATCGCGCCTGCCTGCCCCGTTACGCCGCCGCCTGCGACGTTTGCGATGACGTCATACTTATCGGCCGTCTCCGTGAGGTTCAGCGGCTGACGAACGATGAGTTCGAGCGTCTTGAGGCCGAAATATTCTTCCATGTCGCGGCCATTGATCGTGACTTTGCCTTCGCCTGGAACCAGACGAACACGGGCAACGGACGACTTTCTACGACCCGTGCCGTAATAGCTGACTTGTGCCATATTATATGTTCCTCCCTTTCCAGATCAGCGGATGTTGAACGTGAGCTTCTCGGGCTTCTGTGCGGCATGCGGATGCTCCGGACCGGCGTAAACGCTGAGCTTTCGGTACATCTGCGCGCCGAGACGGTTTTTCGGGAGCATGCCCTTGATCGCGTGCTCCAAAACGCGCTCTGGGAAGCGCTCCAGCATATGACCGGCCGATGTGAACGTCGTGCCGCCTTGATAGCCGGAATGACGGAAATACGTCTTGTCCGTGAGCTTCTTTCCCGTGAACCTTACCTTCTCTGCATTGATGACAATGACGTGGTCGCCCGTATCGACATGCGGAGTATAAGTCGGCTTATTTTTACCGCGAAGAACTTTAGCGACTTCGGCTGCGAGACGGCCGACCGTCTGACCTTCAGCGTCTACAACATACCACTTGCGCTCGATATTGGATGCATTTGCCATAAACGTTGTCTTCATGCGATTTTCCCCCCTAGAGTTTATGTCTCGTTGTCTTTGTAGGTAGATGCAACGCCTCATGACTCCGGGGCTAATGGAAACACAGATGCGTAACATCACATGGAACTATTCTACTGAAAAACCCGGAGTGCGTCAAGTTCTTTTTCCGCCTTTTTCATCAAGGAAGATTGGGTTCATTGTAAAATGAAATCGGAAACTGAAAAAGGATAGACAGAAGCACCTTTGGTCGAATGAATCTGTTCCATTTTTGATTCCCTTATTTCAATTGCTTTTGACTTTTTCCTTAAAGTGGAACGGAGCGGATTCCAAAATGGACCTTTTTGCATCAATCTATTTATTGCCTCCATCAGAAGTTTCCATTCCAAGCTATTTCCCGATTTTCTTCAGCAATACGTCTTTCGCCAGTTTGCCACGATCATTGAGCGGGATTTCTGCAAGAAAATACATCTTTTTCGGCATCTCAACAGGCAAAAGTGTGCTGCGCACCATGCGGCGAAGTTTCTTTTTTTCAATCCCATCAGCAGGCACAAGAAATGCGACAAGTTCCTCGCCTCGCACCTCATCCCCAACCGGAAGAACGACTGCCTCACGAATGCCTGCAACAGCCTTGATCTTCAGTTCCACATGCTCCAAACTGATCTTAAAACCGCCTTTGTTTACCCATGCCTGTTCGCGTCCTTCAAAAATTAATTCGCCTTTCTCATTCATATACCCTTTGTCATGCAAGGTAAATGGTGATGGGATTCCGCTTACATGAAAGGGCGTATCCACATAGATCCATCCATCTGCAACAGAGATGTTCACTCCTGGAAACGGGATTCCCAAATTTCTCGGATCACGCGTGCAGTCTCCGCAGTGCGCATAAGTGATGTAATTGAGTTCACTTGCTCCGTAGTAGAGGATGATGGAAGCATTCGGCAGTTTTCTCTGCAACAGGCTCAAGAGAGATGCAGGGATAATTTGCGATCCCGTAAACAAAGACCTCACACTTGAAATGTCAGATTGAATTGCTTCTGCCAAAAGACGAAGTTTTGCAGGAACAAGGTAGATGATGTCTGCTGCACATTTTTCCATTAAAGCGATCCATGATTTCACGTTCGCACGTTCACTCGTGCAAACGGAAGCACCTCTGAAGAGTGCAGCGAGAAAAGCATTGAGGTTGCCAGTAAAACTCAGGCTGCCATGAAGGAAAAGGCAAGACGTTTCTTTCAATCCAAAGATTTCATTTTGCACAGGGAAAAATCCCGCCCAACTTTCAAATGTGCGATACATGACCTTTGGTGTGCCTGTCGTTCCAGAACTCAAGACCCCAAGGCAATCTAGAGATTCATGTTGTCGGGCTTCATAGGGAAAAGGCCTGTACGATAGGCTTCCATCATTCAAGCGAAGGATTCCCTGCAAGCCATTCGCTTTTGCAATAGATTCCCTATCTGCTCCGGCAAGGCCATGGTGCAGAAGGATCGGACGAGCATGGAATTTTTGCGCAGCAAAGAATAGCAGGGCCTGGCTTAAAAAAGATTCAGCAGAAACCAGTACGTCGGCATTCTTTAGGTCGTCTTTTATCACACATGAAAGTTGTTTTGCCATCCTCTCGATTTCTGCGAAAAAAGCACGATAACTGTAGGTTTCTTCACCAACATAAAGAAATGGCTTCCCTTCATAGGAAATCGACCGATCCTTGAACAATCGATAGTAATTCATCCAAAAATCTCCACCAGGATTGCTTCTCCAACGCCTCCGGCGCCGGCAATAGAGAGAAGCCCATAGCCGCCGCCATGTTTTTTGACTGCCTCAATCAGGTGCAGGAGAAGCACCGCTCCCGATGCGCCGTAAGGATGTCCATAAGCAAGCGCACCACCAAACGTATTATACCGTCCAACAAGCTTTGGGTAGCGCCGTGCAAAGAGAACATCTATGACAGCAAACGACTCATTGAATTCAATCGCTGCCATATCCTCATAGGAAAGCCGCATCCGCTCCAAAAGCTGATCGGCAGCTTGCATGGCTCCACGCGGGCTGTAAAGCGGATCGCCGCCTGACATTTCCACCGCCAAAAGGCGAACGTCTGCCTTCCTTTCCATTTTTGTCAGATATTCTTCAGAGCAAAGAAGCGCGAGCGCCGCACCGTCGTTCATCCTGCATGATGTCCCCGCCGTCGTAAGCCCTCCCGTACCAAAGAGAGGCGGCAATCGCTTGAGAAAGCCGAGGCTCATCGTCTCTCGTATGCTATCATCTTTGGATAAGCCTGCAATAGGAACGATAAGTTTCTGCAGACTGCCCTCACGACGTGCAGCAGCGGCCCGAGCGTGACTTCTTGCAGCCCATTCTTCAAGTTCTGTACGACTGGCTTTCTCTTCCTTTGCCGTTCGTTCCGCCCCTCGCAGCATGGCATCTGCTGAAAGCTCTTTCGGCGAAAACTGTGCTGTCATATATTCGCCATGTGGAAGCAATGCATGGCGTTCATCCGCCTCAGCATAACGCCGCACAGGCTGCAAGGAGCGACTTTCCATGCCGCCCGCAACATAAAGGTGTCCTTGCCCACTGGCAAGTCTCGAAAAAGCAAAATCCAAAGAAGCAGCCGCCGAAGCGCATTGCATATCGATCGTCACAGCAGGTATGCGTTCATCTATGCCCGCCAATAATGATGCCAGCCGCGTCAGATTGCCTCCCGTTCCCACAGCGTTGCCGCAAAAAACGGCATCCAACCCATCGACGTCATATTGCTTCAACAAGGCACGCAGAAGTTCTGCCGTGAAGCATTCCGGACGCAGGGCGCGGAAGTGTCCTCCGCGCTTCGCAAGCGGAGTTCGCAAGCCGCCAAGTACGTAAACATTTTCCATATCATTCATGCTGACGGAAAAGTCTATTGAGTTTCACACCCAAAAATGCAGCAAAAGCCGCCTTCAAAATATCGCCTGGGATAAACGGGAAAACTGCCATAACGAGAGCCTGCCAAAGGCTGACGTCCATCAAGAGCATCATGGAGATCAATCCTCCGACATACGTGATGGGAATGCCGATGAAAACGGCCGCCAGCACGAAACGTTTAAACGAATTCCCCGTTCCCTTGAGCCAACTGACAATCGGATAGGCGATGACAAAGGCTATGATGAAGCCCCCCGTTGGGCCAAGAAGTTTGCCCAGCCCCGACGTACCGCCGACAAAGACCGGGAGGCCAATGCACCCAAGCAGAGTGTAGACGCAAAGCACCGTAAACGTTTCTCGCGGGGTCAAGATAAATGCTGTAAGATTCATCGCAAGCGTCAACGCCGTGATCATCGCCGTAGTGAACGGCAACGGAATGGAAATATATGCGGTGACACAGCAAAGTGCCACGCAAAGCGCCATCTTTGTCATGTTTCGCACCGGCATCGTATTTTCTTGTTTCATGCGTTTTAAACCTCGATTCTTTTTCCTCGTTCCTTGCAATCGGAAACACGGCCTTCAATAATGTCTCGAATATCTCGTATCGGAACATTCCCTTTTCCAGATGCAATAGAAGAATTTCCTTTCGCCCTTCGCCATCGCCGAATATCCCGCCTTATCAGGCAAAAGATGAACCACCTCCTCACAATAAAGCGGCTGAAAAAAACGGATTTCCATCCGCTGTGCCATAGGATGCTCTCCCAAAAGCTCCTGCAAGATTAGCATCCCTGGCACAATGGCAGGCTCTTGGCGATGTATACTGTTTGCATCACCCGCTGCAGCAACAAAAGCAAGGACTTCTGCATACGAGAAGCATCGCCACGTTGTACCAGTTTGTTTCAATATCCTTTCCTCTTTCGGTACGCTTTGCGATTTTCCGACACCTCCTTTTCCAAGCATGAGACTCGCGGAGATTTCTCCCATCAAAGGTTGCTTTGTTTCGCAGCACACTATCCTCAAAAAACGGGTTCCATGTTTTTGAAAGCGTACTCCATATCCCATCCCTGGACGAGGCTCTTTCCTCCAAGAAATTTTGGCGATCCTTGCACCTTCATACTCGGCAAGGCGCATCTCTGCCATCATGCGTGCAAGATGCAGGACTTGTTCCATCCGTTCACCTCCCAAAGTTCAGCAAATTCATTGTCGATAACGCATTCCTTTCCGTCGGCATTTTATAAACATCGGTTAGCCAAAGAAAAGATAGCGGCAATTAAATTTACGGCTTAACGCGTTTTCACGCTTTTTCATGGATCTGCATCACCTATTGGGGGTTCGCCGCTTTTGATCGGATCAGCATCGCATCGCCGAAGGAAAAGAATCGGTATTTCATTTCGACTGCCATCTTATAGGCGTGCAGGACGAGCTCGCGTCCCGCAAAAGCACTGATGAGCATGATAAGCGTCGACTTGGGCAGATGAAAGTTCGTGATAATCGCATCCACGATTTTGAAGTCATAGCCCGGATAGATGAAGATGTTCGTCCATCCCGTCTTGCCCGAAATCCCATGTTTTGCGTCGGCAGCGGATTCGAGGGTGCGGATGCTCGTCGTGCCGACAGCGATAACACGATGCCCTGCCGCTTTCGTATTCATGATGAGCTGCGCCGTCTCATCCGATATACTGTAATATTCACTGTGCATTTCGTGCTCTTCGATCGTATCGACATGCACAGGGCGGAATGTGCCGAGCCCGACATGAAGCGTGACAAATCCGATATGGACGCCCATCGCGCGAATCTCTTTGAGCTGCTCCTTCGTAAAGTGGAGCCCAGCCGTCGGTGCAGCAGCAGAGCCTTCCTCGCGGTTGTAGACGGTCTGATAGCGTTCCTTGTCCGCAAGCTTTTCATGTATATACGGCGGCAGCGGCATCTCACCGAGCCGATCAAGGATTTCTTCGAAGATGCCTTCGTATTCAAATTCGACGATGCGCCCACCAAAGTCGGTATGGGCTTTGACCACGCAGGAGAGTTCCGCTCCAAATCGTATCCGCGTGCCATCTTTCGCCTTTTTCCCAGGCTTTACGAGCGACTCCCAACGGTTTCCGTCAAGACGGCGCAGGAGAAACACTTCGACTTTTCCCCCCGTTTGGTCGCGATGCCCGACTAATCGCGCCGGCATGACGCGCGTATCGTTCAAAATCAGCGTATCGCCCGGCATTAGGTACTCTTTCAGATCGTAAAAATGGCGATGTTCGATCTGCCAGGAAGCAGGGTCGAGCACCATGAGGCGCGAAGCGTTCCGCGGCTCGATCGGCGTCTGCGCGATGCGCTCCTCCGGCAAGTCGTAATCAAATTCCGATAGTTGCATGTTTCTCCTTCTATGCGCAGGGATCCCTAGCGATCCCTTTAGTACAGCTTCTTCAGCGTGATCCCCTTGTAGTAGTGCTGCAGGATCTCCACACTGCTCCATCCCTTTGCCGCCCAAGCGCGTGCGCCCCACTGTGAAAGCCCAAGCCCATGTCCCCAGCCGTATCCGTCAATCTGCACCGTATCGCCCGCTAGCCTCATCTGAAAAAGCGTGCTGCGCAGGCCGAGCAGACTGCGAAGCATATTGCCGCTGAGCGTCACCGTTCCCTTGCTTCCAACGAAGCGCACGGTCTTGACGCGCCCCGATGCGCTCCGATCCATCGCCCCCTTTCCGACTCGAAGCGGCGACAGTTCGATTTTTTTTAGATCGCCGATCGGCTTGCCCTCCTTTGCGAGAAGCGACGTGAGCGTCTTTTCATGGACTTCCTTCTTCCACGGCTGTGTTTCCGTCTGCGCTTCGGTGGCGGCTTTTAGATAGGGCACGTACGTCCCCCATACGTTCTCGCTGTTTTCCGTCATGCCGCCTGAATCCGTGTGGAAGAGCGCATCGACGAGCGCGCCGTTATAAAGCATGACCTCGCCCTTCGTCGCTTTGACCGCACGTGTCGATGCAGCCTTTTCTGCCCCTGTGCCGCCGTAGGCTTGGCAATGCGTCGTCGCGCAGAGGTCGAATCCCTCGCTCGCATGGCGTTTACGATTCTTCAGTGCGAACGTGCGCGCTGCAATGGCCTGTGCCTCGAGTGCCGCAGCCGGCCAGTCGGCAGGCATCTCTTCCGGCACGACACCTGCGAGGTAATCCTCCATCTGCACTTCATTGACGGCAGTGATCGCCCCGCCCTTCATCTGGAGCAGAAACGCGCCTCGATACGTATGTCCTTCGATAGAAAGGCGGAGATTCTCCATTTCCGTCGGATTCTCGCTCTCCACGCGAAGCATTTTATTTCCGATTGCTTTCCCATCGACAAGAAATTCGCTGCCCTTCGCTGTTACGATGATGGTGCTGCCGACGGGAAGCCGTCTGAGTGCCTTCTTTTCGCCTTCTTGCCGCAGCACGGCTGCCGTACCCTGCACCTGCAAGGAAGCGGAGCTCGCTCCCTGCACGATGCCGACGCGAAGCGCAGGCTGCCAGTTCGCACTTGCTGCCGGCGCGAAGCATAGGCTGGAACATGCCATGCCGATTGCCGCCGCCATGATTTTCCATCCAAACGGTTTCCTGTTCATGGTGACTCCTCCTAAGCCCTTGTTTTTGTCCGTCCTGCCTCTTCCTGTTCCTTCTGCAGTGCAGCGAGACGCGCGCGTTTTTTTGCGCGATTATCCTTCTTCTGCTGCTTTCGCAGCGCGCGGCTATAGCGTTCCTCTTCGCTGAAAATGCAGCCGCAGTACGGCTGGCGGTAAAGCCCAAGTGCATGGCTGATGTCAATGCCTTCCTGCCAGCCCGGACGGAAATCTTCGTAATGGAACGCAATGCCGTAGCGTACTGCAAAATGCTCCGCCGTTTTTTTCATGAGGTCATGTTGCTGGTAAATGCTGTAAAAGAGCGTAGAAGCAAACGCATCGAATCCCTGCTCTGCCGCATACCTTGCCGTCTGCTCCAAACGCCACGTATAGCACATCGTGCAACGCCCGTTCGGCAGGGATTCGGCTGGAAGCGCCTTTTTCAAGAAATCCCGCATCTGATAGGTCTCTTCCGCACGTATCTCCATGCTGGCCTTGCGCGCAAACTCCTTTGCCGTCTGGAGGCGCGCCTCCCATTCCTGATAGGGATGTATGTTTGGATTAAAAAAATATCCTGTCGGCTCTATGCCTTCCGCACGAAGTTTCTTGACGGGATAGCAGGCACACGGGCCGCAACACATGTGAAGCAAGAGCTTCATCGAAATCCCTCCCAGTAAATCAATTCTGCGGATATGGCACTCCCATGTGACGATAGCCCATTTCCGTGACGACACGTCCCTTTGGCGTGCGGTTCAAAAATCCGAGCTGCAAAAGATATGGCTCGTAGATATCCTCGATCGTATCGGTCGCCTCGCTGATGGATGCCGCGAGCGTTTCGAGACCGACCGGCCCTCCTGCGAATTTCCGTATCATCGTATCGAGCATGCGGCGGTCGGTGTGGTCCAGCCCCACTTTGTCGACTTCGAGCATCTGGAGTGCCTTGTCGGCGATGGCATCCGTGATGACACCATCGCCCTCAATCTGCGCGACGTCGCGCACGCGCTTCAGGAGGCGATTGGCTATGCGCGGCGTGCCGCGGCTGCGGCGGGCAATCTCGATCGCCCCTCGCTCCTCAATCGTAATGGAGAGGATTTCGGCAACGCGCTCGATGATATGCACGAGTGCCTCCGGCGTGTAATACTCCAATCGCTCGATAACGCCGAAGCGGTCGCGAAGCGGCGCGGATAGTGCCCCCGCCTTTGTCGTCGCGCCGATGAGCGTAAAGGGCGCAAGGTCAAGGCGAATGGAGCGCGCGCTCGGTCCCTTGCCGATGATAATGTCGAGCGCGAAGTCCTCCATGGCGGAGTAAAGCACTTCTTCGACGCTGCGCGAAAGGCGATGAATCTCATCGATGAAGAGAACGTCGTGTTCCTGCAGGTTCGTCAAGAGTGCCGCGAGGTCGCCCGTGCGCTCGATGGCAGGGCCGGACGTCTGGCGGAAGTTTACGCCCATCTCGTTGGCGATAATGCCTGCGAGCGTCGTCTTGCCGAGTCCCGGCGGCCCGTAGAGCAATACGTGGTCGAGCGCATCGCCGCGCGACCGTGCCGCCTGCACGAAGATGGAGAGATTGCTCTTCACCTTGTCCTGCCCGATGTAGGCGGCGAGCTTGCGCGGACGGAGGCTGTACTGCCAATCGTCCGCCCGCTGCTCGTCCATCGAGACGATCCGATCCTCCATGGATTCAAATTCGTCCAATGCGATTCCTCCTTCCTACGACGATAGCGGAACGTTTGCTGCGTCAGGCGCGGCCAAGCGATTGGAGCACGGCCTTGATGATCGCTTCCGTCGTCATGCCTTTCCTTGCCTCGCGCCGGATGGCGGGCGCGATTTCCGCTTGTGCATAGCCGAGCGAGAGAAGCGCGGCGACTGCCTCTGCCGTTGCCTCCTCGCCTATCTCGATATTCGGTACAAGTCCGTCCTCTGATTCACCTCCTGCAAAGGCGAGCTTGTCCTTGAGTTCCAAGATGAGGCGTTCTGCCGACTTTTTCCCGATACCGGGAAGTTTCGTAAGCACGGAGGACTGTTTCTGCTGAATCGCACGGCAGAGGCTCTCGACCGTAATGGAAGAGAGAATGCCGAGCGCGACTTTCGGACCAATGCCCGAAACGGCAATGAGCTGCAGAAACAGATCGTGTTCCTCCTCGGTCGCAAAACCATAGAGCAGGATCGCATCCTCGCGTACGCTCATGTAGGTGAAGAGCTGGGCATCCTCACCGCGGCGAAGCTTCTGCCGCGTGGCGCCCGCGATGAAGAGACGATAGCCTACGCCATGCACGTCGAGCAAGCAAGAATCCGCATAAAGGCAGGCGACCTTGCCGCGCAAATAGCCAATCATAGCCCATTCCTCCATGCGATGCTGTCCACGCAATGCGTCGTGCAGATCGCGATGGCAAGCGCGTCTGCCGTATCGTCAGGCTTCGGAGGCTCCGCGAGGTGCAGAAGCTTCGTCACCATGTAGATGACCTGTGCCTTCGTTGCCTTTCCGTATCCCGTCACATCCTGCTTAATTTGGATCGGTGTCCGTTCGACGAGGCGCAGGCTGTTCTTCGCTGCGCAGAGGAGCACGATGCCTCGCGCCTGTCCGACGGGGATTGCCGTCGTGACATTGCGGTTAAAAAAAAGCTTTTCGACGCCCATGACGTCAGGACGATGTTCTTTGATGAGCGTATCGAGCGCATCGTAAATCTTCGCGAGCCGATCTTCCATCCGCATCTTCGGCGAGGTGAAAATGGATCCGTATGCGCGTGGCACAAGCCGGCTTCCGACCATCTCGACAAATCCATAGCCGCATATCGCCGTCCCCGGATCAATCCCTAATGCTATCATGCCGTTTCCTCAAATTCCTCATAAGGAAGAAACCGGTCTCTATCCCCCAAAGAAACTCGGAGCGTAAAGACCGGTCGCTTGCTGCTATGAATCACGCATCGTCCGATTCGTAATTGCTGTAGACGTTCTGAACGTCATCGTTCTCGTCGAGCGCATCGATGAGCCTCTGCATCTTCTCCGCGTCCGCGCCTTCAAGGCGGACCATCGTGTCCGGCACCATCGTGATTTCCGCCGATGCCGTCTCGATGCCCTTCTCGCCGAGTGCCGCTTCGATTGCATCGTAGGCGTCTGGATCCGCCGTGATCTCGAAGACCTCGTCATCGCCCTTCATATCGTCTGCACCCGCGTCGAGCACGGTCTCGAGAAGCGCGTCCTCGTCATCGAACGTCTCCTTCTCAACGATAAAGACGGCTTTCTTTTGAAACATCCACGCGACACAGCCATCCTGTCCGAGGTTGCCGCCGTGCTTCGAGAAGAGGTGACGCACATCCGCTGCCGTGCGGTTGCGGTTATCCGTCAGGATGTCGAGCATGACAGCCGTACCGCCGGGGCCGTAGCCTTCGTACATGAGCTCTTCGTAGCTGTTTCCCTCGGATGCGCCCATGCCCTTCTGAATCGCACGGTTGATGTTATCCTTCGGGATGTTGTTCGCTTTCGCCTTGGAAAGCGCGAGCTTCAGACGCATGTTGCCCGTCGGATCGCTGCCGCCCATGCGGACGGCAATCGTGATCTCACGACCAATTTTCGTCGTGATCTTGCCGCGAATCGCATCATTTGCCCCTTTTTTTCGCTTTATATTTGCCCATTTGGAATGACCTGACATAAAAAAACACCGCTCCTTCGTACGTAATAACTTTTTTAGTGTATCATAGATTCCACGAAGTCTCAACTCATTTCACGAGTCGGAAATACTTCTTTTTCCCTTTCCTCAGAATTGCTTCGCCGCCCGCAAGATCTTCTTCTTTGACGAGATAATCGACGTCCGTGACCTTCGCATCATTGAGCGCAATGCCGTTTTGCTGGATGAGGCGGCGCGCCTCGCTTTTCGAGGCAACAATTTTGCCTGCAAAAAGCACGTCGAGCAGTTTCGTTCCGGCAGCCGCCTTTACGGTCGGCATGTCCTCCGCCTTGCTTCCACCGCCGAAGAGCGCCGCTGCCGCCTGCTTTGCCTTTTCCGCTTCCTGATCGCCGTGCACAATCTTGGTGATTTCGTAGGCAAGCACGGTCTTGGCTTCGTTGATTGCCGCATCCTTCAATGCGCTGAGACGATGCACTTCCTCCATCGGAAGGAACGTCAGAAGCGCGAGGCATTTCCCGACATCCGCGTCATCGATGTTGCGCCAATACTGGTAAAATTCGTAAGGACTCGTCTTCTCCGCGTCGAGCCAAAGCGCACCACCAGCCGTCTTGCCCATCTTCTTGCCGTCGCTCTTCGTGAGCAGCCGATTCGTCATGCCATAGACGGGAACGCCCGCTTTGCGGCGCGTGAGTTCGACGCCGGCGATGATGTTCGACCACTGATCGTCACCGCCCATCTGCAACTTGCAGCCATAGCGGCGATTGAGTTCCAGGAAGTCGTACGCTTGCATGATCATGTAGTTGAATTCGAGGAAGGTCAGCCCTTTCTCCCAACGCTGCTTGTAGCACTCTGCCGCAAGCATGCGGTTGACGGTGAAATGCGCGCCGACCTCACGCAGCAGCTCGATGTAGTTGAGTTTCCGCAGCCAGTCTCCGTTATTGACCATGAGTGCCCTGCCGTCCGAAAAGTCGATGAAGCGTGCGATCTGCTTCTTGAAGCACTCGCAGTTGTGTTCGATGTCTGCATCGGTGAGCATCTTGCGCATGTCGGTGCGCCCCGTCGGATCGCCGACCGTTCCCGTACCGCCGCCGACAAGGCAGATCGGACGATGCCCTGCGCGCTGCATGTGCGCCATCGCCATGAGTGCAATAAAGTGGCCTGCATGAAGGCTGTCTGCCGTCGGGTCAAAGCCGATATAAAACGTCACGCTTTCCTTGTCAAAGAGTCCGCGCAGCTCTTCCTCATTCGTGCACTGCGCGAGGAAGCCGCGCTCCTTCAAAATATCGATTACGTTTGCCAACAAACTCTCTCTCCTCTGTCGGACCCATGCATCAGTTTCGGCTCTTCGGTACGTCACCGCCCGGTGCGGGCGCATCTTCCGCAGGTGTGGAAGGCGCAGCAGGAGCAGCATTGCTCTCTGGGGCAGGCGCATTTGCAGGCGGCACGCTGCCCGTCGCTCTCGGTGCGTTCAGGCCTTGCGGATTCTTTTTGTCATCTTTCTTTTTCCGTTCATCCCGTTTGCGGGAAGGAGACGTGTTCGCATCTTTGAGCTCGCCCATGCCGCCGCCCGATACCACTGAGCCGTCAAAGTTCTTCGGCGGCGTCTCTTCGAGCGCCTTTTCCATAAAGGCATGCCATATCTCCGCAGGCAGCAGGCCGCCGCTCATGCCGTCCAGTGGCGTATTGTTGTCATTTCCAACCCAAACGCCTGCGACGAGATCCGGCGTATAGCCGACAAACCACGCATCATGGTAATCACTCGTCGTGCCCGTCTTGCCTGCCGCAGGACGATTGAGCCTTGCACGCGTGCCCGTACCCTTCTGCACGACATCCTGCAGCATGCTCGTGAGGTTCGCCGCGCTCGGCTCGCTGATAACGCTGCGCTGATTCGGTGCGGCCTGCTCGAGGACCTTGCCATCGCGATCGAGTACCTTGACGATGACGACAGGGTCGACATGGACGCCCTTATTCGCAAACGTGCCATAGGCACTGACGAGCTCAAACGGCGTCACGCCTTTCGTGAGGCCGCCGAGCGCCGTCGAAAAATTGCGGTCATTGCGCGCACCGTCGAGCACGAATGTCGAGATGCCCATCTCCTGCGCATAGTAGATGGGCTTGTCGATGCCGACCTTTTGCGCGATCTTGACCGTCGGAACGTTGAGCGAATGGATCGCGACTTCACGCAAGGTAACCTTGCCGCGGAACGTGCGCTCATAGTTCTGCGGTTCCCAGTTTCCGATTTTGACGGGACTGTCATCGATGACCGTCGAAGGCGTGAAGTTGTCTTCCAGCGCTGCTGCAAAGACAAACGGCTTAAATGCCGAGCCAGGCTGACGCTCCGCCATCGTCGCGCGGTTGAACTGATCCGTGCCGCGACCGCCGACCATTGCCTTGACATAACCGTTATGGGGATCAATCGCAACGAGTGCGCCCTGAGGCTGCTGGATCCCGTTGCCGTCGACTGTGATATTTGGCAGCTTCTTCATCGCCGCTTCCGCTGCGCGCTGCATGTCCATATCGACCGTCGTGTATATCTTCAGGCCTTCCTTGTAGACGGCATCCGCACCGTACTTTTCGATCATGCGCTGCGTCACGTATTCGATGAAGTAAGCTGCCTCCTGCGTATCCGTCTTTTTCTTCGGCTTGACGATATGAAGTTCTTCCTTTTTCGCCTTCGCCGCCTCAGAGCTTGTTATGTACCCGTACTTCGCCATCTGATCGAGGACGGTAGCCTTGCGTTCCCGTACCGCTTCCATGTTGCTCATCGGCGAGTAGTAGTTTGGGCTCTTCGGTATGCCTGCGAGCATTGCGCACTCGTTTAGCGTAAGCTCCGATACGTCCTTGCCAAAGTACGTATGTGCTGCCGCCTCGACGCCGTACGCACCCTCGCCAAAGTAAATCTGATTGAGATATAATTCCAAGATTTCCTGCTTCGTATACTGACGCTCGAGCTGCAGTGCAAGGAAGACTTCCTGTACCTTGCGCTTGAGCGTGCGATCCTGCGTCAGATACGCATTCTTGGCGAGCTGCTGCGTAATGGTCGAACCGCCTTCTGAGACGGTGCGTCCACGCAGATTCGCCCAAATGGCGCGCGCGATGCCGCGCGGATCGATGCCCGCGTGTTCGTAGAAGCGATTGTCCTCAACCGCTACGAATGCGTTCTGCAAAGCCTTCGGCACCTGCTCGATTTTGACCGGCCGACGATTCTCTGCCGCATGGACATTCGCAATCTCGTTGCCGTTGATGTCGTAGATCTGGGAAGATGCAGGGGGGCGGATATCGTCCGAAAGATTCGGCTTCGTATTCATGCTTGCCGTCAAAAAGCCGCAGCCAACGCCTATGAGCATGACGAGAAATACGATCACAAAGCCTAAGAACACGCGTGCTAGCGTACTGCCGCCGCTGCGCTTCCGCTTCGTGTTTCCCGCACGCTTCGCGTGGCTTGCACCGGGACGCTTTTCCATGAGTTGCCTCCTTAAAGTAAATACTCTTATAGTTTACCACAACTGCAATAAAAAGCGCAGATTTATTTTAAGTCGACGATGGTCGCCCCCGTTCCGCCGTCCGTCATATCAGCAAAAGCGTAGCGAAGCACATTCCTATGATGCTTCAAATAAGCCTGCACGCCTTTCCGAAGTGCGCCCGTTCCTTTCCCATGAATGATGAGGATCTTAGAAAGCCCCGCCATGACAGCATCATCGATGAACTTGCCGAGCGTGGCCTCCGCCTCATCGACCATCATGCCGCGAATATCGATCTCGCGATGCGCTTCCTTTGTCTTCTGCAAAAAAGCTGTCGTCTGTCGCTTCTCGCGTGCGGCTGCTTTCGGCTTCTCTGCCGCTGCGTGACGGATAAACGTACAGCCAGATGCTTTGACCTTCGTATGAATGCCGCCGACCTGCACGGTAAGTTCTTTTCCATGCACGCTCGTCACGACCCCCTTTTGATCCAGCTTCTTGATGTAGACGGCATCCCCTTCGACGATTGTCTTGAGGTCAATGGGCGTTCCGATTCCCTTCTGCGCCATGATGCCGGGATTTGCTTTCTCAAGCGCCGCATCGAGGCGTGCGCGCGCGTCGGCAATCGCCTGCTGGCGCTTCTTGATGCCTTGATCGTCAAACTGGTCTTTGAGTTCTTTGATGACCGCTTCGCTCTCGCGGCGCGCACGGCGGATCATCGCCGCGCTCTGTTCCTTCGCCTTGCGGATGTACTCGCCCTTTGTGCGCGCAAGCGCTTCCTTCATCGCTTCGAGCTTCTGCTCGAGCTGCGTAACGCGTCGCTGGCGCTCTGCGATATCGGCATTGCGCTGTTCGTAGAGGAGCTTTTCCGTTTCAAGCTGATGGATGACCTGCTCGAACTGTGCATGATCCGCCTTGATGAGCTGCTCGGCACGCAAGATGAGCGATTCCGACAGGCCAAGCCGCTGGCTGATGGCAAACGCATTGCTCGCCCCCGGCATGCCGATGCGCAGGCGATACGTCGGCTGAAGCGTCTGCACGTCGAATTCGACGCAGGCGTTTTCAATGCCATCCTGCCTGTAGGCAAACGTCTTGAGCTCCGAGTAATGTGTCGTCGCAATCGTCGTGGCGCGAACCGTCAAAAGCCGCTCCAAAATACTCATCGCCAGCGCTGCACCCTCTTCGGGGTCCGTGCCTGCGCCGAGCTCATCCAGAAGCAGCAAATCTCCCGACTCCACCTGATCCAAAATGCGAACGATATGCGTCATGTGCGCGGAGAATGTCGAAAGGCTCTGCTCGATGCTCTGCTCATCGCCGATGTCTGCATAGATATTTTGGTAAACGGCAATCTCCGAGCCTGCTGCTGTCGGCAAGTAGCAGCCCGACTGCGCCATGAGCACAAGAAGACCGACTGTCTTCATGCTGACCGTCTTGCCCCCCGTATTCGGTCCCGTGATAAGCAGCATGCGGTTTGGTGCACCGATACGCATATCGATTGGCACGACGCGGTCGGCGGGGATGAGCGGATGTCGTGCCGCATGGAGTTCCGTCCGCCCTTCCGTGTTGAAAACAGGGCGTTCGGCTCGCATGTCCTTCGCAAGTTTTGCCTTGGCAAAAGTGAAGTCGATCCTGCCGAGCCGCTCACAGTTTTCGGTGAGGATTGCCCCGTTCTTGCGAATCTCTTCCGAGAGGCGGCGCATGATGCGCTGTATCTCCTGCTGCTCGGCCAGCATGAGCTGTTTGACGTCGTTGTTGAGCTCGACGACAGCAAGCGGCTCGATGAACAGCGTCGCGCCCGTTGCCGAACGGTCATGCACGACGCCGGGGAAATGCGCGCGGTACTCCTGCTTGACGGGAATGACGTAGCGGTCATCGCGCACCGTCACGATGGCGTCCTGAAAGTATTTTTGATTTTCAGCCGCACGCAGGATCCCGGACATGTGCTCCTTGATACGTCCCTGTGACGATTTGAGCTGACGCCGTATCCGCCGCAGTTCAACGCTCGCGTCTTCGCGGATCGCGCCGTGCTCGTCGATCGAATTGCCGAGCGTGCGCTCAAGCTGGCCGAGGATCTCCATGCTGTGCGCCCACTCTTTGAGGACGGGCGCTTCTGTCTCAAGATCGCGGAAGAAATACTTGACATTCCGCATCGCGTACATCGTGTTCTTGACAGCGGAAAGATCCTCAAGCTCAAGCACGGCGCCGAGTCCAGCCTTTTTCAGGATGGCGCAGAGATCGTATATGCCGCCGAGCGGCGGCATGGCCGATGCGAGGACCGATGCCGCCTCCGCCGTCTCCGCCATGCGCGTTTCGACTTCCTCATAATCGCTGCTTGGCAAAAGCGCACGTGCCTTGCGCTTGCCGAGCATCGAACCCGCTCGCTCGGCGAGCATTTCCGTGATCTTTTCGTATTCGAGTATCTGAAATGCGTCTTGTTCCATGCCTACCCCCTTATGGCTTTCCTACGTCCTACAGCACGCCGCGGAAATAATGGCCGCGCGTGATGTCCTTGCCTTCCTGCTCATGCACCCATGCGAGCTGCGTTGCATCGAGCTCCTCAGGCAGCCTTTCCGCATGACGATACGCGCGCACGAGGCGCGTGATCTCCGCCTCGGAAAGCGCCTTGCCCTCAATGCGAAGCGTGCGGATGCCGAGATGGCGAAGTTTCCGCACAAAAGGAAGCATCGAAAGGCATTTGCTGTTCAGTATATGCATGTGGCAGAACTGATCCATCGCAAGCGGAAAGAGCATGTCCTTCCGATCTTTCAGCGCGTAGCGCCCTCTCGTACACGGCTGGCTGCACGCACGATTTCCTGCGCCGCCGAGGAAGCTTCCCGTCACGCAGTACTCGGACACCATGAGCTCAAGCCGTCCATGTACGATGGCGGTAAGCGGAATCGGCGACTTGTCGGCAAGCTCCCCGATCTGCACAAGCGTCAGTTCCGGTGAAAGTGTCGCCTCCGCTGCCCCGTACTCTTTTAAGAACTGAAGTGTTTTCTGATTGTAGCTGATGAGGCTGTAATCTGCATGAATCGGCATGTCTGTCATGCGGCGTACAAGTGACAGCGTCCCGATATTGTGTACGTGGATCGCCGCAGGAGGGAATGCCGCAAAGGCATGCAGGAGGTTTTCAAGTGCCTTTTGATGACAGTCGCGTACGATGCGCGGCGTGTTGAAATCGATGCGCGCGCCATGCTCCTGCGCGAATTTCCAAGCGCTGCGGTAGGCCTCTTCCGTGATGACGTGATGCGAATACGACTCGCCGCCAAAGAGGATGCCGTCCGCCCCTGCGTCCAAAGCGGCCTTTGCCGCATCGAGCGTCGCGACGGCGACCATGAAGTGCGGCGGGTTTTCGGGCTTGCGCCGCGCATGGGGCACGCTCTCGCTGTAGTGCCCTTCTGCCGGCTTCATCCGTGCAATCCGCGCCGCCTCAAGTGCGGCTACGGCTCTTCGTCGTGCCTCGTTGATCTCGCTCATCGGCACCATGACAGCTTCGCCGAGCGTACAGGAAAACGAGCGGAGCGAAAAGATCGTCGTGCCGAGCCGCTCGACCTGCCTGCGCACCGTTTCCTCCGTGAGCGGCCGCTTGCGCGCTGCCTCGGCGATGAAAGCCGTCCTGCCCTCGCCCACATTGCCATCCGCATCAACCATGCGAATCGTGAGGGGTTCGCCGAGCCGTGCGCTCACTTCGCAGTCGACTGCGACGCGGCGGATCGGCGATCCGGACGCATAGCGCTGTTTCGCCTCCGCCATGAGTTTCGCGTCGTAGACTTTGAACACGCGGTCATGCTCGCGCACAGCAGAGGGGATTTCAAAGGTGACCACGTCGCCTGCCATGCCTTCCGCAAGTGTTTCCCCGCGAGTTCCCGTGAGTTTCGTGACCGTCACCGCAACGCGCCCGCCGACCTTGACCCAAAAGTCAACTTGGTCGCCCACGAAAAGCGGTTTTGCCAGCTTCACTGAGACGAGGCAGCTTGCCCTGTCGTAGGCGGTAACGCGCCCGACGAGAAGCCCGCGGTTGTTCGGCCGCCTGTCACTCATCATCGCCTTGCCGGGACGCGATACAAGGTACGCCGTTGTAAAATCGCGGTTGAAAACCTGTGCGAGCCTATCATGCGCTTTTCCATCGGCGCGATACGCCTTTCCCGCCTCGTATGCATCAAGCGCCTTGCGGTAAGTGCTGACGACCGTCGCAACGTACTCAGGACGTTTCATGCGCCCTTCGATTTTGAGCGATGCCACGCCCGCATCAATGAGTTCGGGCAGGACATCAATCGTATTAAGATCGCGTGGGGACAGCAGGAAGTCGCCTGCTCCATCGCCGAGCACGTCTTTCCCATGCTCGTCTACGAGCGTGTAGGGCAGGCGGCACGGCTGCGCGCAGCGGCCGCGATTGCCGCTGCGTCCGCCGATCATGCTGCTCATGAGACATTGGCCGGAATAGCAGACACAGAGTGCGCCATGCATGAAAATCTCGATTTCAACATCCGTATTTGCGCAGATATGGCGGATCTCTTTGATCGAGAGTTCCCGCGCGAGCACGACGCGAGAAAAACCGAGACGCGCGAGCGCCTGCACCCCTTCGAGACTGTGCACCGTCATCTGCGTGCTCGCGTGAAGCGGCAAATGCGGCACGATTTCACGCGCGACGCGCGCGACGCCGAGGTCCTGTACGAGTACGGCATCGACATCCAGCGAATCGAGGAACTGCAGATAGGCTGCGAGCTCTGCAAGCTCGCCGTCCTCTAGGATCGTATTGACCGCCACATGGATTCGCACGTGGCGAATATGCGCCTCGCGAACCGTCTCCCTTAGCCCATCCTCATCGAAGTTGCTCGCATAGGCGCGTGCGCCGAACTTATTCCCTGCCAAATACACGGCGTTCGCGCCGCTCTCCACAGCGGCGATAAACGCCTCACGGCTTCCCGCCGGTGCCAGTAACTCTACCAAGCCACTCTCTCCCATTCGTCCAAAAAGCAGCACGGGCAAACACCCATGCTGCATCCTTATGCGTTTCCGTCCGGCTCCCCCGTCGCATCGCGGTCCGCAAACTCGTTCAAAAGTTCCAGCTGCTCCGCATCGAGCCCGTCCGCCGCCTCTTCCGTGCTCGGCAGTGCAGGAAGCTCTTCCAACGACCGAATCCCAAAGCAGCGGAGAAAGACATCGGTCGTGCCGTACAAAATGGGGCGGCCGAGCACCTGTTTGCGTCCGACCTCGGCGATGAGCTCGAGCTCCAAGAGCTTCGCGAGCGCACGTTCGATGCGCACGCCGCGCACGTGCTCGATTTCCTGTTTCGTGATCGGCTGCTTGAACGCGATGATCGAAAGCGTCTCCATCACAGGCGCGGAAAGCCTGCGATCGACAACTTGGCTGAGCCGCTCCACGATGGGGTAGAGTTCCTGCCGCGTCATGAGCTGGCAGCCTCCTTCGCCCCACTTGAGCGTGATGCCACTGCCGCGCACATCGAGTTCCTGCTGCAGGCGCGTCAAAAGATTTTTGATATCGATCGGTTCCCGTTCGAGAATATGCGACAGCTCGGCAACGGAAACAGGCTTTCCCGCCGCAAAGAGGACGGCCTCGATTGCCCCCGTATCGGGTATCTGCTCGAAATCCACCGTCACTTCTCCTTTCGCACCGAAATGATGAGCTCCGCAAAATGACCCGCTTGCCTTGCGCGTACCGCCTTGCGCTTGATAAGCTCCAAAAGCGCCAAAAACGTCGTGATGAGCGCACTGCGCGTGCTGCTCTGAAACGCCTCCAGAAAGCGGATCGTACCATCGTGGCGCATGAGAAGCGACAGGATTTCTTCCATCTTGTCCTGCACGCTGTACGCTTCGGGCGCGACGAGCGCCTTGGGGATGCGAAGCTCCTTTTTGACCGCGAGTACCGTTCGAAATGCGTCGACAAGCTGCTGCAGGCTCATATTGCCGGGCGGCAGGTGATGAACGGGAAGCGGCATTGGCGCGCGCGCAACAAAGCGTCCTTCCATCTCCGCCATATCCCCAAGCACTGCACTGACCTGCTTGAACTTCCGATATTCCAGAATGCGCATGACAAGCTCGAGCCGCGGGTCGCCTTCCGCTTTTTCCTTCTCCGGCTTCGGCAGCATCATGCGCGATTTGATCTGAAGGAGCGTCGCCGCCATAACGAGAAACGCGCTCGTGACCTCCATGTTGAACTCGCGCATCTGATCGAGGTAAAGAAGGTACTGCCGCGTAAGATCCGCTATCGGAATGTCGTAGATGTCAATCTTATCCCGCTCAATGAGGTGCATCAAGAGATCCATTGGTCCTTCAAAGACGGGAATCCGTACCGTATAGTCTGCCATTTCTTACATGAGCGGTGAGAGAATTGTCAGGAAAATGCCCCAAACGAGATTTTGAAGTGGGATGAAAATGAGGCTGAGCACCGGCGTCATAACGAGTATGATCAGGATCAAGAAACTGTAGCGCTCAAGTGCCGCAAAGCGATAGCCGTACTTCGGTGGAAGGATCTGTCGAAGGATATGCGAGCCGTCGAGCGGCGGCAGCGGAATCATATTGAAGATCGCGAAGTTGATATTGTAAACAACGATGAGCTTCAGCACGAGGTAAACGCCCGGCGACGTCATCTCTCCCATCCTGCCCAGCAGTACGAAGAGCGATAGTGCCAAAAATGCCAAAACGAGATTTGCCGCCGGACCTGCCAACGAGACGAGAATATCGTCACGTCTCGGATTCTTGAAGTTGTTCGGATTGATCATGACGGGCTTCGCCCAGCCGAATCGCACGAGAAACAGCATGATGAGACCGATTGGATCCACGTGCGCCCTTGGGTTCAGCGTAATACGCCCCATCATGCGCGGCGTAAAGTCACCAAGCGCATCGGCTGTGCGGGCATGCGCGTACTCGTGGATGACCATCGCGATGATGAGTCCAGGGATGCCGGCGATGAGGTTTAGGATATAGCCTGACATAGATTCCTCCTAGATGGGATTCACTTTTGGCGCATGCGCATGAGCATCAGAATGGAGATGATCGATTTCGCATCGACGATGCGCCCGTCCTGTGTCATCGCGACAGCCTCTTCAAGCGGCACGAGGGAAACATGGATGAATTCATCCGAATCCGTGTGCTGCTTCCCCGCTTTCAGCTCCTCTGCCGCGTAAAGATGAATGACTTCGTTGGAAAAGCCGACCGTCGTCGCGATCGTCGTGATCTTTCGGATCTTGCCTGCCGTGTAGCCTGTCTCCTCTGACAGCTCACGTGTCGCGCAGACCAGCGGATCCTCATCGGCCGAATCGAGTTTTCCCGCGGGCACCTCAAGCGTAATCGCGCCAATCGGATAGCGGTACTGTCGGACGAGGACGATGCGCCCGTCAGGCAGGATCGGAATGACAGCCGACGCGCCCGGATGCTTGATCCATTCGCGCGCCGCCGTCGCGCCGTTCGGCAGCTTTACCGTATCGCGCCTGACGTGCAAAAGCGTGCCATCAAAGATATCCTCACTACGGATCTTTGTCTCAATCAAATCGGAATCAAAACGCATTCTTATCCTCCTGTCCATCCATCAAAGGCAAGCCTGCATAGCAGCTCGCACTGTATGTTCTGGCACATCATTCCGGCAGGCGACGCGGCCGATGCCTTCCATAAGGATCCATGCGACCTTGCCGTTTACCGTCTTCTTATCATGAAAAATATCCGCGTACAGCGCGTCAACCGTGCAGCCTTCTGCCTTCGTCGGCAGGTGCAGTGCCTCGATGAGCGCACGCATGCGGGAAACTTCTTCCATAGGGACGAGTCCCATATCACGACTGATATGCGCCGCGCCGATCATGCCGATCGCAACGGCTTCTCCGTGATTGTAGCGCGTGTAGCCTGTCTCCTTTTCAATGGCGTGCGCGATCGTATGACCGAAGTTCAAAATGCGGCGAAGCCCGGATTCACACTCGTCCTTTGCAACGACATCCGCCTTGATCTCGCAGGAGCGCGCGATGATATGCGTCGCCGCTTCCGGCGCCAATGCCAGCACGTCTTTTTGATTCGATTCGAGATATCCGAAAAATGCCGCATCACAAATGATGCCGTACTTGACGATCTCGCCAAGCCCCGTGTATATCTCGCGTTGCGGCAGCGTCTTCAACATGGCGAGATCCATGAAGACCGCCTTCGGCTGGTAAAATGAACCGATGAGATTCTTGCCGAGCACGTGATTGACGGCGACCTTGCCGCCGACACTCGAATCGACCTGTGCGAGGAGGCTCGTCGGAATCTGCACAAAGGGGACACCGCGCATGTACGTCGCAGCGATAAATCCCGCGAGATCGCCGACGACCCCGCCGCCTAGTGCAAAGATCGGCGACTTTCGATCCAGCCCAGCCTCTATCGCTTTCGTGTAGAGCGTTTCTGCCACCGCGAGGCACTTCGCGCTCTCGCCCGCCTTGATCTCCACGTAAGACGCGTCCAGGCCTGCCGATTCAAGAACGGAGCGGACATGTGCCCCGTAAAGCGGGCCGACATTCGTATCCGTGATGAGGAGTGCTTTTCTCGAAAGGCCTGCCGTCTCCGCGAACGCTTCCAGCTCCGCCTCGATCCCATGACCGATATGGATATCGTAGCTATGCGTGCCGAGATCAACGTGTACCCTACGCCATTCCGACATCGTATTCACCTCGTGTTTTTAATGTTTCGATGATGGCATCTGCCACTTCCTGCGCCGAACGGTCACTCGTATCGACGGAAAAGTCCGCCTGCGCGTAGAGGCCGCGCCGCTCGAAGAGCAATTTTTCAATGGCTTTTTTTCGATTCCCTCCATCTTCGCCATCGAGGATAGGGCGCACGCCCTTGGTTCCCGTCCGCTGCAGAATCGTATTGACGTTTGCCGTGAGCGCGACGATAATGCCCGTCTCGCGAAGTGCCCGGACATTTTCCTCATCTTTGACCGTCCCGCCGCCCGTCGCGATGACGGCACGATCCATCGCAGCCGCCTTTTTGACCATCTGCTTTTCGCAGGCGCGGAAGTATGGCTCGCCCTTTTCGGCAAAGATCTGCGGAATTGTCATGCCGGATTCCGTCTCGACAGCTTCATCCAAATCATGAAACGAAAATCCGATCGTCTTCGCGAGTGCTGTTCCCGTAGTCGTCTTGCCCGTCCCCATGAAGCCGATGAGCACCACATTTCGCATCGCTTACCAATCCCTTTCGATCCGTGCCTTGTAGAAATGGATCGCCTTCCTTAGGTCGACCATCGCATCGGCGCCGAACTTCTCGCAAATCGCCTGTGCGATGACGAATGCCGTCATCGCTTCACCGACGACTGAAGCGGCAGGAACAGCGCACGTATCGCTGCGCTCCCTGCTGGCGAGCACCTCTTCGTGCGAGGCGACATCGACGGAATGAAGCGGCGTCATGAGCGTCGGAATCGGCTTCATCGCCGCGCGAACGACGATCTCCTCCCCGTTCGTCATGCCGCCCTCGAAGCCTCCTGCACGATTCGTCTTGCGATAGACCATGCCGTCCTTCAGGAACATCTCATCGTGGACCGCACTGCCCGGCAAAAAACCGCACGCAAATCCCGCGCCGATTTCGACGCCCTTGATTGCCTGGATCGACATGAGTGCGCCCGCTAGTTTCCCATCGAGGCGTCTGTCCCACTGGATATGGCTGCCGAGGCCTGCGGGAACCCCGCGCACGATGACTTCAAAGACGCCGCCAAGCGTATCGCCTGCCTTCTTTGCCTCATCGATCTTCTGTTTCATCCTCACTTCGGCATCGCGGTCGTAGCAGTTGAGCTCCGAGCACGTCTCCGTGCCGATTGCCGCCCGGTCGATCTTCGCCGCATCAACCGATACGCCGCCGACCGTCACGACGTGCGAGACGACTTCCATGCCGAGCACATGCAAAAATTCCTTGCAGATCGCGCCGACTGCGACGCGCATCGTCGTCTCCCGCGCGCTCGAACGCTCCAAGATATCCCGCACGTCCTTGCGTGCATACTTGCAGGCACCCGTAAAATCCGCGTGGCCGGGGCGCGCCGCCGTGACCATCGGTCCGGTCTGCGCGCCAAATGCCGCCATGCGCGCCCCCCAATTGGCAAAGTCACGATTGACGACGCGAAGTGCGATGGGACCGCCCAGTGTCTCGTTGAAGCGTACGCCCGAAAGTACGTCTGCTTTGTCCGTCTCGATCTTCATGCGACCGCCGCGTCCATATCCCTGCTGACGGCGCGCGAGATCACGGTTGATCGCGTCCGCATTCAAGGAAAGCCCCGCCGGAAGCCCTTCGATGATCGCCGTCAGGCAAGGTCCATGCGATTCCCCCGCCGTCATAAAACGCAATTCACTCATACGATCCTACTCCATTGCATTCGATTGATAGACTTATCCCTTAGTTTATGCTATTCATGCGGATAAATCAACCCTGTATCCCCTTCATCTTCCTGTGGCGCATCCCCTTCCATGGCGTAGATAACGAGCTGCACTTCGCAGTCGAGCCCGCTGTCTTTCTTTGAAAGCTTCATTTCCTTCACACAGATGAAGCGATCGGTTCCCTGCAGCGACTGCAAAAAATCCAGAAGTGTAAAATAATCGCAGTGAAATGTAACCTCAACGGGAAGCGCACGAATCCCATCCTCCGTTTTGATTTCCTTCGGTGTCACCTGTCTGAGCGTAATGTTGCTTTCGATTGCGGCGCGATGCAGCGTGCGCAAAAAAGCGCCCTCCTCAAGCTCAGACGGCAGAGCCTTTTCGCCTTGTGCCTCATGATCCGAAAGCGTCTTTTCGTAAGATGCCATATCGAGATGCGCATTCCTGAAATTGGCAACCCGTATGTATTCCGCCTTTGCTTCTTCCGCATCCGTCCTCGCATGGTAGGTCGCTTCGCGCAGCGGAAGGTGGACAAGCAGGAAAAAGAGCACACCGAAAAGGGCGCAGATGCCTGCCGTCACGTAAAGAACGCTCGCACCGGAAAGCGCAGGGAACCATGTCTTTCGCTCCATAGCGATCACCTCATAGCTTCAACGTCAACCGGAAATGAATGATATCCTGCGCCGCCTTGTTCTTTCTGTCCGTCACACCAGACTCCGTCAGGACCGCCCCATTGGGAAAGAAGTCGAGATCGCGTTCAAACGCCATGACGTACGCGGAAAGCGCATCGTAGCTTACCGCATTGCCCTGAAGTTCGAGCGTTCGTTCATCGCGCAGCACCATGCCATCAAGCCAGACACCGTCCAAGCACATCGCTGGTGTTCCAAGATGGACCAGCACGCTGTACCATGGGAATGAGCGATCCGTGAGGTCAGCGAGCATGGCATCTTTTCGCTGCAGGCTGTTTTGCTTTTCGGTTAAAAGCTGCATCGCTTTTCGGTCATGTGCGACAGCGGCAAGCTGCGCTTCCTGCGCCGCTGCTTCCTGCTTTGCCTCATAGAGCTGCCATCCATCGACAGCCGCTATGCCGAGCAAGAGCGTAAGCGTAACCCCGACTATAAGGCGCGAGATGCGCCCGACGCGCCAGGCGGAACGCGAAATCGCCTCTCCCCATACGCGAATGGCAAGTGCGCTTCCCGCTCCGACAGCCGCGAGAGCTGCAGCCAGTGCCGTTCCCATGCACGCGGCGGATTTTGCATCGGCATCGTGCGCAAGGACGACCACGTCCTCGCCGACGCGAAGTCCGTCCGAAGATGCCGCGATCCCCCTTCCCTCCGGCGCGAGAACCGAAATGCTGCATAGCGACAAGGCTGCCGCTTCACACGCCTTCGCCCACGCTTCCAGCCGCTTCTTCTGCACGGCAGCCACGGTGCATGCGCTGTCTGGTTCTTCCACGCGCGGTTCGATCCGAAAGGATTCCGCATCGTAGCCGCGTTCGCTGAGCCATGCGTCCATCTCCCATGCCGCGGCTTCCATGCACTCCGTCCCTGCCATGCCCTGCGGCAAATCGAGCGGATAGAGGAATGCGTCTTCCCCCGCAAGCCCCACCGCGATCGGAAGGTGCTCAAGCCCTCGCTTCGCTAAGTGGACGCGTACCTGCTCCGCGATGTCGGCCACCTCATGTACCGTGCAGGGTTCTTTTCCAAGAGACTCGATGCGAAGCGAATCCGATCGCGCGCTCAGCCGGATGTAACATAGCTCTGCCTCTCGGCAGGCAATGCCAATAACTTCCGCGCTATCGGAGCGAAAAAGCCTTTCCCATCCAAACATAGCCCGTCTCCTTTCGCTCCAATATGCCGCGTACTGCCTTGCGCCGTTTCCACTTGTCATCTTTTCGCTCTTTGCCTGCGGCATCCGTCTCCCGTGCGACGGCGACACAGTAAAGGCACGGGCCTTGCCGCCGCACGGCAATGCGCGTCTCAATTGGGATTGCCGCTGCAAAAATCTTGCGCTGATCCGTCCGTTCTTGCTGCTCCTTACCGACAATCGCATCGCCGCCCGCCGTATCGCGCTCCATAGCTGCGGCAAATGCTTCCAATCGGCTTTCCGCCATGAGCTCAAGTCTCGTCTCGCGCTCGTATTCAAGCGTCGTGCTCTGTACGCCATAGCAGATGGCAGCGAGGCTCATGCCCATCAACAAAACAAAAAAAAGAAGGCACAGCGCCCAAGCCGAAGCGAACCCCCGCTCCCCATTTCTTCTCATGGCGATCCCCTGCCTTCCTGCCGCAATCCGTAAACGCGCGTCGAAAGCGTGTAGCTGTGTCCCGTCATGCGGCTCTTTCCCGTCAGACGAAACTCCTGCAGGAACGGCGCAACCTCCCGCCATGAAAACTCCGTAATCGTGACGCCCGCGAGATACGAATCTCCCGTGAGCGGCTCACGCGCGTTTCCATAGACGAGTTTCGTTGCCCGATCCTTCTCCGAAACAAAGTATGTCGTTTGGCTGTCACCTCTCCCAAGGGATCGCTTCCGAAACGAAACGCCTCCTCCCGTCACCGAGCGCTGCACGCTGTACGCTTCCGAAGCATCGCCTATGACGCGGACAAATGCGCTTTGGACTTCCTGCCGCAACTCCATATCCGCATAAAGGGAAGACGCCATTCGCGCTACGAAGATCGACAGAACGCCGACTGTACCGATGAGCAAGACCAACATGGGCATCGAGATAAGAAAGTCGAGCAGGATAAATCCGCCTTCCCTATCGTGCATGGCGATACACCTCGCGTTCCAAGGAAAGGCTCCCTGCCCCACTGGCATTTTGCCAAGCAGCTGAAACGGCAGCACGATAAGCTCCTGCGATTTCGAGCGGAAAAACGCGTGCCGATACGGAGAACTGCCCCTGCTCGGTGACGAGCTGATCTCTCTCGCCAAGCCATCCCCATTCTCCTGCATGAAGCGCTCCCACATCCGCTCGCTCCGCAAGGCACGCGAGTTCCTCCCGCGCCAAAAAGATTGCCTGCATGCGGCACGCATCCTGTGCTTCCACATGCACCATCTTTGCATAGGCAAGAAACGCACCTGCCATGAACAGCAGAAGCGCACCGAGCAGGATCGTCTCCTGCAGAAAAAATCCCGCCTCATCGCTTCGCATCCGCATCGCTCACTTCCCCCATCCTGCTGCGCCCGCTCTTATGCAGGACAATCTGCTTATAGATTCGCTTTTCCCCTTCAATCATAAAATAGATTCTAAGCGGAACCGTTTCAAGATAGCCGTTTCTTGCATACCGGATCACCCGCAAATCACCGACTTCCTTTCGCAAAGGAACGAGTGCAATTCGGATATGCGGCAGGAAGCGATGCAGTTCGCTCGGTACGCGATAGTCGCCGTCAATCCGATAGCCATACGGGAAAAGCTGAATCTCCGGCACGGCCTGCACCTTATCGATATCGTCTCCTACGAGCATGTCCTGCGTCGTTCGCGTGAGCATCTGCACATGCCGTATGTCGCGCAAAAGCGCATTTGCCTCATAGTCGACCTCCCATTTCGCAATGAGCGAAGCGGCATGCGGAAAAATGATGACAGAAGCGACTGCGATCACACAGATCCCGAGAATCCATTCGACTGCGAGGAATCCGTCTTCCCATCTGCGGCATCTCATAGAAGCGCCCAATACCATGTGAGGATTTCCGCTCGGCACAGAAAGCCGATGTAGGCGCCTATCGATAAGAACGGGCCAAAGGGAAGATGAGCCTTCCAGTGGATCTGTCGCCGCGCGATGAGCACGGCAGCAAACAGTCCGCCCAATACGAACGCGATGAGCACCGAAGCATAAAACAAAAGCGGGCCGAGCCAAAAGCCGAGCACCATGCCATACTTCACATCGCCAAGCCCCAACCCGCCGTGCGACATGAGCCGAAGCCCGTATAGGAAAAGCCCTCCAAGTCCGCATCCCGCAAGGTGCATGGGAAACGAAAGCCCTTCCATGTAGAGGAAAACCATGCCTGCCACAAAGAAAAGGATATTGAGCTTATCAAACAGCAAGCCCCAACGGATATCGGTAAAGGCCATGACGACAAGTCCGAACGAGAAGCAAATCCCCGAAACTACGCGCACTTCCGTTACGGCATGCATGGCATTTCCAAAGGCAAGCGCAAGCCATATGCAAATCACGAACAAGATATCGGACTTTTTCGGAGCGGCAAGCCCGTCTCGCCCCATCATTTGCCAAACTCCTCTGCCGTATGCCCCGCACAAACTGCCCGCGTCCGCGCGTCGACCTTCCGAATCGAATACGTCTCCCCTTCCGCGAGTTCCTGCGGCGCCGTCCCCTGCCGCAGATTATACCTGCCCTTCGGCGGCTTCGTATTCGCCGTATCGATGTATGCATCAAGGCTCTCAAACGAGGCTGGCGCGTGCCCATGATCGATTTCGTAGACCGCAATCGCCGAATCAATCGCGCTGAGATCTGCTTGTATCTTTGCCGTATTTGCGGATGCCAAAACCGAATTGAATTTTGGCACGGCAATCGTCGCGATAATTCCAATGATCGCAACGACAATGAGCATCGAAAGGAGCGTAAAACCAGCCTCTCGATCGTATTTCGCAACCATAAGCCAACCTCCTTTGCATCTCGTACAAACAATTCTACAGGATTTGAATTCTACAAAAACATGAGAAAACCTTTTTGGAATGCGCATAAAATAAAATCTCTCCTTTTGCAGCAGAAGCTGCAAAAGGAGAGATTTTATTTCTTTTCTATGGGCAGACGAACCTTGCGCTTACTTCAGTGCATCGCCGAGCTTTGCGTTCGTCGCACGAGCCGCTCCGACACTCTCTTGGAACTTCGCCTTTTCGTCGCCTTCGAGCTGGATCTCAACGATCTTCTCAAGACCATTCTTACCGAGGATGCATGGAACGCCGATGCAGAGATCCTTCTCATCATACTCGCCTTCGAGGTAGACGCAGCACGGGATGAGTTTCTTTGCGTCGAGCGCGATTGCCTCGACCATGGAAGCTGCCGCAGCACCTGGAGCCATCCAAGCGGACGTGCCGAGGAGCTTCGTCAGCGTAGCACCGCCGACCTTCGTATTTGCGACGACATCGTCGATCTGCTCCTTCGAGAGCAACGACGTCACGGGAATGCCGCGAAGCGTAGCACGGCTGACGAGCGGAACCATCGTCTTGTCGCTGTGGCCGCCGATGACCATGCCGTCAACATCCGTCGGCGTAGCAGGATAGCCAGCCTTCGTGAGCGCATTAGCAAGGAAATAACGGAAACGGCTGCTGTCAAGTGCGCCGCCCTGTCCAAGAACGCGATTGCGCGGAAGCTTTGTGTCCTTGAGCGTCAGGAACGTCATAGCGTCCATCGGGTTGGAGATGATGATAAAGTAAGCATTCGGCGAGAACTTGAGTGCCTGGTCAACGACGCTCTTGACGATCTTCGCATTGACGCCGATGAGATCCTCACGGCTCATGCCTGGCTTGCGCGGCATGCCGGACGTGATGACGACCACTTCCGAACCCGCCGTCGGCGCATAGCCGTTCGGATCCCCCGGCTCTGCCGTGACAGCCGTTACCGTCGTGTCGAAGTTCAGCAGATGCGCCGTCTGCATGATATCCATTGCCTTGCCTTGCGGAACGCCGTCCTTGATATCGACGAGGACGATCTCGCTGCAGAATGCCTTCGTAGCAAGGACGTTTGCGACTGTTGCACCAACATTGCCTGCACCAACTACTGTTACCTTCATGATAAATAGCCTCCTTGAAACTTGAACCCGCCTTGCTATGCAAAGACGACTTCGGAATGCCACCTTGCCAGGAATCATAAAGTATGAATGGAACTTATGATTCACTACGTGTAAATTATAACAAAGGCGTATGCAAAATGCAATCCTTTTTATTGCCCAATCGGCACCGCTTTTAAAATAATATAGGCAAAAATAAGAAATAGAACCGTCGCCGTGTACATCATGCGCGTCGCCTCCATGATATGCCTCGGCGCAATTTTCTCGATGGCATCGCCCATGTAGGCGCGAAACGTCTTTTTCCCGAAGTACGAGTTGACCCCGCCGAGACGGATGTGCAGTGCGCCCGCGACGGGCGCCTCCGCATAGCCGCCATTCGGGCTCGGATGCTTCGCCGCATCGCGCCCCATGATGCGAAAGGCATGGCGATAATCAAAGCCTAGGATCCATGCGGACAGGACGAAGAGCAGCCCCGTCATGCGTGCTGGAATGAGGTTGAGCACATCGTCAAGATGCGCGGCGGCGCAGCCAAAGCAGCGGTATCTGTCGTTTTTGTAGCCGATCATGGAATCCATTGTGTTTGCCGCGCGGTAGAGCACGGCAAGCGGGACGCCGCCGATCGCGAAGAAAAAGAGCGGCGCGATGATGCCGTCGCTCGTGTTCTCCGCAATCGTCTCGATCGTCGCGCGCGAAATCCCTGCCGCATCCAAATCCTTCGTGTCTCGTCCGACGATCCAGCCGACCTTCTCGCGCGCCTCCGCCAGTTTTCCTGCGATCAGCAGCGCGTATATGCCGCGTCCGGCCTGCGCAAGGCTCTTCGGCGAAATCGTAAACGAGAGCATGCCTGCACCAACGAGGATCGAGCCCCACACCGTCGGGATCCGATACGAAAGGCTCAGGATCGATGCCGCGACCATATAGCTGATGAAGAGGACGAGCAGGACAAGAACCGCTCCCACCGTGAACTTCCTGCCGTCCGAGTCGTTTTCGCGATACAAGAGGCGCTCCAGAAATGCGATGAGCCTGCCCATGAGGGCGACGGGATGGAATTTCGTATGGGGATCGCCAATCACGGAGTCGACGAAAAACGCGAGGATTGCCGTCAGCATCGGTCTTCCTCCCCCATGATTGCGGCGAGCTTCTTCATGTCAAGGCTGCTGCGCACGATCTGCGCGAGGCGATCATAGGCGCGTTCTTTCTCACAGCGCACGCTGCGCTGAATCGCAAGCGGTGCAAGCCCTTTTTTCGCGCGAAGCGCATTCAGCAGATCACGCCGGAATCCGTCGTGATCAAACAGCCCGTGGACGTACGTGCCGAACACGAGTCCGTCCGCGCGCGCGGCACCGTCTTCCGTGCGCACCTTTCCCGTCGTCTCGACAAGGGAGAAGGGATGCTGCACCGCTTCCGTAAAAACAGTCTCCCCCATGTGGATCTCATAGCCCGGCATATTCGCTGCTGAAAGACACGTCCCGAGAAACGGAAGCGCACGGCACGTTGCTGTGACCTGCGTCGTGCGCTTCCGCTCGGCAAACGTCGTCTTCATCGGGAGGTAGCCCATGGCGGCGACTGCATCGTGATCCGATTCCGTATGGCGTGGGTCGGCGATCGACGTGCCAAGCATTTGATAGCCCCCGCAGATGCCGATGAGGGGCGTGCCCTTTTCATGGCATTGCCGGATGGCTGACTCCATGCCGGACGCGCGCAGATAGAGCAGGTCCTCCGTCGTATTCTTCGAGCCAGGCAGGAGGATGAGATCGGCATTTTCCAGTTCGTCCGGCATCCGTGCGTACGACAGCCCGACGTCCGGCTCCGCTGCGAGCGCATCGAAATCGGTAAAGTTCGAGAGCTTCGGCGTTTCGATGACCGCAATCCGAATATCGCCGGTCTTCTTCTCCACCTGCTTATCCTCAAGCGAGACGGAATCCTCTTCATCGATGCCGAGGCTTTCGATATGCGGCACGACACCGAGGACGGGCTTTCCCGTCTTTTTCTCCAAAAAGTCGACCGCCGGTGTCAGGAGCGAAATGTCGCCGCGGAATTTATTGATGACGAGTCCCTTGACAAGCGCGCGTTCCTCATCATCGAGCAGTTCGAGCGTGCCGACGAGAGAGGCGAGCGCACCGCCTCGATCGATGTCTGCGATGAGGAGCACGGGCGCGTTCAGATATCTTGCAACGCGCATATTGACGATATCGTTTGCCTTGAGATTGACTTCCGCTGGGCTTCCCGCCCCCTCAATGACGAGCGTGTCGTATTCTGATGCCAGGCGTCTTAGCGCCGCCTTCACGGCATCGAACGCCTTCAGCGAGTAGACTTGATGGTACTCCTTCGCGCTCATGTTGCCGATGGGCTTTCCCTCTAAGACGACCTGTGATCGGGAGTTGCCCGTCGGCTTGAGCAGGACGGGATTCATATCAACCATGGGGCGAAGCCCTGCTGCTTCTGCCTGCGCAACCTGTGCCCGTCCCATTTCCAGCCCTTCGAGCGTCACATAGGAATTGAGTGCCATGTTCTGCGCCTTGAACGGCACGACGCGGCGACCCTGCTGATAAAAAATGCGGCAGAGTGCCGTCGTCAGAATGCTCTTGCCGACATGGGAACTCGTCCCCATCAGCATAATCGCGTTTGCCATGAACGATCCTTTCTTTTACTTGATCTTTACCGGAATGCCGCAGAGGACGGCGTAGACCGATGAAGCGAAAGCGGCGAGCTGCTGGTTTGCGAGGCCCGCGAGGTCGCGGTAATGGCGGGCGAGGCGGTTCTCCGGCACGATGCCCGCACCGACTTCATTCGTCACGAACACGGCTGTGAGATCGACCTCCTGCACCGCCTCGATAAGTGCTCCAATGGCGCGCTTCGTGTGACCGTAAAGTACTTCTTCCTCGGTGAGTTCTTCTTCTGTCGCTTGGCAGAGTATATTGCTCAAGTACATCGTAACACAGTCGAAGAGCAGCATGTCGTGGGCTGCGCTCGCCTCACGGATTGCACGCTCCGCGTGAAACGGTGCTTCGTACGTCTGCCATGAGGCAGGACGGCGTGCGCGGTGAAGAGCGATGCGATACTGCATTTCCGCATCGTATGCCTGCGCTGTCGCGATGTAAGCGACCGATGTGCCGTGCGCTGCGGCAAGATGCTCTGCAAACGAGGACTTGCCGCTTCGCGCACCTCCCGTGACGAGAATCAATGCGCCCATTTCCTGCACGCCTCCACGAAGTGATCCGCCGCCTCCGGACAGCCTGCAAAATGCAGGTGCAGATAACTGCCGAGGACATTTCCCGCCCGCGATCCTGCCGCATACGACTGTCCATTGCGAAGCTTTGTGAAACGAAGCGGCCGATCCTTTTCTTCCCCCGTTTCCTCCGAGAAGTGAAACTCATGACCGTGCAGCTTCAAGCCTTTTTCGCCCAAAACCGTTTCGGTGAGCAGCTCCGCTTCGACGTAGCCGACCATCTGCAGATTCTCTGTCATTCTCGCGGTGCCGGGCAGCACGCCTGCCATCGCATGACACGTGCCGGAAAAATCGATCAGCTCTTCCTTTAAGTACATGTAGCCGCCGCACTCCGCGTAGATCGGCATGCCGGAAGTGGCTGCTTCTCGGATCGACGCGCGCATCGTATAATTGGTGGCGAGTTTCTCAGCGAACATCTCGGGAAAGCCGCCGCCTAAAATGAGTCCATCGGCTTTTGGCAGATGCGCGTCGTGAAGCGGCCGAAATGGGACGAGCTCCGCACCGCGCCGCTGCAGTTCGCGCAAGCTCGCAGGATAGTAAAAGGAAAATGCCTCATCGTGTGCAACGGCGATGCGGCACGTCATCTCAGCGGAGGACTTCACCGGCTCTTTCTCCGTCTCAAGGTCATCCGCCATACATGCAAGACGGAGAATGGACTCGAGGTCGAGCTGCCGTGCGACCTCGGCTCCCATGAGTTCAAGCGCATCGCTCTTTGCATTCTCCGCTGCGGGAACGAGTCCCAAATGGCGCTCCGGCATGTGGAGCGAATCATTGCGCCGCATCGCACCGAGTACGGGAATGCCGACCTTTTTCATCGCTCCGCGAATCATTTTCTCATGTGTCTCTGATCCGAGGCGGTTCAATATGACACCCGCAAGGTTGACCTCCGGGTCGTAGTCGCGAAATCCCTGTGCAATCGCCGCTGCCGATTCTCCCATCGACTTGACGTCGAGCACGAGCACGACCGGTGCACGGAGGAGCTTCGCGATCTCTGCCGTCGAGCTCACGCCGCCCTTGCCACCATCAAACAGCCCCATGACGCCCTCGATGATCGCGATATCCGCATCGCCTGCGTCGTAAGCAAAGAGTTCCTCCACCTTCTCCTTCGGCACGAGCCACGTATCAAGATTATGCCCTGCGCGTCCGCTCGCAAGTGTATGATAGCCCGGATCGATGTAGTCCGGTCCGACCTTAAAGGACTGTACGACGATACCGCGCTGCCGAAGTGCTGTAAGCAGCCCCGTCACAATCGTCGTCTTGCCCGCTCCCGATTGCGTTGCCGCAATCACAATGCGTGGAATCGCCTGCGCCATATCCGCTCTCCATCCCTTTCTGCCATAAAAGTCCTTCGATTTGCTGCAATTTATCCCCTGTCGTTGTCGATGAGGTACATCATTGCATTGACGGCAGCCGCTGCAATCGGGCTTCCGCCTTTCGTTCCCTCGACGGTGATAAAGGGCACTTTTCCATTTGCCGCAAGCGCTGCCTTCGAATCCGCCGCACCGACAAATCCGACCGGGATGCCGACGATACAGGCAGGACGGATCCCTTCCTCTTCGATAAGGCGCAGCACTTCAAAGAGTGCCGTCGGCGCATTTCCGATCGCGACGATGCTGCCCGTGAGGGCCTTGCCAAACGAGCGCATTGCCGCCATCGAACGCGTGATGCCCGCTTTCTTCGCCTCTGCCGCAATCTTCGGATCGGAAACGAGGCAGTGCGCCGCTCCGCCGAACGAGGCAAGCTTCCGCTTGTTGATTCCTGTGCGCACCATCTCGACGTCCGTGTAGATATCCGCACCGCCGCGAAGTGCCTCCATCGCCTTTTCGATCACACCGTCCGACAGGCGGATGATCGGTGCGTACCCGACGTCGCCTGCCGCATGGATCATGCGCGAATACACTTTCGTTTCCACTTCATCGAGGCCAAGCCCCACCAAATGCGGTGCGATAATCTCCATGCTGCGGTTTTCAATTTCCATTGGCTGCTTGATAAAATCCATCAGACTTCCTCCACGAATCGTATCACTTCTTCATATGTCTGCGCGAGCGTATCGTAGGCGAGCACGGGGCGATCGATCATGACGACGGGAAGGGAAAGCTCCCGCGCCGCCTCGATCTTCGTGTCCGTCCCGCCGATCGCGCCGCTGTTCTTCGTCACGATGACATCGGCTTCATACTTCTCGAAAAGCTCCCTATTGAGCCGGGTCGAAAAGGGTCCCTGCAGCGCGACGATCTGCCCCGGGGTGAGCGAAAGGCTCTCGCAGAGTGCGAGCACCTCCGCCGTCGGCAGCACGCGTGCCGTGATTTGGCACGCATGTAAGGCCTTTGCCTGCGTGAATCGCGCAAGATTTCGGCTGCCCGTCGTCAAAAAGACGTTTTGCCCAAAAGACGCCGCCTTTTCTGCCGCTTCCTCATAGCTGTGCACGAGGTGAATATCCGCATAACCGAGCGCAGACAGGGCACGCTCGTATCGGATATATGGCACGCCAGTTTGATGGCACGCCGCCATCGCATTCTTGGAAACGTTTACGGCATACGGATGACTCGCGTCGACAAAGGCGCGAATCCCATGCAACTTGATATAGCGAACGAGTCCCGCCTCGTCGAGCGGTTCGTCATTGACTGTGAGCCTCTCGCTCCCGCAGGCGGCAAGAAGCTGTTCCCCGTATCGGCTCACGACGGAGGCAATGACCTCATGTCCACGCCTCGTGAGTGCCGCCGCCAGCTCGCGTCCGTCCTGTGTTCCTGCCGCGACGAATATCATAGCCCCGCCTCTTTATTTTCGTAGCCGCGTGGCGTAATCATAAAGCCTTCCTTGATGCGCGTCTGCGAATTGCCGATGATGACGAGCGACGTCATCGTGATTTCCTCCTTCGTGAAATCCGCAAGCGTCGAGAGTCTCTTGCACTCCTTCTCGCGCGCCGCATCGGTCACGATGCCAACCGGCGTCGCGCCGTCACGGTGACGCAGAACGATCTCGCGCACTTCCTCGATGTTCCTGACGCGCTTCTTGCTCTTCGGATTGTAGAGTGCGATGACAAAATCGCCTTCCGCCGCCATTTCGACGCGCTTCTTGATGCGCGCCCAAGGCGTCAGCAGATCCGAAAGGCTGATGACGGCAAAGTCGTGCATGAGCGGCGCGCCGAGTACGGACGCCGCTGCGCTCACCGCCGAAACGCCCGCGATGACGCCGCCGAATACAGGACGTGCTCCCGTCTCGCGCTGAAGGACGAGTTCCAGAACGAGTCCTGCCATGCCGTAAATGCCCGAATCCCCGCTCGATACCACGACCGTATCACGGCCTTCCACTGCTTCGCCAACTGCCATGCGGCAGCGATCGATCTCCTGCATCATGCCAGTCCCAATGACTTTCTGATCGTGGCGAATGAGCGATTCGATGAGGCGAATATAGGTATGATAGCCAACGACGGTCTCCGCCGCCTCGATCGCCTCCTTTGCGCGCAGCGTCATATCCAAAAGGCTGCCGGGTCCAATCCCTACGACCGTTATTTTTCCCATAAGAGTGCCACCGTCACTTTCTCAAACTTCGTCTTTCCAAGGGCAAACCGTCCGCCATGTGTTCCCGCACAGCACAGCGCCGCCGCTTCGCAGACATTCCCGATCCCAATCGTCCGCTTGACGAAAGGGGACTCCATGAGACCGTATGCCTCGATCATTTCCCGCATGGGCTGATTTTCGTAAAACTGAATCGTGCACCCGCATTCTTCTGCTGCCGCAAGAAGCCCTTGCTCCGCCCTTTTTGCCGCGGTGCTCGCGAATGCGTCAACGCGCGAGAGCGGAACATCGATGCGCGCGCACGACGCAGTGAGCGCAGAAAGGATTTCGTGCTTGCTCGTGCCGCTCCGGCAGCCAATGCCTGCAATGAGGCGGCGCGGCACAAGGTAAAGCGTCCGCGCTGCGCCGTGCGCTTTGTTTGCCAATACGACGCGCAGCGCGCCATCGGACGATTTGCCTTTCGCATCTTGCACCCCAATGCCGCATGCCGTCAATCGTGCGCGGTAGAAAGCCCTATGCAAAAGCCCTTCCTCGATTTGGTAAGGGAACGAAGCACCTGCGAGCAGCGCGCCGTTTGTCTCCTGTATCATTGCCTTTGGCATAGGGCGCAGACCGAGCTTTGCAGCGAGCGCATCGGGAGCAGTGATCCCTTGTGCATCGGTTGCCGTCGTGATGACGGGATCGGCGCCAATCGCCGCCGCCAGCCGGCGCGTCAGCGCATTTGCCCCGCCGACGTGCCCCGAAAGCAAGCTGATCGCATGCTTTCCTCGTTCGTCGAAGACGAGGATGGCGGGATCCGACAGCTTGCTCGTCACGAGCGGCGCAATCGTCCGCACGACGATCCCAGTCGCCATAATGAACAGGAGCGCGTCATACCGGGAAAACGCCTCTCGCACGGCGGCAGAAAGCCGCACAAAATAGTGTATCGGATCTTGGCAGTCCACCGCATTCAGCCGTTCCTCCTGTGGCTTCAAGTGCGCCGTGAAAAAGCGTGCTGTCCCCGCGCCTTCATCCATGCAGGCAGCAAGACGATTCGCGAGCGCAGCGGCAGGCGGCGTCAGGGCAAAAATCGCCGTTCGCATCGCCGTTCCTTATTCCTTTCCCGGCTTTCTCGCCTTGCGGAAGCCATGCGAGAATTCCGGCGCGTAGAGGCGAGAAAGCTCATAGTCCGCGCCGAGGCATCGGCTCACGACGATCATCGCCGTGCGGTCGATGTTCATCCCCTCGATTTCCTTGCTGATCGTCGCAAGCGTCGCGCGGACGATCTTCTGTTCCGGCCATGAGGCACGCTGCACGATGGCAATCGGCGTCGTCTCCTCGTAGCCGCCCGCGATGAGTTCCTGCACGACGGTATCGAGCATCGTGATCGAGAGGAAAATGCACATCGTCGCTTGATGTGCGGCGAGGCTCCTGAGCCTCTCTCGGTCGGGAACGGGCGTGCGCCCTTCGTTTCGCGTGATGATGACCGTCTGGCTGATGCCGGGGAGCGTGTACTCCTGCTTGAGTGCCGCTGCTGTCGCAAGGAAAGAGCTGACGCCCGGAATGACATCGTAGCCTATGCCGCGCTTTTCAAGCGCATCCATCTGTTCCTGTATCGCGCCGTAAATCGCGGGATCGCCCGTATGAAGGCGAACGGTCATCTCGCCTTTCCGTTCGGCCGCCTCGATCATGGCAATCACTTCGTCCAGCGTCATCTTCGCCGAATTGTGAATTGCCGCGCCTTTCTTGCAGAGTGAGAGGAGTGCCGGATTGACGAGAGAACCAGCGTAGATGACAACGTCCGCCTCCGCAAGATAGCGGCTTCCCTTGACCGTGATCAGCTCCGGATCACCGGGGCCCGCACCTACAATATGAACCATTACACCCATTCTCCTTTCGTACCCGTCAAAATGTAAATCGGATTGATCGCCTTTGCCATGTCGTAACGGCCGACTTGCTCCAAACGATTGATTTGAACTTGAAATGCCTCGTAGTGATACGTCCTCGCATGTGCGCGCATATAGGTGATCGCCTGCATGAGCGACTGCATCGTGATTGCGCTCACGACGACGCGGCCGCCCAGCGAAAGCTTCGCCGTGACGACATCCAGGATCGCAGCGAGGTTCCCGCCGCTCCCGCCGATGAGCACGGCGTCCGCCGCAGGGAGACCGACAAGCCCGTCCGGTGCCTCTGCTTGCATCGGCGTGATGTTCGATACAGCGAACTTCTCCATATTGGCACGCAGCAAGGATATTCCCTCCGTCTTTCGTTCGATGGCGAAAACATGCCCCTGCGGCGCGAGCCGCGCCGCCTCAATCGAAAGCGAGCCCGTTCCCGCGCCGATGTCGTAGACGACAGCATTCGGCGCAATATGCGCTTTGGCGAGCATCAGGATGCGAACTTCCTGCTTCGTCATCGGCACATTGCCGCGAATGAATGCTTCATCCTCGATCCCAAGCCATCCCATCACCGCACCTCCTCATCCGTAACGATCAAGATCCCGCTTGCGACTTCGTCCAGCTTCGCCGCCTCTCCGAGCGTCGTCCGCACGATCCGCTCGTCCTCATACGAGAGACGCGCGCAGACATAAAGCCGCGCATCCCGTTTCCATCCCGCCTCCATGAGCAGTGCGGGAATCGTATGCGAAGTGTGCTTCGCATCGGTGAGCATGCCGAGAACGCGCCCCGTTTCATAAGCGTACGCCGCCCGCTCCGGTACACGTCCGTGAAAACTCAAAAGGTGCGCCCCATGCCACGGGAGCGCGATACGCGAGAACGCGAGCTGCATCGCGCTGATGCCTGGTATGACACGGATGCGTTCGGTGGGAAAGGTGCGCCTAAGCGCATCGAGCATCGAGTAATAGCCGGGATCGCCCGATACCATGACGACGACGTCTTCCGAATCAAGCGATTCGCGAATAAATGCAAGCACGCCATCGATGTCACGCGTGATCGCCATCTGCTTCCGTCCATCATCGCGCGCAAACTGCGCGAGCGCACGCCTGCCGCCAACGAGAACGCCAGCATCCCGTATCGCCGCCGCTGCCGCCGGCACAATGTAGGCGGGATTGCCCGGTCCGATGCCGACGACGCGGATCACATGGTTTTGTCCTTCTTCATTTCCTGCTCGTCCCATCCAAAATCCTCCCCGATATGCCGTGCCGTCTCATCCATGCCGAGACGCTCGCCCGCTAATGTCACCATGAGCGTTCCGACCTTCATGCGTCCAAAGAGATATCGTTCCGCACGGGCGCTCGCGCGCGCGGCAAGGATATCACATACGCGTGCCTGCAGTCCTGCCCGCTGCAGGACGAGCAGGGCATCTTCCGTCGTATTCGCATGGAGAAGTTCCTTGACGCCTCCTGCGGGAAGTCCCTCTGCCGCCGCGTACGCCGCCATCGTCTCAAGGCGTGCGTCAGCAATGCGGTTATGCGTGTAGAACACGCCTGCCGCCACTTTTGCGAGCTTGCCGATATGACCAAAGAGGAGGACGCGCGCAATGCCGCGCTTTTCTGCCGCCTCAAGCATAAATCCAATAAAATTGCTTGTCTCGACGATAGCCTCCCGTGGAAGGCCGTAGCGGAGCGCCACGCGTTCTCCAATTTTGCCGGGCACGAAAACGAGCGTCGAAAAACCAGCTTCCTTTGCCACGTCGATCTGCGGCACGAGCGAGTTCTTGAACCCTTCTTCGCTCATGGGGCGCAGGACACCCGTCGTGCCGATGACGGAAATGCCGCCTTCGACGCCGAGGATGGGATTGAGGGTTTGTTTTGCGAGCTTCACGCCTGCCGGAATCGAAATCGTGACCTCCAGTGCGGCGTCCGCGCCGAGCATATCCTCGACCACCTTGCCGATGAGCCTGCGCGGTCCTGGATTGATGGCAGGCTCGCCGACGGGAACCGAAAGCCCCCGCTTCGTCACGTGCCCGATTCCCTCACCTGCGCGAAACACGATGCCATCCCCAGCAGCAAGATGGCGAATCGTCGTGTATACGGAAACGCCATCCGTGATGTCCGGGTCGTCGCCTGAAAACTTCACGACCTCCGCCGTAATGCCCCCCGCCGTTCGCCAGACCGCCTTGACAGGAATATGAAGCGGTGTCCCGTCGAGTGCGAGAAGCATGACCTCCTGCCACGGTTCGCCCGACTCGAAGAGGAGCGCCGCACGGACGCCTGCCGCCGCGCACGCCCCCGTCGTATAGCCTGACCGCATCGATTCCGTTTCCATAGCACTCCCTACTTTCCGAGCTGGCGATGAAGGAAATCGCGTCCAAACACCGTCAGCGTGTAGTAAAAACCAATCAAGAACGGAATGTACTCCGCGATGAGCCGCCAGCTCACGGCAATGATGCCGACGGTGCCTGCGGGAACCGTCTCAGAAAAGAGCAGGACAAAGCCGCCCTCTGCGATGCCGGAGCCTCCCGGCGTCGGAGTGAAGTAAAGCAGCATGTTCAGGAAAATCATGCGCCCCATGACCGTGTACCAGTCGATATCTGTCACGCCTAGCCCAAGCAAAAGGCATGGCACGATCGCGTAGATGCAGAGGAGATTCAGCCCCGATTCCGCAAATACGACGAGCATTTGAAGTGGCGCGGAGGACAGGAGCGCGACGGCGCTCTTCGTATCGCGGAAAAACGCGAAAACCTTGCGCCTACGCTCATTTTTCATGCGCTTCGCCAGGCGAATGACGATGTAGTCGAGATAGCCGCGCCGCGCCCCGATGACGAGCAGGATGAGGACAAGAAAAGCCGTCACCGTGACCGCCATGAGCACGTCGTTGGAGACGCCGGGCACGATTCCTGCATCATGCAGGAAGATAAACGGCATGCAAAGTATGAGGAAAAAGATCGACAGGATCGTGCGCACGATGACGAGCACTGCCGCCTTTCCCGTCGGCACGCCTGCATGGCGCAGGAACATGAGCTGCGCGACTGCGCCGCCCGTCGCGCCCGGCGTCAGAAGCGCAAGAAAGTAATTGCCGAAAATAACCTGCACCGCTTGATAGAGCGTGATTTTCTCATGCGATATCCGAACGAGGTGCATGAGCCGGCTGCCATCGAAAAAAAGACCAAGCCCCACGGAAAAGACGGCGAGCGCCACCGACCACGGCTGAAAGTGATCGAGATTCCGCAGCGTATGGATATCGACTGTCGTATAGATGACGACGCCCGATATGACGGATACGAGCAGGATCAGCACGACGAACCGCTTGTATATCTTATTCATGAAAACTCCATGCTGCCGTTCGACCGAAATTCAGCGGTTCCCTGCCGGAACCGTTTCTTCATGTGCGGCAAACGCGTTATGATTATGAATGGACTCATCGTTCTCACATTCGACAAAAAAATAGGAAATTCCTTCGAGTGAGCGCAGTGCGAGCACTGTATCGCGGAGAATATCCTCAACGAATTTCGGATTTTCGTAGGCGTGCTCCGTTACAAATTTTTCATCTTCGCGTTTCAGGAGTGGATAAATGGGCGCAGAACCCTGTGCCTCGACGAGCGCCGCGAGATCCTCGATGAAGATACACGGCTTGCCTTCATGAAAGCGCACGGCGACGCGGCAGATCGAGCGCTGGTTATGCGCTCCGTAGCGCGAGATCGCTTTGCTGCACGGGCAAAGCGAAGTAAAGGGAACATCGACGCCAAGTGTAAATTCCATGGGAGCGCCGACCCGTTTCTTGCCGCGAAACGTACAGCCCAAATCGAGCAAGGATTCACGTCTGCTTACGGGCGCCTTCTTCCCGATAAAATACTTGAAACGCAGTTCGACCTCAGCCGACTGTGCGCTAAGACGTGCGAGCGCCTCCTCCAGCATCGCCTCCATCTCATGCTCCGCAAGCGGCTTTTCGCTCCAAGGCATGAGGATCTCGAGGAAGCGGCTCATGTGTGTTCCCTTGTATTCCTGTGGCAATGCGACCGTGAATCGAATGCGGGCGAGCACCTGCTGAAAACCACCGTCCTTCGTCTTGATGAGGAATGGCAAGTGCACATCGCTCACACCGACGCACTGTATCGCTATGCCACGCACATCGCACTGGCTCTGCACGTCTTCCATCATGCTTCCCTCGTTTCATAGGCAATCGGGTCTTTGACGCCCGCCTCTCCGAATCCCCGCAGGCGCAGCTTGCAGCTATCGCAAACGCCGCATGCCTTTTCCCCGCCGCGATAGCAGCTATGCGTGAACTGCAGCGGCGCACCGAGCTTCGTCGCGAGCAGCACGATATCCTTCTTGGAGCGATTCTGAAGCGGCGTCTCAACGGTGATCTTCCTGCCCTTGACCGCCGTTGCCGTCGTCGCGTAATCCGAAAGCGCCTGAAACTTCTCGATAAACGCCGGCCGGCAGTCCGGATAGCCGGAGTAATCAACCGAGTTCACGCCGATGTAGACATGGCTCGCACCGAGCACCTCCGCATAGCCGACGGCATACGAGAGGAAAATGAGGTTGCGCGCAGGCACGTACGTCGGCGGCACATCACCGCGCCCGACATCGCCGTCGGGCACTTTGATACGGCTGTCCGTGAGAGCCGATCCGCCGATCGCCTCCATATTCGTCTCGATGATGAGATGCTTTTCCACGCCGTAGAAATCCGCAATTTTCTTTGCGCCTTCAAGCTCAATGCCATGGCGCTGATGATAGTTGAAGCTAATCGGGTACAGCGCATATCCTTTGCTCTTCGCAACTGCCATGCAAGTGCAGCTATCGAGTCCGCCCGATAGCAGCACGACCGCCTTTTCCATATGATTTTCCCCTTTCCGTCAGCCGCGAATCGCTGCGATTGCCGCCTTTACATCGTCCGCGCCGTAAATGGCAGATCCCGCGACGAGGATATTCGCGCCTGCATCGCGGACGCGCTCGCTCGTCTTCGCATTGATGCCGCCGTCGACCTCGATGTCGCAGTCAAATCCCATCTCTTTGATCGTATGGAAGAGCATGTGGATCTTGTCGAGCTGGGACTCGATAAAACGCTGCCCGCCAAAGCCGGGATTGACCGTCATGATGAGCACCATATCGAGATCTTGGAGGAGTTCCTCGATCATCGCAAGGCTCGTTCCTGGGTTGAGCGCAATGCCCGCCTTGCAGCCTGACGCCTTGATCTGCTGTACGATGCGGTGGCTGTGGCGCACCGCCTCGGCGTGGAATGTAAGGATATCTGCGCCCGCTTCAGCAAACGACTCGACCTGTGTCTCAGGATGCTCAACCATGAGATGCACGTCAAAGACGGCATCCGACGTCTTTCTAAGGCTTTTGACGACGGGCGATCCAATCGTGATATCGGGCACGAACGTGCCGTCCATAACATCGATGTGAACGTAATCCGCGCCCGCATCGGTCACGCGTTTCACCTCATCCGCAAGATGTGAAAAATCAGCGGAAAGAATCGATGGTGCTATCTTCGTCATTTATATGCCTTCCTTCTAAGGAGCTTCTGCCCCTCTTCGATTTCCTGATAAATCGTCCGATACGCGTCATAACGCTCTGACAAAATCTCACCTTTCTCTGCTGCCGCCTTGACGGCGCAGTCCGGCTCATGCGTATGGCTGCACGGCGCAAAGCGGCATGCACCTAGGTACGGGCGAAACTCAGGAAAGCACGCCGCAAGCTTTGCGAGTTCAAGCCCTTCGAGCTCCATCGCGCTGAATCCCGGCGTATCCACGAGGTATCCCGCTCCGCATGGAATGAGTTCGGCAACGCGCGTCGTATGACGCCCGCGCTTGATTTTCTCGCTGACGGCTCCCGCCTTGAGCGAAAGGCCGGGCACGGCAGCATTCAAGAGCGAGGATTTGCCGACGCCAGATGGACCGGCAAAGACCGTGACTTCCCCTGCCAGCGCTTCGCGAAGCGCATCGACCCCTACGCCCTCCTGCGCAGAGGTGTGCAGAACGGAGTAGCCGATGCGCTCATAGTCCGCTAAAAGTGTGTCGGCATTCTCTCTGGCAAGATCGATCTTATTGATGCAAATGCGCACCTTGGGAATACACGACCATTCTGCGAGAACGAGAAAACGGTTTACGAGAAGCAGGTGCAGGTCCGGCTGCGCCGCCGCGAAAGTCAGCACGACCTGCGTGACATTGGCAACAGCAGGGCGGCGCAGGAGCGTCTCGCGCGGCAGGACTTCCTCAATGACTCCCGTTTTATCGGGCAGAAGCTCGATGCGAACGCAATCCCCCGGCACAACGCAGCATTCTTTACGGCTCTTCTTGAACCGTCCGCGCAGCTTGCAGCTCACAAGTTCTTCTGCACCAGTATCCACGTAGAAAAAGCTGTTGTATGCCTTTCGGACTCGGCCTTGTCGCATAACCCCTCCTCATTTCCTGTTTTATCGGCTCTTTGCGGCATCCCCCTGCCGTACCGGCACCCTTTCATCGGGCTGCGTCTTGGCAGGATCTTTCTTGCCGCCCTTGCTGCTTCCAGCTTTTTCTTCCTCAGCGACGACGAGATCGACGCTCGCGCCTTCCTCTGCCTCACCGCCTGACGGCGACTGGCTTATGATCGTACCCGAAGTTTGGCGGCTTGCCTTCTTCGTGATCGAGCCGACCGTAAGCCCGTTTGCCTTGATGCTCGCTTCCGCTGCCTCAAGCGTTCCGCCCGTGACATTCGGCACGCGCACCTTCTTGCTCTCCTTGCCCTTGCTGATCGTAATATCGACGCTCTGTCCTTTCTTGAGCTTGGCTCCCGCACGCGGATCTTGCCCAATGACCGTGCCGGCCGGCTCATCCGAATACTTCTCGTAGACAGAGGCAAGCTTCAATCCCATCTTTTGCAGTTTCGCTTCGGCATCTCGCTTTGAGAGGCCTTGCACGTCCGGCATTTCAAGCTCCTCACCGCCCTTGCTGACGTAGATCGTGACGAGGCGCTCCTCCTTGACGCGCGAACCGGCTTCCGGCGTTTGCGACACGACTTCGCCAGCGGGGACGTCCGCGTCGTACGTCTCCGCGACATTGACGCGCAGCTTCTTGTCTTCCAATATCTGGCGGGCAAGCGTCATCTGCTTGCCGACCACATTCGGAACCTCGATTTCCGCCGCGCTCCAAAACTTGCCATAGCTCATGAACGCGCCGACAAAGAAGCCCAGCATGAGGATAAATACGAGGCCTGCGATAAACTTCTTCGACTTGAATACGGAGCGGTCGTGCGCCGTCTCCTCCTCGTAATACGGATCTTTTTCGCGTGCCCCGCGTCGTGACAGCAGCGGTTCCTGAACACGCGGCATGACGCGCGTCGCATAGGGATCTTCTTCCTGCGCCTCAAGCGAGGCATCTCCTGCGAGCAACATGCGTTCCGCCTGCTGCACGTCCTGCACGAACTCCGAGCTCGAAGGACGTGCAGCGGGATCCTTGCTCATCGCGCGCGTGACGATCGCCTCCACCACGGGCGGTATCGCGGGATCGAGCTGACGTACGGGAACGGGATCGTCCTGCAGGTGCTTCATCGCAATGCTCACAGGCGTCTCTCCCGTAAACGGAAGCTTTCCCGTCAGCATCTCGTAGAGCACAACGCCGAGAGAGTAAACGTCGGACTTGGGCGTGATCATCGTTCCCTTCGCCTGTTCCGGCGAGAAGTAATGCACGGAGCCGACTACGTTGCCGCTGTACGTCATCGTCGATTCCGTAACGGCGCGCGCGATGCCGAAGTCCGCGACTTTCACATGTCCGTCTGCCATCATCAGGATGTTGTGCGGCTTGATATCACAGTGCACGAGGTTATTCGCATGTGCATGGGCAAGGGCCTCGGCAATCTCTCGCGCAACCTTCAACGCCTCGCGCGGCTCTAAATGCCCTTCCTGCCGGATTTTGTCCTTCAGCGTGCGTCCCGGCACGTACTCCATGACGATATAGTGGTCGCCGTCCGCGATGCCGACATCGTAAATATTGACGATGTTCGGATGCGAAAGGCGCGCCGCGGCTTGTGCCTCGCGCTGGAATTTTTCGATGAACTCCCGATCCTGCTTGAATTGCTCATGCAGGATCTTGACTGCAACGGGGCGGTGCAGGAGCATATCCTCCGCCTTGTAGACATCGGCCATGCCGCCGCCGCCAATCTGCTCCTGCAGCTTGTAGCGCCCATCTAAGACACGCTCTATCATATCAGTTCCCCCCACTGTTTCATGCAAGGCTTTCAATTATCCTTCGCGCAATCGGCGCAGCCTCTGTGCCGCCCCCACCGCCGTTCTCTACCAAAACGGCAAAAACGATTTTGCGCTTTGGCAGATCGGCAGAGCCGATAAACCAGGCGTGATCCGCGCCTGCCGGATTTTCCGCAGTGCCCGTCTTGCCCGTCACGCGCACGCCGAAGACGTGCGCTGCGCGCCCCGTCCCCTTCTCTACGACGCGTTCCATGTAGCTGTCGATGATTGCTGCCATCTCAGGCGACGTCGCCGTGCGCCAAACGGAAGGCTGTGTCTCGGATACGACCATGCCGTTTGGCGACACGACCTGCTGCACGAGATACGGCTTCATGATGCGGCCACCGTTTGCGAATGCGTCAGCGAGCAATGCCATGTGCATCGGCGTGACGAGAAGCGTACCCTGCCCGATCGCGACCTGTGCCTGATCTCCATTCGACAGCTTGCCGAAATCCGGCAGATGCGACTGCTCCATGACGATATCCTCACCAATTCCCTCAGCAAAGCCGAAACGCTCATACGCTTTCTTGAGCTTTGCATCGCCGAGGCGCATGCCGAGCGTGCCGAATGTCACGTTGCACGACTCCGTCACCGCGTCGCGCAGGGTGACTTTCCCGTGCACCTCGCCATGGCTCTCGCCGATCGTATGCCCGCCTCCCACATCGAGCGTGCCCGTGCAGTCGAAAACTTCCTTCTCGTCCGTCGCCCCCTCGGTGAGAGCAGCATCCGCGATCATCGGCTTGATCGTCGATCCCGGCGGGTACAGACCTTGAACGCATCGATTGAGCAATGCACCGTCCGCCTGCTTTGAGAGCACCTTCCAGTTCGTTTCGATGTCGTTCGGATCGTAGGCAGGCGTGCTCACCATTGCGAGCACCGCGCCCGTCTCCGCATCGAGCACGACGACGGCGCCGCGCCTGCCAGCAAGCCCTTCGTACGCCGCTTTCTGCGCGTTCGCATCAACGGTGAGCCTTACATCGTTGCCGCGGCCCGTCTGCAAAAGCTGCGCCAAAGGACCCATGCGCTGCATGTCGTCCGTGAGGCCCAAGAGCGCGCGGTTCGCGTGCCCCTCAACGCCCGTACTGCCGATATTCTCTCCGTTGTAGCCCGTCACCGCAGCCATCATCTTGCCGAACGGGTAGCGACGCGTGCCGTCATCCGCCGTCTCAGCAAGGACGGTACCAGACGCATCGTATATCGTGCCTCGCCATATATCGGCGCGCGCCGCCGCGCTCCGCATATTGAGCGGGTTCGACGAAAGATCCTCCGCTGCCCAGGTCGTGAGGTAAACGATGTAAAGCGCGAGCACGCCAAAGAGCGCCATGCAGGCAGATGCCGCCTGCAAGATCTGTTTTCGCAGTTTCCGATCAGCCATGTTTCTGCTCCTTTGAAAGGGATAAGAGCATGCCGAGCAGGATGAAGCCCGACAGCATGGAACTGCCGCCGTAGCTCACGAATGGAAGCGTGATGCCCGTCAGCGGAAGGAACTTCGTGACGCCGGCGATGATGATAAATGCCTGCATCAGATTGAGCACACTGATGCCCGCACCGAGCAGCATTTCCCTCTCCCTTGAACAGGCGAGCGTGATCTGCAAGGCACGCCAAAAGATCATGATATAGCACGCCATAATCATAAGCGCTGCAATAAGCCCCATCTCCTCCGCGATGGCGGAAAAAATAAAGTCCGTGTGCACCTCAGGGATAAAGCCCGGATGCCCGAATCCGAACCCCGTTCCCCATACGCCGCCAGCCGCAAACGCGAAGAGCGATTGAACGACTTGGTACGCCTGCCCGTTCGGATCCTGCCAAGGATCGAGCCATATATCGAAACGCACGCGCACGTGTCCAAACGCCGTGTAGCTGATCGCTGCTGCGGCAGCGATAAACACAATGGCGATAAACGCGTAGGATCGGCTTCCCGTCGCCATGTACGTCATGATGACGGCGATGCCAAAAAAGAGGAGTGCAGAGCCGAGATCGCGCTCGACGACGAACATCAGAACCGCCATGCTCCAAATGCAGATGAGCGGTGCAATGAAGCGGACGGGCGGAAGGCGCAGAAAGAGGATCCGCCGCGACGGAAGCGTAAGGACGCGGCGATGATCCGAAAGGTACGCTGCGAGGAAGAGCACGATGAGGATCTTGCCAAACTCCGACGGCTGAATCGACATCGGCCCGAGGACAAGCCAATTTCGGCTTCCGCCGATCTCCGTGCCGAAGAGGAGCGGCAGACCGAGCAGGCCGACGCAGGCGATGCCGAGCAAATACGGATAGTCGAGCGCTCGCTTGATGCACGAGTCCAGCCGCAGGACGACGAGAAGCGCAACCATCGCGATGCAGAGCCAGCGAAGCTGCGGCGCAAGAAGTGCCGGCTTCAGGCGCGCGATCTCGACAATGCCGACGCTCGCGAGCAGCAGGACAGTCGGGAAAATCAAATGATCCATGCCCCGATGAATGAGCACGCCCTGCACAAAAAAGGCGATTAGGATAGCCGCTGCAAGCCATGGAAAATACGACAATCCTAAAAAAAGTTCGGGGCGTACGGCACCAATCGTCGGATGCGCCTTGAGGTACAAGACCATCAGCCCCGCGATGAGGATGCCGATCGGGGCAAGCATAAGCGTCCATTTTCTCATGGTGCATACTCCGCTACGACGGCCGTCACATTGTCGATTCCGCCATTTTCCACGGCACGCGAAACAAGGGTTTTCGCAGGATCTTCGCGCGCCTCGCACAGCATCGTGCAGATCGCCTCATCCGTCACCATATTGGTAAGGCCATCGGTCGAAAGCAAAAGCACGTCACCCATTTGAAGGTTCACGCATCCCGTGTCAACTTCGACCAGTTCTTCGACGCCGACTGCCCGCGTGAGCATATTGCGCTGCGGATGGCGGCGCGCCTCCTCCTCTGTGATCTCGCCCTGTGCGACGAGGTCCTCAACATAGGAATGGTCCCGCGTGATTTGGGTGAGCACACCCGCGCGCATGAGGTAAAGGCGGCTGTCGCCGACATGTGCCCAGTACCCCGCGCCTTTTTCCGCATCGACGTGGAGAAGCGTCGCCGTCGTCCCCATGCCGGAGAGCGCAGCCGATGCCTTTGCCGTCTCACAGATGCGTCGGTTTGCCTCGATGACCGCCTGCCTCAGCTCTTCTTCGCCGAGTCCTGAGCGCCCCTCCAAACACGTGCGCACCGTATCGAGCAGCATGCCGCTGGCAACCTCACCCGCGGCATGGCCGCCCATGCCGTCCGCGACGACGTAGCACGCCGGCGCAAAGATGCCGCAGCAGTCTTCGTTATGCGAGCGCACGCGTCCCGTATCGGTCGCCTGAAATTCCTTGCTCAAACCGCTCACCTCTCAAATCGGAACGTGACCATGCCGATGCGCAGGACGTCGCCGGGACGAAGGTACGCGCGCCCTTTCAACGGGTGATCGTTCACGTACGTCGGATTGACACTTCCGAGATCCTCGACAACGTATTGATTGGCATGACGGAAAAGCACGGCATGGTGATGCGATACGAAGCTCTCTGGGATGACAATGTCGTTATCCGCCCCGCGTCCGATCGCAATCTGCTCGCCAAAGGCGAACCGCCTTCCCGCCAGGGACGGCTCCCCCTCGCCAAGGACGCAAAGCACCGCCTCGGACGCTGCCGTCTCTGCTGCCCTGCTCTTTCGCATCTCGCGACGCACTGCACCGAAGATCTGTCTCGACAGCCGTACGGAAAACCAAAGCAGCCAAAAGAGCATGCCGTACTCCAGCACCACGCGAAATACTTTCAAAAACACTGCCGTAACAGGCAATTATATCACCTCATAAACGAATATCGTCTCCCCCGTCCGAATGCGGTCCCCAGCGCGCAGACGGCACGACGTGATGCGGCGTCCGTTGACGAACGTGCCGTTCGTGCTCTTAGCGTCGTGCAGTTCGTGACGATGCGCCTCATACGAAATCCAAGCATGCAGGCGCGACGCATTCGCGTCCGTCAGAATGAATTCATTCTTGTCGCGCCGTCCGATGTAGACGGGGTGCTCACCGATGGCGAGATAAGCATCCGCATCAGGGCCTTCTATGACCGTCAGCGATGCGACCTGTCTATCAAGCGGGAGGTTGAGCGGCATATCGCGCGTAAGTTCCGTGCGCTCCAAGACGAGTGTGTCGTCCTTCTGCGGCACCGTTCCGCCCATCGTCGCCTGCAGGCGGAAGCGTCCGCGCGTGAGTGCCTCGTTCTCCTCCATGTGAACCGACAGGTCGCCTTCCATGACACCGTCTAGCACGATTACCTGCCGCATGGCAGTGAGGCATAGCTCCTCGATGACGCGCTTCGAACAGAGGCGATGGTAGTCCTCGGCGGAGAGCGAGAACCGAAACGCATTGGTAAGTGCGCAGTCCGCTTTTCCATCCGCCTGTCTTTGCATTTCCTTTTCCATGCCGTTCATAAGTTCGACCGGCTCCAGATCACTGTCGAATCGCTTATTGAAAAACCCTTCGATATGATCGGATAAAAAAGACTCCCACTTCCCAAGTCCCATTCGAATGCCTCCTTCGGAAATGGTCGATAAAGACGCGATATATTATATCGAACCAAGATTAGAATTCAGAGATGCTTGTTGCGAAGCTGTCCGCATGCGGCTTGAATGTCCGCCCCCATCTCGCGCCGCACCGTGACCGCGATGCGGCGTCTCGCCAAATAGCGTTCGAAACGCGCGATGCGCTCCGGCGAAGGGCGCAGGAAGCCGCGCTGCGCTACGGGATTGATCGGGATGAGATTGACGCTCGCGAGCTGACCGTGCAGGAGATCCGCCAGCTCCCGCATCTGCTCTTCGCCGTCCGTTACGCCGTCAATCAAGATGTACTCGTATGTCAGACGCCGCTTCGTCACTGCAGCGTAGTGCTTCGCCGCCGCAATCACATCCGCAAGCGGATAGCGGCGCGCGATCGGCATGATGCGCTCTCGCAGCGATTGATTCGGCGCATGGAGCGAAACGGAAAGCGATAGGGGGATCCCCTCCTCCGCTAGGCGGCGCATGCCCTCGACGATCCCTGACGTCGAGAGCGTGATGCTCCGATAGCTCATGCCAAGCGTATACTCCTCATGCATGAGGTGAATGAATTCCAGCACATTGTCGTAGTTCATCAGCGGCTCGCCTGAACCCATGATGACAACCGTATCGACCTTGCCTTCATCCGCCTCGCGCAGCATGTCGTTGATGACGATAGCCTGTGCGAGTATTTCCCCGCTCGTCAGATTGCGCGAAAGTCCTTTGAGCGTTGACGCACAAAATGCACAGCCCATATTGCACCCCGCCTGCGTTGAGACGCATACGCTGTTGCCATACGGCTGGCGCATCAAGACCGTCTCGACTGCAATGCCGTCCGCGAGCCCGAGCAGGAACTTCTGCGTGCGCCCGTCTGCCGAAATGAGGCGATCCTTCACATGCGGTCTTCCAATCGCAAGGGATTGGGAAAGCACTGCGCGAAGCGCCTTGGAAAGGTCCGTCATCACATCAAACGATCCCGCGCCTTTCTGATACATCCACGCGGCGATCTGCCGCGCACGGTATGCGGGCACACGATATGGCGCGAGCGCTGCCCGGATCCCCGAAAGGCCTAGCCCGAATAACTGCGTCACGTTTCACTCCTTCTTCATGCGCGCGATAAAAAAGCCATCCGTGCCGTCCACGTGCGGCATAAGCTGTACCATCTTTTCCGTGCGGTGACGGGCGTTTCCGTTCCCGTCCGGAAGATACGCGCCCGTCACCTCAAGCGAAAAGGCAGGATCCGACTGCAAAAACGTGCTGACGACTTCTTGATTTTCCGCAAGCTCAATTGTGCAAGTGCTGTAGACAAGAGTTCCGCCTGCCTTCACCGCACGGCCTGCGCTCTTTAAGATGGCGAGCTGCAGGGCGGGAAGTCCTGCGAGCTCCGCCTCCGTCTTGCGCCATCTTGCGTCGGGCTTCCGTCTGAGAACGCCGAGTCCCGAACACGGCGCATCGACGAGCACGCAGTCCGCAACGCCGGGGTACTTCCCGCCAGCTTCCCGCGCATCGAGAAGCTGCGTCTCGATGGAGCGGATGCCGAGCCGATCTGCGTTCTCACGAATGCGTGCGAGCTTGTGCTCGTAGATATCGCCCGCGATGATGCGCCCTGCGTCGCCCATGAGCGCAGCGAGATGCGTTGTCTTCCCGCCGGGCGCCGCACAGCAATCGATGACCGTCGCGCCCGGTCTCGGACGCACGACATGTGCGACGAGCATCGAACTCTCATCCTGTACCTGAGCGCGCCCGTCCTGCAGTGGTGTGAGCGCGTCGAGCGAGCCGTGACGCAGAAGGCGGATGCCCTCCGGCGTCCAATGCGACGCTTCTGGCTCCGCGCCCTCTGCCTTCAGTGACGCAAGGAGTTGCTCGCGATCACCGCGCAGCGTATTCGTGCGCAGGGAAAGCGGCGGTTCCGTGTTGTCAAAAGAGCAGAGCGCCTCCGCCTCCGCAAAGCCGAACGTACGCACCCATCGGCGCACGAGCCATTCCGGGTGCTGGCTCGCAAGTGCAAGTCCCTCTATGGCATGTCCTTTCCCCTTGGGGAACGCCGCCTTTTTAGGATCGCGTGCCATCGTCCGAAGGACGCCGTTCACAAATCCCGAAAGCGAGCGAACCCCCATCTTCTTCGCGATCTCCACCGAAGTATTGCAGACGGCGGACGCCGGCACGCGATCCAAGTAAAAAAGCTGGTATGCGCCAAGACGCAGGATCGCGCGAATCATCGGCTGCAATCTCCTTACGGGGCGCGTCGTGTAGCGGCGGATGATCCAATCGATCGTACCCCCTGCCTTCACCGAGCCGTAGACAAGCTCCGTCACGAAGCGGCGATCCTGATCGGAAAGATTCGAGCGTCGAAGTGCCTGCGCAAGTGCCACATTGGCATAAGCGCAGTTTTCATGCACCTCGTAGAGGATGCGCACAGCCGTCTCGCGCGCTGCATCAGCTTTCATCGTCATGCTTCGTTTCCTTTTTCCATATTGGTTTCGTCCTTCGATGCCTTAGGGCTTTTTAGCATGATGATCTTCTCAAGCTGCGCCCGCACTTCATCGATATTGACATGCGTATTGAAGCAAGGACCATTGGGGCGAATGTTCAAAACCCCGACTGCGGGAAGCGGATAGACATCCTGTATCCCACTCATGAGATCGCGCTCGCAGGCAATCGCGAGCACCGCTTTGGGGCGCGTCTCGTAGACGATCTGCCGTGCAAGCGTGCCGCCTGTCGCAACGAAGAAATGGAACCCCATCTCATGCGCGAGCGTGACGAGCGCACCGATATCGCAGCCGCCGCAGCGTCTGCAATTATCAGGATCGCGTGTGATCTTGTGCGGGCACGTCGCGAGCTGCAGACAATGCGGTGTCACGACGAGCAGGCGATCCGCTGGAACGCGAATGCCCATGCGATGAAAGAGCAGATTGCTCACCGCGATAAACGACCCCTCAAGCTTTCTTCGTCCAATGCCAAAAATCTTCCCCACGCGCACGGCTACGGGGAAAAGAATATTGATAAGCTCATACGTCTGCCGCTGCAGGAGTGGCAGATAGGGAAGTCCCGCGACGGCGAGAATCATATTGAAAATGCCGAGGAATGACACGGCGACGAACACCGTAAATGCACTGCCTAAAAAGACGGGCAACAGAGGCTGCACGCGCGCGAGCCCCGGTACGCCAATATACCAAATGATGTACAGAAACGCAGCCATAAGCGCCGTCGTCAAAAGGAGTATGCCAATGAAGAGGCGCTTCTTCGGACGTCCCGGCAATTTGAATTCACTCTTGCCTTTCGTGCGTTCTTCTTCCATAAATCAGCCCTCAAATCGAGCGGGAAGCGGAAAATCGTGTCCATTGAGGTAATCGACGGCGCGCATGCGCTTCTTGCCTGGCGCTTGCAGCTCCAAGATCTCGAGCTCCGCATCGCCGGCTGCAACGAAAAGTCCCTTCTTTTTGTCCGCAGCGAGCACCGTACCGGGCTCAGCCGTCGTATCACGCGCTGTCAGGCACGTGCGCCAAATCTTATACGTCTTGCCCGCGAGCATCGTATACGCCCCCGGCCACGAGTCAAGTCCGCGCACGAGATTGTGAATCTCCTGCGCCGATTTTTGCCAGTCGATACGCCCCGTCTCCTTCGTGAGCATCGGCGCGTAATTCGATTCTCCCGTCTGCGGCGTGCGTACGAGCCTTCCGTCCGACATCTGCTCAAGCGTCTCAATGAGAAGCCCTGCGCCGAGGTTCATAAGCCCGTCGTGCACCTCTTCAAACGTCGTATCCGTCCCGATCGGGAACTCTGCCTTCAGCAGCATATCGCCTGTATCGAGTCCCGCGTCCATGAACATCGTCGTGACGCCCGTCTTCTCCTCGCCGTTTATGACACACCACTGCATCGGTGCCGCACCGCGATAACGCGGCAGAAGCGACGCATGGACATTGATGCAGCCATACCGTGGAATATCGAGGATGCGCTGCGGCAAAATCTGCCCAAACGCAACGACGACAATGACGTCCGGCTTTTGCTCCTCAAGGCATGCGATAAAGTCTTCCCGCTTTGCCTTTTCCGGCTGCCATACGGGAATCCCATGCTTGCCAGCCCATGATTTGACGGGCGATGGAACGAGCTTCTGCCCACGTCCGCGCGGCTTGTCCGGCTGCGTCACAACGCCGATGACATCGCACGCCGCATGGAGTGCCGCGAGACACGGAACGGCGAAATCCGGCGTTCCCATGAAGATGGCGCGATACGATCTCATTCCTTTTTCCCCCTATGCAGGCTTTTGGCGATATCGATGAAAAGCTGCCCTTCCAAATGATCGAGCTCGTGCTGAATGCAGCGCGCCAAAAGCCCTTCCGCCGTGATGTGCTGCTTCTTGCCGCGGCGATTGAGAAACTCGACCTTGACCTTCGCCGCACGCTCCACCTCGCCGTAGAGATCGGGCACGGAAAGGCACCCTTCCGTATCCTCGGCCGTCCCCTCGCGATACGTGATAACGGGATTGATGAGCTCGATCAGCCCATGCTCCTCCTGGCAGTCGATGACGACAGCGCGAATCACCTGCCCGACCTGCGGCGCGGCAAGCCCGACGCCGTCATTCCCGTACATCGTATCCGCCATGTCATCCAAGAGGCGGCGAAGCTTCTTGTCGATCCTTTCCACCGGTGCACAAACTTCCTTCAGCACAGGTGCGCCGGCTTTCTTTATGTCAAGTATTGCCATTGATGCGTAATCTCCTTATTTCCTAAACCATCATATAATTATAGCAAAGGAATGAAAGTATGACAAGAAAAAGCCACCCATTACGACCGGAGGGTGTAGGTTTACAATACATGTGTTACAAAATC
>NZ_KI273051.1:242023-242406 GCF_000469545.1 Mitsuokella sp. oral taxon 131 str. W9106 | reverse complement strand
ACGCGCCCAGGCAGCGCAGCCGCGTGCATTCGCCGATCGCAGTATACTACTGGTAAAGCCGCAGCCGGACCCAAAACACGACCAGCCCGTCATGGGGCCTTCGTCGGCGCATGTTTCGGATGAGCGCATCCTCGGCCTTTGTGTGCTGGTTTGGATGGTGGTGCGGACGGCGTGACCTAGGAACAAGGGATTCCTTCGTTCCATCGTAACGCTTGAGCCAACGATACACCGTCATGCGAGAGACGCGGTACTGGATGGCTGCCTGTGATGGGCCGTGCCGTTCGGCATACCGAACTACGGCTAGACGGAAGGCCACTTCTTGTGCTATTCTGTTCATGCGAGGACACTCCCTTGCTTTTTTGATTTTGTTCCTTAAAAGCATA
>NZ_KI273051.1:202957-241923 GCF_000469545.1 Mitsuokella sp. oral taxon 131 str. W9106 | reverse complement strand
GATTTTGTAACACATGTATTGTAAACCTACACTCCTATTATCAGCCCATGAACATGACGCTTGACACACATGTAACTGCTCTTATCTCCAAACATAGACGAAACCAAAATGAACTGCTCTTCCTATCGGCATGCATTTCAGGTTTGCATGGATTTTTCGGGCATGGATTATCCATATCAAACAAGAGAGCAACGAAAATTCATGTCATGCTCCCAGTAACCGATTCCGACGATCCTGACTACAGTTATATGGCGAAGTATACCACAAAAATGGGGGGGGTGGTATGCTTATGCGTTATAGGAGCTACGTCGCTGAGCAACTCGCCCATTTGGAATACAGGAACATCCCCGCTTTACAGGAGAAGCCTTGGAATTTATTCCGCGTCGAGAACCTTTTCGAAGTAAGTAGACCAAAAGCGAGAAACAAAGACGACTACGGGATTGGCAATATCCCGTTCGTTGCATCTGGTGCAGTCAATAACGGTGTCATGAAATGTTGTAAGCCAAAGACAAACGAGCCATTGGATGATGGAAATTATATCACGGTAAGTCCTGTTGATGGAACTTCTTTCTATCAGCCTATGGCTTTCCTTGGTCGCGGTGGTGCTGGCTCGTCGATTCTTATACTACGAAACAACGACATGAATTTATTGCGAGGCGAATTTATGGCACGAATGATTCAACAAACATGTGCGAAGTATAATTATGGGCATATGGGGAGCAAAGATGGTATAAAGCGCGAACGTGTCATGCTTCCAATCGATAACATAGGCGAACTAGATTACGCTTATATGGAGCAGTATATCATAAACATGATGCGAAAGAAATACGAGCAATACTTGTCCTTCCTTGCGGAGCGAGAGGCGCAGAAATTATCGTAAAAAAGGCAGCTTCCCAAACATTGGGAAAGCTGCCTTTTCCATTCCGAAAACGAATGCCCCTGTTTTCGGAATGGCAGCCTCATGCGCGGAGGAGTCTTTCCACTGCTTCGTCGACGTATGTCTTTTCGAAGGTTTCGATCTGCCCCGCATCGCACTCGGCGGTGATGTTCGGGACAATCGGGATACGCGCGAGGACATCGAGCCCATAGGTCTTCGCGATTTCCTCGATGTGGCTCTTGCCGAAGATCTCGTGGTGCTTGCCGCAATCCGGGCACGCAAAGTAGCTCATGTTTTCGATGAGACCCAAAATCGGCACGTTCATGAGGCTCGCCATCTTGACGGCTTTCTCGACGATCATGGAGACGAGCTCCTGCGGGCTCGTGACGATGAGGATGCCATCGAGGCGGATGGACTGCATGACGGTAAGCGGCACGTCGCCCGTGCCCGGCGGCATGTCGACGAACAGGTAGTCCACGTCCTCCCAGATAAAGTCGTGCCAAAATTGCTTGACGACGCCGCTGATGACAGGGCCGCGCCAAACGACGGGATCCGTCTTATCGTCGAGCAGGAGGTTCATGCTGACGATGTCGATGCCGTGCGCGGACTTCACGGGATACGCGCCTTTCTCGCTGCCGGTGACTTCGCCCGAAACGCCGAACATCTTGGGGATGGACGGGCCTGTGATGTCAGCATCCAAAATGCCGACGTGCTTGCCCTTGCGGCTCATCGCGACCGCCATGAGCCCCGTGACGAGGGACTTGCCGACGCCGCCCTTGCCGCTGACGACAGAGACGACGTGGCGGATGGTGCTGAGCTCGTGCGGTGCTTCGTGAAAGTCTTTCTTGCGCGTATCCTGCCCGCAGGTCGTGCCGCAGGATGAGCAGTTATGCGTACAGCCTTCTGCCATGGTGATTTCTCCTATAAAATATCGTGGCACATGACCCACGCCATGTGCCACGACCTTGATTCATTCTTACGCGCCGGTCGTCTCGCCTTCATCCGCAGGCTCTTCTTCCTCCGCTACGGCAGGCTTCGGGTCGTTGTCGACGACCTGCAGGTTGCGGTAGCGGTTGATGCCCGTTCCGGCGGGGATGAGCTTGCCGATGATGACGTTCTCTTTGAGACCGATGAGCGGATCGACCTTGCCCTTGATGGCGGCATCGGCGAGGACGCGCGTCGTCTCCTGGAATGAAGCCGCAGAGAGGAAGGAGTCCGTCGCAAGCGAAGCCTTCGTGATGCCGAGCAGGATGGGCTTAGCCACGGCAGGCTCGCCTGCCTCCTCGATCGCCTTGGTATTCGCCGCCTCAAACGCGTTGATGTCGATGTACTCGCCGGGCAGGAAGTCCGTCGAGCCGGACTCCTCGATTTTCACCTTGTGGAGCATCTGGCGAACCATGACCTCGATGTGCTTGTCGTTGATCTCAACACCCTGTGACTTGTAGACTTTCTGCACCTCGTAGACAAGGTAGCGCTGGGTCGCCTGCAGCCCGCAGACCCGCAGGATATCATGCGGGTTGACGGAGCCTTCTGTGAGGCGATCGCCCGGCATGAGGTGCATGCCCTGCTTGACGTGCATGCGTGCGCCGTATGGAATCGCGTACTCGCGCGGCTCGCCTTCCTCGGGGCGGATCGTGACCTTGCGCATCCCCTTGCCCGTATCCTCGATCTCGGCGTCGCCTTCGATCTCGGATATGATGGCATGATGCTTCGGCTTGCGCGCCTCGAAGAGCTCCTCGACGCGCGGAAGGCCCTGCGTGATATCCTCGCCTGCGACGCCGCCCGAATGGAAGGTCCGCATGGTGAGCTGCGTGCCCGGCTCCCCGATCGACTGTGCGGCAATCGTGCCGACTGCCTCGCCGATCTCGACTTCTGCCTGATTGGCAAGGTCGCGGCCATAGCACTTGACGCAGACGCCGAACTGCGATTTGCACGTGAGGACACTGCGGATCGAGACGCGATCACGAACCTTCTCGATGCGCTTTGCGAGGTCGCCGCTCACCATGTCATTGATCGAAGCGATGCGCTCGCCCGTCTTGGGGTCGTCGATATTCTCGGCGAGGAATCGTCCGACGATGCGCTCTGCGAGTGACTCAATGACACCGTCGCCTTCCTTGATCGCTTCGACTTCGATGCCGCGCACGTTGTTGTTGCGGACGCGGAGTTCCTTCGCATCGCAATCGAGGATACGCTGAATCATTTTCTCATCCAGCTTGCTGCCCGCTGCAACGACGACCTCACCGTCGCTCGTCGTGACATCGCGCGTGACTTCCTTGCCGCTCATTTCCTTGAACATGGTAGCGTGAATTTTCTCGCGCTCCGCTTCGTCCGGCTCGCCGAGTGCGATTACCTCGGTGACCATCGCATTCGAGTATGCCGCCTCGGAAGCAAGCGACGAACCGCGCACCATGATTTCCTTGACGCCCCTCTCGCCGATCTCCGCGAGTTCGTCGATCCCGAGAATCGTGTCGCGCTCAAAAAGCTTCTCCTGCGTCTCAGGGTCGTATACCGCAGCGCCGAGAAGGCGTCCCATGAGGCTGTCGTTCAGAATCTCGAGTGCGTCGAACGTCGACGGCGCGAGGCGCGCACGCGACTGGACGAGATCGAGCGTCGAGACGTCGCAGTCCTCTTCGCGAACGATGACGTCCTGCGCGACGTCGACGAGGCGACGCGTGAGGTAGCCCGAATCTGCCGTACGGAGTGCTGTATCGGCGAGGCCTTTGCGTGCACCATGCGATGAAATAAAGTAATCGGAAACGGAAAGCCCTTCGCGGAAATTCGCCGTGATTGGAAGATCGATGATCTTGCCCGAAGGATCGGCCATGAGGCCGCGCATGCCGGCGAGCTGGCGCATCTGTTGCTTGTTGCCGCGAGCGCCGGAGTCCGCCATCATGAAGATCGGGTTGAACGCGTCCATGTTTTCCATCATGGCGTCTGCGACGTCGTCCGTCGCCTTAGACCAAAGGTTGACGACCTTGTGGTAGCGCTCGTCCTCCGTGATGAGACCGCGGCTGAACTGGTGCTCCACTTTGTTGACGATCTGCTGTGTATCTGCGATGATCGTCTTCTTCTTCGGCGGCACGATGACGTCGGAGATGGCGACCGTCATGCCCGCGATGCAGGCATAGTGATAGCCGAGATTCTTGACACTGTCGATGACCTCAGCCGTCTTCGTCGCACCGAAATGATTATAGCAGTTCGCGACGAGCTTGCCGAGCTCTTTCTTGTTCATGAGGATTCCAAGCGCCCACTCGCCCGTCTCCTTATCCTGGCGATAGTAGCGGAGCTCCTTCGGCAGGATCTCGTTGAAGATCATGCGTCCGAGCGAGGTATTGACGATCCCGTAGCCTTCGATGCGGCACTTGATCGGTGCCTGGATCTCGATGTCATGCTGCTGATACGCAAGGAGTGCCTCGGAAATGCCCGTGACGACCTTGCCCTCACCGCGCGCGCCTGGGCGCAGGATCGTGAGGTAGTACGAGCCGAGCACCATGTCCTGCGTCGGCACGATGATCGGCTTTCCGTCCTTCGGCGCGAGGATATGGTTCGCTGCGAGCATGAGAATACGCGCCTCGGTCTGTGCCTCTGCCGAAAGCGGAAGATGGATGGCCATCTGGTCGCCGTCGAAGTCCGCGTTGTACGCCGTGCAGGCAAGCGGATGGAGCTTCAGTGCGTGCCCCTCGGTGAGCACCGGCTCAAATGCCTGAATGCCAAGGCGGTGAAGCGTCGGGGCTCGGTTCAGGAGCACGGGATGCTCGCGAATGACGTCCTCGAGCACGTCCCAGACTTCGTCCTTCGCACGTTCGACCATGCGCTTCGCTGATTTGATATTGTGCGCGGCGCCGGAAGCGACGAGCTTCTTCATGACGAACGGCTTGAACAGTTCGAGCGCCATGGCCTTCGGCAGTCCGCATTGGTGGAGCTTGAGTTCCGGGCCGACGACGATAACGGAACGGCCGGAATAGTCGACGCGCTTGCCAAGCAGGTTCTGGCGGAAACGTCCCTGCTTGCCCTTGAGCATATCGGAAAGCGACTTCAAAGGACGGTTGCCGGGTCCTGTGACAGGACGTCCGCGGCGACCATTGTCGATGAGTGCATCGACGGCCTCCTGCAGCATGCGCTTCTCATTGCGCACGATGATATCGGGCGCGCCAAGCTCAAGAAGCCGTTTCAAGCGATTGTTGCGGTTGATGACGCGGCGGTAGAGATCGTTGAGATCGCTCGTCGCGAAACGGCCGCCGTCTAATTGCACCATCGGGCGCAGCTCCGGCGGGATGACGGGGACGACGTCGAGGATCATCCACGACGGCTTATTGCCCGACTTGCGGAACGCCTCGACGACTTCGAGGCGACGGATTGCACGAACCTTCTTCTGTCCCGAGCCCGTGCGGATTTCCTTGCTGAGCACCTCGCTCATGTGGTCGAGGTCAAGCTCCTCAAGGAGCTCCTTGACCGCCTCCGCGCCCATGCCAACGCGGAACGTATTGCCGTACTTTTCCAGTGCATCGTGGTACTCTTTTTCCGAGAGCAGGCTCTTTTTGGCAAGATCCGTGTTCTCGCCTGGATCGAGTACGATGTAGTAAGCGAAGTAAAGCACTTTTTCGAGTGCGCGGGGCGAAATGTCGAGAATCAGCCCCATGCGGCTCGGAATGCCCTTGAAATACCAAATGTGCGAGACCGGCGCCGCGAGCTCGATGTGTCCCATGCGCTCACGACGCACCTTTGCGCGCGTGACTTCGACGCCGCAGCGGTCACAGATGATGCCCTTGTAGCGGATTCGCTTGTACTTGCCGCAATGGCATTCCCAGTCGCGCGTCGGTCCGAAGATGCGCTCACAGAAGAGACCGTCACGCTCCGGCTTGAGCGTGCGGTAGTTGATGGTCTCCGGCTTCTTGACCTCGCCATAGGACCACTCGCGGATTTTCTCCGGAGAGGCAAGCCCTATGCGCATCGAATCAAAATTATTTACATCCAGCAAAGAGATGACACTCCCTTCTTGCTTTACTTCTCGTCATTTCCGCTGTCTTCTGCATCGGGTTCTACGATCGAGCCGAGGCTTCCGAGATCGGCAATGATATCATCCGTGCTTTCGTCATCGGGATTTTCAGTGTCTTCGTAGGTGCCTCCCTCCGCTTTCGGTGCAGCGCCCTTTTCCGGGTCGACGCCAGCGACGTCGAGATCGAGGTTCTTCGCCGTTTCATTGATGTCTTCGTCCTCTTCATCGTGAATCATGATTTCCTTCGCATCCTCATTGAGCACCTTGATATCCAAACCGATGGACTGCAGCTCCTTGATCAGGACTTTGAACGATTCCGGCACGCCCGGCTCGGGAATGTTCTCCCCCTTGACGATCGCCTCGTACGCCTTGACGCGTCCGACGACATCGTCGGACTTGACCGTCAGGATCTCCTGGAGCGTATACGCTGCGCCGTAAGCTTCGAGTGCCCAAACCTCCATCTCGCCGAAACGCTGTCCGCCGAACTGTGCCTTGCCGCCGAGCGGCTGCTGCGTGACGAGGGAGTATGGTCCTGTCGAACGCGCATGGATCTTGTCGTCGACGAGATGATGCAGTTTGAGGAAGTACGTGCAGCCAACCGTGACGCGGTTTTCGAACGGTTCGCCCGTGCGGCCGTCGTAAAGCACCGTCTTGCCGTCGGCAGGAAGCCCTGCGATCTTCACGGTTCCAAAGACGTCGTTCTCGCCTGCGCCGTCGAAAACCGGCGTTGCGATGTGGACGCCCGCGACGTCCGGAACGGGCATGCCGTACGTATCGAAGTCGTAGCCCGCTTCGCGCAGGCGCGACTCGACCATCGGATCGCCCGCTCGGATCTGCTTGCCGAGTTCACGTACCGCCATGCCGAGATGTACCTCAAGCACCTGTCCGATGTTCATGCGGGACGGGACGCCGAGCGGGTTCAGCACGATGTCAACCGGCGTGCCGTCCGGCAGGAACGGCATATCCTCCTGACGCATGATGCGCGAGACGACACCCTTGTTGCCGTGGCGGCCTGCCATCTTATCGCCGACTGAGATCTTGCGCTTCTGCGCGATGTAGACACGCACGAGACGGTTGACCCCAGGCGGAAGCTCATCGTTGTTCTCGCGGCTGAATATCTTGACATCGACGATCTTGCCTTGCTCGCCATGCGGCACGCGCAACGACGTATCGCGCACTTCCCGTGCCTTTTCGCCAAAGATGGCGCGCAGGAGCCGCTCCTCTGCCGTAAGCTCCGTCTCGCCTTTCGGCGTGACCTTGCCGACGAGGATATCGCCGGGACGCACGTCGGCGCCGATCGAAATGATGCCCTCTTCGTCGAGGTCCTTGAGTGCTTCTTCTGCGACGTTCGGGATGTCGCGCGTGATTTCCTCAGGCCCGAGCTTCGTATCGCGCGCATCGCACTCATATTCCTCAATGTGGATCGACGTGTAAATGTCACGCTTGACGAGGTTCTCCGAAAGGAGAACGGCATCCTCGTAGTTGTAGCCTTCCCAAGGCATATAAGCAACGATGATGTTGTAGCCGAGTGCGAGCTCGCCATGATCCGTCGACGGGCCATCTGCGATCGGCTGATGCTCCTCGACGCGTTCGCCCTTGTAGACGATCGGCGTCTGATTGATGCAAGTTCCCTGATTGGAACGCAGGAATTTCTGTAATTTGTAACGATCGACCTCGCCGTTGTCCGTGCGAATGCGGATATGGTCCGCTGTGACCTCTTCGACCGTGCCGGCTCGACGCGCGAGCACCATGACGCCGGAGTCGCAAGCCGCCTTGTACTCCATGCCCGTGCCAACGAGCGGTGCCTGCGTGCGCAGGAGCGGGACAGCCTGGCGCTGCATGTTCGCGCCCATGAGGGCGCGGTTCGCATCGTCGTTTTCGAGGAACGGGATCATCGCCGTTGCAATGGAGAAGACCTGCCGCGGGCTCACGTCCATGTAATCGACGCGGTCACGCGGCATCTGCGTCGTCTCCTCATTATGACGGACCGTGACGCGCTCGTGCACGAACCATTCGTTTTCGTCAAGCGGCTCATTCGCCTGTGCGATGACGAGCTCGTCCTCCTCGTCCGCCGTGAGGTAGCGGACCTCGTCCGTGACCTGCTTTTTCTCCTTGTCGACGCGGCGATACGGCGTTTCCATGAAGCCGAACTGATTGACGCGTGCATACGTCGCGAGCGAACCGATGAGGCCGATGTTCGGCCCTTCCGGCGACTCGACTGGGCACATGCGGCCGTAGTGCGAGTTGTGAACGTCGCGAACCTCGAAGCCCGCACGCTCGCGCGAGAGTCCGCCCGGGCCAAGCGCTGAAAGACGGCGCTTATGCGTGAGTTCGGAGAGCGGATTGTGCTGGTCCATGAACTGCGAGAGCTGCGAGGAGCCGAAGAACTCCTTGACCGCCGCAACGACCGGACGGATGTTTATAAGTGCCTGCGGCGTGATGACATCAACGTCCTGGATCGTCATGCGCTCGCGCACGACGCGCTCCATGCGCGAAAGGCCGATGCGGAACTGATTCTGAAGGAGTTCGCCTACGGCGCGGACGCGGCGGTTGCCAAGGTGATCGATATCATCCGTCGTGCCAAAGCCGTCCATGAGATTCAACAGATAGCTGATCGACGCGAGAATATCGTTTTTCGTAATCGTCCGATCATGGATGTCGAGCGTCGGCGAGCAGAGCAGTCGGATCTTCGAGCCATCCTTGCGCAGGAGGCGAAGCTTGATGAGGCTGCCCTCCCCGAAGATCTCGCGTTCACGCGCCATGTCTACAGCGTCGAGCATTGCTTCCGTGACGACCTCGCCATCTGGAATGACGACCTCGCCTGTCGCCTTATCGATGATCGGCTCAGCGAGCACTTTGCCGAGGATACGGTGCTTCCAACCGAGCTTCTTCGTGATCTTGTAGCGGCCGACCGTCGCGAGGTCGTAACGCTTCGGGTCAAAAAAAAGCGCATTTAAAAGCTGCGTCGCATTGTCTTCGTTCGCAGGCTCCCCTGGACGCAGGCGGCGATAGATCTCGATGACGGCCCTGCCCTGTGTCTTGATGTCGTCGCCGTCACGCTCCATCGTAGCCAAAATACGCGGATCCTCGCCGAAAAGGTCGATGATCTGCGTATCGGAGGCGAAGCCGAGCGCGCGGATAAAGTACGTCACCGGCATCTTGCGGGTGCGGTCGATGCGAACGGAAACGACATCGTTCGCATCGGACTCAAGCTCAATCCACGCACCGCGGTTCGGGATGAACGTCGCGTTGTAGAGGTGCTTGCCCGTCGGATCCATCTCTTCGCCATAGTATGCACCCGGCGAACGGACGAGCTGGCTGACGATGACACGCTCTGCGCCGTTAATGATGAAAGTTCCCGTGTCAGTCATGAGCGGGAAGTCGCCCATAAAGACTTCCTGCTCCTTGATCTCGCCCGTTTCGCGATTGATGAGGCGGACATTGACGCGAAGCGGCGCTGCCAGCGTGACATCACGCTCCTTGCACTCGTCGAGCTCATACTTAGGTTCTCCAAGCGAGAAGCTCTCGAACGAAAGGACAAGATTCCCAGAGAAATCTTGAATTGGCGAAATGTCATGGAAGATTTCCTGCAAGCCTTTTTCAAGAAACCATTGGTAGCTGCTCCGCTGAATATCCAGCAAGTGCGGCATCTCCATGACCTCTTTGATCTTGGCGTAGCTATACCTGGTTCTTTTGCCCACTGGCACAGGATTAAACATGAAAGCCTTCACCTCTTAGCTTTGTTTCCTAAATTGCATTCGTACGGAGATTTCATAGGAACAAAACAAGCACAAAAAAGCACAAGGCCATGCTTTTTCCCGAAAAACTGCCCGTGCCCTTTCCATTTGTGCATAGTAATCCCCATTTAATTTCCTGTAGCTCATTACGTTAGCATACTTCTTTTTTTTTGTCAAGCCCCAGCAAAGGGAAAAGCGGCCGAATCTGTGCGACGGTCGTGCCCGCCATCATGAGCGCACATCCTGCGACCTGTGCCATCGTCATGACCTCGCCGAGAATGAGCCAGCTCGATACCGCACAAAAGGGTGCCTCAAAGCTCATGAGGATCGCCGCCTGCCCCGGCTCAGCGTATCGCTGCCCGACGATTTGAAGCGTGTAGGCGACCCCCGCCGACATAATGCCGCCGTAACAGATCGGTACCCATGCCGCAAGAACGTTTCCCATATGAATGGGTTCAAAAAGGATCGCCCCGATCGCGCTCAGGGCGAAACACGTGCCGATCTGCGCGGCGGATAGCTCAATCGGATCGACAAGCGCAGCAAATCGATCAATGAAGAGAATCTGCATCGTCCAAAAGAGCGAGCTCACGAGCACGATCCCATCGCCCAGGCCAATTGCAGTCTCCCCCCGGATCGAAAGGAAATAGAGTCCCGTGATGGCGAGCCCCGCCCCAATCCAATTTTCAACATGAAGCTTCTTGCCGAGCAGGACAGCACCGATCGGCACAAGGATGATATAGAGTGCCGTGATAAATGCCGTCTTGCCTGCCGTCGTGTAGAGCATGGCAACCTGCTGCATCGAAACGCCGACGAACATGCAGAGCCCGGCAATGACACCGGGCTTCCAGCCCGACTGGTACGTGCCCGCTTTTTTGCCCGCGACGCGTACGGGACGATAAAATCGCCACAGTCCGAGCAGAAAGAGAAAGCCGAGCGCAAAGCGCGAAGCTGCGTATGTGAACGGCCCAACACCGTCCATGCCCACGACCTGCGCGACGAACGTCGTCCCCCAAATAAACGCCGCCAAGAGCAAGATCAAGTTTCCGCGAAAGTGCATAGCCGGTCTCCTTGCCAAGCATGCTTGCTCGAATTGCAACATGCTCTTATCCCCCGTGATATAAACGAAAATAATTATTATAATAAAAGCGAATAAAAGCGGTTGTCAAGAGGAATATCATAGGATAAAATAATGAAGATGACATTACGATAGGTGGGTGATAGACAATGGCAATCCATGTAATCAATGAATCCAAGCGCTGTCTCCAATGCAAAAAGCCCCTCTGCCGGCTGAAGGGCTGTCCCGCTCAGACGAATGTACCGGAAATGATCCGCCTCTTCCTCAACGGGAACATCAACGAGGCTGGCTCCATGCTCTTTGAAAACAATCCCATGAGCGTGATCTGCTCGCTCGTCTGCGATCACGAGGCGCAGTGCGAAGGCAATTGCATCCAGGGACGAAAGGGTGCGCCTGTGCAGATTTCGAGCATTGAGCACTACATCTCCGACATCTACCTTGACCGCATCGCACTCACGTGCGCACCGAAAACGGGAAAGAGCGTAGCGGTCATTGGATCGGGTCCTGCCGGCCTCACCGTCGCGATCAAACTCGCGCAGAAAGGCCATGAAGTGACGATTTTCGAGCGCAAGAGCAAGATCGGCGGCATGATGCGCTACGGCATCCCCGCATTCCGCCTGCCGCATACGGTACTGGCCCGTTACCAAAAAGTCCTCACGGAGCTCGGCATACACTTCCGCCCCAATACGACGATCGGCGGCGTCATTGCGCTCGACCGTCTTTTCGATGACGGCTACGATGCGATCTTCATCGGCTCCGGCGTATGGCGTGCACGCGGTCTCGGCGTCAAGGGCGAGAGCCTCGGGAACTGCCACTACGCCGTCGACTATCTCCAGAATCCCGACGCCTACAACCTCGGTGACCGCGTCGCCATCATCGGATCGGGCAACAGTGCCATCGATGCAGCACGCACGGCAATCCGCAAGGGCAGCCGCTTCGTCACGATCTACGGGCGCAGCGCAAAAGCACGCGCGAGCCGCCGTGAATTCGAGTATGCGCAAGCGGACGGTGTCGAGTTCGAGTTCGGCAAAGGCGTCCACTCCATCACGAAGGACGGTCCGATGCTTTTTGACCGTCACTTCGACGAAGAAGGCAATCTCACGAGCGAGGACGAGCCCGTGCTCACGCCCGCCGACAGCACGATCATCGCCGTCAGCCAAGCGCCAAAGGATAAGATCGTCCGCTCGACGACAGGACTCACCGTCAATGACCGCGGGCTCATCAATGTCGATGAAACAGGTGCGACGACGCGAAAAGGTGTCTTTTCCGCCGGCGACGTCGTCATGGGGCCCGGCAACGTTGTGACCGTCATGCGCGAGGCGAAGCGCGTAGCGGAAGCGATGGAAACGTTTTTGATGGAATGCGACTGAAACCAGTCCGTTCGCCCGGATCTATGTCCCTTATGTTCGAACCGCATCGGGCGAACGTACCACATGATTGACAACCCTGCAGGCTTTTGCTCCAGGGCAAGCATGCCGCAATGCGTCTTATTCGCGCTTTATCCATTTTTATGCTTTATACATTTCCATCTCGCTCCGCTGCGAGCACGGCGTTGTAAATGTCGCGACGGCTGATGCCGAGTTCCTTTGCCGCAGCACGCATGGCTTCCTTCTTCTCCATGCCTGACGCGAGATGTGCGAGATATGCGCCGACAGGGTTCTGCGTGCGTTTCTCCTCTGCCGCATCTTCCGCTTCGCGCGCGCCCTCGACGATGAGGACGAACTCGCCGCGCGGCTCGTTCGCCGCGTAGTAGGCTGCGAGCTCTGCGAGTGTCGCGCGCCGGAACTCCTCAAAACGCTTCGTGAGTTCGCGGCAGGCAGCAGCGCGGCGCGTACCGCCGAGCACGAGCACGAGCATGTTCAGCGTCGCGAGCAGATGGTGCGGCGCCTCGTACAAAATGAGTGTCTCTCGATGCGTGCGCACCTCTTCAAGTACCTCCTTCTGTTTCTTCGCCGTCTTCGGCAGGAATCCGACGAAGGCAAACCGATGGGCCGGCAGCCCGGAGCAGACCAGCGCCGAAAGACCTGCGTTCGCACCGGGCAGCGGCGAGACTTCGATGCCCGCCGCAATGGCGAGTTCTGCAAGATGGCTTCCGGGGTCGCATATGCCGGGGAGCCCTGCATCGCTGACACAGATAAGATCATGCCCTGCAAGCATCCAATCGACAAGTTCAGGCCCTTTCTCGAATTTATTATGTTCATGATAGCTTGTGAGGCGCGTATGAATGTCAAAATGGGTCAAAAGCTGCCGCGTATGCCGCGTATCCTCTGCCGCGATAAGCTCTGCCTCAGCAAGCATCCGCACGGCACGATACGTCATATCGCCGAGATTGCCGATCGGTGTCGCGCAGAGATAGAGACGTCCGACCTGTGCCTTGCTCATTTCCGTCGTCCTCTCGTCCATCGCCGTCTCACTCCATCCCATAAATCTGCCGAACCTCTCGCGTATATCTGCCATCTGCCTCGTGGACGATGAGCGGCGGTAGGATGCGCAGCCCGCCTGACGCCCCGCCCACGACGGCCTCGACGAGCAGGAGGTTCGGCTCTTTTTCCTCCCTTGGCTGGATGAGCCTGAGACGTTTCGGCTCCATTTGGTTCGCACGGAGCGCGGCGAAGATTTCAGCCAAGCGCTCCGGGATATGCACCATCGCAAAGCGTCCGCCATAGCGCAGCGCATAGCGTGCGGCACGGCAGACATCTGCGAGTGTCGCCGTGAGTTCATGACGTGCGCGTGCGACGCCTGCACGACCGCTCGCCTTGCCGCACAGAAGTGGCCGATACGGCGGGTTGGAAAGCACGACATCAAACGTTTCTGCCGTGCAGAGATCTGCAATCTTGCGGTAATCGCCCTCGCGAACGGCGATCTTCTCTTCGAGCCCATTCAGGTAGACATTGCGCGCAGCGAGCTCCGCCATGACGGGGCTAATCTCCACCGCCTCGATATGCGATGCCGCATCTGCGATGAGCAGCGGGATTGCCCCCGTTCCCGTGCCGAGCTCCAAGACGTGGTCACGTGCTTTGATGGGCAAAAAATGCGCGAGCAGCACCGCATCCAGCGAAAAGCAAAACTCCTTCGTGTTCTGGATGATGTGCCGCCCGTGAAAGCAGAGATCGTCTAGCCGCTCATCTTGTCGGAGCGCCACTTCCCTCATTTGGGCTCGCCCTTTTGTTTCGTATCTTCGCGCCTATCCTGCTGCGTGTGCGTCGCGCTCCCGCGTCGATTCTGCTGCGCATCGCGACGGTTTTTCCGCCCCTGCGCCCGCTCGCGCCTATTATCCTGCGAGCGGCTGCAGCGCCGCGATCCATCGCTTCCTATGCGTTTCGCCTCTCGGTCTTTCGTCTCATGCGGCGCATTCACGCGCCGTTCGCGCCCGTCCTGCGCATGGCGGCTGCGACGGTGCCCTTCTTTGGTCTCACGCGCATCACGCCGCGCATAAGCGCCTTCCGGTTCATCCGATTGCGCATCCGATGCGACAACATCTTCCCACGAAGTCACGACCGTACGGCTGTTGTCGAGAAGAATTGTCGCCATACGGCGCTGATAATTGATCGAGATGACCTTGCCATCGCCATCGGCTGTTGCGACATGGCTCCCCTGCTCGGGTGCCTGCACGCGTTGCTGCCTTGCGCAGCAGCCGCCCTCACCGTCGTAGCAGTTGCTCTCGTACTTCAAGCAGCACATAAGCCTGCCGCATATGCCCGAGATCTTCGTCGGATTGAGCGAGAGATTCTGCTCCTTCGCCATCCGGATCGAGACCGGCTCGAAATCACCGAGGAACGAAGCGCAGCAGAGCGGGCGTCCGCAGCATCCGATGCCGCCCATGAGCTTCGCCTCATCACGCACGCCGATCTGACGAAGCTCAATACGCGTGCGGAATACAGCTGCGAGATCCTTGACGAGCTCGCGGAAATCAATGCGTCCATCCGCTGTGAAGTAAAACGTGATGCGGCTCATATCAAATGCATACTCGACATCGATGAGCTTCATCGAGAGATGGCGGGCACGAATTTTTTCCACGCCGATCCCGAACGCTTCCCTCTCACGCTTCTTATTCTCCTCCATGCGCTTGAGATCGCCTTCATTTGCCAGGCGCTGTACGATCTTCAGTGGGTGCACCATCTCTTTGGGCGTCACCTCGCGCGGTGCGAGCACGACCGTTCCGCATTCCACGCCGCGCAATGTCTCCACGACGACGCGGTCATCCTTTTCGACTGTAAGTGCTCCAGGGCTGAAATAATAAACTTTGCCCGCCTTTTTAAAGCGAACGCCGATAATCGTCTCCAAACTCTTCTCCTGTTCTATCTATATCGAAGCGCCACACCTATCGCGGGCGCGAATCAAAAAGCCTTCCATCAGAAGCCGCAGGCTCACATTTGCCTGCAGGCGCTTCTGCGCCTCGCACGCGAGAGCAAGCAAATCAAAGAGGCTCGCTTTCGAATAAATCGAAAGAAGTGCGGCAAGGCGCTCGCGCACGTCCTTATTGTAGAGGAGGGGGCTTCCTCCGTCCTCGTAAAGGACGAGCATATCGCGAAGTGCCATCATCACATACGAAAACCATGCGGAAAGGGCATCACGTTCCCCCTTGCCCATCGCTTCGGCAAGAGGGAAAATGCGTTCCATCGCAAGCACAGGGAGTTCCTCCAAAAACGAAAGCGCCGCGTCCCGCTTTGCGAGCCCGCCTCCCTCTGCGAGGCGGATGGCACGTCCAAGGCTTCCGTCTGCGAGCGCGGCAACCGCTTCAGCCTCTGCTGCGGGGATATTGCGCGCCGCGAGTGCCTCCCGGAGGATCGTTTCGGAAAGCGCGCCGAACGAGATGGGAATGCAACGCGAGCGAATCGTATCGAGCAGGGCATTTCGCACGCTCGTCACTAGGATGAACGTCACTTGCCCCGCAGGCTCCTCAAGCGTCTTCAAGAGACTGTTCTGCGCCGCCTCATTCATGCGGTCTGCATCATCTATCAGGATGACGCGCCCTCTGCCCGCATCCGAAAAACGCGACGCCTCCGCGCAGATCGCCCGAATCTGGTCGATGCGGATCTGTGCGGCAGACTTTCCCGCCTGCTCCGGCCGCGCCTCGCAGAAATCTGGATTCGTCCCTGCGTGCAGCGCACGGCATGAGCTGCACGCACCGCAGGGGCGTCCGTCCTCTGCGCCGCAAAGAAGCGCTGCCGCGAGCACGTATGCAAGACGCCTTTTGCCGACACCCTCAGGTCCAGTGAAAAGGAGTGCATGCGGCAGGCGCTTTTCGCCGAGCATCATCTGAAGTTCTGCCTTTTGCTCTGCATGGCCGAGCACTGCCTCAAAGCGCAGCGAAACATCCGATTCCATTACGTGTAGAGATCGACGAGCATGCCGCGAATCTGGTCATGGCTCTCGATGATGGCGAGCTGATCTGCCTGTCCGAGGCGAATCTTCTCTGCCATCTCCTCAAGCTTCCTGTCGATCTTGCGGACGGTCGTGTACGATTTCTGCCGTCCCATACGATCCCAGCCCGCCTGCATGCGCAGCTCGTACATATGCCCCACGGCCTCGCTGACAAAGCTCTTGATGAGCGAGCGATACGACTTCAGCTCGTCGTACGTCGGCGTCTTCGAGAGGCGTGCGCCCTGCTCATCGATCTTCTTGAGCAGCTTGTCGAGCGCTTCCGTCGAGAGTGTATCCTCCTGATCCATGAGTTCCGTCGAAAAATCCGTGTCCGCTTCCTGTATATGCTCGTCATCGTTGTGAACGCGAGACATCGACGGGCCATGTGCCGTCATTGTGTCGATCTTCATCGGCATGCTATCACCTGTTTCTTTATTGCCCAGCGGGATTTCTCGCCCCGTCCCAAGCTGCGGATAAAGCCAGTCTAGGCTTTTTTTATAAATTATAACGGGTTTCGCTTATTTAGGCAAGGAATATGATAGCAAAGCATATGGTCAGGCAAGCCGGGGCTATGGCAATGCTTTCGCGTTTTGCCATAGCCCCGGCTTTGTTGTATTCGTTTTATTTCAATCCCAAAATCGCATCGAGCTTATCCTTTTCAAAGCTCACGACATAATTCTTCCCATCCACTGTCGTAACCGGAACGACTGTATCGCCGCTGAGCGCTTCGCACTCCTTGCGGTACGCGTCGTTTTTCTCGATGTTGCGCTCCTCGTACTCGATGCCTTTCGACTTCAGGTACTTCTTGACCTTGTCGCACCACGGGCACGAACTGATGGAATAGACTTTTACCATTTCATTCACTCCTTATTTTTATGCTTAGCCTTCTCTTTCAATGTACTTCGCTGCGAGGATGGCGGCCGTCGTCCCATCGGATGCCGCCGTCGTGAGCTGGCGCACTTCCTTTTCTCGGATATCGCCTGCGGCAAAGACGCCGGGGACATTCGTGCGGCAATCTTCGCCTGCGGCGATGCGCCCCGTCTCGCCGAGCGCGACCTGCCCCTCGAACAGCTTCGTCTGGGCGACGACGCCGATGTTGACGAAGATGCCGTCAACGGGTATATCGCGCTCCTCTCCCGTCTTCTTATCGAGGACCGTGATGGACGCGAGCCTTCCCTTCCCCTTCAACGCCTTGATTTCCGTTTCAAGGAGAATGGTCACGTTCTCGTTTGCGCGAAGTCTTTCGACCGATGCCGCATCCGCGCGAAAGGCGGAGCGATGGATGAGGTAGAGGTGCTTTGCATGGCGCACGAGGTAATTCGCTGCATCGACGGCAGCGTTGCCGCCGCCCGCGACGACGATCGTCTTGCCCTCGTAGAGGTGTCCGTCGCAAAGCTCACAGTAGTGGACGCCGCGCCCCTCGTAGCGAGGAGCCTCGGGAAGCGGCAGCTTGCGGCGCTCCATGCCCGTCGCGATGATGACGGCCTTCGCCTCGTAGATCACGCTCTCCGTCTCGACGGTCTTCGGCTGGGCCGCAAGATCGACGCGCTCGATGGGATCGAACTCGTCGACTTCGGCGCCGTACTTCTCCGCCTGCCCCTGCACGGTCTCAATGAGCGTGCTGCCCATGACATTCGGCAGCCCGGGGTAGTTCTCGATGCCTGCCGCATTCGCGATCTGCCCGCCGACAATCGCGTTTTCGAGCACGAGGACGGAACAATTCGTCCGCGCCGCGTAAAGCGCCGCTGTCAATCCCGCCATGCCCGCGCCGACGATGATGATATCCTTCTGCTTTGTTTCCTTCATATTTGCCTCCTCACGCCTCACTTATCTCAGTTCTAAGTACGCGGGAAAAGCGATGCTGTTCTCCTTGAAGATATGGACGAAAATATCATCGAAGAGATCCTGAAAGGTCTGGTACGTCAGCCGAAATGTCGGGCAGGCGTCGCTCGGCAGCTTGAAATTCTCCGTCAAGGCCTGTATTGCCTTGATCTGATCGCCTGCCGCAGTGTGCTCTTCGATGAGCGCCTGTACCTCTGCACGCGCGGTACCCGTCGGCGGCATGGTATCGCGCATGAGCGGGAATACATATCGCTCCTCCCGCGCAAAGTGCTCTTCAAGCGCCGCCTTCAGCTTCGCATACCGGCTATGGAGTTCCGTGAGCATCTTGCCATGATGCGGGTAGTGCACGATGAGGATCTTGTTCAGATCGTCTTCTACCTGCCGCATGAGCGTGCGATCCTTCACATGATGCGTCGCCTCTAAGTCATCGAGCATCGCTGGGATAGACCGCTTCCGAAATGCTTCCACATCGGCGTGGGTATCCTTCCCCGATGATACGGGACGGCTCACCGCGCGGTTCAAGTCCTCTAGGAACTGCTCCACGTCAAGTCCTTTCTCCGCAACGGCAATCGCAATCGGGTCATGCCCGCCGCAGCAGTAGTCGAGGTGAAGGCGATTCAAAAAACCGATCGTCTGCGGATAATCCTTTACGACGTGTGCAAGTGCCATATCTTTCGTAATCATATCGTGTCCCTCCTATCGCAATCCGTATTGCAATTACAGTATAGAAAAGCCCCCGCTTTCCTTCCGTAACCTAGTTACGAATCCACCGAGGGGAATACGGGAAGGCAAAAGAAGGCGATGCACCCGATTGTACATCGCCCTTTGGCAACCTCAATGTGTCGGATTGAAATAATCCGCAACGATCTGAATGAGCGTCTGCTTCTGCCACGGCGAAAGATCGCTGTGATGGATTGCATAGCAGATGCCGATGACGTACTCGATCTTATCGAGACGCGAAAGCTTGTCGTTCTCGTTCAAGAGTTGTATGAGCTGAAATGCAGCAGGCTCTATTTCTGCCTCACGAAGCTGATGCTGCATAGCGAACGCACCTGCCTGAATATGACGATATGCGCGCTCGGACACTCCGCGGAATACCGCAGGACGATCCCTATCGGCCTGCTTTTCCGCGACAGGAGCCTTTTCCCGCTGCACAGCGGGGCGTGCCTCCTCTCCCGGCTTCGATTCCTTAGGCTCTGCCGCAACCGATGCAGCAGCCTGCTTCGGCTGCAGCGTGTACTTCGTCCCCGGTGCAACGGGGAGCGGCATCTGCGGCTGCGCCGGCGTACGTGCGGATTCCGTCATCTGTGCGGATTGGGGGAGCCGAGCGGACTGCATAGGTGCAGCCGGCGCCTTGGCCGGCTCATGATTTGGTTCCTGCTTCTCTTCGGTAGTCGTCAGCGGAACGTAAAGCTGCTTTTCCCCCGGCTGAGCAGGCTTTTTCTCTGCCACACGGACCATTCTCGTCTCTTCGCCATGCTGCTTCCCAGCATCCGCGGCAGAAGCGTCGGTCTTTGCCGGCTCAGCAGGCTTCTGTTGTTGTGATGCCCTCGGCGCCGAAGCGCTCTCATTCGCATTCGCGCGCCCTTCCTGACGTGCCTTGATCTCGGATGCCCTTTCCTGCTTCTTCTGTTCCCTTACATCCGCCGCCGTAATGATGAGCGGCTTTGGCTTTTCCTTTGTGGCGGCATTCGTCGCCACGGAATTCTTCTCCGGCAGGACACTGTCCCAGCGGAGCGGCGTCACGTCCTGACGAGCAGATGCCGCCAAGGCGGAAAGATGCTCATCATGAGTGCCGCCCGGCGTCGCTGCCTGCGCTGTCCCACCCGAAAGCGCGACACAGATCATTGCGGCAAGCAGTGTGCCTTGCGTCTTTTTCTTCATTGCCATGCTCTATCCTTCTCTCAAAAAATATCTTCTTTAAGAATACCATAAACCATAAGCTAGTATCAAGATGACAAATACGAAAATTCATCATAAAAAGCACGGCATGCAATTCAAAATTTTCTAGTCTCTAGTCAAATGAATCGTCCTTATGGTATGATAGGGAAAACAATATAAAAGGAGTGATTTTTATGAATTTATCCATCCGAATCTTCATCGCGCTCATTTTGGCTGTCGTGGTCGGACTCGTCGCGGGCGAAGAGGCACTTCCTTTCATCAATTGGTGGATCGCACCCATCGGCACGATGTTCATCAACCTCATCAAAATGATCATCGTCCCAATCGTCTTCACCTCACTTGTCGTCGGCATGACGAGCCTCGGCGATATCAAAAAGCTCGGGCGCATCGGTACCAAGACGCTCGTGCTTTACCTTGTGACGACGGCCATTGCGATCATTATCGGCTTCGGCGTCGCGGGCATCATCCATCCGGGCATCGGCCTTTCGATCCCCAGTGATGCAGCAGTCAAGGTCAAGGAAGCGCCGTCCATCATGCAGGTACTCGTTGCGATGATCCCGACAAATCCCGTAAACTCGATGGCCAAGGCAGAGATCCTTCCGATCATCGTCTTCGCGCTCTTCATCGGCGTCGGCATCCTGAAAGTCGGCGGCGAGCGCGCGGACTTCCTCGTGAAGTTCTTCGACGCTTGCGCCGAGGTCTGCTACAAGGTCATCGGCATGGTCATGCAGGTCGCACCGATCGGCGTCTTCGCCCTGCTTCTCCCCGTCGTCGCAAAGAACGGTCCTTCCGTCCTTCTGCCGCTCATCTCCGTCATTGCCTGTGCTGCTATCGGCAGCGTCATCCACGCGGTCTCCGTCTACTCCATGCTCGCAAAAATTTGGGGCGGCATCTCTCCGATCCGATTCTTCCGCGGCATGAGCGAGGCAATGCTCATCGCATTCACGACGTGTTCGAGCGCAGCGGCGCTCCCGGTCAACATGAAAAACTGCGAGGAGAAGCTCGGCGTCTCGCGTGAAGTCGCCTCATTCGTCCTGCCGCTCGGCGCGACGATCAACATGGACGGCACGGCGCTCTACATGGGCGTCTGCTCCCTCTTCATCGCAAACGTCTTCGGCGTGGATCTCACGGGTGGGCAGATGATGATGATCGTCCTCACGGGCACGCTCGCCTCGATTGGCACGGCAGGCGTCCCGGGCGCAGGTCTCATCATGCTCGCGATGGTGCTCCAGTCCGTTGGGCTTCCGATCGAGGGTCTCGCGCTCGTCGCCGGCATCGACCGCATCCTCGATATGATACGCACCTGCCTCAACATCACGGGCGACGGCGCGGTCACGATTGTCATGGATCGCGAGGAAAAGCGCATCGCCAAAAACAGCTAACGGATGTTTCACGATTCCCGAAGCTCGCTTATACTGGCGCGCTTCGGGGATTTTTGTTGACAGAAGCGGCGGAATGCATCATAGGCGGCCGTATCATTACAAACATCACCACAACGAAAAAATCCTGCTGCAAGAAAGCCTGCGGCAGGATTTTTTATGGGATTTATCGCTGTGAAAGAAGCTTGCAGGCACAGGAGCCAAGCATTTTCAAGCTATGCGAAAGCGCTTTTTCATCGAAGTCAAAATGGGAGTCGTGATGCCCTGCGGCAAGATTCGCGCCGACCATCATGTAGGCCGCCTCTCCGCCATGCGACTGCACGCGTTCCATGAAATACGAAAAATCCTCGCTCGCGCCGAACGGGCACTCCCCTACGACCTCATCGAAGATGCCGAGCGCTCTTGCTTCCCGTTCCAAAAAGGCAGCGAGCTTCGGCGAATTGCTGCCGCCTGCGGCACCGCCGACCTTTTGCAGCTCGACCTGCGTATCGTACATCATGGCTGCCGCTTTGATGACGCGTTCTGCTTCGCGCTCCATGTAAGCGTTGATCCCACTCGTCGCGCCGCGCGTCTCTAGGCAGAGGAGTGCCTTGTCGCCAATGATGTTGCGCCCGCTTCCCGCGTCGAGACGTCCGACGTTGATGCGCGATGCGCCTGCTGAATGGCGTGCGATCGCATGGAGGTTGAGGGCGGCACACGCCGCTGCAAGCAGCGCGTTCTTTCCCTGCTCTGGCGCTGCTCCGGCATGTGCGGGAACGCCCGTAAAGCGCGCATCGTACTTGCTCGTCGCGAGAAAATCCGTGACGTTGCAGGCGATGCTTCCCGTCCTTTTCATCTTGAACCCGAAATGTGCGCCGAGCATGTAGTCGACATCGTCGACGACCCCGCTCGCCACCATCGCATGCGCACCGCGCACGCCTTCCTCAGCAGGCTGGAAGCAAAGCTTGACCGTGCCATTCAATTCCTCCTTGAAACGCGTGAGAAGCGCCGCAAGCGCAAGGCCGACTGTCGTATGCCCATCGTGCCCGCAGGCGTGCATGGCACCCTTGTGGCAGGATGCAAAGCCTTCTTGATTCGGGCGGTGCTCCGCGCTGTCCGTCTCCGTCACGTCGTTGCAGTCCATGTCAAAACGGATGGCGACGACGGGACCGCCCGCGCCGAAGTGCATCGTGCCGACAACGCCTGTCCTGCCGCCTTCCATCTTCGCGACCCACGCTGCGTCCGCGCCTTCCTCGACGGCGCGCTTCTCCGCCGCCCTCAGGACATCTGCCTGGGGCACGCCCATCATGCAATCCTTCGTGATCGTCTCCGCGCCTGTCTGCACCACATAGCCGAGCTCCTGCAGGCGCGCCGCTGCCTTTGCCGCCGTGCGGTACTCCGTCCATCCCGTCTCCGGGTAATGGTGCAGGTCGCGCCTGCAAGCGATCATCTCCGCCTGCATCGCATCCGCGAGTCCCATCAGTTCATTCTCCCAGCGCATAAGTTCCTCCCCTTCTATCCATCTCATCAATCCCGCTCAAAAAGGTGCCGCCGTAAGGCAGCAGCCATCGCTCAGAACAATAGGATCAACATGCCGACGACGAGCGCGCCCACCATCGGAAGCGCATTGCGCTTCGTGATCTCCATGGGATTGATGCCCGCAATGCCGGCGCAAATGATCGTCGCGCCTGCGATCGGGGACATCGTACGACCGAGCGTACCGCCCAGCGTCGCCATGCTGCCCATCTGCACTTCGGTCATGCCGAACTGCTGCGCATACGGCGTGATGGCCTCGTTGAAGGCAAATGTCGCCGCATCGCCAGAGCCAGTCAGGAGTCCGAGCAGGAACGGGCCGAATGCAGCGCAGAGCTTGACGATGGCGGGATTGCTCAGCATCGCATCGATAAAGAGCTTGACGAGACCGATAGAGGTAAGGCCGGAGACGAAGACGCCTGCCGAGATGATGATGCCGATGATCTTGCCGTACGCCTGTCCCATGCCGTCGAAGAAAGCATCGCTGAGTGCTTTCGGCCTCGTGCGCGTCACGACGAGCGTCAGGATCGCGCCGATGACCATGGCCTGCGGAACGCCCATCTTGAAGATCGGCACGAGACTTGTCGAGCCGAGAAGCAGGATGACGATCGGAATGACCGGCATGAGTGCGTAAAGGAAATTCACCTGGAACGACTTGTCGATCTGAAGGTTTTCAGGAATATGCCCCTTGTCCTCCTTCAGGATATGTGCGAGCGCCGTTATGGCAATCGTCGCGACGAGCAGCGAGGCGAGGTTTGCCTTGTAGTGAAATCCAATGACGTCCATGACATCGACGCCGGCAATCTTGGCGACGAACGGATTGTGCGCAAGGCCAGGGTTGAGCATGCTGCCGTACGTGCCGCACTTGACTGCCGCAGCCGCCATGGCAGGGCCGACGCCCGCCGCCATGAGAAGCGGGATGAAAATCGCACCTGCTGCCGCCGCGGTGCCCGCCGCGCTCGGCAATGCGATATTGACGAGATACGTTCCGATGACGACGCCCGGAATCAAGAAGAAACGAATGCGCGAGATGACGGATGCCATCGCGTTGATCAGATGCTTGTCGCATTCTGTAAAGCGAACGGCCATCGCAAAGCCCATGACGGAGCAGACCGCCTGTATGAGTCCGCTGTTCGTCATGCTCTTGGCAAAAGCGTCAAGCGATGCCATCGGCACGCCGCCGATGCATGCCATCAAGATGCCCGATCCTACGAGCACGAGACGCGCATCATATCCCTTGACAAGTGCGACGACAACGACGCATACGATGAGCATGCCCGCCGCCAACATGAGAGTTTCCATTTCCCAACCATCCTTTTCATAAATTCTATATATTAAAAAATATATGTATAGTATAGGTATCAGCTTATACTTTGTCAAGGCACTTGAAAATTCTTATCCACGCATTTAGAATGGAGCCATCTTGATGGAGGAGGTTTTCACTATGATTTCCGTACAGCGGCTCAAACGCCAGTTCGATACGCTTCGAGGGATTTCCGCGTCCAGCACAGGCATCAATCGTCTCGCTTTCAGCGACAAGGATTGGGAAGGGCGCAGCTACATCGCGTCTTTGATGGAGGAAGCGGGACTGTCCGTTCGATCCGACGCATTCGGCAACGTCATCGGTCATTTCGGTGGGCGTGACGAGACGCTCCCTCCGATTCTCTTCGGCTCGCACGGCGACAGCGTGCCGGAGGGCGGCAACTACGATGGCATCGTCGGCATACTCGGTGCCATCGAAACGGTGCGCAGCATGAAAGAGGACGGATTCATCCCCGACCATCCCTTGGAGGTCGTGCTGTTCATGTGCGAGGAGTCGAGCCGGTTCTCCGTCGCGACGCTCGGCAGCCGCGCGATGCGCGGCGCGCTTTCCGCAAGCGACCTATTGCGCCTGCACGACCACGAGGGCAGCAGTCTCTACGCCGTCCTGAAGCAGCGAGGCCTCGATCCCGAACAGATCGAATCGGCGCGTTACGACAAAAAAATAAAGGCGTTTCTCGAGCTCCACATTGAGCAGGGAAAAGTCTTAGAACACAAGGGGAAGCAGATCGGCATCGTGACGGGAATCGCCGCGCCGAGCCGCCTCATCTGCAAGATCCACGGCAGCGCCGACCACAGCGGGGCGACGCCGATGAACCTGCGCCGTGACGGGTTATGCGCCGCAGCGGAAGTCATCCTTGCCGTTGAGAAGGCAGCAAAGGCGAAAGAGAACCCGCCCGTCGTCGCGACTGTCGGGATCGCAGAGGTCACCCCCTGCGTCATGAACGTGATCCCCGGCGAGGTCCGACTCGGCATCGATATCCGCAGCATCGACAGCGCAGCGCGTGAAGATGCAGAGACATCCATCCGCAGCGCAATCGAATCCATTACGAAAAAAAGAGGGATTGCGTATGCCCTCGAACCCATCAGCAAGGAAGCGCCCGCGGTCATGGATCCCGCCCTCGTTTCGCTCCTCGCGAATACGGCAAAGGAGGAAGGATTCGCCACGATCCATATGCCGAGCGGCGCAGGGCACGACAGCATGCACTGGGCAGACTACGCGCCGACCGGCATGCTCTTCATTCCCTGCCGCGACGGCATCAGCCACAATCCTGCGGAACACGCCAAGCTCGAAGACATCGTCGCTGGCGTGCGCACGCTCGAAAAAGCAGTTCGCACGCTTTCGCAAAAGGCGTACGCGCTCTCATGAGAACTGCTGCAAAATCGCGTAGTTTTCCGGGTGCATGCCTGGCTTTGCCGTGACCTTGATGTCCGTGCCGTACTGGGCGGCGAGATTCATCATGAGCGGATTGGAGCGAAGCTCCTCCGCGACGCTCCTGTGTACCTCGATCTCGTATCCCTCAGCCGCATGCGAAGTGCGCTCCATGCGCCGTATCGCGCGGCTGATGCGTATCGCGACCGTCTCCGGCGACTCAACGCGACCGAGTCCATGGCATACCGGACATGCACGGTAGACGATGCCTTCGAAGTTTTGACGCGACTTCCTGCGTGTGATCTCCACGAGCCCGAGCCCTGTGATATCGACGACATGCATCTTCGTTCGGTCATGTGCGGCGAGCTCCCGCAAACGGACGAGCAGGGATTCTTTCTGCTCGTCCCTTTCCATATCAATAAAATCGACGACGATAATGCCTCCGATATCACGCAGCCGAATCTGCTTGACGATCTCTTCCGCCGCTTCAAGATTCGTGCGGTAGACCGTTTCCGCCAAATTCGTATGTCCGACGTACTTTCCCGTGTTGACGTCGATGACGGTCAGCGCTTCCGTCTTGTCGATGACGAGGAATCCGCCGCTTTTGAGTTCGACTTCGCGCGCACCGAGCTTTTCGATCTCTTTCTCGACACCGTAAGCACGAAAGAGCGGCGTCTTTGCGTCGTGCAGGCGAACGCGTGAACGAAGGCCGGGAAAAAGCGCCGTGACGAGCGCTGCGACACGCGAGAACGCTTCGCGGTCATCGACGACAAGCTCGTCCGTATCCGCGCTGAAGCTGTCGCGCACGCTGCGGATGATAAGATCGGGATCGCGGTACAGAAGCGACGCGCGTTTTCCTGTCACCTCGTAGCGTGCGAGGATCGTCTGCCAAAGCCGCGTAAGCTGGCAGACGTCTGCGGAAATCGTCGCTTCGTCTGCTCCCTCTGCGGCAGTCCGCATGAGGATGCCCATGCCATCTGGGCAGACGCGTTCGGCAATCGCATGGAGCCGCGCGCGCTCCTCCTGCTCCTCGATGCGGTGTGACATCGCGGTGTACGCCGTCGTCGGCATGAGCACGACGGTACGCCCCGGCAGCGTGACGTGCGTCGTCACGCGCGGTCCTTTTGTGCCGTAGGCATCCTTCGTGACCTGAACGAGGAGGCTCTGCCCGACGTGGATGGGGGCAGGCTTCTCCCCTGCGTTGATCGGATCGTGCGTCTTTCCGTCGCCGATGTAGAGGAAAGCGTTCTTCTCCGCACCGATATCGACAAATGCCGCCTGCATGCCGGGCAGGACATTCTGCACGCGCCCCTTGTAAAGGTTGCCGACGAGGTGTGCGTGGGAGGAGCGCTCCATCTCGACTGCCTGCAGTTCGCCGTCATGCAGGACGGCGACGCGCGTTTCCTCTGGGTCGACACTTACGAGGATCGAATTCAACTGCGGATGCTCCTTTCTTCCCGAAAATCAGACGAGGTCGATGAGCTTCTTGCCCTTCCCGAACAGCCCTGTACGCTCGATCTTTGCCTCGGCAGGATTCACGGCGAGCCCGAACGACTCCGCCATCGTGCCGAGAACCTCGATCGGCTTGACACTGCCAGCAGGCGTAATGGCGATATCCATCATGAAGGCGAGCTCTTTTCCATCCGTCTGGCACGTGACGGGACGAAGCATGTAGTCCTTCGTCTCGATCGCACGCGCTTTCTTCGGCGTGACGCGATGCCAAACGGCATGTTTCGCTGCATTGTAGGCGCAGACGGCGTGCTCTGCCGCCGCCTCCTCGCCAAAAAAAGGAACGCGCACGCAATACGTCCCCTCGTCTGCCTCTGCCATGAGCGCCTTGTGCTTGCCCTCGATGGGGCGCAGCGCTCGAAGCTCCGCTCCGAGCGGAAGCTGTGCGCGCAGGCGGTCAAAGACCTCAGGCTGCGCGAGCGGGCGCGTAAGCTCAAAATCCATATATTCCGCCTTGCTCGTAACGCCGAGCGGGAGCGCCGAGGCAAACGCGACCTTCATATGCGGGTTGAAGCCCTCCGAATACGCCATCGGAAGCTTCGCACGTGAAAATGCGCGTAGGAACAGATTCGCATAGTCGAGATGTGAGACGTAGCGGAGCGCTTCGCCCTTCGTGATTTCTGCGCGATAGGCGTAGGGCCGGCGCAGCGCACCGCTCGTTTTTCCCGCTGCCTCCTTCGGCTCTGCCCCTTTCTGCACACGATAGTCCGCAAGCTCGCTTTGCGCGTGGTCGATGACGTCGGCGCCGAGATTTGAGCAGATGCCGCACGCGCTGCACCTGCCCCTGCGGCAGTCTTCCGTGAGCCTGCCCGCGAGTGCTTTCTTCCACTCGCGCAGCAAAAAATCCGGATTGACGCCAGGCGCAGTGACGAGCCACGGAAGTGGCTCGGCCGTATCGCGCGTGCGCTCATTGTAGTACGCCATGTCGACACCGCACTTCCGGAACGCCTCGTGCCAAACCTCGTCCTTGTAGAGATCAGACCAGCCGTCAAACTTCGCACCGTCCCTCCACGCCTGATAGAGGACGGGCGCGAGACGACGGTCGCCGCGCGCGAAGACGCCCTCGATGACGGAAAGCCGCGCGTCGTGATAGCGAAACGAGATCGCGCGGTCGGTGATCGCCTCCTTCAAAAGGTGCTGGCGACGCTCAAATTCCGCGATGGGAAGCTGCCCGAACCACTGGAACGGCGTATACGGCTTCGGCACGAAACACGCAACGGATATCGTCACGCGTACGCCGCGCCTTCCTTTGATTTCGGTGTAGAGATCGACGACCTTCTTCGCGAGCGCAGCGATGCCGAGGACGTCCTCGTCCGTCTCCGTCGGCAGCCCCATCATGAAGTAGAGCTTGACCTGCTTCCATCCCTGACGGAACGCCGCGCCGCAGGCGCGCATGAGATCCTCCTCCGTGACGCCCTTGTTGATGACGTCGCGCAGGCGCTGCGTACCCGCTTCGGGGGCAAACGTAAGCCCCGACTTGCGCACCTGCTGCATCCTGTGCGCGAGCTCGATCGAAAAGCTGTCTATGCGAAGAGACGGCAGGGACACGCTGACCTTTTCATCGCGGAAATCTTCCATGAGATCGTCGACGAGCCTGCCGAGGCACGAGTAGTCGGCTGACGAGAGCGACGTAAGGCTCATCTCGTCATGTCCCGAAGCGTCGACGAGACCGCGCGCCATCCTGCGCAGGTTCTTCTCCGTGCGTTCGCGCGCGGGACGGTAGCAGATGCCCGCCTGGCAGAAGCGGCAGCCGCGCGAGCAGCCGCGGAAGAGTTCGAGCATGATGCGGTTGTGCACGATGTCCATGTACGGCACGACGGGATGCTCGACCGACATCACCTCGTCCATGTCGCGCACGAAGCGCTTCATGATGACAGGCCTTGCGGCATCATGAAGCGGGCGAAGCCCTGCGTAATCGCCTGCTTCCGTATAGCGCGGTTCGTAGAACGACGGCACGTAGATGCCGTCCATATCGAGAAGCTGCGTGAGGAATCCGCGCCTGCCGCCGGGGCGCCCCTCCTCCTGCCACGCGATGAGGGCGTCCGTGACCTCGACGATGGCCTCCTCGCCCTCGCCAACAATGAAAAAGTCGAAAAAGTCCGCAATCGGCTCGACATTATAGACGCACGGCCCACCGCCTACGATGAACGGCATCGCGTCATCGCGGTCTTTCGCAAAGAGCGGGATACCGGCGAGATCGAGCATATTGAGAACATTCGTGTAGATCATCTCGTATTGAAGCGAAAATCCGACGAAATCAAATGCGGCGATCTCTGTCTTTGACTCAAGCGAAAAGAGCGGGATCTTCCGGTCGCGCATAAGCGCCTCCATATCCGTCCAAGGCGTATAGACGCGTTCCGCCGCGATGTCAGCGCGGCGGTTCAGGATTTCGTAGAGGATGGCGAGACCGAGATTGCTCATGCCGACCTCGTAGACATCGGGCAGCGCGAGTGCCCATGCAGCGCGGACGCTCGCATGATCCTTGTGGACGGCATTCCATTCGCCGCCCGTGTAGCGCGAGGGCTTCAAGACCGACTGAAGCACGTCGTGCGCGAGATGTACCATGCGTTCCATTCCTCCGTGATAACGTATCTAAGGAAGCACGGATAAATTCAGCCGCGCCATCTTGACGCATCTTTTTTGCCCGCACTTCGGCAGAAAATCTACGCCAATCTGACGAACTTCATTTTATCCGTGAGTCCCTAAATCCGTGATTCCCTAAAATAAAAGTTTCTGTTTTCTCAGCTGTATGTTCATGAGTATGGCGACCGCCATGATATTTGTCGTGAGCGAGCTTACCCCGTAGCTCATGAACGGGAGCGGGATCCCCGTTACGGGCATGATGCCCATTGTCATGCCGACGTTGACGAGCACGTGGAAGGCGATCATGCTCGTGATCCCCGCCGCGAGCAGCCGGCCAAACGTATCGCCCGCATCGCGCGCGATCTGTATGCCGCGCCAAAGCAGCACGAGGTATAAAAGCAGCAGGACCGCGCAGCCGACGAAGCCGAGCTCCTCGCCGACGACGGCAAAGATAAAATCCGTATGGTTCTCAGGCAGGAAGTTGAGTTGGCTCTGCGTTCCCTCAAATAGTCCCTTGCCGAATACCAGCCCCGATCCGATTGCGATTTTCGATTGGATGATGTGGTAGCCCGAGCCGAGCGGATCGACGTTTGGATCGAGGAACACCGCGATGCGCATCTTCTGATAGTCTTTCATGAAGTGCCATAGGATGGGCATTGCGGCAAGCCCGGCAGCTATGACGCCGCCGAGGAGTTTGATGCGGATGCCCGCGACGAAGACCATGCCGAAGAAAATCGCCATAAAGACGAGCGACGTACCGAGATCCGGCTGCTTCATGACGAGCAGGAACGGCAGTCCGACGTACGCCGCAATCGGAAGGAGATCGTGAAGCGTATTGATCTTGCCGACCTTGTCGTCGAGCATCGCCGCGAGCGAGATGATCATGATGAGCTTTGAAAACTCCGACGGCTGTATGCTGATCGGTCCGATCATGATCCAGCGCTGCGCGCCGAGTGCCGAATGGCCGGCCAACATGACGGCGATGAGCAGCAGGACATTAAAAACATAGAGCTTATTGCCGTAGCCCTGCAGCATCTTGTAGTCGAAATTCATCAGGAAGGCGGCAATCGCGATATTGAAAAACGCAAAGAGTCCCTGCCTTTGGACGAACCAAAAGCGTTCTCCGCTCGGCGTGTTGATATGCGTCGCACTTCCAATGACGACAAGACTGATCAAGAGGATCCCGAGTGCCGCGCCCAAAAGCTTGAAGTCCATGCGTTGCAGTAATCGTTTCGTCATAGTACCCGTCGTTTCCCTTAGTACTTTCCCTTGTCATGCTTCAAGCGGCTCACCGGAATATTCGCGACAAGTGCGACGGAGTCCGCATCATTGGCGAGCGAAATCTCCATATCGCGCTGGTCGATCTCCATGTAGTTGGAAATGACGCGGATGATGTCATTTTTCAGATTGTCCATGACCTCCGGCGAGATATTTGCGCGATCATGAATGAGTACGACCTTGAGTCGGTCACGGGCGATCTTGCCCGAATTTTCCTTTTTCCCAAATATCTTCATCAATGCTTCAATCATATTCGCCCCTCCTATCAGTTCCCGAATACGCGTCGCTTGAGCCTCGTGAGGAAGCCCTCCTTTTGGAACTCCATAAAGGGTATCGTCTCGCCGCAGATGCGTCCGACGATGTTGCGGTACGCCTGCCCCGCTTCCGAATCCTCCATCGTGATACAGGGTTCGCCTTTGTTCGTACTCGTGACGACCTTGATGTCGTCCGGCACCTGTCCAATGCAATCGATCGAAAGGATATCGTCGATATCCGCCATATCGAGCATGTCGCCGCTCTCGACCATCTGCGGACGAATGCGGTTGACGATGAGCTTGATCGTCTCCTTGTCCGCACGCCCCAGCTCGCCGATGATCTTGTCCGCATCGCGCACTGCCGATATCTCCGGCATCGTGACGACGACGGCGACATCGGCAGCGGCAATCGCCGTTTGGAACCCCTGCTCGATGCCCGCAGGGCAGTCGATGAGGATGTAGTCAAATTCTTTCCTGAGATCTTCACAAAGTTTCACGAGCTGCTCAGGATTGACTGCACTCTTGTCCTTGACCTGCGAAGTCGGCAGGAGAAAGAGCGTCTCGTACTTCTTATGGCGGACGAGTGCCTTCGTGTAAGGCACTCGCCCCTCCGTCACGTCGACGAGGTCGTACATGATGCGGTTCTCGAGCCCGAGGAGCAAGTCGAGATTGCGAAGCCCCGTATCGGTATCGACGAGGACGACCTTCTTGCCGCGCATCGCGAGGCCGACGCCGATGTTCGCCGTCGTCGTCGTCTTGCCGACACCGCCTTTGCCGGACGTGATAACATAGATTTCGCTCATATCGGGATCCTACCTTTCTATCGGTTCGATGATAATGTGGCCATCCTTGACGGAAGCGCGTTCCGCTTTCTCCGCCTTTTCCGCCTGATCGGGCGAACGCGCGATGTAATTCGCGATGCGAATCTGCGTCGGCATGAGGTGGTCGGCGACGATGATCGCCTGCGTATCGCCAAACGCGCCTGCATGGACCATGCCGCGGCACGTGCCGCGCACGTCGATGCTGCCGCCCGCGATGATCTGCGCGCCGGGATTGACGTTTCCGACGACGAGCACCGAGCTCTGCGTACGGATCTCCTGCCCGCCGCGCAGCGTTCGATTGACGACCGTCATCTCGGCCGCGGCAGGCTGCACAGGCTTCTCCCCCGCCGCGGCTTTCCGGCTCACCTGCCCTGAACGCACGGGCTTATCTGCCGCACGCTTCGGCGTCATCGTGCGGCAGATAAGCCCGTTCCGATGGAAGAGCTTTTGGAGTGCTTCCTGCTCTTCCTTTTGCAGCCTGTCCTGCGGCAAGAGAACAAGCGTCCCGCGCAGGAAAAAGCCCGAACCCGACGCGAGCTTTCCCTCGATGTCCTTGCGGATCGCCTCGAAGGATGCGCCGGGCGCAAAACTGAGCTGCAGCCCGGTCTTGCCTCCCTTGATCTTTACAATCTCATCCATGGGACTTCTCTCTTCTCCATAAACGTTCTCATTGTTTCGATGGAAGCGCGGCGCTCGGTTGGTTGACACCGAACGCGGCTTCGAGTATCTTCCGTCCGATCGGCACAGCCGACTGGGAGCCGAAGCCGCCCTGTTCGACGATGACGGCGACGACGATATTCGGCGAGCTGTACGGTCCGTAGGCGACGAACCAACCGTGGTCGCGTCCATGCGGATTCTCAGCTGTCCCCGTCTTGCCCGCGATGTCGATCGTAAAGCCTCGGAAGCTCGACGCGGCCGTGCCGTATTTCGTGACGTCATGCAGGCCGTTCTGCACGAGCTGGATCACGTTTTCCGGCACTTCGAGACGCGACAGTAGCTCCGGGGCCACATCCTTGACCGTCTTGCCGTCCGGTCCGACGATGCGCTTGACGAGATGCGGCTTGTAGCGCTTGCCGTCTGCCGCGATCTCGCCCATGACCATCGCCGCCTGCAGCGGCGTCACGAGGTTGAAGCCCTGTCCGATCGCCGCATCGAACGTCTCCGACAGGTACCATTCGCCGTCCTCGAAATTCTTTTCCTTGTAGCGGCGGTTCGCGACGAGGCCATCCGCTTCGTACGGCAGATCGATTCCCGTCGCCGCGCCGAGCCCGAACATGCGCGCGTACTTTTCGAGGCGGTCGATGCCGAGACGATTGCCCATCTCGTAGAAGTAGACGTTGTCGGAGTGCGCAAGTGCCTGTGTGAAGTCGATCCAGCCGAGCGCCTCGCCCTCTGCATTGCCCTTTGGAATGATCCAGTGACGCCCCGTATCGAGGATCTTTTCCATCGGCGAGACGACGCCTTCCGTGAGCGCCGCCGTGCCCGTGACGATCTTGAATGTCGATCCCGGCGGGTACTCGCCCGTGATTGCCTTGTTGTCCATCGGATGGAACGGATTGTTATTGAGCACGTTCCAATCCTTTGTGGAAATGCCGTGTGCAAAAAGATTTGGATCGAATGCTGGACGGCTCACGAGTGCAAGGACTTCGCCCGTCTGCGGATCGAGTGCGACGGCTGCCGCTGCATTGGCGTGAATGAGGGCAAGCTGTTCGTCGACTGCCTTTTCCGCCGCGAGCTGCAGGTTCTTGTCGATCGTGAGCACGAGATCGTCGCCGGGAATCGGCTCTTTCTTGCCGAGGATCTGTACAGGACGCCCCGCGACATCGACTTCGACCTGCTCACCGCCGTTTTTGCCGCGAAGCTCCTTGTCGTATATCTTTTCCAGTCCGAACTTGCCGATGATGTCGCCCGTCTTGTAGCCGTCCGCCTTCATCTTCTCAAGCTCCGTGTCGTTGATCTCGCTGACATAGCCGAAGGTATGCGCTGCCTTCTCGTGATAGATATAATTGCGGATCGGCTGTACTTCGATGACGACGCCCGGATAGAGGCTCTTCTGCTCCTCAATGACGGAAACGATGTCCTGCGTGACATCCGATTTGATGCGGATCGGATTGAATCCGACATGCGCCGCGATCTTCGCCTTGATGTCCTCGACGGGCACCTTGACGAGATCCGACACCCGATAGATCACGGCATCCGAGATCGGTTCCGTGAGCGGCAGGAGCGAGACCGCAAAGCCGGGACGATTCGTCACGAGGAGCTCGCCATTTCGGTCAAAAAACGTCCCGCGCGGAGCCATCGAAGGAATGATGCGGATGCGGTTGCCATCGGCAAGGCGTGCATAAGTATCGCCTTCGTATATTTGCAGATAGCCCGCGCGGCCAATCAGAACCGCAATGACGAGCACGACCAGAAAGCCTAGGACTCTCAGCCTGCCATTGAATTCTTCATTCTCTCCCAAGTCCGCACCTCTCCCCTAACCGCATCCCATAACCACACGAAAGGCACCCCGCAAGGTGCCTCAATCTTACCTCTTTGCACGAAGCCACTTGTCCCCCCTGCAGACCATGCGATGGACAGGATAGGCAAAAAGAAACTGGTAGACGAGCATGGGCAGCAGCGTATACTGCACATGCCCAAGCAGGCTGAAGCGATACCCCAATAATACCATAAGCACCGCTAAAATAAAATAGTTCGCGGCTGTGACAAAGATCGATGAAAACACGGGGAGAACCATCTGATCCTTGAATACACTCGCAGAGCCGCTTCCGACAGCGTAGCCGAGAAGCAGCCGCGAAAGCGCATTCATGCCGAGGAATGTGCCCGAAGCGAGATCCTCCATGAGACCGACACAGAAGCCGACGAACGCACCGATGCGGGCACCGCGCAGGAATGCAGTGCTCGCAACGAACAGGAGCATGAGGTCGGCCGTGACGCCATGATAAGCGATGAGCGGCAGGATGGACGTCTGCAGGGCGTAGAGTGCAAGGATGCCGCAGATGGTCAGGACGAACTTTCGCATCGTCATTGGCTAGCCCCTCCTGCGTTCGTCACATCTGCTGCTGCAGATGCTGTCGCCTCATCCGCCGCCTGCGCCGCAGCCTGCATCTCTGCCGCCTCTTTCTCGGGATCCGTCTCCGTCCCCGGTGTCTGCACGGGAGGCTTGAGCGGCTCCGGCGGCGCCTCGCGCGATGCCGTGATGACCATGACATCCTCGAGCTTCTGGAAGTCGACTGCCGGCTCCAGCGCGGCGATCTTCAAGAGACCGCCCGGATCGTTGCGGATCGCCGAGACGATGCCGACGACGATCCCCTTCGGGTAGACGCCGCCAAATCCCGACGTCACGATGACGTCGCCCTCGACGACATCTGAAGTCTTCGGGATATTGACCATATCGGGCATGGTCGGATTGGCTGGGTCGCCCTCGACGATGCCCGTCACGCGCGACTCGGCGCGCTGCACGAGCGTGCCGACGGAAGACCGCGGATCGAGGATGAGCTGCACCTTCGAAGACGTTGGGCCAGCCTCCGATACGCGTCCGACAAGCCCACGTTCCGTCACGACCGCCATATCGGCCGCGATGCCGTCGCTCGTCCCACGATTGATCGTGATCATGCTCGACCATGTCGCCGACTCGCGCGCGATGACGCGCGCCGCGACGAGATCGAACTGCGTTGCCTGCTGTTTGTATCCCAAAAGTGCGCGAAGGCGCTGATTCTCCGAGGCAAACTCCTTCGCTTCGACGTTCTGCACGCGAAGCTGCTCGACCTCACTGCGGAGCATCTTATTCTGCTGATGCACGGTCGCGATGTCCCAAACACTCGTCACGACGTAGTTCACCTGACTGCCGACCCACGAGATCGCACCCTGAAACGGCGCGAGCATGAGGGTTGCCGCACGTCCCATGACAGGAGCCTGGAACCTGCCGCGCGCCGCGAAAAATACGATGCAGAAGAGACTGACAATCACAAAAAGGAGTGCCCATGTCTTTCGCTTGGCGTTTCGTTCTCTTCCGTACCTGCTCATTGTCTCAACTTTTTGGACGTCATGACGACGCGCTTCAGGAGCTCGATGTTCTCGAGCGAGCGCCCCGTCCCTTCACCGACACAGGAAAGTGCGTCTTCGGAAACGAGCACAGGCATTCCCGTCTCGTTGGCGAGCAGGCGGTCGAGATTGGAAAGAAGCGCCCCGCCGCCCGTCATCATGATGCCGTGATCCATGACATCAGCTGCGAGCTCCGGCGGGGTCTTCTCAAGCGTGTTCTTGACCGCATCGATGATCTTGCGCACCGGCTCGCTGAGCGCGTCGCGAATCTCCTTCGCCTCGATTGTCAAGGTCTTCGGAAGGCCGCTGACGAGATCGCGCCCACGAATGTCCATCGACTTGTTCGTCTCCGGCGTCACGATGGCGGTGCCGATCATGATCTTGATCTCCTCCGCCGTCCGTTCCCCGATCATGAGGTTGTACATCCGCTTGATGTACTGCACGATGGAAGAATCCATCTCGTCGCCGCCGATGCGTATCGAGCAGCTCGTGACGATGCCGCCGAGCGAGATGATGGCAATTTCTGTCGTGCCGCCGCCGATATCGACGACCATGCTGCCCGTCGCCTCTTCCACGGGGAGTCCTGCGCCGATCGCCGCCGCCATCGGCTCCTCGATGAGGTATGCCTCGCGCGCACCGGCCTGCTGTGCCGCATCGATGACCGCGCGCTTTTCGACTTCCGTGACGCCTGACGGCACGCCGACGACGACGCGCGGGCGCACGAACGACTTCGCGTTCATCGCCTTGCGGATAAAGTACTTGAGCATCGCCTGCGTCACGTCGAAATCAGCGATGACGCCGTCCTTCATCGGACGGATGGCGACGATATTTCCTGGCGTACGGCCGATCATCTGCTTGGCTTCCTCGCCGACGGCAAGGACATCGCCCGTATCGTTCTTGATTGCCACGACCGATGGCTCGCGCAGCACGATGCCTCTGCCCTTCACGTGGACAAGCGTATTCGCCGTCCCGAGGTCAATGCCCATATCGTGCGACAAACCACCAAAAAGACTCCACATAATATAAGTAAGCTCCCTTCCACTGCCTGCCAAAATGATAGCAATCCTATTGTAGCATACTTCACTTGGTTTGTAATGAAAAAATACTAAAAAGCCTGCGAAAAGCCCTACCGCATCATGCCGTGTTCCTTCATGCTGAAAAAGTCCTGCCTGCCGAGCACGATGTGGTCGAGGACAGGGATTCCCATGACCTTTCCCGCTTTCACGAGCCGTTCCGTCGTCGCGGCGTCCTCATGCGACGGCGTCGGATCGCCGCTCGGATGATTGTGCACGAGGATGAGCGCGGCGGCAGAGCCGCGAAGCGCGGCCTGAAAGACTTCGCGCGGATGGACGACGGACGCCGTGAGGCTGCCGATCGAGATATTCCGCATCCCCAGGATGCGATGTTTCGCATCGAGGAGCAGCACGGCAAAGTGCTCGCGCTGTTCGCCGAAAAGCCGCGGCATCGCGTAGTGCGCCGCGTCCTCGGGTGCGCGTACCGTGACGCGCACGGCGGCGCATGCGCTGAGGCGCTTGCCGAGCTCAACCGCCGCGAGCACCGTCGCTGCTTTCGCCGCACCGAGTCCCTTGATGTCAGTAAGCTCGCCGGGCGCCATGGAAGAGAGCGCCGCGATTCCCTGCTCGTGCAGGCGGGCGAGGACTTCCTGGGAGAGCGTGAGAACGGAACACGACTGCGTGCCCGTCCGCAGCAGGACGGCGAGCAGCTCCGCATTGCTGAGCGCCGCCGCGCCGTGCTCAATGAGCTTTTCGCGCGGGAGCTCCTCGCGCGGCAAATCGCGTACCATAATCGTCATAGAATCCCACGCCCCTCATCTGCCATCAATAGCGCCTGTAGAGCATGATGCCGGCGATAATGCCGAGAACGCTCATGACGTTCGGCGCAAGGCTGATGCCGAACGTAAGCGAAAGAATGCTGACCGAAAGCGTCGTCGGACTCATCTCGATGATGGAATGTGCATCAACGAGATACGGAACGACGCCCGAAAATATCGTAAACTGCTTCATGAGCTCGCCCAAAAGCGCTCCCGCAATCGAGCCGATCAGCGCAAAGAGTATCATCATGCCGACCCCACGCCTGCCAAAAGTAGCCAAAGTAACCCCTCCTATTTTTTATCCTATTAGCTTATTTTCTTTCTGTTTTTCGTTTTTCCTGCCTATAGGATAAGAATGTCCCGTCCCTTTTCGTGGCGGATGCGGCGGTGCGTCCATAGGAAACCAAAAGCACACGCTGAAGGGTTTCATCTTATCCGCGGTTCCTTAAATCAAATACCGCAGATAGACGTAAACCATCGAAAGCGCCACCGTCAGCAGCATGACCCCAAACCCGACTTTGAGATAGCTCATAAACGTGATCTTGACGCCGCGCTCCGCTGCCATCGCGGCAACGATCAGGTTTGCGCTCGCGCCGACAAGCGTACCATTGCCGCCGAGACAGGCGCCGAGCGAAAGACTCCACCAAACGGGTTCGAGATGCTCTACGCCCATCGTGCCCATATCCTGAATGAGCGGAATCATCGTCGCGACGAACGGGATGTTGTCGAGCACCGACGACACGATGGCAGAGAGCCAAAGGACGAGCATCGACGTGAGCACCGTGTCGCCCTGCGTGAGTGCGACAGCCTCGCGCGCGAGATCGCCGATGAGCCCCGTCTCGATGAGCCCGCCGACGACGATAAAAAGACCGATGAAGAAGAAGATCGTCGGCCACTCGACCTTGTGGAGCGCCTCCTCGACATGGCGGCTGTCGCCAGCGAGCAGCAGCATCAAAAACCCGCCCGAGAGCGCGATGAGCGACGATTCAACGTGCGTGATGGAGTGCGTGAAGAAGCCGATCATCGTGAGCGCGAGCACGAAGAGCGCGCGTCGCAGGAGCGCGGGATCCCGAAGGGACTTCCTCTCGTCCATTTTCAGGATCTCCTCCTGCAGCTCCGGCCGCGTCGTCAGGTTTCTGCGATAGAGCCGATCCATGACGAAGAGGACGACGGCGAACGAGAGAACCGCGATCGGTGCGAGGTTCTTGATGAACGCCATGAACGTGAGTTCCGGCACAGCGCTGCCGATCATGATGTTCGGCGGGTCACC
>NZ_KI273051.1:129596-202857 GCF_000469545.1 Mitsuokella sp. oral taxon 131 str. W9106 | reverse complement strand
CTGCCGATCATGATGTTCGGCGGGTCACCGATGAGCGTCGCCGTGCCGCCGATATTCGACGCGATGATCTGCGTCAAAAGGAACGGCACGACCTTGAGCTCCAGCTTGATCGTGATCGCAAATGTCACAGGTACCATGAGAAGCACCGTCGTGACGTTGTCGAGGAATGCCGAGAACACGGCAGTGAGCAGTCCGAGGTAGAGAAGCAGCCTGCGCGGCTCCGCTTTCGCGAGCTTTGCCGCCTTGATGGCGACGTAGTCGAAAAGTCCCGTCTGGCTCGTCACGCTGACGAGGATCATCATGCCGATCAACAGGCCGAGCGTATTGAAGTCAATGTGATGGAGCGCCGTCTCCTGATCGAGGATCCCAACGAGAATCATGAGGATCGCGCCGACCATCGCCGCGACTGTCCGATGGATCTTTTCCGATACGATGACCGCGTACATGACGACGAAAATGCCACCTGCCATAACTTCCATAAGATGCCTCCTTTGGAAAACAATAGACGAAGCCTGTTTGTGAACAGACTCCGCCTTATTTCTCGATATGATTTTCTATAGCATAGCATAACCTTTCGGTATCATGCAAGGAAAAATTCGATGATCAGCCGCGCTGCTTGAAGTAAGGGATCTCGCGATGCGGTTCGTGAATGATATCGGATTCGAACATGCGGTTCCACGGGAACCGGACCTCGATCTCTTCGAGCGTCGGGAGCGGCGGCAGGTTATCCTCGACAAAGCGCTGCATGAGGCGCGTCGTGCGCACCGACACCGAATCGAGCTTCGAGCCAAGATTGCCGTAGACGCCGTCACCGCGCAGCCACGTCAACTGGCGCGCGACTGTGTTTCGGACGTTCGCCTGATACGCCCAGTCGTCGAGGTAGCGCGTCACGAGGAGCGCATCGACACCGTCGTTGTCCATGTGTTTCACGAGCGCGCCTGTGCCGAGCACAAAGCCCGTGCTGTTCGTCGCCGTATTCCAGCCCGAATAAGCGCGAATCTTGAAGAGCAGCCCCCGCTTCTTCATCTCTTCCATGAGCGCGTTGTCCGAGCCGTTTCCATAGGCGATATCGGCGACACCGACGGGATAGCCGCGTCCGACATAGTCGGAAACAATATCGGCGAAGTATTTCGTACCTTCACGTGGCGTGCCATCGTTCATGGGGTCATTTGCCTCGTACGTCTTGCCGTTTGGGTTCGTGTTGACCGCGAGCACGAAGTCCGCCTTCTCCGGCGAAGCGACCATCATGCCGCCGATCGCCGTGATCGCCGATGCGATCGAATCGCCGATCTTCTCATCCGAGTACGTAGGAACCGTGTAGTCGCCCTTGCCCCAGTTGTAGCGCACGTAGATGAAGGGAACCTCGCGCTTCATGTCGTTGACCGCGCGCGCGAGCATGAGCATGCCCATCTCGTCGATGCCCGCCATCGATTGGAAGCGCGTCTTGCCGAGATCCTTGCCCGCCTCCTGCAGATGGCGGCTCTCAAGGTGCGTCTGCGAGTACGGCGCGTTGTCGTCGCGCCCGAGCACGAAGTAATTGAAGACGCCCTTTCGCGTGAGCGCGATCATCTCCTCGCTCGCCGCAAAATTCTTCTCGCGCCTGCCCATCCAGTCCGCGAGCGACTTCTGTGGGATGAGACGCATGAGAAAGGCCTTCTCCTTCTTCTCGCGTGGGGAAAGACCTTCCACCTCCTCCTTATCCTTTAGCACCGTATAGCGGAAGATGTCTGCGCCGTAGTTGCGGTAGTAGGCAGGCTCCTCGTGCCCCGACGCTTCGCCCGTGCGCGGCGTGCGCATGATCGAGCCGAAAACGTAGAGCGGCAGTTTCGGATGCGCCTTGCGGAACGTCTCGAACGCGTTGGCACGCCGCGTGACTTCCTCCTTCGCGTACTCGTGCTTGCGCGAGCCGACGAGGCTGCCATAAAGCATCGAGTCGGACGAAATGACCGCTGCATCGGCATCCGCCGCATTCTCCTCAAGCCACGTCCAAAGTGCCGCAGGATGTCCGAGATCCTCGCGGCTGCCGAGCATATCGTTCGGCGGCACGACGACATCGTAGCCGAGCTTCGCCACGACCTCTGCCGTCTGCTTGTCGGAAATGGGCCGATTGTCGTGTGGGATGTAGACAATCTTCGGTACTTTCTTCTCTGCATGATGTTTCGCCTGCGCCATTGGCATCGTCATGCCGAGCACGCAAACCACAGCAATAAATGCGAGAACTTTTCGTTTCAAATCATTTTCTCCTTCCTCACTCCGATGCTTCGGCTTTTTCCTTGAGAACATTCTTCAGGGCATCTTGCACGTCATCCGGCACGTCGAGCTTCGTCTGAAGCTCGATCCCGCCCTCCTTCGGGCGTGCGCCGTCGATCTCTACCATATCGAGGAGCCGATGCCCTTGGAACTCTGTCTTTCCGAAGTCCGACTCGGAAAGCGCGGCGCTGCAATCAACGCGGACGGTATTGCCGTGGATCATGACGGGGATCCCCTCGGGCGTCTCGATCCTGCCGACAAGGCGCTCTGCCATAGAGAGCGAAATGCGCGAGAAGACCCACGACATGAGCCCGTGCCCCGGAAGATTGCGTTCGCGAACATGGTAGACCATGTAGGACGTATCTCCTCGATGGCAAAACTCCTTGATCTCGCCCGTGAGCTCGACGGCATCCTTTTTCCGCGTCTCAATGCGCACGTACAGCCTGCCGTTTTCCTGCCCGTGGAGCCGAATCGCCGCAACGTTTCCATCTGCTGGGATCTGCTTCTTGATCGCCTCGTTCAATACGTCGTCTGGCACGAAGACCTTGCCGGCCGCCATCTCCTGCAGCGTCTCTTTCGACCATGTTTCGCGCAAAACGGAGATCGCGGGGCCGTAGTCTTCGACCTTCTTTGCGATCTGGGACCAGTCGACCGATTCAATCGTCTGCGTCCAGTTTGCCGGTATGTCCATCTCGTATCGCCTCTCTTTGGAACACACACCGCATACCATACCACAAATTGATGAAAAAAAGAGGAAACTCGATGCGTTTCCTCTTTTCCCTCTGCCTGCCCTGCCGCGATCGGATCAGATTCGCTCGTACGTCTTGCAGAGCTTTTGGATCTTCTTCGCATCGAGGAGGACGCGATAGTCCGGCTTCAGGCACCATTTCCAATTGATGCCGACCGTGCTCGGCGTATTCATGCGGGCGCGCTCGTCGAGCGCAAGGAGGTCCTGCATGGGGATGATCGCCATGCGCGCATCCGAGGCATAGGCGAACGCAATGAGCGCCTCCGCGACCTCCTTCGGCTTTGTGGCATCGGCATGGACAAGCTCCGCGACGGCGGCGCGAAGCATCTCATCGATGTCCTGCGTAAACCAGCCGACCGTCGTATTGTTGTCATGCGTGCCCGTATATACGACGCTGTTTTCGGGCGCGACGAAGCCAAGCCTGCCGTGCTCATGAAAGAAGAGCGTGAATTGAAGCACCTTCATGCCGGGAAAACCGCACGACTCGCGGAGCGCTTCGACGGCGTCCGTGATGATGCCGAGATCCTCTGCCACGATCGGGAGATCGCCGATTTCCTCACGCACCGAGTCGAAGAACGCCTTGCCGGGACCTGGAACCCAGCGTCCGTTGATCGCCGTCTCCGCCTTGCCATCGATTGCCCAGTACGATTCGAACGCGCGGAAATGGTCGATGCGCACGATGTCAGTGAGTGTGTAAAGCCGCTTCAGACGGCGCTTCCACCAACCGTAGCCATCTGCCTGCATCGCCTGCCAATCGTACTGCGGGTTGCCCCAAAGCTGCCCCGTCGCACTGAAATAGTCGGGCGGGACGCCCGCGACGGTATGTGCCGTGCCGTCCGCATTGAGATCAAAGAGCGTGGGATTCGCCCAGACGTCCGCACTGTCCTGCGCAGCAAAGATCGGCATGTCGCCCAAGAGGGAAATGCCTTTTTTCTTTGCGTACGTATGCAGGTCTCTCCACTGCGAATCGAATACGTACTGCAAGAACATTTCGTAGTCGACATATTCGCGCAGGCGATTTTTCATGTCGCCAAGCACTTTTGCATCGCGGCTGCGGACTGAGGCAGGCCATTCCATCCACGCGGCACCGCGGTACTCGCGTTTGAGTGCCGTAAAAAGCGCGTAGTCCTCCAGCCAGTCCGACTCGCGCGCGCAGAACGCCGCGTAGTCCGCCTTTATGGCCGCATCTTTTTGGAACCGCGTAAACGCCTTGCGGAAACATTTCTTTTTGAAGTTGCGTACGAGCTCGAAATCGACGAAGGAACTCGTATTCGCAAACGTCACGCGCGCCTCTGCTGATGTGAGCCAGCCGTGCGCGATGAGACCGTCGATGTCGATGAAGATCGTATTGCCGGCAAAGGCGGACGGCGACTGATACGGCGATTCGCCATATCCGACGGGTCCCACCGGAAGAACCTGCCAGATCGACTGTCCCGCTTCTGCGAGAAAGTCGACAAATGCATACGCCTCCTTTCCGAGGTCGCCGCAGCCGTATTTCGACGGCAGGGAGGTGATGTGCAGGAGCACGCCCGCCTTTCGCGCGTGCTTCCGCGGCGCGCGATGGTGCTCAAGCAGCATGCCCGCGAGCGGCGGCAGCGTGGCCTTCAGATTGCCGCGCACGACAGGGATCGCCGTGCCGCTGCCGAACGCGTCGACGAACGTGCCGTCGGCAAAGTCGCTGACGTTGAGCTCGACCGTATGCGTCTCCGAGCTGTTTCGGTTGAACGCGGCGATGAACGCCTCGTCCTTAGCTGCCCCGCCGAATGCATCGCGCCCGCTGCGAATGACGCGCGCATAGGCAATGACATCCCGCTCCTCGTGCAGCGGCAGGAACTCGCCCGTTTGGAGTGCGGCGTGCGCATTCCGCATTTGGATCAACGAGCGGAACACTTCGCGCATCGCCGTGTCGCCGCCTTCCCAGTCGTACGGACGGCGGTTGTACGGATCCTTGAATCCCTCCATCGCGATCTCATCTCCGTAGTAGATGCACGGCACGCCGGGATACGTCATCTGCCAAAGCGCTGCCATGCGCAGCCGCGCGCGGCCGACCTTGCGCTGCTCATCGGAGAGGCGCGAGCGGCTCTGCTCGACAGCGGGCATGCCGTCATAGTACGCCGCCTCACCGAGGAGCGTAACGGCGCGCTGCACGTCGTGGCTTCCGATGAGATTCATCATCGCGTAGAAGTTTTCCTTCGGATAGTTCTCACGCAGGCTCTCGAGACGGCGCATGACATGGATGCCGTCGTCGCGCCCGAGCAAAAAGTCGAGGAGCGCCTTGCGGAACGGATAGTTCATCGCCGAATCCATCTCCTGCCCGCAGAGGTACTCGCGCGGCGTTCCATAGGCGACCTTGTGCGACGCGTCCTCCCAGACCTCCCCAATCATGACGGCATCGGGATCCGTCTTCTTGAGTTCCGCGAAAAAGCTCTGCGAGAACATCGCAGGCAGCTCGTCAATGACATCGAGGCGCCAGCCTGCGATGCCCTCGTGCATCCAGTGATGCAGGACGCTGTCCTCGCCGCGGATGATAAAGTCCATGTAGGAAGGCTTCGTCTCCGTGACGTTCGGCAGGGTGCTAAAGTTCCACCAGCTCTCGTATTCGTATGGGAAATTGCGGAAGCTGTACCACTCGTAATACGGCGATTCCTTCGACTGGAACGCACCGACCGTATCGTACGTGCCGTTCCGATTGAAGTAACGGCTGTTGCTGCCCGTATGGCTGAAAACGCCGTCAAGGATGATGCGGATTCCCTTGTCCTTCGCCTCTTTGACGAGCTTGCGGAACGTCTCGTTCGTACCGAGGATCGGATCGATCTTATGGTAATCCCCCGTATCGTAGTGGTGATTGCTCTCCGACTCGAACACGGGATTCAGATAGATGACGGAAATGCCGAGCGACTTCAGGTAGTCGAGCTTTGACGCGATGCCACGCAAATTGCCGCCGAAAAAGTCGTAGGCGACGATTTCCTTCGTATCGGGATCCTTGTAGTAGCATGGATCGTCCTTCCACGACGCGTGGAATACCGCGCCGCGCTTCTCGATGATCTCCGCGCCCTCACGGCAGAATCGATCGGGGAAGATTTGGTACATGACTGCATGCTTGAACCAGTCCGGCGTCTTGGCGCCCTTGTTGTAGACTGTGATCTGATACGAGGGCGGCACGTGGTCGGCGACTTCGCCGAAGCCACCGAGCTGCTCGCTGTTGTTGCCGTAATACGTCGTGCCATCCGCCGCCACAATGATAAAGTAGTACCACACGAGGCAGCCTTTCTCCGGCATATCGGCGTGCCCACAGTAATACTTCTCCTCCGCATCGAAATTCGCGTCGGTCTTGAGCGGGACAAGCCTTTCTCCCGTGCGTTCCTGCCAAATGCGCAGGAGCACCTGCTGAACAGCGGCCTTCGTGCGAAGGCGTATGCCAATCTTCACCTTCGTCCCCGCCTCCGCCGCACCGATCGGGCAGCGGTAATAGGTATTTTGGGAATTATGCTCGACTTGGTTGTTCGTCAGCACAACTGTGCCTCCTTAATGCATAGCCTGCACAAGAAAAGGCAGCGACGCTGCCCCTCTTGTATCCATAAGGTTCTTATCGTGCGATGAGCGTTTCGTAAAGTTTCGTGTATTCCTTGGCGGACTCCGCCCAACTGTAATCCGCGCGCATCGCATTTTCCACGATCTGCTTCCAAACGCTGTAGCTTCGGTAGAAGCGCAGGGCGCGCTTCAATGCGTACATCATCTCATGTGCATTGTAGTCGTCGAAGAGGAATCCATTTCCCTCTTTTGTGAACTTGTCGTACGGATGGACGGTGTCCTTGAGTCCGCCCGTCGCGCGAACGATGGGGATGGTTCCGTAACGCATCGCGATGAGCTGTCCGATGCCGCACGGCTCGTAGTCGGACGGCATGAGGAACATGCTCGCCCCCGCATAGATGCGCATCGCGAGCTCATTTGAGAAGAAGATATTCGTCGACACCTTGCGCGGGAAGCGCCATGCAAGTCCTTTGAACCAGTCTTCGTAGCGTTTTTCGCCCGTGCCGAGCACGACGAACTGAATATCCTCATGCTGCAGGATTTCATCCATCATGCGGACGATGAGATCCATGCCTTTCGGCTGCACGAGGCGCGAGATGATCGCAACGAGCGGCGTCCGACGGCTCTCGGGGAGTCCGAGCTGCTTCTGCAGCGCGACCTGATTGTCGAACTTTGCCTCAATCGTATTGACGTCGTATTTCACGAAGAGATTCTTATCCTTCGCCGGATCGTACGTCTCATAGTCGATGCCGTTGACGATGCCGTAAAGATCATCCTTGCGGCTCCTGAGCAGTCCGTCAAGACGCTCGCCGAAGTATTCGTACTGAATCTCCTCGGCGTACGTCTTGCTGACCGTCGAAATGGCATCCGCGTAGACGAGCCCACCCTTCATGAAGTTGACGGCATCGTAGAACTCGAGATCGCCGTTGTTGAAATACTTCCAATCGAGACCGAGCATATCGCTCATGACCTCTTTTGGGAACACGCCTTGGTACTTGAGATTGTGGATCGTATAGAGTGTTTTGATATTCTGATAGCGCGCGTCGCCATGATGCTCAAGCTTGAGGAATACGTTGACGAGGCCGGTATGCCAATCGTTCGTATGGATGATGTCCGGCCAAAAATCCATCGCGGGCAGGAGATTGAGGACGGCCCGGCAGAAAAACGAGAAGCGCTCTGCGTCATCGTCATATCCGTAGAATCCATCGCGTCCAAAATACTCCACATTATCGACAAAGTAATACGTGACGCCCTTATGTTCGTACTGGTCAAGCCCGACAAACTTCTTGCGCCATGCGACGTTCAGTTCGCCGTCGTAAACGTGCTCCATCACATTGCGGTACTTCTCCGCGATCATGCCGAACTTCGGCATGATGACGCGGACGTCGTGCCCCTCTGCACGGAGTGCCTGCGGAAGCGATCCTGCCACATCGGCAAGCCCCCCCGTCTTGGCGAAAGGAACTGCTTCGGATGCTACATAAAGAACTTTCATAACAAGAACCCCCTTTGCACAAATGCCTTCGGATTTAGTTAAGCTTTGCCGGATGCGACTTTCTTTTTCGTCGTCTTTTCGGCAGTCGTCTTCTTTGTTGCAGCTTTCCTGGCAGTCGTCTTTGCGGCTCCCCTCTTCTTTGTCTTTGTCGCCGCTTTCTCCTCCTTCACGGCTGCAGGCTTCGTTGCTTTCCTTTCTTTTGCCTTCACGGCCTTTGTTGCTTTCGTCGTCTTCGCCGCATCGGCCGACACCGTTTTCGCAGCCGTGCGTCGCGTGTGTTTCGGTTTGGCTCCGGCGGCTTCCGCTTTCCTGGCGGAATCTTTCTTTTCCTGCCTCACGGCCATCCGATCCGCCGAAGCCGCGTCAAAAGACGTCTTTGCTCCCGTTTGGCCATCGAGTTTGAGATAAATCGTCGCGAGCGGTGGGATCGTGAGCGTGATGGACTGCTCGCGGTCATGCCACGGGATATCCTCGCTCTGGAGCACGTCCGCATTCCTTACGCCGCTTCCACCGAATTCCTCCGCATCCGAGTTGAACACCTCGCGGTAGCCTCCCTTCTGCGGCACGCCAATGCGGTAGCCGTAGTGAACCTCCGGCGTGAAGTTGCAGATCGCAATGAGGAAGTCATCGGCGTTCTCCGCCCTGCGGATGAACGACACGACGCTGTTGTCGTTATCGTTGCAGTCGATCCACTGGAAGCCGTTCCAGTCAAAGTCGACCTGCCACAGTGCCTTGTTGTCGCAGTAGAATGCATTGAGTGCCTTGCTGTAGGCAAGCATCTTCGTGTGCATCGGATACTGCTCGACAAGGTGCCAGTCGAGACTGTCGTCGTAGTTCCACTCGATGAACTGCCCGTATTCGCCGCCCATGAAGAGGAGCTTCTTGCCGGGATGCGCTATCCAGTAGCCGAAAAACGTACGCAGCCCCGCGAACTTCTGCCAATAGTCGCCGGGCATCTTACTGATGAGCGAGCACTTGCCGTGCACGACCTCGTCGTGCGATAGCGGCAGCACGAAGTTCTCGCTGAATGCATACATCAAGGAGAATGTGACCTTGTCATGGTTCCACTTGCGGTAGATGGGATCGAGCGACACGTACTTGAGCATGTCGTTCATCCAGCCCATGTTCCATTTGTAGTTGAATCCCATGCCGCCCATATATACGGGTTTCGAGATAAGCGGCCATGCCGTCGACTCCTCGGCGATCATAAGAGCCTGCGGATGGTAGCGGAAGATCGTCTCGTTGAGCTTGCGGATGAAGTCCATCGCCTCGAGATTGCCCGTGTCGCCGTATTTGTTCGGCGTCCACTCGCCGTCTTTCCTGCCGTAGTTGAGGTAGAGCATGTTCGCGACCGCGTCGATGCGCAGGCCGTCGATATGGAACTCCTCGAACCAAAACATCGCATTCGAGATCAGGAAGCTCTGCACCTCTGTCCGCCCGTAGTCGAAGTTCGTCGTGCCCCACTCCCAGTTCTCGGCGAGCTGTTCGTTGTCGGACTCGTAGAGCGTCATGCCGTCGAAGTGGCGGAGCCCCTGCTCATCCTTGCAGAAATGTCCGGGGACCCAGTCCATGATGATGCCGATGCCCGCCTGATGTGCCTTGTCGACGAGGTAGCGGAAATCATCCGGCGTGCCGAAACGGCTCGTGACGGCGTAATAGCCCGTCGCCTGATATCCCCACGAGCCGTCAAACGGATGCTCGCAGAGCGGCATGAACTCGATGTGCGTATAGTGCATGTCGAGGACGTAAGCGATGAGCTGGTCGGCAAGGTCACGGTATGAGAGGTACTCGCCCTCGCCGCCGCGGCGCCATGAACCTGCATGGACCTCGTATGTCAGCATCGGACGCTCGTAGGAGGATTCCTTCTTCTTCCGCTCTGCCCACGCACCGTCGTGCCATTCGTAACGGCTCATGTCGTAGATGCGCGATGCCGTCGCAGGCTTCCTTTCTGCATAAAATCCATACGGGTCTGCTTTCATGATGTGGGGACCGCCCCATTGCGGCTCGATCGCATACTTGTACGTCGCGCCGTCTTCGACCCCTTCGATGAAAGTCTCCCAAATCTCGCCGTCGCGTATGCGCGTCATGCCATTCGTGCGCGTATCCCAGTGGTTGAACTCGCCGACGACACTGACCGACTTCGCGTGCGGCGCCCAAACAGCAAACCGGATCCCCTTCTTGCCGTCGCGCTCCACGCGGTGTGCACCGAGCATTTCGTATGCGTGGTAATTCGTGCCCTGATGGAACAGGTATAAATCGAATTCGCTCAAATCGGATGTTTTCATCATAAATCCCCCTCTGTATTCCTTGCCCAGGACTGCTGCCTCATCGTGCCTGCGATCACTCTGCCGCAATCCTCGAAAATCAGAGGGCGGGTGCAAAAAGCACCACCCACCCGCGGATTTTGTCATCGCTTTTTCGTCGTCAAGACGTTTCTCCCTGTCTCCTGGATCACTGGATCATGACAGGCTTTACCTGCCAAATTTCCTTCGCGTACTCGTCGATCGTGCGATCGGACGAGAACCTGCCGGAATTGGCGATATTCATCGCCGCAGACCTCAGCCATGCCCCTTTGTCCGCGTAACGGCGCTGCACTTCCTCATGCGCCTTGCAGTACGCGTTGAAGTCCTTCAGGATGAAGAACTCATCATTTGCATGGATGAGATAGTCAAACAGCGACTGGAAGTCGCCATACGTCCCATCGGCGAGCTGATCGACGACGAGTCGCACATTGTCATTCGTGTTGTACTCATCCCATGCGGAGTACGTGCCCGTCGCGTAGTAGTTGAGCACTTCGGCCGCCGTGAGGCCGAACAGCACGAAGTTCTCCTTGCCCGCCGCCTCGCGAATCTCGATGTTCGCGCCGTCGAGCGTGCCGAGCGTGATCGCGCCGTTCATCATGAACTTCATGTTGCCCGTGCCCGACGCTTCCTTCGATGCCGTCGAAATCTGCTCCGAGACATCTGCCGCCGGATAGACGATCTCGCCGATCGAGACGCCGAAGTTCTCGATGAAGACGACTTTGATCTTGCTGCTGATCACAGGATCGCTGTTGATCTTCTCCGCAACGGAGTTGATGAGATGCACCGTCTTCTTCGCGACGTAGTACCCAGGCGCTGCCTTGCCGCCGAAGAAATACGTCGTCGGGATCATGTCGAAGTGCTTGTCTGTCTTGAGGCGGTGGTAGATGTACATGATGTGCAGGATATTCATGAGCTGGCGCTTGTAGGAATGGATGCGCTTGACCTGAATATCGAAGATGCTGTCCGGGTCCACCTCGATGCCGTTGTGTTCCTTGACGTACGCCGCGAGCGCCTCCTTGCGGATGCGCTTGATCATGGCGAGCTTCTGGAGGAACGGCTTGTCGTCGACGTAGTCGTTCAGGATGTCGAGCTGCTCCGGATGGCGATGCCAGCGATGGCTGCCGAGCGTCGCATCGATGAGTTTCGAAAGCTCCGGGTTTGCGCTCATGAGCCAGCGGCGATGCGTGATGCCGTTCGTCTTGTTGTTGAAGAGCTTCGGGTCGTACTCGTAGAAGTCGTGCAGCGTCGTCGACTTCAGGATATCCGTATGGATCTTCGCGACGCCGTTGACGCTGTGGCTGCCGACGATCGAGAGACGCGCCATGTGCACGGCGCCGCACTCGATGATCGAGAGCGCGCGCACCTTCTCCTCGTTGCCCGGATAGCGCTCGCGCACGTCGATGAGCCAGCGTCGGTTGATCTCGTCGACGATCATGTAGATGCGCGGCAGGAGATTGCGGAACATATCCACGGGCCACTTCTCGAGCGCCTCGGGCATGATCGTGTGGTTCGTGTAGCCGATCGTCCCCTTCGTGATCGCCCACGCTTCCTTCCAGCCAAGCTTCTGCTCGTCAACGAGGATGCGCATGAGTTCTGCGACGCAGAGCGCCGGATGCGTGTCGTTGATGTGGATTGCGACCTTCTGATCGAATTTGTGGATGTCCATCCCCGTCTTGAGGTAGTGGCGGACGATGCTCTGCACGCCGGCGGAGACCATGAAATACTCCTGAATGAGACGCATGCGCCGCCCGTCCTCCGTACGGTCATCCGGGTAGAGGTACTGCGTGATGCTCTCGACGAAGCGGCGGTACTCGCTCTTTTGGCGAATCTGCTCCTGCGTGAGGCGCCCGTAGTCCGAGAAATCGCGGTTGACCTCCGCGTTCCAAAGGCGAAGCGTGTTGACCGTGCGGTTGTGGTAGCCGACGATCGGCACATCGTAAGGAACGGCCATGACCACCATCGGATTCTCGTGGACGGGCTTGAGGCTTCCGTCCGCAAGTCTCTTTATGTAGGCATTGCCGTAGAACTTGACATCGATGCTCTTATCCGGCTTGCGGTACTCCCACGCAAAGCCGTCGCGAAGCCAACTGTCCGGAATCTCGACCTGATTGCCTTCGATGATCTTCTGCTCGAAGAGACCGTACTTGTAACGGATGCTGCAGCCGTGCCCCGGCAAACGATGCGCCGCCATCGAATCGATGAAGCACGCGGCGAGACGCCCAAGGCCGCCGTTGCCGAGGCCGGCATCCGGCTCCTCCTCGAACGTCTTGGCAATATCGAGGTCAAAGCCCGCGAGGACCTCCTTCACCGCTTCTTCGATGCCGAGATTGATCAGGTTCGACTTCAGCAGGCGGCCGAGCAGGAACTCGATGGAGAAGTAAAAGACTTGCTTCTCCTGGCGCTCGCTGTAAATCTTATTCGTCCGGATCCAGTTCTCGGAAATGAACTGGCGCGCCGTATTGGCGACAGTCTGGTAGATCTCGTGTGCCGAGAGATCGGCGATGTCGCGGCCGTAGACAGCGCGTGCCGTGCTCACGAAACGTTGGCGGATATTTTCCTTCAGCTTCTCAAACTCACGATTCTTCAGCTTTTTTTCTTTTGTTTCTCGTGCCAAGTGAAACACTCCTTAGCTTGGTCTTGCATGGTCGTACAAGCGCTCAAAAACGAGGCTCCCTACTATATTGTAATATAAAAATAAACCGTTGTAAATCGATTTCCCAACAAAAATGGGAAATCGATCCACAACGGCAAACAGTAGGCAATACGTTTCAAATCACCGTGTTCTTCGCTATGATCAAAGGGTAATTCGGCGCTCCCTTGAGCCATTTTTCCTTCGAGATGACGACGTTCTTATCGCAGATGACGTTTTCGAGGAGCGAGCCAGCGTGAACCGTGCTGTGCTGCATGATGATCGAGTTCTTGACCTTGACGCCTTCCTCAATCGTGACGCCACGGAATATGATCGAATTCCCGACCTCGCCGCGAACGATGCAGCCGTTGGCGATGAGCGAATTTCTAACGGCTGCCGTCCCCTTGTACTGGACGGGAGCCTCGTCCTTGATCTTCGTGTAGATCGGATGGTCGCCCATGAAGAGCTCCTCCCAAATCTCAGGCCTCAGGCTGTCCATGTTCGACTTGAAGAACGACGCCGTCGAGTCGATGTGCGCGACGTAGCCGTCGTGCTCGCAGGCGTAGATGTTGTAGTCAGCCGCGCGGCGGATGATGCCGTCCATGAGGAGATCCTGTCCGCCGTGCTCGTAGGTATAGCGGATCATCTCGACGAAGATGCGGCGCTCCATGAGGTAGACGGCGAGCGACACCTTCGAGCCGTCGTATACGGCCGGCTTTTCGGCGATGTCCGTCACGAGACCGTTCTGCGCCGTCTCAAGGATGACGTCGTGCCCCGTCTCCTCCTCCGTCGCGACGTGGTAGACCATCGAGATGTCCGCGCCCGTATTCTGGTGGAAGCGCAGGAGATCCGAGAAATCGATGTTGTAGACGAAGCTTCCGCTCGCTAGCAGCACGTACTTCTGCGCGCTGTGCTCGAAAAAGTCGAGATTATGGTAGAAATTCTTGAGGTCACCGAGACGGCTGAGCTCCTCTTCCTGTGGTGCGGGGAGGTAGAAGAGACCGTCGTGGCGGCGTGCGAGATCCCAATCCTTGCCGGAGCGGAGGTGATCCAATACGGATCGCGGGGCGGTCGGAAGCATGACGCCGACACTCGTGATGCCCGAATTGACCATGCTCGAAAGCGTAAAATCGATCAAGCGGTAGCGGCCTGCAAAGGGGAGCGACTCCACAGCGCGGCGATCCGTTAGCTCACGGATCAGCCCCTTATCCTCCTGCAGGCTGATGATTCCCATGACTGACTTCATTCTCTAATTCACTCCGTTCTTCATACTCTTGGAGCAGTCCCTAGCCGACGCGCTTGCCACCTGCTGCTGCGTCCACGGTCTCACCCTCCGCGATGACCGTGATCGCGCCCGGCTCGCCCATGACAGCGGCACCTTCCTCGATGACACAGTTCTGCGCGATGATGGCGTGATCCACGACCGCATTCTCACGGATGACGGTCGACGGCATGATGACGGAGTTCGTGATCTTCGCGCCTTTTCCGATGCGAACGCCCGGGAATATGACAGAGTTCTCGACTTTGCCGAGGACCATCGAGCCCTCGCTGACCATCGCATTTTTGATCTCCGCATCGGGGCCGACGAAATGCGGCGGGAGAGACGGATTTGAGGAAAGCACGCGCCACTCGCCGGTAAGATCAAACGGCGGCTCATCCTGCAAAAGATCCATATTCGCCTGCCAAAGGCTCTCGATCGTCCCGACATCCTTCCAATATCCGTCAAACGCGTAGGTGAAGAGACGGCCTTCGTCCGCGAGCATCTTCGGAATGATGTTCTTGCCGAAGTCGTGGCTCGACGTCTCGTCCTTCGCGTCCTCTTCGAGATATTTCTTGAGATAATCGGTATTGAAGATGTAAATGCCCATAGAGGCGAGATTGCTTTTCGGCTTTGCCGGCTTCTCCTCGAACTCCTCGATGCGCCCCGTCTTCTTGTTTGCATTCATGATGCCAAAGCGCGGCGCCTCTTTCCAAGGCACTTCGATGACGCCGATCGTCGCCTCTGCCTTGTGCATCTTGTGCGACTCGAGCATCCACGAGTAATCCATCGTATAGATGTGATCGCCCGAAAGCACGAGCACGTACTCCGGATCAGCAAGTTCGATGAAGTTGAGGTTCTGATAGATGGCATCCGCTGTGCCACGATACCAGTCTGCGCCTTTTTCACGCGCGTACGGCGGCAGGATGAAGATGCCGCCTTCGCGCGTGTCGAGATCCCATGCACTGCCCGACGCGAGGTAGTTGTTGAGTTCAAGCGGGCGGTACTGCGTGAGCACGCCGACTTTGCTGATGCCGGAGTTGGCACAGTTGCTGAGTGGGAAGTCGATGATTCGGTACTTGCCGCCAAACGGAACGGCGGGCTTTGCGATCTTTTTCGTAAGCGCGCCGAGACGGCTGCCTTGCCCTCCGGCCAGGATCATTGCCAAGCATTCTGTTTTTCCCATATTAAGTCCCCCTTGGATTTGGTTGGCCCGCCCCCTCTTGCCTGCGGTCTGCGAGAAAGCGCCGATTGCTCCGCGAGAGAAGCACCACGGAACCAGCACCATTTATATATATTGTAGCAGAAAAAATAAAAGAAGTATACAATCGTTCCTAATAATGATATAGTTCGCTGAAAATATTATTTTTCCTGCCGAAAACACGAAAAAATAATATTTCTTTTTTCGTGTTTCTTCTGAATTGTAAGATCCTTTTCGCTGCACAAAAAAAATCCTGCGATTTTCATCACAGGAAAGTGAACACAATCGTACCAATGAAGAGCGCGATGCTGAAACCGAGCGCCATATTGCAGGCAGGACGCCGCAGGGCAGGCGGCAAAAAAGGAGCAAGCAGGCGTACCTCATAGACGAGAAACCCTGCCGAAAGAAGCGCCATCGGCACATCATCCGTATGGAAGCCGTAGAGGAAGATAATCGCGCCCAGCACGATCGCCAGCATTTCGCCGCGCTTCAGCGTTTTCCGCTCCCTGCGCGCGCGATCCGCCTCTTCCTGCTCGCCACGCGTCATCGGAAGGCCGAGATCATTTTGCGGGACATCCCGTTCAAACCAACGATAACGCATCCGTTCCTCCTATGAATCCGCGCCGTTTGGCCATGAGCAAGGCGGGCCAGTCCCAATGGCTCAGCCCCCCGCCATGTAGAATGTATGCGCCTGCTCGATGAGCGCAGGCAGGAGTCCGTAGAGATTGCATCCGGGGCATGCCGTCGCATTGAAGTCGCGATGCCCGAAAATTGTATTTTTCTGCGGCGCAAATCCGTAGTATACGCTAAGCGCGCAAAGCAGGCGCGCCGCCGCGTCGAGCTGAGCCTTCTCCGGCCAAGCCGCTTCGAAATTGCCAACGATATTGACGCCGACGGTGTGGCTGTTTTCGCCGTAACAATGTGCGCCGACTGTATCCATCGGGCGCCCACGCTCGACCGTGCCGTCCTTGCGGATGAGGAAATGGTAGCCGATGCCCGACCAGCCGTTTGCCTTGTGCCATGCATGCACCGTCGCCGCCGAGACATCCGCATTCGTATTGCCGATATGGTGGACGATGATCGCATCCGTGCGCGTGCGGTTTTCAAGTGGGCCGAACGAGAGATTCGTCTCGCGCACGGGCACGCCAAAGGGCACCGGTTCCTGCCACGCCGCCTCCACCCGATCTGCAAGCAAAAGCGGGGCAAGTACGGCTCCTGCCCCCATGCATATCGCATTTCGTAAAAAATCCCTGCGGTTCATTGCGCCATCCCAGTCTCAAGATTAGAAACAACTTTTAGTATAGAATGGCTTTCTGAAAAGTAACTGATGCATGCGAATGATTCTCGTAGGAAATACTGTGCCGAAAGCGAAGGAATCCCCATAACCAAAAAAGATTTTCAAGACCGAATGGGACAAACCTTCCACTTTCCTTCGCCTTCGAGCATGAGTTCCTCGTCATGTACGGCGCGGAGTGTCGAACGATGCCCGACGCTCACCATGCCCATCGCGGGCAGTTTGCGACGAAGAAGCGCGTAAAGCTCCTCTTCGCGCGGCTCGTCGAGTGCCGACGTCGCTTCGTCGAGGAAAACGAAATCGGGTGCGACGAGCAATACGCGGGCAAATGCGAGGCGCTGCTGCTCGCCGAGCGAGAGGATGCGGCTCCAGTCGTCGATCACATCAAGGCGCGGGACGAGCGCAGCGAGACCGACCGTTTCGAGTGCCGTCTTCAGGCGCGCTTCCGTTCCGGAAGCGGCAAGCGGGTAATAAAGTGCGCGCCGCAGGCTGCCGAGCGGCAGGTACGGGCGCTGCGGCAAAAAAAGCACGCGGCTTTCGGCGGGGCGCACGACGCGCCCCATGCCGTACGGCCATATTCCCGCGAGCAGGCGCAGGAGCGTGCTCTTTCCGCAGCCCGACGCGCCCGTTATGAGCAGACGTGCGCCGCGCGCGAGCGAGAACGTGACATGCGCGAGAAGCGTCCTGCCGTCGGGCAGCGTGACCGAGACGTCCTCAAGCGCGAGCGCCTCGCCCGCTTCCTTCCATACGATCTTCTCTTCGTGCGCCTCCGCCTCTGCCATGTGATCCATAAAGCCGACGAGGCGGCGGATGACGGCAATGAGCTGCGCGATCGTATCGTACGACGAGACGAAATACGACAGCGCATCCTGCACGCGCCCGAACGCGGATACTGTCTGCAGCAAGCCGCCGAGCGCCATCGTGCCAGCAAAATACTGCGGTGCGGCGAGAATGAGCGGCACGATGAGCGCGATCTGCCCGTAGCCGTTGACGTAGAAATTGAGCAGCTTCGTCTGACGCATGAGCTGCCAAAAATTCCCGATGACTTTCGCAAAACGCTCGGAAAAGCCGACGCGCTCCACCTGCTCGCCGCGATAGAACGCGATGTTCTCGGCGTTTTCGCGCACGCGCATCATGTTGAAACGGAAGTCCGCTTCGAATCGCTGCTGCTCGAAATTGAGCCCGATGAGCTTTCGTCCGACGAGGTGCGCGATACCCGTGCCTGCCATCGAGTAGATCAACGAGAACCAAAACATGTAGCCGCAGACAACGAACGCGTGACTGCCGACCGGAACGCGAAACGTGCCCGACAGATTCCACAGCACGACCGAAAACGCCGCAAGCGTTGCAAGCTGCTTGATGAGCCCGAAGAGCAATGTCAGCGCCAGCGTAACGAACTGATTGATGTCCTCGCTGATTCGCTGGTCTGGGTTGTCCGTATCGCTGCGCAGAATCTGCAGGCGATAGTAGACTTCGCCGCGCGTCCACCGCGCCAGGAATCGGTTCGTGAGCCAAGTGCGCCACTTGATCTGAAGCATCTGCCGAAGGTAGATCGCATAGACCGCGAGGATGATATAGAGAAACGCGAGCGCCGTAAACTCGCCGATGAGCGGCCAAAACTGCCCCTCGGCGTACTGTTGGATCGCATTGTAAAAATCATTGTACCAGCTATTGATGCGGACGAGGAAGTAGACGGAGCCAAGGTTGAATGCGATGACGAGCGCGAGCAGTCCGCACCCCTTCCACTTCTCCTCCGAAGTCCAATACCCGCGGAAAAGCTGCCAAAACTGATGCAGGAAACGCCGTTTCAAACTATCCCATCCTTTGCGAATTGATAGGGTTAGTATATCCGTTTCCCCGCCGTGCCGCAAGAAGCGCACACATTTTCTTTCGCGTGCGTTTATGATATGATAGCCATATCATGTTTCTTTCTGGGAAAGGACTCGTCATGCTCATCTACATCGGCACCGTCATCGCATTTCTCCTGCTCCTGCTCCTCTACCACTACCTGCCGAGGCGCATCTTCGCACTCTTCTGCCTCATGCTCGCACTCTCTTCTGCCATCGTCTTCTATTGCTGGCCGCGCACGCAGGAGCAGCAGCCCGCGATGACCGCCGAGGAGAAATACGCGCTCGTCGAGCAGCAGCAAATCTTCTCCGCATGGTATGCGGACTATCAGAAGGACATCGATGCGCTCGACCGCAACTGGCGCAGGTACCATCAGATTTTGGAGACCTTCAAGGAGGGGCAGAGCGACATCCAGACGACCCACCTGCTCCTTGCCCAGCTCGACAACGACAGCCAGATCCTGCTCGACCGCATCACGGCGCACACGCCGCCAATCCCGCTCAACGGCGCATGCTACGACCTTCTCACGGAAGTCGTCAAAAAGACCGTCGCCTACGCCGATGCACAGCATCGCACCATCGCGCTCACAAAGGCCGCCGCCGACCCCGCCGCCCTGCACACGACCGACCCCGCCGAGCAGAGCCGCCTCCTCCAATCCGTCATGATCCGCGAATCCCCCGTCGGGCTCTTCACCGCCGACGAAATCACGCAGATACGCGACACCCTGTCGATCCCGAAGGATAACGAACCCGCGCCCTGACCCAGAAAGAAGCCGGGCGCAACAGGCTTCATCGGATAACGCATAAAATGCTTCCCTAGGATCAAAAAGACCTCTGATCGTTGCAATCAGAGGTCTTTTCCCTTCGTGCCAAAGGTACGCCGCGTGCTTAATGCACGACGCGCGTCGCCATCGCCTTGCGGTAACGCGCCCGCACCCGATACCACACCATCGGCAGGACGAGCAGCGGGATGCCCGCGCAGAACGCCTCTCGAAGATCCGGCGTAAACGCCATGACAACGAGGCATACGACCTGCGCCCATATGCCGAAAATCGTCACGTACGGGAAGAACGGTGTCTTGTAGCGCAGCTCGCCCTCGCGCCCCTGCGCAATCATGCGGCGGCGGCTGCGATACTGGCTCCAGCAGATGGAGATCCACGCGATCGCACCCGTGAATCCCGATACGGCGAGCAGATACGTGTAGGCAGCGGAGTTTGGATCAAAGCTGTAGAGCAGGATGACCGCCCAGCACGCACAGATCGAGATGAGGATCGCCTTCGACGGCACGCCTTTTCGGCTGAGCTCCGCGAAGGGACGCGGCGCCATGTCGAGCTTCGCGAGCGCGTAGAGCGCACGCGCGGCGCCGTAGAGTCCCGAATTCGAGCACGAGATCGCCGCCGTCAGAATGACGAACGCGAAGAGCGCGCCAAACTTCGTAAATCCGTACTGCACCATCGCCGCCGCAAAGACACTCTCCTCAAGCGACGCGCGGTCCCACGGCAGGATCGAGACGAGCAGCGTGATGGGGATGATGTAGAGCGCAATGATGCGCCATGTCACGTTGCGGACGGCGATCGGGATGCTTTCTTCGGGCTTTTCGCACTCGCCCGCCGCAAGCCCGATGATCTCCGTGCCTTGGAAGTTGACGAGGATAATGACCATCGTGAGCCCGATGGCCCAGTAGCCGTTCGGCGCGAAGCCGCCGCTGCCGAGCAGGACGCTCGCGCCGAGCGCCCCCTGCGAACCGATGGCGCCGAGACAGATGAGCGCTGCCACAGCAGAAAAGGCCAGGAGCGCGACGATCTTGACAAGGGAAAGCCAAGATTCGCACTCGCCGAACTTGTCGACATGAAACAGATTGATGATCGTGACGAGCAGTCCGAAGAAGACTGCCCACCAAAGCTGGCTGATCTCGGGGATGAAACCGTTCATGATGATGCCTGCGGCGATCATCTCGGAAGGCACATAGGCGACCCACGTCGCCCAGTACGACCAGCCGACGCCGCACGCCCAAGTCGGGGAAATGTGCTCGCGCGCATAAGTGACGAAGGACCCCGAAATTGGTTTTTCGACTGCCAGCTCCGCAAGACAGAGCATGACGCACAGCACGATAAGCCCCCCCAACAGGTAGGCGATAACGGCTGCCGGTCCCGCCTTCTCGAGGACGTACCCCGTGCCGAGGAAATAGCCGCTGCCGATGACGCCCCCAAGGGAGATCAACTGCAAGTGGCGATTTTTCAGCCCTCTGTTCATTTTCGACTCGTTCATAGCCTTAATAACACAACCTTTCCAGCGCCGCTTCTCTTTGTGATTTGTTTCGCAATGCCATCTCGCGGCGCCTCAAAACGCACTTTAAGAATAGCATATATATGTTAGGATTGCTACAAGCACGAAAAATTATTTTTTGCCTGCAAAATATAGGGGAATCGCCTCTGCCGTGGTACAATATGTCCGACAGAAAGCGAGGAACGACCATGCTTATGACCATCTACCGCACCATCGCGGACGGGATAAAGGACGCAGAACAGCAAGACATCTGCTTCGCAATCCAAAAATCGAAATTCATCACGCACTTCGCACATGTCGAAGCCGAAGAGGAGGCGCGTGCCTTCATCCTCGCGATGAAGAAGCGATACTTCGACGCGCGCCACAACTGCTCCGCCTACGTGCTCGGCAGGAGTGCCGAACAGATGAAGAGGAAGTCAAACGATGACGGCGAACCCGGCGGCACGGCAGGCGCCCCCATCCTTGAAGCCATCAAGCAGAACGGACTCACGGAGATCGTCGTCGTCGTCACGCGTTACTTCGGCGGCATCAAGCTCGGCGTGGGCGGTCTCATCCGCGCATACGGCCGCGCCGCAGCACTCGGACTCGACGCGGCACAGAAAGTCGAGATGCGTCCCTTCTGCCGCTGCGCCGTCACCGTCGACTACGGGCTGCTCGCGAGCGTCGAGCATTGGATCCGCACGGAGTCGATCCGCATGGAGGAGCCAGAATACGCTGACCGCGCGACGCTCCGCCTGCTCGTCGAGCCAAGCGATCTGCCGCGCCGCCGCGCCGAGCTGACCGAGCTCACGAGTGCACAGTTCGAGGCGAAAGAGGGGGACCGCACATATCTTGCGATCCCATGCTGACGCAGTGCAATCCGCACCGACCCGGTGCGCCTCTTCCTTGACAGATTTTGGGCGTTCCCTTATAATTATTCATATAATAGATATATGTATTACATAAATTTGTTTGGAGGTTTTTATGCGCGATTTTTCCATTGAGGTCCACGGCTGTCACGAATACGATGCGACCGGCGCGATCAGCGACCCGATCTACCTCTCCGCCACCTACCGGCACCCGTCTTTCGGGCATAGCACGGGCTACGACTACGGGCGCATGGCAAATCCGACACGTGACCGCCTCGAAGGCATCATGAACCTGCTCGAACGGGGCGAACGCTCATGGGCACTCTCGTCCGGCATGGCGGCGATCAATATGATCCTGCACATTCTCGTGCCTGGTGACCACGTCCTGCTTTCCGAAGATCTATACGGCGGCACGGTGCGTCTCGCAAAGGACATTTATCATGCTTATGGATTATCATTTGACTATGTAGATACTTCAGACATATCGATCGTCCGCAAGGCGATCCGACCCAATACGAAAGTGCTCTTCATCGAGACGCCATCGAATCCCATGATGCGCGTGACCGACATCGCCGCGATGGCAGAGACCGCACACCGCAACGGCGCGCTTCTCGTCGTCGACAATACGTTCCTCTCGCCGCACTTTCAAAAACCGCTGACATTCGGCGCCGACATCGTCCTGCACAGCGCAACGAAATACCTCTGTGGCCATAACGACATCATCGCCGGCATCCTGACCGTGCGCGACAAAAACGCCGACTACACGAAAAAGCTCGAGCTCCTCATCAAGTCCGAGGGGCCGAACCTCTCCCCGATGGACTCGTGGCTGCTCCTGCGCAGCATCAAGACGCTCGGCGTCCGCGTCGAGCGACAGGCAGAAAACGCGCTGAAAATCGCGAAGTGGCTGCAGGCACAGCCTGCTGTCACCGACGTCTACTACGTGGGGCTTCCCGATCATCCAGGCTACGCGCTGCAACAGAAGCAGGCGACAGGAAACGGCAGTATGATCTCCTTTAAGGTCGAGAGCCCCGCGCTTGCGAAAGCCATGCTCGGCAGGCTCAAGCTCTTCGCATTCGCCGAGAGTCTAGGCGGCGTCGAAAGCCTGCTGACTTACCCGCTCGCACAGACACATGCCGAAATGCCGAAAGAACTGCTTGCGCGGACGGGTCTTGACGAGTGCGTCATGCGCATGTCCGTCGGCATCGAGGACGTGCAAGATCTCATCGCTGACCTCGAACATGCATTGAAAGAATCTTGATTGGCTCATTATGGCTTTTATATATGGCAGAAAGGGGTTTCCATACCATGGCCATCAACTTTGATGAAATCATCGACCGCCACGGGACGTCGTGCCTCAAATACGACTTTGCCACCGAGCGCGGCTACCCCGAAGGGGTCCTGCCCTTTTGGGTCGCCGACATGGATTTCCGCGCACCGCAGCCTGTCATCGACGAACTCACACGCCGCGTCGCACACGGCATCTTCGGCTACACCGACCCGAAGGCGGCGTACCGCGAGACCATCGTGCGCTGGATGCGCGAGCGCCACGGCTGGACCCCGACGCCAGACGCGCTCGTCGTGACGCCCGGCGTCGTCTTCGCACTCGCCGCGGCCGTCCGCGCCTTTACAAAAGAGGGCGAGAGCGTCCTCCTGCAGCAGCCTGTCTACTACCCGTTCTCCGAGATCATCACGGGAAACCGGCGCAGGCTCGTCAACAGCCCGCTCGTGCTGAAAGACGGCCGCTACGGGATCGATTTTGCGGACTTCGAGAAGAAGATCGACGAAGCGCATGTAAGGCTCTTCCTGCTCTGCAGCCCGCATAACCCAATCGGCCGCGTTTGGGCGCGCGACGAACTCATGCGCATGGCGGATATCTGCGAGAAGCACGACGTCCTCATCGTCGCCGACGAGATCCATCACGAATTTGTGCGCCCTAGCTACAAGCATACCTGCCTTGCCTCGCTCTCACCCGCGACCGCGAAGCGCACGATCACCTGCACTTCGCCGAGCAAGACCTTCAACCTCGCCGGGCTGCAGCTTTCCAATATTTTTATCGAGGACAAACCCATCCGCCGCATCTTCCGCACGGAAGTGCTGAACACCGGCTACAGCCAGCCGAACAGCCTCGGTCTTTTCGCGGCGCAAGCTGCTTACGAAAAAGGCGGCGCATGGCTAAAAGAACTCCTCTCCTACCTCGAATCGAACTACCAAAAGACCAAGGCATTCCTCGCCAAACGCATGCCGAAAGCCCGTCTCATCGAGCCGGAGGGAACCTATCTCCTATGGATCGACTTCCGTGCCTACGGCATGACCGATACAGCGCTCGACGAGTGCATCATCCACAAGGCAAACCTATGGCTCGACAGCGGGCACATCTTCGGCAAGGCAGGCGAAGGGTTCCAGCGCATCAACACAGCGTGCCCATGGAGCGTGCTGGAAGACGGCCTAAAGCGTCTCGCAAACGCATTTGAGGACAGGGCATCGCGATGATCTGCAAAGGCCTGGCTCCCAACATCGACAATGCCTGTCATACCCTCGTCCTCGGCTCCATGCCGGGCATCCAATCCCTTGCCGAACAGCAATACTACGCACATCCTCAGAACCGCTTTTGGCGAATGATGGCGCAGCTCCTCAATGAAGAGCTGCCTGTCTCGTACGATGGAAAGCTTTCCATGCTTTTGCTGCATCATATTGCACTTTGGGACTCTATCGGGGCATGCGAACGCGAGGGCAGCCTCGATTCCGCAATAAAAAAAGAGCAGGGCAATGACTTTACTGCCCTGCTCGTTCGCTATCCTAAGATCCAAACGGTCTGCTTCAATGGCGCCAAATCCGCTGCCGCCTTCAAGCGTTTCAATCAGCCGCTGCTCGCGCGCCATGGTCTTGCCTTCTTCGCCCTGCCATCGACGAGTCCTGCCAATGCACGGTTCCGCATGGCAGACCTCCTAGCCGCATGGGGGAAGGCAATCGCGCCCAAAGCCAGGTGCCTTAAATGATCTTTTCGCCGTGGTAGCGCTCGCCGCCGATCTCGGGATAGACGCCGTAGCCAAGTGCCCACTCGCATTTGTACTTGATCGCCTGCGCATGGATCGTCGCGATGCGGTCCTGCGTGCGGATGACTTTGCCCGGCACGCCGACGACGAGACTGTTCTCCGGGATGACCTCATGCTCGCGCACGAGCGCACCCGCTGCGATGATCGAGCCGCGCCCAATCCGCGCGCCTGTCAATACCGTCGCGCCCATGCCGATGAGCACGTGATCGGCAACCTCGCAGCCATGCACGACAGCACCGTGCCCGATCGTCACGTAGTCGCCGATGATGCATGGCGCATCATCGGCGACGTGCAGGCAGACGAGATCCTGCACGTTCGAGCACTCGCCGACCGAGATGAAGTCGACATCGCCGCGCGCGACCGCCCCCGGCCAAAAGCTCGCGTATCGGGCGACGCGCACGTCGCCCGAAAGAAATACCTGCGGCGCAACGAACGCCTCCTCGTCAATCTGCGGCGTAATTCCATGAAACGAATTTCCCTTTAGTGTATACATGCAAATGCTCCTTTCCCGCATGGCAGAGTCAAAACTCCCCTTTCATTATAGCAAGCCGAGGCACAAAATTCATGCTCAAGTGCCGTATGCGTGCAAAATTTTTGCATTGACAGGCGAAGCCTTACATGCTATACTATCCCCTGTCAGTTGCGGAAGCACGACATTGACTCAGTAGCTCAGTTGGATTAGAGTATTTGACTACGAATCAAAGGGTCGGGGGTTCGAGTCCCTCCTGGGTCACCACTTTGAAACGAAGCATCGGTTCCACCGATGCTTTTTCTGTATGAATTGAAAGGCCGGATTCCCATGCTCTATCTCGTCACAAAGCTTCTCACGGAAAATGATGCTTCTTCCTTCTCCGTCGTCGGCACGGCGGAAGATATAAAAAGCGCCGCCGCACTCGCAGCCGATGTCTACAAGGACTACAATAAGGCGGCATCCTTCCAAAACCTCGAGATGATTGCCGAATGGCTCCGGACGCGGTGTTCCTACTCCTTCCGCAAGGACAAGTCACACCGTCTCCAGCTCGCCATCACGGAACTTTCGCGCGGTGCGCAGCCAAAGGAGAAACAGCTCATCTTCTCCGCCGCCGCAGAGGAAGAAGAGCTCATGCGCAAGGTCAGCGAGGCGCTCTTCGAAGGCAAACACCATGCGGAGCGTGGCAGCAGCCCCGTCTCCTGCCCATTGGAATAATCGACTGGAAGCAAACGCACGGATCCAAGACAGGCTCCCGAATCCGTGCGCTTATTTTTAGGTATGGTAAAATGTTTCGGTCAAGCGATTGAGCGCTGCCTGATCGCTCGCTCCCATCGTCTCGCGCGCCGCGTGCATCGCTAGGATCGGCACGCCGATGTCCATCGTGCGCATCGGCATTTGACGCGAGAGCAGCGAGCCGAGCGTCGAGCCACCGCGCAAACCCGAACGGTTCACGTACATCTGATACGGCACTGCCGCCAATTCGCAAAGCCCCTTCGCAATCGCGATCGCCTCTGCGTCGCCTGCGTACGATTGGCTCGCCGCTACCTTGAGCGCGATGCCGCCACCGAGCATGGGAAAGTTTGTCACATCATTCTTTTCAGGCATATTGGGATGCATGGCATGTGCGACGTCTACTGAGAAACAAAATCCTTTCTCCATGTCGGCATAGAGCCCTGCCTCTGTAAAACCGAGTCCCGCATAGATGCGCGCGAGATGATTCGGCAGCAGCATGGACGCCGCGCCCTGCTTTGTCCCGCTGCCGACCTCCTCGTTGTCAAAAAGCGCGGCACATGCGATGCCGTCCGCCTGCTCGCCTGTACAGAGTCCCGAAAGACACGCGTAGACCGACGTCATGTTGTCGAGGCGCGGCGCGGAAACAAACGCCTCGTTTCGCCCGATACGGCACGGTTTCTCCGTCGGGTAAAGCGTGATTTCGTACGATAGGATCGAATCCCTTTCTGCGCCAATCTCCTCCGCGAGAAAATCCAAGAAGAAATCGCCATCCGCCTCGTCCTCTTCCATCGTAAAGAGCGGCAGGAGGTCCTTCTGCGGGTTGAGTTCAACGCCCTTGTTCACATCGCGGTTCATATGGATCGCGAGCGAAGGGATGATGAGCAGCGGGCGCCGCGCGTCGAATTCCCGCACGACCGGTATATATGGATCGTCGCCGCGCATGGCGACCTTGCCCGCGAGCGAGAGCGGTCGGTCGAGCCAACTGCTCCGAATCATGCCGCCGTAAACCTCGACATTGAGCTTCCCGTACCCGCGCTCGCACATCGCTGCGTGCGGCTTCACGCGAAGGCATGGAAAGTCCGTATGTGCCGCCGCAATGCGAAGACGTGCGCGCGGGTTCTCGCCGATCGAAAACGCGAGCAGCGCCGACCCATAGGCGCGGACGAAAAACCGGCTGCCCACACGAACTTCCCGCTCCGTTCCATTCCATTCGAAATATCCTGCCTGCGCTAAGAGACGCGCCCCTTCCGCTGCCGCATGAAACGGCGAAACCGCCCGCTCCAAAAAAGAAAACAACCCGTTTAGCGCCGTATCCTTCGCACCAACTGTTTCCATACGTTTCTCCTATCTCAATCCCAAACCATTTCGAACCATCCTATGCATTCCATTATAGCATAAATAGGAACTCCAACATGCTCCCATCTCGTAAAATTATGATTCTCAATCTCTAATAATCTATTCGCCTTTTAATTTATTACGAGCGGCGTGTCATCACGATTTGCCCCGTTGACATAAAGGATATGCGCTCCATCATCAAACGATCGCTGAAGCTTCTCTATGATTCTCTCGACATGATACAGCGGACAACCCGCCTCGTAGGTATCATTTTCAATCCCTCTCTCACTCTGTTCCGCTATCATGGTATGCACTACGGCAAGGATAGTCAAGACTGAAAATTTCGTCGAAGGTTCAAGCATCTAACCTTTTTCCAAAGCGGTCAGATTCAGATATAGATGCGCTTGAAGGAAACCTGCCTAAGACGCAAATCGCCAAAAGGCTCGGCTTCGCCCGTTCTACAGGAAATTGCACGTCAAACTTACGATCCGTATTTCTCGAAGCTCTTACCTTTTTTCAGATTTTTCCCCATGCCCATGGAAATGGTCACCAGCAACATTCCTGCTGCAATAAATCCTGAGATGCCCATCGCATACAGTCCTGCGTTTGGATTTTGGAATAGAGTCTCGGCAAATACGCGTAAATTCGGCGCGACAAATCCGCCAAGATTCCCCATCGAGTTAATAAAGGCGATGCCGCTCGCTGCACCAAGTCCCGTCAGAATACGGCTGGGGATCGTCCAAAAGATCGGCTGGCAGGCAAGATTGCCAACTGCGACAACACAGAGTGCCGCAATGCCGAGCAGCGGAAGCGTCGTCGAAGAAATGAAGTAGCCAATGCCAGAAAGTGCAATAATCATAGCAGCAAGACTCGCGCGCATTCCAGTCCGATCTGAAACGCGCGGCAAATATACCGTTGCGAATAGTGCAAATATCCATGGAACGGCACTAACGAACCCGACCATCGTCCCGACCTTTGTACCGAGCAACCCGGCAACGTGTGTCGGAAGATAGAAGTTAAGCCCATAATTGCAGACTTGAATCATAAAGCAAATGAGCGCGAGATACCATACCTTTGCATTGAGCAGCACAGACAGCGCGCCGACTTTTTCAAAGGAACGCTTCTCCCGCTCCTCTTCAAGCGCTGCGAGCAGTGCTGCTTTTTCTTCATCGGAAAGCCATTTCGCGCTTTTCGGGTCATCAATGAGATGACGGAATGCGACAATACCGCTGGCTGCCGCCGCTAGGCCTTCTATCGCAAACATCCACTGCCAACCTTCATAGCCGAGAACTCCCTGCAAATCTAAAAGCAGACCGGAAACCGGCGAGCCAAAAACAAAAGCAAGCGGTGGTCCCATCCAAAAAAGTCCCATAATAGAACTGCGTCTCTTTTCCGTAAACCAAAGCGTGAAGTAATACACGATAGCCGGCATGAATCCCGCTTCCGCAATACCCAAGAGGACTCGTAAGGACAAAAACTGGAACTCCGTTGTCACGAGTGCAAAAGCTGCGGCGACCAAGCCCCATGTCACCATGATGCGAGACAGCCAAAGACGTGCACCAAATTTATGCATCAGGATATTGCTCGGCACTTCGAAAACCGCATAGCCGATAAAGAAAATGCCTGCACCCATTGCAAAAGCAGCATCACTAAGTCCAGTTGATGTCTGAAAGGCGTTTTTTGCAAATCCGATATTTGCACGATCCAAAAATGCAAATATGTACATTAGTACAATGAATGGCACGAGCTTTCGCTCTGCCTTTTTCATGGCTTGATCAGCCAATTTGCTAGCCGCTTCATTCATATTTTCTGCCCCCTTTGCAACAAGTCGCCATTTTCGTCAAATTTCATTTCCTTCGGTTCACTTTCAATCGTCAGTCCTTCTATATTCTTTGCCATCCCATAGTAGCTTTCCGACAGAAGGATATGTTCTATGTGCAAGCTATTCGGAATGCGTACAATGCGCGGCGCGTTCTTGTCAATCTCATTACAGGTCTTGACGCACACCGCAATCGCTTCCCGATCACTTTCCATCACGATAGGGATTCGGACGCCGCCTAAAACCGTGCAGGTAATGGCATTGGGATACATGGATGACAAATCAAGCTTCTTGAATACGCGCATCGTCGTTGCACTCGAATAGCCTAAGCCGATTCCGTTCCCATGCGTTTCCGGGCTCAAATCGAGTACACAAACACGCTGTGCCTTGATCCCTCCTGACGCATACGGCGTACAAAAGGTTCCCGTAATATTGGGATCCATTCCATCACCGCTAAAGTTCTTCCCGATATGATCTACGACAAGAACATCGCAGGAATCGACCAAGATACGCGGCATAAGCCCAAATGCTTCAACCAAGAGCGGCGGCTCCCTTTCTATTACTTCATCAGCAGGGACAGCAACGAGCTTGCATGTTTCATCGTAGGCATTTTCAATCGTCGCAACTGCAAATAAAACGGGCGCGTATTTTAGAATTGCCTTGCCAAACAGGGGAACGTTTTTTGCCATGCTCTTAAAGCCCGCCTCATGACAGGCCTCCGCTCCGTACTGTTTTCCCAGTCCAATAGCCATCATTTTCATGATGCCGCTCTCATACGGTCCTCGAAATGCCGTATGCGGTTTGATGCGACAGTTTATGATAATCCCGTCTGCATTTGCTGCGAATTTGTCGATGAATACTGCGCTGCCTTCCTCATTTTTACCAATTTCCACAACTTCCATTGAGGAACAAATCGGACAGCCTATGTAATCTTCTACAATCCCATAGCCTGCTAAAATCTCTCTTTGCCCTTCTGCCGTCGCCCCGCCATGGCTTCCCATCGCAGGAACGACAAACGGCGCTCCGCCACGTTCTTTGACGAAGTCCGCTATACATTTCGTGATACGTGCAGCATTCGCGATTCCTCGGGATCCTGCCGTAATGGCAATGCGCATCCCCGGACGAATGGATGCTGCGATTTTTTTCACTTCCAAAATATTCCTAACTCGTGCCGGTATTTCTTCAACCGGTATTTTGGGGCGCGGAAACGCCTGTCTGGCACGAAACATTTTAGGAAGCTTTACTTGCTCTACCATACTTGCTACCAATGGACGTTCACGCTTCATGCAACCGCCTCCCATCCGAGTCATTCGTAGAACAAATCAATGAACCCGCTGCTGAAAATGGGGAATATCGTCAGCATAACCAAGCAGAAAATCAAAAGGATATAGAACGGGACCGCCTCTCGGATAAAATCGCTCATGCTGCATTTTGTGACGCCGCATGTTACGAACATCAAGGTGCCCATCGGCGGAGACAACGCCCCAATCGCCAAATTGAAAATGAACATGATGGCAAATTGATACGCGTTGATGCCGAAATGCGTTGCAATCGGCGCAAGCAGAGGAACGAGAATAATCATGGCGGCATTGCCTTCGAGAAACATGCCGACAATCAACAAGAAAATATTCACGATGAGCAGGAACAGGAACGGACTCTGCAGCAAGGTGATCATCATTTCTGCCAGTTCCTGCGGGATGCGTTCCTTGGTCAAAATCCAAGCAAAAGTCGATGCCGCACCGATGATAATCATGATGGATGCAGATGTCGTCACCGTTTCGTATATTCCCGTCTTGATGTCCTCTAGACGCATCTCGTGATAGATAAAGCCCAAAAAGAGCGAATAGACGATGGCGACGGCACCTGCTTCCGTCGGCGTGAAAAGGCCGATTCGGATGCCGCCGATGATGATGATCGGCAGGCAAAGCGGCAAGATGGCTGCTTTCAGTGCCGACCAAAATTCACCTGCGCTCGCACGATGTTCCCGTATCGGCTTATAGCCACGCTTATGGGAGATAATGGAGACGAGTACCATCATCGCGACGCAGAGCAAAAGCCCCGGTCCGATCCCGCCGATAAAAAGCTTGCCGATCGAAAGATTGGCGATCGAGCCGTAAATGATCATCGCAATGCCGGGCGGTATAAGCGGCGTGATAATCGCCGAAGTTGCCGTGACGACCGAAGAAAACGCCTTGGAAAAGCCACGTTCCTCCATTGCCGGAACGAGCATCTTCGCCTCCATTGCCGCATCGGCGAGATTCGAGCCAGAAAGCCCGCCCATCAATGTCGAGAGAAGAATTGCGACCTGTGCCAGTCCGCCTGTAAACGTGCCGAGCAAGACCTCACAAAAATTCATGATACGCTTCGTGACGCCCGTATAGTTCATGAACACGCCCGCACAGACAAAAAAAGGGATCGCCAGAAGCGGGATGCTCTCCGTGCCGGAAATCACGCGCTGCACAAAGATCTGCCCGGCGAGATTTGCCGAGGCCAAAAAGTAAAGCACGCCGCCGGCTAAGACGGAAACGAATACGGGGACCTTCAAAAAGAGAAGCACGAGCATGGCAATCGTTGGGATGAGAACCGGATTATCCATTTCGGTTCACCTCCTTGAAGAACACAAGCCGTTCCCGCAGCGACATCGTATAGTTGTACATCATGAGCAGAATGCCGACCGGCACGACACCGTAAATTGCGCCGTACGGAATATGCAGGATATTCGTCGTGCGCTCCATCTCGATCATCTTGTCCACGATAATGCCGCTGTAATAGAGGAAGAAGAGAAACACCAACATGGAAATGACGTATCCGCCTATTTCGACCTTGCGAACCACCGCAGACGGCATGCGTTCGACAAGCAATTCAATCGCGACATGGCTGCCCGAACGAAAGGCAATTCCGATTCCTAGAAAGGTGATCCAAACGAAGCAAGCAAGCTGTACTTCTTCCTCCCATGCGAACGGTGCACCCAGGAAATATCGAGCAAAGACCCCGATAAACGTAACCGTCACGAGAATCGTCAAAGCAAGTCCTGCCAAAATCAAATCCAACCTTCGCAGAACGGATGGCATCTTCTTTCCTTGCTCTCCCATGTTTTCACATCCTTACAAATTTTTGAAATGAATTCGGCATAAATGGAGAGAGGCAACGAATCTGCCGCCTCTCGACCAACCCATCCATCGGATCACTTCATCGCATTTTGTACGGTTTCATAAAGGCCGGGCGTCCAATCCTTAAATTCGGGAAGCGTATAGAAAGCTTTGCTCTTCTCGCGGAATCCATTCAGGACATCTTCCGACGGCTCTACAATCGTCACGCCTTCTGCCTTGAACTTTTCCAGAACCTCTTTCTCAGATTCTTTCTGAAGTTCGTTGTTGTAAATTCCTGCTTCTTCCCCTGTCGACACCAACAAATCCTGTTGTTCTTTCGTCAGACTATGAAAGAATTCTGCACCGCAAACCCACGTCGTAAAGTTTTTGACATGTCCGTCGAGAATAAGATACTTCGCGACTTCCTGGAACTTGCCGTTGTATAAGACGGGAAGCGGATTTTCCACGCCATCAATCGTACCCTGCTGAAGTGCCGTATACGTATCACCGAGTGCCATCGGCGTCGGGACTGCACCGAGGACTTCGAAGCCCTTGACCTGAATCGTGTTGTTCGGTACGCGAATCTTCATGCCTTTTAAATCGTCTACTGTATTGACAGGCCTCTTCGTCAGTGTGTGGCGATCCCCGTAGACCCAATTTGACGAAAGGAGCTTAAGCCCCTTTGCTTCAAGTGCCTTGCTCTGATCCGCATACCAACTGCTTTTCGTGAGCTTCCAACATTCATCCCAATCTCGGAACAAGAACGGGCCAAAGACAATGCCGAAGTCCTTGACGCCACGATCTGCATAAAATGCACCGTCTGCCAGCGTCACAACAGGCTGCCCTGCGAGCATTTGATCGATCAAGTCATTCTTGCTGCCGAGCTGGCTCGATGGATAAAGCACGAGTTCCATCTTGCCGCCGCTCTTTTCCTGCAACAGCTCCTTCCACTTATTAAGAGCCTTATCGATCGGCTCGCCCGGATTGTTTTCATATCCGACTTGAATCGTAATCTTTCCATCCTTGTTCGCGGCTCCCTGCTGCCCGCTTCCACAGCCAGCGAGCAAAAGCACTGCGGAAAGCGCCACGAGAGCACCTATGATGATTCGTTTCATCTTGTTCACCACTTTCTTTTGATTTCAGCAAATGATTCTTTGCGCGCTTCGCGAACGGCTTGTACAAACTCTTTTGCTTTTGCCGTAACGCCCGCATAGTCGCCCTTTTTTGCCGCGCCTGTCAGGCTGCTGCCCGCCGAGACGGCAACGCATCCTGCCCGCAGCCAATCCGCGACATTGGGCACATCGACGCCGCCTGAAGGCATGAGGTTCGCCTGGGGGAATGGGCCGTGCAGATCCTGGATCATGCGCGTGCCGAGAATGTCTCCCGGAAAAACCTTTACAATGTCCGCCCCCGCCCGAAGCGCTTGCACCGCCCCTTCCGGTGTCATGACGCCGGGACACGAAACAATTCGGTAAAGATTGCAGATCCGAATCGTTTCCTCATCAAAGGAAGGCGAGACGATGAACTGCGCGCCTTCCAAAATGGCGATACGGGCGGAAATCGCCTCCAACACCGTCCCTGCGCCAATGATGACATCGGGATCACCCGCATATCGCTCTGCAAGTGTTCGGATTGCCTCCTGCGCCCGCGGTGTCGTAAAAGCAAGCTCGATCGCCTTGACGCCGCCAGCTATGCACGCCTCCGCCGTGCGGATCCCATCCGTGCAGGTCTTGCCGCGCACCACGGCAATTACGCCCTGCCTGCCGAGCTTTTCCAGTACCGCTTCTTTCGTCACACAATCCCCTCCTGTTCCATAAAGGCACGCAATTGCGCGCGCGTCGGCAGTCCCTCATTATCCCCGCGATGCATGACCTGCAACGCGCCGATGAGGTTGCCGCGCTGCACGGCTTTCGGCAGCGGAAGCCCTTCCATGAGCGCGGTCAAAACACCTGCGGCAAATCCATCGCCCGCGCCGACCGTATCGACGACTTTTCGGACGGTTACGCCTTTTTCCATCCCTTCATGCACGCCGTCCGACCAAAATGCCCCCGCGCTTCCGCACTTCGTAATGCAGCGCTTTGCGCCTTGTTTCCGGTAAAAGGCATGGATCTCCTTCGGATCGTCGCTTCCAACCAGGATCTTTCCTTCTGCAATGCCGGGCAAAACGAGATCGGCCTTGCTTGCCAAGCTATTCAGGACCTTGACCATTTTCTCTTTCGATTCCCAAAGCTGCGGTCTCAGATTGGGATCAAAGGAAATATGGAGTCCTGCCCTTCGTGCGGCATCCATCATTGCCTCTGTCGCTTCACGCGGCCCATCCCCCAGTGCGGGCAAAATTCCGGTCACATGAAGGTGTGTATACTCCGCAAAGGATATTTTCCCCACATCTGCCGCTGCAAGCGTTGACGCTGCAGAACCCGCGCGATAGTAAAAAATATGCGGATCGCCCTTCGTCACGCGGCTCTTGAGCATAAATCCCGTGCGACGCCTCTCACTCCACGAAAGAAGCTCCTGTCCGATCCCGTTTTCTTTCAGTCCCGCGCAGATCCGCTCACCAAACGGATCGCGCCCCAGTTTCGTCATATAGGAGACATCGTGGCCGAGCCGGGCCACGCCGACGGCAACATTGTATTCCGCACCTGCGACAGCCAAATCGTACCCGCGCACAGTGGAAAGCGGGCCTTCGCTCTGTGCCATCAGAAGCCCCATCGCTTCCCCAGCCAAAATCAATCGCTGCATGCACGCTCTCCTTTCCTACAACGTCACGCCATCCTTGAAGATTGCCAGTTCATGCTTGTCGAGCACCTCCGATTTGGCATGGCGCTTTCCAGAAGCAACCTGCATGAGAAACGCAAAGAACGCATCGCAAAGCTGCTGCATGGATTTCCCTTCAAGAAGTCCGCCGGCATTGAAATCGATCCAGTTCTTTTTATCCGCACTCAGCCTGCTGTTGCTCGCGATCTTGATGGTCGGCACGGGACAGGCAAAAGGCGTGCCGCGCCCCGTCGTAAAAAGAACGATATGGGCGCCGGATGCAGCAAGGGCATTTGCTGCAACGAGATCGTTGCCCGGCGCCTGCAGAAGGAGAAGCCCTTTTTCCACAGCGGGAGTCCCGTAGGAAAGCACATCCTGCACGATCGCCGTCCCGCCCTTCTGCACGCAGCCAAGCGACTTATCCTCAAGCGTCGTAATGCCGCCTTCTTTATTTCCGGGCGATGGGTTCTCATGGATCTTCTCGCCGTAGCGCATGAAGTATTCCTTGAAGCCGTTGATGAGCTGAACCGTCTTTTCAAACGTCGCCCTGTCCTTGCACCGATTCATCAGGAGGGTTTCCGCTCCGAACATCTCCGGCACTTCCGTTAGAATGCTCGTGCCGCCCTCTGCGATGAGTTGATTCGATACGGCACCGACAAGCGGATTTGCCGTGAGGCCGGAAAAGCCATCCGATCCGCCGCACTTCAGACCCAAGACCAGCTTTCCTGCCGGCTGTGTCGTTCGTTTGAACTGTCCGGCGAACGCGCATAGCCCGCGAACAATCCGCACGCCTTCTTCAATCTCGTCGCCGACCTCCTGACAAGTCAGGAACTTGACGCGATCCGCATCGTAGTCGCCAATCGCCTTTTTCATGAGATCGAGCTGATTGTTCTCGCAGCCGAGAGCCAAGACGAGCACTGCACCCGCATTCGGATGATGGATGAGCCCTGCCAAATACGCCTGCGTGTAACGCATATCATCGCCGAGCTGAGAGCAGCCATACGGATGCGTATAGGCACAAATCACATCAATCGTACCCGTCTTGAACTTCTGTGCCCGCCGTTCGATTTCCACCGCAATCGAGTTGACGCAGCCAACCGTCGGAACGATCCAAACTTCATTGCGGATTCCGACCTTGCCATCCTTGCGCGCATAGCCTTCAAACGTATACCCTTTCTTTTTCGGCAGTTCGGGCCTGCCAGCTTTTTCAGGCTCATACGAATAGTCCAAAATATTCCCCAGACGGCTTTTGACATTATGTACGTGCATCCAAGTCCCAGCCGTCACATCCTTTGTCGCATTTCCAATCGGAAAGCCGTACTTCACGACAGCCTCGCCCGCCTTTATCGGGCGGATTGCCATCTTATGGCCGGCAGGGATTGCATCCTTCGCCGTAATGGCAGTGCCTGCGGCCTGTACCGCTTCTCCTTTTGCAATCGGCGTAACAGCAACCACGACATTATCTGCCGCATGGATTTTTACCACGGTTTCCATTGCGCGCATTCACGCTCCTTGTTTTCCAAGTTTTTCAATATACGCCTTTGCGCCAAGCTCGCGGATATTTTGGAAATGCTGCCCGACTGCCTCCAAGAAACCTTGTATCTTTGTCAAGTCTTCCCCCCACCAATCAGATTCAGCAAGTACCGAGCGAACGTACTCTGCATCACTTTTCGCTGCGCACTCACGAATCTTCGCGAGTTTGTCTGCATCGTCATGAATCTCGTACGTCCCATTGCCGCGTTTCCCGATAAGACAGCCGTCCCCCGCTTCCGTCGCATGGTAAAATGCCAAAAGTGCCGCAAGCGAGTACGTCAGCCACTTCGGCAGCTTGCCCGCACGCTTCAAACTGTCTTTCAAGGAAGGCAAGACGCGCGCGCGCCATTTGGAAATGGAATTCAGCGAAATGGAAAGCAGCGCATGATGTACGAACGGGTTCTCAAAGCGCTCAAAGACGGATTCCGCAAAGGCACGAGCCTTCTCCTCCGGCAGATGGACCGTCGGCACGATCTCGCCGAAAACGGATTCCACAAGCTGCCTGCGCACCGCAGGATCCGCCATGCATTCGCCAACGTAATCGAAGCCTGCTAGATATGCGCCCAAGGCCATCGAGGTGTGCGCCCCGTTCAAAATGCGGACCTTCCTCTCTTTGAACTTCTCGATCGCATCCGTAAATTCCACCTGAAGCTTCGAGCTTGCGAGCGGCAGCTTGTCCTTCACGCGTGAATCGCCAATAACCCAAAGGCCAAACGGCTCGCCCTGATCCAAAAGTTCATCCTGATAGCCAAGCTCTTTCTCATACGCCGCAGCTTCATCACGTGGATAGCCCGCCACGATACGATCCACGAGCGTGCTTGCAAAAATACAAGCCGTGTCAAGCCAATCCGCGAACCCGCGCGGAAGATCCCAAAGCTCTGCATACTGCCTGACGCACTTTTTGAGCGTCTCGCCATTGTGATCAATGAGCTCGACGGGCAGCATGATAAGCCCCTTGTCCTTCGCTCCCGCAACATGCTGATAGCGTGCATAAAGGAATTTCGTGAGCTTTGCGGGGAATGTCTTGGGCGGACAGTCCTCCAATTTATCGCCGTCCTCATAGACAATACCGGCCTCCGTCGTGTTCGACACGACGAACTGCAGGGTATCGAGCTTCGCGAGTTCCATGTAAGCGTCATAATCGTCATAGGCGTTTAAAACACGATCCACGCAGGTGACAACGCGGTTTTCCTTGAACGGCTTTCCTTCCTTCTGCCCGCGAAGCAGCACCGTGTAGATATTGTCCTGTCTCGCAAAGCGTTCTTTTCCGCCCGCTGCAATCGGAATGATGATCGCAACGCTCGCATCAAGGCCTTTTTCTTCATTCGCCACGTCGATTCCATAGTCCACGAATGCGCGCAAGAAATTTCCCTCGCCGAACTGTACGAATTTGATGGGATGCTGCTTGCGCTGGTAAAGCTCCTTCACATTCTTCATGCTCTTTTCCCCTTTCCTGGCACATACCGAAAATGCGATGGTCACGCCGGATCGCTGAAGTGGATCACGACCTTCAGCATGGAGGCCGCGCGATCCGAAAAATCTTTGAACGCCGATGCTGCGTCATCCATCTCGTATACGTTTGTGACGATCTTATCCAAGTCAACCTTCCCTGATCTGACGAGGTCAATCAATTCGAGGAAGTCCTTTTTAAGCGCATTGCGCGAGCCAAACACGTTCAGCTCCTTCTTCTGAAGCAGCGTGAAATCAAAGTCCGCATGCTTCCTGCCGACACCGATCTGCACGAAGCGCGCACCGAATGCCGCCGCATCGATGCAATTTTGGAATGTCGAAGGGAGCCCAACCGCCTCGATCGTCACATCAAATCCGTTTCCATTCGTGAGGTTCGCGACGCTTTCATCAAAATGCTCCGGCGTATTGCTCAAGATTTTGCCATCAAGGCCAAACGTCTTTACTGCGTAGTCGAGCTTCTTGGGCGCAATATCCGCAATATAGACCTCTGCTCCTGCGGCCTTTGCCGCATTCGCCGCGAGCACGCCGATCGTGCCGGCGCCCACGACGAGGACTTTTTCGCCGGCATGAGGCTTTGCCCGGCTCACGCCATGATAGCTGATGCAAAAAGGTTCGATCAAGGCGAGCGTCTTCGGCGAAAGCCCCTTGCCATCGTAAATGCGTTCAACCGGCATCGCAACGTACTCCGAAAATGCGCCGTCGCGCTGTGCGCCCATCGTCTCATTGTGCGTGCAGCAGTTCACAAGACCGCGCTGGCAGGAATAGCACGTCCCGCAGTTAAAGTAAGGGTTGCAGGTCACGATCATGCCAGGCTTAAGCCCTGCATCGTTTTCGTCAATCTCCAAAATCTGTGCGGAAAACTCATGCCCCGGGATGCGTGGATACGATGCGTAGGCAAACGTGCCGCGATACGTCCCCAAATCACTGCCGCAAATCCCGCCGTAAAGAATTTTTAGAAGTGCTTCCCCTTTTTTTCTAACAGGTTTTTCTGTTTCAATGATTTGGACTTCTCCGGGTTTCGGTATTATGATTGTTTTCATTTCCTGCAGCTCCTTTTTTATTTATCTCACTAATAAATAAAGCAAATCGCATGCCAACTCAACTAAAAAAATTCCAAAATTAAAATAAGGCATATATATAGTTTGTCAGAAACTAACGTATACTATATATATGCCCATATTTTATTTTTATGGATTTGACTTTTCTAAACGATACAATATCTCAATCGTATCAGCAGCTTTATTTCACTTTTTGTTTCATTTTTGAAACATCTCGTATTTGCACTTCCGCCAAAGCGTGACACGGCTAATCCCAAGCTTTGCACAAACCTCCTCCGGCGAAAAACGTTCCAACATCTGCCGTATGACCTCCTGTTCTACCTCCTTCAGTGGAATGCCGAGCGGAACGGAAAGCATTTCCTTCTCCCCCTCTTTCCCCTTCGTGCGCACCTTGTGCGAACGGTCCGGCAGCCACTCCTGAAGCTGCTCTTCCTCGATTGGTTCACCAGCATAGCAAGCAAACACTTCCGCCAGATTGCGCAATTCTCGGATATTGCCGGGCCAAAGGTATTCCATAAGCCGTTTTTTCAGCTTGCGGTCAAAGCGCTCCTCAAATGCCGCCCCTGCTGCGTACCGCTCAAAGTAAAACCGCATCAGCGGCAAGATATCTGCTTTTCGTTCCCGCAGCGGCGGCAGGTGAATGTTCAGCACATTGATCCGATAGTAAAGATCCTCGCGGAACGTTCCCTCTTCCACCATGCGGAAAAGGTCTTGGTTCGTGGCGCAAATGACGCGTATGTCGAGAGAGATGACCGCATCGCCCCCGACGCGCATGATTTCATGTTCCTGCAATACGCGCAGCAGCCTGCTCTGTACATCCAAAGGAAGCTCGCCGATTTCATCCAAAAAAATCGTCCCCTTGTCTGCCAGCTCGAAAAGTCCTTTGCGCCCCGAGCGTCTCGCTCCAGTAAATGCGCCTTCCACATAGCCGAACAGCTCGCTTTCCATCAAATTGCGTGGAATCGAGGTGCAGTTGACTGAGACAAACGGTCCGTCTGCCCGACGGCTTCCGTTGTGCAGGCTCTGTGCCATCCCTTCCTTGCCCGTCCCCGTCTCTCCGTAGATGAGGACATTCGCTTCCGTCCTTGCGTATTTTTCCGCCATTTCGATAATTTTTTCCATTTTCGGCGTATGCGTGAGGATATCCGAAAAATGCAGCTTCGCATAAAGCCCCTTCTGATAGAGCGAGGCGTGAATTTTCTGTTCGGACTTCATGACGGTTTCCATCTTCTGAAAGATCAGCACGCGGTTTTCAATATGGTTTTCCATTTCGAGCGGGACCATCTGAAACAGAAGTTTCTGTCCGCAGACATCGATCAGCTGTTCCCCTTGGTAATGCCGGATGTGCCGATCCATTTCGGCATGAAACGTGCGTGCGAAATCGGGCGAAAAAATGGCCTTTGCATTTTCATTGCAAAAAATGGGGCATTGCCGCTCATCGAGCAGCACGATGCCCTCTTGTATGTTTTGCACTACAGCGCCCATCCTACCAGCCTGCAGCGCCTCGTCCTGCTTCGCCCGAACGATGCGGACAGCTTCCCTTACGGCACGAAGGATCGACGCGCTGCATGAATCGACATAGGTACACAGCATGTGCCGGCTTTTTGCAACGTGAACGGCATACATGCAGCCCGCAATTCCATCTGCCATTCCCGTTTCGTCCAACGTTCGGACGGTCGCTTCAATTGCCTCATACGTTTCGCATGGATAAATGCAAAGCTTCGTATCTCCGATTTGAAAATCGTGCATCTTATCGAATAGGATATTGGCCCGCATGACGATTCCAATGCGGTGGCATCCCTGCGCCTGAAGCATTTCGGCCGCCCGCAGCAAGTCATTGAGCGATGTTCCCAGTTCCACGACACTTGTTCCCGGAAGCTTTTTCAATTCTTCTGCAATGCCTCCGCGGCTGATGACAACATCTATCTTGCCGTACTCCTTCGCGTCTGCGATCACATTTTTATCGCACGACACGATGACCGGCATGGACAGGTGCAGATCCGCCAGCACCCCTTCCACACGATGCTTCATATCTTCCGTCGGCGCGACGAACAACATGGTTGGCACAAAAACACCCCCAATTTTTTTGCTTTATATTATATCATGCAAGGATTCGTTTTTCCCATAAAAAAATCCCTTTCCCAAAACATAAGAAAGGGATTTCCGTTATGGGCCCAGGGGAAACGGATTTAGACAAGTCCCTGTGCGAGCATGGCCTCGGCGACTTTCGAGAACGCCGTGATGTTGGCGCCCGCGACGAGATTGTCGGGATCGCCGTACGTCTCCGCGTTCTTCTTCGCGTTCGTGTAGATGCGCTTCATGATGTCCTTGAGGCGGCCGTCCACCTCCTCAAACGTCCACTGCAGGCGCTCGGAGTTCTGCGCCATCTCAAGCGCGGAGACGGCGACGCCGCCCGCATTTGCCGCCTTTGCCGGTGCAAAGAGGATCTTATGTTCGAGGAAATACGCAATGGCGTCGAGCGTCGACGGCATATTCGCGCCCTCACCGACAGCCTGCACGCCGTTTGCGACGAGCCTCTTCGCGCTCTCGAGGTCGATCTCGCTCTGCGTCGCACACGGAAGCGCGACGTCGCACTTGACCGTCCAAACGCCCTTGCAGCCCTCGTGGTATTCGGCATGCGGATGCGTCTGGACGTACTCCTTGATGCGCGCACGGCGGACTTCCTTGATGTCCTTGAGCGCCGCGAGGTCGATGCCGTCCGGGTCGTAGACGTAGCCATTCGAGTCGGAGCACGTCACGACCTTTGCCCCAAAACTCTGTGCCTTCTCAATCGCGTACGTCGCGACATTGCCCGCGCCCGATACGACGAGCGTCTTCCCCTTGAGTCCGATGCCCTTTGCGTCGAGCATGTTCTTGACGAAGTATAAAAGCCCGTAGCCCGTCGCCTCCGTGCGCGCGAACGAGCCCCAAAAGTCGACGCGCTTGCCCGTCAATACGCCCGCATCGTAGCTGTCGCGGATGCGCTTGTACTGGCCGTAGAGGTAGCCAATCTCACGTCCGCCGACGCCGATATCGCCCGCCGGCACATCGACATCCGGCCCGATATGGCGATAGAGCTCCGTCATGAAGCTCTGGCAGAAATGCATGACCTCGTTGTCGCTCCTGCCATGCGGGTCGAAGTCCGAGCCGCCCTTCGCGCCGCCGATCGGAAGCCCCGTCAGCGCGTTCTTGTAGACCTGCTCGAACGCAAGGAACTTCAAGATATCGAGCGTGACGCTCGGATGGAAGCGCAGCCCGCCCTTGTATGGGCCGATGACACTCGACATCTGCACGCGGAAGCCGCGGTTCACATGGCACTCGCCCTTGTCATCCTGCCAAGGGACACGGAACATGATCACGCGTTCCGGCTCGACCATGCGCTCTAAGATCTTCGCCGTCTCATAGTTCGGATGCGCATCGAGAACGGGCTCGATCGAGCTCAGCACCTCCGTCACCGTGTCACGGAACATCTTCTGATCTGGATCGCGCTTCGCGATGCATGCGATCATTTTCTCCACATACTGTTTCCCTGACAATGGAATCGCTCCTTTTCTTTTTCAAATGAAACTGAATGAAACTGCTTTTCTTTACGAACCATAACGAATTATACTACATTCTATCCAAAATGTATATAACGTATATCGCAAAGAGGGGTCTGCAGGGGCAGAAATAATGTATTCTTCAATGGACATGGCCGCATCAAATCCAAAATATATCCTAGCCGAAAAAACCAAAGTATGCTATAATGCGCGTGTGGGGAGCATACCCCTTATCCGTATATTGTGATCGATCTCACAGGAGGTTTTTATTATGCCTATCACGAAAGACATGAGCATTCTCGAAATCGTCCAGAAGTACCCCGACACGATCGAGGTCTTCGTCAACAGTGGCATGGGTTGCCTCGGCTGCGCGGCTTCGCATTTTGAGAACCTTGAGCAGGGCGCGCTCGCACACGGCATCGACGTGGATGAGCTCGTCGCGAATCTGAACACCGTTATCGGCGCATGATCAGTCCCTACGTCAAATGAGAAACGGTCACGCTTCTGCGTGACCGTTTTTTAATCCATAACACAGCAGGATTCATCGCCCTGCACTTTGGCAACCTTGAGTGCCGCTTCGGCACGCGCGAGGACGGAGCGAATATCATCTGCCTTGTGGATCATGACGCCGCCGACGCTGATCTGCACGTTGCATTTTCTCGCCGCATCGGTGAGGCTGCTCGCCGCCGCCTTGTTGAGACGCATGCAGCATCCATAGAGCGTATCGTAGCTGAGCCGATTGGAGATGTAAACCGAAAACTGATCGTCCGCAAAACGTCCTAAAATATCATTGCCGCGGATGGTTTCAAGGAGATTCTGTGCGAGCGCCTTCAGGAATGCATTCACTTCCTCCTCGCCACACGCCGTCTGAAACGATTCGAGTCCCATGATATCGACGAGCACGAAGGCCCCTGTAAGCTTCGGCTTCTGCTCACGCATCCTGCGTTCGACGAGGAACCGCGTCGTGCCTGCATGGAAGACGCCCGTGACTTCGTCGCGTCCGCCTTCGGAGTCGAGCGCTTCCTGCTCGCGCACTTCGTGCGTCACATCCGTCAGGATGCCGACGCAGCTTAGCTGTTTGCCGTCCTCGTCACAGAACGATTCACACCGCGCATCGAAAATGCCCATACGGCCATCTGGCTTTAGGATCTCAAGGCGCGTGTTCTCCTTCGTGCATGCCATGACCTTGCGGACACAGGCGAGTCCGCGGCGAAGCGTCGAATTCTTCGTCTGGTCGCTCACGTGCGAGAAAGAGCGCACGAGCTCCGGCACTTCGAGCAGCCTTGCACACTGCGGCGAGAACCAAATCTCATCGTGCTGCCCGTCATATTCGAACAGGTAGAGCCCCGATGCCTGCATGACCCAACGGAAATGTGCCTTGCGTGACCGCAGCCGTTTATTCATGAAATAAATCACGATGAGCAACACGCAGATGATGGCGCTTTCGAGAATCGCGTAATAGCCCAGTGAGTTTCTCAATGCGAGTGCTATCACCCACATCAAGTCTTTCATCGTATCATCCATTATAACAATACCTACCATTTTCTGACTATCTTAAAGAAGCACGGATGCATCCAGTGCCTCCGTCTTGACGCATCTTTTTTCCCGCACCCAAGTGGAAACCCCACGCCAATCCAAAGGGATCCATGTATCCGCGATCCCTTAAATCGTTCCGTTTCATGTTACTACAAACAAGAAAAAAGCACAAGGGATTCTGTCTTATTTTGATCGTGATAAGAATATCCATTCGATTCTTCCCATCCGTAACGATTGTGACATATTTTCATATATTTCCCTGCTACAATACAGGCAAACGAGATCGAAAGGTCCGAGAAAGAGAGGTCGGTTTTTATGTCAGACATTCTTCGCAATATCCCAAAATCCGAGGTGCTGTCGCTTGCCAGCCTAGTCCCTTACGCGGATGGACAGGTCGTGAGCAAGACGCTCGTTCAAAACAGTGGCGTCGGCATCACGCTCTTCGCCTTTGCCGCAGGCGAAGGCATCAGCACGCACGAGTCAAAAGGAGATGCGCTCCTCACTGCGCTTGACGGAAAAGGACGCATCACGATAGACGGCAAGGACTATGCGCTGTCTGCGGGCGAAAGTATCGTGATGCCCGCCAACCACCCGCATGCTGTCTGCGGAATCGAAGCGTTCAAGATGCTCCTCGTTGTCACGTTCCCCGAAACGTAACACGCGAAATAAAAGGAGGGTCCCCTTGCCTACGAACAGGCAGCGGGACTCTCCTTTTATTTCGCGCGGCAGCTTGTCGTTTCCCGTTCGACGAGGCGATTTTCAAGGAGGATATCACGCGTCGTCTCACGATTGATTTTTTCAAGCATGAGCTGGGCCGCAGCCGCTCCAAGCTCTGCCATGCGCTGGTCGATCGTGGTGAGCTTCGGTTCGATGAAGCGGCTCAGTGACGTGTTATCGTAGCCGACGACGGCGATGTCTTCCGGCATGCGCCGCCCCATGCGCTTGCACGCGTTGACCGCGCCCGCTCCCATCATATCGTTGCAGCAGAAGACTGCCGTCACTGCCCCTTTTTCCATGCGGCGCATGAGGGCCCTCATCGTATTGTCGACGGTCTCAAGGCTATTGCCCGCCCCGATGTTGAGGATATCGGCCTCGGAGAACGTGCCGTGCTCCTGCATGATGGCACGGTACACCTCTTCCTTGATGCGGTAGCTGTCGCTCTTCTCGCCGCGAACGAAGAGGATATGCCCGTATCCGCAGCGCAAGAGGTATTCGAGTGCGATCCGTGTGCCGCCGCACTCGTCGCTCGTCACGTAGGAAATCCCCGGCACACGCTCATAGCTGTTGATGAATACGAGCGGCAGCCGCCCAGCCGTATCCGCGTAGAAGTCTGAGGCGATCGTCTCCGTATTCGGGCTGACGACGATGACGCCGGAAGCATTGCGCGCAAGGAGATCCATGACACAGCGCTTTTCCTGCGCCGAATCGTTTTCTGCGCAGGCGAGCAGCAACGAATAGGAACTTTGGCGCAAGCGGTCCTCGATCCCTTTCAATACTTCGGCAAAGAACATGTTCTCAAACCCCGGCACAACAACGCCGATGCTCGAAGACCGCTGCATGTTGAGTTCGCGCGCTTGAATGTTCGGCACGTAAGAAAGCGCCGCTATCGCCGCTTTGACGCGTGCGCGCGTCGCACGCCTTACGGGGTAATTCCCATTGACGACGCGCGAGACGGTCGCAACGGAGACGCCCGCCCGATCCGCCACGTCGGTGATCGTCGCTTTCATACGATTGGCGCTTCCTTCATGAAATATCCTGCTCACTGCACCGCCCCGATGAAGCGATCGAATGCTGCCATGCCTGCCGCGTCGCGCTTGAATACGCCCGCATGCGTCAAGACTTCAAGGAACACGTGCCCGATTTCATCCTTCAGTATGCCCCCAACGCTCAGCGCGGAGATATCCGCATGGCTTTCCTTTACCTTCTTGTACCAATCCGCGTGCTTTGCGATCGCCTCGATGCCGGAAATATCTTCCGTCCCCTTGAGCAGCTCAGCGCGGACCTGCAGCATCTCGTCCTTGAGCCGCGCAGGAAGAATGGCGAGCCCCAATACTTCAATGAGGCCGATGTTCTCTTTTTTGATGTGATGGACCTCCGCATGCGGATGGAAAAGGCCGAGCGGGTGCTCCGCCGTCGTGCGATTATTGCGCAGCACGAGGTCGAATTCAAATGCCGAGCCGCGCTTTCTCGCGATTGGCGTAATCGTATTGTGCGGCGTGCCGTCCGTCTCGGCGAGCACTTCAGCGCTCGCATCGCTGTAGGTGCGCCATGCCGCAAGGATCTTTTCGGCGAGCGCGACGAGCTGCTTCGGATCTTCGCTCGTCAGGCGCAGCGCCGACATCGGCCACTTGACACGACCTGCCTTGACTGCTGGAAAATCCGCGAACGCGTACGCTTTTTCAACGGATGCCCGTTCCATCGCGAACGTGCAGCGCCCGCCCTGATAGTGGTCGTGTGAGAGAATCGAGCCGCCGACGATCGGGAGGTCGGCATTTGAGCCCGCGAAATAGTGTGGGAAAAAGCGCAGAAAGGTGATGAGGTTTTCAAACGTCTCACGCGAGATCTTCATGGGAATATGTTCGCCGTTCAGGATGATGCAGTGCTCATTGTAGTAAGTGTACGGCGAATACTGCAGGAACCACTCGTGCCCCCCGAAATCGAGCGGAATGAGGCGGTGTGTCTCGCGTGCCGGATAATTCACGCGTCCTGCGTAGCCTTCGTTCTCACGGCAAAGCAGGCATTTCGGGTACGCGGACGACTTCATGCGCTTCGCTTTTGCAATGTCGCGCGGGTCTTTCTCGGGCTTCGAGAGGTTGATCGTCACGTCGAGATCGCCGTACTCCGTCGCCGTCTTCCATGCAATATTCTTGTCGATGCGCGCCTTGCGGATGTAGTTCGACGCGATGTTCATGCGGTAGTAGCCGTCAGTCGCTTCCTTCGGTGAATTCCGGTAGAGCGACCAAAAGCGGTGCACGACTTCCGACGGGCGCGGCATCACGCAGTCCATGATACGCGTATCGAATCGATCGCGCTCGTTCGCCGTGTTTTCGATGAGCCCTTTCCCTGCTGCGTAGTCGAGCATATTCAAAAGGATCGGCGTCGGCGTTTCGAGCGTCTCCTTGATCTTTTCCGGCCGATACGACTCGACTGCGAGCACGTCAAGCAGGCGGTTTGCCGAATAGACGACGTCTTCCGGCGTGATGAGAAGCTCCTGCTCGGCAAAATTCAGCAAACGTGCAATTTCGTGTTGGATGTCTACCATGATATTTGTCCCCTTCATGCAAAGAGAGATGACGGATGCAGCTCCCACCTACACATCCATGCGTTTAGTCCGCGTACCCGTTCGGATGTTTCTTATGCCACGTCCAAGCCGTGCCGATGATCTTTGCGACATCTGCGTAGTGCGGATTCCAGCCAAGCACCTTGCGCGCCTTCTCGCTCGATGCGATGAGCTGGGCGGGATCGCCCGCGCGGCGGCCGCCGTACTCGACTTTGATCGCCTTGCCCGTGACGTTCTTCGCCGTCTCGATCATTTCCCTGACGGAGAAGCCATGTCCGTTCCCGAGGTTGAATACATCGCTCTCACCGCCCTTGCGCAGGTAGTCGATCGCGAGAAGATGGGCGTCCGCGAGATCGATGACGTGGATGTAGTCGCGCAGGCACGTTCCGTCTGGCGTCGCGTAGTCCGTGCCGAAGACCGTGATGTGATCGCGTTTTCCGAGCGGCACCTGCAGGATGAGCGGGATGAGATGCGTCTCCGTCGTGTGCGCTTCGCCGATCGATCCGTCTTCGAGCGCGCCCGCCGCGTTGAAGTAGCGCAGGGAGACGTAGCGGATGCCGTTTGCGCGGCTCACCCACTTCATCATCTTCTCCATCGTGCGCTTCGTCTCGCCGTACGGATTCGTCGGGTTCGTCTCGTCATCCTCTAGGATGGGGATGCGCTTCGGCTCGCCGTATACGGCTGCCGTCGAAGAGAATACGATCGCTCCGACATGGTGGCGCACCATCGCTTCCAAGAGGACCTGCATGCCGTACACGTTGTTGTTGAAGTAGAGGAGTGGCTTCTCGACGCTCTCACCGACGAGCGAATTCGCCGCAAAGTGAACGACGGCCTCGATCCTGTTTTCCATAAAGACCTTGTCAAGCGCTTTCGGGTCGCGAATGTCGCCCTCGTAGAATTTCGCTGCCGGATTCAATGCCCCGCGATGCCCGGTCTGCAAGTTATCGATGATGACGACGTCCTCGCCCCTTTCGACAAGCTGATGGACGGCATGGGAACCGATATAGCCCGCCCCGCCGCATACTAGGATTGCCATTTCTGCCTCTTCCTTTCTTTGTTGACTTTGTTAAGAAACCACGGCTCCGTGATCCTGCGACGGATCCGCCTCAACTGTTACGGACATGCGCGCCATGCGCAAATGCCTCGCTTTGCAAGCGGCCGTCAGCCGATGACGTGTGTGCCGTCCGCGATGCTCGCGACGTAGAAGCTCGGCGCGTAGCCGATCTTCCTCGTGTACGCCTCGCCGACATTCTTCTCGAATGCGGGAATCGCGTCATTCCTGACGATGCTGACCGTGCAGCCGCCGAAACCGCCGCCCGTCATGCGCGAGCCGATGACGCCCTCCTGCTCCCACGCGAGCTTTGCGAGCGTATCCAGCTCCTTGCCCGTAACCTCGTAGTCATCGCGCAGCGAGACGTGCGAGTCATTCATGAGCCTGCCAAACTTCTCGATGTCGTCTGCTTCAAGTGCGGCAACGGCTTCAAGCGTGCGCTGGTTCTCGTAGACGGCGTGACGGGCGCGCTTGCGTTCGACGGGGTCCTTGATCGCATCCGCAATCGCGTCAAACTCCGCATTGGTGAGCTCACCAAGTGCCTTGATCGGTTTTGCCTTCTGAAGTTCGGCAAGCGCGGCTTCGCTCTCTGAACGGCGTTCGTTGTACTGCGACGCCGTGAGCTTGTGCTTCTTGTTCGTATTCGTGATCACAATGCTCGCATCCTTGAGCGCGATCTTGCTGTAGCGATACTGGAGTGTATTGCAGTCGAGGAGGATCGCACAATCCTTCTTGCCCATGCCGACCGCGAACTGATCCATGATGCCGCAGTTCATGCCGACGAAATCATTCTCCGCCTTCTGCGCGAGCTTTACGAGCGCAACGCGGTCGATGCCGAAGCCGAACAGGTCATCGAGGATGACGCCCATCAGGACTTCGATCGATGCCGATGAGGAGAGTCCCGAGCCATTCGGGAGCGTACCGTAGAAGACGACGTCGACGCCGTGCTTCGCTGGAAATCCCGCCTTCTCCATCATGCGGACGACGCCGATCGGATAGTTCGCCCAATCGTATTCCTCTTTTGGCGCGAGTCCCGTCATGGGGAATTCGACGACGCCCTTTTCTGCGAGATTCATCGAGTAGGCACGCGATGTATTTCCCTTTGCCGGCGCTGCAATCGCATACGTGCCAAGCGTGATCGCGCATGGGAAAACGTGCCCGCCGTTGTAGTCCGTGTGCTCGCCGATGAGGTTGACGCGCCCCGGTGAAAAATACGCTTTCGTATCCGCCTTGCCGAACTTTTCCTCGAAAACCTTTCGCATCTTGTCCAAAATTTCCATGCGAGCTCCTCCTTATGCCGTGAAACCGCACCCTGCTATTTTTAGGAATATAGTAAACGTTTTCTTCCACATCCCTAGTTTATCGCATCTCACGCGAATATGCAAGCCCTTTGCATAGAAAAAGAACCCTTGCAAATCCGCACAGCATAAGCGTCCCATTCCCAAACATTCCCAAACATATCCTTCCTCCTTGTGGTCCATCTCAGAAAGGATTCTTGCGTCCTGCAGCAGAAAAGATGCCCTCCACAGAAAAACATGGAACGGCATCCCACCTTTCATGGATTGGGCTTCCCCTCTTTCGGCATGCCGCGCGCAATAAGGTAGAGCGGGCGTCGCTTCGTCTCCTCATAGGTACGGCCGAGATACTCGCCGATGAGGCCGAGCACCATGAGCTGCATGCCGCCGAAAAAGAGGATGCACGCCATGATCGTCGGCCAACCTGCGACGGTATCCGCCTCGACGAATGTCTCGTAAAGGACGTGCAGGAAGACGAGGAAGCTCAGCGCCACGCTCAAAAATCCCGCGTAAAGGCCGATGCGCAGCGGGAACGTCGAGCACGTGAGCACGCCGTCGATCGCAAGGCGCAGCATCTTGCGCGGCGAGAATTTCGAATGCCCGGCGTAGCGTGGCGGCGCTGCGAAGTGCACCTGTTTCTGCCGGAATCCCATTGAGCCGATGAGCCCACGGATAAAGCGCGCGTGCTCGCGATAGCGCCGGAAGGCGAGTACGACCTTACGATCCATGAGGCGGAAATCCGATCCGCCCGGCTGGACGGGGATCTCCGATATGGCATTGAGCCAACAATAGTACGCCGCCGACGTCTTTCGCTTGATCCACGAAGCATCCGCCGTCGCATCGCGTATCGTCTGGACGACCTCGTAGCCTTCTTTCCAGTAGCCGATGAGCGTCGGGATGAGGGAGGGCGGATGCTGCATGTCGCCGTCAAGCGTAATGACGGCATCGCCGTCCGCATGGTCGAGCCCGCACGTCAGCGCAAGCTGATGCCCAAAGTTGCACGAGAGAAAAATGGACTGGACGTGTGCATCCTCTCCCTCCAGCCGCATGAGGATCGATCGCGTCGTATCGGTCGACCCGTCGTCAACGAAAATGAGTTCCCAGTCGTAGGGCAGATGATCCATCTCGCAGCGTACGGCATCATAAAAATGCTCCAGATTTTCCGATTCATTGAAAACCGGCACTACGATGGAAAGACTCTGCTTTGCCATCAGTCCATGCTTCCTTTCTGCTTTGCCGCCGCATCGGGGATGACCATTTCGTATAGATCGAGATACTTTTGCTCCGTCAGGCGGCGAAATTTGGCATTCGGCAGCTCTCGCTGCATGCGTTCCGCCTGCCGCGGAATACAAGTGACGTATATCGGCTCACCGACGGGGAGGTCTTCGATCGCCATGAACGGCATGACGTTCTTCGCGTCCCAGCTGATGCCTGCTGGCTTTTCATGCGCGATCTCCGACCGCCACACGATCCATGGAATTCGTTCGTGGCTGTAGTAAACGGTCGATGCGCTGTAATCGCCGTAGCTCACGACGAGGTGCCGCCCCGTATTCACCGATTCGATTTTCTCCGCTACGGCGCGCCCCGAATGGGACTGGATGAGCGGCACGGCGACGGCGAAATTCAGCACGAGGTAAAAGATGCCCATGCCTGCCGCAAGGCGGCGCACAAACCGCTCGCGGCCACGCAGCAGGCGGCCTGCAAGAATCGCGAGCGGCAAAAAGGCAGGCTGCGTGTACGTGACGTACTTCGTCGCCATGAGCTGGAAGAGGACATTGACAAGCCCCGCCCAAAGCACGAGAAAAATCACGTGCTCGCTCCACTTCCTATGCCGGATCTCCTGCCACTTTGCCTTCACGCGCGCGATCATGACGAATGACCACGGGAAGAAGCCGAGCAGGAAAATGAGCGTATAGTAGTACCAAACGTCATCGCGCGGGTGCTCCGACACCGTCGCGCGCAGGAAGTTATGCACGCCGAAGAAATTCGTGATGAAGTCCATGCCGTGCATCGCGTACATGCGGTAGTACCAATAGCCTCCGACCGCCGCGAAAATCACGATCCCAGGCACCCACATCATGTGCATCAGCTCCCTCGTACGGCGGCGCACGAGGAGGAAGACGAGGAGAATGAGCCCTGGCATCAGGATGCCGACGGGTCCTTTCGTGAGCACCGCAAGCCCCGCAAAGAAAAACGAGGCGAGATAGAGCCTTCGGTTGCCGCTTCGATACGCGAGGTAGAAGGAAATCAGAACCGCATTGAAGAAAAACACGAACGCCATGTCCGTGATGATCGCGCGCGACAGGTAGAAAAAGCTCGTCGTCGTCGCGAAGACGAGCGCGGAGCAGACCGCCGTGCGTTCATCGTAAAGCTTTTTGGCAAAGCAATAGACGGCACCGACGTTGAGCGCCGAAAAGACGACGGGAAAGAACCGCGCCGCAAAATCATTCACGCCGAACAGGGAAAACGCGGCGATGAGCTCCCAGTAAAAAAAGATCGGCTTGTCATACCAGAAATTCCCGTAAATGCGCGGCGATATAAAGTCCCCTGCCTCCAACATCTCACGAGCCGTCAGCGCATAATTCGATTCGACCGGATCGGTGACAGGCATCCATGCATTCCCAGCAAGCACGAGCATCATGCCGGCGATAAGCGCCCACAATACAGTTCGGTTCATGCTCCTTCTTCCTCTTTCCCATTCGTATCAGAACATCCTCTCTATCTTACGCGATTCCCGTAGAAAAAGCAACCGCTTGGCCCCTCCTGCGGATGCACGGCATCTGACGCTTTCCTTTCGCGCGCCAATCGCCTGCAAAAAAAGACAAGTTCCCTTCCCATAGACCTGCCGTCCATGGAAAGGGAACTCGCTTTCACCCTATATGCGCGATATGCGGCTTCATCTGCGGAATTTTGACACGTCCTTTTGCAGCTTCCAGGCGAGATCTGCGAACGTGTGGTTCGCGGCGGCAATCGCTTCGATGGAAACCGCCTGCTCTTCCGAAATCGCCGAGACGTCCGTCGCCTTTTCCTGCACGACATGGGAGACCTTGTCGATCTGCGCGACGGCATCCGAGTTGGATTTCCCGTCCTTCTTCAGCCTGTCGGCAATGCCGGAGAGCTTTTTCACCTGCTCATTGAGGGATTGGACGAGCGTTGCGATGCGTGCGAACTTTTCGTCCGCTTCCTGTACCTATCCGACGGTCTCCTTGCCTTCCACCTCCTGCCCCTTCGTGAGGCCGAAGGCATTTTGGATCTGCGTCGTATTCTGCGTGATGACGCCAGTGACCTGCTGCGCCGCCTGCAGGATGCTGAAAATGGCATTGGATAGCGCTCGCTCATCTATGCCTCATGCCGGCTCATTTTTCTTGGAAGGTTGCCGCGCCCTTTTGGAAGGCCGCAAGGGCACTGCCGCGCAGAACCGGGTTATCGATGAGCTTTATCGCATAGCGGCCGCCCTTCTCGCCGCGGAAAAAGAGCACTGCCATCTGCGTGTCGGCCTTCCCCGTTTCGTCGGGCACGCCGTCGCCATTCGTGTCGATCTCAACTTCTTTTGCGGTCACCGCGTAGATTGCCTTGTTCGTCTTGGATAGGTTGACGAGCATGATGCCCTCGTAACCGTTGCTGCCCATGATCCCTTTCAGAAGCTCTTTTGCTGCCTTTTCGTCGAGCGTATTGAGATCGGGAACCTTCGCATCGTCAAACGCATCCTCGGTGATGATCCAAGCGTATTTGATGTTGTACGCATCGTTTTCAAAGACGAGGACATCGCCCTTCTCGCCCTCGTAAAGCGCGCTCGCGGGAATGACGCCGACCGGTTTCTGCGGGCACTGGATCGTAAAACCGTATTCCTTGCTCGTATACGTGTAGGGAAGCGCGACGTCTGCCTGCGTGCTCTGCCGCATCGCCTTTTCGGTCGAAGGCTCTTCCGCCGATGCCTTTGCGGCGTGCCCTTTCTTCGAGGCTTCTGCAGCAGGCTCTTTCGCCGATGCCTTTGCAGCGTGCCCTTTCTCCGAGGCTTCTGCAGCAGGCTCTTTCGCCGATGCCTTTGCGGCGTGCCCTTTCTTCGAGGCTTCTGCAGCAGGCTCTTTCGCCGATGTCTTTGCGGCAGGTTCTTTCTTCGAGGCTTCTGCAGCAGGCTCTTCCGCCGATGCCTTTGCAGCAGGTTCTTTCATCGAGGCTTCTGCAGCAGGCGCCTGCTCCGTCGTTTTGACCGAGGCTTCTCCCGCCCCTTCTGCGTAAATGTAGGCGGGATTCGCCAAAAGGGCAGCCGAAAGTGCCGCCGTGGCAACATAAGAAAATGCTTTCATAGGATAGAGACTTCCTTTCTAAAAATAGATCGAATTTTAATATTTTTCTAAATACTCCACGATTATAGAAAGCGCCGACTCTGTACTCGATCGCTTGTTTTCCACGCGCGTGCCCGTGAAGTATTTCTTGTGCGCAATTATACCTGCCACACCTGAAATGGCTATGAAAACGAGTCCGACTGGCTTTTCCACCGTGCCGCCTCCCGGTCCCGCGATGCCCGTGATGCCGACGCCGATATCGGTACGGATGGCACGGCGTATCCCCTCCGCCATCTCGCGCGCCGTCTCTTCCGATACCGCTCCATGTGCGGCGAGCGTCTCATGCCGCACGCCGACGAGGCGCTCTTTGATCGCGTTCGTATAGGAGACAACCGAGCCCATGACGTAGGCGGAGCTTCCCGCTACGTCCGTGAGGCGGCTCGTAAGCAGTCCGCCCGTGCAGGACTCCGCACAGGCAATGGTGAGTCCGCGCGCGGTGAGAAGCTCTCCCACACGCATTTCGAGTGTTTTTTTTTCGTTCATGTTCGCCTCCACTCAGTCCGTCACACGCTCGCCGACGATGTCGTAGGCAAAGCCCTGCAGCACGCGTACGCGAATGATGTCGCCAACTTTCGCCTCCGTATCGCCTTCAACGTAGACCTGTCCATCGACTTCGGGTGCTTCGCGGCAGGATCGCCCGATCGCGATATTGGGCTGCTCCGCGTCGCGCCCTTCGATAAGCACGTCGAGCTCTTCGCCCTCAAGGCTCTGATTGACTTCCTCCGATATCTTCGACTGGAGGCTCATGAGGTCGTGATAGCGCTCCTGCATGACCTCCTCGCTGACCTGATCCGGCATCTCTGCCGCACTCGTTCCCTCTTCCTGGGAGTAGGTGAATACGCCGACCTTGTCAAAGCGCACCGATTCGAGGAAGTTGCGGAGTGCTTGATACTGCGCATCCGTCTCGCCGGGGAATCCGACGATGAACGTCGAGCGGATCGTGACGCCCGGGATGCGCTCGCGAAGTTTTTGGATGAGCACGCGCATCTCCTCCTGCGTATCGGGACGGCGCATGCGGCGCAGCACGGCGTCGTGCGCGTGCTGCAGCGGCAGGTCTACGTACTTGCAAAGCTTCGGCTCGCGCGCGATCGTCTCAATGAGTTCATCGGTAAAGAACTTTGGGTAGCTGTAGAGGGTGCGGATCCACTCGACTCCCTCGATCCTGCAAAGCTCGCGCAGGAGCTTTGCAAGCATGGGCTCACCGTAGAGATCCCGTCCGTAGTCCGTCGAATCCTGCGCGATGAGAACGATCTCCTTTGCGCCGCGCGCGGCGAGGCGGCGCACCTCCGCTGCGATGTCCTCAATCCTGCGGCTGCGGTACTTGCCGCGGATGAGCGGGATCGCGCAGAACGCGCAACGGTTGTTGCAGCCCTCGGCGATCTTGACGTACGCCGTGTAGTCGGGCGTCGTCGTGATGCGCGGCGTTTTCTCGTCATAGAGCGCCTCATCCTCGCCTGCGATGACGATGCGGCGCCCTTTGAGTGTCTCCTCGACGGCCTCCATGATGCGCGGCCATGCGCCCGTGCCGATGATCGCATCGGCCTCCGGGATCTCATCGAGGAGTTCCTGCTTGTAGCGCTGTCCGAGGCAGCCCGCGACGATGAGGCTGCGGCAGCGGCCCGTCTCCTTGTAGTCCGCCATATTGAGGACCGTCGTGATCGACTCTTCCTTTGCCGACTGAATAAAGGCGCAGGTATTGACGATGAGGATGTCCGCCTCCGCCGGATTCGGCGTGAGTTCGATGCCATGCTGCTGCAAGATGCCGAGCATGACTTCCGTATCGACGAGATTCTTCGAGCAGCCTAGACTGATAAAGCCAGCTTTCACAATATTCCTCCCAAAAGCAGACACATAGATTTCCGCTCCGCTTAGCGGAACCGCACTTCGCGCGCCCAGCGGTCGAGCAGGGCCTTCTTCTGCTCCTTCGTAAACATTTGAGGTGCGGTGAAGAGGACTAGATTCTTGCCCGCAAACGACTTGCTCGCAAGTGTCGCGGGATTCGTCGGGATGAAGAAGCAGCCCTTGCTCTGCAGCGCAAGCTGCGCTTCATCCGTGAGCAGCCAGTCGGCAAACGCCTTCGCATCAGCCGCCTCGTTTGGCGGCGCGTTCAGAAGCAGCCCCGTCCCCGTCACGATCGCCGCCGTGCCATCTGCCGGATAGATGACGCGAAGCGGATAGCCGTCGTGAATGTAGCGAAGGGTCTCGCTCTCGACGGCGATCGCGATGTCGACCTCCCCCATGCCAGCCTGACGGACAGGGTTCGCGAGATACCTTGCGTACTGGACGACGCGCGGATGAATCGCGCGGCATATATCGAACGTCACCGCATCGCCGTACTGCGCGATCATCGAATAGAGCAGATTGGCCGAAGCATCCGCCGCCATGAAGTCCGTGATGCCGACGCGCGCGTCCGACTTCGCGAGCGTCTGCCACGAGTCGGGGATGCTGCGCTGCGTCTTGAGATAGTCACGGCTCACGCAGAATACGATGGGGTCGTACCAAACGCCCGTCCAATACCCGTCATGCTGGCGCAGATCGTCGGCGATCATATCGTTCGTCTCGGAGAGATACGGCACGAGGTATCCTTTCGACGCCGCCTGCGTGAGCGTCTCGCTGTCCGTGAGCACGAGCGCAGCGACGCCCTCCCCCGCATTCTCTGCCTGTTCCTTCATGCGGGAGAGCACGTCGTCTTTTGAGACGGGCACGAAATGGACCCGCACGCCAGTCGCGCGCTCGTAATCCGCTGACAGGATCGATGCGGTTTCCGGTGGCAGTGTCGTGAGCGCCGTGATTTCCTGCCTTGCCTGCTTTTCGCCCTTTCCGCCTGCACCGGCAAGATACGCCGCACCTGCAAGCACGAGGAGAAAAAGTATGAACGCCGTCAATAAGAGTGGCGTATATCGTTTCATGCTTGGACCCTCTTTCGATTGACCCATTTTCCTCATTATAGCGGACATCGCGCATTTCAACAAGGAATATCCTGCCATTTTACAGTAAAAAGCAAGCTGCGCATATCGTGCAGCTTGCTCCCTTGCTTTTCCTGGTCCAAGAATCCGCTTATTCCGTGAGCTGGGCGTGCTTAAGCTCCGTGCCAAAGACGAGATGGTCGAGAAGCTCGATAAGCTGGTTGATCTCCGGCTTTGCGATCTGCCCCGAAGCGCCGAGTTCCTTGCCCTTGCGGCGCATTTCTGGGTTGATGAGCGATGAGAAGAGTACGAGAGGCACTTCCTTCAGGCGCTCGTCTTCGCGTACGAGCTTCAGCAGGCGATGCCCGTCCATCTTCGGCATCTCGACATCGGAAACGATGACGCCGACCTGGTTCTCGATCGGGCCATTCTTCTTCGCAAGTTCGCAAAGATACTCCCAAGCGTCCTGCCCGTTGCCGAAGTCACGTATGAAACGATAGCCTGAATCGTGGAGTGTCGAGACGAGAAGCTCGCGCAGGAGCGGCGAGTCCTCGGCGACGACGACGTGCGCGCGGCCCCGTTTGTCCTTGACGTCCTCCGTCGCATCATCCACCGTGCTGAGCTTCTGATTGATCTCCGGATTGATCTCCGCGATGATCGTCTCAAAATCCAGCAGCAGGACGATGCGGTCCTTCATCTTGATGATGCCGACGACGCGCGACTGATCGCCGACCTCCGGCGCCGGCTCCATCTCCTTCCACGAAATGCGGTGAATGCGCGAAACCGTCTCGACGAGGAAACCGATGTTGTAGTTGTTGATCTCCGTCACGATGATGTTGCGCGGCGTGCCCGCCGTCTGCGCGTTCAGGCAGCGCGGGAGATTGACGAGCGGTATCGCTTTGCCGCGAAGCGTGAAGAGCCCATCGATGTACGGATGCGCCTGCGGCATTGCCGTTACGGGCACGCGCGTGATGACCTCACGGACTTTTGCGACGTTGATGCCGTAGTTTACATTGCCGATGTTAAACTCTACAATCTCGAATTCATTTGTGCCTGTTTCCAGCAGAATACCTTTCTGCTCGTTCTTGGATTCTGCTTTTTTTTCTGCCATTCCATTCGCCCCCATGATGATTGATCGGCGGCCGCCTTTGCGGCTCCTTGATTCATTTCATGCCCGGTGAAACAATACATCTTATTTTTTTAATTCGCTTTTGCAGGGAAAACTCCTTCTATTTCCATGAGAAAATTATTGTGTTTTCACTTCTTTCAAATACGTCCAACCCTCGCGCTCCTCGATGCGCCCTTCCTTGATGAGATGCCCGAGTGCGCGCTTGAACGCCGCCTTGCTGATTTGGAACTTGTCGCGGACGACTTCGGGCGTCGTCGCGTCGCTGTAGGGCATCTTGCCCTCTCGCTCGTGCAGGAAGGCGAGGATGCGCTCCGCGTCGGTGATGCGTGCCACTTCCTTTGCCGCGCGGAGCGAGGCATTGAGCCTGCCGTCCCTGCGGACATACGTCACGCGCACGGTTACCACCGCGCCGATGCGCGGCCGATCCGCCATCTCCTTATTCGCGATGAAGACGATGTAGCGTTCTTCGGAAAAGAGGAATGCGCCTTTGTCCGTATAGTTGTAGATCGCGCCCGTGAGACGATCGCCTACCTTGACGCCCTCCGCCCTCTTCGAGGCGCGGCGCATCTCGTCTTCGACCTCCATCGTCACGGCGAGGCGTCCCGACTTGTCGGTGTAGAGCTTCGCCCAAACGACTTCGCCGACCTGGGGCCTGCCGCGCATGCCCGCATACGGCATGAAGATGCCGCGCTCCGCGCCGACGTCGAGGAACGCGCCGTCTTTCGCGACGTTGATGACCGGAAGCCGCGCGATCTGCCCTTCCTTCATCTTCGGCGTGTGCATGCTCGCCGTCAGGCGATGCTTCGGATCGAGGTAGAGGAATACTTCGACCATGTCGCCCACCGCGACGGGATGCGTCTGCTGCGCATGGTGCAGCAGGATATCGTCGCTTGTATTTCCGGTCTCTGCATCGAGGAACGCCCCCATCTCGCCAAGGCGGACAACGCGCAGGCATGCGACGGTGCTCGGCCCGTACTTGTGCCTGCGCAGCACGCGCTCTCTTGTGCGCTCTTTCCCATCGTACATATTCATATTGTCAATCCTCATACGGCGTGAGCGCCGCATCCCCCCAAAGATTTTCGAGTGCGTAGTATTCACGCGCATCCTGCATGAAGACGTGCGCGATGACGTCGCCGTAGTCCATGAGGACCCACTCGCCTTCGCGGTAGCCCTCCCTGCGAAGGAATGCCTTGCCCTTCTTCGCGAGTTCCTCCTCGATGTTGTCGGCGATGGCGCGTACCTGCGTCGCCGTATTCGCCGAGCAGACGACGAAGTAGTCCGTCGAGCTCATGACGCCGTGCATGTCCATCTGCACGATGTCACGCGCCTTCTTCGCGCTCGCCGCCGCGCAGATCGCCTGCGCCATTTCCTGTTCTGTCATGAAAAATCCTCCTGAAATCCATAGCTTGTGTGCAGCAGCTTCATTCTGTCCCTAGCGCACTCGCATCGAGTACGAAAAGTTCATCCATTTTTTTCTCAATCCCGCTGTCGTCCGGCATCCAAATGCTCGCATCGCCATGCGCAGGCGAACCGGGCAGCATGAGGCTCTGCGGCTCATCCGCCGCGAGCGCGCGCACAACGTGCGCGAGATGTGCCGAGTCGAATATCTCCGCACTCGTATCGACGCGGTCGCGCAGGATCTCGGCGATCGCAGGCAGCTTCGGAATGGTGCGCACCTGCAGGAGCCTGCGGTAGAGCGCGCGAACGAATTTCTGCTGGCGCTGCACGCGGCCGACTTCCCCGAGCTCGGGGCTGCGGTAACGGAGATACTGCTGCGCCTGCTCGCCTGAAAGATGCTGGTATCCCTGCTCCAGATGGATCGCCGTGCCGTCCTCCGGATCGTCGTAGTTCATGTCGCTCTCGACGTAGAGGTCGATGCCGCCCAAGGCGTCGATGAGGTCGGCAAACGTCTGCATATCGACCGTGACGTACTGGTGAATGGAAACGCCGCCGAGCAGGGTGCGGACGCTCCGCACGACGAGCGGCGCACCGCCCAGGGCGTAGAGATCGCGGATCTTGCCGTGTCCGCCCTGCTCCGTCGGGTACGTCACCCACGTATTGCGCGGGATCGTGATGAAGCGGACCCTGCCCGTCGCATTCTCCATGCTGAGGAAAAGCACCGTGTCGGCATGCGTTCCCGTTGGCTCCCCTTCCTCCGACGCCCCCGCATCAAGCCCGAGGACGAGCACGTTCGTATAGCCGTCGAACGCGGGGCTGATCTCGCCGCGCCGCGCCTTTTGCCGCTCTGTGTAAGCGGCGTACATCGTTTGGCAGTCATGGTACAGTTCCGTGCCCCAGCTATAGGCCGCATAGCCGACGAAGAGCAGCCCCGCCATGAGCGCCGCAGCGAGCACGAGCAGAAAGAGGCAGCCGAAAAACCGCCTGCGCCTTCGCCTTGCGATGATGCGCTTTTTCCTTAGAATGTTTTGTTTCGTTGTATTGACATGCGCGCGCGGCGCTTCGTCCCAGCCTTCATCCCATTCCGACATATCACGTGCTTCCTTTCAAAAGGAGCGCGTTGCGTGCCGCTACCGTCACCGGATGGATGAGATGTCCTTCGCGCACGACGAAGAGGATCGTCTGCGTGAGCCCTTCGAGCACCATCGCATCGAGGCTCGCCTCGCGCGAGAGGCGGCGCAGCCTCTCGACCTCGGGGTAAGCTCGTCCCGGCTCGATCATATCGGCGAACCAAATCACCTTGTCTAGATCCGTCATATCTTCTGCGCCGACGCTGTGGCGCCAAATCGCCTGCTCGATCGCCGCATCCTTGATGCCGTACACTTCGCGCACGCGCCGTGCGCCGATGTAGGCGTGCAGGAGGATCGGCATCGCCCGTTCGACGTCCGAGACGGGGATGCCCCGCCGCTCCGCTTCATGGATGAGCGCGCTGTCCTCATACTCGCGCCCGCAATCGTGGAGGAGTCCCGCGATGCGCGCCTTCTCCTCGTCGACGCCGAACCTACGTGCGAGAAAGACTGCCGTCTCGGCAACGCCGAGCGAGTGCGTGAAGCGCTTCGGCTTCAGCCGCTTTTTAAGCGCTTCTTTCATTTCGTCATACGTCATCTTTGTGCGCACGGTACAGCCCTTCCTTTCGTATGTAAGCATCGACGGCTTCCGGGACGAGATAGCGTATCGGCTTGCCCTCGCGCACGCGCGCGCGCAGGTCGGTCGAGGAAAGGGCAAAGGCAGGAACGTCAAGGCAGTGGATCCGAGTCTCGGCGAGCACGCCGAAGTCGCGTATGAGCGCCGCGTGATCCGGTGGCTCGCCGGGGCGCGTCGTGCCGACGAAGTGGCACGCGGCGAGGAGTTCCTTCGGATGGTACCACGTATGAAGCTCGTTGATGGAGTCCATGCCCGTGATGAAGTAGAGTTCCTGTTCCCTTCCGTACATTTCGTGAAGCTCCTGCACCGTGAGCAGCGAGTACGATGGTCCCTTGCGTTCCATCTCCACAGCCGAGACGAAGAAATGCGGGTTCGCCGCCGTCGCGAGCTGAACCATCATAAAGCGGTGCCGCGCATCCGTGATCGATCGTCCCTGTTTGTGCGGCGGATTCGCTGCGGGGATGAACAGCACGCGCGAGAGCGCGAACGCCACGCGCGCTTCCTCCGCGATCGCAAGGTGTGCGATGTGGATGGGGTCAAACGTGCCGCCCATAATGCCGATTCGCCCTGCCGTCATGCCTACACTCCCATCTCATGCAAGATCCATATCGCGGCTGCCGCCGTGAGCGCCGCGAAAAATGCCGCCCGCGCCCAGTCGCGCACATCGCGGCCGCCCTTTGGCGACGCGAGGTACTGCCGGATCGTCCGAACGTAGCCGAAGAGCATTCGCCGCTTCATGCGCGAATCTGCCCTTCGCCGTAAATCAGGTACTTCGTGCTCGTGAGTGCCGCGAGTCCCATCGGGCCGCGTGCGTGAAGTTTCTGCGTGCTGATGCCGATCTCCGCACCGAAGCCGAATTCGTGTCCGTCCGTGAAGCGCGTCGAAGCGTTGACGTAGACTGCCGCCGCATCGACCTCGCGCTGAAAACGATGCGCACGTTCGAGGTCGCGCGTCACGATCGCCTCGGAATGTCCCGTGCCATAGCGATGGATATGCGCAATCGCATCATCCATCGTATCGACCACGCGCACGGAAAGGATGAGGTCGCCGTACTCTGTCGCCCAGTCCTCCTCCGTTGCCGCCTCCATCGAGGGACAGATCGCGCGCGCGCGTTCGCAGCCGCGCAGCGTGACGCCCGCGCGCTCCATCTCCGCCGTCACCTTTGGCAAGAAGGATGCTGCGATATTTGCGTGCACGAGCAGCGTCTCCATCGCATTGCAGACGCTGCAGCGGCTCGCCTTTGCATTGACGGCGATCGCCGTCGCCATACCTTCGTCTGCCGTCTCGTCGACGAATGTATGGCAGACGCCCGTGCCCGTCTCGATGACGGGCACGCGGCTATGCGCGACGATATGCGCGATGAGCCCTGCGCCGCCGCGCGGAATGACGACGTCGATCATGCCGCGCAGACCGAGCATCGCGTCGACGGCAGCGCGGTCGCGCGTCTCGATGAGCTGGATTGCGCCTTCAGGCACACCGGCAGCGTACGCCGCATGCGCCAGGACAGAGGCGATCACACGGTTCGAGCCGAGCGCGTCCGAGCCGCCGCGCAGAATGACGGCGTTCCCCGACTTGAGGCAAAGCCCTGCGGCATCGGACGTCACATTGGGGCGCGCCTCATAGATGATCGCGACGACGCCGAGCGGCACGCGCACGCGCCGGATCTCAAGCCCGTTGGGGCGCACGGTCTCATAATCGCCGCCCGCGACGGGATCGGGAAGGCGCGACGCCTCGCGAAGCCCCTCCGCCATCGACTCGATGCGCGTCGCGTCGAGCGCGAGCCGGTCGAGATATGCGGGGCGAGCGCCCGCTGCGCGCGCCGCCTTGAGATCCGATGCATTCGCCTTTCGGATCACTTCCGTATGCGCGGTGAGCGCATCCGCCATCGCGCGGAGCGCTGCGTCCTTTGCCGCGCTCGAAAGGCATGCGAGCGCGCGCGAAGCACATTTTGCCGCTTCTGCCTGCGCACGGACGCGCGCCTGAACTTCTGATCCCATTTCTGCCTCCCCTCTTTTCGTGTTTGATTCATTATACCATGCGCACGAGATTGTCGCGATGGATGATTTCCGCACGGTGCGCGCCTTCGACGAGCGCATCGAACTCCTCTGTCCGATGCCCGATGAGACGCGTGAGATCCGATGCGCCGTAGTTCGTGATGCCGCGCGCGATCTCGCGTCCCTTCGCATCGAGAACGCGAAGTGCCGAGCCTGCCGCGAAGTCGCCCGCGACGGCGCTAATGCCTGCCGCGAGCACGCTCGCCCCGCCTGCAAGCGCTTCGGCACAGCCTGCATCGACGGTGATCTCGCCCGCGAGCCGCTTGCCGAATGCAATCCAGCTCTTGCGGACGCGCAGATGCGCTTCCCGTGCCGGGAATATCGTGCCGACCGTCTCCCCTGCGAGCACGCGGCGAATGACTCCCTCCTCGCGCCCTGAGGCAATGACCATCGTGACGCCCGCACGCATCGCGACACGCGCCGCCTCAAGCTTCGTGACCATGCCGCCCGTGCCGCGCTCCGAGCCCGCTCCGTCTGCAAGCTTCTCGATTTCCGGCGTGAGCTGGTCGATCTCGTGGATGAGCTCCGCCTCCGCATGCGTTGCGGGATTCGCCGTGTAGAGGCCCTCGATGTCCGACAGGATGAGGAGCGCATCGGCGTCGACGAGCGTCGCGATGATGGCGGAGAGATTGTCGTTGTCGCCGATCTTGATCTCGTCGACCGATACGGCATCGTTCTCGTTGATGACGGGGATCGCGCCCATCGAGAGGAGCGAGAGGAGCGCGTTGCGCGAATGGCTGTACTGATTATGCTGCGCCGCATTCTCTTTCGTGAGCAGGATCTGTCCCATCGTCACGCCGTACTCTGCAAAGAATTTCTCGTAGATATGCATGAGGACGCCTTGGCCGATCGCAGCGATCGCCTGCTTCTTTGGAATCGCCGCAGGCTTTTCCTTGAGTCCGAGCCTGCCCATCCCCGCCGCAATCGCGCCCGACGAGACGAGCACGAGTTCCTTGCCCGCGTTCATGAGATCGGCGAGCTCGCGCACGAGCAAGTCGATCCGGCGCAGGTTGAGCCCGCCCGCGCCGTGCGTGAGCGTGCTCGTGCCAACTTTGACGACGATACGGTTTGCCTCTTTCAGGCGCTCTCTTGCCTTCATGCCTTGCTCCTTCGCCTATGCCCTGCATTTCACCTTTCCCGCCCACCCTACGGCAGCTCGATCTTCGGCTTGTCGAAATTGCGGCGAAAGAGGAGTCCGTTGCGCCCGATGATCTGGACGAGGTTCACATCCGCACGCTCGGCGAGCATCGTGATCGCATCCTTCGGCGGCATCATGCAGTTCTGCAATACGCGCACCTTGATGAGCTCGCGCTTTTGGAGCTGCTCGACGGCTGCCTGCACGACGGTCGGCATCACGCCATCCTTGCCGATCTGCAGGGACGGCTCCGTCGTCATGCCGAGCGAGCGCAGGAAACGCTTCTGTTTGCCCGTGAGTGAATTTCGTATCAAATTGGTTCCTCCTATTCGGAATCGTCGGTTATTCGCGGTACTCGAACTCCATCGCGCCGATACGGACGGTCTGTCCTTCCTTGATGCCGCGTTCGATAAGCTTGGCATCGATTCCCTTGATGCGCCAAATGTACTGGAAGCGGCGCACGGCTTCGTCGTTGCTGAAGTTCGTCATTCGGACGAGTTTTTCGAGTGCCTTTCCGCTCACGATGAAGTCGCCTGCATCGTTTCGCGAGATCGTCACGTGATCGGGATCCTCCTCCATCGGCTCGTATCCCTTTTCGCCCATTTCTGTCTCCGGCTCCTCGACATAGTCCTCCAGCCATTCGCCGACGTAGGCGATGAGCTCCTTGATGCCCTCGCGCGTCGCGGCGGAAATCGGGAAGAACTTCAGTCCCTCCCGCGCAGCGAGTTCCTTCAGGCGCGGCAGGTTTTCCTGCGCCTCGGGCAGGTCGATCTTGTTCGCGACGAGAACCTGCGTGCGCCGTGCGATCTTCTCGCTGTACTTCTTCAGCTCGACGTTGATCTTCGCGTAATCCTCGACGGGATCACGCCCTTCGATGCCAGCCGCGTCGACGATATGGAGGATGAGCTTCGTGCGCTCGACGTGGCGCAGGAAATCATGCCCAAGCCCGACGCCGTCCGCCGCGCCCTCGATGAGGCCGGGGATATCCGCCATGACGAAGCTCTTCTCGTAGTCCGTCCTGACGACGCCGAGCACGGGCGTGATCGTCGTGAAGGGATAATCAGCGATCTCGGGGCGTGCGGCGCTGCAGCTCGCGACAAGACTCGATTTTCCGACACTCGGATAGCCGACGAGGCCGACGTCCGCCAGGAGCTTCAGCTCCAGGATGAGGTTTCTTGCCTCGCCCGGCTCGCCGAATTCGGCGAACGTCGGCGCGCGGTTCGCCGCATTCGCAAACTTCGCGTTGCCGCGCCCGCCTCGCCCGCCTTTCGCGACGACAGCCATCTGCCCGATCTCCGTGAGATCGGCGATTTGCTCGCCCGTCTTCTCATCCTTTATTATCGTTCCGGGCGGCACTTTGATGAAGCATGTCTCGGCGTTCTTTCCGTACTGGTTCTTGATATCGCCGTTCCCACCATTTTTCGCCTGAAACTTGCGATGGTAGCGGAAGTCCAAGAGCGTGTTCCGATTCGAATCGACGATGCATACGACATCGCCGCCACGCCCGCCGTCACCGCCCGCAGGGCCGCCCTTCGGCACGAACTTCTCACGGCGGAATGCGGACTTGCCATGCCCGCCGTCGCCCGCTTTGACGATGACGCGCGTCCTGTCGATGAATTGCATAGTGGCTCCTTTCGAGCTTTTGGTGCCAACGGACGCCGTACTGGCCCATACGACAAAAACCGACGCCGCCGCGCCGGTCCTTCCGTAGCAACAACGCAGCCTAACGCTGTTTTCCCTATATTTCTTCTAGATAGAAGAAAAACCTGCACTCCAAAAGGAAGGAGCGCAGGCATTTTATGCATTACATAGCCTCTTCTGCCGTGTAAACACTGATCTGACGACGGTAGCGACCCTTGCGCTCAAACGCGACCTTGCCTGCCACCTTCGCAAAAAGCGTGTCGTCCTTGCCGATGCCAACGTTGTGCCCTGGATGAAAGTGCGTGCCGCGCTGGCGGACGAGGATGCTGCCTGCCGTCACGACCGTGCCGGCATGCTCCTTGACCCCGAGGCGCTTCGCCTCGCTGTCACGACCGTTTCGCGTGGAGCTGACGCCCTTCTTATGTGCAAAAAGCTGCAAATCAAACTGGAACATGTATCTCACCTCCGCTTTTTTCCTTTACGCAGACGGCTTCGGGATGGATCCTCTCGATCGCACGGATTCCCAGCAGCATCGTCTGCAAAACGGCTTCTGTCTCTGTATCGGGTGCGTCCTTCAGGCACATCATGAGCTTTCCGCTCGCGACTTTGTATGAAACCTCGCGATGCAGGTACTCGCCGATTCCTAAAAGGGCGGTCTGCGCGAGTGCCGAAACGCCCGCGCAGACGATATCCTCTCCATGCGCCGCCGTGCCACTGTGGCCCTCGACCTGGTAGCCCGATACCTTTCCGTCTGCCTCTCTCGTCACCGTGACCCGTATCATGGATCAGGCTTCGATCTTTTCAATGACAACCTTCGTGAACGGCTGGCGATGCCCCTGTCGTTTGCGGTAGTTCGACTTCGCCTTGTACTTGAAGATGCGGATCTTCTTCGCCTTGCCCTGTTCCTCGACTTTCGCCGTGACTTTTGCGCCTGCGACGCTCGGTTTTCCGACCTTGACCGCTTCGCCGTCAACGACCGTCAGGACCTCGTCAAAGACGACCTGCTCACCCTCGCTTGCTGCGAGCTTCTCGACGCGGATGACATCACCCTCAGCGACCTTGTACTGCTTGCCGCCCGTCTTGATAATTGCGTACATTCATTACACCTCCCTGGATTCGTACTCGCCGGCTTCGGCGCGGCTTTCGCCGCCTTATGGCTCGCGCCGCCTCGCCGTGCGGTTGGGGAAAGGCGCAATACGTGCGCCTACGGATACCTATCGTATCATAGCGTCCTGCCTTTGTCAAGAACGCAGGAAGAGATTGATGATGAAAGCGATGCTCACGAGCCACATGATGAGGCTGACTTCCCTCGCCTTGCCGCCGAGCGTCTTGACGATGGAGTAGCTGATGAAGCCGAACGCGAAGCCGTTCGCGATGCTCGACGTGAGCGGCATCATGATGATCGTGAGGAAGGCGGGCAGTCCGTCCGTGAAATCCTGGAACTCGATCTTGCCGACCTCGCTCATCATGAGCGCGCCGACGAGCACGAGCGAGGGCGCCGTAGCAAAGCCCGGCACGAGGCCGATGAGCGGAGCAAAGAGCAGGGAGACGATAAAGAGGATCGCGACTGTCACGGCCGTGAGCCCCGTCTTGCCGCCCGCTGCGATGCCCGCGGCGCTCTCGATGTAGCTCGTGACCGTCGATGTGCCGAAGACGGAGCTTATGATCGTGCCGCACGCATCCGTCGTGAGTGCACGGTCGAGATTTTCGATCTCGCCGTTTGATTTCACCATCTTCGCTTTCGACGTGAGACCGATAAGCGTGCCCATATTATCGAAGAGCTCGACGACGGTGAACGTGAAGATGATCGAGAAGATGCCGTAGTCCCATGCGCCAGCGATATCAAGCTTCGCAAACGTCTCGCCCATATGCGGCAGCGATGTGCTGATGATGTCCGCGACGCCGTGCGGCGCTGCCGATATGCCGAACGCCATCGAGAGGATCGTCGTCACGATGATGCCGAGCAGGATGGCGCCCTGCACGCCGCGCGCCATGAGCCCCGCCGTGAAGACGAGCCCGAAGAGCGCGAGTGCCGTCGTCGGCTGCGTCACATGGCCGAGCGTGATGAAGGTCGCCGGATCGCTGATGATCAGCCCCGTTCCCTTGAGCCCGACGAATGCGATAAAAAGGCCGATGCCGACGCCGATCGCACGGCGCAGGTTCGTCGGCACGGCGCCGATGATCGCTTGGCGGATATGGCTGATCGTCAGGATGAGAAAGAAAATGCCGGAGAAGAACACGGCGCCGAGCGCGACCGTCCAGTGAAGTCCGAGGACGCCGCAGACGTAGTAAGCGAAGAACGCATTGAGCCCCATGCCCGGCGCCATGGCGACCGGATAGTTCGCGAACACGCCCATGACCATCGTCGAAAGCGCTGCGATCCAGATCGTCGAGGCGATCGCCGCTTCCTTCGGAATGCCCGCATCCGCCAGGATATTCGGGTTGACGAACATGATGTAGGCGAGTGCGATAAAGGTTGTGAAGCCTGCGATGACCTCCGTGCGGACCGTCGTGTTTTTTTCGCGCAGCTTGAATAATCGGCTGAGGACGCCATGCTCTTCCGTCTGTGCCTGCATAAAAGATCCCTCCTTGAATCCAATGTGCCGTGAAGTGATTTCCAAGGCACGGTCAAAACAAAAAGAACTGTCTCCTTCGGAGACAGTTCTTTTTTTGTGAAGCGAGCCTTACTTCAGCTCAACCTTAGCGCCAGCCTCTTCGAGCTTCGCCTTGAGTGCCTCAGCGTCAGCCTTGGGGGCATTCTCCTTGATCGGAGCCGGAGCGCCGTCAACGAGTGCCTTTGCTTCCTTAAGCCCAAGGCCCGTAGCCTCACGGACAGCCTTGATGACGTTGATTTTCTTATCGCCAACAGCCGTGAGAACGACCGTGAACTCGGTCTTCTCTTCGCCGCCTGCAGCAGCAGCAGCGCCGCCTGCAGCAGCAACCGCGACCGGAGCAGCAGCGCTGACGCCGAACTTCTCCTCCATAGCCTTGACGAGCTCGGACAGCTCGAGGACAGTCATGCCTTCAATGGCTTCCATGATTTCTTCTTTCGTCATTGTCTTTTCCTCCAATAATTTGAATTCGATTTTCTTCTTATGCGATTCGCTTATGCGGACGCCTTCTGCTCGCGGATTGCCTCAAGCACATAGACGGCCTTGCGGATAACGCCCTGCAGGACACCAACCGTGTTGGAAATCGGCGCATTCATGCTGCCAAGCATCTTGGCGATGAGTTCCTCGCGGGACGGAAGTTCGGCGAGCGCCTTGACTTCCTTGACGCCCACGACCTGCCCTTCGATGGCACCGACCTTGACGGTCAGGAGCTCCGACTCATCGAGCTTGTTCTTCTTGATGAAGCCGCAGATGACCTTCGCGGGAGCGACCGCATCCTCTGCCGAGAATGCGAACGCCGTCGTGCCCGCAAGGTGCTCGTCGATCTCGTTCATGCCCGCTGCATCCGCTGCGAGGTGCATCATCGTATTCTTGACGACGTGGTACGAAACGCCGGCAGCGCGGAGCTCGCGGCGCAGTTCCGTGTCCTGTGCAACCGTAAGGCCCTTGTAGCTCGTGAGGACAACGCCCTTCGCGGACTTGAGCTGTTCGGTGAGCTCCGCGACAACGGCCTTCTTTTCTGGACTGATCTTGCTCATTCTTACACCTCCCATCGCTGTAAATTTCAAAGCAAATAAGAAAACCTCCGGCTGTACGCCGGAGATCACAATTTCAAAGTCGTGGCTCCGGCCTCGGCAGGCGGTACGACGTACCGTTAGATGAGTGACTCAAACCTGCTGTCTGCAGCCTTCGTATGATGATAGAGGATCGCTCCTCCCTTGAACGCGCTTCTTAGATCTGGATCGGCACGCCCGGTCCCATCGTTGCGCTGACCGTGATGGAGCGCATGTACTGACCTTTTGCCGCCGACGGCTTGACGCGGTTCAATGTATCAATCAGGGCTTGGAAGTTCTGCTGAAGCTTCTCAGCATCGAACGACGCCTTGCCAATCGGGCAGTGCACATTGCCCGCCTTGTCCGTGCGGTATTCGACTTTACCTGCTTTAATCTCGGAGATCGCCTTCGTGAGATCCATCGTGACTGTCCCCAGCTTCGGGTTCGGCATGAGGCCGCGGGGTCCGAGGACCTTGCCGAGACGGCCGACCGTCCCCATCATGTCCGGCGTAGCGACTGCGACATCAAAGTCGAGCCAGCCGCCCTGGATCTTCTGGACGATTTCATCGGAGCCGACGAAGTCTGCACCTGCAGCTTCCGCCTCCTTGACCTTCTCGCCTTTTGCAAAGACGAGGACGCGCTTCGACTTGCCCGTGCCATGCGGCAGGACCATCGCACCGCGAACCTGCTGGTCCGCGTACTTCGGATCGACGCCGAGCCGGACGTGAAGCTCGATCGTTTCATCGAATTTCTTCGTCGCCGTCTTCTTGACGAGATCCATTGCCTCAGCAGGCGTATAGAGCTTGCCCGCTTCGACGAGCTTGGCAGCTTCCTGATATTTCTTGCCAGTCTTAGACATTTCCATGTTCTCCTTTTCGTGGTTCAAACGGTATTGCCTCCCACCGGAGGAAGGGCAGCATCATCGAATCAATCGACGATCTCGATGCCCATGCTGCGTGCCGTGCCCTCGATCATGCGGGTAGCGGCTTCGATATCGGCAGCATTGAGGTCGGCCATCTTGCTCTGTGCGATTTCCTGTGCCTTTGCGCGAGGGAGCTTTGCGACCTTCGTCTTGTTCGGCTCGCCCGAAGCCTTATCGATGCCGGCGGCCTTCTTCAGAAGGACCGCTGCCGGCGGGGTCTTCGTGATGAACGTGAAGGAACGATCCTCAAAAACCGTAATGACGACCGGGATGATCAGCCCAGCCTGCTGCTTCGTTCGCTCATTGAATTCCTTGCAGAAGCCCATGATGTTGACGCCGGCCTGGCCGAGTGCAGGTCCGACCGGGGGAGCCGGATTCGCCTTGCCAGCCGCGACCTGAAGCTTCACGATCTTAGAAACTTTCTTTGCCATTGATTTCACCTCCTAATAAGGATATCCATCGCCTAAGTCAGATCCTCTCGACCTCACGGAAACCCATCTCCACGGGCGTTCCATCGACGATGACCTTGAGACGCGCTTTCTCCGTATCGATTTCGGAGATGGTGCCTTCGTAGTTTTCAAACACGCCCGCCTTGATGCGGACTGCGTCGCCGACCGCGACTTCGGGCGCCGCCTTCTCTCTTTCCGTGATGCCGCCCTGCAAAATGCGCTGCGCTTCGGCAGGCGTAAGCGGGATCGGGTGTTTTTCCGAGCCGACAAACCCCGTTACGCCCGTCGTGTTGCGCACAACGTACCACGAGCGTTCATCGACGACCATGTCGACGAGCACGTAGCCCGGAAACACCTTGCGCGGAACGACCTTTTCGTGTCCATCCTTGATCTCGACCTCATCCTCCATCGGGACGACGACGCCAAAGATCATGTCTTCCATATTCGCCGTATGGATGAGGCGCTCAAGATTCGCCTTGACTTTGTTCTCATAGCCCGAATAGGTATGAATCACGTACCATGCCCTGCCCGGATTGTCCTTATGCAGATCGAGTTCTTCTTTGTCCGCCACTTTTCCTCACCCAGCTTACCGCAAAATGATGTTGAACACTCTCGCGAAGATCGTATCGCAAATCCAAATCAAGACACAGACGACAACGACTGCGATGCCGACGACGCCCGTATAGGTGAAAAGTTCCCGTCTCGTGGACCAAGACACCTTTTTCATCTCTGCGACGACTTCGTCGAGAAACTTCTTCACCGCCATCTCACATCTCCATTCGCCCCAAAAGAACCCGAATCACTTCGTTTCCTTATGTACCGTGTGCTTCTTGCAGAACTTGCAGTACTTATTGAACTCCAGGCGATCCGGATCGTTCTTCTTATTCTTGTTGGTGCGGTAGTTGCGGCTATGGCACTCCGTGCACTCCAACGTAATATTGTTGCGCATCTCGTTAACACCCCTTACGCTCGAAATTTAGATCCATTGCATAATGTCACCTATACAATCTAGCATAAACGTCCATGCCTGTCAACCAACATTTTTCGTTTTGGCAAGCCGCTCATGCCGCCTACACGAATAGAACATTTCATAGAGAAAATCACGCATGGGAGAGTGCCTTGAACGCCTCCAGCTTCTTCATCGCCGCGCCGGAAGCGACCACGTCGCGCGCAGCTCGGATGCCGTCCGCAATGCTTTCCGCCTTGCCGCCGACATAGATCGCCGCGCCTGCGTTCAAGAGAACGATGTCCGTCTTTGCGCCCGTACCGCCCGAGAGGATCGCGCGCGTCACAGCCGCGTTTTCTTCCGGCGTGCCGCCCTCGATGTCCTTCTTCGTGCAGCGCGCAAGGCCGTATTCCTCCGGCGTGACCTCGTAGCGGCGGAACCAACCGTCCTTGAACTCGCAGACGGCAGTCGGCGCGGAAAGCGAGAGCTCGTCGAGGCAATCCTTGCCGTAGACGACCATGCCGCGCTTCACGCCAAGCGAGAGGAGCACCTGTGCGAGCGGTTCGAGAAGGTACTCGTCGTAGACGCCGAGCACCATGCGCGTCGGATGCGCGGGATTCGTGAGCGGGCCAAGTATATTGAAGACCGTGCGGATGCCAAGCTCGCGGCGGACCTGCCCGACGTGCTTCATCGACGCGTGGTACTTCTGTGCGAAGAGGAAGCATAGCCCGATCTCTTCAAGCTCGCGCACCGCCTTCTCCGGCGGCTGATCGAGATTGACGCCGAGCGCTTCGAGACAGTCCGCCGCGCCCGACTTCGAGGATGCCGCACGATTGCCATGCTTGGCGACCTTGACGCCTGCCGCCGCAATAATCATCGAAGCCGTCGTCGAAATGTTGATGCTGCACGAGTGATCGCCGCCCGTTCCGACGATATCGAGAACGTCCATCGTGTGAGCGACGGCGCGTGCATGGTCGCGCATCGCCTTGGCAGAGCCCGCAATCTCTTGGATCGTCTCCGCCTTCGCACTCTTCGCCGAAAGCGCCGCGAGATACGCCGCGTTCTGCACCTGTGTCGTCTCGCCGTTCATGATCTCATTCATGACCGCGTACGCTTCCTCGTAGGAAAGGTCTCCCTTTCCTACGACCTTGACGATTGCCTCTTTGATCATACTGCGTCCTCCCTCGTAATGCGCGTAAACGAAAAGCCCCTAAAAAGGGGCTGCAGTCACGATGGTGGCGGCACAGAGATTTGAACTCCGGAC
>NZ_KI273051.1:0-129496 GCF_000469545.1 Mitsuokella sp. oral taxon 131 str. W9106 | reverse complement strand
CGCATGCTCTAGCCAACTGAGCTATGCCGCCGCAAATTATGGAGCTGATAACCAGGATTGAACTGGTGACCTTATCCTTACCAAGGATACGCTCTACCGACTGAGCTATATCAGCGGTCTTGTCGATTGGTTGCGGGGACAGGACTTGAACCTGTGACCTTCGGGTTATGAGCCCGACGAGCTACCTACTGCTCTATCCCGCGATATCGTGCCGTCTATCGACGACTGACAATATGATATTATAGGGCATGGAAAAAACAATGTCAAGCGTTATTTCTTCGCCCCTGCTTTTTCCCCTGCCGACGGCGCCTCGCCCTCGCCGAAAAGATACGCGTAACGCGCCTTGAACGCTGCCGGCTCCATGCGGTACGCGTTGGCAAGACCGGGATCGTCGAGATCTCCCTTTTCGAGGCGCATCATCGAACCGCGCGCGATGCGGTAGCCGACAGACTCGATATTGACCTTGCGGACACGCGTCTTGCCCGTCTTCTCGTCGCGGATATCCTCAAAGCGCATGGGAACGGCTTCGCTGTTTTGGATCGAGATGATCGCGCCGCTCTCCCCGCGCATGAGGAACTTGACCGCCTCGTAGCCGAGCGAGCGCGCATAGTCGATGTCGTAGGCGATCGGCGCCGTGCAGCGAAGCTCGTAGCCGATCTCCTTGTCGATGATCGTGAGCTTGATGCCGAGCTTCTTCACCTCGGTGAGCACGCTCTGCTTCAGGATCTCGCCGAAGTCGAGCTCGCTGTAGCGGATATGCCCGTGCTCGTCGAGCACGACCTCGCCGAGCTGCTCGAAGTCCTCCGGCGCAATCTTCTCAATGATGCCCTCGGCAATGACGGCAACGCCGTAATTCTTGCCCGTGAGGTAGCGCTTGACGATGGCGCCCGTCAGGATGTCGACGACGTGCTGGAGGCGCACATGCCCCGCTGGAAGCTCCTCCGGGATGAGCGTGACGGCCGCGCCAGCGCTGCGCCCCATGCCGAGCGCGAGGTGCCCTGCCGTGCGGCCCATTGCGATCGTAAAGTACCAGCGGTTGTTCGTCGTCCGCGCGTCCTCCATGAGATTCTCGATCTCCGTCGTCGCGAATGCGCGCGCCGTCTCGAATCCAAAGGTCGGCACGCCCTCGGGGAGCGGCAGATCGTTGTCGATCGTCTTCGGGACATGCACGACGTTGATCGTGCGCCCCATCCTGTGCGCGTACTCCGAAACGGCTGCCGAGCTGTACGCCGTGTCATCGCCGCCGATCGTCACGAGATGCGTGACGCCGAGCTCCGTGAGGGTCTCGACAACCGTGCGCAGGTCAGACTCCTTCTTTGTCGGATTGAAGCGCGACATCTTTAAGATGCAGCCGCCCTGCATGTGGATACGGCTGATGTTCTTCGGATCGAGGCGGATATAGTTCTTCTCGCCGCGCCCGATGCGCGAAAAGCCGTCATAGATGCCGATGACTTCCCAGCCGTGGCGCGTCGCCTCATTCGTGATGCCGGAAATGACGCTGTTGATGCCGGGCGCAGGGCCGCCGCCGCAGACAATCGCAATAACATTTTTGATTCCAATCATGGAAATCCCTCCCCCGAAGAATCCATTCTTTGCGCTCGATAATCTTATTTCCTATCACAGCGTATTTATTTCGCTTTTTTGTGTGAAAATCCTGCTTTCTTCGTCAGAATTGTAGATTTTTTCTGTTCAACCGCATAATATATTGCTTCCTGCCAAGGGAATCATCGGTGCTTTCCAAGCTTCGCGCGGCGGCCGAGGCTGCTCTTCCGCTTCGCTGGGCGCGCCGCCTTCGCGCCTGCACGGCGCCTTCCGCCTCCCTGCCCCTTATGCACTGCCCCCTTGCGGCTTGCGTGCTTTGATCGCGGCTTCTTCGCCCTATTATCCTTCTCCGGCTTGCCCATTTCTCGCTTTTCCGCCGCGCGCTTTTCCCTGCGCGCGGCATTCTCGCGGCGGATCCGCGCCTTGATGCCCGCCTCGATGCGGCGAAGCTTTTCGTACTGCCGCGCCGTCACGAACGTCACCGCCTTGCCTTCCCCGCCCGCACGCCCCGTTCGCCCAATGCGGTGGACGTACGCTTCCGCGTCGTGCGGCACGTCGTAGCTCACGACATGCGTCACACCCTCGATATCGAGGCCGCGTGCCGCGATGTCCGTCGCGCAGAGCACTTGGAGCTTCGCCTCGCGGAACCGGCGCAGTACGAGCGCGCGCTGCGCCTGCGTAAGGTCGCCGTGAAGCTCGTCGGCGAGGTAGCCGCGAGCCGCGAGCGCCATGGCCACCTGATGCGCGCGCTGCTTCGTGTGGCAGAACACCATCATGAGGTACGGCTGCTCCTCGTTGATGATCCTGGAGAGGCGATCCAGCTTCTCGTCTTCCGTGATGCTTACGACGACCTGCTCGATCGTATCGAGCGTCACGTGCTCCGCGCGAATCTCGATCATCTTGGGACGCTCCATGTACTGCGCTGAGAGCGCGCGGACGCGCGCGGGCATCGTCGCCGAAAAGAGCATGAGCTGATGATCGGGCGCGACCTTGCCGAGGAGGATCTCCACATCTTCGATAAAGCCGAGGCGAAGCATCTCATCGCCCTCGTCGAGCACGACCTTGTTGACCTTCGAGACGTCGATCGTGCCGCGCCTCAAATGATCGAGCAGGCGCCCCGGCGTGCCGATGATGACCTGCGGGCAGCGGCGAAGCTTCTGCTTCTGCCGCTCAATATCCTGTCCGCCATAGAGGACGAGCGAGGAAATGCCCTCCGCCTCGCCGAGGATCTGCGCAACTTTCGCGATCTGGATCGCGAGCTCGCGCGTCGGCGCGATGACGAGTGCCTGCGCGACTTTTGCCTGTGCCTTTGCCAGTTCAAAAATCGGCACGAGAAACGCGAGTGTCTTGCCCGTTCCCGTCTGCGCCTGCACGATGACGTCGCGCCCTGCGCGGCAGACGGGGATCGCTGCCTCCTGCACGGGTGTCAGCTCCTTGATGCCGCGCTGCTTCAACGCCTCTACCATCCGCGGCGAGAGGTTCATCTGCTCAAATGATTTCATCTGCTTCCTTTCCGTGCCGCTTGGCACCCTTACGACGAGAGCACCTCTGTGCCCGTCTCCGTGATGAGGATCGTCTTTTCCCACTGGGCCGAGAGCGTCTTGTCCTTCGTTCGCACCGTCCAGCCGTCCTTCCTATCCGTGACGACGGCGGACTTGCCCGCATTGATCATCGGCTCGACCGTCAGGATCATGCCGGGCACGAGCAGCATGCCCGTGTCCTTCTTGCCCGTGTGCGGCACGAACGGTTCCAAGTGGAAATCCTTGCCGACACCGTGGCCGCCGAGCGCCGTGACGACCGAATAGCCGTTCTCCCGCGCGTGCGCGCCGCACGCCGCGCCGATGTCGCCGAGAAAGTGCCATGGACGAGCCGCTTCGATGCCGCGCTCCATGCACTCGCGCGTCACGCGCACGAGCTTTTCCGCCTCCGGCGTCGTATGCCCGCCGACGATGAACATGCGCGAGGCATCCGCGTAGTAGCCGTCGAGAATTGTCGTGATATCGATGTTGACGATGTCGCCTTCCTTCAGGATCGTCTGTTTCGATGGGATGCCGTGGCAGACGACATCATTGATCGAGATGCAGACATTCTTTGGGTACCCTTCGTAGTGGAGGCATGCCGGAATGCCACCGTGGCTGCGGATGTACTCCGCCGCCGCCGCGTCCAAGGACTCCGTATCGATGCCGGGGCGCACGAGTTCTGCCATGAGGTCGAGCGTCCCGTCGTTGACGACGCCCGATGCTCGTACCTTTGCAATATCCTCCGCATTGTTGATGAGCTTCTTCGGCGGACGTACCTGCCCGCGCATGAAGTCAAATTTCATCTCGCTGAGCCGTTCATCAAAGTCCGCGTGGCACTTCTTGTACTTCTTGCCGCTGCCACACCAGCACAATTCATTTCGCATCATTGCTTCTATCCTCCAAGCAAACCAATACTTCGCTCCGCGTATAACACACGCTACCATTATAAGGCGATTCCCCGATTTGTAAAACCTTTTCTTTCCAAAAAGAATGCCCCCACGCGTCAGATTTTTCCAATCCAACGCCGGAGGCATATCGTTGTCCTTCCTGCGGCAGGGATTCCAGCATCCTGCCCGATGATCCCTCCGCAATCCGATTTGAGCCCTGCACGCACGTAGCAATCGTGCGACAATTCTGCCTTGACATGCCCCATTCATTGTACTATCCTTAAATCGTATGTTTTTTATACGGGCAGGCTTTTTGCTTGCCCGGCAAATCGGTCAGTACAGAAAGGGATGTATGTTCTTGCGGATGGTCGTCAAACGAATTTTATTGGTGTTTCTTGTGCTCTTTCTCCTTGTTCTCGGCGTCTGCGTGTACCTGATGCTGCGCGCCAATGGCGCCGTCCCCGTCCTGAACTATCATCAGATCAATGACCAGGCGGACAACGTGCTGACCGTCCATCCGAAGCAGTTTGACAGGCAGATGAAGTATCTCGCGGAAAACGGCTACCATGCGATTACGCCGAAGGAGCTTTTGGATGCGTGGCAGGGCGGTGCGCCGCTTCCCGAAAAGCCCGTCGTCATCACGCTTGACGACGGCTACGCCGACAACTACGAGAACGCGTTCCCCATCCTGCAAAAATACAACCTCAAGGCCACGATCTTCCTCGTGCCGAACTTCCTCAGCACCTATCCGAACTATATGACGTGGGAGCAAGTCAAAGAAATGAACGGGAGCGACCTCATCGACTTCGAGAGCCATACGATGAACCACGTCGAACTCAATAAGATCCGTCCAGACGAGCGTTGGAAGGAACTCAAGGATTCCAAGACCATCCTTGAGCAGCGCCTCGGCAAATCCATCGACTTCATCGCGTACCCATGCGGCTCATTCGACGAAGCGCTGGAACAAATGACGAAGGAAGCGGGCTACCGCGCCGCCTTCACCGTCCATCTCGGTCTCGCGAACAAAGCGGAGAATCCCTACATTTTGGATCGCATCCCCATCTTCGGCAGCAACACGCACACCTTCCTGCGCTTCAAAACGCGTCTCATCTTCACGCCTATCGTTGCCCCATTGGATCATTTCTATCGTGCCCTCATCGCAAACGGGCACAACATCCTCGCAAGGCTCGTACCGCTTCCCTGACAGCGAAATTCCAAAGGGACGTATAACGTAGGAAGAAGCATGCATAGCCGGGTTCAGCTCCTGTGATGCAATTTGCCCGCATCGCGCCCTACGACAGAGAGGAAATCCGATACTGGTTGGCATCAAAAAAGACGAACCGCAAAATCTGCGATTCGTCTTTTTGTCGCCTTGCAGCATGTCATGCCGTTTCAAACGTGAATTTCGTGCCGTCCCAGCCAATCTCGACCGTGTCGCCGTCCTTGACTTCGCCTGCGATGATTTTCTTCGACAGTTCCGTCTCAACCGTATGCGTGAGCAGGCGGCGAAGCGGGCGCGCGCCGAAGCTCGGATCAAAGCCCCGAGCGGCAAGCGCAGTGAGCGCGGCGTCGTTCCACTTGAGCGCGATGCCGACTTGGCGCATGAGACGTTCGCCGAGCGCCTTTAAGAGGATCGCGGCGATCCGCTTGACCTCGTCCTTCTCGAGTGCCCTGAATACAATCGTGTCGTCGACACGGTTCAGGAACTCGGGGCGGAAGTAATCTTTCAAGATCGCCTTGACGGCCTTCTTCGCCTCCTCGTAATCCTTGTTGAGGATCTCGTGCGAGCCGAGGTTGCTCGTCATGATGATGACGGTATTCTTGAAGTTTACGACACGTCCCTTGCCGTCGGTGAGCCGCCCGTCGTCTAGGATTTGCAGCAGCACGTTGAACACGTCGCGGTGCGCCTTCTCGATCTCATCGAGCAGGATGACGCTGTAGGGACGACGCCGGACGGCTTCCGTGAGCTGTCCGCCCTCGTCGTAGCCGACGTAGCCTGGAGGCGCACCGATGAGGCGCGCGACACTGTGCTTCTCCATGTACTCCGACATGTCGATGCGAATCATGCTGCGCTCATCGTCAAAGAGCGCTTCCGCGAGCGTCTTTGCGAGCTCGGTCTTGCCGACGCCCGTCGGTCCGAGGAAGATGAACGAGCCAATCGGGCGGTTCGGATCCTTGATCCCCGCACGTGCGCGCAGGATCGCTTCGCTGACCGCCTTGACGGCTTCATCCTGCCCGACGACGCGTTCGTGCAGCACGTCCTCAAGGTGCAGCAGCTTCTCGCGTTCGCCCGTGAGCATCTTCGTTACGGGGATTCCGGTCCAACGGCTGACGACTTTCGCAATGTCCTCTTCGCCTACCTCCTCTTTGAGCAGCTGTTCGTCCTTCGACTTTGCGGCAATGATGCGTTCCTCTTCCTGGAGCTTCTTCGTGAGCTCCGGCAGCTTGCCGTACTTGAGCTCCGACAGGCGATTGAGATCGTAGGCGCGCTCTGCCGCTTCCATCTGCCCCTTTACCTCATCGATTTCCTTCTTGATGGCGCGGACGCGCAGGATGGCGTTCTTCTCTGCCGCCCACTTCGCCTTGAGCTCGCCCTCTTCTTTCTGGAGGGTTTCCTTCTCCTCGGTGATCTGTGTGAGCTTTTCTGCCGATGCCTCGTCGGTCTCCTTTTTCAGTGCCTGCTCCTCGATCTCAAGCTGCATGATCTTGCGCCGGATCTCGTCGAGCGGTGCAGGCATCGACTCGATTTCCGTGCGCAGCTTTGCCGCTGCCTCATCGACGAGATCGATTGCCTTGTCGGGCAGGAAGCGGTCGGATATGTAGCGGTCAGAGAGGGTCGCCGCCGCGACGAGCGCCGCATCGCGGATGCGGACGCCGTGATGCACCTCGTAGCGATCCTTTAGCCCGCGCAGAATGGAAATCGTGTCCTCGACAGTCGGCTCGCCGACCATGACGGGCTGGAAGCGCCGTTCGAGCGCCGTGTCCTTCTCGATGTACTTGCGGTACTCGTTGAGCGTCGTCGCGCCGATGCAGCGGAGTTCGCCGCGCGCGAGCATCGGCTTCAAGAGGTTGCCTGCGTCCATCGCGCCTTCCGCTGCGCCTGCGCCGACGACGGTATGCACTTCGTCGATGAAGAGCAGGATCTGTCCGTCCGACTTGGCGATCTCGCTCAGCACCGCCTTGAGGCGTTCCTCGAACTCGCCGCGGAATTTCGCGCCCGCGACGAGCGAACCCATGTCGAGGGAGTATAGGGACTTGTTCTTGAGTGACTCCGGCACATCGCCTGCGACGATGCGGCGTGCGAGCCCTTCGACAATCGCCGTCTTGCCGACGCCCGGCTCGCCGATAAGCACGGGGTTGTTCTTCGTGCGGCGCGATAGGATCTCGATGGTACGGCGAATCTCTTCATCGCGTCCGATGACGGGGTCGAGTTTTCCCCGGCGTGCGGCGTCCGTGAGATCGCGCCCGTATTTTTCAAGCGACTTGTAGCCTTCTTCTGGATTTTCACTCGTGACGTTCTGCTTGCGATTCTTTTTGATGGCGCCTTGGATAGCCGATTTTGTGAGCTTGAACTCGCGGCAGATCTCCTGTACCTCCTCGCTGCCATCCGTGACGAGTGCGAGCAGGAGGTGTTCGGTCGAGACGTAGTCGTCCTTCATCGCCTTTGCGAATTCCTCGGCCCTGCCGAGCACGCGCACCATGTCCATGCCCATGCCGAGCCGGTCGCTTCCCTTGACGCTCGGAATCTTCGCGAGCTGCTGTTCAAGCTTTGCCTTGAGCAGCGGGAGATCGGTCTGGCACTCCTCAAAGATCGTCGCGAGAAGCCCTTCCGGCTCTTTTGAGAGCGCGAGCAGGACATGTGCCGAGGTGATTTCCTGATGGTACCGCATGGCGGCGATTTGCTGGGCGGACTGGAGTGCCGCCAGCGTTTTGGCTGTGTATTTTTCCTGTCCCATAATGTGATCCTCCGTAATTCTATATCGTTCTTTCTTGTCTTTTCCCTTCCTTTACAAGCTTACGGTTTCTATTATAAATACAAAAGGTCAAAAAGTCAAATATTTTCTTTCCCTTTTTCCCAAATTCGGATTTCTTTTTAGGACGTGAACGGGACGCTCAGAGCGTCTGCAAAAGTTCCTGCACCTTCTGGCGGTATTCTTCGCGTGGCACTTCGAAGATCTCCCCCGTCCTGCGCACCTTGATCTCGATCATGCCGCTTTCGACGGCCTTCGGCCCTACCGTCACGCGCACGGGATAGCCGATGAGGTCGCAGTCGTTGAACTTGACGCCGGCGCGCTCCCTGCGGTCATCCAAGAGGACATCCATGCCCGCCTCCTTGCATTCCGCGTAAATGTCCTCTGCATAGGCGAGCTGGTCCTCCTTCTTCGCGTTGACCACGACGATGACGATCTCGAACGGCGCGATGGCGCGTGGCCATACGATGCCGCGCTCGTCGCTGTTCTGCTCGATCGCCGCTGCCATCGTGCGTCCGACACCGATGCCGTAGCAGCCCATGAGGAGTGGCTTTTCCTTGCCGTTTTCATCAAGGAACGTCGCGCCCATCGCCTCGCTGTACTTCGTGCCGAGCGTGAAGACCTGCCCCGCCTCGATGCCGTGCGTCATCGTGAGCGGCTGCCCGCAGTGCGGGCAGGGATCGCCCTCGCGGACAAGGCGTATGTCGCATGCAATAAGTCCTTCATCCTGAAAATCGCGCGCAGGCGTCACGCCCATGAAATGCACATCCGCCTCGTTCGCGCCCGCAACGGCGTTCTTCATCTTCATGACAGTCGAATCGACGACGATATGCGTGCCCGCCTTGATGCCGATCGGACTCATGAAGCCGGGGCAGCCGCCTGCCGCACGGATCGCTTTCTCGTCCGCCATGCGAAGCTCCAAAGCGCCGTCAATCGCATGGAGCACCTTGACTTCATTGACTTCGTGATCGCCGCGCACGAAGGTGAGCACGAGCTCATCCGCGTCCGTCTGATAGGCGACCGCCTTGATCGTCTTCTCGACGGGCACGTTCAAGAAGTCCCTGACCGCCTCAATCGTGCTCGCGCCCGGCGTCCTGACCTTCCTGCGCTCTTCCAGCGGCTCATCCACCGCCTCGATGGGAGCGAGCGCCGTCTTTTCGTCGCTTGCCGCGTAGTCGCACTTCGTGCAGACGGCGATGTTCGACTCGCCGGATGCCGCGAGGACGGTGAACTCGTGCGAGTGCCCTCCGCCGATTGCGCCGTTATCTGCCTCGACGGGACGGAACGCGAGCCCGCAGCGCGTGAATACGTTTGTGTACGCATCGTACATCTTTTGGTATGATGCATTCATGCCCGCCTCGTCCTTGTCGAACGAGTAGAGATCCTTCATGATGAACTCGCGGCTGCGCATAAGCCCAAAGCGCGGGCGCCGCTCATCGCGGAACTTGTCCTGGATCTGGTAGAGCATGAGTGGAAGCTGCTTGTAGGAGCGCACCTCGTCGCGCACGAGCGCCGTCATCATCTCCTCATGCGTCGGGCCGAGACAGAAATCGCGTCCGTGTCGATCCTTCAAGCGCATCATCTCCGCGCCGTAGGCGCTCCATCGGCCGCTCTCCTGCCAAAACTCTGCGGGCTGCAGCACGGGCATCATGATTTCCTGTCCGCCAGCTGCGTCCATCTCCTCGCGGATGATCCGCTCAATCTTTCGTATCGTGCGCCACGCAAGCGGCAGGAACGTATACATGCCGCCGGCGGACTTGCGGATAAGCCCCGCGCGGTACATGAGCCGATGGCTCACGATTTCCGCCTCGGCAGGCGTATTGCGAAGGGTTGGCGCGTATAACTTACTTGCTCTCATCTCTCTTGCGTTCCTCCAGTATTGCATCGATTTCCTTGAATAGCTCCGTGACGAGCTCTGCTTCCGGCACCTTGCGGACGATTTCGCCCTTGCGGAAGATAAGCCCCTCGCCGTTTCCGCCCGCAATGCCGACGTCGGCGCCGCGCGCTTCGCCTGGGCCGTTGACGACGCAGCCCATGACAGCGACCTCGATCGGATCCGAAAGCCCCTTGAGCCGCTCCGTGACCTCGTCGGCGATCTTCGCAAGGTCGATGCTCGTCCTGCCGCACGTCGGGCAGGCGACGAGCGTCGGCCCATACTCCCTGAGGCCGAGCGATTTCAGGATTTCACTCGCGACGCGCACCTCTACGACCGGGTCGCCCGTAAGCGAGATGCGGATCGTATCGCCGATTCCCTCGGCTAGGAGCGCGCCGATGCCGACGGCAGACTTGATGATGCCCGTCTTCGCCGTGCCCGCCTCCGTGATGCCGAGGTGAAGCGGGTAGCCGACCTTCTCGCTCATGAGGCGGTAGGCGGCGAGCGTCAGCGGCACATCGTGTGCCTTGAGCGAGATCTTCATGTCGTAAAAATCCTGCGCCTCCAAAATGCGGACGTGCTGAAGCGCCGACTCAACGAGTGCTTCCGCCGTAACGCCGCCGTACTTTTCAAGCAGGCGCCTGTCAAGCGATCCCGCGTTGACGCCGATGCGAATGGGGATGCCCGCTTCCTTTGCCGCGCAGACGACTTTTCGGACTTTCTCCTCGCCGCCGATATTGCCGGGGTTGAGGCGAAGCGCGTCGATGCCCTGATGAATGGCCTCGAGCGCGAGCTTGTAGTCGAAGTGAATGTCGGCGACGAGCGGCACGTCCGTCTCGCGCAGGATATTCCCGAGGTTCTTCGCCGCCGCCATATCGGGCACGGCAAGGCGCACGATGTCGCAGCCTGCCGCGCGCAGTGCGCGGATCTGGCGCACGGTCGATTCCGTGTCCTGCGTCTTCGTATTCGTCATCGATTGAACAGAAATCTTCGCGCCGCCGCCGATCGCGACAGGGCCGATATGGATCTGACGCGTGTTCTTTCGCGTAAATGCCAAAACGCTTCCTTCTTTCTATCTGCTTTCTATCTGCTTTCTATCTGCTTAACGATGTAACGTTGCCTGGTCTCAGCTTCCGAAAAACACGCGCATGATGTCGTTCTTCGTCGCAAACAGCATGAGCAGCAGGAGAAGCGCGATGCCGACGCGCTGAACGTACCCGAATGCCTTTGGCCCAAGCGGCTTGCCGCGCACTGCCTCGACGCAGAGCAGGAGGAAATGCCCGCCATCGAGTGCAGGGATCGGGAAGAGATTGACGAGGCCGAGGTTCAGCGAGAGGAATGCCGCGAAATTGAGCAGCGGCACAAAGCCCATCTGCGCGACCTCCCCTGCCATCTGTGCGACGCCCAAGGGTCCTGCGAGCTCAGCGCCCGAAAGCTCCAAGAGGATCTTGTAAAGCGCCTCGGCCATTGCGTACAGGATTGCCGCCGTGCGCGTGACGGCGAGCTGCACGGACTCGGCAAAGCCGGGATGACGCGTTTCGGTCGCGCCCATGACGCCGACCATCGCGCGCTTCTGCTGTGCGTCGTAGACGGGCGTGACCTGTGCCTCGACCTCTTCGCCGCCGCGCGCAACGCGGAAGCTGAGCGTCTCGCCGCCCTTGTCGCGGATGGCGGCAAGCAGATCCGTCCACGTCTCGACGGGCTTGCCGTCGATCGCGAGGATGCGGTCGCCGTCCTGGAGCCCCGCCTTGTCCGCCGCTTCTCCCTCAATCACCCTGCCGAGAACCGGCTCCGTGCTCGGCGTCGCAACGCCCGAAAAGAAATAGATGCCGAAGAACAGGAAGATCGGCAGGATGAGATTCATCGCCGAACCCGCGATGATGACGATCATGCGCGATAGCACGGGTTTTGCGGAATAGCCGCGGTCGCCCGCATCCTTGTCCTCGGGGTCCATGCCCGCGATGTCGTTGAAGCCGCCGAGCGGCACCGCACGGATGCTGTACGCCGTCTCGCCGTGCTTGAAGCTTACGAGCTTCGGCCCGAATCCGATCGCAAACTCATCGACGCGCATGCCCGTAAGCTTCGCCGTGATGAAGTGCCCCAGCTCGTGGACGAGCACCAAAAGCCCAAAGACGAAAATCGCCGCCGCTATCGTAAGTACCATAAATTGCTCCTATTGCTTTTTGCTTTTGATATACGAACGCGCGAAACTGCGTGCCCAGCGATCCTCTTCCAAGAGGTCGTCGAGCGTAGGACTTAGCACGCATTCGCGGTTCATCATTGTCGCTTCGATGATGTCGTAGATATCGAGGAAATGGATCCCGCCGCGCAGGAACGCGCCGACGGCGACCTCGTTCGCCGCGTTGAAGACACATGGCATCGTGCCGCCCATCTCACCCGCCTCGTAGGCAAATCGAAGTCCCTTGAAGGTCTCCATATCGGGCGCCTCGAATGTGAGATCCCGCATCCGCCAAAAGTCGAGCCGGTCGGATGCGGATGGCTGACGCTCCGGATACGTGAGCGCGTACTGGATCGGCAGCTTCATATCTGGCGAGCCGAGCTGTGCCATGACCGCGCCGTCGACGAACTGCACCATCGAATGCACGATGCTCTGCGGGTGCACGACGACCTGTATCTGCTTGTAGTCCACGCCGTAGAGCCACTTCGCTTCAATGACTTCGAGTCCCTTGTTGACGAGGCTCGCCGAGTCGACGGTGATCTTCTGTCCCATCTGCCACGTCGGATGGGCGAGCACCGCCGCTTTTGTCGCTGCCGCAAGTGCCTCGCGCTTCTTGCCGCGAAAGGGACCGCCCGAGCATGTGAGCAGCAGCTTTTCGACCTTGTCCCTGCGCTCGCCCTGCAGGCATTGGAAGAGTGCGCAGTGCTCGCTGTCAACGGGCAGGATCTTCACGCCTGCCTCCCTCGCGCGGCGCGTGACGATCTCGCCCGCGACGACGAGCGTCTCCTTGTTTGCGAGCGCGATGTCCTTGCCTGCCGCGATTGCCGCAAGCGTCGGCTCAAGACCGGCGAAGCCCATCATCGAGGTCACGACGATCTCCGTCTCTTCGTATGCTGCCGCGTCGATGAACGCCTGCCTTCCGCACGCGAGCTTCGTCTGCCCCGCATAGCGGCTTTTTAGGCGCGCGTACGCCGCCGCATCGACGAGGACGGCAAGCGCGGGAGAAAACTCGCGAATCTGCCGTTCGAGCAGCTCATCGTTCGCATTTGCCGCGAGCACCGAGATGTGAAAGCGTTTCGGATGGCTGCGCACAACGTCGAGCGTCTGTGTGCCGATCGAGCCCGTCGATCCCAAGACCGCAATATGCTTCATGATTTCCTCCATCACTTCGTCATAAGATCGGTGAGCAGGACGAAATAGTAGACGAGCGGCGCCGTGAAGAGCACGCTGTCAAAGCGATCCCACACGCCGCCGTGCCCCGGAATGATACGTCCTGAGTCCTTGATGCGCGTCTCGCGCTTTGCTACGGACTCGACGAGATCGCCAAGCGTCGCGGCGATGGCAAGGGCGAAGCCGAGGATCGCCATTTCCTTGACGGGAAAGCCAAAGAAGACGCCGAGCCCGGCGCACGCTGCCGTCGTTCCGACGAGCGAGCCGAGGAATCCCTCGATGGTCTTATTCGGACTGATCGAAGGCGCGAGCTTGTGGCTGCCGATCGCCGAGCCTGTAAAGTAGGCAAACGTATCGCTCGCCCACGTCCCAATGAACAGGATCCAAACCATCGCGCAGCCAAACTCGAAGTCTCCGAGCGGCGTCGCGAGCATCTGTCCCTCGCTTAGAAAGCGCAGCATGACGATGTGTGCAAAGGGGAGTCCGAAATAAAAGACGCCCGCAATCGAAAGGCAGGCGTCGAGGAAGCGCACTCTGCCATGGAGGAATACGGTCTCCAAGAGAATGCCGAGCGCGATGCCCGTCGAGACGGCAACGAGCTCATCGCTGTTGCCGAGCCATGCGCAGCCCCAGACGAGCACGAGCCCGATGATTCCCGTGATGAGCGTGAGATTCGCGCCGCGTCCATCAAAAGCTTGGACGAACTCAAAAAAAGCGATGAGCGGGAGCACGAGCGCAAAACCCGCGAAGTACGCGCCGCCCTCCTGAACGACGAATGCGGCAATCGCAATTCCGATGATGCCCGTGATAATCCGTGTAAGCAAAGCAGCCTCCTATTGATTCGTCAGCCCGCCGAAGCGACGGTCGCGTCCTGCGAAATCGATCATCGCAGTGACGAAGTCCTCCGGCGTAAACTCCGGCCAGTTGATCGGGGTGAAGTAAAACTCCGCGTACGCCGACTGCCAAAGCAGGAAGTTTGAGAGACGCTCGTCGCCGCTCGTACGAATGACGAGGTCGACAGGCAGATTGCCTGCCGTATCGAGATGTGACTCGATCAATGCCGCATCGATCGCCTCCGGCGCGACCTTCCCTTCCGCCGCCTCCCGCGCCAAGCTGCGCACCGCGCGCAAAAGCTCATCCTGCCCGCCGTAGTTGACGGCGACATTGAATTTCACGCCTGTATTTCCCTGCATGAGTTCCTCCGCCTCATGCATCTGGCGCATGAGTCCCGGAGACAGCTCGCCGATGCGTCCGATGAAGTGAATCCGCACGTTGTCCTCATGCATTTCCATGAGTTCCTTTTTGAGGTACTCCGAAAATAGCCCCATGAGAAAATCGACCTCCGTCGCGGGGCGCTTCCAATTCTCCGTCGAGAACGCGTAGACCGTGAGCGCGTCGAGCTTCAGCCCGATCGCCGTCTTCAGGATATTCTTGAGCGTCTTGACGCCTGCCGTATGGCCTGCCGTGCGCAGGAGTCCCTGCCCTTTCGCCCAGCGTCCGTTTCCGTCCATGATGATCGCAACGTGGCGCGGCAGCCGTTCCCAATCGATTCTTTCAAAGAGCGGGGAATCCGCCGCAGGGATCTCAAAGGCCTTATCCCCCCTGCTGAAAATCCGTCTCCACATATTCCTTACCCATTCTATACAAAATAAGCCCCTCCTGCAGCTTCCAAGGAGGGGCCGTTCATCACATCAAGGAGCCTCGATTGCAGAAACCGGGCAGCCCGCTGCGCACGCACCGCATTCAACGCACTTTTCGGGATCGATCTCGTAGTGCTCTGCGCCCTCGCTGATCGCCTCAACGGGGCACGTAGCGGCGCACGAGCCGCATGAGATGCAGTCGCTTCCAATCTTGTAAGCCATTGTGTTTCTTTCCTCCTCTAAGATACGTCCTTTCTCACCTGCTTGCAGGCAACGGTGAGTGAGACTACGGCATCGCGTACACATTCACGAATGACGTAAGGCCTCGTTTCATCTATTTTGAAATAACCACGCACAGGGCGTGTCACTTCCACGTGATAGTTCGCACCGGCCTCTTTCAGGCGGCGTTCCGCCTCAAAAAGCGGGATTCCAACAACATCCGGCGCCATCAGACTTCCATGACCTCTTTTTCCTTCGCCTGCTTCGTCGCATCGATGATCCTGACATACTTGTCGACGAGTTTCTGCATGGATTCCTGTCCCTGCTTTGCATCATCTTCGGTGATCTCCTTGCCCTTTTCGAGCTTCTTGATCGCCTCGTTTCCGTCGCGGCGCACGTTGCGCAAGGCGACCTTCGCCTCTTCCGCCTTCTTGCTGACCGTCTTGACGAGTTCCTGGCGACGCTCCTGTGTGAGTGCAGGGATCGCGAGGCGGATTGCCGTGCCGTCCGAGTTCGGCGAAAGGCCGAGCTCCGACTTCATGATCGCGACTTCGATCTCGTGAAGCATCGTCTTCTCCCACGGCTGGATGCGTATCATGCGCGCCTCGGGAACGGTGACCTTCGCGATCTGATTGACCGGCGTCGACGCCCCGTAGTAGTTGACCATGACCTTATCGAGGAGCGAAGGCGTCGCACGGCCGGCACGCAGCGAGGCATACTCGTGCTTGAGCGCCTCGATCGTCTTCTTCATGCGCTCCTCATTCGACGCCAGTATATCCTTTACCATCACGCTTCTCCTCCCACTGTCGTGCCGATGTCCTCGCCGAGGGCTGCGCGCACGATGTTCTCATGATCGTCGATGTTGAACACGACGAGCGGTATCTTGTTGTCCATGCAAAGGCTCGTCGCCGTCGTATCCATGACCTGCAGGCCGCGGTTCAAGATCTCGATGTAGCTCAGCGTATCGAATTTCTTCGCATTCGGATTCTTGTTCGGGTCGCTGTCGTAGATGCCGTCCGTTCCCTTCTTCGCCATGAGGATCACGTCGGCCTCGACCTCCGCTGCGCGGAGCGCCGCCGTCGTATCCGTCGAGAAGTACGGATTTCCCGTGCCGGCGCCGAAGATGACGACGCGCCCCTTCTCCATATGGCGGATCGCCTTGCGGCGAATGTACGGCTCCGCCACCTGGCGCATCTCGATCGCCGTCTGCACGCGCGTGTCGACGCTCTGCTTTTCCAGCGCATCCTGCAACGCGAGCGCATTCATGACCGTCGCCATCATGCCCATGTAATCCGCTGCTGCACGATCCATGCCCTTTGCCGAGCCAGACAGTCCGCGCCAAATATTGCCCCCCCCCACGACGATCGCGACGTCGATGCCGTAATCACGCACTTTCCGAACCCGCAAAGCGATGTCCTCGACAACCGCAGGATTGATGCCGAAGCCTTGATCGCCCGCCAGCGATTCCCCGCTGAGCTTCAGAACGACGCGTTCGTATTTTGCTGTACTCAAAGCATACTCCTCCATGCAGCCCAGGTTATCTTTTCTCTTTCGTTTCTGATACACTATGGTTCATTATACACTATGTTGCACGAAAAGAGAATCACTTTAATGGATGGATAATCTTCTGCCTTTACTGCGCGAGCTGCCGACGGCTCATCTCTTTGACAAGCTCGACGGCGCCCTTCCCCATGCCCGTCTGACGTGAGACTTCCTCGACGGGAATCCCGCTCAAAAGAAGCGCGCGTGCCCTGTCGGCCGTCGTCGCTTCATGCGGCCCCTCCGCTGTTTTCGGTGCGGGCGCCTCCATGCGAGGCGGGACCGGCGCCGGTTTGATCCCGCGCGGCGCAGGCAGTGCTTCTGCCCCCTTCGCTTCCTTCGCTTCCTTCGCGTCTAAAGGCGGTGCTGACGGGGGGGACACGATTTTTTCCGCTTCGCGCACCTGCCCAATCGTCGAAGCCAGCGGCGTCTTTGAGGTCTCTTCCCCGACCGCATCGCGCTCGATGGAGTTTTGGAGGACCGCAGCGAACTCGGCCGCATCTTCTCGCTCCGTTACGGTTGGGGCAGGCTCCGCAGCGGGCGCGCCTCCCTCGTACGTCGCCGCAGCGCCCATCGGGATGGGCGGTGGTGGCGGAACAAAAGGCACGCCCTGCGCCGGCAAAGCCTGCACCACACGCTCCATGGAACGGATCTGCGCCGCCGATGCCTCCTGCTGCTCACGAAGCTTCTGTACCGTTTCGCGCGCCGCCTGCAAACTCGCTTCGAGTGCCTTGCGGTTCTCCTCCGACTCGCGCAGGAGCGCCTCAAAGACGGAATTCTTCGCGTCCGCCTCTTGGAGCATGCCATCGAGCTGCTCGACGTGCTCTTCCATGCGGGCAACGATAACATCGGCGGAACGCGAAAGCTCTTCCTTGAGCCGCTCCGTCGAAACCACGAGGTTTTCACGCTCTTTTCGCTCCTGTTCGGGCTTTGCCTTGCGGTGCGCGTAAAAGCGTCCAACGAATACGAGAACGGCGCCGACGAAAATCAGCGCCGCCAAAAGTTCTGTCACCATAGTTACTCCATATCGGCGAAACCTGCCGTCTGTCTTCCTAGTTCATGCTGCGCGGGCACGTCCGCATCAGCCGCTGATATCGAGGAGATGCCCGCGCGAGGGGTCCGTTGCAAGGTGCATCGCGGGTTCTGGCTGCGCATCGTCTTTCGCGCGGCCGTGCCTGCCGCCGCCAGCGTAGCCACCCTGCTTCTTGCGCCGGTCGGGATCGTCCTTGATGCGCCCGTCTTCCGGGTTTTCCTTGCCCCGCACCTGGCTCTGCTTGCGTTTGTCATCTGCCTTCTGTTCCAGTGCTTGGAAATCCTGCTGCATGTTGATGGCTTGGTTCATATTGCTCTGCGTCTGCGCTACTTCTGCCGAGCGCGGCACCATCATCTGCAAACTCATCGGACTTACATCCATAAGGAACCACCTCCCAATTAAGCTTTGACGTACGGGGATACATCGAGCACGTTGTCCTTGATCGTGACGAGCGTCGCGGGCATCTGGCGCTCCGCCGTATAGCGCAGCGAGCGAATGGAAAAACACGTTCCTGCATAAACGCGGTCGAGAACGAGAATGCGGCCCGCGCCCGCCCGCTTGATGCGATCCTCCGCCTCGCTTAGCATATTCTCCTTTCGCTTGATGTCGCCTGCGAGCGCGTACTGCTCGTGCGTCATCTTGAGGAACCGTTCCGCGCGGTCCGGCGGCAGCGAAGCGATCTGCCTATGGTCTAGGGACTTCAGCGCCTGCGCGAGACGCTGGAGCTCCCTCTTCATTTCCTTCAGTTCCGCCCGCAGCTCGCTCCGCAGCCGTTCAGCCAGCGGATCGACGCCGACAGCGACTGTCGTCCGCACCGAGCCCGCATTGCCCGTGCTGTTCGCACGGATGAGGACACTCGCCGTTACCGTGCCGCCGATAATCATGCCGCGCTTCTCGACGCAGAGCAGGCTGCCGCCTGCATAGATCTCCGAATGAAGGATCGCGTCGCGGATGTAGATGTCGCGTCCCGCCTCGACAGTCCCATTCGTCGTGAAGAGCGCGCGCACGTCTTCTTTTGCCGTGACCTTGCCGAGTCCCTTCTTCATCGCGCTTCCGCCGACGCCGCCGCTGATGCCGCCCTCGACGAATACGTTGCGCCCTGATACTTCTGCCGCGTCGATGAATCCCTTGATCGAGATATCCCCCGTCGCCTTCACGGCGAATCCACGCGTCACGTCGCCGCCGATCTCGACGCTGCCGTCAAAATCGATATTGCCCGTGCTGACGCCGACGCTTCCTTTGATGACGAGGCAGGGATCGACTTCGATCTTCTTCCCCATATCGACGATCTGTCCGTTGATCGCGGCGCGAACGGTATTCTCCCCATCCGTCTCCGTGTTCTTTCCCTGCGGGAGCGGGCACGGCTTTCCCTTGCGCGGCGCGACCTCCACGCCAAAAACATTGCGCCCCGGCGTGCCGTCCGTCTGCGGGATGCGCTCGGCGAGCACATCGCCCGCTTTCGTGAGCGTGAAGAGATTGAGATCCTTGAAATCGGCACGGTCAAACTGATCGATCTTCGGCCTGCCGCGCACGCCGAGATCGAACTTTCGCTCGATGTAGGCGTCTTCCCCCTTCACAGGCCGTTCCCCGCGCGCCGCGATGAACGGCACGAGGCTCTTTGTCGCGGCACGGATCGCCTCATGGTCAAGACCGAAAGAGATGTCTTTTTCCTTGAGTGCCTCGAGGATCTCTTCTTCCGTCAAGGCATGTGTGCCGTTCGTCGTATCGAAGCTCACGCGAGCTTCCATCTTGTCCGACGAAACATCGACCTTGATGACCGCCTTCTGTACCTCTTTCTCGTTCCGCTTTGTGTTATCGTTATCCGCCATGTTCTTCCCTTCAAACGAGACTTGCCTTCATTCGTGCGAGGTAGCCACGCATGCGGAAAACCGCCTTCGTGTGCAGCTGCGAGATACGCGCCTCGGATAGGCTCATCAAAATACTGATCTCTTTTAGCGTGAGTTCTTCGTAGTAGTACAGCTCGACGACGCGCCGCTCCTTTTCCGGCAGGCGCTCGATCGCCGATGCCAAAGTCTCCTTGAGCTCCTCCTTCTCAAGGCGCTCGGATGGGCCGTCCTGCGTCTCGACAATCGTGTCGGTGCGCAGGTAATCGTCAAGGGGGATAATCGTCGCCGCGCTCGCCTTTTTCTCGATGTTGGCAAGCTCTTCGAGCGACACGCCCATCTTTTTTGCGATCTCCTCATTCGTCGCTGCCCTGCCCGAAGTACCCTCGACTTCGGAGACAGCCTGCTCATAGCGGCGAATCTTCTGCCGAAGCGCCACGGGAAGCCAGTCCTTCGAACGCAGGTAGTCGAGGATCGCACCGCGCACGCGCACGCCCGCATAGGTCTCGAACTTGTTTTTTCGATCCATATCGTAGCGGTCGATCGCATCCAACAGGCCAAAAAAGCCGCTCGACAGGAGATCGTCGCGGTCGACGTGCTGCGGCAAGCTGATGGCGAGCCTGCCCGTCACGATCCGGACAAGCGGCAAATAGTATTCCGCAAGCAGATTGCGCACTTCGATGCTCCGGTTCGCGCGATATTCCACCCAAAGGGACTGGACATCCACGTCGCCACGATCCTCTTCCGTCTGCCCCACTGGACGTCCCTCCTTCCTCCTTCAGGTGAAATTTCTTAGGATTCCGACGGTGTCTCCATGCGGCGCACCCCATCGGCAAGAGGCTTAAAGCCTTCTGCTTCCCGCTTCTCGTCATCCGGCTTGGATGGCGATTCGTCCTTTGCGCTAGAACCGGCCTCTTCTTCCCCGCCTTTCGCCCCTGCCCTAGGCGTCTCGTCGTCCTCAGGCGACTCGCCGCCCTTGGAAGGCTCCGGCATCTCAATATTGGAATCGAATCCGACGATCTGCTTTGCCTCCAGGACCATGGCAACGAGCCATACGACGATGCCTGCGACAAAGAATCCGCCGATGCAGCGCAGGAGGATCGTTCCAATGCGCGCATCGCTGACGAGTCCCGCGATGAATATGACGAGCGCAGCAATCGCTCCCGCGACGAGGGACATACCGAATTTGAACAAATTGCCTCACCTACAAGTTTCAATCGTGTGCTTAGATTTCCTTCTCGCCCTTGTTGATCGTCTTGACCGTATAGACGCCATTTTCGAGGTTGATCTGGACCGTGCGGCCGTAATTCGCGCCCGTATCCTCCGCGATGAGGCGGATGCCGAGCTCCTTGAGCATCTTCTTGGACGCTTCTGCGTTGCGCGCGCCAACGCGCATGATGTCCGTCGAGTTCGCGAATGCAAACATCTGCGCACCGCCCGCGATCTTCGCGACGATACGGCTGCGGACCGCACCGAGTTTCATCACGTCATCGAGCATCAGCGGGATGCCCGTGTCTGCAAACTTCGCAGGATTCTCGCTCTGCTTCGCCTGTTTGCTGTCGGGAAGCATGATGTGCAGAAGCCCGCCCACCTTCGTCTGGGGATCGTACATGGATATGCCGATGCAGGAGCCCAGACCGTAGCTGATGATGGTTGCAGGCGCGCGGCCGACTTTGTAGTCCGCCATGCCCACTCGAATCATTTCTGCCATATTAGTCCACTCCTACTGCATTCATAATCGTTCCCAAAGAACCCGGATCCGGCACGAGGAAGAAATGCCCATTGATGCCGTCGTCCTCTGAGAGGAACTCCGTCTCGATGACGAGAGCCTGATCCCCCATCTGCCCGAGCTGGACGAGAACGACGTTCAGGATAGCGCCTGCCATGTCCATGGCAAGCGCGGGAATCGATGGGAGCATTGCCAGTCCCGTGAAGGTAAAGAACGCGTTGAGGTATGCTCCGGAGAGAATGTTTCCAATCTCCATGAGCGCCGACTCATCCATGAAATCAAGCTGCTGCGTCGTCCCGGGCGGGCGCCCCATCAACGTATCGACGAGATAGAAGGCGCTGTGCTGCGGGAGCAGGAAAAGGATGTTGCCGGGTGCCTTGCCGTAGACGCGCAGGAAAATGCCGACGACGATCGCATCCGGTCCGCCGACGAGATCCGGCACGTCCGTAATGGGCACGAGGTCAACCTTCGGCACATTCATGTCAATGCGCCGATTGATTACCTGCGACAGGGCCGTTGCCGAATTGCCTGCACCCACATTGCCTATTTCACGCAGGGCGTCGAGCTGGTTTGGGCTAAAATCCAGTTCACTTTTTTCTGCCATGTTCTTCTGACTCCTCATTCATTTACGCGAACGGGACGTGCCGATTGAACACGTCCGGTTTTTCCTATGTCGTTTTATTCCTGCGGCAGCCCGACGATTTCGGGGAGGTTCAGCATGATGATGAGCCTGCCGTCGATGTTTCCGATGCCGCTGAGGAAGCGGGAACCCTCTTTGCTGTTGATCGCCTTCTTCGTATCGACCGGGCGATTCTCGAGCGTCAGGACCTCCGTGACCGCGTCGACGAGCATGCCGACGTGAAGGTCGTCGATCGTGACCGTCACGATGCGCGTGCTGTCCGTGTACGGCGTCTCCGCAAGACCGAGCCGCTGCTTGAGATCAATGACTGGGAGGACCGATCCGCGAAGGTTAATGACGCCTTTGATGAAGTCGGCGGAAAACGGCACGCGCGTGATATCCGTCAAATTGCGGATCTCCTGCACGTTCAGGATGCTGATGCCGTACTCCTCGTCGCGCAGCTTGAACGCTACGACCTGCATGTCATCGATGATCTGCTGCTTCGTATCTGTATTTGCCATCGTTCGTTCCTCCTCTTACTGCATCATCGTAGCGACGTCGAGAATGAGCGCTACGCGGCCATCGCCGAGAACCGTCGCGCCGGAGAACATCTTGAGCCCGGCAAAGAGATTGCCGAGCGTCTTGATGACGATCTCCTGCTGTCCGATGAGGTTGTCGACAACGATGCCGGCCTTTGCCTCGCCCGCGTGGACAACGACGACGAAGAGCTCGTCCGAGTCCTTGACGTGCGGCACCTGGAACGTTTCCTCCATGCGGATGATCGGGATGATCTCGCCGCGCAGGACGATGACCTCCTTGTTCTGAACCGTCTTGATATCCGTCGGCTGGATGTTGATCGTGCTGTCGATCGAGCCGAGCGGAATCGCGTACATCTCTTCCTGGATCTTGACGAGCATCGCCTGGATGATCGCGAGCGTGAGCGGAAGCTTGATCTTGAAAATCGATCCCTTGTCGACCTGCGTCTCGACGTCCACGTGCCCAGAAAGCGACTCGATCTTGCTGCGGACGACGTCCATGCCGACGCCGCGTCCCGAAATATCGGTGATCTGTTCGGCGGTCGAGAAGCCCGGCAGGAAGATGAGGCGAACGGCATCCGCATCGTCGAGCTTGTTTGCCTCGTCCTCTGTGATCATGCCCTTCTCAACGGCCTTGCGGCGGATGACGTCGGCATTGATGCCCGCGCCGTCATCCGTGACCATGATGACGACATTGTTCCCTTCGTGGCGCGCGATGAGCCCAACCTCGCCCGTGCGCGGCTTGCCTTTTTTCTCGCGGTCGTCCGGGTGTTCGACGCCGTGGTCGAGGGAGTTGCGCAAAAGGTGCATCAGCGGATCGCCGATCTCGTCGATAACGGTACGGTCAAGCTCGGTCTCCTCGCCTTCGATCGTGAGGTTGATTTCCTTATTGAGTTCCTTGGATACGTCGCGTACCATGCGCGGGAACCGGTTGAATACCGCGCTTACCGGGACCATGCGAACCTTCATGACGATGTTCTGCAGGTCCGTCGTCACGCGATCCATCTGCTCGAGCGTCTCGGTGAGCTCCGCGAGGCGGTGCGTCTGTCCGATCTGTTCGAGGCGGACCTTGTTGATGACAAGCTCGCCCATGAGATTCATGAGCGTATCGAGTTTCTCGATGTCGACGCGAACCGACTGGCTCTGGTGGTGGGTCTTCTTCTGCGCGGGCTTTGCTGCAGGCTTTTTCGCCGCAGCCGCAGGCTTTGCCGCGGCTGCAGGCGAAGCTGCGGGCTTTGCCGCAGGCGCCGCGGCAGCGGGCGCTGCTGCGACAGCCGGCGCCGGCTGCGCATCGGGATCGACTTCCTCGCACTCGACCTTTTCGATCTCCGAAATCGACAGGATCGCGTCCTTGATCGCCTTCGGTTCCGCATCCGTCACGACGAGCACGTCGAAGCTGTTCTCGAACTTCTCCTGCTCGAGGTCTTCTGCCGGCGGGACCGACTTGATGACATCGCCGAGTTCGTCGAGCGTGTTCATGACCATATAGGAGCGAGCCGACTTCAGCACGCACGCTTCCGTCAGCGTGACCTTGACATGGATGCCCTGAAGCCCGCTCTTCTTCGCCTGGCGAATGACGTCGCGGTCGACGTCTTCAAGCTCGATGCCATTCGCCGCCGCTCCGTCTGCTGCAGGAGCAGCGCCCGCTGCCGCGGGCGCCGCATCGGGCACAGGCTCGCCTTTGGAGATCGCGCTGAGCTTCTTGACGAGATCGGAAACGTCTACGAGATCCTCTGGGTCGCCGTTGCCGACGTTGTCGACCATCTGCTCGAGGGAATCGAGGCACTTGAAGAGGATATCGATGATGTTCTCGTCGAGCTTGAGCTGTTCCTTGCGGATGAGATCGAGGACGTCCTCCATCTCGTGCGTAAGCTCTGCGATCTTGTTGTAGCCCATCGTCGCGGACATGCCCTTCAGCGTGTGCGCATTGCGGAAAATATCGTTGACGACCGATACATCGTCCTTGTTTTCCTCCAGCTTCAAGAGACCTTCGTTCAGGGACTGCAAATGTTCGTGTGATTCATCCAAGAACATTTCCATGTACTGATTTTCCATTTATATTCCCCCTAAATAGACGTTACAGCCTTATACATCCAGCCCCTTCGCGAGATCTTCTCGCTGGACTTCAAAGATATAATTGACCACCTTGTTGCTGACGGAGCGCGAGAGATGCTGGAACTCCGCCCCGACATGGTAAATGTAGAGGTCCTCATCGAGATCGAGCGGTATGCGGGTAACGCGTGCGATCCTGCACATGACCTCAAGCGTCCCGAGTCTCGGAATATTATCGATCTCGATGCCCGCCTGCGAACCGACAAGCACTTCATGGGACAGGACGAAGCAGATGCCCTTGCCGCTGAGATCGATCGTCCGCGTAGCGATCAGATCCCCGATCTTGCCCTGCAGATCGACGAGGCGGACACGAATCGGAAGATTGATGTGCACGCGCACGAACTCACGGTTCTGATGGCGTTCGACCGTACCAGGCTTCGTGACATGCCAAACCGGGATGCGTCCATCCTGCCTCGCCGCCCCCTTGAAAACGGTGAAGAAGCGATAGCGGCACTGCTTGCCGACTGCGAGCGTGTAGATGCGCTCCCCCTTGCGCGGGATAACCGGCACGCGCTTGCTGTCGACGGGCATCGCGAGGACGAGAGAATCGTTCGTGATATCCTCGATGCGGCTCGAATAGCGCGTGTCACTGTCCTCCGTGTAGAGTTCGATGCGCTGTCCAACCTTCAGGACTTCTTTCGCTTGTATAATTTCGCCCGGCATGAAAAAGTTCCTCCATGTTTAACATTAAAATCTAAAAATTTGCTTCAAAAATCCTTTCCAGCCGCGTTTTACGGTCATGCGGCTTCCGTACAGCACGCTGTTTGCTAGGCCTTGAATGCAGCGCGCTGCGACGGAATGGGGCTGTACTGCGACAAACGGCTTCTGCTGGCGCACCGATCGCATGACGGCACTGTCCTCAAAGATGTAGCCGAGGCATTCGAGCGGCATGCCCAAGAACCGGTCCGCCGTCTGCTGCAGCTTCGCGACGACCTCGCGGCTCTCCGCCTCGTCGTAGACGCGATTCACGACGAGCTTCAAATTCTTCGTCGCCGTGTACATGCTGTACGCCTTCATGACGGCATAAGCATCCGTGAGCGCCGTCGGCTCCGGCGTCGTGACGAGCACGACCTCGTCGGCAGCGAGAATGAAATCCATGACATTCTTTCCAAGCCCCGCTCCCGTATCGACGAGAATGATGTCGGCGAGCTCCGCGCAAGCCGAAAGCTTGCCCATGAGGCGCTGCCGCTCTTCGTAGGTAAACGCCGCCGCCTTCTCGATGCCGGATCCGCCCGAGATGTAGCGCACGCCGTACGGTCCCTCCTGCAGGACATCCGATAGCTCCGTGCCATCCTCCAGCAGGTTGAGCAAATGTGTTTTGGATCGGCTGCCGAGCACGACATCGACGTTTGCCATGCCGAGATCTGCGTCAACGACCAGCACGCGGCTTCCAGCCATGCCGAGCGCGATCGCGAGGTTGACCGTCAGATTCGTCTTGCCGACGCCCCCCTTGCCGCTCGTCACGGCGATGACGCGTGTACAGAAATTGCCGGCAGACACCTTCTGCGGCACATCGTATTGCTCGTTCCGCGCCATCCCCGGTTTCGCTCCGACCATCTGCCGAAGCCTCGATGCCTGATCTGCCATGTCATTCCCTCAGTAAAACAGCCGCGAGCTCCGCTGGCCCTGCCGGCACGATATCATCTGGTACGCTCTGCCCCGTCGTAAAGTACGAGAGCGGCAGCTCCCGCTTCGCGAGCAGGTTCAAAATAAGCCCGACGCTCGACGTCTCATCCGTCTTCGTGAAGATCACGCGCGTCGGATCGCAGACAGCGAATTTCTCGATGATTTCCGCCGCATCGCGCTCCTTCGTCGTCGCACTGAGGACGAGATGGCGCTCCATATTGGCGTAGACGGCGAGGAAATCCTGCAGTTCCTTCATCTGATAGGCATTGTGCTGGCTTCTGCCCGCTGTATCGATGAGAATGAGATCCTTGTCGCGGTGCTTGTGGATCGCGACCTTCAGCTCATCGGGCGAGTAGACGATCTCGATCGGCAGGCCGAGTATGTCGGAATACGTCTTAAGCTGCTCGACGGCAGAGATGCGGTACGTGTCCGCCGTGACGAGCGCGACCTTGATGCCGCGTTCGAGGACGAAACGCGCCGCGATTTTCGCGAGCGTCGTCGTCTTGCCTACGCCCGTCGCACCGATGAGCGCGGCGACGCGAACGCCGTGCTGGTTCAGTTCGATGCCATCCGAAAAATGCATTTTCCTCGCGAGGTAGTCCGCGACGACCCCATTTGCGCGGTCGTCGAGACTGTCGATGAGCGTGTCGCCCGCAGCGAGTGTCGCCGCCATGTCTTTCAGGATATCCTCACTTACTTCCTGACGCCGCAGCGCCTCCTGCACGGAGACCTGCCCCGGCTCCACATCCTTGCTCATGACCTGTGCGAGGAGCGTCTTCATCTGTGCAAGCTCCTGCTCAAGGCGATGGATCTTCTCGGTGTCTTCCCGCTTTTTTTCCTGCATGGGAGTCTCTTCCTTCCCGTTCTGCTTTGCCGCGCCATCGTCCGCCGTCTCTTCACCGTTCGGCGAAAACGCGGGCACGGGCGCAGCAGGCTGCGAAAAGTTCGGCGGCGAGATCGGCATCTTGGCCATGCGCACGCCCTCTTCCGTTCCATTCGTCCGATACTGCGCGAGGACGCTCGCCGGCTGTGGCGCGAGCTTTACGGGCGGCGCCTCCTCAACCGTTCGCCCGGCGCGCGATGCCGTCGCATCCGGCTCGTCCTCGACGGCTGCCGTGACCTCGACGACCTCCTGCTCGGCTCCCATGCCAAGGATGCCGTTTTTCTCCTTGTATCGTTTCGTATGAAGGATAACGGCGTCTTTTCCGAGCTCATACTTGACTTGCTCCATTGCCTCTTTCATCGTCGGCGCTTTGACTACTTTGATCTGCACCTTATACCTTCACCACCCCTAGGATCTGAATCTCGACATTCTGGTCGATTTCCGCCTGCGACAGGACGATGAGCCCTGGCACGGAACGCTCGACGAGCTTGCGGAAGTAAAGCCTTACGGCAGGGCTCGTGAGCACGATCGGCTGATAGCCCATATTCGTGAGTTTCTCAAGCTCCGTATTGAGCGTTGAGACGATCTGCTGCATCGAATCCGGGTCGAGGCTCACGTACGAGCCATGGTCCGTGCGCTGCACGGCGCCCGCAATGCGGTTTTCGAGTGCCGTATCGAGCGTGACGCACGGCAGGACACCGTTCTGCACGTACATCTGCGTGATCTGGCGCGCCATCGCATGGCGCACGTACTCCGTGAGGATCTCCGTGTCCTTCGTCGCGCGGCCGTAGTCGGCGAGCACTTCGAGGATCGTCGCCATATCGCGGATCGAAACGCGCTCGACGAGCAGGTTTTCGAGTATCTTTTGGATCTCGCCGACAGAGAGCAGGTCGGGCACGACCTCCTCGACGAGCGACGGGTTCGTCTTCTTGAGATTGTCGATGAGGTTCTGCGTCTCCTGCCTGCCGAGGATCTCCGCAGCGTGCTGCTTGATGACTTCCGTGAGATGCGTCGCGAGCACGGAGACGGCGTCGACGACCGTGTAGCCGTTGAGCTCCGCCTGCTCGCGCTCCGCCTCCGGGATCCAAAGTGCCGGCAGGCCGAATGCCGGCTCCTGTGTCTCGATGCCCGGCACTTCCTCGAAGACCGTGCCCGAATTCATCGCGAGGTAGTGGTCGAGCATGAGCTCGCCCTTCGCGATTTCGATGCCTTTGAGCTTGATGATGTAGGCATTCGGTTTGATCTGGATATTATCGCGGATGCGGATCGTCGGCACGACGAGACCGAGCTCGAGCGCGCACTGGCGGCGGATCATGACGATGCGGTCGAGAAGATCGCCGCCCTGCCCCGTATCGACGAGCGGGATGAGCGAGTAGCCGATCTCGAGTTCCATCGGATCGACCTGCAGCAGCGAAACGACGTTTTCCGGCGTCGTCGCCTGACGCTTCTCCTGAACCTTCTTCTCCGTTTTCTCCGACTCGACCTGCACCTCGTTCCTGCGGCGCAGGCTCCAGCCGATAAAGCCGCACAGCACGGAGAGCACGAGGAACGGCACGCCCGGAAGCCCTGGCATGAGTGCCATGAAGACGAGGATCGCGGCCAGGATGAAGAAGATGCGCGCGTTGTGAAAGAGCTGCTTGACGATGTCGCCGCCGAGGTTGCCCTCCGCCGCGCTGCGCGTGACGATGATGCCCGTCGCCGTCGAGATGAGGAGCGCGGGGATCTGCGAGACGAGACCCTCGCCGACGGTCAGCAGCGTGTACTGCTGGAGCGCCTGCTGGGCGTCGAGCCCACGCTGCACCATGCCGATGACGAAGCCGCCGGAAATATTGATCAGGATGATGATGATTGCGGCGATCGCATCGCCCTTGACGAACTTGGACGCGCCGTCCATTGCGCCGAAGAAATCCGATTCGCGCTGGATCTTTTCGCGGCGTTTCTTCGCCTCCGCATCGGTGATCGCGCCTTGATTGAGGTCGGCGTCGATCGCCATCTGCTTGCCGGGCATCGCGTCGAGCGTGAATCGTGCCGAAACCTCTGCAACGCGCTCCGAGCCCTTCGTGATTACGATGAAGTTGATCGTGACGAGGATCGCGAATATGATGATGCCGACGACGGCGTTGCCGCCGACGACGAAGTTGCCGAACGCCGTGATGACCTCGCCCGCGTAGCCCTCCAGCAGGATGAGACGCGTCGAGGAGATGTTGAGCGCGAGGCGGAACAGTGTCGTGATCAAGAGAAGCGACGGGAACACCGACAGATCGAGCGCCTCGACATTGTAGATTGCCGACATCATGACGAGCAGGGCAATCGTGATGTTCAGGCAGATCAACAGATCCAAAAGAATCGTCGGCAGCGGAATGATCATCATGATGACAATCGTGACGATTGCCACGGCGATGAGGACATCGCTGTATCTCTGGATAAGAGAACCGCCGCCGAGCGGGGCGGCAGCCGCCTGTGGTGCAGCCATAAATCATGCTCCTTTTTGGTCTTTTGACAACGATTTGGCATCGATCACGCACGCCTGCGATGTTTGAGGCGGTAGACGTACGCGAGGACCTCGGCCACGGACTGGTAGAGTTCCTGCGGCACGGCATAGCCGATTTCGACCGTCGCGTAGAGCGTGCGCGCGAGTGGCTTGTTTTCGACGATCGCGATGCGGTGCTCCCGCGCGATCGCCTTGATCTTCTGCGCGACGAGATCCTGCCCTTTTGCCACGACGACAGGTGCCGCCATGCCTTTTTTGTACTGGAGCGCGACGGCGAAATGCGTCGGGTTCGTGACGATGACATCCGCCTTCGGGACTTCCTGCATCATGCGCGCCATAGCCATCTGTCGCTGCTTCTGACGGATCTTGCCCTTGATCTGCGGATCGCCTTCCGACTGCTTCATCTCGTCCTTGACTTCCTGCTTCGTCATCTTGAGATCCTGCGTCGTCTGCCATTTCTGGTAGGCGTAGTCGAGGATCGCGATGACGAGAATGACCCCGATGATCTTGAACGCCATCGTGAAGATGATATCCGCAATCTTCGCAAGGCTCGTGCCGAGATCGTAGTAAATGAACTGCGGAATCGTCAGAAACTCATGTTTCAGGACGACGTACAGGAACCCGCCGATGATGAGAATCCTCAGAAGCGACTTCACGAGCTCGACGAGCGACCGCTTCGAGAAGATGCGCCCGATTCCGTTGATCGGATTCAGGTTGCTGAGCTTCGGTTCGATCTTCTCCGTGCTGAAGATGAGCCCGACCTGGAAGAAATTGATCGCGAGCCCTATGAGCATGATGCCGATCATGATGGGAAGCGCCGTCTTCGCGAGAACCGTCACCATGCCGATGAAGAGCCGGACGACGGTCTCCGTGTCGACCGTCTGGTTCATATTCGAGAAGATGTACATCGTGTAGTCGGCGATGCTATGGTATATGTAGTCCCATAACACCTTGAGCGAGAAGAAGCCGACGAGCAGGACGAACGCCGTGTTCATCTCCTGGCTTCTGCCGACCTGGCCTTTCTTCGCCGCGTCGGCACGCTTCTTCGCCGTCGGCTCCTCCGTCTTGTCCCCATCTGCAAAGAGCTGGAGATCGAACGGGAAGCGTGGGCGTCCCAGTGCCTCGCTACTGCAAGGCGCTGAGGGCGATCCGGATATTTCCATACATCTCATTGAACAGCACATCCAAAAAAACGACATAGAACGGCAGCACCATCGAGAGCGTGAGGACGCCGATGGCAATCTGCAGCGGCAGGCCGACGACGAAGATGTTGAGCTGCGGCATCGTCCGCGCGAGGATGCCGAGCCCGACGTTCGTCAAGAGGATCGCAAACGTCACGGGCATCGCGACCTTCATGCCCGTCACAAAAACGCCCGAGACGAAATTCGACAGGATGAGCGGCAGCGAGAGGCTCGGCTGCATCGTCAGGATCGGAAGCGTCCGAAAACTCTCGACGAGCGTCGCGATGAGCATGTGATGCCCGTTGACGGCAAGGAAGACGATGACGCTCAGATTATAAAGAAAGCTTCCGATGAGCGGGATCTGCTGGCCAGATGTCGGATCCATGACGTTGACCATCGCGAACCCGACCTGCATGTCCATGACCTTGCCTGCGAAATGGACGGCAGAGAATGCGATGTACGCCACAAAGCCGATGAGCCAGCCGATGAACAGCTCTGCGAGGACCGCTGCGCCGTAGTAAGCGAGCCCCGAAGGCGGCGTCCCGATGCCGGTCGAATCAACGACTGGAAAGAGCACGGCCGCCATCGCGAGTGCCGCGCCCGCACGGAAGTAGACCGGGATATTCATGCTGCCAAAGAACGGCGAAATGACGAAAATCCCGCTCACCCTAGTGAGGAGCAGGAGAAATACCGCCCAGTGCTCGGCGAGGAGGTCGTAGAAATCCATGCTGTCTCACCCCCTAGCTGATGTACGAGGGCAGGTTCACCAGTATATTCGTCAGGTACTCGACCATGATGCGAAGCATCCACGGGCCGAATATGAGAATGGCGACGAAGACGGCGATGATCTTCGGGATAAACGCGAGCGTCTGTTCCTGAATGGACGTCGTCGCCTGAAACACGCTGACGAGGAGGCCGACGATGAGTCCGAGCCCGAGCATCGGCGCCGAGACGAGCATGACAATCCAAAGAGCTTGCTGCCCGAGCTGAATGACGAGATCGCCTGACATGACTTCCTCCTGCTGCTTGCTACTTAAAGCTGACGATGAGCGACTTGATCAGAAGATGCCAGCCGTCGACCATGACAAAAAGCAGGATCTTGAACGGCAGGGAAATCATGACCGGCGGCAGCATCATCATGCCCATCGACATGAGCGTGCTCGCGACGATCATATCGATGACGATGAACGGGATGTATATGAGAAACCCGATCTGGAACGCCGTCTTGAGCTCGCTGATGAGGAACGCCGGAATGAGCGTGAACGTCGAGACGTCCTCCTGCGACTCCGGCCGCTCCGCATCGGAGAGATTGACGAAGAGCGCGAGGTCGGTCTCGCGCGTCTGCTTGAACATGAACTCGCGAAGCGGCGCGACCGTATTGGTCAGCGCCTCCTCCTGCGTGATCTCGCCTGCGAGATACGGCTGGATGCCCTGCTCATTCGCCTCGCCCCAGTACGGTGCCATGACGTAAAAGGTCAAAAACAGCGAGAGCGCGATGACGACCTGATTCGGCGGCACGTTCTGCGTCGAGAGCGCGTTGCGCAAAAAACCGATGACGACGACGATCCGAACGAATGACGTCGTCATGATGAGGATGGACGGAGCGAGCGAGACGATCGTGAGAACCGCCATGACCTGCAAGGTCACCGCGACGTCCTGCGGGCCGTTCGCCGAGCCGATGCCCACATTGACCGATGGGATAAGCGGCGCTGCCTGTGCAGCATGCGGCAGCAAGACGGCTGCGAGCGCTCCGATGATCGCAAGCGCTACATTGCGGTAAGGCAACGACATGCCACTCCTTCCCCCCAAATACTTCCCACCCTGCCGCTCACTTCCGAAACAGCGGCGGCAGCTTCTGTGCAAGCCCCGAAAGCGCACCGAACTGCTTCGAAAAGACGTCGGGCGCGAGCGGCGAGGCATCTGCCTCGCGCTCAAGCCGCACGATCTCCTGCGGATCCGTGACCTCGGAAAGCAGCGTGATCGAGTGCTCCGTCACGCCGAGCAAGTAGACGCGTCCCGCCATGCGCACGGTGCAGACCGAGCGCCCCGGACCGAGCGGCAGGTGCGTCAGGATGCGCCCGCCCACGGCATTTCCCTGCTTAGCAAAACGACCGCCCAAGAACCGTGCCGCCAAATATGCCATTCCCACCACGAAGGCAAAAATGACAAAAAGGCTGGCAAGGTAAGCAGCGGTCGACCACCAAGAAATCGAGGACGGACGTGGATCTGCATTCTCATATCCGGCAAGATACCCGCCCTGAGCAGCCTCTTCAGCTGCCCGTGCGGGCTCTGCGCCAAGCAGGATGAAGACGGCAAAAGCCAAAAAGCCAATCGACAGAAGTCTTTTTGTATTCATTAGCCTACTGCTTTGCGGACAGCCTCCAGGACGCGGTCAGCCTGGAACGGCTTGACGATAAAGTCGCGCGCGCCGGCTTGGATCGCCTCGATGACCATGGCCTGCTGCCCCATGGCGCTGCACATGACGACCTTTGCATTCGGATCGACTTTCTTGATCTCCTTGACTGCGCTGATCCCATCCATCTCAGGCATCGTGATATCCATCGTGACGAGATCGGGCTTGAGTTCCTGATACTTCTCGAGTGCCTTCATGCCGTTCTCCGCTTCACCGACGATCTCATAGCCGTTCTTCGAAAGAATGTCCTTCACCATCATGCGCATGAATGCAGCATCGTCAACGACCAAAACACGTGTTGCCATCTTTACATCTCTCCTTGTGTCCAATGAACTCCATCAAACAATCCAATTCTCTAGTAAATCATTATATAAGAAAACGTTCCGCGTTACAAGCTGTCTTTTCAGATAAGTCCCTGCTTAGCAGGTGTTTTCCGCATGCAGCACGGCTTACGAAAGGCGCGCCGCACGCTCGGCCGGACTCGCGATCTCCGTGATGCGGACACCGAAGTTCTCATCGATGACGACCACTTCGCCCTTGGCGAGGAACTTGCCGTTGACATTGATGTCGACAGGCTCGCCTGCGAGCTTGTCAAGTTCGACGATCGAACCGTTTGTGAGCTCGAGGATCTCCTTGATCGACTTCTTCGTGCGGCCGAGCTCGACCGTGACTTGCAGGGGAACATCGAGGATCAGCCCGATGTTCGCGTCGTTGACCTGCACGGGCTGCGTGCTGAGCGGTGTGAACTGTGCAGGCGATACTGGCACATTCGTCGCAACGTGCGGTTGTGCAGCCATTCCATAACCCCCTTGCGGCATTGGTGCAGCCTGCTGCGGTGCAGGCGCTGCAGCAGGTGCCGGTGCAGGTGCTGCGGCAGGCGCCGGTGCAGGTGCCGCAGCAGGCGCTGGCGCTGCCACAGGCTCCGGCTCTTCCGCCTGCCCGCTGGCCGTCAGCGATTCCACCATTTCCTTCGCGACATGAACGGGAAGGATCTGCATGATCTCGCTGTCGATGAGCCCATCGACCTCCATGCGGAACGAAATCTTGACGATCGTCTCGTCGTTCCCGACGATTTCCGTGACCTTGTCCTCAGAGCCAAGATCGATGAGATTGACGCGCGGGGGCGAGATATCGATCTTCTTGTCGAACATCGTCGAGAGCGATGTCGCGACAGCGCCCATCATCTGGTTCATCGCCTCGCCGACGGCGCTCATTGCGATCTCGCCGATCTCCGAATCGGGGTTCGAGCCGTCTCCGCCCATCATGAGATCCGCGATGATGCCGGCATCCGATGCCTGGATCGCGAGGATATTATTGCCATCTATGCCGATCGTATAGCCGACCTCGACGATGAGGTACGGCATCGGGTACTGATCCTTGATGGCGCTCATCGTCGCAAGCGAGACGTTCGGCGTCGTGATGTTTACCTTGTTCCCCAAAAGCACGGAAAGCGTCGTCGCGGCGCTTCCCATCGAGATGTTGCCGATTTCCCCGAGCGCATCCTTCTCCATGTCCGTGAGCGCATTCGTATCAATCTGAGATGCATCCGCGGCAGAGGCGTCCGCCGATGCATCGCCTTTCGCTGCTGCGGCGTCCGCATCCGCAGGGGCATCGCCTTTCGCTGCTGCAGCATCATCGCCGCCGCCGTTTAGCAAGGCGTCAATCTCCTCCTGCGAGATCATATCGTCACTCATCCGTTCCTTCATCTCCTTCTTCTATTGTCCGTGTAATCTGAACTGCCATCTTCTTGCCCGATACGCCGGGGCGGCAGTAGAACTTTGCGCGCTTTCCCACGCGGCAGAGAAGCTCGTCCTTCACGCCCGTGTCAAGCTGGAGCACGTCGCCAAATCCCAAGGTCAGGAACTCGTTGATCGAAATGTGGATCTCGCCCATCTCAACGACAAACGGCACATGCGTGCGCTCGATCTTCCGCTGCAGGATCTTGATCTGCTCCGGATCGTCATCCTTCGTGACCGATGCCGCAACCCAAAACGTCGTCGTGAGCTTCGACATGATCGGTTCCAGGACGAGGTACGGGATGCAGATGTTCATCATCCCCTCGACTTCGCCGATCTTCATCTGGATCGTGATGATGACGACCATATCGCTCGGCGGCACGATCTGCGTGAACTGCGGATTCGACTCCGTCGCCTCGATCGACGGATTCATCTGGACCACGTTTGACCACGCCTCGCGGAAATGCTCCATTGTCGTTTCCATGAAGCGCTTCATCACGGCTTCCTCGATCTCCGTCAGCGTGCGCGGCTTGATCGCCGTCTTGCCCTCACCGCCGAACACGCGGTCAATGAAGGCGAACGCGATGCCCGTATTGACCTCCACGATGATGTTGCCCTTGAGCGGCGGCACGGCGAGCACGCTGATAACCGACGGGTTCGCGAGCGACTGGATGAACTCCTGATACGTGAGCTGCTCGACGGATGCGACCTCGACGCTGACCACCGTGCGCAAATGCGTCGAGAGGTAGGTGTTGAGTCCCCGTGAAAATGTCTCATGCAGCATGAACAGCGTGCGGATCTGATCCTTTGAGAACTTGTCCGGCCGCTTGAAGTCGTAGACTTTGACTTTTTTTTGCTCCTCATCCGCTTTGACTTCTTCTGCGGAAACCGATCCATCTGAGAGAGCGGATAGGAGCTTGTCTATCTCAGATTGGGACAGTACGTCTTCTGCCAATCTTCATCCTCCTTCCTTCGAGGTAAGCGCCTCGGGGGTTACTGGAGCATGAAGCTCGTGATGTAGACATCGTAGACCGAGCCTTGCCCGAGTTTGTCGTTCAGCTCGTCCTTGATGCGCTTCTTGAGCTGATCCTGCTTCGTCGCGTCGAACTCGTCGAGCTTCGAGCTTCTGAGGATCTGGATCGTCGTGTCGAGAATCTTCGTCTCGGCCATCGGCTGGAGCTTCCCGTCGAGCATGTTGTCCTTCTTGCCGGGGTTCATCTCGAGAACGATGCCCGCCTTCAGGAACTTGCCCGCTTTCTGCCCGCCTACATTGACAAGGATGCCTTCCTTTGGATCGCCCAGCTTGACGAAGACCCCCGCATCATGATGCTCGCTCACGGCCTCCTTGCTGCCCGTGTCCGCCATCATCTTCGTCGTGATGAAGAACGAAATGCCTGCCGCGAGCACAAGCCCTACGAGCACGAGAACGACGACCAGGATGATCGGGGACTTCTTTTTCTCCGCCGCTTCCTGTACTGCTGGAGCGTCTTTTTTCTCATCCGCCATAAAGTAATCCCTCCATATAATGTTCCATTAACCATTATACCAACTGTTTGGGAAATGTCTACCTGTAAATCCCATCAAAATTGATGGAGCGCCCGACGGTACTTCATGACGCGGCGGACAATTTCATCCATCGGCTCATCGACGATGAGCTTCTTTCCGTTCGTCAGGGTCACGACCGTGTCCGGCGTTTCCTCGATCGTCTCGATGATCTCCGCATTGAGGACGAACTCACCCTTTTGATTGGTCTTCGAGTTAAACTTCGTCAGCATGATCATTTCGCTTGCATCTCCCTGCTATCGCAATTTATACCGTCTACACTTTATTATATGTTCGTCAGGTCTCGCCAATTTCCTTTATTTTTTTAGTGGAATCGAAAAAATTCTTAAAAAAGAAATGAAAACCTCCTTGTGAAATGAAAAAACCTCCCTGAAGGGAGGTTTCAGATCCAAACGCAACCGTTTAGCGCTTCATGCCGATGACGGTCTCGAGCATCTCGTCGTCGACCGTGATGATCTTCGAGTTCGACTGGAAGCCGCGCTGCGTGATGATCATGTCGGAGAACTCGTTCGCGATATCGACATTTGACATCTCGAGCGCGGACGGCGTGATCGAGCAGCCGAGGTCGGACGCCGTCTTGATATTCGCGACGCCGGAGTTGTTGGACTCCTGGTAGAAGTTGCCGCCGGTTTTCGTGAGACCGGACGCGTTGTTGAACTGCGCGATGGCGACCTGCGCCTCGTTGCGCTTGACGCCGTTCGTATACGTGCCCGTGATGATGCCGGACGCATCGACGGAGACTTCCTTGAGCGTGCCGGCCGCATGCCCGTCGGAGTCCGCCTTCTGCGTGTTGCTGCCACTGTACTGCGTGAGGGAGGAGAGATCGACGGTGGCCGTCATCGAGGAGTGGATCGTCGCCGCGCCGCCGCCGGGCGACACGCTTGCCGAGCCCGCGCCATTCGTGAGCGTGAGCTCCGGCGAGCCGCTGCCGCTGACGTACTTGCCGTTGTAGTCAAACTGCAGCTCGACGGGCGTCATCGAGACGGTCGTCGTCGAGCCGTCGGCCTCCTTGATTTCCGTCGCGCCGAGCGACACGCGCCACTTGTCATAGGAGTTCGGCGGCGTCGTTGCCGAGGGAACCTTCTCGAAGTTCAGCAGGACCTTGTGCAGGTTTCCGAGGCTGTCGTAGACATTGGCAATCGTCGTCGCGGGGACACTGTTCCCCTGCTTGACTTCCATTTTCGTCGCCGAGGCAGGGGTGGAATCATACGTGCCCGCAGTCACCGTCCAGGTCGAGCCGTCGGAAAGCGTCAGCGTGAGCGGATTGGTTGCCGAGGCCGTCTGCGAACCGCTCTGCGCAGTACCTGCAGCATTCTTTATCCCCGTTACCTTCAGCGAACTCGTCGAAGAAGCTGGAGCGGGAGTGACAGTGGCCGGCGTGTACGTCACACTCGCATTCTTCGTCGTGATGGTCGTCGTCGTCCCATCGGAGAGCTTCAGCGTCAGCGAGGTGACATTCGTCCCGTCAACTGCCGTCGGAGCCGTGATGGTCTTGCCGTTTTGATCCTTCATCGAGACGATGGTCGGCGTGGAGGAATTCAGATTGCCGTTATAGGAAATCTTCGTCGTCGCAGCCGCGTCCATCGCCTTTCCGGACGGGATCTGGATCGTGCCCGGCGTGCTCGCCGTCGTCAGCGTGCCGTTGGCATCCGCCATCCAGCCTTGGACAAAGCCGCCGTTGCCGTGCATGACGTAATTGCCGAGCGCATCAAAGGTGAAGTTGCCGTCGCGCGTGTAGTACTGGCCGCTGTTCGTCTTGACGACGAAGAGGCCGTTGCCGCTCAGCGCGAGGTCGGTATTCTTACCCGTCTGCTGCGCGCTCGCATCGTTGAAGATGAGGTCCGTCGAGGCGACGGAAACGCCGAGGCCAATCTGCTTCGGGTTCGTGCCGCCCAGGTTGCCCGTCGGCGCGGAGGCGCCTGCCTGCGTCTGCGAGAGCATGTCGGCAAACGTCGCGCGGCTCGACTTGAAGCCGTTCGTATTGACGTTTGCGATGTTGTTGCCGATGACGTCCATGCGCGTCTGATGGGACTTTAGCCCAGAGACGGCAGAGAAAAGGGAACGCATCATAATGAATCTTCCTTTCCTTTATGGCAGAAGAAGTTATGATGCAGCAAATGGGAAGCCGTCTGTCGTTCGGGCTTCCGTAGGATCTCCATTTGGTCCAATCCTATAGTATTGCTGCACTGTCGATGTTGGTAAAGATACTCTCCTTGGCACCTATGCCATCCATGGCGGTTATCACCGTTCGATTGGGAACGCTCACGATGAGCGCGGCATCATGCAGGCAAACGAGCGATTCCTTCGCGCCTTTTGCCGCCATTTTCTCCACGGCTGCGTCGAGCTGCATGAGCTCGCCCTCCGTGAAGGCAATGCCGCGCTCATTTAGCCGCTGCACCGCGTGCTGCGAGAAGCGGACGTATCTTTGCTGTTCCTTTTCGAGCACGCTCGCAAAGGAGCAGCTTGCCGCCGTCTTTCGCTCCTCCGGCAATCTGCTTGCCGCCTGGTGATCTTGGATGGGCAGGAGAGGCTGTGTACCAAGGAATAATTTCCCAGCCTGCATGTTCTGCTCCTTTCCATTCGGTTATGCTGTTGTCAGGGGGCAGGCGCCGTCATGCCCTGCCCGATGCGGTCGAGGTCGCTGATCCTGACCTTGTACGACTTCCCGCCGGACTCGGCCACGATCGACGGCTGTCCGTCCGAAATGCTGACGCCTTTGATCCTGCCTTCGAATACTTCTTTCGATGTCTTCGGCCTTCCCGCCGCGTCGAGGACCGCCTTGCCGTCCCCGTCCAGGACGTTCGTGACCTTCGTCCACTGGACTTCCTTGCCGATCATCGTGCTGAGCTGTCCGACGAGCACGGACGTATCGATGTTGCCGACGAGGCTCGAGACCTTCGAGAGGCCTTCCGAGACATTCGTCATCTGCTCGAGTGCCGAGAACTGCGCGAGCTGCGACAGGTACTGGCTGTTGTCCTGCGGGTCAAGCGGATCCTGATACTGCATCTGCGTGACGAGAAGCTGCAGGAATGCGTCCTTGCCGAGCGCGTTCTTCTTCGCGGCATTCGTGATGCTTGCTGCACTCGCGGCATTTGCCGACGCGCCCTGCATGTTCATCTTGCCGTAAGTCTCGGCATCGTAGGTGACGCCGTTTACCGTGATCGTGTTGAGTGAATTTGGCATAGCTGCCTCCTTATCTTGCTCTTGGACTCAGATTCGATAGTCTACGCCCTGCGTCAGGCCGTGCGGTGCCTGCGCACGATCCGCGCCCAATGCCTGTGCGGCTGCTGCCGCTGCGAGTGCATCGGCTTCGTCTGCGTAGTTCTCGGCATCCATGCCATGGCCTTGGCTGCTTTGCGCGCCGCTGCCTGCGTGTCCCTGCGGATCCTGGTATGCCTGTCCGCCTTGCCCCTGCGGAAGTTGATCGCTCATGCCGGAGAATACTTCGACGTTGTCGACCTTGATGCCCTGGTTGTTGAGATCCTGCCGGAGCTGCACGAGCGAATTCTCGATCGCGGCGCGTACCTCCGCATGCGGGCTGTGGAACGAGGCGCTTACCGCGCCGCCTTCCGAAACGGAAATCCTAAGCGTAAGCTCGCCGAGGTGTTCCGGCTTCAGCTTGATGACCATTTCCGTATCCGCCGCACGGCGGATGAGACGTGCCTGATCGACGATCTGACGCGGGATATCGTAGTCTGCCTGCGGCTGTTGCGGCGGTGCCTGCCGCGTGCCCATGATGCTTTCGTGGAGCGTCTGCTGGAATGCGCTCGGCGCGACCGCCGTGCTCGTCCGAGGCTGCACCTGCGCCGGCGCGTCTGCGCTCTGTGCGCCGCTCCGATCCATGGGAGCCGCATCGCGTTTCGCTTTTTCAGGTGCTGCCTGTGCAGGCGCACCGCCCTGCTGGTCCTGGCTTCTGTCCTGCTGGCTCTCCTTGCCCGCTCCCTGTCCGCCATCCTTTGCGGCCTGCGGGGCGGGCGCGATCGGTGCGGCACTCTGCTGCACGCTTTGTGCGGGCTGCTGCACCTCAGTGCCTGCGCCCTGCTCGCTCGCCTTCCCGGCTTGCTGGATCGGTGCTGCAGCGTGCTGAGCAGCGTTTTGCTGCGCAGCCTGAAGCGGCGTTGCCGCCTGCGCTGCCATGCCCTGCGCATCCGGTTCGACGGCCACGCCCGTGACCATCGCTGCGGCAGGCTGTGCCTGCACCGCTTCGCCTTCTGCTGAAGCGGTCTGCATGGTGCTCGCCTGTACGGCGACATGCGGTGCGGCGTTCGGCATGGGCTGTAGGAGCGCATCGACCGTCTCGCCCGCCTGCGCGAGTCCTGCTTCAAGCGGCGTTGCCGCTTGCACGGACGGCGTCTCCTGTGCCTGCCCTTTCACGGGCTGCATCCAGGCTGGGACTGCTTTTCCCTGCGCCTCCTGCTTGCCCGCGTTTTTGAGCTGCTGCCCGGAAAGCATGGCGAGGAAATCCTGGCTCTTCGCCTGTGCTGCGGCATCCTGCGGCATGAGGCTTTGAAGGCCTGCCTGCGGCGCTGCGGCCTTTGCCGCCGCATCCTGCAGATCGCCTGCTGCGGCAGGCGGATCGGATCCGTCCTCTGCCGCCTTCGGCTTCTCTTCGGTCCTTGCGCCCTGCACCATGGCAGCGGCTTCCGTTGCGACCGCGTCCTCTGCTGCGTCTGCTGCATCGGATGGGCCTGAGTCCTTGCTTCTCGCGGCGGACTTCACATTGCTTGCTGCCGCGTCGTCCTTCGCTGCCTTTACGTCCCTGTCCGTCCGGTCAGCCTTGGCATCCTTCACATCCTTCGTATCCATGCGGCTGCTCCGTGCGCGGCTCATCGCCGCGTCAAAGCTTTGGTCGGTGCTAGCTTTCACGCCAGTGCCCATCGCCCGCGCAGCAGGTTTCGGCGCCTGCCCGTTCGCGCTTGCCCCTGCCTGTGCCTGCGTGGGCTGAATTGTATGTTCCATGCTCTCACCTCCCTTCATTATGTTATCGGATGAATCCAACCATTCCTTAAATAAAAGTTACGCGTTTTCTCAAAAAGAAAAAGCACGGCATGGAGCTATGCCATGCCGTGCTTCGGTTCCTTATTGGTTCTGTGCACTGGCGGATGCGTCCTGCCCGGCGCCGCCGTTTTCCGCCGCTTGTTCCTCCTGCATCTGCTTTTCGATGTCGGCTGCCGTGAGCACGCGCTTTTTCGTTCCCTCATAAAGCATCTGCGTGAGGCGCGCCGTCTTTTGCGGCTCAAACTGCGTGAGAACCTTCGCCGCGTTGCTCTCGTCCATGCGCTGCAGGATGAGCAGGATAAGGTCGTCGTCCAATGGATCCATCGCTGCCGCCGCATCCTTCGGCTTCATCTGATTGTAGAGGCGCGCGAGCTTCGAGACGCGCTTTTTTTCCGCCGCCTCGCGCTCCTTCATCTGTTTCTCGATCTCTTCCTTCGTGAGCGTGAGCTTCTTGGACTTGTCTTTCTTGTCCTTCGCTTCGGGCCTTGCGTCCTCGATCGGCTGGTTCTCCATCTCGTCCTGCGTCGGGGCAGGCTTTACGAAGTATTCGCCGATGATCGGAAGCTTGTAGAGACCGAGCGATTTATTTGCCGCCTGCGCGTCGAATATGCGCAGGTAGATGCCGATCGCAAATCCGCCGATTATGAGCACGAGCAGAAGGAACAAGATCAATACGACCTTGACGATCTTCTTTCCCTTGCCGCTTTCCTGTTCTTCGTCCATCGTATTCCTCCTGCCCTGCTACGTTATCGCATCCATACGGCTTACTGATAAATGTCGAGCACCTTGTTGACGTAGTTCTGCGTCTCGCGGTACGGCGGAACGCCGCCGTAGTCCTTGACGGCCTGCGGCCCCGCGTTGTACGCGGCGACGGCCTTTTTCACGTCGCCGCCGAAGGTATCGAGCATCTCTTTGATATACTTCGCGCCGCCCTCGACGTTCTCCCTTTCGTCGTAAGGGTTGACGCCGAGCCCTGCTGCCGTCTCCGGCATGAGCTGCATGACGCCGACGGCGCCTGCGCCCGAAACGGCATTCTGGTTGCCGCCAGACTCGACTTCTGCGACGGCGGAGACGAGCTTCGGGTCGACGCCGAACTTCGCCGACGCTTCGCGCACGAGGTCAGCAAGCGGCTTGTCGGCGATCGGAAGAGCTTCCGTCGTGCCCTTCGCGCCCGCCGCCCGCAGTGCCTTAGGGGCGGCGTCCTGCGCCGCATCGCGGTGCGCCGCTGCTGCATCTGCACCGCGCACGCCCCTCGCTTTCTCGATCTCGCTGTCCAGCTTCCTTTGGAACGGCATACCCGGCACGCCGAACTGCTCCTGTATCGCGGCGATGCGCATTTGAACCTGTCGAATCCCAGCAAAGTCTATCATAGCGTCTCCCCTGCTTTCCTCGCCCGCATCGTAAGCTGCAGGCCGATCTCATCGAGCACTTTCTGCTCCTCGCGGAACGCTTCCTCCCTGTATTCCTGAAAGCGTTTCCCACGAAGCTGCTCGATGCTCTTTAGGTAGCTCATGGCTTCCATGAGTTCTTTTCGTTTCTTCTGGCGCTGGCCCTTCGTGTGGAGGATCATGGTATTTTGCAGTTCGATCTGCTCGCGCTTCCACGCGAAGAACTGGTTGAACTGCATGAGGCGCAAAACGGTCACGCGCTTGCCCTCGCGCGAGATCGCTTCGTAGTCGCGCTGCCACTGCTGGAGTTCCTTCAGGAGCATCTCCTTGTGCCTGCGCTGATCCTCAAGCTTGCGCGAGAGCTCGGCGAACTGCATCTCGATATCCTCTTTTTTCATGCGCGTGACCTTAAGCAGCGTCTCAAGCTGAAATTTGAACTTTTTCACGAGAAATACGCTCCATTGCCATTCGCCTAAACGCCCTTAGCCGGAAATCCCGACGAGCTTCCGTTCCGTCTCCTCGTAGCCGTCGGCTTCGTAGATGCCTTGGCAGAGGAATTCGTTGATGCCGTCGATCTTCGCGATCGCTTCATCGATCTTCGCGCTCGATCCCTTCACATAAGCGCCGATGTGGATGAGATCCTCGGCGTCGCGGTAGACTGCCATGAGCTGCCGCATCTGCTGCGCTGCCCTGAGGTGTTCGGGGGACACGACTTCATTCATGACACGGCTGACGCTTGTCATGACATCGATCGCGGGGAAGTGGTTCTGCGCCGCGATGTGACGCGAGAGCACGATGTGTCCGTCGAGGATGCTTCGCACGGCGTCTGCGATCGGCTCGTTCATGTCGTCACCGTCGACAAGCACGGTGTAGATGCCCGTGATCGAGCCCTTCGCGCTCGTGCCTGCGCGCTCCAAGAGACGCGGCAGCATCGCGAATACGGACGGCGTGTAGCCGCGCGTCGCCGGCGGCTCGCCGATCGTGAGCCCGACCTCGCGCTGTGCCATCGCAAAGCGCGTGACGGAATCCATCATGAGGACGACCCTGCGTCCCTGGTCACGGAAGTATTCAGCGATCGCCGTTGCCGTCATCGCGCCCTTGATGCGCACGAGAGCAGGTTGGTCGCTCGTCGCCACGACGACGACGGAGCGCTTCATGCCCTCTTCGCCGAGGTCGCGCTCGATGAAGTCGCGCACCTCGCGCCCGCGTTCGCCGACGAGTGCAATGACACTGATATCCGCTTCGGTATTGCGCGCGATCATCGAGAGCAGCGTCGACTTGCCGACGCCTGAGCCCGCCATGATGCCGATGCGCTGCCCGTCGCCCATCGTGATCAGCCCATCGATGGCGCGGACGCCGACGTAGAGGTTCTCGTGGATGCGCGGGCGTTCGAGCGGGTCGGGCGGCGGTGCCTGCAGCGGGTATTCGGTATGCGAGAGGATCGGACCCTTGCCGTCCATCGGATTGCCGAGCCCGTCGAGCACACGCCCTAGCAGCTCATCGCCGACTTTGACTTTGAGCGTTTTCTGTGCGGAGACGACTTCACAGCCAGGGCCGATGCCCTGCATCTCGCCGACGGGCATGAGCATGACGTAGCCCTCGCGGAAGCCGACGACCTCCGCCGGAACGGGCGGCACATTCGAAAAATGCGAGCTCACGTAGCAGAGCTCGCCGACGCTGACCGTCGGTCCCTGCGACTCGATGACGAGCCCGATGACCTGCGTGACCTTGCCCGTGAGCTTGACAGAGGAAGCCGCGCGGATCGCGTCCTTGAATTTTTTCACGTTGACGCGAAACGGCTCTCCCGGTACGTATTCGTCCATCATAGCATAACTTCCTTGACCGCCTGACGGACGAGCTCGATCTGCGTCGCAAGGCGCGCATCGACACTGCCGTTCGGCGTCTCAATGACGCAGTCGCCGGGGCGCAGGCTCTCGTCCGATTCGACGAAGAGCTCCGCATTTGCCCCGATGAGGACGCTGCGCAGCTCATCGCGCGCCATGAGCACGAGGTCGTAGGCATCGGGTGCGACGCGAACCGTGAGCTCCTTTTGATCCTTGACCTTCAGGAGTGCCTCGCGCACGAGCGGCAGGACGACCTGCGGCACGTCGATGAAGTGCTGTGGCAGGATCTTTTCGACTGCCGCCATCGCGAGCGAGACAATGTCTTCCTCCGCGCGCTGGACGTAGTCGCGCGTCGCAGCCTGCGCGTCGCGAAGCGTCTTTTCCGCTTTCTCGTTCGTCTTCTTGATGAAGTCTTCCATCTCTTCGCGAACGAGCTTTTCGCCTTCCTCGCGTCCGATCCTTAGCCCTTCCTCATGCCCCTCCTTCTGCGCTTCCTCGCGCTCCGCGTCGATCTCATGCGCGACGGTCTTCTTCATCTGCTCGCATTCGGCCTGCGCCTCCTGCTTGAGGATCTGCGCGCGAATCTGTGCATTCTTGAGCATCTCGTTCGCGCGGTCTTCCTTGGCGCGGATTTCCGCCATCATGCGCGCCTGCGCCCCTGCATCGAGCACAGGCACCGCATCCTGCGGCGGGGGTGGAGGCGGCGGTGCCTCAATGGAGCATGCCTCGTCGTTCCAAATGGCTGCCTTGATAACCTTAGACAATCATCTCGTCCCCATTTCCACGCGAAATGACGATCTCGCCTTTCTCCTCCAGTGTACGGATGACGGCGACGATCTTCTGCTGTGCTTCCTCGACGTCGCGGATCTTGACCGGTCCCATGAACTCGATCTCTTCGCGGAGCATGTCGGCTGCACGCGTCGACATGTTCTTGAATACCTTGTCGGCGACTTCCTGCGGCGCCGCCTTGAGTGCGAGGGAGAGATCCTTCTGATCGACCTCGCGCAGGACCATCTGCAGTGAGCGGTCGTCGATCTGGACGACGTCCTCGAACACGAACATGCGGCGCTTGATCTCTTCGGCGAGCTCGGGGTTGTCGACTTCGAGCGTCTCGATGATCGACTTCTCCGTCGTGCGGTCGACGCGGTTGATGACCTCGACGAGGGCATCGATGCCGCCGACCGTCGTGAAGTCCTGCGAGACGAGCGACGAGAGCTTGCGCTCCAAGACGCGTTCGACGTCGCGGACGACTTCCGGCGAGGTGCGGTCCATGATGGCGATGCGCTTCGAGACGTCGACCTGCGACTCTGCGGGAAGCGAGCCGAGAACGACAGCCGCCTGATCCGGTTCGAGGTAAGCCATGATGAGGGCGATCGTCTGCGGATGCTCGTTCTGGATGAAGTTGATGAGCTGCGACGGATCGGTCTTCCGCAGGAAGTCGAAGGGGCGCACCTGCAGGCTCTTCGTGAGGCGGGAGAGAATGTCCATCGCCTTTTCCGCGCCAAGCGCCTTCTCGAGGACGCTCTGCGCATACTCGAGGCCGCCTGTCGAGATGTAGTCTTTCGCCATCGCCATCTGGTAGAACTCGCTGACGACGGCGGCTTTCTGCGCAGCAGACACCTGCTTCTGACTCGCGATCTCAAGCGTGATCTCCTCGATTTCCTCATCGTCCATATGCTGGAATAGCTTTGCGGAGTATTCCGGTCCAAGCGCGATGAAGAGGATGGCGACCTTCTGTCTGATGCTCAGCTCCGAACTGGAGCCGTATAAATCCTTTGCCATTTCTTACTCGTCCTCCGACAGCCACGTCTTGATGAGCATTGCCACTTCGGCAGGCTTTTGGTCGATGAGTCCCTGCAGTGCCTGTTTCTCGTCGAGATGGCGCTGCTCCTCTTCGGTGAGTTCCCCCTCGTCGACCTCTCCCGCTTCGAGTGCGGCTGCACGCTCTTCCGCTTCGCGCTCCTGTTCCAGTGCGGCAAGGCGCTGCTGCTCTTCGAGTGCCTCGCGCTCCTGCTGCTTCTTGCGGCGGTACATCATGATGCCGCCGATGATGAGCGCGAGCACCAGGAGAACGCCTGCAATCTGCATGTAGAGAATGCGGTCTTCCTTGTCCTTTGCGGCTTTCGCCTCTGCTGCGAGGCGGTCGCGCAGCTCCGTCGAAAGCGGCAGCGGCTCGACGGAAATCGTATCGCCGCGGTCGGTATTGATGCCCGCTGCGTTTGAGACGGCGCGCATGATGCTGTCCTGCTGTGCCCCGCTGACGTCGTCATTGACGAGGACGGCGACGTTCAAGCGGCGGATCGAGCCCGGCGAGGAGACGACTTTCTGTTTCTCCTCGTTGATCTCGTAGTTCTTCGTCGACTCTTTCTTCTCGTAGTCGGCGTTCGCATTGGTGTTCCCGGCGACGTAGCCGGGGACGTTCGACTGCACGCCGGCAGGACCTCCTGGATTGGTCGAGGTGCCGCTGTACGTCTCGCTCGTATCCTGCTGGCTGCGGACGATGCCGGAGTCATCGACGACCGGCGTGAATGTCTGCTTGTCCGTCTGCCTGTCGTCGAAGTCGAGCTCGACGCTGATGCGCGCGTAAGCCTTGCCTTCGCCAAGCGCTTGGTCGAGGAGGCTTTGGACGTTCTTCTGGATCCGGTCCTGGACCTTCTTCGTCATTTCGAGCTGTGTGAGCGTGCGTGCGCCGACGCCCTTCTCATCCTGATCATCGGGATCGTTTAGGATCTTGCCCGTCTCATCGACGATCGTGATGTTCTCGGGCTGCAAGCCTTGGATGCTGTGCGCCGCGAGGTTGACGATGCCCTTGATTTCCTTTTTCGTGAGTTCTGCGTTTGGCTTCAGACGAAGCATGATCGACGCCGTCGCAGGCTTCTCGTTTTTCTTGTAGAGGCTATCCTCCGGCAGGACGATGTGGACGCGTGCCTTCTCGACGGCATCGATCTGCTCGATCGTGCGCGTGAGCTCGCCCTGAAGTGCCTGCAAGTAATTGACCTTGTTCTGGAATTCCGTGACGCCCAGCTTGCTGTCATCAAAGATTTCAAAGCCCTTCTGTCCGTGCGGCAGGCCTTTCGTCGCGAGGTCGAGACGTGCCGTATGAACATTCTTCGAAGGAACGAGGATCGTCGTCCCCTGCTTGTTCTCCTGCACCTCATACGCGATTTTCGATTCCTTCAACTGAGCCGCTACCTCGCCGGCGTCCTTCGTCTCCATGTTCGTGAACAAAGGCACCATATCCGGCTTGCTGCCGTACCACACACTGACGCCGACTATGGCAATGAGCACGGCCAAAGCAGCGCCAAGCATGATGTAGCGCTGACGCTTGCTGTACTTGTTCCAGAGGTTCAGGTAGCGCTCTTTCCAGTCTCCCATGATCTCAATCCCTTCAACAACTCATTCTACGGAATCCGTGCCGATCAGACCTGCATGCGCATGATCTCCTGATACGCGGAAACCGCCCGGTTGCGAAGCTGAAGAGTGAGCTGCAAGGCAATGTCTGCCTTCTGCGCCGCGACGACAACCTGTGAAACATCTTGTATCTGCCCTGCGGCTAGCAGGGCATTCTCATGGTCGGACTTGAGCTGCAGTGCATTCGTCTCGGCGAGAGCGTCCTTCAGATAGGATCCAAAGCTCTTCGTCTCCTCCTGTGGCTGCGTCTCTCCGAGATGGCTCTCGGCGCTCATCTTGACCGGCGTCATGCCAAGTGCTGCTATCTCCATGCCAATCTCCTATCCCACTTACTTGCCAATCTCCAATACCTTCATCGTCATCGCCTTTGCGGCGTTGATCGTCGTCGCGTTCGCCTCGTAGGCGCGTGATGCCGTGATCATATCGACCATCTCCGTCACGATGTTGACATTCGGACGCTCGACGTAGCCGTCTGCGTTCGCATCGGGATGCCCGGGGTCATAGACGAGCGGTCCCTGCTCATTATCACGCTCAATGCGCACGGCGCGGACGCCTTCGCCCGTCGCCATCTGCGTCGCTTTCCGGAAGATGGTTTCGAACGGTTTGCCGCCCGTCTCACGCGGCTGGAACACGACGTAGCGGCGATGGTAGGCGCCGCCCTCCCTCGTGCGCGTCGTATTGGCATTTGCGATGTTGTTGGAAATGACGTCCATGCGCAGGCGCTCCGCCGTCAGGCCGGATGCCGCCGCATCGATCCCTAAAAACATGCTCATCGTCTGTCACCCAGCCTTTCCTTAGCCCTGTGTGCTCGTGATAACGCCCTTGAGGCGCGATACGTAGCTTCCCAGCTCCGTCGCCATCGCATTGTAGTAGAGCTGGTTCTTCGCGAGGCTCGCCATCTCGATGTCGATATCGACGTTGTTCTTGTCGACGCGCATCGTCGTCTGGCCATCTTCTTCCACGATCGGCCGTGCCGTTCCAATCGGCCGGATCGGCAGGTGGCGGTCATGCGTACGAACGACCTGCATGCGTCCGCTGCCATCATCGAGAGCAAGCTCCTTCGCGAGCATATCCTCGAAGCGCACTTCGCTGCGCTTGAAGTTCGGCGTGTTGACATTCGCCATGTTGTTGCTGATGACTTCCTGCCTCAGCGAAGACGCCGCCAGCCCGCGCGCAAGGTACCCGATAGACGGTCCGTTTACAAGCTGTTCGAGCAAGCCAATCACTCCCTTTGTCCACTCTTTTCTATCGAAATCAATTTCAGGGCATATTAAACTCAGTTATTAGTTTTCTACACGCTCTACACAATTCCTCTAAATTCTATCACTTTTTTTATGAAATTAGAAGTTCTGAATCATATTTTCTTAAAAAAATCAGCAGGCATGCGAATGCTCATCTTCAAAAAACCATTCGCATGCCTGCATTTCCATCGCAAATCCCTATTCGTCTTTGAGCTTTTGCACCTCGTCGAGCAGGTACTCGTTGAGCACTTTGATGTACGTGCCCTTCATGCCGAGCGACTTTGACGAGATGACGCCTGCCGACTCGAATTTTCGAAGCGCGTTGACGATGACGGAGCGCGTGATCTGCACCTCGTCGGCAATCTTCGATGCGACGAGGAGTCCCTCTGGCGCGTTGAGCGCCGAAAGGATCGCGTATGCCGCCTTGCGCTCGGAGAACGAGAGCGTGTTGATCGCGATCTGCACCGTCGTCTTCTTGCGCATCTCGATCTCGATCTTCTGCGCGCGGTCACGCAGCATCTCCATGCCGACGACGGTCGCCCCGTACTCGCAGAGCAGGAGGTCGTCGTCCGTAAACTCCTCGTCGTATTTCGCGACAATCAGCGTGCCGATGCGTTCCCCGACGCCGTAGATCGGTACGATCGTCGTATTCTTCCCATGGAACAAGCACTTTTCCTCTTCGTCATAGGCGCACATGCCCGTCTTCGAGCGCAGGTTTGCGTTCGTCTCGTCAAGGCGCATGAGCCACTTGACGTAGTGCGCGGGAAACTGTCCCTGATCGATGACCTTGTCGATCATAAGATCGCACTCAAAGTCATCGACGAAGGCATAGCCGTAGATCTTCCCCTTTTGGTTCGTGATGTAAACATTCGCGTTCAGCACATTGCTGAGCACGCGTGAGATGCCATCATACACCACCGTCTCCGAGCGCTGGAGCAAACGATTGATCTTTCGTGTCTTTTCCAACAGCGTTGCCATTGTGTTCCCCTCCTTTGGCCTATTGCCATGGCAGTCCAGTCATGTTACGGATTCCTTCAATCCTATTTTATCATACTTTTCAAAATTATCATAGCTGGTTTTTGGAAAACAAAAAATTTTTTGGAACATTTCCCGCATAAAAAAGCCTCCCTTTCGGGAGGCGCAGGACAGGCTGCAAGCACAGCCATGCATCAGAGAATGAACTGCGAGAGATCGCGGCTGCCCGCGATGTCGGCAAGGCGCATATCGACGTAAGCGGCATCGATCACAATGTGCTTTTCCTCCATGTCGGGCGCGTCAAAGCTGACTTCTTCGAGAAGCTTTTCGAGCAACGTGTGAAGGCGGCGGGCACCGATGTCCTCCGCCTGCTCATTGACGCGCTCGGCGAGCTCGGCGATGCGGCGGATCGCATCGGTGCAAAACTCGACCGTCACGCCCTCCGTTCCGAGCAGCGCCTCGTACTGCTTCAGGAGCGCGTTTTTCGGCTCGGTTAGTATCTTCTCAAAGTCCGCACGAGTGAGCGACTTGAGTTCGACGCGGATCGGGAAGCGCCCCTGAAGCTCGGGGATGAGATCCGACGGCTTTGCCATGTGGAACGCCCCTGCCGCAATGAAAAGGATGTGGTCGGTCTTTACCGGCCCGTACTTCGTCGAAACCTGGGATCCCTCGACGATCGGCAGGATGTCGCGCTGCACGCCCTCGCGCGAGACGTCCGCGCCCGAGCTGCCGTTCTTGACGGCGACCTTGTCGAGCTCATCGAGGAATACGATGCCGCTGTACTCCGTGGCGCGCAGTGCCTCCTCGGCAACGGCGTCCATGTCGATGAGCTTCGCCGCTTCTTCCTGTGCGAAGATCTTTCGCGCCTGCGCGACCGTCACGCGGCGCTTCTTGCGGTGTTTCGGGATGAGGCTGCCGATCATGTCCTGCAGGTTGTCCCCCATGCCCTCAAGCGACGACCCTGAGAACATGCCGACCATGGGCCTTGCGCTCTCTTCGACGTCGATCTCAATCATTTCCTTCTCGAGCTCTCCCGATGCGAGGCGTTTGAGGGTCCAATCGCGCCCCGCCTGATACTTCGGCGCCTCTTCCTTCTTCGCCTCTTCCTCCTCGGCGTTGCCGAAGAGCTTGCCGAGCGGGTTCTGCGATCGCTTCGATTCGGGCACGAGGACGCCGAGAATGCGCTCTTTTGCGAGCTCGTCCGCCTTCTCCCTGACGGCGCCCATGCGCTCGCGGCGCACCATGCGCACGGCGTTTTCCGTGAGGTCGCGCACGATCGACTCGACGTCGCGGCCGACGTAGCCGACTTCGGTGAATTTCGTCGCCTCGACCTTGATGAACGGCGCGCGCACGAGGCGCGCGAGACGGCGCGCGATCTCCGTCTTGCCAACGCCCGTCGAGCCGATCATGAGGATGTTCTTCGGGATGATGTCCTCCTTCATCGCGCCCGTGAGCTGGCGTGCGCGCCAGCGGTTGCGCAGCGCGATCGCGACGGAGCGCTTCGCCTCGTCCTGCCCGACGATGTACTTGTCAAGCTCCGCAACGATCTCGCGCGGAGTCTGCTCGTTTACGCCGATCGACCCAATCGTAGTTTCCTTGTCCATTTCCTCCATTACGCAAGCTCCTCCACGTTGATGTTGTGATTTGTGTAGACGCATATGTCGGCAGCAATCGTCAGCGCTTCCTTCGCGATCGCTGCCGCGTCCATCTCCGTATGCGCGGCGAGCGCGCGCGCTGCCGCAAGCGCATAGAAGCCGCCCGATCCGATCGCCGCAGCCGCACCATCCGGCTCGATGACCTCGCCGCTTCCCGAGATCATGAGGATGCGCTCCTTGTCTGCGACGAGCAGCAGCGCCTCGAGTTTCCGGAGCACGCGGTCCGTGCGCCACTCCTTCGCAAGCTCGACGGCGGCGCGCTGGAGGTTGCCGCTGTAGCTTTCGAGCTTCGACTCGAACTTCTCAAAGAGCGTAAAGGCGTCGGCGACCGAACCCGCGAAGCCCGCGAGCACTTTGCCGTGGTAGATCGTGCGCACTTTGCGCGCATTCGCCTTCATAATCGCATTCTGTCCGAACGTGACCTGTCCATCGCCTGCAATGGCGGTCTTTCCGCCCTTCCTGACGGCGCATATCGTCGTTGCGTGAAACTGGGTCTCCATATCTCTCGCTCCTTTCGGAATCGGTGGTTGCGGGTGAATCATGGCAGAAGGATCGGGCAAAAGGCATCGATCGCCGCGAGCGCGCGCGCGGCGAGCATCGCCTTCTTCTCCTTCTTGCCGCAGATGCGCCTGCCGTTTGCATCGCGCACCGCCGCGGGCGGCAACAGGCCAAAATTGACGTTCATCGGCTGGAAGCGCTTCGCCTCGCTCGTCGTAATGTAGTGCGCGAGCGCACCGTGGCACGTCTCTTCGGGAAACGTGAGCGGCGCTTCTCCTGCCGCCATGCGCGCGGCATTGATGCCGGCGACGAGTCCAGACGCCGCCGACTCGACATAGCCCTCGACCCCCGTCATCTGACCGGCAAAGAAAAGATGCTCCTCACCGCGGAACTGGAACGTCGGCAGAATATGGCGCGGCGCATTCAAAAACGTATTGCGGTGCATGACGCCGTAGCGCAGGAACTCCGCATGCTCCAGCCCCGGTATCATCGCGAAAACGCGCCGCTGCTCCGGCCAGAGGAGATGCGTCTGAAAGCCGACGATGTTGTAGAGCGTCGCGTTCGCATTGTCCTGGCGAAGCTGCACGACAGCGTAGGGGCGCACGCCCGTATCGGGGTGCTCGAGCCCGACGGGCTTCAGCGGTCCGTACCGAAGCGTGTCCTTGCCGCGGGCCGCCATGGCCTCGACGGGCATGCAGCCCTCGAAGAATTTCTCCCTCTCGAAGTCTTTCGTCGGCGTCTTTTCCGCCGTCACGAGCGCTTCCCAAAACGCTTCGTACGCCTCTTTCGTCATGGGGCAGTTGAGGTATGCCGCCTCGCCTTTTCCATAGCGCGAGGCGCGGTATGCCTTTGTCATGTCGATGGAATCCGCGCTCACGATCGGCGCCGCCGCATCGTAGAAGTAGAGCGAGTCGCCGCCCGTACGCCGCGCGATGTCCTCGGCGAGCGCGCCCTCCGTGAGCGGGCCGCTCGCGATGACCGTAATGCCGTCCGCCGCAAGCGGAATCGCCTGCACTTCCTCGCATACGACCTCGATATTCGGATGATTTCTGACGCGCTGCGTGATGTAGTCGCTGAACCCGCAGCGATCGACGGCGAGCGCGCCGCCTGCCGGCACGCGCCGCGCGTCCGCCGCTTCCATCGTGATCGAACCGAGGCGGCGCATCTCCTCCTTGAGCACGCCAGCCGCATTCTCCATCCCCGCACCGCGCAGCGAGTTGCTGCAGACGAGCTCGGCGAATCCTGCCGTCTTGTGCGCTGGCGTCATCTTCTTGGGACGCATCTCGAAGAGACGCACATGTACACCGCGCCGTGCTGCCTGCCACGCCGCTTCTGCGCCCGCGAGCCCTGCGCCTACGACCACGATCGCCTTCATGCGTCCGCCGCCTTCGCCTTGCGCGCGTGCTTCGCCTTCACGCCTGCCTTTTCCCCTTCTGTCCCCTTCGCCTTCGCTTCCTTTGCTGCGAGGCGTTGGCGAATCTTTTCCAGTTCCTTGTTGATCGGATGATCGATGCGCGTCTCACACGCATCGTTGCTGCAGTAAATCATGCTGCGCCCGTTTTTGAAGCGGTGCTTCAAGAGGAATGCGCCGCACTTCCCGCATGTCTCCTTCTGCGGCGTATCCCATGTCGTGTAGTCGCAGTCCGGGTAGTTCCCGCAGCCGTAGAACGTGCGCCCACGCCGCGTGCGCCGCTCAACGATCTCGCCGCCGCACTTCGGGCATTTGACGCCCGTCTTCTTCAAGATCGGCTTTGTGTTGCGGCATTCGGGGAATCCGGGGCATGCGAGAAACTTTCCATAGCGTCCCTGCTTGACGACCATCATGCGGCCACAAAGCTCACACGGCACGTCGGAGACTTCGACGGGGAGCTCGACGTGGCCGATCGCCTCGTCTGCCGCCTCGAGCGTAGCCTCGAAGGGACCGTAGAACGACTTGAGGAGCTCGTTCTTCTCGACCTTGCCCTCGGCGATCTCATCAAGCTCATTCTCAAGTTCGGCGGTGAACGTCACATCGACGATCTTATTGAAGTATTCCTCGAGCATATCGACGACAACAAAGCCGAGTTCCGTCGGCCGGAAATGCTTGTCCACGCGCTGCACGTAGCCGCGTGCCTGTATCGTCTCAATGATCGGCGCGTACGTGCTCGGCCGTCCGATTTCCTTCTCTTCGAGCGTCTTGACGATCGAAGCGTCGTTGTAGCGCGGCGGCGGCTCGGTGAAATGCTGCTGCGGCTCGGAGCGCGCGAGCGTCAGCACGTCGCCCTCTGCGAGATCGGGCAGCACGACGTCCTTTTCCTTTTTGTCGCGGTCGCTTCCTGCGTAGACGGCAGTGAAGCCTGCAAAGCGGAGTTTCGAGCCAGCCGCGCGAAGTTCGAGGCGCTCGCCTGCGCGAATCGTGACGCGCATCGTATCGTAGACCGCCGCCGTCATCTGGCTCGCGACAAAGCGCTGCCAAACGAGGGTATAGAGGCGGAGCTGGTCGCGGCTTAGGTATTTCTCGATGCTGTCCGGCGTGCAAAGGACGCTCGTCGGGCGAATCGCCTCGTGCGCATCCTGTGCCTTCTTGCCTGCCGCGTAGACATTCGGTCTTTCTGGCGCATAATCCGCGCCGTACACCGTGCGGATGTGTTCACGCGCTTCGTCCTGTGCGAGTGCTGAGATACGCGTCGAGTCCGTGCGCATGTATGTGATGAGGCCAGTCGCGCCGCGGCGGCCGAGGTCGAGCCCTTCGTAGAGCTGCTGCGCAAGCATCATCGTCTTGCGCGAAGTGAATCCGAGCTTGCGTGCGGCATCCTGCTGCAGGGAGCTCGTCGTAAACGGCGCGGCTGGCTTTCTCTGCCGCTCGCTCCGCTTGACGCTGCCCACCGTGAGATCCGACGCCGCAAGCTCCGCCGCAAGTGCCTTTGCCTCGCGATCGCTATGGAGTGCAACGTTCTTGCCGCCGTCTTCGCTGACGGCGAGCTTCTTGCCGTCAACGAGTGCGAGCTCCGCCGCGAACATCGGCGACTTCCCCTTGCGGAGCTTCGCGCCGATTGTCCAGTACTCCTCCGACTGGAACGCCTCAATCTCCTTTTCGCGGTCACAGATCAGTCGCACCGTCACCGACTGCACGCGACCCGCCGAGAGTCCCTTGCGCACCTTGCGCCAAAGGAGTGGCGAGAGCTTGTAGCCGACGATTCGGTCGAGCATGCGGCGCGCCTGCTGCGCATCGACCTGATCCATATTGATGGAGCGCGCGTGTCGCACGGCTTCCTTGATCGCGGGCTTCGTGATCTCGTTGAAGACGATGCGGCAATCATTCTTCGGGTCGAGTCCCAAAATATAGGAGAGGTGCCATGCGATCGCCTCGCCTTCGCGATCGGGATCGCTTGCGAGCAAGACCTTTCCGGCGTTCTTCGCATCCTTTTTGAGCGCGCGGATGAGGTCGCCCTTGCCGCGGATGTTGATGTACTTCGGCTCGAAGCCGTGCTCGACGTCAATGCCGAACTGGCTCTTCGGCAAGTCGCGCAGATGCCCCATCGAAGCGCGCACCATGTACTTCCTGCCGAGGTACTTCTCGATCGTCTTCGCCTTTGCAGGCGACTCGACGACAACAAGCGTCTTCTTCTCCTGTGATTTCCTCGCTTTTGCCTTGGCTTTCGGCTTTGCCGCGTTTTTCTCTTTGGATACAGCCAACGGTTCACTCCCTCTCCGCACGCCGATATGCGTGCCATTCATTCTCTATGACCAAGCCTTTTAGCTCCATCTGCAGCAGCAGGAAGGCAAGATTCGCAATTTCCCCGTCTGGCAGGCTCATGAGGATCTCGTCCATCGTAAGCGGATGGTCGAACGAAAGCACCTGATAGATCTTGCGCTCCTCGGACGAAAGCGATTTTCGCGCGCCGCGCGGTGCCTTTGTCCCAAGCCCGAAATCCTCCAGGATATCCCCAGGGCGAGCGGTGAGCTTCGCGCCCTGCGCGATGAGCGCATGGCAGCCCTCGCTCGTCGGCGAGAGCACGCTTCCAGGAACCGCATAGACATCGCGTCCCTCGCTGAGCGCAAGCTCCGCCGTGATGAGCGAGCCCGAACGGCGCGCCGCCTCGACGACGAGCGTGCCGGAGGAAAGCCCGCTGATGATGCGGTTACGCGCCGGGAAAAAGACGGGAAGCGGCTGCGTGCCGGGCGCATACTCAGAGATGACGGCGCCACGCTCTGCGATTGCGTCAAACAGGCGTCGGTTCTCCGACGGGTATGCAACGTCGATGCCGCAGCCGAGCACGGCGATCGTCTTCCCCTTCGGCGCGCGGAGCGCGCCGCGGTGCGCCGCCGTATCGATGCCGCGCGCGCCGCCGCTCACGACCGTGAGTCCCGCAGCGGCGAGCTTCTCGCCGAATTCGCGCGCAAGCGACGTGCCGTAGGGCGAGCACCTGCGCGCGCCAACCACGGCGACGCGACGCGCCGCGCGTTCGAGCGTCCCGCGAACGTAGAGCACCATCGGCGGGTCAAAAATTTCCTTTAATATAAGAGGATAATCTGAATCTTCCATGACGAGCAGCTCCGCGCCGCACGCCCCGGATGCGCAGGCAATCCGCTCGGGCAGATCCGGCGCCTCGCGGCGCAGGCTGGCGAGCGCGGCGCAGACAGAGGACGGAATGGAGGCGCGCATCGCGAGCTCCGCCGGATCCATGTGCCATAGGGCTTTGGCATCCGCAAGTGCGAGGAGCGTGGCGAGACGCCGCGCACCGAGGCCGGGGCAGCGCGCGAGCGCCGCCAGGAAAAACCGCTCTTCTCTCTCCACGACGTGCACCTCCTGCCCATTGTTTCAATCTTATCGAAAACTTCAGCATTATGCAATACATTTCCAAAAGAAAAAGCTCCCCTCGCTTTCACGACAGGAGCAAATACTTTGGGAAGCGCGGCCAAAACGAGGCTGCCTGGATTTAGCGTACGCCGGGATTGGCCTGCGCCTCTTCCTCGTTTTCCGCAGCCAGGTCATGCTTGTTCCTCATGCGGCGCGAGAGGATATTCGCCGCGATCGATCCCGAAATGTTATGCCAGACGCTGAAGATCGCGCCCGGAATCGCCGCCGCTGCGCCGAAGTGCAGGAGTGCGAGCGATGTCGCAAGACCGGAATTCTGCATGCCGACCTCGATCGAAATCGCCTTTGTCTTCGCCATGTTCATGCCGAGACTCTGTGCGAGCACGAAGCCGAGCGCGTAGCCGAAGAGGTTGTGGCACATGACGACAGCCATGATGAGCAGCCCCGTCTCCATGATGCGCGCCGAGCTCACAGAGACGACGCCGCCGACGATGAGCACGATCGCGATGACCGACACGAGCGGCAGGAGCTCGACCGCCTTCTGCACCTGCGCGCCGAAAAAGGAATTGAGCAATAGGCCTGCGGCGATCGGCACGATGACGACCTGCACGATCGAGACCATCATCGCGCTGAGCGGGATGTCGACCCATGCGCCCGCGAGCCACCACGTGAGCAGCGGTGTCACAATCGGTGCGAGGATCGTCGTCGTCATCGTCATCGAGACGGAGAGTGCGACGTCGCCGCGCGCGAGATACGTCATGACGTTCGACGACGTGCCGCCCGGGCAAGTCCCGACGAGGATAACGCCTGCCGCGAGGTCGGCGGGCAAGTCAAATGCCGTCGCGAGGAGCCAGGCGAGCCCTGGCATGATCGTGAACTGTGCAATGGCGCCGACCGCAACGTCCTTTGGTCGCTGCAGCACCATCTTGAAGTCCTGAACGCGCAGCGTCATGCCCATGCCGAACATGACGATGCCGAGCATGAGCGCAATGTGCGGCGCGACCCACTTGAACGTCCACGGCTGGAAGAGTGCGATGGCAGCGACGAGAATGACGAAAACCGCCATATACGTCGAAATGAAGCGGCTGAGCTTCTCCAAGAATTTCATAAAAAGTCCCCCTTCTGATAGCACATCATGATACACACTTCGGGAACTTTTGTCAAATTGCAGACCGCTCAGCCTTCGCCCGGATTCTCCTCGCGTATCGCTTGCCAGAGATCGCGCACTTTTTCAAAGAGTTTCTTCTCGTTCTCACGCAGGCTTTTGTCGCCCATAAGCTGCGAGAGGAACGGGATCGCGCGGTCGATATCGTGCATGCGATAATAGATGACGCCCGACAGGAACGTCGCCATGTTGTCCGTCATCGTGCCGATCGGATAGCGCTCCCGCATGACCGACTGTTCGTAGAGGTGCGCGGCGTGCCCGAGCGCGCGCATCTCCTTCTCCTCGTTGCCCGTCTCGCGGTAAGCCCATGCCCAATGCAGGTAGAGCCCTGCCTGCTTCGCGAGCGATTCGTCCGTAAGCTGCGCGTAGAACAGCGCGAGCATGAACGAAATCTCCGCATCGCGCTCCGTGCGCTCAAGCGAAAACGGAAGCGGCGATGGCCTTCCCGCGACAAAGCCGAGGATCTTATCCTTTTTGCGGTCGGGAAACACCTCGGCAAACGTCTTCTCATCCGCTGCAAAGCTGCAGTGCTCGCAGACCCAGATGTGATAGAGGCTCGCCTTCACCTCCTTGTAATGGACGCAGAAATCTTCGTCCGTCTTTTCGACCGAAAGCCTTGCCTTCAGCTTCGCGACCTGCGTCTCCTCGCCGCAGACCGGGCATTTCTTTTGGACCGCATAGGTAAATCCGCTCATAAGCTGCTCCCATTTATCGCATCGAAACCTTTTTGCTTCATTATAGCACAATAAATATAGAATAAGAATTTTTTCCACAAAAAACGCCATAGAAGCACCTTGCCTCTACGGCGTTTCGATTACGACTTAAAGAGATTTTTGAGATTGTCGAGGAAGCTTTTCTGCTCGGGGTTGACCTTGTCGCCCGAAAGCTCACCGAACTCGCGCAGCAGCTCTTCCTGCCGCGCGCTGAGGTTCTTCGGCGTGAGCACCTTGATGACGACGTGCTCGTCGCCGCGTCCCGAAGAACGCAGGAACGGGATGCCCTTGCCCTTGAGGCGAAGGATCTGCCCGCTCTGCGTGCCTGCCGGCACCTTCATGTCGACCGTGCCCAAAAGCGTCGGCACCTGCACCGTCGCGCCGAGCGACGCCTGCACGAAGGAAATCGGCACCTCGACGATGACGTCCGTTCCGTCGCGCTTGAAGATCTTGTGCGGCTTGATGAAGACGTAGACGTAGAGATCGCCGCTTCCGCCGCCGTGCGTGCCCGCATTGCCGCCGCCCGGCACGCGCACGCGCGTGCCGTTGTCGACCCCTGCGGGGATGCGCACCTTGACCTTGCGGCGCACGCGCTTCTGCCCTTTTCCGCCGCACGCGGTGCACGGCTTTTTTACGACCTTGCCCGTGCCGCCGCAGCGCCCGCACGTCGTCTGATTGACCATGCGGCCGAACGGCGTATTCTGCACCTGCTGGCGCATGCCGGTGCCGTGGCAGTCGGGGCACGTCTCAGGGCTGGTGCCCTTCGCTGCGCCCGTGCCATGGCACTCGCTGCACTCCTCCGTGCGCGGGATATCCAGCCCGATTTCCTTGCCACTTGCCGCTTCCTCGAACGTGACTTCAAGGTCGTAGCGGAGATCGGAGCCGCGCTGCGCGCGCGGTGCGCCGCCTCGCCTGCCGCGTCCACCACTGCTGCCGAAGAACATGTCGAAGATATCGCCGAAGTCGCCCGCGCCTCCGCTGCTGAATCCGCCGAAGTCGCCAAACCCGCCGAATCCGCCGGTGCCGCTTCCGCCGCCCATGCCGCCTTCAAATGCCGCATGTCCGTACTGGTCGTAAGCCGCCTTTTTCTGCGGGTCCTTCAGGACTTCGTACGCCTCGTTGACTTCCTTGAATTTTTCCTCTGCCGTCTTCGGGTCGTCGCGGTTGAGGTCGGGGTGATATTTGCGCGCCATCCTTTTATAGGCCTTTTTGATTTCCGCATCCGAAGCGCCCTTTTGCAGCCCGAGCACCTCGTAATAATCGCGTTTCTCGCTCACCTTGCACCATCCTTATTCGATCCGTATCGAAAAACCACCGACCGAGCGGGCGGCAAGCCGCCTGCCAATCAGTGGTTTCACCCAATCCACGCTTCTTATTTCTTGTCGTCTTTGACTTCCGTGTACTCAGCGTCAACGACGTTGTCATCTGCCTTCTGCTCGCCCTGCGCCGCTTCCTGCTGCTGGCCGGGTGCTGCACCTTCCGCAGCGCCCGCTGCAGCACCAGCTGCCTGCGCCTGCTGGTACGCGGCTGCACTCATCTCGTAGAGCGGCTTTTGAAGTTCTTCCGTCGCCTTCTTGATGGCATCGGTGTCCGTTCCCTTGAGCGCTTCGCGAAGCTTCCTGACCGCGTCCTCGACCTTTTCGGCCTGCGCCTTATCCGCCTTGTCGCCGAGATCCTTGATCGTCTTCTCCGCCTGATAGGCGAGCGCCTCGCCCTGATTCTTGGCGTCGACGGCTTCCTTCTGCTTCTTATCCTCGGCGGCATGCGCCTCGGCTTCCTTCACCATGCGGTCAATGTCTTCCTTGCTCATGCCGCTGTCGGACTGAATCGTAATCTTCTGCTCCTTGCCCGTGCCGAGATCCTTTGCGGAGACGTGCACAATGCCGTTCGCGTCGATGTCAAACGAAACCTCGATGCGGGGAACGCCGCGCGGTGCAGGCGGGATGTCGGAAAGCTCGAAGCGTCCGAGCGTCTTGTTGCCCGCAGCCATCTCACGCTCGCCCTGCAGCACGTGGATGTCAACGGACGGCTGATTGTCGGCTGCCGTCGAGAAGACTTGGCTCTTGTGCGTCGGGATCGTCGTGTTGCGCTCAATGAGCTTCGTGCAGACGCCGCCGAGCGTCTCGATGCCGAGCGAAAGCGGCGTGACGTCGAGGAGCAGGACGTCCTTGACTTCGCCGACGAGGACGCCGCCCTGAATCGCGGCACCGACGGAAACGCACTCATCCGGGTTGACCCCCTTCGACGGCTCCTTCGAGAGCGACTTGCGAATCGCTTCCTGCACGGCAGGAATACGGGACGAACCGCCGACGAGGATAATCTTGTTGATGTCGCTGCCCGAAAGCTCCGCGTCTGCCATCGCCTTGCGCGTCGGCTCCATCGTGCGTTCGACGAGGTCTGCCGTCATCGCGTCAAACTGTGCGCGCGTGAGCGTGAGGTCGAGGTGCTTCGGCCCAGAAGCGTCCGCCGTGATAAACGGCAGGTTGATGTTCGTCTGCGTCATGCTGGAAAGCTCGATCTTTGCCTTCTCCGCCGCTTCCTTAAGACGCTGTGCCGCCATCTTGTCCTTTGAGAGGTCAATGCCGTTTTCCCTTTGGAACGACTCGACCATCCAATCCATGATTTTCTTGTCGAAGTCATCGCCGCCGAGATGTGTGTCGCCATTCGTCGCGAGGACTTCAAACGTGCCGCTCGAAAGCTCGAGAATCGAAACATCGAACGTGCCGCCGCCGAGGTCGAAGACGAGAATCGTCTCGTCGTCGTCCTTGTCGAGGCCGTAGGCGAGCGCCGCTGCCGTCGGCTCGTTGATGATGCGCAGGACCTCAAGTCCTGCAATCTTGCCCGCGTCCTTCGTTGCCTGGCGCTGGCTGTCATTGAAGTACGCCGGGACGGTGATGACCGCCTGCGTGACCGTCTCGCCGAGATACGCCTCCGCATCGCTCTTGAGCTTCTGCAGGATCATGGCCGAGATTTCCTGCGGCGTATACGACTTGTCGTCAATCTTCACCTTGTAGTCGCTCTCGCCCATGTGCCGCTTGATCGATGCGATCGTGCGGTCGGGGTTCGAGACCGCCTGCCGCTTTGCAAGCTGGCCGACGAGACGCTGTCCGTCCTTCGTGAAGCCGACGACGGACGGCGTGATCCGACTGCCTTCCGGGTTCGTGATGACGGTCGGCTCGCCGCCTTCCATAACGGATACGACGGAGTTCGTCGTGCCTAAATCAATGCCAATTACTTTCGACATAATAAAATCCTCCTCCATGTATATAACAGTTGATATGCACGGTATTCGCTGTATTAATTGGAAACGACCTGCACCATGCTCGGACGAAGCACACGGCCGTGTGCCGTATAGCCGCGCTGAAGCTCCTTGACGATCATCTCATCTTCGAGCTCGGGATCTGCGACGCGCATGACAGCTTGGTGGAAGTTCGGATCGAACTTCCTGCCCTCGGTCTCGATAGGCTCAAGCCCGTTCTTTTTCAAGATCTCGCCGAACTGCGTGTAGATCATCTCGACGCCTTTTTGAAATGCTTCGCCATCCGTCTTTTCGGCGGCCATCGCGCGCTCGAAGTTGTCAACGAGCGGCAGCATGTCCTTGAGAAAATCCTGCTTGACGACGTCCGCCAGCTCGATGCGTTCCTTGCTCACGCGGCGGCGGAAATTTTCGAAATCCGCCTGCAGGCGAAGCACGCGGTCTTCTTTTTCCTTGAGATCGGCGGTGAGCCTTTCGACCTCGGCGCGAAGCGTTTCCGCTTCCTCTTCCGGCGTCTCTGCCTGCGCTTCCTCCTGCGCGTCCGCTTCGTCTACAGCTTCTTCCTCAGCCGTTTCATCCGCCTTCAGATTCGCTTCAGCCTCGTCGATTTCGCGCTGCATCTCTTCCATCTTCTGTGCATCCTTCTTCTTTTCTTCTTTCATAAATGATGGCAATCCTGTCACCTCTTTCGTCGAAATCGCGCCGCTACAGTTCGAGACGGCTGATGACATTCGTCAGATTCGCATTCATGTATCCGAGGAGGCTCATTGCCTTCGCATACTCCATGCGCGTCGGGCCGAGGACGGCAATCGTCCCCAAAAGCTCGCCGTTTAAGTGGTACGTCGCCGTGATGACGCTCGAATTCTTGAAATGGCTGTCCGCATTCTCCCTGCCGATCGAGACGGCAAGCCCATCGCCCATGTGCGCGTGCAGGAGATCCTTTACAAGCTCTTCCTTTTCGAGGACGAGCAGGAAATCCTTGATGCGCTCTGCATCGCGGAACTCCGGCTGCCCAAAGAGCTCCCGCGTTCCACCGAGGTAGAGCCGCTCCTCTTGGCTCTCGTCGAGCGCACGATGGATGACGGAAAGCGCCGCCTCGTAGAGCGACTCGTCGCCGATCTCTGCGCGCATCTGCGTCAGCAGATGCGGCTGGATGTCGGCGAGCGTGCACCCGGAAAGGTTCGCGTTGATGACGCCCGCCATGCGCTGGAAATCCGCAAACGAAGCCCCTGCTGGGATGCGCACGATCTTGTTCTCGACAAAGCCCGCGTCCGTCATGAAGACGGCAACCGCGCGCGCTGCGTCAAGCGGCAGAAACTGCAGGCAGCGGAACTGCGTGCCTGCCATCTGCGGCGCGAGCACGATCGCGACGTTTTTCGTCACGCGCGAGATGATGCGCGCCGTCTCCTGGAAGACCTCGTCGATGCGCCGCACGCGCGCCCGATACCAACGGTTGATCTGTGCCTTTTCCGCATCGCTGACCGGCTTCGGCGGAATAAGCCCGTTGACGTAGAACCGATAGCCTTTCGAAGAGGGAATGCGCCCCGATGACGTGTGCAAATGCTCCAAGTAGCCGAGCATCTCAAGATCTGCCATCTCGTTGCGTATCGTCGCGGGACTGACGCCGAGATCGTACTTGCGCGCAAGCGTCCGCGAGCCGACCGGCTCCGCTGATGCCACGTAGTCGTCGATGACCGCTCGCAGCACGCGTTCCTTGCGCGCGTCCAGTTCCCCTGTCACAAGCATCTCTCCTCTCCGAAGTTGTTAGCACTCGCCTTGACTGAGTGCCAGCCTCGAATCTATAAAAAATATACACCGTAAAAAGCAAAAAGTCAACAGCTAAAATGTCAAAAAGTCAAAGTTTTTTTGATGGACATACAAAAACCGCTCGGAAACATCCGAACGGTTTTTTCTGTCTTATGCCTGTACGTCGATATTGGTGCCGAGATTCGGATCGAGGCTCCCTGTCATTTCGCCGAGAAGCTCTTCCGTGCCCTGCGTCGACGCTGCCATCGCCATCCTCAGCACGCCGACACCGAAATCCTGCGCGGCTTGCTGCTGGCTGCTTACGACCGACATGGCCGCGATGCTCATATCCATACGCTCACCTCCATTGCAGCCTCTTCCTATCGAGAATATCGATGCTTTGCCTCCATCGCTTAAATCAAATGAATCCAATTGTCTTGGCGGCGAAAATCCAGCCAAAGACCGTCACGCTCGCAAACAGCGTCGTGGCGATGACGCAGCTACCCGCAAGCATGGCATCGCTTCCCATCTGCTGCGCCATCGCAAAGCCCGCGACCGCGCACGGCGTCGAAAAGATGGAGAGAATGGTCACGAAATCGACGCCGCGAAAACCGAGGAGCGCCGCAGCCGTGAGCATGACGGCAGGCACGACGACGAGGCGTGCGACAGTGCAGAACGCGAGCTGGAACGGCTCGGCCTTCACCCCGTCGAGGCGGATGGACGCGCCGAGCACGATGAGCGCGACGGGCGTCGTCGCCATCGCGACCTCATGGAGCGGGGCAAGGATGGGATGCGGCAGGGGAAGCCCGACGACGCGGCAGAAAAGCCCCAAGAGCGCGCCGCGGATCATGGGATTGCGAAGAACGCTTGCCGCGATGGGGATAGGTGCGATAGGCCCGCCGCGGAAGACCTCGAGTATGATGACGCCGAGCACATTGTAGAGCGGCACGACGACGGGTATCAACGCCATCGGCACGGCGACCAGCTCCTGCCCGTAGATGTTGGCGACAAGCGGCACGCCGAGCAGGACGTAATTGCTGCGGTAGATGGCCTGCACCATCGCGCCGCGCCGAAAATCCTGCTTTTCCACAAGGCAGACAACGGCAATCGCTACGAAAAACAGCCCCAATATCCCGAAAAAGGCAAAGCACATGAGCTGTGGCCGGAACGTCTTGTCGAAGTCCGCCGTATAGATGTTGTAGAACATCATGCAGAAAAAGAAAATCTGAAAGACCATCGCATTGACGTTTCGGATCTCCGCCTCCGTCAGGAGATGGCGCAGGCGCACCGTCACGCCAATCCCGACGAGGACGAAGATCGGCACGACCGCGCCGAGCGCCACGAGAAAATGATCAAGCAAAGAAACAGCCTCCCCTGCGTGCAAAAGTCATCCTTATCAAAAGTCATTCCTATTATGACACAAATCACAGAAAAGAGAAACTGCCGCATACGAAAAAACTATCCAATAACCTCCGATATACGGTATAATAAAAGGAAACCGATTTTAGCTGGAGGGAATATATGACTGACACGAACCACGGCCCGCATGCGGCAAAAGGCAAGTATGACACAAAAGCAAAAGCCCAAGTGCTGTACGAAAAGGCGATCCATGCGCTTGGGAATGACGATATGGAAGCCTATGTCACGCTTCTCAAGAAGGCGGCTGCGCTCGGAGATGCGTCTGCGATGAATGGACTTGCCATGCTCTATCTCGGTGCCTGCGATCCCGCCGACCCAGCCAGCGCGGAAGCATGGGCCAAAAAGGCTCTCGCAGCCGGCAGCACCGAAGCGCTCTTCACAGTCGGCGTCGCCTACGAAGCGCAGGGACGAACCGAGGAAGCACTCGATTCATTCCGCAAGGCAGCAGAGCACGATGACGACAGGGCAATGCTCGCCCTCGCTGCGTTCTACCGAAACGGCGAATCCGTCAAGCAGGATCTCGGCGAATCGTTCCACTATATGCTGCGGGCAGCAAAGCTCGGCAACGTACTCGCGATGAACTCCGTCGGCACGCTCTACAACGAGGGCATCGGCGTCGCGCAGAATCTCGAAAAGAGCGCCGCTTGGTATCGGCGTGCGGCGGAACTCGGCGACCCGACCGGCATGAGCAACCTCTCCTTCTGCTACGAGTCCGGCGACGGCGTCCCGCTCGATAAGGCCGAGGCGCGGAAGTGGCGCCATCGCGCGGCAAGCCTCGGCGACGGCCCCGCGATGTGCCGCACGGGCGAAATCGAGTTGGAAAAGGCCCACTTCAAGAAGGCTGTCTTTTGGTTCAAAAAGGCAGCAGTCGCAGGCGACGCCGATGCGATGAGCTATTTGGCGAATGCCTACCTGACAGGCGAAGGCATAAAGAAGGACGTCAAAGCCGCGTTCTCGTGGTACCAAAAATCTGCCGAAGGCAGCTCGATCGACGGCATGTACGGACTTGCCATGTGCTACGACGAAGGCTACGGCACGCCGCCGAACGCGGAGCTCGCCGATCTGTGGTACAACCGCGCCGAAGCGCTCAACCCGTACCCGGACGAGTACGACGACTGAATGCGAAACGGATAAGGAGTCCCATCATGCCAGCAGGCGAAGAACCGGACCGCATCTTCGGCAAGGCGCAGCAGACGTACCGCTGGAGCAGGCTGAAGAACATGGCGCCCGCCACGCAGTTCCGCCTCGTGAAGGAGGAAGTCTTCCCGTTCATCAAGAACCTGCACGCCGACGGCGCCTCCTACGCGCGCTTTTTCTGCGCATCCTGAAGCGCGGCGAACGGCGACCTCGCCCCACAGGATATCCCGAAGAAAACGGCATTCGCAGGCGTCACGAATATCCAGCAAATCTTTCACGGCAGGATTCAGGACGCACAGCGCATCATGGAGAAGGTACGCGAGGTCAGCGCAAGCAGTACGGACATCGCGTAGCCGTCTACGCGAATCGCCTTGACATCGGATTCCGACGGGTGCTATTCTAAATCTGTCTGATTCTACTATGGAAGGGATTTTTCGATGGAACAGGAAAAAAGCTCAAATGGAGCAAAGAAAATCATTCTTTCAGGCATTCAGCCGACGGGCACGTTTACGCTCGGCAACTACCTCGGCGCGGTAAGGAACTGGCAGAAAATGCAGGAGGCGTATGCCTGCTACTACTTCATCGCCGACCTCCACTCGCTCACGGTGCATATCGAGCCGGCAAAGCGCCGTGCGCAGACACGGGAGGCGTTCGCGCTCCTGCTCGCCTGCGGCATCGACACCGAAAGAAGCCTTGTCTTCGTGCAGAGCCACAACCGCTGCCACGCGGAAATGGGCTGGATCATGGACTGCTGCTCGCCATTCGGCGAGCTCTCGCGCATGACGCAGTTCAAGGACAAGGCCGAAAAGCATCCCGACAACATCAACGCGGGACTCTTCACCTACCCCGCGCTCATGGCAGGCGACATCCTGCTCTACCAAGCGGACTACGTTCCCGTCGGCGAGGATCAGACGCAGCACCTCGAATTCACGCGCGACGTCGCGACGCGCTTCAACCACACCTACGGCGAGACGTTCAAGCTCCCGGAGGGCTACTTCCCGAAGGCAGGCGCACGCGTCATGAGCCTGCAAGATCCGACGAGCAAGATGAGCAAGTCCGACGAAAACCCGAAGGCGACGATCTCGATCCTCGATGAGGAAAAGGCGATTCTCAAGAAGTTCAAGAGCGCCGTCACGGACAGCGAAGCATGTGTCTGCTTCCGCGCGGACAAGCCCGGCGTCAGCAATCTCATGACGATTTATTCTGCCGTCACGGGCAAGACGATGGAGACCATCGAGACGGAATTTGCGGGAAAAGGCTACGGCGACTTCAAGGCTGCCGTAGGCGAAGCCGTCGCAGACGAGCTGCGCCCCATCCGCGAGAACTACGCGCGCCTCATGGATGACCGCGCCTACCTCGAAGCCGAGATGAAAAAAGGCGCCGAGCGCGCAGAATGCATCGCACGCAGGACGCTGGCGAAGGTCAAGAAGCGCGTCGGGCTTCTGCTCGACTAACCAAAGGAAAACGGTTGCATTTCCTTATAAAATGGTGTAGACTGTAACTCATTAACTGTTACACGTTTACACCATTTTATTATTTTGATATACGATTGTTGCACGGAGGAAATTATATGTCTATATCGCGTTGCAAGCTCTTGCTGCTCGCGTCTATCTGCCTGCTTGCCCTTGTGCTCTCAGGCTGTGGGCTTGGCAAGATGGCGCGTGAGCACCAGCAGGCGAATGGCGGACCCATCGATCTGAAGCTCGCCTATCACCTGCCGGAAAGCCACTATCTCGCGCAGGGCATGGAGCGATTCGCCGCGCGCGTCAACGAACGAAGCGACGGGGCGATCCGCATAAAGACTTATCCGGCAGGACAACTGTTCACGGATAAGAGCATGAACGATGCCATTCTTTCCGGTGGTCTCGATATGGGACTCAACTCAACGGCGATGTGGACGACCGTTGTTCCCGCACTCAATGTGCTCGACGTGCCGTTCGTGCTCCATTCCTACGATGCCGTCGCGCGCGCAATGGACGGCAGTCTCGGCCGCACGCTCACGAATGAAATGGACAAGAAAGGCGTCCATCCGCTCATCTGGGTCGACTACGGCTACGTGCAGTTCTGCAACAACGTGCGCCCGCTCAAGGAGCCCGAAGACTTTGGGGGACTCGAACTTCGCGGCTACGGGCAGATCCCGGCTGAAACGATCAAGGCGCTCGGCGCGTCCCCCGTCACGATGAGTTCCGCCGAAGTCTACATGGCGATGCAGCGCGGCACAGTCGACGGACAGACGTCGGGCACGACGGCGATGTACCAGCGCAGGATCTACGAGGTCGGCAAGTACCTCACGATGACAAACCACGCCTACTGCGAGTTTGTGCTCGCAATGAGCGGCGCGGCATGGGACCGCCTGACGGAGAAGCAGAAACAGCTCATCGAACAGGCTGCTGTCGAGACGCGCGACGAGATCCGCCAGCAGGCAAAAGAAGAAGACCTCGCAGCGATGGAAAAGCTCAAGGAAGCGGGCATGGAAGTCTACACGATCCCGCCGGAGGATATCCCGAAATGGCAGGCAGCGACAATGTCCGTCCGAGAGAACTTCATCCGCCAGCTAGGGGATCTCGGGCGTCAGCTCGTCGACCAGTGCCTCGCGGCAAATTGACTCTTCGACCAAAGCCGAAAGGAATGACGGAAATGAAACCATTCTTACTGCAGCTCGACCGCTTGCTCACCTTTCTGACGCATCTCGCCGCTCTGCTCGCCGGTCTCTTCATCCTCGCAACGGCGCTCATCATCGTTTACGAAGTCATCATGCGCGGCCTTTTCCATGCACCGACGGAATGGGTTCTCGAAGTCTCGACGTACCTCATCATCATGGCAGGTTTTTTGGGACTCGCGATCACATTCCGCGAGAACGCGCACGTCCGCGTCGACCTATTGGCGGCACGCCTAAAGGGCAAGACACAACGTTATCTGAACCTCGTGACGGACTTCCTCTCGATCCTGCTCTTTCTTGTCTTCCTGACGGAAAGCGCCGATCTCGTAACGGCAAGCTACGCCTATGGCAAGCTCTCGCCGTCCATTCTGCGCTTTCCGCTCTTTATTCCGCAGCTCGCGCTCGTCCTCGGCTCGGCACTGCTCCTCGGCGAGCTCGTGCGCCGCTTTCTTTTTGACCTTTTTTGCATCGAAACGCAAAGGAAAAAGAAGGAGGGCGCCGCATGATTCCCGTATTCGCCCTCTTTATCCTATGCCTCATGCTCGCGGGCATGCCCGTCGCCTTCGCCCTCATGCTTGCGGGCGTTCTCGGCATGCTCGCATTTCTCGGCGGTCCTGCCGCTTTTACGCAGATCCCCGTCATCGCCTACAAGACGCTCGACGACTTCGTTCTCGTCGCCGTGCCGCTCTACATTCTCATGAGCCAAATTCTCCTTGCAGGGAAGATCGGGAACGGGCTGTTTGAGCTCGCCAGCAAATGGCTCGGCCATCTGCCCGGCGGTCTCGGCGCGGCGACGATCCTATCCTGCGCGATCTTCGCCGCGATCTCGGGTTCGAGCGTCGCAACGGCTGTCACGATCGGCGCGATGGCCATCCCCGAGATGCTGCGCCGCGGCTACAAGCGCGAAACGGTGCTCGGCGCCGTCGCCGCGGGCGGCACGCTCGGCATCCTGATCCCGCCGAGCATTCCGATGATCCTCTACGGCTCGATCACCGATGCGAGCGTCGGCAAGCTCTTCCTTTCGGGCATCTTGCCGGGCGTGCTCCTCACCGCATTCTTCATCCTCTACCTCGTGTTCCGCTGCCGCAATATGGAGCGTCAACCCGCCGCAAGCCTGCACGAGCGCCTGCACGTCCTGCGCGAAAACATCTGGGGGCTTTTCCTCCCGATTCTCGTCGTCGGCGGCATTTACACGGGGCTTTTCACCCCGACTGAGGCGGCGGCAGTCGGCACGGTCTACAGCCTGATCATCACGTTCTGCGTCTACCGCTCCATCCGCCTCTCGGATATGCCTGCGGTGCTCATATCGACAGTCAAGACGACGTCGATGATCTTTGCCATCATGATCGGCGCGATGCTCTTCGGCTTTATCCTGACCGTCCTGCAGGCGCCGCAGGAACTGCTCGCACTTGTGACCGAGTCGGAGGTCAACCGCTGGCTCGTCTTTGTCGGCATCAACCTCGTCCTGCTCCTCCTCGGCTGCGTGCTCGAAACGGTATCGATCCTCCTCATCACGCTTCCGATGCTCTGCCCCGTCATCAAGGCACTCGGCTTTGACCTCATCTGGTTCAATGTCGTCATGCTCATCAACATGGAGCTCGCGCTCATCACGCCGCCCGTCGGCATGAACCTGTTCGTCATCAAGGGAATCAGCCCGACGAGCACGATCGAGCAGATCATCCGCGGCTCGATTCCATTCGCCGTTATCATGGCGCTCGAAATCGTCCTGCTCGCATTCGCTCCCGGCATCGCGACATGGCTTCCGTCGATCCTGCAGTAATGCAGTAAATGCGAGGAAGAGAACACGCCTCTGCAGACCGGACTGCCGATCCAGTTTGCAGAGGCGTGTCTACGGATAGGGAAGACGCCCCGGCATAGCGAATCGCATGGGGGAGAACGGATGGGCGCCCTTTCTCGGAAGCTTCCCGACAGGCAGGCATATCTTATTCGAACTCAATTGTAGCAGGCGGCTTTCCCGTACAGTCGTACAGCACGCGGTTGACTCCCTTGACTTCGTTGACGATGCGCCGCGTGGTGTTTTGGAGCACGTCCCACGGGATTTCCGCGCATTCCGCCGTCATAAAGTCGCTCGTCCTCACGGCGCGAAGCGCGATCGCGTAGTCATAGGTACGTCCGTCCCCCATGACGCCGACGCTGCGCATATTCGTGAGCGCAGCGAAGTACTGGCCGAGGTTCTTGGCGAGGCCGGCGCGCTTTACTTCCTCGCGGAATATCGCATCGGCCTCTTTTAGGATCTGCACTTTTTTCTCCGTGACATCGCCGATGATGCGGATGCCTAGCCCAGGTCCTGGGAACGGCTGGCGGTTGACGAGGAAATCCGGCAGGCCGAGTTCGCGCCCTGCCGCCCGCACTTCATCTTTGAAGAGGAGGCGAAGCGGCTCGACGATCTCCTTGAAGTCGACAAAGTCGGGCAGGCCGCCGACATTGTGGTGGCTCTTGATGACGGCAGACTTGCCGAGGCCGCTCTCGATGACATCGGGGTAGATCGTGCCCTGCACGAGGTAGTCGACCTTGCCGATCTTCTGCGCCTGTTCCTCGAACACGCGGATGAACTCCTCGCCGATGATCTTGCGCTTCTGTTCGGGATCGGTCACGCCTGCGAGCTTCGCGTAGAAGCGCTGCCTCGCGTTGATGCGGATGAAGTTGAGGTCATACGGTCCCGCTTCGCCGAATACCGACTCGACCTGCTTGCCCTCATGTTTGCGCAAAAGGCCGTGATCGACAAAGACACAGGTGAGCTGCTTGCCGATCGCCTTTGCGAGGAGGACGGCAGCAACGGCCGAGTCGACACCGCCAGACAGCGCGCAGAGCGCCTTTCCCTTTCCTATCTTTTTCCGAAGTTCCTTGACGGACTTCTCGACAAACGAGCCCATCTGCCAGTCGCCCGTACAGCCGCAGACGTCATAAACGAAGTTATGCAGCATTTCCTTTCCTTGGACCGTGTGCATGACCTCCGGGTGGAACTGCGTCGCGTAGAGGGCTTTTCCTGCCTGTTCCATCGCAGCGACGGGACAAGCGGACGTCCTTGCCGTGACCTTAAAGCCGCGCGGTGCCTGCGCGATGAGATCGGTATGGCTCATCCAGCAGATCGTCTTCGCAGCGATGCCCGTAAAGAGTTTCGAACCCGCATCCGTGATCTCGACCTCCGTCTTGCCATACTCGCTCTTGTCGGCACGGACGACCGAGCCGCCTAAGAGGTGCGCCATGAGCTGCGAGCCGTAGCAGATGCCGAGCACGGGGATGCCGAGCGAAAAGAGCGCCGCATCGCACGTCACGGCATCGTCCGCGCAGACGCTGCCAGGGCCGCCCGTCAAAATGATGCCCTTCGGCGCCATCTTCCGAATCTCCTCCAGAGAGAACGTATGCGGGCGCACTTCGCAAAACACATGATTCTCCCGCACGCGGCGCGCGATGAGCTGGTTGTACTGTCCGCCGAAGTCCAGTACGAGAATTACTTCATTGGCTGGCTTTTTCAAAGTCGTTCCTCCCTAATCCGATAAATCCGTCATGGAACCAATCGCGCAATCGCTTCGATTCTATCTTGATTATAGCATACCAACCGATAGAAAAAAAGAAGGGATTGCCCCTTCCCGCTCTATACAAGAGCCGCAAAATCCCGTAGAATGGAATCGCAGGAATAGGATTCCATACGGAGGTTCAGCCGATATGCAGAAAAAAGTTTATGCCGTACGCCGCGGACGCACGACGGGCATCTTCACGGCTTGGGCGGCGTGCAGGAAGCAGGTAGACGGCTTCGCAGGCGCGCAGTACAAGGGGTTCACGGACATCGCCGATGCGCTGAAATGGCTCAGCGGCACGAATGAAGCGCCGCAGGCGCTGCCCGCACGATCTGCCGCTGCGCCGCGCGCGCGGCGCACCTTTTCTGCTGCCCCCGCCGCGCGCGCGGCGCGGGACTCCGCGCAGGACTATGTCATGTACACCGACGGCTCGTGCCTGCGCAATCCCGATGGTCCCGGCGGCTGGGCGTGTGTCATACGCGAAAATGCGACGGGGAAGGTCACGCAGCTGTCGGAGGGCGCGCCGCACACGACGAACAACCGCATGGAGCTTTCCGCCGCAATCGCCGCGCTCGCCTTTCCCGCTGCGCCTGCCAAGATCGCACTCTACACCGACAGCCAGTACCTGAAGAACGGCATCACGAAGTGGATGGCGAACTGGAAGTGGCGTGGATGGAAAAAGGCGGACGGCACGCCCGTGCTCAATCGAGATCTTTGGGCGCAGCTCGACGCGCTCTGCGCGCGCCACAACGTCACGTTCCACTGGGTCAAAGGGCACGTCGGCATCACGCTCAACGAGCGCTGTGACACGCTCGCGCGCACGGCGGCGGAGGCATACCTCTAAGCGAAACCGACAGTGCGATCGCCTTTTACACGCGATCCCCCTCCCATCGGCGAAAGAGGTCGTGCGCGATGCCGAGCTGATCGGCGATCTTGCCGACGAGCATGTCGACGAGATCGCCGATCGCCTGCGGGCGATGGTAGAAGCCGGGGCAGGCGGGCATGACCGTCGCGCCCGTCTGCGCGAGCTTCAGAAGATTTTCGAGGTGAATGGCGTGCATCGGCGTCTCGCGCGGCACGAGGATGAGCTTGCGCCCCTCCTTGAGCGCGACGTCCGCCGCACGCGTCAAAAGGCTTCCCGTCACGCCGCTCGCAAGGCTTCCGGCCGTATGCATGGAGCATGGCAGAACGATCACCGCGCCCGCGCGAAACGAGCCGCTCGCAATCGCCGCGCCGATATCGGCATCATCGTAAAGCACATCGACGCGCCGCGCGAAGTCCGCGCGCGTGACGCCGCATTCGTACGAGAGCACCTGCCAGCCGCTCTCGGTCACGACGGCGTGCACCGCATGCCCTGCGCCGCGCAGGACTTCGATGAGGCGAAGCGCGTAGCAGCTCCCGCTCGCCCCCGTGATTCCCACAACAAAATTCATAGGCTTCTCCTAAAAACAAAAACGTCCCGTCGTCCGCCAAAACGGACAGCGAGACGTTTCTCTTACCGAATGGTCTCGACCCCGCCCATATACGGAATGAGCGCCTTCGGCACGCGGACGCTTCCGTCTGCCTGCTGATAGTTTTCGAGGATCGCCGCAACGGTACGCCCGACGGCAAGGCCCGATCCGTTGAGCGTGTGCACGAACTCCGGCTTTGCCTTCGGCTCGCGGCGGAACTTGATGTTCGCGCGACGCGCCTGATAGTCGAGACAGTTCGAGCACGAGGATATCTCGCGGTACTTGTTCTGCGCGGGGAACCAGACCTCGATGTCGTACGTCTTCGCCGAGGTAAAGCTCATATCGCCCGTGCAGAGCTGGACGACGTGGTACGGGAGTTCCAGGATGCGGAGCACATCCTCCGCTGCATCGACCATGCTCTCAAGCTCGTCCCAGCTCGTCTCCGGCTTGACAAATTTGATGAGCTCGACCTTGTTGAACTGGTGCTGCCGGATGAGTCCGCGCGTGTCGCGCCCGGCACTGCCTGCCTCGGCGCGGAAGCACGCCGTGTAGCAGCTGTAATACTCGGGAAGCTGCCCTGCGGAGAGGATCTCGTCGCGGTGGTAGTTTGTCGTCGGCACTTCCGCCGTCGGCACGAGGTAGTAGTCGAGCCCTTCGAGCTTGAACATATCCTCGGCGAACTTCGGGAGCTGTCCCGTGCCGACCATGCTCGCCTCGTTCGCGATGTACGGCGCGAGCATTTCCGTGTAGCCGTGCTTTTCCGCGTGGAGATCCATCATGAAGTTGATGCAGGCGCGCTCGAGGCGCGCGCCGAGTCCCTTGTAGAAGGTGAAGCGCGCACCCGTGACCTTTGCCGCGCGGTCGGCATCGAGGATGTCGAGATCGGTGCCGATGTCCCAGTGCGCCTTTGGCGTAAAGCCGAGCTTCGTCGGCTCGCCCCACTTCCGGACTTCGGGGTTCTCCGTGTCGTCCTTGCCGATGGGGACGTCCGCTTTCGGCATGTTCGGAATGTGCAGGAGGATATCGCGCAGTCTATGCTCGACGTCCCTGAGCTCTGCGTCTAGCGCTGAAATCTTCTCGCCGACGGCACGCATCCCAAGGATCTTCGCCTCGGCGTCTTCCTTATTCTTCTTCATGGCGCTGATCTCTTTCGAGACGGCGTTGCGCTCACTCTTGAGTCCCTCAACTTCCTGCAGGAGGCCGCGGCGTTTCTTGTCAAGCCCCTCAAAGGCGTCGAGATTCAGCGGATTGCAGCGATTCTTGAGCATCTGACGAACCTCGTCCAAATGCTCGCGTACGAATTTCATGTCCAGCACTTTTGTCACACTCCATGTTTTACGAATCCATACATTCTAAAACCGTATTATATCAGCTTTCCAAGCTCGTTACAAACGCGGATTTTCCCCCTAGATGCGCACCTCGAAATGGCCGGGCTCTTCCTTCTTTTTCCGCTCGATCGGCTTCGCGATCTTGGACGCGAGCGGCATGGGCGGCGCGTTTTTTTCTTCCGCATGAAGCGGCGCGGCGCGCACCGTCTGTTTCGGCTTTGCGGCGGATCCGGACTGCTCTGCGTAAGCGCGAACACTCGCGCGCGGGCGCGGCGCCGGCACAGCGAGCTGCGCGAGCACTTCGTCTGGCCTCATGCCCATGTACTGCGTAAGGCTTTCTTCCTCCTTTTTCGAAAACGCGGCCTCTTCCCGCACAGGACGCGCCTCCTCTCTCCCCCGGCTGCGCCGATCCCATTTGTCCTGGAAATCCGCAAGCCCAAAGGCGCTTCTCTTCTTGCGCCGAAGCGCCTTTTGCATAAAGAATGCGCCTGCGACGAGCAAGAGTGCGGCTGCCGCGCCCCAAAAGAACGAGCCATGCGCGAACCAATTGCCTGCGGGCGGCGCGGGATTTGCCGCCGACTGTGCCTGCGCATTCTGCTGCTCCTTGTCGCCCTGTCCAAGGAGCGCAGCCGTATTCGGATCAAGCGAGCGGGTGCCGTCCTGCGTCGCCTTCCCATCCTGCGTTCCCTGCGCATTTTGGGCATTCTGCGCATTTGCCGTTCCCTGCTTCGCATCCCCGCCCTTATCGACCATCGTCCGCGTCGTCTTCGATAGGGGTCCGTCTCCTTGTGCGACGGCATTGCGGGCAGCCTGCTCCTGCTGCGCTTCGAGCGGCTGATTCGATACGTTCTGCGGCTGCGTATCCGCATGCGCCGAGCCGCCTCCGCCGAGCGTGACGGACGGTACGGTCGGTGGCGTCGGCGGCGTCGGCGGCGTCGGTGGCGTAGCTGCCATACGGCTTTCCCTCCCTGTTTCCCAAGTCATTTCCCAATGTATAAAGGAAGCGCTCCCCCTGTGCGATTCCCATTGCGCGCGAAACGCAGAACGTACAAAAGGGATTGTCCGACTCCTGCGGCAATCCCTTTTTCGTCTGCATGCATCAGTAGCGCGGGTGCTTTTTGACGTAATCGACGGGACGGCTCCAATCGACCTGCACCTGCGTCGCGCCCCAAAGGCGCGTGAGCGCGGTCTTCAGGCTCTCCTCGTCGGCGAGCGGATCAACCTCTTCGTGCGTAAAGTCCATGAGCGTCTCATGCGGCACGTTGATCACATGCGTCTTTCCGAGATAGTCCTCGACGCACTTCTTTCCCTTCTCATTCGCAAGGTGAACCTCTGCCCGCTTCGCCTCTGCATCGTAGTCAATCCAGCCGAGATCCCGCCCATAGCTGATTGCCACGCTATACGTTGCTGCCATGTATCTTTCCCCTTTTCGGATTTTCCCCGATCCTTTTCATTATATTCCCGATCCTTTTCATTATACTGGATATTTGACCTTTCGACAACCTGCCAAAAGGTGCCTTTTGTCAAGTCTTGCAAGGCTAAAAATTTTATGATATGATACGAGCAAAGCAGGGCAAGCCTGGGATGTGCGTGGGATCTATTGGTGTCTAACCTACATTTATCATAGGGAATCCGATTTGATTTTGGCAGATGTGCGCCTCGGCGATCGCAGAAACCAAACTTAGGGTACCCACCTGCTGTTAGCAGGTTTAGGCATTTAGAGCGAACGGCATTTTGGACCCCTACTTTGAAGGGAGGATGCTGCCTAGGCGGTATTCTCCCTTCCGTGGCTTAGCAGCTTAGATAAAAGGCGCGGCTTTCGCGCCCTGCATCACCGCGCGAAGAGTGCCCGAAGCTCTTCCTCGGTAAGTTTGGAAAGGAAGTTCTCTCCCGGCCGGATCATCTGGTCGATGAGGGACTTCTTTTTTTCCTGCAATTTGTATATCTTTTCTTCGACGGTGTCCTTCATGAGGAGCTTGACAACCTGTACGTTGTTCTTCTGCCCGAGGCGGTAGGCACGGTCAGTCGCCTGGTCCTCGACAGCGGGGTTCCACCACGGGTCGAAGTGAATGACCATGTCCGCCCCCGTAAGGTTGAGCCCCGTGCCCCCCGCCTTCAGCGAGATCAAAAAAACGGGCGTCGTGCCTTGGTTGAACGCCTTGACGAGCCGAACGCGCTCAAGCGCCTGCGTCGATCCGTCTAGGTAGAGGAACGCGATGCCCGTCTTCCTGAGGCGCGCGGCGATGTGCGAAAGCATCGTCGTGAACTGCGAGAAGATGAGCATGCGATGCCCGCTCTGCATCGCGTCGCTGACGACTTCTTCGAGCATGTCGAGCTTCCCAGATCCGCCCTCGTATTCCTCCAGGAAGAGCGCGGGGTCGCAGGCGATCTGGCGCAGGCGCGTGAGGATCGCGAGGATCTTGATGCGGCTCTCGCCGAAACCGTTCGCGGCGAGCTCTTTCGCAAATTCCTTCTGGCTCTTCAAGAACCACGCCTGATAGATCTTTTCCTGCTTCGGCGTCATCGTGCCGACGAGCTTGCGTTCGACCTTGTCCGGCAGCTCCTTCAGCACATCCTTCTTCATGCGGCGCAGGATAAACGGCATGACGCGTCGCTGCAGGGCGTGCATTGCCTTCTTGTCGTCGGCGCGGACGATCGGCGTCTCAAAGCGCTGCTTGAATTTTGCATGGCCGAAGAGATAGCCCGGCATGAGAAAATCGAAAATCGACCATAGCTCCGTCAGCGTATTCTCGATCGGCGTGCCCGTCAGCGCGAAGCAGCCCGCCATGTGCAGCCGTTTTACGGCGCGTGCGCTCTGCGTTGCGGGATTCTTGATATGCTGTGCCTCGTCGAGAAAGACGTATCGGAACTTCCGTTTCTCGTAGGCGGTGATATCGCGTTTCAGCGTGTTGTACGTCGTCACGAGAAGATCGCACGGCGAATCTTCCGCAAGGATTGCCTCACGCTCGCCTTTCGTCCCTGTCACGGCGCGCGCCGTGAGCTCAGGCGTGAATTTCTCGACTTCATCAATCCAGTTGTAGAGGAGCGAGGTCGGCGCAACGACGAGCGAGGGCGACGCGCCCGCCTCCTTTTGGGCAAGCAGGAATGCGATGACCTGCAGGGTCTTTCCGAGTCCCATGTCGTCGGCGAGAATGCCGCCGAGATGGTGCGCCGCGAGCGTCGTCATCCAGTTGAAGCCCGTGACCTGATAGTCGCGCAGGACGTGCTGCAGCGACTCCGGCACGGGGATATCGGCATCCTGTGGACTGCGGATATCGCGCACGATGCGGCGGAATTCCTTGCTGCGCGCGAGCTGCAATTCGTCGTCGCGCGCGAGTGAGTCGAGGTAGAGCGCATTGGCGAGCGGCATTTCAACGGTGCCGCCGCCCTTGGCCTTTCCGTTTTTGAGTCCCGTATCTTCGACGAGATCGGCGATTGTCGCGAGCTGCTGGTCGCCGAGCGTGATGAAGCTCTTGTCCTTCATGCGATGGTAGCGCCTTTTCTGCCGATATGAGTCGAGAATGGCGATGAGCTCCTGAAAGTCCATGCCCTTCACATCGAACGTGACTTCGAGGAGATCCATGTCGTTGATGCTGACACCCGCCGTGACGTTCGGCATCGGGCGCACGGGACGCCTCTCGAAGGAGTCTGCGTAGAATACCTCGACCCAATCGGGCATGGCAGGCAGCGCTTCCGTCAGAAAGTCGTAACTCTTCTCCTCGTCGGGCTGAACGAGCCGGTCACGCTCCTGCTCAAAACCATAGGCGAGGAACTGCGCGAGAAATCCCTTCTCCTGCCGCTCATTGCGGATGAGCATGCGGCCGCCTTCCACAGCAGGCGCCTTGGCTGCAAGCGGGTTGAATCGCGTCTCCCCGTAGGAAAAAACGGGACGCACGGCGATGCCGTCCTTCTCATAGTCGATGTAGAGCTCAGCAGCGAGCGGCATGAGCAAATACTGCGTGAGGAACGCGTCCGCAACCTCGACGTCGGCGATCTGCTCGATGCGCGGCATCGCCTCGGCGAAGAAACGTGCGAGGTCGCTTTTCCCGAGGCGGACGAACGAGGCGCGCGCAAATGCGCGCCAAAGCGGGACAAACGCCTTCGCAAAGTGTGCGTCCACGCGATAGAGGCGGTCGGTCTGATAGATGAGCCGTCCATCCTCCGTGAGCGGCATCATATCGTCTGCCTCCATCGCGACCGTTCCGCCGCCCTTGTACTCGCGAACGGACACGCGGATCGAGGGGTGCCCTTCCTCCACCTGCACGCAGATCGCCTCGCTGTCATTGACGAAGAGATCGAACGCCATGCCGCCCATGATTTCGAGGAATCGATCCAGCCCCTGCGGCGATAGGCGCAAGCGCTTGCCATCGAGGAATGTCTTCTGATACGGCACGTAGTAGTAGCGCGTCTCATTCTGGAACGTGTGCAGGAGCTTCTCGTCACGCGCCGCCTGCTCCAGAAGCTGCCACAACCCTTCAGAGACAGCATCTGCCCAGCGGATGCTCGCCGTCTCAATCATGCCGCTCTTGCCGAGCTGCCAAGGCGTTCCGGCGTGCACGGCGGAGACGAAATCGGCGACGCTGCGCACGACGTAAAGTTTTTCCATGCCGACGCGAAATTCGAGCCACGATAGGATCGAGCCGTCATGGAGGCTCTGCGAAAAGAGACGCGGCACGAGATAGACGGGATCCTGGCGCACGAAAACGCGGACGGGATCGTCCGCGCCGAAGAGCCGCAGGAGCTGCCTGCCGCCCTCATTCGTCCGCGCAGCCTGCGTTTTGCCCTTTCCCTTTTCCGACGCATCGAGCTTCTCCAAGCTCCACGAGCGATCCGCTGCAGCCTGCTGGTGCGCCTGCACGGCCTTGAGGACGGCGACGACGTGCTTGCAGGCGCCGAGGTAGCGTTCCGCCGCAGGGCAGGTGCAGTGATAGGACTCGACAGCGTTTCCCGTCTTGGAAAGGCGCACGTGTACGCGGTACATCCCCGTGCCGCTCGACGATTCGATGAGGGAATCGTACGCCCTTCCCGCATCATCGCAGGGCATGATTTCCTCGACCATTCCACGTTCGAATCCCTTGACGCCGCGATCGTACGATACATCCGTCGTAATCGATTGAATCTGAATGTCCTTGAGCAAAATACACCCTCCCCGTGGTTGAACCCGCGCACGTGCCTATGATACAATGAACCGGATGAAGAAGTTCCGATACAGCTTATCTTTTTATCATACCATATCCTGCCGCACACGGAAAGGAAATGCATGAACCGTTATGACAAACTTCCCAAAGGTGCGCGTGTCCTCATCGTCCGCCTCAGTGCGATCGGCGACGTGCTTCATGTGACGGCTGTCGCGCACAATCTGAAGCAGCAGCGTCCCGACTGCCATATCACATGGCTCGCAAGTCCGCCCGCGAGCACCCTGCTCACGCAAAATGACGACGTCGACCGGCTGCTCGTATGGGATCGCCGCCCATTCGATACAGCCGTATCAAACGGGCGTATTCCCGCTGCGCTCCGCATGCTTCGCGAGGCTGCGCATCTCCTGCGTGCCGAGCCGTTCGACGTCGCGCTCGACCTGCAAGGGCTATTCCTCACCGGCATCCTGACGCGCATGAGCCGTGCGCCTCGCCGCATCGGCATCCGTGAGCGCCACGAGGGAAACCCGCTCTTCATGACGGAAATGGCCCCCGATATCGAGGACGTGCACAAGGTGCGGCGCTACATGACGTCGCTCGCGCCGCTCGGTCTCGAATTCCTCCGCTTCACGCCCGGTCCTATCCTGCGCGCAGGCGAATCCGACGTCCCCTTCGCACGCGCATTCTACGCCGCGCACGGCATTGAGATGGGACGGCGCCTCCATCCCGTCGTCCTCGTCGCCGTGCGCACGACGTGGGCGGACAAACAGTGGAGCACAGCAAAGTTCGCTGCAGCGCTCGCCCCGCTTCCGCGTCGCATCCAGCTCGTCTTTATCGGGTCGAAAGGCGATGCGCCTTACATTGAAGAAGTGCGCCGCTCGCTGGATGGGCGAACGACGCACACCATCGCGGGCGAAACCGATCTCCTCCAGCTCGCCGCCCTCATGCGCTGCGCCGACCTCCTGCTGACGTGTGACACGGGGCCGCTCTACCTCGCCGAGGCCGTCCATCTCACGACGCTTTCGCTTTGGGGGCCGACGCTTCCGGCCATCTACGGGCCGCTGACAAGCGGGCATCACTTCATCCTGTCGCCGCACATCTGCCGCGCCTGCTGCCGGACGCGATGCCGGCATAAGACGAACGCCTGCATGGAAGCGATCCAGCCCGCCGTCGTCACGGAAAAGCTGCTCGCGATCTTAGCGGAAAAAGAAGCGGCCGCCGAAGGCAGCCGCTGAACCATTTTCAGGATCGCCTGCGATCAGGAGATTCCCGCTGCCTCGCGCATGGCTTTCGCATTTTCGAGTGCGCTTTTTTCGCCATCGAATGCGCGCATCGCCTTTGCCTGCTGCGCCTTGTCGCAGGCGAGCACGAGCTCGACGCGTTCGCCGAGGAGCCGCTTCGCTTGGCGAAGCACAAGGTGGAAGTCGCGGCTCCACGCAAGCAGCACGTAACGCTCCGCGAGGTCGCTGTGCGCCGCGCCGACGATCTCGCCGACGGACGGGCATGCCTCTTCACTGCCGCTGACGATGACGTTAACCCCGTCGTCCTGCAGTTCGCGTGCCTGCACGCGGTTCTCTGCGATGGCGAGCAGCGCGACCTTCATGAGTGCGCCGTGCGCACCGAGCACATGGCTCTCACTCATATTCGTCACGCGTACCTCGTGCAGAGGTCCCCAGCCGATCGCCTGATCGACGACCCTGCCCGGATGATCGGTGTGAAGGTGGACGAGGACGTCCTTGCCATGCGGCTCGACGAGGGCAAACGTCGAATTCTCCTCAAGCTGCTTCTTGAATGCCTCCATGTCGATTTTCGGATTGCGGATCGAAAGGCGCACGCAGTACGGGCGCACAAGATCCTCGCGCGGATCCTGCATCCCCTTCTGTCCGGAAACGAGTCCGAGCGAAAGGCTGATCGCCGGTGATACGAAGTTGCCGTCCAGCCCTTTAAGGCAGCCCGCAAAGAACGTGAACATGATGCGTGCGCCCGCATCCTCGCGGTCGACAAACTTCATCGAGTTCTCACCTGCCTGCAGCGCGGCGCCGAGGATTTCTGTGATCGGCAAGTCGGCGCGGACAGCGTGGTACGCGCCCTTCGCAACGGACTTTGCGATCGTGATGATCGGGCGCTCGGGCTCTTCGGGCACGATGCGCTGCGCGTAGAGGATGCCGTACTGAAACGCCTTGCCGAACTCCGAGCTCGTCGCCGTGTACTTGCCCGTAAGCCCCTTCGCAATGCCGCGGAAGAGTTGGGCGAGTACGACGCCGGCGGCGCCGCGTGCGCCGAAGACGGCAGCCGTCGCCATGCGCTGCGCGTAGCCGCCGATGCCCGCATCGCGCGCGTCCTCAAGTGCGAGCACCGCCGCCCCCATCGTCCGGAGGATATGCGTGCCCGAGGCGTGCCCTGCCCCCTTCATTTGATTGATGTGCTCGTACTCCAGCAAGAACTCGCTGTACGCGCCGCTCACCATTCGCTTGAAATCACTTCCCGTGATCACTTCTCGATTCCCTGCCATATCTTACACCTCAATTCCCGCATCACGCACTGCGCGGCCAAACGCCGTGCCGCACCCGATGGAATTTTTCATTTGTTTTCATTTGCAAACAGGATTCCTTTCTACTATTCGCGAAATAGACAAAAATAACCTTTTTAAATTCCCATGAAATTTCTATTCCCTATGAAAATTCAAAAAAGGAGTTTTCCATGCCTACTGTCAAGAAAGTTGCCATAAAGACCGCAGAACGGGCGGAAACGCCAAGCGCGCCGCAGCACGCCGCAAAGGATTCCGCCCAAGCGGATGCCAGATCTGCCGCAAAGCGCGTCGCCAAGCGAACGGCCCAAGCGAAAAAACCACCCGCCTCAAAGCGCGTCTCGCGGATAAAGCCAGAACCGATCGCGCCGAAGGAAGACCGCACGCGCATCTTTGCGCTCGACATCGGCACGCGCAGCGTCATCGGCATCGTCGCCGAGCAGGATGACCGCGGCACGATGCACATCATCGCGACGGAACGCCTCGAACACAAGACGCGCGCCATGCTCGACGGACAGATCCACGACGTCCTGCAGGTCGCCTCGATCATCCGCGACGTCAAGGCAGCGCTCGAAGAGAAGACGGGCCCACTTCACAACGCTGCCGTCGCTGCCGCAGGCCGCGCGCTCTACACGATGACGGCAGAGGCGGAGCTCGACGTGAACGGGCTTATCACCGCCGAGCAGCAGCGCGCGCTCGACTTCGCGGGCGTGCAGGCAGCACAGGCGAAGCTTGCGACGAGCAACACCGTCGAAGATCCGACGCGCTACTACTGCGTCGGCTACAGCACGATCCGCTACCTGCTCGACGACATCCAGCTCAAGTCGCTCATCGGGCAGCGCGGCAAGAAGGCGAAGTCCGTTGTCATCGCCACATTCCTGCCGCGCCAGGTCATCGACTCCATGCAGAGCGCGCTCCACCAGTGCGCGCTCGAAATGCGCGCGCTGACACTCGAGCCGATCGCCGCGATAAATGTGCTCATCCCGCCGACGATGCGCCACCTGAACCTTGTGCTCGTCGATATCGGCGCGGGCACGTCCGACGTCGCGATCACAAAGAACGGCTCCGTCATCGCCTACGGCATGGTGCCGCTCGCGGGCGACGAGATCACGGAAGCGATCTCCCAGCGCTTCCTGCTCGACTTCAACATCGCCGAGCAGATCAAGCGCAGGGCGTCAAACGGCGAGACGTCGAAGTTTACCGACATCCTCGGACAGACCTTTGAAATGACGGCAAAAGAGATCATCGAACCCGTCCTGCCGAACATTGAAAACCTCGCGAGCGCAATCTCGAAGACGATCTTAGAGCTCAATACAGACGTCCCGCAGGCAATCATGCTCGTCGGCGGCGGTGCGCTGACGCCGCATCTGCAGGAGCTCGTCGCCGAAACGATCGGCATGGCGCCTGGACGCGTCGCCGTACGCCATCCCGATGCTGTCGACGGCATCGCCGACATCCCCGACGAGCTCCACTTCCCGGACGCCGTCACGCCGCTCGGCATCCTGAAGATCGCCTCGCTCAACACGCTGCATTTCCTCTCTGTCTACGTCAATGACGAGGAATACAGCCTCTTCAACTTCCGTGAGCTCACCGTCAGCGATGCGCTCCTCAACGCGGGCATCAACCTCCGCAAGTACAACGGACGCCCCGGTCTCGGCCTCATGGTCAGCATCGGCAGCGAGACAAAGACGTTCCCGGGCACGCTCGGCACATTCGCGAAGATCCTTCTGAACGACGAAGAAGCCGATCTCGACACCGTCATTCGCGACGGCAGCCGCATCACCGTCATCCCCGGCGAAAACGGCACGACGCCGACGGTAAAGCTCGGCGATCTCGTGACGACGGGCGAGGAATTCATCCTCTACGTCAACGGGCGCGAGAAGCACATCCGCCAAAAGGTCACGGTAAACGGCGAAGAGGCGGACGCCGAACGCGTGCTAAAGGACGGCGATCACATCGAGAGCCGCGCGTTCAGCAGCATCGGCGAGGCATTGCTCGCCGCCGGCTACCCACCGACAGGGCGCAAGATCCACTACAAGCTGAACGGCGAGGAAACCGTCTACGCCTGCACACCCGAGATCCTCTTGGACGATGAGCCCGTCACACTCTCCATGCCCGTCCACGAGGGGGATCACATCGAGTACATCGCCGACGACTCGCCGAAACTCAGCGATATCCTGCATCTCGACGAGCTCGACACATCGCTTGTCATCTACTACGAGGGCGCGGAGGTGCGGATCCCCTCCGCGACGGTCTCGCTCACCGTCAACGGCAGGAACGCGAGTCCCGGCACGCTCGTCGACGACGGATTCGACATCACCTACAAGAGATCCGTGCACAGGACGACCAGCGTCAGCGATGCGCTGCTCGCCGTCGGATTCCAGCCGCCTGCCGCGACGAGCCACGTGAGCTTCGCGATCCTCGTCAACGGCGCGCCTGCCGACTTCACCGATCCCGTCAAGAACGGCGACACGCTCGAAGTCCAGCTCACCGACCTCTCCGCCTCCGCAGCGCCCGCTGCTGCGCCTGATGCCGATGCTGCCGCAGCAGGCATCGGCACGACAGGAATCGGCTCAGATGGAACCAGCATGCCGCAGGCGCCCACCGCACCGCGTACTTCCGCGCAGACGGCAAGCGGGCAGCGCGTTCCGACGCTCTCTGCGATCAATGCCGGCATGGGACTCGGCAACCGTCCGATCCAGCAGCGCCTCCCCAACCATAATATCCCCGGCATGCCGCCACCGCCCACGGGGAATGCGGCACCCGCACCCCAGGCTCAGGCCATGCAGCCTGCGCCCGCCCCCGCAGGCGCGCCTTTTCCTCCTACTGCGCCTATCCCGCAGGATACGCGCCCCGTGGCGCCCGCACCGGCAAAGCCCGTACGCCGCTCGATTTCCGACTTCATCCGTCGCGATTGACGGGAAACGGCCTGCAAGCGGAAAAAAGGCTTGCACGCACGCAAAAAAACTGATACTATATCCTAGTATGTCGGAAGACGAACATCCAAGTGAATCATCCATCAGCATCAACCGACCCTGCATGGATCTCACAAAACGCAAGATACGTGAATCTCGGAGGTGAAACCCATGGCAGTACCAAAGCGCAAAACCTCGAAGGCACGCCGCGACCGGCGTCGCGCGAACTGGAAGCTCGAAGCCCCCGGCTTCGTCTCCTGCCCGCAGTGCCACGAGCCGAAAATGCCGCACCACGTTTGTCCGGAATGCGGTTACTACAACGGCAAGGAAGTCGTCGCCGCAGCGGAGTAATCCCGCATAAAAAGGCGGCTGCATGAGAGCATCTCGCGCAGCCGCCTTTTTTATGCCTTGATTCCCTGCATGGATGATCCGCATTTATTCCATTTGCGAGCGGATGCTGTCCGTCGCATAGACCTCGCCCCTCTCATCGACAAAGAGTCCCTCGGTGCCCGTCTCGCCTGCGAGGAAATCCATGCCGCGCACGTATCCCATGATGAAAAGCGCTGTCGCCAATAAGTCGGAGCGAAGCCCCGCGTCCGGCTCGCCGCCATCGACGCGGACGGCGACGCCCGTCACGCCGCTTCGCGCGGGCGCACACGTCGCCGGATCCATGATATGGTGATAGCGCACGCCGTCCTGCTCGAAGAATCGCTCGTAGTCGCCCGACGAGGAGAGCGCCGCATCCTTTAGCGGCACGGCAGCGAGCATCGCCTTTGCATCTGCGCCGCGCGGATCGCGTATCCCCACGCGAAACGGCGTGCCATCTGGCTTTTCCCCGACGGCGTAAATCGAACTCGTGCCGAGGTTGATGAGCCCGCTCTTCACACGATGCGCTTCATAGATCTTTCGCACCGCGTCTGCCGCGTAGCCTTTCGCGATGCCGCCGAGATCAATCTTCATGCCTGCCTCCAAGAGCCTGGCAGAGCCGTCCTCCCGTAGCTCGAGCTTCTGCCAGCCCGTATGTGCGCGCGCCTCGATCCGTTCCGCCTCCGCCGGCACGTGCTCGCCCTTCCGCCCGATCGCCCACAGCGCCGTCGCTGCCCCTGTCGTCACATCCCACGCGCCGCCCGTCTTTTTGGAATACGCCTGCGATACGACGAGGATATGATAGACATCCGGCGACAGTTTCACCCACTCGCCCGTGCCTGCTGCAGCGGCAAGGCGCGCCGCATCGCTGTCCTCGCCTTCGCCCGCGACGCGGTCGATTTCATGCAGGCGGGCGAGCCCTTCCGCAACGGCTTCCTCCGCCTCCTCGCCCGTCGCCGAGAGCTGCACGACCGTATCCATGAGGATTTCACTCTTTTCCACGTGTTTTTCCTGCCCGCAGCCGGAAAGCATGAGGGCAAGCAAGAATGCCATTCCGAAATACAGCCCTTTCATCCGCATCTCCATTCTCCTCATAAAAGTCTCGAAATCCCGCAATCCCGGCAGAAAAAGATCCCTCTCACAAAACGAGAAGGATTCTTTCACCCGCTTGCAGAATAATTGAAGAATAGTTGAATCGTTGCTTCGAAGCGTTTCATCATGAGCCCAAAGGATCTGTCATGTTCCATAAACTCCATAAGCACCGCGAAAAACTCGCCTACGCACTCATTGCCGTTGCCGTCCTTCTCTTCCTTCGCGCGATCTTCCGCGCACACGCCATGCCGCTCGCAGAAGTTCTCTTGGACGCCTCCGTCGCGTCGTCTCTGCTCGCGCGCAACGTGCCGCGCGTCATCGACCTGCCGATGCAGTATGCCTACCCCGTACGCTGCATCGAACGCTTCACGTTCGGCGTCGCCATTGTCTGCTTCATCGCGCTCCTCCTGCGCCGGCTTTGGGCGTAAAAGCTCCCATGCCTTGCTTTTCCATGCCTTTTCCCGCCGCATCCCAGCCGACTCGAAGCGCTTTCATATTCGGCTCGACCGTATGCGGCGGCACGCGATTCGCGACGCTCGTCCGGACCGCCTCAAGCGGGACGAGCTGCGTCAAGCGCACAAGTGCGCCGAGCGCGACGATGTTCGCAAAGAGGGGTTTGCCGACTTCTTCCACCGCCAGCTTCGTAATCGGAATGCGAAAGGCACGGGCAAACTTCGGCGGTTTGGGCACGAGCTGCTCATCGAGCACGAGCAGGCCGTCTTCGCGCAAATCGATGAAATACTTGTCCGCCGCCTTCTGCGTCATCGCGAGCACGAGATTGGGATGTTCGACGTGCGGGTGATAGATCGGCTCGTCGCTCACGATAACTTCGGACTTCGACGCGCCGCCGCGCGCTTCAGGTCCGTACGACTGCGACTGCACGGCCTCCAGTCCGTCCGCGACGGCCGCCTCGGCAAAGATAATCGCCGCCGTGATGACGCCCTGTCCGCCGGAGCCTGATAGCCTAAGCTGCTGCTTCATTTCCCCGCACCTCCCGCGCGCTCCTTGACGACCTCGTAAGCCGTATCATAATCCACATCCTCGCTCTGATAGAGAAGTCCGATCGGAAATCTCCCCGCGCTCTTTTCTGTGTCCGGCAGCTTGTCAAACGCCGCTTTCATGACCGCATGATCGCGCATCCACTCCATCATCGCGGCAGGACTCGCCATCTTGTTCTTGCGCCCGTACGCCGTCGGGCACTGCACCATTGCCTCGATGAACGAGAATCCCTTGTTGTCGAATCCGCCCGCAATCATATCGGACAGATGCCTGACGTGAAAAGCCGTCGAGCGCGCGACATACGTCGCGCCCGATGCTTCAGCGAGCCGGCACGCATCGAACGGACGGTCAACCGAGCCGTAAGGCGCCGTCGTCGCCTTCGCGCCGAGCGGCGTCGTCGGCGATGCCTGCCCGCCCGTCATGCCATAGATGTTGTTGTTGAAGAGTACAACGGTGAGATCGATATTGCGCCTGCAGCCGTGGATGAAGTGATTGCCGCCAATCGCCGTGCAGTCGCCGTCGCCTGTGATGACGACGACGTTCAGCTTGGGATTTGCGAGCTTGATGCCCGTCGCGAATGGGATGGCGCGGCCATGCGCCGTATGGAGCGTATCGAAGTCCATGTAGCCAGACGCACGCGATGAGCAGCCGATGCCCGAGACGATGACCGTATCGTCCTGCGAAAGCCCTTTCTTTTCGATCGCCTGCACGATCGCCTTCATCGCAATGCCGTTGCCGCAGCCGGGGCACCAAAGATGCGGAAGGCGATTCGCGCGGAAATACCGCTCGAAGCTCCGCTCTGCTGTCTGCTCTGCACTCATTTCACATCGCCTCCCATCAGCTTCTCGATGCCCGCTACGATTTCCGCCGGCTCAAACGCCTTCATATTGTACTTCGCACAGAGCGCAACGGGACATGCGCCTGCCGCCGCGCGCCGCACTTCGTGGACGATCTGCCCGTAGCTGAGTTCCGCGACCAAAATGCCGCGCACCTGTTTCGCGAGACGCGCGATCACTGCGTCCGCAAACGGCCAGATCGTCATGAGGCGCAAAAGCCCGACCTTCCCGCCGCGTGCCCGCATCGTGCGCACCGCCTCGTAAGCCGTCCGCGCCGTGCCGCCGAACGCGACGACGGCCCACTTGGCGTCCTCCATGAAAGACGCTTCCGTATGCACGATTCCCTCGCCTGCGCGGGCAATTTTTTCCTGCATGCGGCGGATCGCTTCCGCCGTCACCGCAGGGCTCCCCGATGGGAATCCCGTCTCGTCGTGGATGAGTCCCGTCACGTGGATGTGATAGCCCGTGCCGAAGTCCGCGACGTTTGGCACGAGATCGTCATCCGGCGCGAACGGCTGATAGCCTTCCGCGCGCGTCTTCTTCGGCTTGCGGCGCGGATAAGTCTCCACGTGCTCAGGGAGCACGACGCGCTCGCGCAGATGCCCGACGATCTCGTCGAGGAGCAGGATGACCGGCATGCGGAAACGTTCCGCGTAGTTCACCGCCAGGACGGATGCGTCGAACGTCTCGCGAACGCTCCACGGCGAGAGCACGAGGATCGAATGATCGCCGTGCGTCCCCCACCGCGTCTGCATGACATCGCCCTGCGAAGGCGCCGTCGGCTGCCCGGTCGATGGACCGACGCGCTGCACGAGCGCAACCACGCACGGGATCTCCGCGCACGCCGCGTAGCCGATGAGCTCCTGCTTGAGCGAAAAGCCAGGTCCGCTCGTCGCATCCATGACCTTTGCGCCTGCAAGCGAGGCGCCGAGTATGGCGCCCATGCTCGCGATCTCGTCCTCCATCTGGACGAACGTGCCGCCGCGCTTCGGCAAAAGGCGCGCCATCGTCTCGGCGATCTCCGTAGACGGCGTGATCGGGTAGCCTGCGAAGAAATTGACGCCTGCCGCGAGCGCCCCCTCGGCACACGCCTCGTTTCCCTGCATCAGCCTTGCCTTCGTCATACTGCCGCCCCCTTCACCTTGTCCGCGAATATCGCGTAGTCGGGGCAGCGCAGCTCGCATTGCCCGCAGCCGATACACGCTTCTGCGTCGCGAATGAACACCTTGCTCAGGGCGTCGACTGCAAGAACATGCTTCGGGCAGAATGCCACGCAGATGCCGCAGCCCTTGCAGCGCAGCTTCTTGACCGTTATGGTGGCTTTCAAGTGCATGATGAGCCCTCCTCTTGATACACACAGCATATAAAATTTTATGCCCTTTTATCCGCTCCTTACTCTCCTCCCCAAATGTGTCCCATGATTTCCTCATAGGTATCTTCGAGATGCTGGACGATGACGCTCAGGATGAGCTGCACCATCTTGCTGTCGAATGTCTCATCGACAAACGGCAGGCAGACTTCCAAAAATACCGTGCCGTCGTCGCGCATGTAGTACTTAAAGATCTTGAACCGCAGGTTGAGTTCATTGAGGTACGCCTTGATGCGCGGCTGCCTGTCCGCAGGCAGTGCCGCGATGATCTGCGTCCGAATGATCGTGAAAATGCTCGTATCGATGAAAATGGCCATCGGGAGGATCTGCCCACACGCTTCGATGCGCGAACGGAAGATGACGGTCTGACGCGCATCATCCGTCGACTCCGTACTGAATACATCAATCTCGTTTTCCATCAGGAATTCCTGAAACTGCAGTGCCTTCGTGTTCGTCTCGACGCCTTTCTTTTCCTCTGCCATGCTTTACTCCTTGCCTAAAAAATACTGCTGCACGTTGTGGTAGCACACGTCCTGGACGATATGGCCGAGCGCCTCCTCATCCTCCGGGCAGACGCCAAGGTCGACGAGATGTGCAAGGAATGTGCAGAGGACGCGGCGATACTGCTCGTGACGCGTCCATGAAAAGGCACTTATCGCCTCACTCGCGGGTGCGATCGTCCTGCCCAAGACGCCGAGCGACGCAAGCTCTGTGAGCTGCGCGAAAAGCCCGCCTCGCGTCTGGGCTGCAACCCATGAAAGCCCCTGCTGCAGCTTCCCGGCACCGGCTGCCCCCCCGCTTTGAAATGCGCCGAGCACGGAGCCGATGACAACCTGCGCAGCGGGATTCATCGAGCTGACGACCATGCGCGGCAGCACTCCCCTGTGCGTCAGATTGTCCAGAAGGGCAGCGAGCCCGCTCCCATCCGTCGCCGCGCTGATGGAGTCAAAGCCTGCATCCCGTCCGAGCCGCGCCGCCATCGTGCGGTTCTGCCCGCGCAGTACGCCCATATGGATCTGCATGATCCAGCCGCGCGCCGCGCACATCTCTCCTGCGAACTTCAGGATCGCCGTCTGGCACTTCGCGATCTCCTCATGGCCCGGCGCGCCGCGCCCGTTCACGAGGCGCCCGACGATATCGTCGAGCTCGTACTCCGCCGCCTCACGCCAGCAAATGGTGGAAAGCGGCAGATCGGCTGTGCGGCAGCCGAGCGCTGCGAATGCGTCGAACCGCTTTTCCAATGCCTCGCGCAGATCGCGCATCGTCGTGATGTCGACATCTGCCAACTGCCCGATCCGATAGCGTATGTAATTGCCCCAATCGGGATGTCCGATTGCAAGCGACGCACCGAGATGGAGCGTCGGCAGGACGACAAGCCCTCCCGCCTCCTCTCCCGCATGCGTCTCGCGCAGGGCTTTATGATAGTTCAGCTCGTCTGCCGCGTCGTCGTTCGTGCAGACGAGCTCCACCCTGCCGCGCTGCAGGATCTCTTCCATGCCAAAGCGCGGTGTGGCGAGCCGCGCCCTGCAGTGCGCCCATACGGAACCCGCCGTCTTGGGCGAGAGCACGAGATCGCAGTCGAAGCAGCGACGCAGGACGAGGTGCGTCCAAAGATGGAGCGGGCTTCCCGCCGCCTGTACGAGCACGGCTGCAAAGTGATCAAAACGCTCACGCGGCGTCCCGATGCGTCCCGCGATGATTTCCTCAGGCACGCCTGCCGCCCGCATCGTCCGCTGTGAAAACGGCGTATCGCAAAAGACTGCGGCAGGATTTGGATCGCGGCGGTTCTCGGCGAGATCGCGCGCAGCGAGATGCGTGTGATAATCGATGATGGGCAGATTTTCTGCGTACACATGGTAGAGACGCTGTGCGAGTTCCGTATCGAGCAGAAAATCGTCATGCAAAAAAGCAGACATCATGCCACCCCCTTTTCCGTTTGATTCATTCATCCTATGTCGTATATGTATTTCGCGAAAAATGAAAAAATACCTTCTAAATCCCAAATCGCACGAAACCCAATCACGACGGCAGGAAAAAGCAAAAACCATATCAAAAAGGCTCTCCGCGCAGAAGAGCCTTTTCGAATGAATGCGATGGATACGCAAGAATCAAAGCTTATGCCTTTTTCAGCACCGTACTGCGTGCGAAGAGGATCAGGCAGAGGATCGCGAATACGATGCCGGCGGGGTACGTGATGCTCGTCGTGAGCTTGAATCCTTCCGGAGCCTGCAGGATGTACGTCGACGTGACAGCCGACATGAATACCGCGGGAACGGCAGGAATGATATAAGCGAGGCTGTCTTTCTTCGTACGGTAGAGATAGACCGCGCCCGTCCAAAGGACGATCATCGCGAGCGTCTGGTTCGTCCACGAGAAGTAACGCCAAACGATGTTGAAGTCCATCTGCGAAAGGATGCCGCCGATGGCGAGAAGCGGGACGGCGAACATCAGCCGCTTCATGCTCTGCTTCTGCTCGACGCCGAGCCAGTCGGCGAGCGTCAGGCGCGCGCTGCGGAATGCCGTATCGCCCGACGTGATCGGGCAGGCGATGACGCCGAGCATCGCGAGCGTCGCGCCGATGTAGCCCGTGAAGCTGCCCGAGCCGCCCATGAAGCCGACGCAGATATCGTAGACGACGGTACCGGGACCGCCGGCTGCGAGTGCAGCGCCAAGCCCGCCCGTGCCATCGTAGAACGTCACACCGGCTGCCGCCCAGATGAGGGCGATGATGCCTTCTGAGACCATTGCGCCGTAGAAGACCGGCCGGCCAAGGCGTTCATCCTTCAGGCAGCGCGCCATGATCGGCGACTGTGTCGAATGGAAGCCGGAGACCGCGCCGCAGGCGACCGTGATGAACATCAGCGGCCAAATCGGCATCGCATCCCCTTTCGGATGCAGGTTGGCAAGCTGCATATCCGGCATCGTATGGCCGCCGACGCCAAAGAGCATGCCGCCCATGATGCCGAGTGCCATGACGATGAGGCAGACGCCGAAGATTGGATAGAACCGCGCAATGATCGTGTCGATCGGGAGCAATGTCGCGAGGAAGTAGTAGATGAGCACGCACGGAAGGACGATCGTGACCGCAATGCCCGTGAGCTTTGCGATGAGGCCTGCCGGGCCCGTCATGAAGACCGTGCCGACGAGCACGAGCAGGACGACCGAGAAAATACGCATGACAAAGAGCATGACCGGTCCCATGTGATGCCCGACGACCTCCGAGATGCTCTTGCCGTCCTCGCGCAGCGAGATCATGCCCGAAAGGTAATCGTGCACGCCGCCGGCGAAAATCGTACCGAAGACGATCCAAAAGTAGACCGACGGCCCCCAAAGCGCGCCGCCGAGCGCACCGAAGATCGGTCCGAGCCCTGCGATATTCAAGAGCTGGATCATGAAGACCTTCCACGTCGGCAGCGGTATGTAGTCAACGCCGTCGTTGTGGACGAGTGCGGGGGTCGGCTTGTCCGTCGGGCCAAAGACATGCTCGACGATCTTGCCGTAGACGAAATAGCCGATGATGAGTGTCGCAAGCGCCCCTAAGAATGTAACCATAATCAATCACCTCATTCAATAATGCCGAAAATGGGTCTTCCCACCGTTCCTGCCCTCCTTTCTTTTGTAATTTACTGAAAATTACTTAATTATAATATCATAATATGAATAAATTGTCTAGGTTATTTTATTCACATGTTCCGAATTTATGTTATAATGATCCCAATCCATCAGCAAGACAAAAGAAAGAAGGCTTCCCCCATGGACATCGTTTTATTCCTGCTCCTCGGGCTCTTCGTCGGCACGTTCGGCACGCTCGTCGGCATCGGCGGCGGTCTCATCTGCGTGCCGATTTTTATCCTGTTGCTCTCCGATGGCGGCGTCTACCCATTCTTCCACAGCGCCGCGCAGATCACGGGCACGTCGCTCGTCGTCGTATTCGCCAATGCGGCATCTGGCACGCTCGCCTACATCCGCCAGAAGCGCGTCTTCTTCCATGCCGCCGTTCCTTTTGCGCTCGCCACGCTGCCTGGCGCATGGCTCGGCTCGTCCATCGTCGACAAGTTCAACATGGAAAAGCTCGATTTCTACTACGGCCTCTTCCTGCTCTTCATGGCGTGCGTCATGTATTGGAACGCGACGCATCGCCCGTCTGTGGAGCTCACGGAAATCCCGCAGGGATTCCGGTACAGCCGCGCGCTCGGCATCATCGCGAGCTTCGGCGTCGGGTTCATCTCCAGCATCTTCGGCATCGGCGGCGGCGTCATTCACGTGCCGCTCATGATCTACCTGCTCGGATTCCCCGTTCACGTCGCGACGGCGACGAGCCACTTCGTGCTCGCGTGCTCGTCGGCATTCGGCGTCATCAGCCACTTCCTGCTCGATCATATCGTATGGGTTCCCGCAATCGCGATTTCCGTCGGCGCGGCAATCGGCGCGCAGATCGGTGCGAAGATCTCCAAGAAGACCAAGAGCAAGGTCATCCTGGCCCTGCTCTCGCTTGCCATGTTCGCACTCGGCCTTCGCCTCGTCCTGCTCGGCAGCCCGAAATAATCACGCGTCCTTCGGCACGAGCGCAAAGTAAGCGATCTCCGGCGGGCAGCCGAAGCGAAACGGGAACCAGCTCCCGTTGCCCGTATGCACATAGCCGTAGCTGCCGCCGATACGCACCATGCCGCGCGTGTACTTGAATACGGGGAAAAGCGGCATGCCGAACAGGCCGAACTGACTGCCGTGCGTGTGTCCCGTAAGCGTCAGCGCGATATTCCGCTTTGCCGCATCGTCGATGAACTCGGGATGGTGCGCGAGCAGGACTGCCGGCACGCCTTTTGGAACCGCGCCGAGCGCCTTTTCCGCATACGCCCGTTTCTGCTGCGCGAAGTGCGGCCGATCCATTGGATAGTCGGTTCCCGCAATCCACAGGGCGCGTCCCGCGACCCGCTCCGCCGCATTGACGAGCACGTGTACCTGCGTCGCTTTGAGCATCGATAGGATCTTCGGCGCACCGCGGAAATGCTCGTGGTTGCCAAGAACGTACCAGATGCCGTCAGGAAAGTCGCTTGCGTGTGCGCCGAGCACGCGCACCGCTTCGGGATTCATTTCCTCATCATCGAAAAGATCGCCCGTCACCGCAAGGAGGTCGGGCTTTTTGTCGTGCCCGGCGATGCGCGTCAGCAGCGTTTCAAGATCGGCAGGCGAGAAGAAATTGCCGAGATGCACGTCACTGATCTGCGCGATCATGACTGCGTCCTCTGCCGCAAGCCCATCGACGGGAATCGTAAAAAAGCGATCGACCGTCGCCTTGCTCTCAACGAGCCCGCCGTACAGCCCGACGCCTGCTGCAAGGGCGGGATAGACGGCGCAGCGCGCGAGCATGCGCCGCCTGCCTGCGTCCGCCGGTACTGCCATCATATGTCGCCACGCGCCGCGTACAAGCGCAGCGATGAGCAGGAATGCCATGAGGAAAAGCTGCGCGACGAACACGATCACGATGGCGCGTGCGACGGCGGAGGGACCGCCGATGCGATGAAAGCGCATCGCGCTCACGACGAACCAGCCGAGTGCCAGCACATCAAATGCCACGGTCGCGATGCGCAGGCGGCGCAGGAAGCGTCCCGCCGCGAGGTAGCGCAGGGAAAACAGCGTCCCTGCGATGAGCGTCGAAAGCGCAGCGAACACGATGAGCAAAACCATATTTCCTTCCTCCCCTTTGCCGCGATTCGTATGCTCATAGTCTAACACCCCTTGTACAAAATACCATGAAAATCTTATAATATTTTTTCTCAGAAAAGTAAAAAAAAACGCGCGATTCTGCTTTTCATAACGGAATTTGCAGTGTATAATATAGGGCGGGTTGTATATGTAAGAAGAAAGGACTGATACCCATGGATTCTGCCGTTTTGACGCTCATCGTGCTCGGCGTTTCGAGCATTCTCTTCGCAACCGAGGTCATCCCGCTCGCCGTCACGGCGATGGGCGCCGCCATCTCGCTCGGACTCCTCGGCGTACTCACACCGAAGGAAGTCTTCTCCGGACTCTCCAACTCAACCGTCGTGCTCTTTGCGGGCATGTTCGTCATCGGCGCTGCCATGTTTCAAACGGGGCTTGCGCAGAAGATCGGCGTCACCGTCGTAAAGCGCGCGGGCACGAGCGAAAAGCGCCTCATGGTCTCGCTCATGATCATCACGGCAGTCCTCTCCTCCGTCTCGTCGAATACGGCGACGGTCGCCTGCCTGCTGCCCGTCATCGTCCAAATCTGCGTCGCGGCGGATATCCCGGTCTCCTTCCCGCTCATGTCGCTCGCCGTCGCCGCCAATGTCGGCGGCACGATCACGATGATCGGCACGCCGCCGAACATCCTCATGAGCGCGACGCTGCAGGCAACCGGGCTCACGCCGTTCGGCTTCTTTGAGTTCGCCTACATCGGCATTCCCCTCACGATCGTCGGCATCCTCTATATGGTGACAATCGGATCGCGGCTCTGTCCGCATCGCAAAGCAGATGTAACGAATACGACTGGACAGGAATCCGACGCAGCTCACAGCACGCGCAAGATGGCAATCTGCGCCGTCATCCTCATCGCCGTCGTGCTCGCCATGGTGCTCGAAGACACGATCGGCGTGCCCATGCAGATCACGGCAATCATCGGTGCGCTCGCCTGCGTCCTCACGGGCTGCCTCACCGAAAAGCAAGCCTACGCGGGCATCGACTGGGTCACGATCTTCCTCTTTGCAGGCATGCTCCCGCTCGCGAGCGCGATGGACAAGAGCGGCGCAGGCAAGCTCATCGCCGACTACGTCGTCGCCTTCATTGGAAACGATCCTTCCCCCATGATGATTCTCGCCGCGATGTTCATCCTCTCCTGCGGTCTCACGCAGTTCATGTCGAACACAGCGGCTGCCGCGCTCCTCGCCCCGATCGGCATCTCGATCGCGAATTCGATCGGTGCCTCGCCCTTCCCCGTGCTCATGACGATCGGCATCGCCGCATCATGCGCCTTTACGACGCCGGTCGCAACTCCGCCGAATACGCTCATACTGGGTCCCGGCCGCTTCCGCTTCATGGACTACGTAAAGGTCGGCCTGCCGCTCGTCATCGTCTCCTTCATCGTCTGCCTCATCGTCATCCCGATCGTATGGCCGTTCTATCCCTGAGAAACATACGCTGAACTATACGCTATAGAAAGGTGGCTTTCCCTTGAATCGTGATCGTATCATACAAAACATCGAGGCGCTCGACGCCGAACTCTTCTCCATATTTCGCAGCGAGTTTCGAAAGCAGCGATACTCGCTCTCGCTCCTGCCGCAGGACAACGCCTCACCGCTCGTGACCTACCTCCTCGGCAGCTCGCTGAGCAATCTGCACCTCGACTACCATGACGCGCAGAAGCACGATGCCCTTGAGGTGCTCGCCGCCGACCGCGCCGCCTCACTCTTCGGTGCGGACGAAGCCATCGTGCGCCTTGCCTCCGTGCAGGTTGCCTCGCGCATGGTGCTCCTCACCTTTCTCAAGCGCGGCGATCCCATCCTCTCCTTCCACCTGCGCAAGCGGGAATACTGCGATGGTGACCGACTCGCCTACCAGTTTGAAAACTACAGCATCGATCCCGAAACGCATGAACTGAACTACGATGCCATCGCAAAAAAGGCGAAGGAGTTCCGCCCCAAGCTCCTCATCTTCTCCCCCGTCAGCTACCCGCGCGAGGTCGACTACGAACGCCTCGCGAAGGCTTCGCACGATGCGGGCGCGCTGTTTTGGGTCGACATGGGACATCTCGCTGGACTCATCGCGGCAAAGGCGATCGCATCCCCCGTGCCCTGCGCAGACGTCGTCACCTGTTCCGCCCACGACGCCTTGCACGGGCCGCAGAGCGCGCTCATCCTGACGCAGAAAAAACACAGTGCCAGCCTGCACGAGACCCTCGAGCGCACGGCACATGCGAGCATTCGCTGGAACACGTTCGCCGCGCTCGCCTTTGCGCTCAAGGAAGCGGCGACAAGTCGCTTCATCACCTACGAGACGCAGGTCCTAAAGAACGCGAAAGCGCTTGAAGAAGGCCTGCGTGCCGGCGGCGCCGAGATCCTCTTCGGCGGCACGGACACGCATCTCATCATGGTGCGTTCCAATGGGATGGAAGGATCTGCGCTCAAACGTCTCCTGCGCAAGGCAGGTTTTCTCGTAAAGCCCGACCTCATCCTGACGCTCCCCAAGCCGACCGATGCGCTCCGCCTCTCCTCGATGATGCCGACCATGCGCGGCATGAAAGAGGACGAGCTCCGCGCCGTCGGCGGTCTCCTCGCCTCCTTCCTGACCGGCGAGCACGGTGAAGCGGACACCGATACCGTGCACAATGAAGTCGCACACCTCGTCTTCGACCGCCCGCTCTACTCCGAAGAATGGCTGCCCGTCAAGGACGATTTGATCGATACGTCCATGGAGGACGTGGACACCGTGCGCGAGTTCTCCTCGCATACCAAGAAAGAGCTTCTCAGCCGCATGCTATCCAATCTCTTCAAGTAAATCAAAAATAGCGAGGTCTTGCCGCAGGCATCGGCAAGACCTCGTTTTTATTCCAAGGATTGTTTTTTCTACGCCACTACTTCTTGGCGCGCGTCTGCTCTTCCTCGTATTTCTGCAAGTCGTACACAAGCCCTTCAAGCGCACGCCGTGCGACGAACACGGGGCAGTCCGATGAGCAGGTCGCGCAATGCCCGCAGCAATCCTTCACTGCCTCAATGGCACGCGCAACTCTCTCGCTTTGCAGCATGGCTCCCCTCCTATGATGGGTATCGCTCAGGCGAACCATTCGCCCTCGGCGATGCGCCCCAGTGTGTCCTTCGACGGAATGAAGAAAAGCTGTCCTTTCTGTGCAGTCGAATATTCGAGCAGGCGGTCGTCCTGCGTGAACATGTTGGTGACCATCTGGCGCGTCACATCCCAATGTCGCGCATACCCGATGAAATAGGTGCCGCGTTCGCCCTCGCCAGGGTTTGCGAAGACGACGTTCATCCGCACGATCTTGTGCTCCTCCCCATCGCGATTGTCCTGCGCGATTCGGTTATGTGCACGCGGGTCTTTTTCCTCGTCAGGCAGCTCGAGGTCACTGTATTTCTTGCGCCCGATGTAGGCTTCCTGCATCTCGGTCGGAAGCGCACGCCACGCATCGAGGTCATGGACGTACTTCTGCGCGAACGCATAGGAGCCGTTGATGAACTCCGGATCCTCCTCCCCGATGATGGCCCATTCCTTCGCCTCTTCGCCCACGGGGTTTTCCGTGCCGTCGATGAAGTCAATGATCGCACGCCCTTCCAGATAGTGAAAGCCGTGCGTCTCGTCCACGACGTTCACGATGGGGCGCAGGAATCCCATGATCTGATCGACGACGAGGTAGGTCGTCGCAGCCTGCGCGGCGCGCACGTGGAGGAACAGATCGGCTGGCGTCGCGGGCGCAACGTGATGCTCCCCGTTCACCCCCTTGAAATCCTCTAGCTCCTTCGGCTTGTTCGCCTTAGGAAAGAGGTATTCCCAGGCGCGATTGCTGAATCCAAACGAAAGATTCACCTTCTCCGGCGCCACGCGAATCTGCATCGAGCGCTGGATAGCTCCGATCCGATCCGCCATGTCGGCGATGATTTCCTGCTCCTTCCCCTTGTCCTCGCGCTTGAGCGAGAGCATGACAAAAAGGACGCTCTCCCCTGCATCCTTGAACACGTCCTGTGCAAGATTGGCATTGACTTCCATTTTCCCCTCCTATGCATTTTCTATAGACCCTGTTTTATTATATCTTATGTATCGGCAGCGTGCAAATACCGTCAGCACATGACCGGCAGGTTGCAAGCGTAATTGCCGCATGGTTCCGCCCAACCATGCGGACAAGGCTGCAGCGGAACAATCAAGAGGACAGCTTCATATGGCGGCGCAGCAGATAGAGGAAGTACGGCGTGCCGATAAACGCCGTCATGATGCCCACGCGGATCTCCATGCCTTGAATCAGGATGCGCCCCAAGGAGTCACAGGCGACGAGGAATACGCCGCCGGCCATGAGGCTTGCAGGCAGAAGCTTCCGATGGTCAGGGCCGATCAGGAGCCGCATCATATGCGGCACAACGAGTCCGACGAAGCCGATGTTGCCGCTGATGCAGACGCCCGCAGCCGTCGTCAGGGACGCGAGCGACAGAAACAGCAAGCGGAAGAAGGTCACGGGCATGCCCGCGGCACGCGCCTCGACCTCGCCGAACGCGAGGAGGTTCAGATGGCGTGAGAGAAGCAGCATGAAAAAGCTGCCGCTAGCGATGGGCACGATTCCCAAAAGGACGTGATCCCAGCGACGATAGTCGAGTCCGCCGATCGTCCAAAAAAGGTACTGCTGCATCTTCTGCTCGTTCATGACCGTGAGAATCGCCGCCGTGCACGCACTGAGAAACATGCCGACGACGACGCCCGATAGCAGGAGCGTCATGACGGGGATGCGTCCGTGGCGCATGGAAAGCGACACCGTAAGCCCCACGGCGAGCATGGCGCCTGCGAAGGCGAAAGCAGGCAGCGAAAAGACATTGACGGCGGAGACACCGAGGGCGATGGCGAGCACCGCGCCGACGGAAGCGCCGCTCGAGACGCCGATGATGCCGGGATCGGCGAGCGGGTTGCTGAAGATGCCCTGCAGCACTGCGCCGGAGATGCCCAGCCCCGCCCCCACCATGAGGCCGACGAGCGTGCGCGGCAGACGGATGTGCCAGAGCACCGCCTGCTGCTCTGGCGTAACCGTGACGTCGGAAAAGAACGGCAGCCCCGCCGCATGGGAGAAGGCCGCGAGCACGCACTCCACCGAGGTGTCGTACTGCCCTGAGCGCATCGACAGGGCGACGGCGAGAACGACGAGGCACGGCAGAAGAATCCAAAGGAAGAAGGTTCTCTTCTCATAAAAATTTTTCATGACGCCGCCTCCTCCCTTCCCAAGATGACCTGCAGGAGATGCGATTTCCTGCCTGTGCCCTTTTCCGCCTCCGTGAAGACCTCCACATGATTCGTCAGCGGATTCTCCACGACCTGGACGGGTGCACCATAGGCACCTGTCAAGCGCTCTGCCGTCAGCACCTCACGCGGCAGTCCATCGGCGAGAAGCGCACCGCGCCCGATGAGCAGGAGGCGCGAGCAGAAACGTGCGGCGAGGGAGAGCTCATGTGCGACGAGCACGACGGTCTTTCCCGCTGCACAAAGCTCGCGGCAGAAGCGGAAGATCTCCTCCTGGTAGATGATATCCAGCCCCGTTGCCGGCTCATCGAGAAAGAGCACGGGCGTCTGCTGTGCGAGCACCTTGGCGAGCAGCACGCGCTGGCGTTGTCCGCCCGACATGGCCTGAAGCGGCTTCTCTGCCAGTTCTGCGACGCCCGTGTACGCCATGCACGCCTCGGCGATCGCGATATCCTGCGCCCGTTCCTGCCGCCACCACGAGAGATACGGATAGCGCCCCGAGAGCACGACCTCACGCGCCGAGTACCCGAACGTCATCTCTAGATGCTGCTGCAGATAGGCGGCGCGCTTCGCAAACTCCTTCGCCGGCAAATCGCCGATTCTCTGTCCCATGACAGAGATCTCGCCCGCGAGCGGCGCCAGGATGCCGCGCATCGTCTTCAAAAGCGTGCTCTTGCCCGCGCCGTTCGGCCCGATGAGTCCAACCATCTCGCCCGCTGCAACGCCGAACGAAACGTTCTCCAAGATCACCTGCCGCTCATAGCCCGCATAAAGGCCTGCAACCCGTATCATTTCCTGCAAATTCCACCGCTCCCCTGCTCGGAAAGCACGGATAGATCCGATTTCCCGTCCCGTCTTCACGCATTTGGGCGGCTTGATTTATCCGTGCTTCCCTTATGCCATCTATAACATCCACTGTCGGCGCAGAATATGTCCGTTCCAAAGCTGCTCCTCGATGAAGCGCGAGCCGCGCAGTCCCATGAACGGCGCATCCGTCAAATGAATGCGGTCGAGCACGGGATAGGCGACGGGCAGGAACTGCGCGTGCTGCGGCGCGACCTGCGCCGCTTCGCTGCTGCTCGCGAGCAGCAGCCCGTTCTTCATGGAAGCGAGAAACTGCGCCAGCTCCGCCGTACGCGCTTCAGGAAAGACCGCGTCGGCGATCCCGGCGGCATCTGCCGCGTCCTCTTCCTCCGCCGCCACGGCGAGACGGCGTACATCCGCCCACTCTGTACGCAAGGCTTTTGCCAAGCCCCAGGCCATGGAGGAAGGTGCACGCACGAGCGCCTCGTCGAACCAAAGTTCGCCCCACATGCTCTTGATTTCGTTCAGGCGCAGGAAATCCTCCCTTTCCATACGGGAATGTTCTTCCTGCGCCTCCTTTTCGTGCGGCGCGGGCAAAGCGCATGCAATCGCTTCGAGCCAACGCCGCGTGCCCGCCCTGCCGTAAGGCGGCAGCGGTGCGACAAAGGGCGTGCCGCTGCGCTCCGAAAGCATCTCTGCCGGAGCGAGGCCCAGCTCCCTGTGCACGACGATATTGAGCGCGGCGGCGGGCAGATCCTGCACCTCCTCCGCCGTCTCGCCGCAGCCGAGGACGGCGTTCACCTCATAGCCCGCCAGATGCAAAAGGCGCACGAGTTCTCGCACATCGTTCGCCCCATTGCAGTAGCCCGCCGTCATGCCGAGAAGGTTCACGCCATGCGGCTTCTCCTCCTTCTTTTCGGGCAGAAGCGCTTCCATTGCCGCACATGCGGCCTTGCTCCAGCCTGCGGCGAAGCTGCCCGCAAGGCCGCTGCTGCCGACTGCGATGACGGGCGCTGCAATGCCCGCCGACCGCGCGATGGCGGCTACATCGTCGCCGATCAGTCCTGCGGCGCAGCTGCTGACGATGGCCAAAAGGCGCGGCGGCTCGGCGATATAGGGCTGCAGGGCTTCCAGCAGATAATCCTCCGCGCCGAAGACGATAGCGTCGTTGTCGAGCTGCGTGCAGCCCGTGCGGCGCGCGGCATCGCTCACGCCATGCTCGACGCAGCGCAGTGCAAAGTAATAGCACCACATGGGGCCGTTGACGATGACGACGGCGTCTTGCCAAGCGGCAAAAAACGCCATCGCACCCGCGAGCGCACAGCTGTCCGTCCAAGCGCAGACGTCATCGAAACGCTTCTCCTGCTCAGCCATAGATCAGACCTCCCCGGCTTTCGTGACGACAGACGATATGCACCATATCGCGCAGGAGCTTCTTTTCCATCGACCAGCCGACGGACGGCATGAGCGCGAGGAAGATCTGCCGCAGCCTTGCGTCGGTAAGCTCGTGCGTCGTCAGGACGAAATCCGCCGTTTTGAAAAGCTCCTCCGCCTCGCGGCTGCCCTCATAGGAGATCGGCGCATCCGTCAGGCGCACGACCTCTTCTTCCATGACCTCGCGCCGCCCGGGCAGGAATGAATCAAGGAGGACAACGCCCGCCAGTTCGACACCCGCCTTCTTTAACAGGCGCATGATGATCTTCGGCTGAAACCAGTCGAGGTCGCGCCCGATGGCGAATGTCACGCGCCTTTCTGCGAGCGTCGGCCGCACCTCGTCCACGGCGCGTTGAAACGCCGATTCTTCCGCGCGAATCGCTTCTTCCGCTTCCCATTCCCTGCCGCAAAGCCTGCCGACCGCACGCAGCCACTCCTTCGTTTCCTCCGAGCCGACCGCATAGACGTCGGCGAGGTACGGCGTGCCGAAACGCTCCTGAATGTGCCGCGCCAAGTCGACGAGAAGCGCCTGCTTCTCGTCGCTGCGCTGCCCAAGCACGATGAGAAGCTCCGCCGCCGGCACGACATCCATCTCAGACAGGGCGAGATACGACGGGAACTGACCCGCGACGCGCAGGGGGAGAAGCCCGAGCAAGCGGCACAGTTCCTCCACGTACGCGCCATGGAAGCCGCCGCAGTCACCGAGCAGCACGACACTTCCCGCACAGCGCTCTGCCGGCTTCATGAAGCGATCGACGAGCACGCGTGCAGCGTCAAGGTAGCCTGCATAATACGCGCCGTCGAGAAAGCCGTGCGCCGAGACGGCGCAGACGGGAAGGCCGAGCTCTTGCTCCATCTCCTCAGCCACGGCGCACGTATCGTCGCCGATGACGCCGCTCACGCAGGAATTGGCGATGAAGATGGCCTGCGGCCGATACTTTTCTGCGGCGAAACGTATGCACTCGCGCAGACGATCCTCACCGCCGAAAATCGCCTCTGCATCCGACAAGGAGCTTGTCAGAAGCGGCACGGGCGAAAGGCGCACCTTCGCCCCCGCCGCACGCAGGCGGTGGAAGCTTCCCACGTCCATGCCGTGGGCGATGTGCGCGCACGGACGCGGACTGTGGAAGATGACGAGAGCGCCGCGCACGAAGGAAAGCGCACGCCAGACGCCCGGCATGCTGCAGCTGCAATTCATGCGGCGCATCATCACGCGTTTCGCTTCAGTTCCCATAGCTCTCCACCAGATCTTCCAACTCTTCAAACGCCATCGGCTTGGGGATGACGAGGTTTGTATTTCCCTCGATCGCCGCCGCAAGTTCTTCGTAAACCTTCGCCTGTACGGAATCCGGCGCATAGGCGATGAGCGTCTGCCGATGGATCTCCGCCTCGTGTACGGCGGCAGAGCGCGGGATGTAGGCAATGAGATTTGTGCCTAGGCACACGGCGAAGGTTTCCAAAAGCTCCTTCTCCCGCGCGACATCGCGCCCGTTGCCGATGATGCCGCCGAGCTTCACAACGCCCCGCGCAGCGAAGCGGCGCACCCCCTTGGCGATGTTGTTCGCCGCATAGAGCGACATGAGTTCTCCCGAAGAAACGATGTAGATTTCCTCGGCATAGCCCTCTCGTATCGGCACGGCGAAACCGCCGCAGACGACGTCGCCGAGCACATCATAGATGGCGACGTCCACATCATCAAACGCATGGAGCGCCTTGAGCCTTTCGAGCGCCACGATGATGCCGCGCCCCGCACAGCCGACGCCCGGCTCAGGGCCGCCCGCCTCGATGCAGCGCACGCCGCCGTATCCCTCATGCGCGATTTCCGCAAGGGAGAGCGCCGCTCCCTTCTTCCTGCGCTCCGCATCGAGCACGGTGAGCGGCGCGATGCGCCCCAGGAGAAGCCGCGTCGAATCGTTCTTCGGGTCGCAGCCGATCTGACAGACCTTCTTTCCCCCGCGCGAAAACGCCGCCGATACGTTGGCAGCAGTCGTCGACTTGCCGATGCCTCCCTTGCCGTAAAACGCAATCTTCTTCAACCTTGCAGCCCCCTTTCTTTGCATTCTTACTCCACCGCCGTAAGAAATTCCTGCCGCGACTGGCGAAAGGTGTCTCCGTAGAGAATCCATGCCGTTTCCTGCACGCCGAAAACGATGTCCTGTGACAGGTTATAGACGTAACGCGCCCAAGGATGGCCGATCTGCTTTTCGCGAACGGCTGTAATTTGCTGAAGAAAGGAATCTTCCATGTACTGTCTGCCGTAATTCTCTTCGCGCGTCTCTGCATCCTCGTAACTCGGCAGGAAGATGTAGTCGGGATTCGCTGCGACGAGCTGCTCCTTCGTCATCTCCTGTCCCATGCGGTTGCCCGCAGCGGCCTTAGCGTTGATGGAGCCCGTAAAGCGGCAAAGTTCATCGAACGTGCAGCCGGCGCCGCCGTAATTGGGCATGATGGAGATGAGCGCGATGCTCTTGTGCTTCTTCTCCTCGGGAACGTCCCGTATCTTCGCTTCGATCTCCGCGAGCTTTTCCTCCATCTTCGCAATCAATCGTTCGCCGCGCTCCTTTTCATCGACGGCTGCTGCAAAGAGGCGGATATTGGCATGGATATCCTCCATCGTCGCCGCTGCACGGCAGACGACGACCGGCACGCCCAGCTCGCGCATGGCGTCGGCGTTTTCGCGCGAGAGCCACGGCGTGACGATGATGAGGTCGGGCGAGAGCGCGGCGACCTGCTCGACAGAGGGGCTGCGCGGGATGACCGTGGGGATTTTCTCGCGCACCCACGGCACATTCGTATGCTTTTCATCCGCGAGCGAATCGTTGACCGCCGCCATGCGCTCCGGCTCGACAAGGCCGAGCATCATTTCGTCCGTGCCCGCGCTGATCGTCAAGATGCGCCGAGGCTTATGCGGGATCTCGACGACCGTTCCCTCCGCATCGGTCACACGGTACGCGCTCGGCTCCTCCTCCCTTTCGCCCATGCAGCCCGTCAGAAGGAGCGAAAAAAGGAGCCCAGCGCATGCGATGGCTGCGGCAAATCGCGGATATTTTTTGGCCTTATACATTCTGTTCCGCCCTCTCTTCCAAATCGCCCTCGATGGAGAGGAACAGCTCGCGCAATTCCTCCTTCGTCTCCTCACGCGCGTTCCACAAGCCGCGCTGCTCCGCCTCTAGGAGCGTTTCCGCCATGCGGTGCAGCGCCCAAGGGTTGACCTCCTGCAGCCACTCCTGCATCGACGCGTCGAGCACGTACTTGCGCGCATATCCTTCGTACATCCAATCCTCTAGGACGGCGCTCGTCGCATCCCATTGATAGCTGTGCGCGAGATAATTCGCAAGGTCAGAAGCTCCCTTGTAGCCATGTTCTTTCATGCCCTCGATAAATTTCGGATTCATCGCCTCGCCGCGGAACAGCCGCTCGGCTTCTGCGGCGACGGTACGCACGACGACGCGCTGACGGTCGCTCGTATCGCCGCTGTAGGAGCGCGGCGCCCTGCCCGTGAGTGCACGCACGGTGGCGATCATGCCGCCGTGGTAGGCGTTGTAATCGTCCGAGCTGAACATGTGCGTCTCGCGCGTGTCCTCGTTCTTGACCGTGGCGTCAAGTTCCTTCATGCGCCGCTGGAAAAGTGCGGGATCGTAGCCGCGCGCCATGCCGTCCGCACCGTACGCCGTGCCCGAAAAGCGCGTGTAGACGGCCGCGAGATCGTCGAGCGTCTGCCACGCCTTCGACTCCAGGAGGTCGCCGATGCCCGCGCCGTAAGCACCCGGCGGGTCGCCGAAGATACGGCACGAAGCGCGTTCCCAAGCGGAAGCATGCGCTTCGCCCTGCTCTTCGAGCCATGCCGTATCCGCGAGGACGTGCTTGCGCACGAAGTTTTCATCTGCGCTCTCCTCCTGCGCTGCTGCAAGCCTCACCGCCTCGTCGACCCAGCGGATGGCGTTCGGCACGGCATCGCGGAAAAGACCGCTGATGCGCGCCGTCACGTCGATGCGCGGCCGCTTGAGGTCTGCGAGGGAGATGATCTCAAGCCCGACGACGCGCTGCGACGGCCTCTGCCAAACGGGGCGCACGCCCATGAGGTAGAACAGCTCGGCGATGCACTGTCCATGACTGCGCATATTCGAGCCTGCCCAAAAGACGATGCCGACCGCCTCCGGGTAGCGTCCCTCCTCGCTGATATACTGCTCGACGAGCGCATCGCCCAGTTCCTTGCCGTACTCCCACGCTGCAGGCGTCGGCAGGCAGCGCGGATCGAGTCCGTAGAAGTTGCGTCCCGTCGGCAGGACGTCTGCGCCGTTCGTCGTCGGCGCTCCCGCCGGTCCCGGCTCGATGTAGCCGCCCGAAAGGGCGCGGAGCGTGCCCGTCAGCTCCTCTTCCGTGCGCAGGAGGCGCGGCACGATCTTCTCCGTCACTTCGCCGAGCGCCGCCAAAAGTCCTTCCCTGCCCGCTGCACTGTACGAGGCGAACGGTTCCAAAGCCAACACTTCTCTCACCGCCTGCGGCATATAGGCGCGCGCGGCGAGGCGCACGAGAAGCAGGCGCATGGCATCTTCCATCGCATCGAGCTTCCGGCCGTACGTCATGCCGTCCTCCGTCATGCGTTCGCTGTGCTCCAAAAGCTCTTCGTAATCGTAGCCCTCTTCCTTGGCGATGAGGCGCAGAAGCGACGGCTCGCCGCCATGCTCGACGCGCACGAGCGCGAGCACGAGATCCAAGCGTTTTTCAGCTTCCGGAACTTGCCCGAGGATATGGAGTCCCGTGCGGATCTGCATGTTCTTGATGTCCGTCACATAATTGTGCAGAGCAGCGACATAGGCGTCGAAGTTCTCGCCTTCCTCGATGGAATCCTCGAAATGGCAGAGCGCCGCCTTCTCGCGCACGATTTCCTGTACCGCTGCCAAATTGTCGGGCTGCGCCGCACGGAAATGAACGTACTCATCGAGCGCCTGCTCAAGCTCCTGCAGCTCGTCGAAAGCGCCCGCAAGCTGCATCGGCGGCGAAAGATGGCTGATGAGGCACGCTGCGCCGCGCCTTTTTGCCTGTATGCCCTCGCCGACAATCGTGATCCAGTAGGGATATACGTTGGGCAGATCGCCGAGCGAGACGTCGGGATAGCATGCGGCGGAGAGTGCCGTGCTCTTGCCCGGCAGCCACTCCAACGAGCCGTGCGTGCCGACGTGGACGACGGCGTCCGCCTGCCACAGATCGCGCAGCCAGTGATAAAAGCCGATGTAGTGATGCGTGGGCGCGGCGTCGGGTGAATGCAGCAGCTTGCCCGGATCCTCGCCGAAGCCGCGCGGCGGCTGCACCGTGAGAAAGATATTGCCGTTGAGCGTGCCGGGCACGAGCAGCGTGCCGTCGTAGTTGAACACCTCGCCCGGCGCTTCGCCCCAATCCTTCCTCAGATGTTTCTTGACCTTTTGCGGCAACGCCTTGAAGAATCTTTCATACTGCGCGGCCGTAAGCTGTCCGTCGGCATTCTTTGCCTGCTCCTCACTCATGAAGCGGCGGTCATTCGTCGCGTGATGCGTAAGAATATCCATGAGCTCTTGGCTGCTCTCCGGCACGAAATCGACGCGATAGCCCGCCTCGCGCATCCTCGCGAGCAAGCGGCGCACGCTCTCGGGCGAGTCAAGCCCCGCCGCACTGCCGATGTTCGCATTCGTCGGCGGATAGTTGTGAAAGACGATGGCGATCTTCTTCTCCTCGTTCGCCTTATGGCGCAGATTTGCCCATTTCTTCGCCTTCCTCGCCAGACGCTCCATGCGCTCCTCAAGCGGCGCATAGCGAGGCGTTCCCGTCTCATCGAGCACCTTCGCCGCAATCGGCACAGCATGAATGACGCCGTCGAACTCCGGCATACAGACGCTGAAGGACACCTCCATCGGGTCGAGGCCCGCAGGCGACCTTTCCCATTCTTCCTTGGGCGCAAGCACCGTATACGCTTCAAGAAGAGGCACGCCGAGCGCATAGAGATCTTCGATGCGCGTGCCGCCCGCCTTGATGGAAAACTTCATCGTCGTGATAATGGCGTCAACGACGGTCTTCCCCTCGCAGCAGAAGTATCGCTTCATGGCGTCAAAGAGCGTCGGCGACGCCACGCGCTCGTCGCGATAGGAATTGGAGAAGACCGCGATGGCATTGAGTCCCTGCGCCTCGATCGCACGAATCAATGCTCTGTGATACGTAAAGTCCCCCGCGATCCACTCCGAACGATAGAAGATGACGCCGATCGTCCGCCGGCCGTCACGGCAATACGCGGCACGATAGCCCTCAATGTCCTGGCAATCGCCGTGCCAATCGGGGTGGTATATACCGTGCCAAGGCAGCGCGCGCGGCGGCTCCGGCTCAGCGGAAAGTCCGAACTTTTTGGCAAGATGCAGCAGGAAGTTCTTCATATTCTCCTCGCCGTCGCAGCGGAAATACTGCCAAGCGAGAGCGATTTCCTCTGCCGAGAAGCCATAGCTGACCTTGTCATGCTCGGCATTGTCCACGAGAATCAAATGCGGCGCACGGCTCTTCTGCAAAGTGCGCGACGCCTGCTGCAGGAAGGGATTGTCCAGCCCTGTGCCCATCCACAGGAACAGGGTGGCATCGGCCTTCTCCTGCGCCTCGCGCCACGAATCCATGCCATCCGCCAGGCGAACGGCAATCGCCAGCGAGGGAACTGCCGACATGCACGTTTCCTGCACGCGACGGCCGAGTGCAAAGACGCGCTGGATGTTCGTATAGACTGCGATCTTCATTTTGCTGCACCTCTCGTCTTCCCTGCTTCATGCATCATCTGCATCTGTTGCCTCCGAAACTGGCCGAGCCGCACGCTCGACGACGGCACGCACGAGAAGTCTCACAAGGGAGTCCATATAGTCTTCCTGCATGAGCACGCCCTCCTGCGTCTTCAGGCGAAGCGCTGTTGCCATCTCTTTCAGCAGCTTTTCGGCTGCCGCCCAAGTCTCCCCTTTTTCCAACAGTCCCCAGAGATGCTCATCATAAAGATGGATGAAGAGCACGCCCAAGGGGAAGAGCGCCGGCACAGCGGTCATTTTTTCCAAGGCTGCGATGAATTGCGCCTTAATCAAGGCATCGGCGCCCGCTTCTTCCTGATATTGCTGCCACAGCGCTTCTTCCGTGACGCCGAAGCGGCGCAGGCGGCGCAAGAGATCGTGCTGGCGCGCTGGCGTAAGCCCAGACTGCTTTTTGAGTGCTTCCTTGACCGCCGCCATGACGGCAAGTCCGATGAGCTCGCCGAGCTTGGAATGTTTGCCCGCGTCCTCGAAGAAGAGCGGCGACTCGCTGTTGGCGACGATGATCGTCTGATCCGTGCCCGACCCCGTGGCGAGTCCCGTGGAATAGCGGCTCGGCACCATGAGTTCCTGCAGTGCAGCCGCCTTCGCCTCCGTGCAGGTCACGAGGGCACGCGCAAGAATGCCGGGCGGCAAATCGGCATCGATGACGAGCATGATGTTGATCGTGCCGCATTTCTTCTCCGCCGTCTTGTAGTAAGATGCAGGATCGCCGACGCGTCCGCCGTTCGTTTCCACGCCGCCCGTTACGATCGCCGTCACGGTCAGTTCCTTGTAGCTTCGCGACACGACGGAGGCGTTTTCCATATGCGCCGCCGTCCCCATGCCAGATGTCCATTCCGGCGCAAGGCCAAGCCGCTTGGCCACGATCTTCATGCTCTCGACGTACGTCGGTGCAAAGGACTCGCAGGGCATTCCCGATCCCTGCGTCATATCGCGGTTGAACACCGCCTCGAAATCCTCATGGTAGCCGCCGTTGTAAAGCGAAGTGCTGAGCACCTTGCGCCGCCCGCTGAAAGCCAAAACGATGCTCTTGTCATAGCGATAGGCGACGTCTCCCGTCGTCAGTCTTGCCAATTCCATCCGCCGTTGCCCCTCCATCACACACCATCGTTCTTACATCATGCGCTGCCGTTCCCTAAGGCACGAAAACGCCGCACGGCTTCCAATACGCCTTCGGCACAAAGGCGCTCCAGTGTGGCATATCCCGCATGCATGCGCTGCGCGATCTCAGGCGCCAGTCCCACCTTCGGAAAGTTCTTCTCCGTATCGAGCACGATGCAGTGCGCGTCTCTTCGCGCGATCTCCTCCGCTGCGCGCAGCGCCTCCTCCTTCGCCTTCCCTGCCGCAGGAACATTCGTCCTGCCGTCTGTCACGAGCACGAGCACCGTTTCCGCGCCTTCCTTGCGAGCAAGCTCATCCATCATCTTGAGCGCAGCGGCAAGTCCTTCCGCGAGCGGCGTCTTGCCGCCCGTCGGCAAAGAGCGCAGTTCCTTTTCCGCCAGCTCCACGCTCCGTGTCATCGGCAAGAGCGTCTCGGCGCTCGTGCGGCGAAAGGCGATCAGTCCCACGCGATCACGCTTTTGGTACGCTTCACGCAGGAGGGCGAGCACCGCGCCCTTCACCATCTTCATGCGTTCCTTCGCGCCCATGGAGCCGCTCGCATCGACGAGGAAGAGGATGTTCGCGGCGGCACGACGCGCCCGAATCCACACGCGCAGATCCTCGGCGCGTATGACGATGGCCTGATCTCCATGCCGCTGGCGCTGATAGGGCGCCGCCGCGCGAAGCGTAGCGGCAAAGGCGAGGTCGATGCGCCGTCCGCTGCGCGGCAGCGATGTGCGCCAAGGACGTCCCGCCGGCACGTCAAGCTGCACGATTGCGCGTCTGCCGCTCTTGCCCTTCCTCCCGCACACCGCCTTGCGCAGGAGAGAAAGCCGCGCCATAACCGTTTCTATGGAGTGCGTCTCATCTCTATCTTCGCTGCCCGAATCGCCATCTGCAGGCGACGTTCGCTCCTCGTCGGTCTGCGCCGCTTCTTCCTGCGCTTCTCCTGTATCGGCTTCCTGCTCTTTCGATTCTCCGCCCATCGCATCTCTCGTCAAATTATCGTCCGGGCGCTCATCCTCCGCCGCATCATTCGCCTCATCTTCCGACTCTTCCTGCGACTCAGCTTGCGGTTCCTGTGGCTCTCTCTGCCGTCTGCTGCTCTCTTCGCACTGTTCCTTTTTTCGGCTCATGCGATGCGCGAGCACAAAGAGAGCAGCCTCCTCGATGTCCTGCGGCATCACATAGATGCGCCCGGCGAGCGCTGCCAAGGCGCGTGCCGCTTCCACGAGATAGATTTCGGCGCGATTTCCCACGCAAAGGGCGCGTGCGGCGTACTGCGCAGCGAGATGCAGGATGGCATGGGAAACCTCCACAGCAGGAAGCATCTCTCGCGCTCGTGCCGCCTTCTGCTGCAGCTCGGTTTCCTGCAGCGCATACGCGCGGCAGAAAGCTTCCGGCGCACGCTCAAAAGCGAGCACGCGCCGCGCGATCTCAGCACGCTGCTCCGTCTCTTCCACATCATCCATCGCCGCGAACATGCCGAAGCTGTCGAGCAGCGCGGGCGAGAGCACGCCTTCTGCGGGATCCATCGTCCCGACAGGGATGCAGCTTATCTCCTCAACCGCCGATACGCCGTCGCGCTCCAAGGAAAACATCCCCGCCGACGCGCTCTCTAAGACAGACTTCAAGACCTCCTCGCGCAGGAGATTCACCTCGTCCATGTAAAGGAGCGTATGCGCCGCGCGATGCAGGAGACCATGGCGCAGACGACGCTCGCCGTCCCGCAGTGCCGCATCCACATCGAGGCTGCCGAAAACCATGTCGTCCGTCGCGCCGAGCGGCAGTTCGACGAGACTCCCTGTCGGCGTGAACGGCGCTGCTGCACGCACAAGGACGGACTTCGCCGTGCCGCGTTTGCCTGAAATTAGCAAGCCGCCCATGCGCGGATTCACGAGCGCGAGAAGAAGCGCCTTCTTTGCCTGCTCCTGACCGACGACAGCGGCAAACGGATAGCGCGGATATTTCATGCCCATCTCCTCAAGCCAGTACATCATCCACGGCAGACCAGTCGACCTCGCCCTCCTCGAAGGGGCGGCGGCGTAGGCGATGCGCGAGCACGAGGCGGCTGACGGCCTTCATATCTTCCTTTGCGACCTCCGTGCGCCCCGAGAAGGCGGCATTCGCCATCGCCGCCTTGATGAGCGTAATGTCGGCGCGATGCCCATCGACGCCGAGCGCGAGCGAGATGTGCGCCGCCTTTTCCAGTATTCTATCTGCCACAGCGACACTTTTGAGGAGAGAGCGCGCCCTTTCGATTCGCTCGCGCAATGCCTCCTGCTGCTCCTCGTAGGACGCTGCAAAGTCCTCCGCATCCTGCTCATAAGCGATGCGCCTCTTCACCACCTCGATGCGATCCTTCGCCTCGCGCTCGCCCGTCACCGTCACCGAAAGGGCGAACCGGTCGAGCAGCTGCGGGCGTATGTCGCCCTCCTCGGGATTCATCGTGCCCACGAGCACGAAACGCGCCGGATGCGCATAGGAAATGCCCTCTCGCTCCACTGTATTGACGCCCATCGCTGCCGAATCGAGCAGGATGTCGACGATGTGATCGTCGAGCAAATTGATTTCATCGACATAGAGAATGCTGCGGTTCGCCTCCGCGAGAATGCCCGCCTCAAACTCCTTTCTGCCATGCCGGATCGCCGCCTCGATATCGAGCGTGCCCACGACGCGATCCTCCGTCGCACTGACGGGGAGCTCCACGACGCGCATGGGGACGCTCTCCTCCTCCATGCGTGCGCCCGCTGCAGCCTTCCTGCGGCAATCGTCGCAAAAAAACTCTGGCGCCGCAGGGTCACAGCGGCACGCACAGCCTGCCACTGCCCGCATGGCGGGCAGCAGCTCGGCAGCGGCGCGCACGGTGGTCGATTTCGCCGTCCCCTTCTCGCCCTGGATCAGCACGCCGCCCAAGGACGGCATGACGATATTGAGCAAAAGCGCCTTCTTCATCTCTTCCTGCCCCACGATGGCAGAAAAGGGGTATGTCTTTTTCACCATGAATTCTGTTCCTTCGTCGCAATCTCAGAAGCTGTGCTCCACACCCACGAGGAAGCTGCGTCCCGGAGCGCACCACCATTCATCAGGATTTCCTCCCCAATTGCCTCGTGCATTGGACTGTTCGGCATAGAACTGGTCAAAAAGGTTGTTTACCTTGAGGTATACCTTCGTCTGCGCAGCGACCTTGTAATTCAACGCGAGGTCAAAAACCCAGTAGGAATCTTCCGGGAAGAAATTGCCCAGGACATCGGCAGCCTGCGGTCCCGGTCGGTCGATCATGCCGCGTGCCAGCAAGGAAGCATCGAATTGACGATTCTTGTAATCCACGCCGAGCGTGACCTGCCCCTTCGGAATGTAGCCATCGATATTTGCCGCACGCTGATCCGTCTTGCCGACATTCGTATGCGTATAGCCGACGTGCGCGCGCACATGCGAGTCAAAGCGCTTGGCGAGCTGCACGTCCCAGCCATGCGCCTTCTCATCGCCGACATTCGCATACCTGCCCGTCACGAAGCTGTAGCCGATCCGATTTTCTGAACTGCGCTTGAAGTAATGCGCTGCAAGGTCGAATCCCGAGCCGAAATCATGCGTGATTCCGACCTCTCTCGTATCGCCCGTCTCCGGCTTGAGGTTCGGATTGCCGTACCAGCTGCTGTAAAGATTGCTGGGCGTCGGCGTCAAGAAATATTCGCTATAAGAGACATACGCGTGAGTCTTCGGCGTGATATCGTAGCCGAGGCTGACGCTCGGGCTCGTGTGGCTGCCAAAGGCGGAATTGCTGTCGTAGCGGACGCCTGCAATAAGCTTGAGTTCAGGCACGATGCTCCATTGATCCTGCAGATAGAAGGAACGGTTCAGGAGATCTCGATTCGTCAACTGCGTGCCATCCGTCCTATCCTTCGTAAACTCAAATCCAGCCGTCAGAAGATGGTCGTCGATCTTTTTATCAAACTGATCGCTGAACTTCCAGCTCCAAACTTTAAGCCCGTAGCCGCCTGCTGTATAATCATACTTGCTGCGTGCCAAAACCATCTGGTTCTTCGCCGTATCATCGATCGTCCAATTCCAAATCATATTGCCCGCTGCATAATCGTAGTCACCGGCTTTCGGCTGCAGCCCATTCTTCTTCTCATAGAGTGCCTGGTAGCGATCGTTGTCCCGATAAGAATGCAGATTGAATGCAACGTATGAAGACTTGTCCAGTTGTCTGCCCAAATGAAAATGGATCGAATTGGCATCGAGTTCGGATGGCGTCGTCTCGCCATTGCCATCCTTGAAGTCGCCGCTCTTATCCTTTTGGTACTTCATGCGCCAGTCCCATCCGTCTGCCGAATCCTCGTGAGCCACGCTGTAAAGCTGTCTGCCGAAACTGCCGTAGGCGGCCTCAAGCGTCGTTTTTTGTCCCTTGATCTTCTTCGTGATGATGTTGATGACACCGCCCTTTGCGTCCGAGCCGTAAAGCGTGGAAGCCGAACCGTGCAGCACCTCGATGCGCTCAATGCCGCTGAGATCTTTCATCGTTGCGGCCAAAGATGCCGCCGACCCTCCTGCATAATTCTGCCTGACGCCATCGACGAGGATTACAACGTCACTTGAGCCGTTGATATAGATGGCGTCGGTGTTGTTGTATCCCGCCGGTGCGTACTGATTGACAATCACGCCGGGAACATCGCGCAAGACCTGTTTGAGATCCGTATAATGCCGCCGTTCCAAATCCTTTCCCGTAATCACCGTGACATTCGCGTTCGCCTTCCGATCCTCTACGGGCGTGCGCGTCGCCGTAATGACGGTTTCATCCAGCACATGCTCCTGCGTTGCCTTGTCCGCCTCATCAGATGGAGCGGCGAATGCATGTCCTCCACCCACAGACATAAAGGAAAAGGCAACCCCTGCCAAAACGGCATGAATTAATTTTTGATTCGAACACGTTCTTTTCATTTTCCCGAATCTCCTTTAAAAACCAATGATTTCTTCACTCATCAACCGCTGAAATATGCGCATCGTCAGGCAGATAAAACGCGTCGCCGTAGACCCTGTAGGCGATTTCCTGCACGCCGTAGACAAAATCCTGCGAGCAGTTGTAGATAAAAGACGAGCGAGGCTTCACGAGACTATGATTTCGGATCGCCTTGAGCGTCTGAAGCGCCGGATCTTCCGTATAGCTGCGAATGAACTCGTCGAGCCATGCCTGCCCTTTCCATGGATAATCCGGCAAAAACAATATGTCGGGATTGATCGATAGAATCACCTCCTTCGTCACTTTCTGCCCATTGCGCAGTCCGTAAGCGGAAACGCCGTTGATGACGCCCGCATAGTGGCAGGCATCGTCGAAGCTAGAGCCCTTGCCTCCGTATGCGGGCATGAGCGAAAGGAACACGACGCTCTTCCTCTCCTCCTGCGGAATGGCATCCACCTTCGCCTGGATCTCCGCCAGCTTTTCATCCATCTTCTCGAGCAGGATCTCACCTCTTCGCTTCTCCCCGATCGTTTCCGTCGCAAGCGCGACGAGATCCTTGACCTCCGCAAGATCATGCGGTCCCCTGCCGATGACGACCTTGAGTCCTGCGTCGCGCAGCGGGTCGGCAAGCTCCAGATACTCCCAATCCGCAACAAGAACCACATCGGGATGAAGGGAAACGATGTATTCCACGCTCGGCTGGTGTATCGTCTCCGGTATTTGCGAAGCGAGATCCACCATATTGGAATTGACGGGTTCCTTCATGCTCGAATGAACGGCGACAAGCCTTTCGGGCGGCACGACGCTGAGAACGATCTGATCCAATGTCGCTGACAAAGTGACGATGCGCTGCGGCGGGGCGTCGAACTGTATCGTGCGCCCCGTGATGTCCGTCACCGAATACGATGTCGGAGAGTTTGCAGACTGCTCCTCCGCATTCTTCCCGCCGCATGATGCTGTCAGAAAAAGCAGCGAAACGACGACGACGAGCAACGATTGCATGAAGACCTTACTCCGCACGGTACCCTTCCTTTCCGAAAACTGCCGATACTGCAGCCCTCTTCAACGCACATTCCGCCGCGCACGGCTCTTCTTGTTCCATTCCCAGCCAGCGTGCGAAGCAGCCGCCTCCGCAGGCGGCAAAATCGGGGCATCGCCGGCAAAAATCCATACTCCGCTGCATCTTGGCAGATACTTCCTGCTGACGACGCAAATTCACGCCCTGCATAACAACGCCTAGAAAGAAGCGTTCATCGCCAACGAAAGAGGAGCAAGCGTAGATGCCGCCATCGACGTCGACGTGGATGCCTTCGCCGTTCATCGCATGGCAGTGGGAAAAGTTTCTCCCGCCGCACCCTGCGATGTCTCTCGCCTGCTCTTCCTGCGATATGGCGAGGCGGCGTCCCGTCAAGCGATAAAGCGCATCGCGCCGAGCGAAAACTTCGCGCATCGCCGCCGCCATATCGCTTTCTCGCGGCAAAGCAGCGTTCATGCCGCGTCCCTGCGCACGCAGGAGGTCGAAACCGACGCGATGTACGTTGCCGAAGTAATACGCCATATCGACGACATCGGTCAGGCGATGGACATTCTCCGCCGTCACAACGCACGTCAGTCCGATGCCGACGCCGCGACGCGCAAGCCGCTCGATGCCCGCCGCCACGTCAGCGGCAGAACCTCTGCCGTCCGAATATTGCCTTTGGCGATCATGCAGCGCAGGTCTGCCGTCGAGGCTCACGCCAATGCCAATATTGGAATCGCATAGGATGTTCACCGCCTCTTCCGTCAGCAACGTGCCGTTCGTCTGAACAGCCATGCGCGCCTCGATGCGATGCTCGCGCACATAGGCGGCGATATGCGCAAGGAGCGGCAATGCAAGCAAAGGCTCGCCGCCCGAAAACTGCAGTAGAAACGGCTCTCCGCCGGTGGCAGACAGATCGACAGCCCGCCGCGCCGTTTCCCATGCCATCGCGCGTCTCACCTGACCACCTGCATAGCAATAGCGACAAGCGAGGTTGCAGTCTCCCGTCAGGCTCAGCACCAGCATCTTCAGCCCCATCGCTCACCCCTTTCCGGCACGTTTGCACATCAAGCATCAATTTCCTGCACGCGCGCCGTCTTCATCGGCAAAACGCTCGGGATAGACGGTCTTTGCCAGCACATAAACGGCCTCGACGGCATTTTGCGAAGCGCTGTAGCGATACGTATCGGGCACGCAGTAGAGGCGGTTCTCACGCACCGCCTTTACCTGCTTGAACAACGGGTCATTGCGCAGCTTCTCGCGGAAATCTTCCGTCTTTTCCCCTTCGGCGCTCCACGACGGCAACAGGAACACGTCGGGATCGAGCGCGACGACCTGCTCCATGGAGATGCTGTTGTCCTTCGTGAGCCCCGCCATCGCCGCGCCGTTTCTGAGCGCGGCATGGCGGCACATATCGTCGAAGAGATCGTCGCGCCGCCCGAAGACGCCGCTAAAGGCGAAGGCGACGACGATCGGCCTCTCGTCTTCGGGAATGTCTTTCGTGCGCCGCGTCACATCCGCCAAGCGCTCATGCAGCCTTCCATTCAAGGCCGCCGCTTCCTTTTCCCTGCCGATCACCTTGCCGATGGACTCGATGCGCGGAAAGACGGCCTCGATGCGCTTTGGCGTTTGGGAAACAAAGACCGTCAGGCCAAGATCGCGCATGCTCGCCACGAACTCCTTCGGCACGCTGTCCGTCGTGAGCACAAGGTCGGGATGCTGTGCGAGCACGCGTTCGGGGTTCTTATCGTGCAGCTTGACGGGTACGGCTTTCGCCGCCTCTGCCATGCACGAAAGCCCTGCATCGTCCACATAGGAGGAAAGCGCCGCAATTTGTTCGGGCGGCGCGAGCGCGAGCAGGATTTCATCCGTGCCGAGATTGAGCGACACGATGCGCTGCGGTTTCTCATGCAGCACGATCTCCGTCCCCATATCATCGATGCCGCGGAAAAACTCGCCTTCTTCCCCCTCTGTCGCCGTTCCTCCTCGCGCACAGGCGCATAGGAGAAACACGGCGGCAAGAAGCAGTGTCAGCGCGCCGCTGCACCGCACTGCGTCAGAATGCATGCGCATAGGTCAGGCGGAAGTTCAGCGGCAGATCGAGGTTGCCGTAGCGGTTCGAGTAGTTTTCCCTGTCCAACAGGTTGTAAACGCCGAGTGTCACGGTGTCGTTCTTGCCCGCCGTATAGATGAGATTCAGATTGAGCTGCAGTTTGTCGGGTATATCCTGCGCGGTTCCAGACGACGGTTTGTAATACTCACGATCGCCAAGGTACTTGAGATTCAGATTGCCCTGCCATTTGTCCTTTTGATAATCGATGCGGACAAGGCCCTCGATGCGTCCCGCATCCTGCACCCAATCCCGCTTCCTGCCGCTAGGATCCTGCACTTGGGGATTGGAATAGCCCGCTCCAACCGTGACGCTCCACGTATCGTTAAAGCGCTTCATGTATTCCGCTTCAAATCCCGTATTGCGGAAATTTCCTTTATTGGTTGCGTAGTATTCGTGCGTCACCGCATCCTGCGCCCAGCCGAGTTTGTTTTTCATATCCATGTGATAGACAGCCGCTTTCCATGTATCGTTGCCATGGCGATGCTTGATGCCTGTCTCGTACGTCCAACCGTTTTCCGGCTTCAATCCTTGCGGATTCATATTCCTGTAACGGAACATGTCATCCACGGCAGGCATCTGAAACGCTTTGCCGACATTGATATACCAAGCCGTATCCTTGTCAAGCTTGTAGTCTGTCTGGAACTGCGGCATAAAAACGCTTTGATCCTTTTCGGGATCGTTGATCCACTCGCCGCGCAGGCCGAGCGTGAAGTTAAAACGCGGCGTGAACTGTCTGCTGTAGGAAGCGTAAAGGGCATTGCCCGTGCGCGTCGCACTCTCCTTTTTCTTGGTGAGATCTACGGCCTCGCGCTTATAGGAATACCCCAAAATCAAGGAATCGGCTCCCATCTTCCAAGTTTTCTGCACATCGAAGATCTCACCGTCCAGCACAGCATTGGAATCAACCTTTGCACGCTCGACATAATCATAGCCGTCAACCTTGCGATAGTTATAGCCAAGGACTGCATGGATGCCGTTTTTCTTGCCCTGATAAACGAGATTCGCCGTATGCCGATAATCTTCGAAGCGATAGTCATATTTTGTCGCCGTCTTCACAAGATGATTCCCGGTCTTTTTGTACTTGATGCCACCACGCGTAATATTGCCTTCCATATAATTATAATTCAAGGACAGCTCATCCGTGAGCGCAACACTTGCCCCGAATCGATTCTTCTGTCCCTTGCCGACCCACCAATCGATCCATGAAACCTTATCCAGACCGAACGCATTGGAATGCGAGATATCCTTTGACCACTCCCTGCTCACATCGAGCATGAAACGGTCCCCTTGGAAAAATACTTCTGTCTTCTTAAAGTAGTTCCCCGCCGTCACACTCGCCTTGACAGCTTCCTCACCCGCCTTCGGTTTCTTCAAAATAATGTTGATGACGCCTCCCATCGCCTCGCTGCCATAGAGCGTCGACGCCGCGCCCTTGACGATCTCGATGCGGTCGATCATCGCGGCGGGTATATTTTCCGTACTCGGATAGTTCTTGAGATTCATCGGCACGCCGTTGACCATGACGAGCGTGCCCCTGTCGTAACCGCGCAATGTGATGCGCCCGGCGCTGAAGCCGAAATCCTGCCCCGCCTCGCCATAGGACGTGCTCGTCGAGCCGATCTGCTGGTCAATCGCTTCAAATGCGTTGCGGTAGCCTGCCTTTTCGATGTCCTTCGCGGTGATGATCGTCGTCGTCGCTGGCGTGTCAAGGTCGCTCTTCCGCCTGCGCTGCGCCGTCACGAGCGTATCGGGCAAATCATGGTCACCGCTTTCCGTTTCCACATTTTGCTCCTGCGCTTGCGCCGTTTTCGCTGCTGCCTTTTCCGCTGCCACGCTGTCCGCCGCATACGCCTCACCCGCAAAGCCCATGCCCGCAATCGCTGCAAGCACAGCCCACGTCAGATGTCTCTTCCCCTTCATCTGCATCACCCTTCCCAAAATAAAGCGCCCTTCCTGCCAAGCAGAAAGGGTGCATAAGGACGGCGCAAAAAAATCCCGGCCATTTCGCCGGGAGGATTGCGTTCATGCAGCCGAAGAAACGCCAATCAGCGCTTCCATAATCCCCTTCCCATCACTCGCAGGTCAAATGGCGATTGTCCATCAGGCAGTTCTCCTGGCTCCAGTTCATCGTTTCCCTGCGCCTTCCCAAGGCATTCGCCCCAGTGACTGAGGAATCACGTGCAACGTGATCCCTTATTGCAGGGTTGCTCGCTGTTACAGTGGCGGGACCGCTCCGGCTCTCTCCGGATTCCCTATTACGTCTTGCGACACCTGATCCAACGATATAGCGAAAGCACGGATAAACGCAGCGCCGCCATCATAGTGCCTCTTTTCTGCCCTCTCGGTACGATACACCCTCTGCATAGCCCTGTTATGCCTCTAGGTGATCTCCTGGACCGGTCAAAAACTTGCACGAATCCAATAGACTGCATTTTGTCAGTGCTTCCTAAATTTTCGATAAAAGAATAGCATTAATCCTCTCTTATGTCAAGCATAGAAACGCGATCAAAATCATGGGCTGAACGCCATATCAAATCAGACCATTGCCTGAATATCGTACCGCGTTTCAACTTCGCATAAGACGTAAAGCGGGCGATGCCAAGGGTTTGGGCGATTTTCGTTTTGGGCACGCCCGTCCCCAAAGACGCCTGTATTGCAACGCTTTGAAACAGTCCCTACAAGCGCTTCTTTGCGATCACCGTTCGCATCTTCTGGAGATTGCAGCGGTATTCCTTTGGCATTCGCATCGCCACGAGCACGTAGAGTGCGTCGGTAATCGCCATATGGATGAGGCGCGAGGAGACCGCTTCGGAACTGTAATGTACTTCGCGTCCCATGCCGTGCAGCACGACATCGCCGAGTTTTGCGAGCGGCGAGCGCGCATGGCTCGTAATGACGATGACGGCAGCGCCCGCCTGACGCGCCGTGCGCACCGTATCGAGAAGCTCCAGTGTCGCCCCGGTATGCGAGACCGCGATGACGGCATCCTTTGCCGTGAGGAGCGCAGCCGATGTCGCTTGCTGATGGGCGTCGCTGTATGCCTGTACGACCATGCCGAAGCGCAAAAAGCGCGTCTCGATATCGCGACAGACCGTCGCGGAGTTGCCGAATCCATAGACGGCAATGTGCCGTGCCGCACGGAGAAGGTTGGCCGCACGCTCGAGTGCCGCATAGTCGAGCAGTTTCAGCGTGTCGGAAAGACCGTCGGCAATGTTGTGAAAGACCTTCTGTACGACGATCTCACTCGTGTCCGCCGCATCGATGTCCTGATAGACCATATCCGTCTGTGTATGAAGCTCCGCCGCGAGCGCGATCTTGAAGCTCTGCAAGCCGCTGAATCCAAGTTTTTTGCAAAAGCGTGAAATCGTGATCTCAGAACTGCCGACCGCCGCCGCTAGCTCCGAAATCGTCTGCTCCATCACGGTGTCCATGTTCGCGGACACATAGTCTGCAATGCGTTTCTCCGTCCGCGTCATATGCGCGTAGCTGCCGCGCATCACCAATAGCGGCAAATGCTCCGCCGTCATCCTGTCACGCTCCCTCCGATGCTATGTCCCTAACATTATAGCAAAGATCATCGTAAAAAACACCTCCCACAAAATCCTTGCAGGAGGTGTTACGGGACGCACGGATAAGTTTCGCGCCGATCCGACGGCTTGGAGAACACGAATGGATCTCGGACGGATTCCTTTTCTCAAAGCTTTCCGGGCTTTTCGGAATCCATGTTTACGTAAAGCGGATGACATCGCCCACCATAAAGCGCGGAATGCCATCGCCCTTCACCATGATCTGCCCTGGCTGCTCGACGGTGTCCTTGCCTGCAAAGACGATGGTGCAGTGCCCGTTCTCACGCAGGGTCTGCATCGCCTCATCGCCTACTGCCGTCACCGTATAGCTGCGATCCGCAAGAGATACCGTATCCCCAGGCACGATATCCGCTGCCAATTCCGCTTTCGTGTGAGCGACCACCATGTTCTCGTACTCGTACGGCACATCCTTATTGAAGAGGATGACCGATTCGCGCGTCTGCATGAAAGGGAGCACAAAGTCCCCGATCGCTGTCACTGTCACTTCATATTTCACCACAGATTCCCCCGTTTCCAAACGCATGATGTCTTCATGCAAGGATTGCTTCCAAAATCAGAACACCCGCGAGCCCCATGACCGAGATGATGGTCTCAAGCGTGCACCATGTACGAACCGTTTCTTTGACCGTGAGGCCAAAGAACTCCTTGAAGAGCCAGAAACCCGGATCGTTCGGCGGCGAGATGATGAGGCTTCCCGACCCCGTCGCAATGACCATGAGCTCGGGGCTGACCCCCGTCAAAGCGACCACGGGGGCCGCGATGCCGCCTGCCGTGAGCGCCGCGACGGTCGCGCTGCCACAGGCGATCCGGATAACCGCCGCAATCGACCAAGCAAGCACGAGCGGCGAAAGATTGGAGTTCATGAGCATTTCACCAATATAGTTGCCGACGCCACTGTCGATGAGAATCTGCTTGAGTGCGCCACCGCCGCCCACGATGAGGAGGATCATCGCGATTGCAAGAATCGCGGCCTCGGCGGTCTTCATGATCTCGGAAATGCTCTTGCCGCGCGCGATTCCGAACGTATAGAACGCGATGAAGATGGAAATCGTGAGTGCCATATCCGGCGAGCCGAGAAAAGTGAGGACGGCGCGCAGATGCGAATCCTGTGCCAGCGTGAGTTTGCTGATGGCGGATGCCGCCATGAGGACGACCGGCACGAGCGCAGTAAATACGCTGACACCGAAGCTCGGCATTTCCTCATCCGTGAATACCTTCGGATTGTAAAGGCCCTCGGGAATCGCGGGATTGAGATCCTTGACGAGGTTGTAGAAAAGCGGTCCTGCGACGATCGCCGTCGGGACGGCAAGGATGGCGCCATAGACGAGGGTCAGGCCGATGTCCGCATTATAGATGACGGAGATCGCCGTGGGACCGGGATGCGGCGGCAGGAAGCCATGCGTGACCGAGAGTGCTGCCGCCATCGGTAGGCCGACCTCAAGGAGACGAATCTTCGCTGAGGCCGCGATCGTGAAGACGAGCGGAATGAGCAGGACGAAGCCGATCTCATAGAAGAGTGCGATGCCGACGATGAAGCCCGTGAGGCAGACTGCCCACTTGACCTTCTCGCGTCCGAACATGTGGATGAGGGTCATCGCGATGCGCTGCGCACCGCCGCTCTCCGCCATCAGCTTGCCGAGGATCGCACCGAACGATACGACGATGGCAAGACCGCCAAGCGTCCCGCCCAGCCCTTTCTGTATCACGGGAATGATTTGTCCGACGGGCAGCCCCTCGGCGTAGCCGATCAGCCCGGCAACGATGAGCAAGGAGATGAAACTGTTCAGCTTCACCCGTACGATGAGAAAGAACAGCAGCAAGATACCCACAGCTAGAATAATCAGCGGCATAGAATTTCTCTCCTTTCATTACAGTCGATCCACATGGACATGTTGAAAAAAACATCGATATATTCAGCGCCGTCATTTATCCGCATTCCTTTATTTTTCGTAGTGCTCCTGCCATGTATGGTGGAATGATCCCGCCTGATCCATGCGCTCGAAGGTGTGCGCCCCGAAGTAGTCGCGCTGCGCCTGAATGAGGTTCGCCCCGAGCTGTGGGCTGCGGAAAGCGTCGATGTACTGCATGGCAGCGGAGAAGGCAGGAATGGGCACCCCGTGCTGCACGCCGAGCTGCACGATACGGCGCAGGCTTCCCTCGTTTCGATTGATGGAGGAAAGGAAGAACGCATCGAACATGAGATTCTTAAGATTCGGTTCGCGCTCGTAAGCGTCCGTAATGCGCTGCAGGAAGTCCGCCTGAATGATGCAGCCTGCGCGGAAAATAGATGCAATCTTTCCGAAATCGAGCGACCAGCCGAACGCCTCCTTTGCCGCACGATAGAGCGAGAATCCCTGTGCGTAAGCGACGATCTTCGCCGTATAGAGACTGCGGCGCACCGCCTCGATAAAGTCTTCGTCCACCGTCTCTTCGGATGCCGCAGGCGCTGCCATGACGGTGCCTGCGTGGGCGCGCTCCTCTGTGAGATTGGATAGCACGCGCGCGTTGCACGCCGCCGAAATCATGGAGAGATCGACACCGCGCGTGAGCGCTTCGATGCTTGTCCACCGTCCCGTCCCCTTCTGACCGGCGCGATCGACGATGATATCGACAAATGCCTTTCCTGTCTTTTCATCCTCTTCGGCAAAGATGTCCGCCGTGATGCCAATGAGGTAACTATGAAGCTCCCCACCGTTCCATTCGTGAAAAATCTCACTGATGCATTTGTTCGAGAGTCTGCCGACATGCTTGAGGATGAGATAGGTTTCCGCAATCAACTGCATGTCTGCATACTCAATGCCGTTGTGCACCATCTTGACATAATGCCCCGCGCCGTCCTCGCCGATGTATGTGCAGCACGGCTCACCACCTGCGCGCGCCGCAATCCCTTCAAGGATGGGCCGCACGGATTCGTAAGCGTCACGGTCGCCGCCCGGCATGATGGCAGGTCCTTTTCGTGCGCCTTTCTCACCGCCCGAGACACCCACGCCGAAGTAGCAGATGCCCTTTTTCGCGAGCATGTCATGGCGGCGGCGCGTATCCCCGTAGAATGAGTTCCCGCCGTCGAGGATGATGTCGCCCTTATGGAGGAGCGGCACGAGCGTATCGATTGCCCAGTCCACGGGCGCCCCCGCCGCAATCATCACGAATACGCGGCGCGGCTTCTTGAGCGAGCCGATGAACTTCTCCAAGTCATAGAATGCGTGAAAATTCGCCGGCGGATTGCGTTTCTCCGCCGCCTCTGTCATATCGTTGGTGCGGTTCCACCCAGCCACTTGAAAGCCATGCTCCGCCATATTGAATGCGAGATTGCTCCCCATGACGCCCATACCGATGACGCCGATATCCATCGAACCGTTTTCCATCATGATCTTCCTCTCTCAATGTCCTGCCTGATACGCCGCAATCTCTGCAAATTCCTTTTGCAGATTGTGATAGAGCCTGTCGCTGATGTCTGCCAACTGCGCATAAATCTTCGTATTTGCCGGATCGGGCGCGTAGATCTTCTTCGGGGGAACGAGGTTCGCCGTATCCGAAATCCCCACCAGTTCGCCGCCCGAGATGAATCCCAGCACCGCCGCACCATACGCCGCCCCCTCGCTGTTTTCGGGCAGGACGAGCGGCTCTCCGAGCACGTCCGCAAGAATCTGCATCCAAAGCGGTGATTTCGTGAAGCTGCCGCTCGCACGGATGTCGCGTACCTCGCCAAACTCGCGCAACGCTTCAAAGACGCTGCACATGCTGTAGCAGACGCCCTCCATGACAGCGCGAATCATATGCGAACGGCTGTGATTCAGCGACAGCCCGAAGAGAAGTCCGCGCAGATCGGAATTCCAATACGGCGCACGCTCGCCGGTAAAGAACGGCAGGAGGATCAGTCCGTCCGAACCTGCGGGGATCTTGGACGCCTTCATCGTCATGAGATCGTATCCATCCACATCCAGCGTCGCCATCTGCTCCTTGCTGAAATGGCAGATGTTATCGCGCATCCAGCGCAAAATCATGCCGCCATTGTTGATCGCGCCGCCCGCGACCCACAGACCGTCCACGAGGTTGTAGCACCATGTGCGCATCGCCTCATCCGTGCGTGGCTCACCGACGAGCATGCGCACGGCGCCGCTCGTGCCGATGGTAGCACTCAACTGCCCCGCCGATACCGCGCCGATCCCGACGTTGACGAGCACGCCGTCTGTCGCACCGATGACGACGGGCAGTCCTGCCGTGAGGTGCATGCGCTTTGCCGCTGCTGCCGCCATCGGGCGCGTCTCCGTCGTCGAGACGACAGGCGGCAGCATATCCTCTGCAATCCCGATGAAGTGCAGGATCTCCACATCCCATGCAAGCCCATGTGCGTTGTAGAGCGCTGTCGTGCTTGCCGTCGAACGATCGATGAGAAACTCGCCCGTAAAGGCATGGAAGAGCTGGTCCTTGATCGAGCCGACGAACTTCATGCGCATGAAGAGTGCAGGCCGATTCCGCTTCAGCCATAGGATCTTCGCGAGCGGATAGCAGGCGTGCATGGGGCAGCCCGTACGCTCGTAAAATGCGCGACAGAGTGCCGGCTCCTCCTCCTTCAACGTACGCACAATGTCTGCACTGCGGCTGTCCGCCCATGTCTGCATATCGGTGAGCGGCTGCTTCTCCGCATCAAGCGGGATGAGACTGTGCATCACCGTGCTCAGCGCGATTCCCGAAGGCGTCCGCCCCTGATAGCGCAGCGCATCCGCCACTCCGCGCACGACCTGTTCCGTCGCCTCAAGGATTTCGGACGGACGTTCCTCTGCCCAGTCCGGGTGTGGTGTGCGCAGCGGATAGAATGCCTCCGACGTCGCTCGATTCACCCCCGACGCCTCGTATGCGATTGCGCGGACTCCCGTTGTCCCGACATCCACGCCGATCCAAATGCTCCGTTCTTTCACAATGCCCATCGTGCCGCCACCTTTCCATGACCAAAGAACAACGTCTATCGGATGAATTTTCTACATTGTAGCATGTCTTCTTTTAAAAAGCAAGATATATATCATATATAATTTCTAAAAATGATATATATATATCATTTTTAGAAATGGCACGAAAGACGGCATGATGAACTTGCACACGTAACATCGATAGCAAGAATCCCTTGCGATAAAATGAAGGATAAAACGAAGATAGAGGGACTCCTCGTCCCGGCACTTGCGAAGATCACGTTCTTCGTTCTTCAGCGTATCGAAACTTCGACAACGTCTCTCGCGTAACCACGAAGAACGCGCAGATGTCCACCGTAGAGTTTTCTAGTGCTCGATGCCATATTCCAGAAGCTGCTTCTAGGACCGCGTTTCGTCGTGCTCAGAACCTTTATGGAACAGAAAAAGGCTTCCGGGCAAAAGCCCCGGAAGCCTTGATTTTACTGGCAGAGAGGGTGGGATTCGAACCCACGGTGGCTCATCACCACACTTGATTTCGAGTCAAGCACCTTCGACCACTCGGACACCTCTCCATTGGTCTTAATATCCAAGCTCTGCGCTCAGAACAGTACCTAGTATAGCATACAGAAAATCGTTTTGTAAAGCGTTATTTCCGCCAAACTATACCGCTTTGTGTAGGTTTACAATACATGTGTTACAAAATCGTCATGAAAAGAGGTCGCACCTTGTGGTATGCTTTTAAGGAACAAAATCAAAAAAGCAAAGGAGTGGCCTCTCAAGAACAGAATAGGTCCGCACCACCATCCAAACCAGCACACAAAGGCCGAGGATGCGCTCATCCGAAACATGCGCCGACGAAGGCCCCATGACGGGCTGGTCGTGTTTTGGGTCAGGCTGCGGCTTTGCCAGTATACCGCGATCGACGAATACACGCGGCTGCGCTACTTGGGCGCGTTCGAGGAACAGAACACCTTTTCCTCCGCACAATTCTTGCAGCAGCTCATGGATGCATTTCCCTTTCCCATCCGCAAGGTG
>NZ_KI273050.1 GCF_000469545.1 Mitsuokella sp. oral taxon 131 str. W9106 | reverse complement strand
CACAAAAGGTTCCGAGCACGACGAAACGCTGTTCGAGAAGCAGCTTCGGGAATACGGCATCGAGCACCAGAAGATACGCCCCCACACGCCACGGCACAACGGCAAGGTGGAACGCTCGCACCGAAAGGACAACGAGGAGTTCCATGTGAGCCACAAATTCGATTCCTTTGCGGATTTCAAAAGGCAGCTGGCTCGGCGCAATCGAATCTGCAATGCATTCCCGATGCGTCCACTGGGCTGGGATTCACCAAACGGATGTTTGAAAAAGCATTTGGCTCAGTGTAACATAGGATTGACAAACCTACAAAGCCACCCATTACAACTTCCTCCTATGACGCTCGACATTTCAATCCACGCACACTGTTTGTTACAATCCATGCAAAACTTGCAAAACGGCTCGATTCTTGCAAAAAAACACCTCGCATCGATTATGATGCGAGGTGCTTCTTTATTTGCCGTATGTACCATACGTACGGCCATGCTTTTTTCTGCAAGGGCGCAACTGCTTTATTCCGTCTCATGCACTTCTTCGAGCAGTCATATCGCAAGCTCCCTAGCCATTAGCTATTCTGTGTGCACGAATTACATCATGCCGGGCATGCCGCCCATCCCCGGTGCCGCAGCGGGTGCCGGTGCTTCCTTCTCAGGCTTGTCCGCGACGAGCGTTTCCGTCGTCAGGACCATCGACGCAATCGATGCCGCATTTTGGAGTGCGGAACGCGTGACCTTGGCAGGATCGACGATGCCGGCCTTGATCATGTCGACGTACTCATTCGTCAGCGCATTGAAACCAACGCCTGCGTCCGCTTTCTTGACGTTTTCAACGACGACAGAGCCTTCTAGCCCCGCGTTGTCCGCAATCTGGCGAACCGGCTCTTCAACGGCACGGCGAACGATCTCAACACCGACCTTCTCATCGCCCTCGACCTTGAGCTTATCGAGCGCACTGACGATATCGACGAACGTCGTGCCGCCGCCTGCGACGATGCCCTCCTCGACTGCTGCGCGCGTTGCATTGAGCGCATCCTCGATACGATACTTCTTGTCTTTCATCTCGACTTCCGTAGCGGCACCGATCTCGATAACAGCAACGCCGCCTGCCAGCTTTGCGAGGCGCTCCTGGAGTTTCTCCTTATCGAAGTCGGACGTCGTTTCGGCGATCTGCTTCTTGATCTGTGCAACGCGATCCGAAATGGCCTTCTTATCCCCCGTGCCATCGACGATCGTCGTCTCTTCCTTCGTCGACCGAATCTGACGTGCACGGCCAAGATCGTCCATCGTCACGCTGTCGAGCTTGCGGCCGAGCTCTTCGCTGATAACCGTACCGCCCGTGAGGATCGCGATATCCTCAAGCATTGCCTTGCGGCGGTCGCCGAAGCCCGGCGCCTTGACTGCGAGTGCCTTGAACGTGCCACGAAGCTTGTTGACAACGATCGTCGTCAGCGCCTCACCGTCGACATCCTCTGCAATGATTGCAAGCTGCTTGCCGCTCTTGACGACCTGCTCCAGGATCGGCAAAATGTCGTTGATTGCGGAAATCTTGCGATCCGTGATGAGGATGTACGGATCCTCGAGGACGGCTTCCATCTTATCCGCATCCGTAACGAGATACGGGGAGATGTAGCCGCGGTCAAACTGCATGCCTTCGACGACCGAGAGGTTCGTTGCCATCGACTTCGACTCTTCAACCGTGATGACGCCGTCCTTGCCGACCTTCTCCATCGCCTCAGCGATCAGTTCGCCCGTCTCCGCGTCTGTCGAGGAAATCGTCGCAACCTGTGCGATATCCGCCTTGCCTTCAACCTTCTTCGCGCGGTTCTTGATCTCTTCTACGAGTGCTCCAACCGCTTCGTTGATGCCCTTCTTGATGATCATCGGATTTGCGCCCGCCACAACGTTGCGCATGCCTTCGCGGATCATAGCCTGCGCGAGGAGCGTTGCCGTCGTCGTGCCGTCGCCTGCAATGTCGTTCGTCTTCGTCGCAACTTCTTTGACAAGCTGTGCGCCCATATTCTCGAACGGATCTTCGAGCTCAATGTCGCGTGCGATCGTAACACCGTCATTCGTGATGACCGGCGCACCGAACTTCTTATCGAGAACGACGTTGCGTCCCTTCGGTCCAAGCGTTACTTTTACGGCATTTGCCAATGCGTCAACGCCGCGGCCAAGTGCGCGGCGTGCGTCTTCGTCAAACAGAATCTGCTTTGCCATTTATATTACCTCCATGAAAAAACGTACGTTTGGGTCTGACTAAAACTCAAAGAATTGCGAGAATATCGCTTTCGCGGACAACGAGGTATTCCTTGTCGTCAACCTTGACTTCCGTCCCCGAATACTTCGAGAAAATAACATGGTCACCGGCCTTGACTTCCATCGCAGCGTGCTCACCGTTATCCAGCAGCTTGCCAGAACCGACTGCAACAACCGTTCCCTTCTGCGGCTTTTCCTTTGCCGTGTCGGGGAGCACAATGCCGCTCGCCGTCTTGGCATCACTCTCTGCTACTTCGATGACTACTCTTTCGCCCAATGGTTTAATCATAGGTATCCTCCTCCTATATACGAAATGCAACGTAAGTCTGTTAGCACTCGCACTTCCTGAGTGCTAACTACAGTCTTTATAGTAATGCTTCTTAGTCAAAATGTCAAGCTTCTTTTGGAAAAAAGTCAAAAAAACAAAAACCGTTGCACAATATGCAACGGTCATACTACAAAATGGCGGAGTGGAGAGGATTCGAACCTCCGCACCAGTTACCCAGCCTAACGATTTAGCAAACCGTCCTCTTAAGCCTCTTGAGTACCACTCCGTGCCGCCTAGCGACGTATGTAATAATAGCATACGCCCCTAGGCTTGTCAACATGAAAATTCCCCCAGATCCAACCATGGCGCGCTGCACTTGTAGCCAAATGATTGCACGCAAAAGCATCGCATAGGGTTTTACTTCAATTCTGCCATGACGAGCCGATAGAGCTTGGAATCCGGTGCAAGCCCCGTGAAGTGTGCAAGTGCCTTTCCATAGCCTTCCGCCTTTATGAAATCACGAAGCGCACAAGCTTCCTTATCGCCATCAAAATCAAAACGCAGCGCTGCCGCAATGACTTTCGCAAGTGCCTGCGGCTCACCGCCTTGTTCGATGAGCTGCACAGCGGGGCTCACAAGACGGTCCTTTGCTCCGAGCTTGCGGATTGGACCGCGTGCGACGCGCGTGACTTCATCGGAAAGATATGGGTTGGCAAAGCGCTTCTCTGTCGTTTCAATATACTGCTGATGCACCTTCGGATCGAAGCCGTACTTCTTGATGAGCATGCTGCCTGTCTCACGCCATACACTGCGTACAAATGCCAGGATTTCCTTGTCCTGCATCGCACGATAAATATCTTTGATCCCCTTCTGATAGGCGAGATAGGCGATCGACGCATGCCCCGTATTGACCGTGAAGAGCTTGCGCTCAATATACGCCTGCAGGTCGTCGACCCACGTAAGCCCTTTGATCTTAGGCGCTTCGCCCTTGACGGTCTTGCGCGAGACATCCCACTCCGAATACGGCTCAACTTGTACAAGCAGCGCCTCTTCATTATGCTGCAGCGGCACGATACGATCAACCGCCGCATCCGGAAAGCCAATCAAGCCGTCCACTTCCGTCTTGGCATCGTCCGAAAGGGTTTCGTAGACGAAGTTCCTGAGCATTGTTGAGCCGCCGACCATGTTCTCGCACGCGATGATATTGAGCGGCGTTTGATTCTTCCTGACGCGCTCCGTAAGCCCTTTCGCGATATTCGGTGCAATAAATTTCAAGATATTCGGTCCGATTGCCGTCGTGATGATATCCGCCTCACAGATCGCCGCGATGAGCGCATCGAGATGCGTATTGCTATTGATTGCGCGAACGTGTTCAATATGTACGGTTTTCGGCTTATCGCCGACGATCTTGATATTGTACGCTTTTTTTTCGTTGATCGTATTCACGAGTTCATCATTGACATCGACGAAAATGACTTCGTAGCCCGACTGCACGAGCAGCTCGCCGATAAAGCCACGGCCAATGTTGCCCGCGCCGAAATGAATTGCCTGTTTCATACTGCAAGACCTCCTATGCCCACATGATATGGGAATGCCGCCCGGCAGGCAGCCAGCCAAAGCGGAATGCCTGCCTATCGGCAGAATCAATCGACCTTCGTAAAGACTTCATAAAGCAGGTTCGGATCTTTCGTCGTATAGAGCTTCTGCAGCTCTTCATCCGTGTACTCATCCATCGTCGTAGCGAGATTCGCAAGAATTGCAAGATGGTCATTCCCCCTGCCCGCAATGCCGATGATGAGATAGGCCTTATCGTCGCCGAACGCAATGCCTTCTGGATACTGCAGGACGACAATCCCCGACTCTTTGACGCTGTCTTTGACGGCATTCTCGCCGTGCGGGATGGCAATGCCTTTTCCGATGTACGTCGTGATGTCCCTTTCGCGGTTCAGCATGCCCTTAATGTACGGCATTTCGACGTAGCCGCCTTGGACAAGAAGCTCCCCTGCATGGCGAATCGCTTCCTCCTTCGAAACGCTCGGCAGTCCGACGAGGACATTCTCCTTTGTCAGCACGCCCTCTTTGACGGTTTCTTCCGGCGCAGTCCCTTCAGCCGCTGCAACGCCTTCTTCCTTGAGGCGTGCCGAAACGATATCGTAGACGTTGTTTTGCGTGAAGTCCTTGACCCAAATGTGCTCTGCCTGCGGGCTGTCCTGCCGCGCACGCTCCGCAAGCTTTTCATGCGAGACAACGATCTGTGCATCCTTCGGGATCGAGCCAATCGCACAATTCGTAACCGATATATCCGCATAGCCATCTTTTCGGAGCCTCTTGCGCAGTGCCGCCGCACCGAGTGCGGACGACCCCATGCCGGCATCACAGGCATAGACGATCGTCTTGAGCTCAGCCCCCGAAATCTTCTTTTCCGTCGGCATATCCTTGCCACGGTTCTTCATCTCGCTCATCGACGCACGCGCCGCTTCGAGATCCTCGCCGCCATCCTCTTTTGATGCCTTGATGAATACCGACGCAACCGCACACGAGACAACCGTCGCAACAACGAAATCCGCCATATTGGCGAGGAACGCACCTTTCGGCGTCATCGCGAGGACTGCGAGAATCGAGCCAGGAGACGACGGGGCGATAAGCCCGCCGCCAAGAAGATTCAGCGTAAAGACACCGCTCATGCCGCCCGCGATGACCGCAAGGACGAGGATCGGCTTCATGAGAATATAGGGGAAATAGATTTCATGGATACCGCCGAGCACATGGATGATCATCGCTCCCGGCGTCGAATCCTTTGCCATGCCCTTTCCAAAGAACCAATACGCAAGCAGGACGCCGAAGCCAGGACCTGGGTTCGCCTCAAGCAGGAAGAACATCGACTTGCCGAATTCCTCCGCTTGCTGAATGCCGAGCGGCGACAAGACACCGTGGTTGATCGCATTGTTCAGGAAAAGCACCTTTGCCGGCTCAATGATGATCGATGCGAGCGGCAGAAGCCCGATCGCAACAATCCCCTCGACGCCTGCACGAAGCACTCCGTTTGCCGTGAGGACGACCGGTCCGACTGCCACAAATGCGAGTACGGCGAGAATTGCGCCAATGATTCCGGCCGAAAAGTTGTTGACGAGCATCTCAAAGCCTGTCGGAATACGATCCTCGGCTGCGGCGTCAAACTTCTTAATGATGTATCCCCCAAGCGGGCCCATGATCATGGCTCCGAGGAACATCGGAATATCGGAGCCCGCGATAACGCCGGACGTTGCGATCGCACCGAGCACACCGCCTCGATGCCCGTAGATCGCCTCGCCGCCCGTGTAGCCGAGCAGCAATGGGATGAGCCACTTGCTCATCGGCCCACCGACCTGTGCCAAATACTCATTCGGCAGCCAGCCTGTCGGGATGAAGAGAGCTGTCAAAAGCCCCCATGCAATAAACGCGCCAATATTTGGCAAAACCATGCCGGACAGGAATCGGCCAAACCTCTGCATGGCTTCCTGCGCACTGCCTTGTTTTGCATTGCCCATTATATTTCCCTCCAATCAAGAACAGATAAAAAGCAGCAGGGAATTGCTCGTCCTATACAAGCGATTCTCGAAATTGATGAAAATCGGCAGCTTGGCCGATAACCTCCTCATTTTTCTGCCTATAAAATGCACGAAGCAAATCCGATATTGCCTGGAACACAGCCCCATGCTCCCCATCATGCAGTACGGAAAGAAATCCATCCCGCTCGAACAGCCCTGTGGAAATGGCGCCGACCGCCTCAGCAGATTCTTCCTTTTCCATCACGGCAAGCAGGACGAGAACCGTTCGCACGATTCCCGATTCTGAGACAAATGGTGCCGATAAGCGCAAAACACCGGCTCTCGGTGCGGGACTGGCCTTCGTTCGCGCATGAAGGACCATGATCCCATGCCCCTTGATGATCGTGCTTCCTTTCGATTCGCGCTGCAAAAATGCGTCCATGATGGAATTCCGTGCCGTTCGATCCGTACAAATCTGTTCTGCCGCAATCATACAAAGCCTTTTTGCATCGGATACATGCTCTGCTATCCGCCGGACAAAGAATCCTTCCAGCAAGGAGCGTATCGCCGTTCCGTAGGCGATCATTTTCGGCAGCCCGTCCGAAAAAGCGGTTTTTTGGGTGCAACCTTTTTTGCATGGCAAAACGTATCGCTCCGCCCTTTGAATCGCTTCCGCAATCCGCGCTCGCCCCGCTTCATCAAGCAGGAGTCCCGTGACGATGACGGGAAGCGGTGCGTTCGGAATGGGAACGGTGGAAATGACGAACGATGCGCCGCTCTCCTCACTTGCTTCCGTGATGTGGATCGTCGAAACGGTGTCCACAACGTGCAGGTTCGGAAACGCGCGCCTAACGGAACTCGCGAGCAAACGGCTCGTCCCCACCCCCGTCGGACAAGCGACGAGGACGCGGATGGTCTTATGCGCAGGCGTATCGGCATCGACGAGCGCCGCTCCCAAATGCATCGCGATATAGGCTACTTCCGCATCCGGCAGCGTCACGCCGAGCTCGTTTTCCAATGGCTCAGCCGCAACACGTGCCATCGCCATGTAGTGCGGATACGTCTGCTGCATTTCCTCCAAAAGAGGATTTCGGATCGTCATGTGCATCGTAAGCCGGCTGACCGAAGGACCGAGATGGTTGACGAGTCCCATGAGGAGGCTGCGATTCTGCAAAAGCGGCTTTCCCGTCTGTTCTTCCATGCGGCGGATGATGGCGCGCGCGAGCTGTACGAGACGAAAATTTCCTACGCGCGGGGCGTCCCTATCTTGCTTCCCGATATAGCGGCTCCGCGCGCCGAGCAAATGCATCGTGATATATCCGATCTCACCTGCTGGCACGGCGAGCGAAAACGCTTTCTCGATCCGTCTTGCAAGTTTTTCTGCCAACGGATACGCGCTGCGGCTGCGCAAATCCGCGAGGATGTCCGGCTCGATATGGATGCCTTCCTGCTTGCGCATGCGCTCTACGGCAAGCGTGAGATGAACGACAAGACCGATGAATGCATGATCCGAAAAATGATGCGGAAGATCGCTCTCCATCTCGTGAACGAAACCTTCAATCTGGTGAACGACCTCCGCATCCACGAGGCTTAACAGGTGCCCGCTTGCCGTCCGCTTGTCCGCTGTCTCATCTTCGCGAACGAGGCGCAGCAAATGCTCCTCATCGAGGTTCTCATAGAGTATGCTGATGAGCGCGCGGCGTATCGCGCGCTCATCTCCCTCCACATATACGCCAAGTCCTGGACGCCGAACGAGCATCAAGCCATGTTCGCGAAACCACGTCTCAAGCTTGTCCAAATCGTTGCTCACAGTCCCGTCCGTCACGTTTAACTGTTTTGCAAGCGTGAAGAGCTTGATTGGCTCCGAGTTCTTGAGAAGCTGCCCTGCCAGTATCGTCAAACGCTCCTGCGCCGTGAAGCCGACAGGCGCATTGGCCTTGAGCTGCGCCAAGAACGCCTTTTGCTTTTCCGCATCGCCCACAATCGAGATTCCCGTCCCCGTCTTTCGTTTGAGAACGAGATCCCGATCGCTTGCCATTCGAGCAAGTTTCGGCAGTTCGCGCAAAACGGTCTTGCTGCTGACACCGAGTTTCTCTGCGATTGACCGTGCCGAGAGCGGTGCGGTCCCGGCGAGCAAGATCTGCGCGATGGCGGATGCCCTAGCAAGATTCTTCATAGTCCCCTTCTTACTGCACATTTCCTATTCGATTCCATTATAGGTGCATTTCGCACACAATACAATGAAAAGACATATGACTTCGTCCGGATTCGATAGGGACAAAATTAAAGAGCCACAAAGATCGCTGACCTTCGTGACCCTATCACTTATCCGTTTCTATTGTTTGAATTTCGTTCCCAGTTGAATCAAATTCTGCCACCAGCCGCTTTGACGACCGCTTCTGCGATTTCTTTGAGTGTCTTTCGCTTCATCATCGCGTACTGCTGGATGCGGCGATACGCTTCCGGCTCGGAAAGATGATGCATCGCCATGAGAATCCCCTTCGCTCGGTCAAGTGTCTTGCGTGCCTCAAGCGTATCGCGCAGGCCCGCGAGTTCCGCCTCCATGTCCTGCATTTCCTGCCAGCGCGAGCGTGCGATCTCCATCGCAGGAAAGAGCTGTGCTTCCTGCACGGGCTTGACGAGGTAGCCGAGCACCCCGGAGTCCTTCGCCTTTTCGACGATTTCCGGCTGGCTGAACGCCGTCAGCAGGAGGACAGGGGCGAGCTTCTCCTCCGCCATTTTCTTTGCCGCCGCAATCCCGTCCATCTGCGGCATCTTGATATCCATGATGACGAGATCGGGGCGATGGCTGCGCGTGAGCACGACCGCTTTTCGTCCGTCCATCGCCTCGCCGACGATTTCGTGCCCTGCCTCTTCAAGCATTTCACGCAGATCCATGCGAATCAAGGATTCGTTGTCCGCGATGACAAGCCGGAGTGACTTCTGTTCCATGATGTCCCCTTTACGCTATCGGAGCCGGCTGCATTTTCGGAAGAATGATCCGCGCATGCGTTCCGCATCCCGCTTCGCCCGCAATCGAAAACTGCCCGCCGAGATCGCCTTCGATGAGTGTTTTGACGATGGTGAGTCCGAGCGATTTCGTACGCGCGATGTCAAAGGCCTTGGGAAGCCCGATCCCATCGTCATAAAAGTCAAGCAGCCAACCGTCCGCATGCGCTTTGACGGAGAGCCCGATAAGCCCTTCGCTTCGCCCAATGAAAGCATGCTCCATCGCATTCAGCACGAGCTCGTTCAGCACGAGCGCGACGGAACTCGCGCACTTCGATGGCAGGACGAGCCGCTCTCCCTTGCACGCCGTCCGGACGGAAAAGCCCTTGTCCGCCATGCTGCGTACGACAAGACCGAAAATATGACCGAACACTTCCTGTACGTCAATCGCCTCATCGCCTTGCTGGGAAAGGTACTCGTGCACGACGGAAATCGAGAGGATGCGATTGACACTCTCGCGCAGCGCGAGACGCACCTCATCAGATGATGCACGGCGTGCCTGAAGACGTAGGAGGCTCGCAACCATCTGCAAATTGTTTTTGACCCGATGATGGACCTCCTGAATGATCGCGGACTTGATTCGGAGTGCTTCATCGCGCGCACGCGTTTCCGTCACATCCGACAGCAGGACGATCCGAAGACAGAGCGTGCCTCCCTCGCGAATCGCGACCTCGCGGCGCACGAGGCTGAGACCGCCCGCCTCGATCTCTTTGCGCCATGGCCGATCCCGCTCGACCGTCTCGCGCGTCACATGGCGCGTGAGCTGTCGCTCGTACAGCGGGCATCCGACGAGACTGCCGACGCCAAGCACGCGATAGATGCGCCGTGCTGCGACATCAGCAAAAACGATGCGGCTTCGCGCATCCGTGATGAGGATTCCGTCTCCCGCCTGGATGGGTGCAAACGGCGCGAGATCGCATGCTTTCTGCGCATGGAGCAGGACGACGCGCGCCGCTTCCAAAAGGCGCGGATATCCCTCGATCAAGAGTTTCTCCGCATCGACCTCAAAGGCGAGCGCACAGAGCACGCGGCCTTCACTCAAGATGGGAAAGACATGCATATCGCGCATCGTTCCATACGTCCACTCGCGCTTTCCGCTCACCGCTTGTCCGGCCTGAAACGCCTCCGCAATGATCGGCTCCTCGATCCGCCGCACGAGGCGTCCAGTCTCCTTTGCTCCAGCCATATAGACGGTATGCGGGTGAATGTGCGCGGCAAGCAGGAAAAATCCTTCCTTTGCAGCAGGAACGTACGCTTTCAGATCCCCGTGGACAAGGTCCGCAAGGAATGGGAACACCGCCTCCATACGCGAAAGCAATCCGATCTGCATGGCGCTAAGGTGCGTCTCCTTGCGGCAGCATGCAGCAAATGAGAAGCCAGGTGTCCCCCTCATCGCGCTACGAGTCCCAGTCCGGGAACGGCATTGAGATAAAGGTCGCTGCACCTACCGTTTTGTGCCTGATAATAGCCGCGGCATGCAATCATCGCCGCATTATCCGTGCAGAGGATCCGGCTCGGATAGGAGAAGCGCACATCGCGCCGCGCCGCCTCCGCGCGCAGCCGCCCTTCGAGGCTGCTGTTCGCTGCGACTCCCCCCGCAAGCACGAGCGTATCGCGCCCAGTTTCCTGCACGGCTTCAAAAGACTTTTCGACGAGCACCTCGACGACGGCGTGCTGGAACGATGCCGCGATATTCGCAGGCTCCAAGGAATGCCCCTTCATCTTTTCGCTGTTGATGTAGTTCAATACGGCAGACTTCAATCCGCTGAAGCTGAACTCGTAGTTCCCTTTCCCCTCCAGCGCGCGCGGAAATGCAATAGAGAGCGGATCGCCTTCCCTCGCGAGGCGGTCGATTTCCGGTCCTCCTGGATAGGGAAGACCCATGACGCGCGCAATCTTGTCGAATGCCTCTCCTGCTGCATCGTCGCGCGTCTGTCCCATGAGACAAAAGGAATCATATCCCCGCACATCGACCAGTGCCGTATGTCCGCCTGACACGACGAGCGCCATGAACGGCGGTTCCAGATCCTTTTGTGCAAGAAAGTTCGCGAAGATATGCCCTTCAAGATGATTGACGCCGATGAGCGGCACATCGAGTGAAAAAGCAAGTGCCTTTGCCGCTGATACACCGACGAGCAAGGCACCGACGAGTCCCGGACCATACGTCACGGCAATCTGTCCGATCGCGCTCAGCTTGATATCCGCCTCCTCAAGCGCTGCATCGATGACGGGCATGATGTTCACGATGTGCTTGCGTGAAGCAATCTCCGGCACGACGCCGCCGAACTTCCGATGGATCGGAATCTGCGTCGATATGACATTGGAACGGATCTCGCGCCCTCCGCACAGGACAGCTGCCGACGTCTCATCGCAGCTCGACTCGATGCCGAGCGTCAGGATTTCTTCTTTCACAATCTTCTCCTTACAAGCTCGTCTTCCATAGGATGATGGCGTCCTCGCCGTTGTCACAGTAATACCCCTTGCGCACTCCCGCTTCGCAAAATCCATAGTGTGCGTAGAGCGCGCGCGCCGCCGTATTGGACGGGCGCACCTCGAGCGTCATCGCCGTCGCGCCGCGTTCCTTTGCCGCCTCGATCACCGCGCCGAACAGCATCGTGCCAACGCCTTTTCCGCGGTAATCCGGCAGAAGCGCAATATTCGTGACCTGCGCTTCCCCCGAAAGGATCCAGCAGCCGACGTAGCCGATAACCGACTCGCCATCGAGTGCGAGCAGGTAGCACGTATTTTCATTCGCTGCTTCGCGCCAAAACGACTCACGCGACCACGGAACGGGAAATGACGCCTTTTCAACGGCTTCGACCGCCTCTGCATCGTTCGGCACCATAGATCGAACCGATACATTCATTTCCCTGCCTCCGCATGGCGTTTCTCCCACAAGACCTCCGCCTCGCTGCGGCGAATGTAGCACGGCTCAAGCGTCATGATAGGATCGGATTCGCCCGCCGCGAGGCGCGAGAGGCCGCGCATCGCCACACATGCAGCGCGCGGCATGACAAGATGCGCGGGGGCAATCGCGACATTTGCAGGAAGCGTAAGGCGATCACGCTTTTTTTGCATCACATCGCCTAGGAGGACGACCGACTCTCCTGCCATAGCACACGACTGGATCGCCTCGGAAAGAGACTGCACCACAACAGGAGCGACCTCCACGAGCACGCCGTTCTCCCAATGGTACTGTCCGACGTAGGCATTGCCTTTTTGTGCATCGAGCATACACACGACGCACACGTTGGGGACAGGATAGTGGCACGCAAGCGCTTCGAGCGTCGAAACACCGACAACGGGAACGGAAAGCGCGTAGCCCATCGCCTTCGCCGCCGCAAGACCGATGCGAAGTCCCGTGAAAGAGCCTGGTCCAATACTGACCGCAATGCCTTCCAGCTCCTCCTTCCTGCAACCTGCCATGCGAAGCACCTGCTCGACGTGTGGCATGAGCGTCTCCGAATGCATAAGGCTCGCCTGCACCGTGAGTTCCGCAGAAAGTTTTTCACGCGAAGCCACCGCAACGCTCGATACCTGCGTCGCTGTGTCAATGGCCAAGATGGACAAATGATTCCAGCTCCTTCACGAATTTGTCATAGTACGTGCCGACACTCGAAAACGTCAGCGCGCGTTCGGTTTCACCTGTCTGCACAATGCGAACCTCGACGTAATCCTTCGGCATGCAGGACGGGAACTTGTCCGGCCACTCAATGATCACCAGGCCTTCCGAATCCTGCGCATTCTCCGTATACTCGTAAAACCCGATCTCGTCAAGCTCCTCCTCCCGTTTCAAACGGTAGAGATCAAAGTGATATATCGGGCAAATTCCGTCATATACATGCATCAGATTGAACGTCGGGCTCGTTACCGAACCTTCGACGCCAAGCGTACGGGCAAGGCTCTTCACAAAAAGCGTCTTGCCCGCGCCAAGATCACCGACGAGGCAGAGCACCGTCCCTTCTCGAATCCGTTTTCCGACAAGCTCGGCAAGCCCTTCTGTTTCCTCAGGGGAATGCGTCGTACAGGTAAACATATTGTTAGCTTTCTCTCCTATAAACGAAATGGCCACAAAGCAAAATCAGCCCTTTATTTTCATTTATTATAGCACGAACATAAATCACGGTAAACAAGCGACAAACAGTAATTATTATTTATAGATATTTTTTATAAAATAATGCGATAATACGAGATATATGGTGATTTATTGAGAGATATAAATATATTCTCCTTCAATCGCTATATTCCATCATTTTTATTTTTCTGTTCCTCACGTATAATAAAGCCATACCGAGCGAGCAGATGAGCAAGCCCGTGAGGCCAAATCGAATGAATCGGATATGTATTGTGTTTTAGGAGGTTTTATCATGAAGAAGTTTGTTTGCAGCGTTTGCGGTTATGTTTTTGAAGGCGAAGAAGCACCGAACGAGTGCCCGATCTGCAAGGCACCGAAGTCCAAGTTCGTCGAGCAGACGGGCGACCTTGTCTTCGCGGACGAACATCGCATCGGCGTCGCAAAGGACGTTGACCCGCGCATTCTCGAAGGCCTGCGCCAGAACTTCACAGGCGAATGCTCCGAAGTCGGCATGTACCTCGCAATGAGCCGTCAGGCAGACCGCGAAGGCTACCCCGAGATCGCAGAGGCGTTCAAACGCTATGCGTTCGAGGAAGCAGAGCACGCATCGAAGTTCGCAGAGCTTCTCGGTGAAGTCGTCACGAACAGCACGAAGAAGAACCTGCAGATGCGCATCGACGCAGAGCACGGCGCTTGCGCAGGCAAGAAAGAGCTCGCAACGCTCGCAAAGCAGCTCAACCTCGACGCCATCCACGACACCGTCCACGAGATGGCAAAGGACGAAGCGCGCCACGGCTGCGGCTTTAAAGGTCTCTTTGACCGCTACTTCGGCAAAGAATAAGGTCGTCTCTTCCCCCCGCCTCAAGGTCATTGCGCCTTGGGGCATTTTTTGTTTGCATCCTATCCAGCGGAATGCCAGCAGCAAATGACGCGATAAAAGGACTTGTCCGCTGAATCGTCCAACTGGCAGCCATATTCTATACGCCTATACGCCGCCGCTGCCCGAGATGCTTGCTTTCCATTGCTTCGCCCCCACTGTGACATGGGCATGCTTCATATTGCATATTTGACCTTTCAAACGTAATGCTGTAAACTAAATCCTATCCCGTAATCCATACGGGAAGCATTGTGGTACCATAAAATTAGGAGAGCTTGTTATGAGAAGTGATATTGTAAAGAAAGGCGCAACGCGCTGTGCGCATCGTTCCTTATTCCATGCGAACGGCTATGGCCCAGAAGATCTCAAGAAGCCGCTCATCGGCATCTGCAACTCGTTCAACGAGATCATCCCCGGCCATATCCATTTGCGCGAAATTGCCGATATGGCGAAGCTGGGCGTCGCAGCGGCCGGCGGGACGCCGATTGAGTTCCCTGCGATCGGTGTCTGCGACGGCATCGCGATGGGGCACACAGGCATGAAATACTCCCTCGCAAGCCGCGAGCTCATTGCAGACTCGATTGAAGCAGTCACGATGGCATCCGGCTTTGACGGACTCGTGCTCATCCCAAACTGTGACAAAGTTGTCCCCGGCATGCTCATGGCAGCGGCACGGCTCAATATTCCCTGCATCGTCGTATCGGGCGGTCCGATGCTCCCCGGCCGGCATCATGGTCATGACGTCAGCGTCAGCCAAGCATTTGAAGCAGCGGGCAAGTTTGCTGCCGGCGAGATGGACGCCGCAGAGATGGCACAGCTCGAAACGGAATGCTGTCCGGGCTGCGGCTCCTGTGCAGGTCTATTCACAGCAAATACGATGAATTCCCTGACAGAAGTCCTCGGCATGGGGCTTCCCGGAAACGGCACCATTCCTGCCGCCTATACGGGCGACCGTCGGCTCCTCGCGAAGCGTGCGGGCGAAGTCATCCTCGACCTCGTCAATCGCGATATCAAGCCGCGTGATATCATGACGCGCAAGGCATTCGAGAATGCGATTACGGTCGATATGGGCATTGGCGGCTCGTCCAATACGGTGCTCCACCTCACGGCGATTGCACACGAGGCAGGAATCACACTGCCCACGCCGCTCTTTGACGAGATTTCACGCCGCACGCCGTACATCACGAAGCTCAGCCCGGCAGGCAAGCATCACATGACGGATCTCAACGAGGCAGGCGGCATTTCCGCCGTCATGAATGAGCTCGCAAAGAAGGATCTCATCCATCTCGATGCGCTGACGGTCACGGGCACACTAGAGAGCCGCATCAAGAATGCGCGCGTACTCGACCGCACGGTCATTCACAGCGTCGAGGAACCGTACCGCAAGGAAGGCGGCATCGCAATCCTCTCGGGCAATCTCGCGCCCGACTATGCCGTCGTCAAGGCATCTGCTGTCGCAGAGGACATGCTCACGTACACGGGCAAGGCGAAGTGCTACAACTCCGAAACAGAGGCGTGCGACGCGATCATGGCAGGCAAGATCCACGACGGCGATGTCGTCGTCATTCGCTACGAAGGGCCGAAGGGCGGTCCTGGCATGCAGGAAATGCTAAACCCGACGGCAGTCATCACGGGACGCGGTCTCAAAGTCGGTCTGATCACAGATGGTCGTTTCAGTGGGGCAAGCCAAGGTGCTTGCGTCGGTCACGTCTCACCTGAGGCAATGGAAGGCGGCCCGATTGCCTTCCTGGAGGACGGCGATACGATCACGATCGACATCCCGAACCGCAAGCTCAAGCTTGCGGTCTCCGACGAGGAACTCGCAGCGCGCAAGGCAAACTGGAAGAAACCTGAGCCAAAGATCAAGACGGGCTATCTCGCCCGCTACGCAAAGCTTACGACGTCGGCTTCCACGGGTGCAATCCTGAAGTAACCGCATCGTATTTCGGGGCGTGTCGCAAGGTACGACACGCCCCCTTTTCATATCTTATCTTACTCGTCTTCTTTTAGCAGGTCGTAGAGTGCAACCATATCATGAATCCGTCGGCGCTCCTCCGCGCTCAATTCGTGGCAGCGCTCCTTTCCGCCTAGTTTGTAATAGCGAATGGATGCCGCAGCGGCATTTCCCACATTCCGTAATGCCTGCACGACTTCCGCATCCGCATTCAGAACGTAATGCTCGGATAAATACTCGACGTTCTGTGCCAATTTTTTATGCAGCTTTTTCGTATCGAGAAGCTCTGTCATTGTCACGCCATCGGCAGTGATATCGAGATGGTCGCCGAATATCCAGTCTGTCCGCGCGGGATCATCCAGTGTATAGTAGTAGTATATATCATGCTTGATCACGGCGTTTCCATAGCCGTCGACGGCGACGAATGGGCGCAGGTAGACGCCGGGCGTCGGCGCGTCGTCGTAGTCGTGCGTATAGTACGTCACGCCGTCGATGACCTTCTCATGCATGGTCGCCTTGAGCGCATCGATTTGTTTTTCGTGCTCCGCTTCTTTCCGCTCCGACTCATGCCGTGAAGAATCCTCCTGTGCTTTTGATGCCTTCTTCATTTCCTCCTGCTGTCCGGGCGGCGCTGCATACGACGGCATTGCCTCTCGTTCCGCCTCTTGATGCGTATGCAAAACGTAGCAAACCGTTCCACCAATGACAAGGAAAAAGAGATACACGGCGAAGGCAATCCCAACAATATGACTCCTTTTCATGGCGTTCGCCTGCCCCTATTCCCTTTTCTCCGATTTCTTGTCGATCCGATAGACATGCGCCATGATTTCCGCCACGGCACGATAAAGATCCGGCGGGATCTCACGGTCAATTTCAAGTGCGATGAGCATGTTGACCAATGTTTTGTTTTGATAAACGGGTACGCCGCTATTCTGTGCGAGCTCCAAGATGCGCTCGGCAACGTGTCCACGTCCTTTCGCCACGACTTTTGGCGCGACGTTCTCGGCACTGTCGTAGTGAAGCGCTACCGCTTTATGCTCTGTGCCTTGTGCGGCGTTCTGACCTTCGGATGGCTCGCGTTCGCTGTCTTGTATCATTTCCTCACCTGGCAAATCGGGTTATCTTTCTTCTGTCTCAAATAAAACGACGCTCTCCCGCTGAACCGATTCGGATGTCGCCGAGCTTTAGTTTGAGTCCACGCATCTTCTTTCGGATATCCTGCAAGGAGTCGCGGAAGTCATCCGCAGAATCGGTATCCGAGAAGAAGAGGCGCACATCGAGCTGGTTATCCTGATAGACGCGGCACGTGAGTTCGACCGCGCCGATGTTGTCCGTCAGCACGCAGATGCGAAGCCACGTCTCTTTTTTCATCTTTCCCGTCATCTTGTCGGGTGTTTTTTCGTAGTAGACGTGGATATAGGCAGGATAGCTCTTTTCGTTCTCGCCCATGTAGATCGGCATCATGAAGTTCAGGGCACGCTGTCCACGCACCTCGGAGAGATCGCCGCCCATCGACCCCTTCATGGACTGGACGAACGCCGCGAGATCCTTGCCCGCCTTCTTGTACTGCCGTTCCGTCATCTTCCGCGCATTCGTCATATCGCAAAGCTGCATAAACGCCCAAAGGCGCGGCAGATCCGGCATATTCTGCTGAACCGCCGCCTGCTGTACCGTTGCAGGAACGTTCTGCTGGCAAATGCGAATGAGAAGCTGAAGCTGGTTGGCTTCTTTTTGGCTCATGAGTGCCGTTTTTCCGTTGACGAAGCTCTGCAAAAGAAGCATATCCTTTTGCGTGAGCGTCGCATCCTTTAGGAGGAGCTGTGCCAAATCCTTCATGACCGTCGCCGTATGCGGCGTGTTCTCCATCTCTTGGCTCATGAGTTCTGATTTCGCCTGCTGCATAGCCGACTGAACTGGATTCTTCTCGTGTGCCGCCCCTGTCGTCTGCACCCCCTGCGAAGCGATTCTGCCCGCATCCTGCATTGGCTGCTGTGGATGGGGAGAAGCCGTCGTCCCTCGTGGCTGTCCAGCAGGTGCTTCCCCATGTCGTTGTGCGGATAGAGGCATTTGCTGGGCAGCCACACCTTGATTTTTCATATTCGTCTGCTGTGCCGCAGCAGGTATCGGATTGGACTCTTCTGGCATCGGTCGTGCCTGTCCTTGCAGAGAAGCGTTCTGTTGTCCTTGCTGCGTTGCGCTTGCGGTCTGCCCTTGTGCCGGTACATTCGATTGTGCCTGTCCAGCAGTCGTGCTTCCTGCCTGCTGCGCTGCGGCATTCGCACGTTGTCCCTGCGCCGGTCCATTTTCCGCCTGCTGCGTCGCGCTGCCCGCTTGCCCCTGCGTCGCTGCATTGGCACCCTGTTCCTGTGCAGGCGCACTGGCGGGTGTCTGGCCGACAGGCGTATTTCCTGCCTGCTGCGATGCGCCGTTCGCTTGTTGCCCCTGCACCAGCGCACCCGTGCGCTGTCCTTGTGCCGACACATTCGATCGTGCCTGCCCGGCAGGCACGCTTCCAGCCTGCTGCGGTACGCCACTTGCCTGTTCCTGCGGCGTCATGCCAGACAGACTTTGCGCCACGCCCTCCTGCCCTGCCGTCCCCGTCTGCACGGCAATTCCTGCCGCCGGCCGTGGCATGAGCAGCTCCACCATCTGCTTGAGGAAGCCAAGCGGACCCGATTCACCTGCGGGAAGCCCCGTCGTCGCCTGTCCCTCAGGCTGAAGTGCCTGCAAGAGTTTCTGCAGGTCTTGCGGCAGATCCGCCATTGTCTTTTCATCCAAGAGCTCGAATGCTGCCTTGCTCAAGAGGACCGGCTCCAATGTCTGCCCGCCTGCATCGACAAGGCTCGCTTTCAAATTCGTCAAGAGTGCCTGCATCGTCTCGCTCGCATCCGCTGAGACGTTCTTCTCCGCAAGTGTGCCGAGCTGAAACATCATGCGTGCAAGCGTGCCAAGCTGATCCATCGAAAAGCGTTGGCTTTCCATGGCGCTGCCAAGCCCCTTGGCAATCGTCTCATCAAAGGAAAATGCCTGCTTCATGACATTCTCAATGACCTTTTGAAGATCTTGTGGCATTTTGTCCACCGCGTCGACTTCCGTCTGCGATATCTTCGATAAAATGCCTGCCATATCATCGACGGCATTCTGAATGGAAACATCCGTCCGCTGGCTGAATGCCGCCGATGAACCTCCATCGCCCTTTCTGCTTACGCCTTCCGTCTGTCCCGTCTGCTGTGGGCTACTGACAGGTCTTATTCCGACTGGATTCGTTTCCAATGGCATCTTAGTCACGTTCCTTCGTGTAATGTAGATTCTCGCACCATTGAGCGCACAGGCTCAAATGATACGCGGTGAATGGGACAAGGCCCATACTTTTTCAGTGCTGCAATATGCTCTGCCGTTCCATATCCCTTATGCTTGGCAAAGCCGTATTCCGGATAAAGCTTATCGTATTCATCCATCAAGCGGTCACGCGTGACCTTCGCGATGATGGATGCCGCCGCAATCGAAGCGGATTTCGCATCCCCCTTTATGATCGACTGGGAATCCATTGGCAGATTTTCAAGCCTTACCGCATCGATCAGGACTTCCTGCGGCTCCTCGTCCAAGGAAAAAACCGCCTCGTACATGCCGTTTATCGTCGCTTGATATATATTGATACGATCGATCGTCTTCGCATCAACGAGGACAGACGAAACGGCAATCGCCTTTTCTTGAATCTCTGCAAAAAGCGCTTCACGCACCTTGGGCGAAAGCTTTTTGGAATCATTGAGCTTTGGCAGGAAAAGATCATGCGGCAGGATCACGGCCGCGACGGATACAGGGCCAGCGAGCGGGCCGCGGCCCGCTTCGTCCACGCCCGCCACGCATGCATGCCCGCGTTCCCATGCCGTATGCTCGTAAGCGTAGAGTGCAAGCACGCGCTTCTTTTCCACCTGCGCACGATCATGGCGACGCACGAGCCGTGCAACGGCTTTGCGCGAGTCCGCACGGCATTGAGCCAAAAGAGCAGGATCCACTGCATCCAATAAAAAAAGTTGTTCGAGTTCCGCTGCCGTATACTGTTTGCACATAATACACATAAAAACGTTCCGATGATAAATCCATTTTTGGAGAAATATTATATTGTATTATTATACTTCATATTCCTATTCCCTTCAATGCATTTTATTTCGAGATTTTTTGAGTAAATTTCCAAAGCAAATCCCACATAATAAACTCCTGATAGGATTTGCTCTGAGAATGATTTATGGCTACAGCTTACAGAAACGCACGATTTTTCTCATATGCATACATTCGTTCTGAATTTCTCGTAATCATCAATCGCCGCAAAAGCTGCCTCTTTGCCCAACGCGCGGAAGTGGGCTTTGCCGCAATGGATTTTCTCCTTTTCTACAGGCCGCAGATGCTCTGCATCCACATTGCCCTTCGTCTCCACAACGAAATACAGTTTCTTCTCACCGTCAATATCAAAGAGAATTGCCCAGTCGGGATTATAGGCGCCGAGCGGCGTCGAAATCTTGAACCATGCGGGGAGCTTCGCGAAGCATTTCACATCGCGATCGTCTTCAAAATGCTTGGCAAAATTCCGCTCATTCTTGCTGTCGTAGATGATGTAGTTGTAGGGCGATCTCGTGCTCTTCATCATATTGCTTTCCAAATAGCCCTGCAGCTCCTCCGAGGCGAAAAGCTCCTGTCGATAAAACTCTGTATCGCCGAGGCGCTCATAGCGGATGCCGGCAACGAGCAACCCCTTCATGACCTTGCGCACGATCTTCGCCGTCTTCTCCATGAAAAGCTGCGGATTGCGGCGGAAAGCTTCGAGGCGATCGCCGTACTTGTCGAAGGGCTTCCATGTGCCGTCCGCCATGCGCCGCCTGCCCGTCAGGAGTTCCACGATGGTACGGCGCGTGAGGTTTGTCTCGTTCTGCAGATAGGCGACGACATCGGGCAAGGCGCCCTCGTGCTCATGCGCATCCCTCGCCCTGCCCGCAAGGATCGTCCTCGTCTGCACGCCCGCCTCCTCGATCGTCACTTCCGCCCTCGTCTGAACGATTTTCGCAGCAGCAACCTTGAGCTCCGCCGCCATCTCCTTGCGGCATTCCTCCATCAGTTTATCCGTGGAGAAAACCACGCGGTATCGCGTCTTCCACTTGATTTTGTCCCAGAGTTCTTTGAAATCTTCCGACAGATACACTTCCTTATTCAGCTCGACCTTCTCGCGCTTCCGCGCGTCCTGAATCGGCAGCCTGCCGCAGGCGCGGCGGCAGAGGTCTTCGATCTCCTTGCGGCAAGGCTCCAATTCCTCGGGAAGATGCAGCTCCCCCTGCTTCAAATCGCGGCGCAGGTTGTCCTGTACCTTGCCCATGGCATCAATATATTCGCGCTCACGGAAAAAAGCGATGATCTTCTTCGCCTTTTCCAGCCCCAGCGCATTTTCCTCGCCCTTTTCATCGGGCACGACGAGTTCCGTAAAATCGGCAAGATCCAAAACGCCGAAAAGAATGCCCTCCTCCTGATACTCCCTCTGCAGGGCGGCGGCAAATTCATCATAGCTCTCGTTCGCGATGACCGTGAGGATGTTCACGCTCCGATCGTATTGGCGTTCTCCCTTCTGATTGACGCAAAGCCTTAGACCGCGCCCGATCTCCTGCCGCTTCTTTATCACGCTCGCCGTCTCATTCAATGTGCAGATCTGAAAGACATTGGGATTGTCCCAGCCTTCCTTGAGCGCCGAATGGGAAAAGATGAAGCGCACCTTGCAGTCGAAGGACAGGAGCTTTTCCTTCTCTTTCATGATGAGGTTGTAGGTACTTTCATCTCCCGTCGCATTTCCCTTAGTGTCCTTCCACTTCCCAGGCTTCTCCTTGCTGCCCTTGTCTGCGGAAAAATAGCCGTCATGCACCAGGTCGGCTTCCACCTCTGCGCCATGAAACGCCTTGCGCAATTCCTTATACTTCGGCTTTCCAATCAGATCGCGGTATATCTCTTCAAACCAAAGCGCATATTTCCCCTTATGCGCCACCTCGTCATCATACTCACGGTAATTCGCCACCTTGTCGATGAAGAACAGGCTCAGAACCTTGATTCCCTTCGGCTGCAGAAGCAATTCCTTCTCAAGATGCTCCTCGATAGTCGCACGCATCTGCTGGCGCTTGATCGCATCGGCATGAATCTCTCCGACAACTTCATGAAGATGCAGCACCTCGGGGCGCGAGGTGAAGTCGACGTACTCCTCGCCTGCACCGCAATAGATATCGTTGACGATATAGCCTGCATAGACGCCGCGCCCGCCCGATTTCTCGTAGATGTCGTCGCCTTGACGCACCATGACCGTCTTGCGCTGGACAGCGCCGCTCTTCATCTTCTTGTCGAGCTCGATCTTCGCCGTGATCGGCGCCTTTCGGTTGTCCACTGACTTCAGGCAGAAATAGGCGTCGTTATGCGCGTCCTGGACGGCGAAGCTGTCGACCTCGATGCCCTTGACGAGCTTCTTGTTGAAGCTGTCGACGGCGTCGAGCTTGTAGAGCTTGTTCTCCACGCGCACGGGCGTCGCTGAATAGCGCAGGGTGCAAAGCGGATTGAGGCTTCGCACGGCTTCCAACTGTTTGTCCGTGCTGATCGTCGACTGCGGCTCGTCGATGACGACGATGGGATTCGTCTCGCGCAGCAGCTCGATGGGACGCGCCCCGCCGAACTTCTTGTCGTTGTCGCGATTGATGAGGTTCATTTTCTTCTGAAAAGCGTCGATGATGATGACCATGATCTGGATGTCCGTGTTCACGGCGAAGTCGCGAATCTTCTCGATATGGTCGCTGTCATAGACGAAATAATCGTACGTCACATTGTTGTAAAGCTCACGAAAATGCTCCTTCGTGATGTCGAGCGTCTTCTTCACGCCCTCTTTGATGGCGTTGCTCGGCACGACGATGGCGAACTTCGTGAAGCCGTATCGCTTGTTCAGTTCCAACAAGGTGCGCAGATAGACGTACGTCTTGCCCGTGCCCGTCTCCATCTCGATATCGAAATGCAATTCCTGCCCGAGACGTTCCGACTGCGGCAGGCCGTGCCGCGCTTGAACGGCACGCACATTTTTCAGCAGATCTTCCTGGTCAAGACGCAGAAGATTCCCAACGCCCTGCTGCGTGCTGTAGAGGTTCTGTCCTGCGGCGAATTGCTCTTCCAGATTATCGGCTACCGTAAAAAGCGCCGGCTTCGCCGTCTGTCCCTCAAACACATCGCAGACGGCGGCAACGGCCTCCTGCTGATACGTGAGGGAAGGATCGAATTGCAGCTTCATCCTACGTCCCCCCCTAGATCGAAATGAAAGCGTCTTCATCAAGCCCCGCACTCTTGAGCGTTTCCTTGATGTTCGTCTTCTCCTGATCGGAGAGGAATCCCGTATCGCGGAAAACGACCTGCCACGTCTCAGGCTTGTACTCCTCATGAAGCTTGAGCAGAGCCTCTGCCGTCTCCGCGGAAATCTGCGAATCAAGACAAATCATCAGCGCGCCCGCACCGATGACGTAGATGGTCTGACCGTCTGCCTCGCGTTCCTCAACCTCGTATGAGAGGTCGAGTCCGAGCTTCAGCGCGATCTCATAGACGACATCCAGATTCGTGCGGTCGGGCAGGAAGTTGTCCATGCTCTCTTGCAAGGATGCGAGCAAATCCTCGGGCTGCGGCTGCCACTTCTGCAAATTCGAGCTGTCGAGCTTGAACACCTTGAAGCCAATATCGAGCGATGCCGCCCGCTCTGCATCCTCGCACTCCGCCTTGATCTTCTCCCCCGCACGACGAATGCGCTCCTTGCCGATTTCGCAGATATTTTCATAGCCTGCCTTACGAGCTTCAGAATCCACAGGTGTAGTTTCAGGAAGCTGAACAAGAATAAAGCGACGATTGCCGCCATCTTCGGCATTGAGGTTCATTACAGCATGAGCGGTGGTAGCAGAGCCGGAAAAAAAGTCGAGTACTATATCTTGATTATCCATTGCATGATACATAAGACGCTCTATGATCGCAACGGGTTTTACTGTATCAAATCCATTGTGAGAAACAAGCACATTTAATTCCTTTTTAGCGCTTTCTGCGGTTCCCATTTCTTTACTGAAAAATCCCCAAAAAGGTTCAGTGGTTTCAGTTCGTTCATATTCAGGTCGCATTTTAATAATAGCTTTTCCTCTTTTTATATATAAATCTCCTGCATCTTTATAAGTGGCAACTTGATCTTGACCAAGTTTCCACTGTTTGCCCGCAGGCGGGCAAACAGTGGAAACTCCATCGCTAATTTCAAAAATCATACTTTCTCGTCCACGAACTCCTGTCGCATTCATTACCTCAATGGGATAGCATCGGAAAGCTCCGCGTTCATCTCGTTCTGGGTATTCCTTTATAGAACGCTCCAATAGATGGAATCTTCGTTTCTCTTGCCTCGAATATACAAGTATCATTTCTTCTTTAGGTTGCAATTTATTATAAGATGTTTGTGTATTCTGAGACTTGGTTTTTGACTCCCAATAAATTTCTCCAATAAAATGGTTTTCACCAAAAACAGAATTAGCAACTAAACGCATATTAAAATTTTCATTGTAATCAATAGAAATAAACAATACGCCATCCTCGCAAAGCAAATTACGAGCTAAACGTAATCGAGGATAAATCATATTCAGCCAGTTTGTATGAAATTTTCCATCACTTTCCTTTTGTGTTCCTATAGGCTTTCCCTCGTCATCGACCTGCCCTGTAATCCGCTTATAGTTTGCAACATTATCGCGAAAATCGTCCTTGTAAACAAAATCTTTTCCCGTGTTGTAGGGTGGATCGATATATATCATTTTCACCTTGCCATGATAGCTTTTTTGCAGGAGCTTCAAGACTTCGAGGTTGTCGCCCTCGATATAGAGGTTCTCGGTCGTGTTCCAGTCCTTGCTCTCCTCCTTGCACGGACGCAAAGTGCCGGTCGAGGGTGTCTGCGAAAGGCGGAGCGCCTTGCCCTTGCCGTTCCAGCGGAAGCTGTAGCGTTCTTCCTCATCGTCCACATAGTCGCCCAGCAGTTGGCGCAGGACGTCAAAATCGATCTTGCCTTCCTCGAAGGCTTCGGGAAAAAGCTGCTGCATCGCCGCCAGATTTTCTTCCATGATATTTAGGGATTCTCCCGCTAATTTTTTCATGTCTCTCCGCTCCCTTGCTCCATGATATTTGCTTTTTCGCGCTTGAGTTTCTGCAGTTTCGTATTGATTTCCAGCTTGCGGTTGAATTGACTTTCCTTCTTCATCTGACCGCGAAGACTCGTTATTTCCTGCTCGATCTTTTGAAGTTGGTTCATCGTTTCCCGTGCCGCCTCGCCGGATATTCCTTGCGCAGAAATCCCAACTTCCGTCAAATGACGGCGGCTGACCGCATCGAACCACGCCTCATACAGGGCGCAAAAATTCGTCGAGGGCATTCTCTTAAGGGACAAGCCTTCCCAAAAACCATCGTCTTCCGCAAGCCATTCTGTCTGCTCCATCGCCGTCAAGGTCATACGGCTGCTGTCCGCTTGATTTTTTCGCAGCTTCCCCAGCCAAAGCTGTATCTTGTCGCCTAGGACGAAGAAAAGCAGCATGGGGTAAGGAATTGACCGAAAGATGATTTCAGCAAGCCGCTTCAGTTGCTTTTCCTCGCGAAGAACGACTTCCATCACTTCGATTTCGGGATAGTCCCGTTCCTCATCGGCAAATGGTTGAATAAAGGCGTTTTCCGTTTTGAGCGCATACCGCCAATACATTTTCTCCGCATGGTCAAAGATTTTCTTATCGGCAGAGGATAGTCCCCCGCTCTCATAAAACTGCTTTTTTGCCACGACCCGATCCATGCGGGCATGATCGCTCAAGTTCAATTTTTCATAAATCGTCATTTCAGCACCACAAAATCTACCAGCTCAAAATCCGCCATGCCGTCATCGAAACTTTGGGGCATCGCTGTGCCGCCCTTGCTGAAGAGACTGGCGACCCTCACTTCCTGCTTTTTGCCGATCAGATCCTCGATGGACTTGGTCAGCAGCGCGGAATATTTCTCCATGCGCCGCCCGTGCTTAGTCTCGGCATTGAACACATCTGCCAAATCCTTGGCAACCGTCTTTTGCCCCGAACAGAATTTCTTCAGATAGTCCAGCACCTGTTTCGCTTGCAGAAAATTCGCCTCCACCTTGCCATCCTCGGTGATATAGGCGAGATAATAGGGAAAGAGGGGATTTTGCTCTTTCGTCTGCCGTGCGCCCTTGATTTGACGCAGCACGAAAATCACACCGGGCTGCACCGTATCGCGGAGATTGTCGGAAATCCTCGCTATGGCGTAGAGTCCGCTCGGTGCATGGGATAGTTCTTCCTCGTGTTCTTTCATGTACTCCATGAGATCGATCTTGAAGTCATTGAAAGTCAAGTCCGTGATGGAAATGCCGCCGGAAATATCTTCCAAGTCAACCACTTCATTTTGGAGTTTTTGGAGTTGTTTCTTGCGATACGCAAGGTCATTCATTTCCTTGTTTTTTTGCTCGTCGATGATATTTTCTTCTCCCGTGGCAGAGACATCTAAAAGCACCATGCGTCCCTTTACCCGCTCGGCAAGATCGATATAGGCGTCCAAATCTTCCGTCGGCCAGAAGTTTACGAGCTGTATCACTTCATTTTTCGAGCCGATGCGGTCGATACGCCCGAAACGCTGAATGATGCGCACAGGATTCCAGTGGATGTCGTAGTTGATCAGATAGTCACAATCCTGCAGGTTCTGACCTTCCGAGATGCAGTCCGTCGCAATCAGGATGTCGATCTCTTCCTGCATATCGGGGAAGATGTTTTTTCCTTCCTTTGAAGCAGGAGAAAACAGCGTCAGCACCGTATTGAGGTCGGAAAGTCTGACGCTCCGCCGCAAAGCGGCAGGAATGGGAAGAGTGGATTTATTGCTCTCCGAGCCACCCGTTACCAAAGCGGCGTATATCCCGGAGCTTTCCATAGCGGGAGCAATGTTTTGGTACAGATACTCTGCCGTATCGGCAAAGGCGGTGAAAATGATGAGCTTGCCGTTGCCGGGGTTGATGGGATTCTCGACTTTACGGGCAATGCGGTTCTTGAGTGTCTGAAGCTTGTTGTCGCGCTGAGGTGTAATGACTTTGGCACTCTTGAGGATTTCGGCAAGTTCCTCCGCATCCTGCTCCAAGTCTTGACGCCATTTGATGAGATCCATATCTTGAAGCAGCACCTTGATCTTGCTGCCAAAAACGAGATCCTGCGTGTCCAATCCTTCCTCGTCAAAATCCAATTCCTCGATATTCAGCTCGGCATGGTATTCCCCCTCGTGGCATTCGATGACCGCCAGCGTGTCGGCAATGCGCCGCGCGATTTTCTCCACGGTCAACGCGAAGGAATGAATGGAGCTTTCCATGCGCTTTAGGAGATTCACGCGCATGAGCTGTACCAACTGGTTTTCGCGGTCAGACTGTCTGAATACGCTCTTCCCCCCCGCTACGCTCCTATCGTAGCGGTTTTCATAGGCGCGGCGCTTCTCCGGGCGTATATAGCGCAGCGGCGCATAAAGTCCCAGGGTCAGGCGGCGAATCATTTTGTTGACCACGCCAATGGGCGGGAATTCGCCCATTGTATCGATTTCCGCACATTCATTGATGGGCTTGAGGCGGGTGGGAAATCTGCCGATTTCTGCGATGTTGTAATACTTTTCGATGTGTTTGCGGGAGCGAGCGATGGTAAGGGTGTCCAGCAGTTTGAAATAGTCCAAATCCATCATTTCCACAAATCGCTTGGTCGTGCGTTCCTGCTCCGGCAGTTCCGACCATTTATTAAACACCAGCTGCGCCTTGCGCAAGGTAAATTCTATGCTGGGGATGCCTGCCTTCTTCAAGGCATCGTTTCTTCCCTCGGTGATGAAGGCAATCTGATTCTTGATGTCGTTCATTCGATTGTTCACGGGGGTAGCGGAGAGCATCAGCACCTTTGTCCGCACTCCTGCTTTGATAATATCCTCCATGAGTCTCTCATATCGAGTCTTGCGGTCGTTGTGCGGGATGTTGTTGCGGAAATTGTGACTCTCATCGATAACGATGAAATCATAATTTTCCCAGTTGAGCGTGGAAAGATTGATCGCCCCGGACATTCCCTTGTAGCGGCTAAGGTCGGTGTGATTCAATACATCGTAGTTAAAGCGATCGGCGACGAAGATATTGCGCTTGTCGTTTTGGGTATAAATCGTCCAGTTTTCCCGGAGCTTCTTTGGTGCAAGGACGAGTACCCGGTCATTCCTCAACTCATAGTATTTGATGATGGCGAGCGCCGTGAAGGTCTTGCCGAGGCCAACGCTGTCAGCGATAATGCAGCCGCCGTACTTTTCAATTTTGTCAATGGCGCCCATGACGCCATCCCGCTGGAACTTGTAGAGCTTGTTCCAGACAAGGGACTCCTTGATGCCCGTCCTGGTCTTGATGATCGTCTCCTCGGTCAGCTCTCCGAGATATGCCTCAAAGATGTGGTAAAGGGTAATGAAGTAGACGGCCTCCGGCGTATTTTCCTTGTAGAGAACCTCCATCTCCGAGAGAACCTTTTCCGTCACATCTTCAACAGCGGCAGGATTGTCCCAGATTCCGTCAAAAAGCTGCAGGAAGCCTTGTGTTGCGCTACGTCCGTACATACAGGTGTTGGCATCATTGCGCAGCGAAGGCGTCAGCCCCAGCCCGTCACTGGAAAAGTCCACCGTGCCCTGAATGGCGATATCCTGCTCGGGGTCTTCATTCTCCACATAGGCGAGGCGCATCTGAGCAGGGTTCGTTTCCCGGTAGGATTTGATGCGCACCTTCTTCCGAAGCCATTCAGCGCATTCCTTGGCAATGGCAGATTGGGTCAGCTTGTTGCGGAGCTTCAGCTCGAAATCGTTGCCGGAGAGACGATTTCCCATACTGCGGGAAGCGATGTAGAACTCTCGTTGAAAATCACTCTTCTGCTTGATGTAGGAAGGCGTAGTGAAGATGAACCGCATTTCCTTGATACCGGCAAGTTCTTTTTTGAGCGCTTCGTAGGCGTAAATCGTAAAGTAAGCAGAGATGACGGCGAGTTTCGCCCCCGGGCGCAGCCCTGGGCGAAGCTCGTCAATCACGCGCCCCTGTTGCTTATTGTCCAGTATCTTCGGCGGCTGCACTTTTATATTCCCCCTTGCTCAGCTGATGGCGGCAGATATACCATCGGTTTTCTGCCAAGTGGAATTTTAAGATTTTAGCAGGAATCAAGAGGTTTTTTAGCGAATGACTACAATACTATTGTGACCACTAGACACGGGTTCTGGCTTTGGCAGAAAACCGATGAATTGTCTGCCGCCTACGCTTCATCGCGGATGTGATGCTCTAAACACTAAAGCATCACATCCACCTACTCATGCGCCCACTTATGAAATGTCGGGCGTGATACGCCCAAGCGCCGCGCGGCCTCGCGCTCTGATATTTCGCCGTTCCTCCACTTCCGACGTATTTCCTCATAGCCTTCCGGCTTTTCGAGAGGCCGCCTGCCGAACCGTACTCCCCTTGCCCGTGCGGCCGCCAATCCCTCCATCGTGCGCTGATGGTTCATACTGCGCTCCATGTGCGCGACGTAGGAGAAAATCTGGATGACGAGATTCGAGATAAATTTCCCCGTGAGATCGTCGCCCTGCTTCCGGCGCGTATCGATGAGCGGCATATCCAAGATAATGATGGCGGCATCCTTCTCGCGAGTAATGATGTCGAGCTGGCGGTTCATCTCCTCGTAGTCGCGCCCAAGCCGATCCAAACTTTTCACCACCACCGTATCACCGCTTGTCAGACGAGCCATCATCGCGTTGTAGGCAGGACGGTCAAAGTCTTTGCCGCTCTGCTTGTCGGCGAAGAGGCAGTCCGCCGAGATTCCGAACTCTTCCATAGCCATGCGCTGCCGATCATCATGCTGAGGGGCAGTCGATACACGGATGTAGCCGTAGGCAATGCCTCCGCCCTCGACCTCGATGCCGGCTGTTTTTTTTGTGCCGTGAATATTGTTGACGTTCATCGAAATTCCTCCGATCCTATGACCACTGTGCTGTCCGATGAAATCGGAATGAAAAACCGCCTGCAACCGATTATGTCATGCGGTTGCTGGCGGTTTTGACCAAGCGGATAAGCCAACCTGTTTTATTCGTATCGCAGTGCCTCAATCGGGTCGAGCTTGGCGGCCTTTCGTGCGGGATAGATTCCGAAGAAGAGACCGATGCCGACGGCGAAGAGGAACGAAATGATGATGGGAAGCATCGTGATCGTCGTCTTCACCGTGCCGAAGCTCCCGATTGCGAACGATGCGGCGATACCGAAAGCGATGCCGATGAGACCGCCGGCGATGCCGATGACCATCGACTCGATCATGAACTGCATCATGATATTTTGAAACGTCGCGCCGAGAGCCTTGCGTATGCCGATCTCACGCGTGCGCTCGGTGACGGAGACCATCATGATATTCATGATTCCGATGCCGCCGACGAGTAGCGAGATGCTCGCAATCGCCCCTAGGAGCAAGGTCAGCATGGAGGTCGACTGGTTGACCGATTCGATGATGCTCGCCGTACTCTGAATGTTGAAGTCGTCTTCCTTCGTTCCCGTCAGGCGATGGCGTTGGCGCAGAAGCGTCGTGACCTCGTCCTCGACTTGGTCGATCTTATCCGTCGACGATACCTGTATGTTGATGGAGTGGACGAAATCAATGCCCATCATGCGTTCCTGCGCTGTCGTGATCGGAATGTAGATCATGTCGTCCTGATCCTGCCCAAATCCCGAACTCCCTTTTGAAGCGAGAAGCCCGATCACGCGGAACGGCTGATTATTGATTCGGATATTGTGCCCGACGGGATTGTCCGCACCGAATAGGTTCTCTGCGACTGTCGCGCCGATGACGGCGACGCGCGTGCGCTTTTTCATGTCGTCCTGCGTGATGAACGAGCCGTTCTCCACGGTGAGGGAACGGATGGAAAGGAGCTCAGGCGTAACGCCCGTGACGCTCGTGTTCCAATTCTGATGGCCGTTGACGACTTGGAATGCATGCGTGACGGTCGGAGATACATAATCGATGTTCTTGATCTTCTGCTCGATTGCTTTCGCATCATCATACTTGAGCGTCCGATTCGAGCCCTTTGCACCGCGCGGGCCGCCTCGATTCGCTGCGCCCGGCATGACGATGAGGGTATTGGCGCCTAGGCTTTCAAAGTTCTCCGTGATGCCGCTTCGCACGCCCATGCCGACGGAGACGAGCGCAATGACTGCGCCGACGCCGATGATGACGCCGAGCATCGTGAGAAGTGAGCGCAATTTGTTCGCCCAGAGCGCCGTGATCGCCATGGAAAAACATTCCTTAAACAACATCCATGACCACGCCCTTCCCTGCGTCCTTCGTTATCTTGCCATCGCGCACGAGGAGCTGTCGGCTCGCGCAGGTCGCAATCTCCGGCTCATGCGTGACGAGAATAATCGTGCGCCCTTTCGCGTGAAGCGTTTTGAAAATTTCCATGATTTCCTTTGTAGACTTCGTATCGAGATTGCCCGTCGGCTCATCCGCCATGATGATGTGTGGATCATTGATGAGCGCACGCGCTATCGCGACGCGCTGGCGCTGTCCGCCCGACAGCTCATTGGGTTGGTGGTCAGCGCGGTCGCCGAGACCGACCGCCTGCAAGACACGGCGTGCGCGCTCCGTGCGCTCCGTGCGTCCGATGCCCGCATAGACGAGCGGAAGCGCGACGTTTTCGAGTGCCGAAATGCGCGACAACAGATTGAAGTTCTGAAAGACGAAGCCGATCTTCTTGTTGCGCGTGACGGCAAGCTTGTCATCCGACAGACCGGCGACCTCCTCGCCATCAAGCTTGTACGAGCCTTCCGTCGGACGGTCGAGGCAACCGAGAATATTCATGAGCGTCGACTTTCCAGAGCCGGATGGTCCCATGAGCGCAGCGAACTCGCCTTGGTAGATGTTCGTCGTGATGCCGTCGAGCGCAGCGACCGTCTCGCCGCCTATCGTGTAGAGCTTTCGTATGCCCGTCAGCCGGATTGTCGCATGGCGGCGTTCCGCTTTTGTTTGCTGTTCCATCGCTTTGCCTTTTCTCGCCTTACATCGGCGGTCCGCCGCGTTGCTGCTGTTTATTCGACGCCGTATTCTTCTTCGTGTACGTGCTGACGATATCCTCGCCTTCTTCGAGTCCCGATAGGATCTCGACGTACTCGTCGCTGTAGATGCCTGTCTCGACGTAGCGGTTCTCCTGCGTGCCGTCCTCATTCTTTACGATGACATAGGAGCCATTGGGATCGGTTTTGAGCGTCGAGATCGGTACGGCGAGCGCACCTGGACGGTTCGCTGTATGGATTTCGACGCGCGCCGTCATGGCAGGCTTCAAAAGGCTTTCGGGATCGTCGACGTCGAGTGTCACGTAGTAGTAGATGACGCTTGCCGACGTGCTCGATGAGCTGCTCGTCTTCGTATCCCACGAGTTCGCTGTATCCGTCTGCGAAATCTTCGTCACGCGCGCCGTGAATGTACGGTCGCTGTAGGTGTCAACGGTGAACGTTGCCTCCTGTCCGATCTGTATATCGCCGATATCCGTCTCATCGACTTTCGCAAGAATCTGCTTCGAGGAAAGATTTGCAATGCGCATGATGACAGTCGGGTTGTCGCTGCCCGCAACGGCCATCGTGCCGACCGTCTTCGGCTCGCCGACTACGGTACCGTCGATCGGTGCGACGATGCTCGTCTCACCCGCGTCCGACTCCGCCTGCGTGAGCGTCGATACCGCCGTATCATAGTCGAGTTTTGCATCCTCAAGCTGCTGCTGCGTGTCCGCGCCGATTTCGTAGAGATAACGCACACGGTCGTACTTCGCCTTCGCGTTCTCGACTTTGTAGCTCGCTTGGTCACGCTTCGAGTTGTAGTCCTTCGCATCAAGCGTTGCGATCGTCTGTCCTGCCGTCACCGTATCATTCTCTTTGACGAGCACGCTCTTCAGGCGTGCCGTGATTTTGGAACTGACCTCGACGCTGTCGACGGGGCGGATCGTCCCCGTCGCGGAGACGGTGGATTTCAGATCCATGCGTACGACTTTTGTCGTCTCGACATCTGCCGCTTTCTTTGCTTCCTGTTTTCCCTGGACGTAATGCCATCCGCCAAAAGCGACGGCGACGAGGACGACGGCGGCAATCGCTGCCTTTGCCTTCCCATTTAGCCGAATTAGCCGAACTTTCACTTTGAACCGTCCTCCCCTGCGAGCTCGCGTGCGACCGTTTCAGAAGATGGGCTGCCTGCCTGTGCATCAAGCTGCTGTTGCGCCGCATCCTTCCCTTGCTCATGACGTGCTAGGTCTTTTCGATCCTTCGCCGCCTTCCCTGCTGCCGGCTCCAAAGGCTCCTGTCTCGCCCATCCTCCTATGCCTGCCGCAGCTTGCTCCTTCTGCCAGCGCATCTTGGCATGCGCAATCTTCTTTTCCTGCGCCTCACACGTCTCATGCGTCATGCGCACGGCAGCCTCGCGCTCGGATGGCGTCAGCTCCATGCCCATCGCATTTTCGAGCGCCGCCTTGTAGCGCGCATAGTCGTACTGTGCGCTGATCGCATTCATGCGCGCCCTCGCGAGCGATTCCTGCGCGTCGGTGATGTCGAGCATGAGCCCCTCGCCCGCACGATACTTCTCGCGCGCAATGTAGTAATTTTCCTCCGCCTGCTTCACCGCCTCCTCCGTCGAGTTGAATCGCTTTTCCGCCTCGCGCATATTGTAGTATGCCTCGCGGACGGCGTAATCGATGTTTTCGCGGTCGCGTTCGAGCGTGAGCTGCGCCACGTCGAGGTCGTTATCCGCCGATTGTACCTTTGCCCGCGTCACGCCGCTGTCAAAGATATTCCACTGCAGCGAAACACTCGCGCGGATGTCTTGGCTCGAATGCCCGCGCGGTTCAAATGAATTGCTCTGCCCCGCGCCGACTCCAAGGCTTACCGTCGGCGCATATCCCGCCTTCGCTTCTTTCAGCGCTTCGCTCTTCTGCTCGTATTTGTACCGATCGGCAATCAGATCGACGCGATGCCCATAGGCGTAGCTGACCGCACGGTCGAGCGACTGCGGAAATGCCGCATACGAAAAGTCCGTCGTCAGAACAATCGGCTCGCTGCGGTCAAGGTTGAGGTAATTGCGCAGCTTGGCAAGATCGACCTCGTAAGCGTTCTCGCTCTTGATGAGATCCTGCCTTGCATTGCTGAGCTGCACGCTCGTGTCGATGACATCGATGCGCGCCTTTGCCCCTGCCGCATAGAGCTGCTGCACGTTTTCCAAATGCTCTTGGTACTTGTCGACGGTTTCCTGCCGAACGCCAATGGTCTTTTTGGCTTCGAGCGCCGTGTAATAGGCTTGGATGACGCTGAGCTTCAGATTCTCGCGCTCGCGCTCCGTCGAAAGGCGCGCGGCATCGAGCCCGATCTCGCCGCTCCGTATTGCTGCCTCATTCGCACCGCCCGTGTAAAGCGGAAGCGATCCATCGATGCTGATGGAGTTGCCCGTACTGCGCTCGCTGTCGCTGTTTTTGCTCGTGCTCAGGCTGTCGGACGCTGAGACATTGACGCCATTTCTGCCACGCGCCTCGCGCAGCGATTCCTCCGCCGTGGCTTCCGCTTTTTGGGTAATCCTAAGCGCGGTATTCTGCGCAAGCGCCATGTCGATTGCCGCCTGCAGGCTGAGGTCGGCTGCGTATGCCGATGAACTGCCGAAGAACATCGCTCCCGCGAGCAGCACAACTTCTTTCCTTCCGTACTTCATGTTTCTCCCCCATGATAGTCCAAGGAAGTGCCGATAGATTCAGCACCTCTGTCTTGACGCATCTTTTTGCCCGCACCTCAGTGGAAAAGCCTCCACAGAGCACCAAACTCCTGCTTTATTATAAGGCAAGCTGTCGTCTGTATCAATCCATGAAAGTATGATAGAATAAACGTATTGCGTTCCCATTACGGACAAATTATTTTATGGTTAAATTCTTTTCCGAATGCAAAAAAGAGGTTCCGTCCATGTCCAATCCATATTTCGATCATGCCCTTTCCCTGCTCAATGAACATTTCGGCTACAAAGATTTTCGCCCTGCGCAAAAACCCGTTGTCAGGAGTCTTCTTGAAGGGCATGATACGGTTGCCATCATGCCGACAGGCGCTGGAAAATCAATCTGCTTTCAGATTCCGGCACTCGTCCTTCCTGGGCTCACCCTTGTCATCTCACCGCTCATCTCGCTCATGAAGGACCAAGTCGACGCACTCCTTTCACAGGGCATCGCCGCGACTTGCATCAACAGCAGCCTCGCGGCAAGCGAAGCCGACGCGCGGCTCGCGGCGATTGCATCCGGAAAAATCAAGCTCGTCTACGTCGCGCCCGAGCGTCTCGACACGAGCTATTTCCAGCACATATTGGAGCGTCAGCCCATCGCGATGGTCGCCGTCGATGAGGCGCACTGCCTTTCGCAGTGGGGCCATGACTTCCGTCCGAGCTATCGCCGAATTGCGCCTTTCATCGCGTCGCTTCCGCACCGTCCGCGCATCGCCGCCTTCACCGCGACGGCGACGCCTGAGGTCAAGGACGATATCATTCGCCTGCTGGACCTGAATACGCCTTCCGTACATATCACGGGATTTGACCGTCCCAATCTTTACTTCGAGGTGCGGCGCGGCGAGGACAAAAAGAAATTCGTGGCCGCCTACGTCCGCCATCATCCGAGCGAGCCGGGCATCATCTACGCCGCGACGCGCAAGGAAGTCGACTCCGTATACGCGCTGCTCAAGCGCCGCAAGCTTGCCGTCGCCCGCTATCACGCAGGACTCTCAGACACGGAGCGCGCCGCATCACAGGATGATTTTCTCTACGACAACGTACCGGTCATCGTCGCGACGAATGCCTTCGGCATGGGCATCGACAAGAGCAACGTGCGCTACGTCATTCACTACAATATGCCGAAAAACATCGAAGCGTACTATCAGGAGGCAGGCCGCGCCGGACGTGATGGCGAGCCGGGGACTTGCATCCTGCTCTACGCGCCGCAGGACACGATGACGCAAAAGTTCCTCATCAGCCAGTCGACGGAAGAGCCGGAACGCAAGGCGCAGAGCCTCGGCCGCCTGCAGAAGATGGTCGACTACTGCCATACACCCGAGTGCCTGCGCCACTTCATCATCCACTACTTCGGCGATACAAGCGCACCCGAACGCTGCGAAAATTGCGGCAACTGCCGGGCGGGCTTTGCACGCATCGACGTCACGGTCGACGCACAGAAAGTATTCTCGTGCATCTATCGCATGCACGAGCGCTTCGGCCTCACGCTCGTCGCGCAGGTCCTAAAAGGCTCATCCGACAAGCGCGTGCAAGCCCTTCATTTGGACAGGCTCTCGACGTATGGGCTTATGAAAGAGCGAAGCATTGCCGCTATCAAGCTTCTCATCCAACGTTTTGTCGCGACCGATTACCTCGCGCTGACGGAGAGCCAGTTCCCCGTCCTGCGGCTCAAGGAAAGCGCCTACGACGTCCTGCGCGGCAAGGAAAAAGTCTATCAGGCCGTTGCCAAGGAAATCCAAAAGGAAGCCGAGGAGTCCGAGCTATTTGACCAGCTCCGTGCGCTGCGCCGCACGATTGCGACGCACGAGCACATCCCGCCTTACGTCGTATTCTCCGACGCGACGCTGCGCGATATGTGCGCGGTCATGCCCAAAACACTCGACGCCATGCAGGCCGTCAAGGGCGTCGGCGAGAAGAAGCTTGAAAAATACGGTGAACGCTTCCTCGCCTGCATACGGAAATTTCGCTAAAAGTCCAGTCCCTGCAACCGATTTAGGGGGACTGGATTTTTACTTTGCTGCCCGAATGCCGCTTTTATTTTTTCAATCCGTTTCAGCCAACGCCATGGAGCGCATCCATCAGAGCGAGGAGCGCGCCGAGCACGAGGCAGGAGAATGCGTAGAGCGCAGCGACGAACAGGATGCTGCCTCGCAGCTGCCTGCGGTGATACGCAAGGGTCTGATCCCACTCGCTTTGGGAAAGCTCCCCCGTTCCAAACGCGAGGTTCTCTACGGCGCGTTCCTGCAGGATCAAGAGCCCGATGACCAGGCCGGCATACACGCTCACAGAGCTAAAGAGCAGCAAGGGGCCAGGGATCCATTCCAGATTGCAGAGAAGCACGATGGGAAAGAAGATGGGGGAAAAGACGAGCGCAAAGCGCAGCAGCATGACGGCAAGGCTCGGCTCCATCTGCAGCCTGCCAAAGCAGACACGGCGCCGGCAAAAGAGGCCGATACAGGCGAGAAACGCCAAGGGCAGGAAGATTCTCTCCGCGTTGTCCACGGCAGCTTGAAGCGGAAGCGTAGCATCCGACACCGAAAGAAGCACCTGCAAGGCATCGCATAGCCCGCTGAAAAAGAACATGCCGCCGACGAGGCGAATCAGCCCCTCGCTGATGCCGACCTTTTCCACGGCTCCCTGCAAGCTCTTTGCGGCGAGAAAGAGTCCCGCGCCAATCAGGACAGGGGCAAAGTCCGCGACCTCACCATGCCCTGCCGCCTCCATGGCAAGAGGCATGCCATAAGGCTCCAAAAGAAGCGGCAACTGGAACGGAAGGACAGCGCATAAGCCGCCGACGAACAGGAGTCCCATACCGATCTTCGTTCTGTCCAACTGCTATCCCCCTTTACTGCGCGAGCTTCTCTTCCATCACTTCTTCTGCTTTTTCAAGCTGTACATCCTGCGTATCGCCGGGCGAGAAGCCCACCTCGACATCGGGCGTGATGCCCGTGCCGTCGATGCTGCGCCCGTTCGGCGTGTAATACTTTGCAATCGTGAGCTTGATGCCGTCGTCGTGCAGGAGCGGCAGCACCATCTGCACCGACCCCTTTCCGTACGACGTCGTGCCGACGAGCGTCGCCGCCCCCGTATCCTGCAGGGCACCGGATAGGATCTCGGACGCGCTCGCACTGTTGCCGTCGATGAGAACGACAATCGGGTACTTCGGTGCTTCAAGCGAGGATGTGTACTCCTCTTTCGAGCCGTCACGCTCGACCACGGAGACGATCGTCCCCTTCGGCACGACTTCATTTGCCACCTTGACGCAGCTCGTGATAAGACCGCCCGGATTCTGCCGAAGGTCGAGGATGAGCCCTTTCATGTCCTGTGCTTCGAGCGCGGAAAGCTCCTGCTTGAACTCCTCGCCCGTGTGCTCGGCAAACGACGCGATGCGGAGATAGCCGATCTGCGTTCCGTCGATCATCTTTCCCTTGACGGAGTGAATCTTGATCGTCGTACGCGTAAGCGTGTAGTCGTGATCGTCCTCTCCCGCGCGGCGAATGGTCAGCACAACGTTCGTATCGATCTCGCCGCGGATGTGGAGTGCAACCTCTTCCGGCTGCCACTCGGTCACAGACGTGCCGTCAACGGCAATGATCTCATCGCCTGCCATGAGGCCTGCCGCCTCGCCCGGCGTTCCCTCCAGGACGGATATGATCGTGACTTTCGAATCCTTGAAGCCCATCGTCACGCCGATACCGCCGAACTCGCCTTCTGTCTGCTCGCGCAGTTCCTTGAACATAGAGGCCTTCATGTAAATCGAATGCGGGTCGTCGAGCGACTGCACCATGCCTGAAATCGCACCGTCGATGAGCGTCTCATCGTCCACCGGCGTGACGTAGCGCATCTCGATGAGCCGCATGACGCCAAAGAAGCGTGCCATATTGGCTGCCCGCGCTGCGTCGAGTCCCAACGCAGCGCATATCGCGCCTATCGTGAGACCTGCTGACATGATCGCCGTCAGCACCATGATCAAAACGATTTTTTTCTTTGTCATACCCTATCCTTATGGAAATGAGGATCATCCGATTTCCTTACAAGTAGTTGTAGGGATTCACGGGCTCCCCGTTCTGGCGCACTTCAAAGTGGCAGTGCGGTCCCGTCGAGTTGCCCGTCGAGCCGACGTATGCAATCGTCTCACCTTGGCTTACGCTCTGTCCGACGCTGACGGCAACGGACTGGCAATGCCCATAGAGCGAGGAGATGCCGCCTCCGTGGTTGATGATGACGGCGTTTCCGTAGCCCGAGATCCATCCTGCAAACTCAACCGTGCCGCTCTGCGCTGCGTGGATTTCCTGCCCGTAGTCGCCGCCGATGTCGACGCCGCTGTGGAACCTTTGTGTGCCCGTGATCGGATGGACGCGCCAACCGAACCCGCTCGTCACTGAGCCGTTGACCGGCCAGATCATCGCGCCGCTGCCCGAAATGGGTGCATTTGCAATGCGGCTCGCTTGGAGCATCTGCGTGATCTGCTTCGACGCCGCTACGAGCTCGTCGTATTGACGGTCAATCGTTGCCTTGTCCGTCTTGAGCTTGTCGATGATCGCCTGCCGCTTGCGCACCTTCGCTTCCATGTCCTCGCGTGCAAGGCGCGCCTTCTTTTCCTGCGCCGCCTGCTTGTCGCGGTCGTTCGCGAGTGCCTTCTGCTTGTCCTCGATCTCGTCCTTTTCCGCGATGACGACCTGCACGAGGTCGTAGTCCTGCTTGATGATGCGCTTCAGAAGATCCATGCGCGTCATGAGATCCTGAAAGTCCTTTGCCCCAAAGAGCACGTCGAGGTACGATATCTGGCCGTTGATGTAGATATCGCGTACGCGCTCGCCGAGCCTTGTGCTCTGCTTGTCGTAGTCCTTTTGCAGCGTCTTGATGCGCGCCTCATTCTCCTCCATGCGGCTCTGCGTCTCAAGGAGCTCCGCGCGCCGCGCCTTGTGCTCGGCGATCGCGGCGTCCGCTTCCTCGTCGATCTGACGCTTTTCTTCCGAGATGGAATCGAGCTTTCCCTGTATGGCATTGCTCTCCTTGAGCTTTTCCGCCGCCTGCTCCTCATAGCTTGCCCTATCGTCCTCCGGTGACGCGAGCGAGAACTGCGGTGCGAGGAGAAGCGCTGCAAGCACAAGCGCCGCACCCTTTTCTATCGTTCGATTCAACTTCATCGCCTCTCATACCTTTAGGAATCGCTTCAGCGAAATCGTCGAGCCGATGGCACCGACTGCCATGCCCGAAAAGATGATCGCTGCGCTGACGTAGTTCATGAACGGGTACTGCGGCATCAGCGGAAAGAACGCCAATGTGCTGTAGATCTTCGACGCCATCGCCGCATAGAAGCTGCGCAGCACGATCGCTGACAAAACGCCGCCGACAAACCCCATGACGATGCCTTCAAGCAGGAACGGCCAGCGGATAAACCAATCCGTTGCGCCGACGTACTTCATGATGGCGATTTCCTTGCGCCGCGCAAAGACCGTCAGGCGTATCGTATTCGAGATGATGAAAATCGTCGCGCCTGCGAGAAGCGCCATAAGCGCAACGCCAAAAAGACGCATGAGGCGCGTGATATCGAAGAGATGCGCGACGACGTCCTGCCCGTATTTTGCCGATTCGACGCCCGGCATTTGCTCGATCGCCGTCGCCGCCGTCTCAACGAGGTCGGGCTGCTTGACTGTGACCGCGAAGGCGTCTGGCAGCGGATTCTTGTCTCCGAGCGCATCGAGCAGGTATTTTTGATCGCCGAGGCGCTCTGCGAGGCGCTCTTTCGCTGTATCGCGATCGACAAAGACAACACGCTCGATGCCCTGCATGTGCTCGATATCCTTTTCCATGTCCTCACGGTCGCTCTTGTTGATTCCGTCCTGCAAGTAGACGCTGATCTGCACCTGGGATTCAAGTGTATTGGCCATGCGATTCATATTGAGGACGAGTATGAGGAATACGCCGAGCACGAAAAGCGATACGGCGACCGTACTGATCGAGGCGAACGTCATCCAGTTGTTGCGCCGCAGCGAGCGAAATACCTCCTGAATGAAGTATTCGCTTGTCCTAATCTTCATAGCCGTATGCCCCCCGTGCCTCGTCGCGGGCGATACGCCCATCCTCGATCGCAATGACGCGCTTCTTCATCGTGTCGACGATGCGCTTGTCGTGCGTCGCCATGACGATCGTCGTCCCCGCTGCATTGATGCGCTTGAAAATGTCCATGATATCCCAGCTCGTCTCGGGGTCAAGGTTTCCCGTCGGCTCGTCAGCGATGAGGATGTCGGGCGCGTTGACGAGTGCGCGTGCAATCGCGACACGCTGCTGCTCGCCGCCCGAAAGCTGCGAAGGGAAGCAGCGGTACTTCTCGCGAAGCCCGACGACGTCCAAGACCGAGTTGACGCTGCGCTGCATGATGCGGCGCGGCGCCTCGATGACCTGCATCGCGAATGCGACGTTCTCGAAGACCGTCTTGTCGGGCAGCAAGCGGTAGTCCTGAAAGATGACACCGAGCCCACGCCTGAGGAACGGCACGTCCGCGCGCGCCATGCGCACGACGTCGTGCCCGTTTACGAGGAGCTCCCCCTCGCTTGGAAGCTCCTCGCGGAACAGCATTTTGATGAAGGTGGACTTCCCCGCACCGGACGCGCCGACGATGAACACGAACTCGCCCTTTTCTATTGTTACGTTGATCTGATCGAGTGCCACGGCACCGTTCTCATAGACCTTTGATACATTTCGCATTTGGATCATGCAAGCGATTCCTCCGTCATGTAACATAACCTTTTTAATTGTATCATAGTTTTATGAAAAAAAGAAAAAGAACGGGAGAAAATCCCTCGTTCTCTTAATCGTAAATGAGTTCGAGCGCCATATGCGCGTTCTCTGCAGCGAGTTCGCGAAGCTTCATCGGCAGCGTATGTTCCCGCCCCCTCCGCTGATCCCACGCCGTATGCACCGCTTTCATGAGAGCCTCCACCGTGATCGTGCGAAGATTGCCGACGGGGCGCTCGCCGATCGAAGCGAGGAACCGATCAACTTTTGGGTCGTAGGATATGCCGATGCGCGGCACGTTCATGACGCCCGCAAAGATGAGTGCGTGAAGGCGAATGCCGAGCATGAGATCCATGTTGCCGACGAGCGAGAGAAATTCCGCCGTCGTATACTCGCCCGCGAGCACCGCACAGGACTCGTGCGTGCGCTCAGCGATGCTCTTCGCCGCCCGCACGTCCTCTGGAAACTGCATGGGCAGGAATACGACCTGCGCGCCTAGCTCGCGCACGATGCGATCCGATACCTCGGCAAAGACCTGTTTGAACGCCTGTTCGTGCTGCCAGTCGCGCACGGATATGCCGACGACAGGCAGGTCTTCCCGCACGTGATACGCATCAAATATCGTGCGCCCCGCTTCGCGCGTCACAGGGTGAATCGCGAGCACGGGATCGGCCGTGCATCGAGTCTTTGGCCTTTGGATACCAAGTCGCATAAGCTCTTCGAGCGAGCCTTTGTCACGCACCGTGATGCAGTCGACGCCGCGCAGCACGAAGCGCATAGCCGTCTCTGCGACATGACCGATAATCGGTCCGATCCCCTGCGCATAAAGCATGACACGCTTGCCGAGCATACGTGCAAGAAATATAATGGCGAGATAGTAGTAGAGGCTTCTCCTGCTCGTGACATTTTGCAGAAGGCTTCCGCCACCGCTCAGAAGGATATCAGCATGCGCGAGTGCATCGAAAATGGCGGGCAAGGATATCCATGAGACCGCCTCTACGCCATGGCGCTCTGCCGTATCCTTCGGGCTTGCCGAAATCACCGTAATATGAAGTTTTGGGTCGAGGTCACGGAGCACTTCGAGCATGGCCGCGAGCATGGCTTCATCGCCTGCGTTCTTTGCCCCGTAGTAGCCAGATACGACAATCCGTTTCTCCATCAGTTCGCCTGACTCTCCTTCTCTTTCGCCTTCGCCATGATTGCCTGCCAGATCTCGACACAGACCATCGCGGCCGCACCGACAGCGGCGCCGAGCACGAGGCCGCCGATGCCACGCATAAAGGACATGTAGATCGGCGTCCGCATGTGTGCAAACGTCTCGACCATCGAACCCTGTCCGATCGTCGCGATGAGCACAAACACGAAGAAGACCATCGTCGGCCACTTGCGGAGGAGCGCCATCGCCGCGAGCATGAAAGCGGGATGCCCGATGAGCAGTTCCTTTGTGCGCGGACGCGCGTAGAACGTCTGCTCCAAGAATGCACGAAACTGCAGCTCCCAATGGGAGACGGGCATGCCGGACGTATGACCGCTTCGCGCGACAAGCACGATGCCCGCTACGAGGACAAAGAAGAGACCGATAAGCGTGCCGACCTTGACGGGCGTATCGAGGATGTGCCTGACCTGCGCGATGACGCCTTTTGTCGCATCCATCCTGCCGTCGAAAATATCGAAGCGCTGCAAAAATGCAATCGCAACGAAGAGGAGCGGCAGGACAAACGTGAGCTTGATGCCGCGGAAGATGTTAAATTCAAGGAAATACTGGGTATCCGCGAGCGAACCCGAAAGGTATGCCGCACCGACATACGACATCGCCCCCGCCAAAAAGAGCGCGAGTGCCGCTGTCACGATGAGATGCAAAAGCGCGATGCGCGCTTTTGCACGAAAATGACGCACGCGGTCGAGCTGCCAAATGACGGCGAGCGCAGGGAAGAGGTTTGCGCTCGCGAGTGCCGCGATAACGCGAATCTTCGATCCGTTTCCCATCATGATGGGGATCGCCGCGAGTGCGCCAAAGATGCCAAATAGGATGTACTGGTGTTTCGGACTCGCATTGAGCCGGGGGATGACGAGCGAGAGGTAGAGCACGCCTGCTGCCGCGACGCCGAGTGCGATGAGTGCGCGAAGGCTGCGCAGCGGCTCGTACCTAGCAAACGTGCCGGCCGGGCCGATCGTGAATCCATTCGCAGTGATCTTGTCCCTTGTGTCGTGGAAATACTTCATATTCGTCTCAAAGAGACTCATGTTCGGCGACGGCTTGTCGTAGATGCGCAGGAGGTCGATGCGGATATTGCGCTCCTCGTCCGTATTCGCCCAACGCTCGACGGCATCCGCGATCTTCATCTTCGGCTGCTCGTCCTTCGGGATCGCGTAGAGGCGTGCGACCTTATCGTAGCCGAGCCCTTTTGCGATCTCTTCCATGCCGTCCTGTTTGTAGAACTGAAGCTGTGTCGTCGCCTCGATCAGCCCGAACGTGAGATCACGCGCCTTCATCGCGTCGATCGTCGCCTGCAGGGATTTCGGTGCGCCAAGCGTCTGCGCGCCTGAGAATACGATCTCCGATATGTCGATGCCATCCATGCGCGAAAAGACGGCCGAAACATCCTCTGCCGAGCAGTTTTCGTAGTTGCTCGGACGCGCGAGGACTTGGAACCCTGCTGCGTTGACGGCGCGCATTTCGTCCGTCGGCATGCCAAGATTCATCTTGAGCAGCGATTCGTAATGCGCTTTGACGGCGAGCACTTCCTCATCGCCGACGGAAAGCACCGTGACGCGGCTCCTTCCAAGACGGCGGAAAAGGTCTTCCTTCACCTCGCGATAAGTCTGCGCGTCGTTTCCGACGACATAGGCTTCCGTGCCGACGATCCTGCCTGCGGCGACGAGCGCACGCCAGCGTTCGTCGCTGAGCGCACCCGCATGGTAGCGTGCGAGGATGTCGCTTCCCGCGATTGCCGTCACTTTGCCGTTTGCATTGAGCTTCTTGAATGTCGTCTCGTAGACGGCGAGCGAGTGGATGCCCGCGTCCCTCGCCGCGCGAAGCACATCCGCTTCTTCCATGCCCTCGCGCTGCGCGAGTTCCTGAAGCCCCTCGTAGTCGATCGCGAGATCGACCTGCTGGCTCGCACGCTCGACGTGATGACGTTCGATGCCGATCAAAAGCGCCGCAATAAGCCCGAAGGCAATGACCAAAATGAGGAAGCGATTGTATCGAAAATCCTTCATGGTAATGAATCCACCTTAATTTATGTCAATCTTTGTCTTTCCTGCGCTCCGCTACGAGGACAATCCTGCCGTCCTTCTGCGTGACGCTTTGAAGTTTCAGCCCAAACGGCAATTTGTTCGCAGGCGCGAGTTCGAAGCTGCCGAACATATCCGAGAGTTTTGCCGTGCCAATAAGCGCATTCCTGACGTTTAGCCGGCTCATGCGGAAATAGAGTGCGCCGCCGTCTTCGACGACGTCTCCTTCAAGTTCGACATCCGCCTTCCGTCCGAAGAGTTTCACGCGCGCCGTCGCGAGCACGCCGTCCGGCGAAATCTTCACGGCGACGTCTTCGAGGCGGTCGATCTTCGCTGCGATGGCCTCGCGCAGATTGTCCTCCGAAATGATCCCACGGATCTGGAGCGCATCGGCGCGACGCACGCGGATCCCCTCGCCGTGCACGAGTGCCGGCACGTCAAGACGTACGCCCTTTCCGTCTAGCGTGAGTTCCTGTACGGTGACGTCGCCGACCTTTGCCTGATGTGCGACAATGTGCAGTGCCTGTGCCTCGCCGAGCGCGAGGAGTGCAGCGGGCGCAGAGTCCACTGTGACCGTCACATCCGACGTCGCGAGCCGCCCCTCCGCCTTCGTCCGGAGCGTCCCGCGCACGATTCCCGGCAGGACGAACTCCGCAATTACGACTAATATTATGAAGAACAAGCCTAGAATAGTCAAGGCTTTTCGCATTTTCTCCCCTCCCTGGCACCCGCCGCCATAAATCATAAATAGAATAAATAGAAAAGATGAGGTCTGGCCGGATTTTGAACAAACCTCATCTCATTCTGCCTGCTGCGTCAGATCTCGTGATTCGCCTTCGCCGCGAGGAACGCGCGGATGAACATGTCGAGATCGCCGTCCATGACAGCCTGTACGTTGCCCGTCTCGGCATTCGTGCGATGATCCTTGACCATCGTGTAAGGCTGGAATACATAGGAGCGAATCTGGCTGCCCCATTCGATCTTCTGCTGGTCTCCTTCGAGCTTCGCAAGCTCCGCCTCTTTCTTCTCCAATTCGAGCTCAAAAAGCTTTGCGCGGAGCATTTTGAGGCACTGTTCGCGATTTTGGAGCTGGGAGCGCTCGTTCTGGCACTGGACGACGATGCCCGTCGGTTCATGCGTCATGCGGACGGCGGACGACGTCTTGTTGATGTGCTGGCCGCCTGCGCCCGATGCGCGGTACGTATCGACGCGCACGTCCGACATATTGATGTCGACTTCGACGGCATCGTCGATCTCCGGCATGATGTCGCATGCCGAAAACGACGTATGGCGACGTGCATTGGCATCAAACGGCGAAATGCGCACGAGGCGGTGGATGCCCTTTTCCGACTTCAAGAAGCCGTAGGCATTGTGCCCTTTGATGAAGATCGTCGCGCTCTTGACCCCCGCCTCATCACCTGGCAGGAGATCCGCCGTCTCGACGGCAAAACCGTGGCGTTCCGCCCATCGGCCATACATACGCAGAAGCATCTGCGTCCAGTCCTGCGCCTCCGTTCCGCCCGCCCCCGCGTGGAGCGTCAGAATCGCGTTGTTCGCATCGTACGGCCCTGAGAGCAGCACTTCAAGCTGCAGGGACTCGAGCCCGCCAGCGACCGCATCGAGGTCGGCTTTTACATCCTCCTCCATGCTTTCGTCGCCTTCCTCCATGCCCATCTCCCAAAGCGTCTGCGCGTCCTCAAACTTCGCGCGAAGCCCTTTGTATTTATCGACGCTGATCTTGACGTCGTTTAGTTCCTGATTGATCTTCTGCGCCGCTTCCGCATCGTCCCAAAAGGTGGGTTCGCCCATCTTGTACTCAAGTTCGGCGATCTTCTCCTCCTTCGCGGGGACTTCGAGCGAGATCTCCATCTGACCGAGCTTTTCGTTTAGCTCGCTGAGGCGGGGCTTTAGTTCTTCTAGCATCTTATTCCTTTCCGTAGGGGGTGTGCATGCCGCATCTCATGCGTTTTTTCCACAGCAATTCTTGTACTTCTTGCCGCTGCCGCAGGGGCAAGGATCGTTCCGTCCGACTTTCTTGCTCACAGCCTGCTTCGGCTTCTTCGCCTCAGCCGCACTGACTGTATCGCCATGCGAAGCCTGTGCCGTCTTGAGGTGATCTTCGATCTGCGATTTCTGCTTGCGGATCGCTTCCTCGGCACGCGCGCGTTCCGCTGCCGCATTCTCTGCCGCCTGCTCCGGCGTCACGATGCTCACATGATAGATGAGCGACGCAATCTGATCCTGGATCGCCGCCTCCATCTCCTCGAACATATCGAGCGCCTCGATCTTGTACTCGACAAGCGGATTGCGCTGGCCATAGGCACGCAGGTTGATGCCGTCGCGCAGCATATCCATACGATCCAAATGTTCCATCCACTTGCTGTCGACGACGCGAAGCATGACGACCTTCTCCAGCTCGCGCATATTCTCTTCGCCGAAGAGCGCCTCGCGCTGCCGATAGCCCTCTTCCGCGATCCCTTCGAGTGTTTCCTTGAGGTCATCGCGGCTCATCGCGGCAAGCTCTTCCTTCTTGAGCTTGCCTTCAGGTGCGTATATCTTCTCCGCGTCCTCGATGAGTCCGTCGAGCTGCCATTCCTCTGGGTATAGATCGGCGCTCGCGTACTGGTTCATCTCCGTCTTGATGATGTGGTTGACCATGCCGATGATGTTCTCGCGCAGGTTGTCGCCGAGGAGGATCTTGCGCCGTTCGCCGTATATGACTTCGCGCTGCTGGTTCATGACATCATCGTATTCGAGGACGTGCTTGCGGATGTCGAAGTTCCGCGCCTCGACCTTCTTCTGCGCGTGCTCGATGGAGTTCGTGATGATCTTGTGCTCGATCGGCTCATCCTCTTCCATGCCGAGGTGATCCATGATTTTCGCGATGCGCTCCGAGGCGAAGAGACGCAGGAGGTCGTCTTCGAGCGAAAGGTAAAAGCGCGATTCGCCGGGATCGCCTTGGCGTCCCGAACGACCGCGGAGCTGATTATCGATACGCCGCGACTCGTGGCGCTCCGTACCGATGATGAAGAGCCCGCCGAGCTCCGCGACGCCTTCGCCGAGCTTGATATCCGTGCCGCGTCCTGCCATGTTTGTCGCGATCGTGACGGCCCCCATCTGACCGGCATTCGCAATGATCTCCGCTTCTTTCTCGTGGAACTTCGCGTTGAGCACACTATGCGGTATTCCGTGGCGCTTCAAAATCGCGCTGAGCTCTTCCGACTGCGTGATCGACGTCGTGCCGATGAGCACGGGCTGCCCTTTCGCATAAAGCTCTTCGACGGCAAAGCCGACAGCCTTGTACTTCGCGCGCTTCGTCTTAAAGATAAGATCAGGGTGATCGATGCGCTTCACAGGCTTGTTCGTCGGCACCACGATGACGGGCAGGTTATATATCTTGATGAACTCGTCCTCTTCCGTCTTTGCCGTGCCCGTCATGCCCGCGAGCTTGTCGTACATGCGGAAGTAGTTTTGGAACGTGATCGTCGCGAGCGTCTGCGATTCACGCTGAATCTTGACGCCCTCCTTCGCCTCAATCGCCTGATGTAGGCCGTCCGAGTACCGACGGCCTTCCATGAGACGCCCCGTGAACTCATCAACAATGACGATCTCATCGCCCCTGACGACATAGTCGCGGTCGCGCTTCATGAGTGCCTTTGCGCGGAGCGCTGCCGTGAAGCAATGCGAGAGTTCGATGTTCTCGGGTGCGTAGAGGTTCGTGATGCCGAGAAGTTTCTCGATCTTCGGCACGACCTCGTCGACCGGCGCGACCGTCTTCTGCTTCTCGTCGACCTTGTAGTCGATATTCTCCTTCAGCCCCGCGACGGCACGCGCCATGACGGCGTACATATCCGTTGACTTCGCGCCGGGTCCTGAGATGATGAGCGGCGTACGCGCCTCGTCGATGAGGATCGAATCGACCTCATCGACGATCGCATAGTGAAGGTGACGCTGCACCATCTGATCCGCGGAAATGACCATGTTGTCACGCAGGTAGTCAAAGCCGAACTCGTTATTCGTACCGAACGTGACATCGCGGCTGTATGCGAACTTGCGCTCAGGAAAGTCCATATCGTGCACGACAAGGCCGACCGTAAGCCCGAGGTACGTGTAGAGCTTCCCCATCTCCTCGCTGTCGCGCCTTGCGAGGTAGTCATTGACCGTGATGATGTGGACGCCCTTGCCCATCAGTGCATTGAGGTAGACGGGAAGCGTCGCGACGAGCGTCTTGCCTTCGCCTGTCCGCATTTCGGCGATCTTCCCCTCGTGCAGGCACATGCCGCCGATCAGCTGTACATCGAAATGGCGCATGCCGAGCACGCGGCGCGATCCCTCGCGCACGACGGCGAATGCCTCCGGCAGAATATCTTCAAGCGTCTCGCCGTTTTCCAAGCGTTCGCGAAAGAGCTGCGTCTGCCCCGTGAGCTTGTCGTCTGTCATGCCTTCGTACTTCGGCTCAAGCGCGTTGATCGTCTCGACGACTTTACGGTAGCGCGCAATTTCCTTATCGTTATTGTCACCCAAGAATCGCTTGATGAATCCCAGCAAACAAATCAACTCCTACTTTTATCTATAATATATGGATCCGTCCGTTTATTCATCGTTACCATATTAGCAGACCACCCTATGGAAGTCAATGCAGCGGCAAAGCGAGGGCACGTCACTTCGCCCCCGTCACTTTGATGTTCGCAATGCCGAAATACTTACAGAGGCCGTCCTTCGTCACGCCATTATCAAAATCGACGAAAAAAACATGGCGAAGCGCGCGGTTCTTGCGCCTGATCGGCTCCATGCAGGCGATAGGGTTCCCCGAAGCTGCCGCCCGCTCGACGATCGCGAGACGCGCGGCGTTTGCTTCGTCCATCTCGTGCGTGATGACGAGCGCTGCGGCCATCGTAAAGGTGCCGAGCGCGCCTCCCGCCGTGACGAGCAGCTTCCGTCCGCGTGCAGCGATCGGCGCCGCGACGACAGGGTCGCGCAGGACAGCGAGCACCGCGATGAGAATCATGACCGTCGAGCTGAATGTCGCGCGTGCGGGGAATGTCGGCGCAGCAATCATGACGAAATTGTTGAAAAGCGCGAGCGCAATGAGCCTGGAAGCGTATTTCGCCACAGGGAACCGCGCAAGCACGGCACACCTTGGCACAGGGGCAAGCGCACGGATGCGCGCCTTCTGGAGCCCGAGCCTTTCCTTCCCCCACGAATAGAAAAGGAAAATCGCGAGCCAGTAGATCGCCATCTCCTCAAAGCCATGCATTATATTATTGAAGTGATCGATCGTCTTCGGCTTGTCCAGTCCAAGTGGCACGAGAACATGCCCAACGAGAAAATCGCGGAGCGCCCACGCGACGAAGCCGCCGTTGAAGTACGAAACGACGAGAAACGCGACGAATGCCGCGAGAAGGAAGCGTCCGATCCCGTGCTTTCTTTCCGACGGTGTCCCCACTTCCTCCCCTGCCATACGCAGGCGATAAAGGCGCCACGCGAGAATGAGCAGCAAGATAGCGGGAAGTATATAGAGCACCATCTCGCCGTTTCCCGCAAACTGGTTGCCGATATGCGTCAGGATCCCCTTTCCGCTTCCCTGCGCATCGTAGCGCACGAAATTGCCAGGTGCGCCGATGAGGCCAATAAGGCCGAGGAGCGCGCCGAGCGCACCTGCCGGCATCCATGGCATCATCGCGCCCTTGCGGTACGCGTAAAAAGAAATGCCTGCCGAAACGACCACCGTCGTGACGGCAAGATTTTCGACCGACCAGCCCGCGACGATGCCGAGCAAGAATAGCGGAACGGCGAAAATCCGGCGATGCGATAAAGTGCCTTCCTTGCCTGTACCGATCACCCGCAGGTGGACATTGTATGGCAGGAGAAAGAGCAGCACGGGAACGGCAGACCAAAGATAGACCGTCGAGCCGCTCTTCCATACGGCGACCTCGCCGAAATGTGGCAGGCAAAGCCATGTGAGGAGACCTGCTGCCGCGAAAATGCCTGGCTCGCGCCAAAACGCAGCACCGCGCCGCGCATGCATTGCCATGAGTACGACGAGCGCGAGGAATACGAGCGCATTCGCAAAATCGAACACGCTCTTGCCGAGCAAGAGGAACGTATCGAGGAAGAACACCGTCACCGCGCGCCCGCCGTGGAGCAAATAGTGACGGCAGACCGATTCGAGGACATCGCCAAACGAGGTGATATGCCGTGCCGTCATCCAAACCATCGAGTAGTCGTAGTCATCACGGTGAAGCGGCATCATCCTATTGAGTGCATAGAGCAGGGCGAATATCGAAAGCGCCACGACTGCCGTCTGCAGGCCTTTATGCCTTGTCATCGTTTTGTTCCTCTCCATTTCCTGTATCCGTCTCACGCTGAACAGGGCTCGCGTAGGTCACGCGCCGCCCGTCAAATGAATCGATGAGATAGACAGGACGGTGCTTGCTCTCCGTAAAGACGCGGCCCAAATACTCGCCGATGATGCCGAGCGACAGCAGCTGCACGCCGCCCAAGAACAGCATGATCGTCATGAGTGTCGGGTAGCCTGCCACGGGATCGCCGTAGAGCATCGCGCGCCCTGCGACGAAAATCATGTAGAGGATCGCAAGCAGCGAGACGAACAGACCAAAGAACGTCGTAAGGCGAAGCGGTGCCGTCGTAAACGACGTGAGCCCTTCGATTGCGAGATTGTAGAGCGCAAAGTAATTCCATGTCGTATGTCCGCCTGCGCGCGGCTGCACCTTAAAAGGGATCTCCTTCTTCCTGAAGCCGATCCACGTAAACATGCCTTTCGTGAATCGCTGGTTCTCACGCATGAGGCGAAGCGCCGCCACGCAGCGGGCATCGAGCAGGCGGAAGTCGCCGACGTCGCGCTGCACCTCATAGCGGCTCACGAGCTGCAGCAAGCGATAGAAGAAATTTGCCATCGTCCGCTTGAACCACGCCTCATCCGCGCGATCCGTGCGCTTCGCCGAAACGTCGTCATATCCCTTATGCCACCACTCGATGAGATTTGGAACAAGCTCCGGCGGGTGCTGGAGGTCGGCGTCCATGAGGATCACGGCATCGCCCTCGGCGTAGTCGAGACCTGCCATCATCGCCGCCTCTTTGCCGAAGTTGCGCGTAAAGCTCATATAAGAGACATGGCTGTCCGCACGGGCCAGTTCCTTGATCGCCGCGAGCGTTCCGTCCCGGCTTCCGTCATCGACGAAAAGGTACGTAAACGAGATGCCGTCAACGGTACGAAACACGCGCGATGTCTCGCGATAAAATTTTTCGATGACCTCCTGCTCATTGTAGCAAGGCACGATTATCGTAATTTTTTCCATGGTCATATTCCCTTTGTCTCATGGCCTGAATCCGATAACGCGCGGAAATTCACGGCTTCTGCCCCGATCTCTGCCAGCCGCTCCTTGATCTTTGTACTGCACACAGCGCAAAGCTCCGCCTCAAAATCATGTTCCCATGCACATTCGCGCGAAAGGCGCTCCGTGTCCGTGCCGGGATGGATCATGACCTCCGTCGTGCCCGCCGCAAGATCCATAATGATACGATCCATTTCCGATTCGCTGACCGCCTCGCCCGCAACGATGCCCGCAAAGTGGTCGGGGCAAGCGATGCCACGATGTTTTGCCGCGCGTGCCGCGCGTGCGGCGAGAAGGCTCAGCCCCATGCGCCCGACGAGCTGCCCGATGCCGCCGAATTCGCCAGCAAAGAGCGATGCGCGCGGCACGCGCATCGCGGGAATCCCGCTCTCCTTCATGAGGTCAAGCACCGCATCGAGTACGCCCGGCAGGACGTGAAGGTGCTGATGGCTGTCCGCATGCGTCAAGGAAAGCCCCGTCATCTCGATCTTTTCGAGCTGCGCACCGAGCTCCGCGCGCACTTCTTCCATGCGCACCTTGCCCATGAGAAATCGCTTGACAAATGTGCCATAATCCGCATAGAATACGCCTTCGTCCGTCACGAGTGACGGAATCACATCGGCTGCGAGGACGGGGTTCCCGTTGACGAGCGTAAAGTGGATGCCGACGCCGAGCGCGTGCAAGCGATGTGCGCGCACGACGGCATCCGCAAATGCTGCGCCACCCGCCATGAGCGTCGCTGACCGCAGGATTCCGTCCGTCACGCCCTCTTCCACGGCGCGGTTAATGCACACATGGCGTCCAAAATCGTCCGCATTCACTAAGATACGCTTCCATGCCAATGGTCTGTCCTCCTTTTCCACTGCAATAAAATATCGTTCTTTATTATATCACATATCGCAAGCAAAAAGCCGACAGCAAAAGGTTTTCCCTTTGCCGCCGGCTTCCATACCCATTTCACCTGCGTTTCGATGCCCTACTCGTTCGGCTCGATGAGACCGTAGTTTCCATCGGTACGGCGATAGACGACATTGACCTCCTCCGTCTCTGCATCACGGAACACGAAGAAATTGTGATTGAGGAGATTCATCTGCATGATCGCTTCCTGCACATCCATGGGCTTCACATGGAAGCGTTTCGTCTTGACGACGGCGTACTCGTCGCTCTCATCACGCTGATCGGAAAGAGGTCCGGCAGCGAGCGCCTCAGCCTTGAATCCTCCTTGGCGGAAGCGACGCTCAAGCTTCGTTTTCTGCTTGCGAATCTGGCGTTCGAGTTTCTCGACGACGAGATCGATCGACGTGTACATATCCATCGTCGCTTCCTCGCCGCGCAAAAGAACGCCGCCCTGCACGGGAACCGTGACCTCCACGATGTGACGCCCCTTATGCACCGTCAGCAGCACCGAGATTTCGCCGACTTTCTCGAAGTATTTCGTGACCTTTCCTACCCGCTTTTCCACGTACTCACGAAGCGAAGGAGTGATCTCGATGTTTTTGCCTCTTACAGTGAATGTTGCCATGCGACACATCCCCTTTCTTGTATTTTGAATTCCTTCTGAATTCTTTGGCCATATATACTTATTCGGCAAATTGCGCGCAAACCCTTCTTTTATTACGCAAAAAATCTGAAATCTTTCATGCTCATGCTCGAAATAGGGACCATATGAAAAGGGTGCCCGGCACGACCATGCCGAACACCCTTCGATTGGAGTAAAAACAACTTCAGCTATGCTTGACGACATTCGAAGCCTGTGGGCCACGCGCTCCTTCGACGATGTCGAACGTTACGTCCTGCCCTTCATTCAGGTTTTTGAATCCGTCCCCCTGAATAGCGGAGAAATGCACAAACACATCATCGCCGCCCGTGCGGGCAATAAAGCCATAGCCTTTTTCCGCACTGAACCATTTTACTTTGCCAACCATACAGACTCCTCCTAAAAAAGCTGCCCCGGCGAGGCCGTGGACCTCGCCTCCGAAGAAATCGGAAGAAACGATGCCCTACCGCATGCAAAAGCTCCATGTGATGAAACACTTCTTCTTGTTTAGATTGTAACAGGTCTACCTCAGAATGTCAATTAATCGTCTGACAAAATATTGCCGTTCCTGTAGAACACACGAATAATCATAGGACTTTCGACAGGAAAATGCGCGTGCGCTCTTCCCGCGGATGCTCGAACACATCCGCAGGCGCGCCCTGCTCCAGAATACGTCCGTCGTCTACGAAGAGAATCCGATCACCGACCTCGCGCGCAAACCCCATCTCGTGTGTCACAATGACCATCGTCATGCCGTCTTCGGCAAGCCTGCGCATGACGTCGAGCACTTCGCCGACCATCTCAGGATCGAGCGCCGATGTCGGCTCATCGAACAGCATGACTTTCGGCTTCATCGCGAGCGCACGCGCGATCGCGACACGCTGCTGCTGCCCGCCCGAAAGCTGCGGTGGATAGGCGGTCGCCTTGCCCTCGAGACCAACGTGTGCGAGAAGCTCCTGCGCCGTCTTTTCCGCCTCTGCCTTTTCGATGTGCCGTACCTTCATCGGTGCGAGCATGATATTGGCGAGAACCGTCATGTGTGGAAAGAGATTGAACCGCTGGAAGACCATGCCGACCTCCTCGCGCACCTTGTTGATGTTCGCCTCGCCATCCAGGACGATGCCATCGACGGCGACCGTCCCTGCTGTCGGCTCTTCGAGGTAGTTCATGCAGCGCAGCAGCGTGCTCTTGCCGGAGCCGGACGGGCCGATGATGACGACGACTTCCTTTTCCTTGACGGAAAGGTCGATTCCCTTTAGGACTTCAACCTCGCCAAACGACTTTTTGAGTCCCTCAATGCTTATCATCAGCGCGGAACCTCCTCTCCAAATACGCGACAAAGCGCGAAATCGTCAGCGTCATCACAAGGTAGATGATCGCGACGGAAATCCAAATTTCGAGCGATCCGTATGTCTTCGCGATGATGAGCTGGCCGCGGCGCGTAAGCTCCTCGAAGCCGATGACCGACACGAGCGAGGAATCTTTGAGGAGCGCGATGAACTCGTTGCCGAGCGGCGGAATGACGCGCTTGAATGCCTGCGGCACGATGATGTAGCGCATCGTCTGCCCCCATGTCATGCCAAGCGAACGACCTGCCTCCATCTGTCCTTCGTCGATGGACTGGATGCCCGCGCGGAAAATCTCTGCGACATACGCGCCGGAGTTGATGCCGCATGCACCGATTGCGGCGACAAATGGATCAACGCGCTGCCCTGTCACGACGGGAAGCGCAAAGTAGACGAGAAAGATCTGCACGAGCAGCGGCGTCCCGCGAAAGAAATCGATATAGACGGCGCTCGCAGCGCGAAAAATTCGGATGTTCGAAATGCGGGCAATGCCCACAAAGAGACCAATCACCATACCGAGCGCCACCGAAAGCACCGTGATTTTGATGGTGATGCCCGCCCCTAAGAGCAAGAGCGGGAACGAGCTAATCATCAGGTCGAGATTGAAATTCATGCCATCCACCTTGTCATCCCATTCAAATAAGAAAATCCCTGTTTATTATAGATTTCCCGTGGAATCCTGTCAATGCAGCTTTCTCCCTCTCCATCCGTCCCATCCGTCCCGCCCGTCCCGCAAAAGGAAAAAGCCTTCCCTGCTTCGGAAAGGCTTTTTCCTATGAACGGCCACTATGATGAGGGAGCGTCGTCCTAGAGACTTCCCTTCATCACTGCATTCGTCATCTCGATAACCTGATGCGCCTTGTCGATGGAAAGGCCGAGCGTGCGCATCATCTTGCTTGGGTTATGGAAGCCCATGCTGCTCTCTGCTGCGACCCAATCCCAGTACCACTGCGCTTCACGGAGTGTGAGGCGCGCTGCTGCAAGCTGCTCGTCCGTCGCGCCGGCATCCATCGCCGCCTTGACCGTAAGATGCGCCTTTGCGACCGTCTGGCCTGCGATGCGCTGAAGCTTGAACGTGTTGTCGCCGATGGTCTGGACGCGGGCCTTGAGCGTTTCCGCGCTCTCGTCGTGGCACTTCATGCACGATTCCTGCGTCGTGTGAAGCGGGTTCGTCATCCAGTGCGAGGTGTACTTCTGTCCGTCCTTGCGCATGTACGGCATATGGCAGTCCACGCAGGTGACGCCGGCATCGGCATGGACGCTGTCCGACCAAGCCTCGAAATCCGGATGCTGCGCCTTCAGCATCGGGGTCTTGCTGTCCGCATGAATCCAGTCCTGCTTGAATGCGCCGGCCTGTCCCGACTGGTAGAACTGGAACTCGCTCTCCGCGTCCAGCCCGTTGTCCCATGGATGGTTGACGCGCTTGTCCTCTGCCATGAAGTAGTACTCGTTGTGGCACTGCGTACACACATAGGCGCGCATTTCGTTATGCGAAGCCTTCGAGACGTCTACGCCGCGGCGTGCCATCGAGTCGATGAAGCCCTGCTGATAGACGCGTAGCTCCATCGTGTCGGGGTCGTGGCAGGTCGAGCAGCCGAACCACTGGTCGTCCTCTATCGGTGCCATGACTTCCTCGACGGGCTTGGAGGCATACTCCCAACCGCTCTGCTTGTAGTAGACGTCGTACATGTACGAGCCCTTGCAGGTGATGCAGACCCCCTTCTGACCCGGCAGGCGCTTCGTCTCCTTGAAGTCCTCGCCCGCGTAGGTGTGCCCGCGGTCGTCGTCGTACTGCTTCGCGAAGGCATATCCCTTGAAGTTCTCAAGCATTTCGGGCTGCTCCTCCAAGTGCGAGTTGCCCTTCAGCGATCCGCCGTATCCCGTCGGGGACGGCAGCATCTCATTGTTTTTCATGAAGGAATTGTACTGCAGCGGGTACGCGTCCTTGTATGCTTCCTTTCCGATCTTCTTGTCATCCGGTATCTTCGCCAGCTTGACGGTCGAGTCGTTCGGAGCTGCGCCGATGCGAACCACGACGAAGCCGAAGAACAGGACGCAGACCGCTACGACAGCAGCGATGATTTTCTGTAGCTTACTCAACTTTGATCCCTCCCTCGAGATGGTTCGAACCATGCGCAATGCGGCTATGGCACTTCAAGCAGTCGCCACCCGTATCCATCGGCGTTCCGACGACCGCATGGACCTCGCCCATCGTCGCCTTGTGGCAGCGCAGGCAGTTGTCGTTTACGGTCTGGTGCCCATCCGCTGAAAGCTTGATGCGTGCCGGATAGTCGCGCAGCACCTCATGGTACGTGTCGAGCATGCCCGTCCGGCCTTTCTCGGCGATGTAGTGCACCATATTGTCATGCGGCAGGTGGCAGTCCGTACATTCGAGATTGCGATGGCTGGACGCTGCAAAAGTCCATGCCTCGTGCTTCATGGAATGGCAAGTGCCGCAGAACGCAGGCGAACCTGAAAAGGACATCAACCCAGCGCCGATGCCGCACGCCGCAACGCCGATGACAAAGCCCCCCGCCAGGCAGGCCAACGTGTGTTTCTGAAATAATGATTTCAGCTCCACCATGAGTCCCCTCCTCTCTTCCTTCGCTTTATTTACGCTTAGTATAGCATGGAAGAAACAAGAAAGGTGTTGCTCGCGCAACACCTTTATAAATATTTTATATATCGGCATAAACAAAAATAATGAACAATGTTCATATTTGGGTTCCATTCAAAAATCGCTTCAATTGCTTGCCTTTTCCTACTTGCGCTTGCCGCAGAGGTAGAGAATCGTCTCTTCGAGAAGTCTCATGCGCGGTTCGACAGACTTTGAGTCAAGCCACTCTCTTGCGCTGTGGCCACCTGCACCGACAGGTCCTGCACCATCGATCGTCGGGATCCCCATCGCAGCGGTGGTGTTGGCATCCGAGCCGCCACCCGCCCGAACCCACGAGACATCCTCCATGCCAAGCTCCTTCGCAAGTGCCGAGACGCGGTCACAGATTGCAAGCGATGCCGGCGTCGCTTCCATCGGCGGACGGTTGAGCCGATAGGCGTACGTCACCTTTGCGCCACCGCTTGTAAACTGCTGCTTTGCCAGTGCCTCGAAGCCTTGCTTCACGCGATCGTGTTCCGCCTGGCTCCTGAAGCGGACATCGACTTCTGCTTCCGCATGATCGGCAACGACATTGCGCCCCGTGCCGCCGCGGATGACACCGACGTTGACCGAAGTGCCGACGGCATAATTGCTGAGCTTGTGCAGCTCGATGATCCAATGGGCAAGCTCATGGATCGCCGAACTGCCTTCCTGCGGGTTATTGCCCGCATGTGCCGCCTTTCCCGTCGCCATGAGATCATAGTCAGCGATCCCACTGCGGGCCTTGACCATCGCGCCGTTTCCACGCGCCGCCTCGATGCAGATGCAGTGTTTTGCGTGACGCGCGATCCGTTCGACAAGCCTGCCCGAATACTTCGACCCGGTCTCCTCGTCGCTGTTGAAAAGAAAGCATATCTTCGTCCCTTCCAGCTTTCCCGCATTCGTGAGTTCAGCGAGCGCGTAGAATCCCAAAAGCAGGCACCCCTTCATATCGCTGACGCCGACGCCCGTCACGATGCCTTTTTCATCAATCGCATAGGGACGCTTCGCCGCTTCGCCGTCCCCGAATACCGTATCCATGTGTCCGAGCAGGACGACGTCGTAATCGTCTGTATCCGTATTCGTGGCCTTAAGGCAAGGACCGACCTTGCCGCCCTCGACGGGAATCAGCTCCGTTTTCCAAATCGTACCGGCGAACTTCTTCTCAAAGAACGTCGCCACCTTGCGCACGCCTGCGGCATTGTAGCTGCCGTTGTCGAAGTTCACAAGGTACTTCAGGTCGTTCAGGTAGGATTCCAAGCGAAATGGTTCCATGATAATCTCTCCTTTTATTTGCCAAACCGTAAGCTTGATGCGTCAGGCCAAAAATCGCATGACAAGCATCGCAAGCAGTGCATTGACGATGGAAATCAAGAGCAGCGGCGGGTAAAACTTGCTCGGAATATTTGCCGTACCGAGGCAGCGTCCCATGTACTGCGCCTGCGCACCCATCAAGAAGATCGCAGGAATGAGGATCGAGATGTGCCGCGCGTCAAGCGTTCCGTCCGCAAAAAGGCTTGCCGCTGCACCGACGCCGCCGCCCATCGAGAGCCATGCGGAAAAGAGCACCATGATGCCCTCGCCCGGCAATCCAAAGATTCCCATGAATGGTGCAAACACTTTGCTGAGGAGCGTCAATACCCCCGTGATCTTCAGGAACTGGATCAAGACGAATGCCATGACGAGATTCGGCAGCATGCTTGTCAGATTGATATGAAGACCTTTTTTCGCGCCTTCGACGAAGACATCAATGAGTGACTGATTCATCCTTTTAGGGCCTCCTCCGTGTAGCGCTTGAGGTAAATACGTATGAGATTTGCTCCAACGAACTTAAAGACAAAGATGACGATGAGCGGCATGAGGATCGGGACATTCATCATGACGAACAGCGCAGATCCCGTGCCGAGGTAGTTTGTGATCGTGCCGTCCGCACTGAACTGGAACGCCGCAAAGATCAAGCGCTCGCGATCCGTAAGCATATCCGTATCGCGCAGTTCACGCATCATGATCGCCCCCGCATCCGTGCTTTGCAGGCTCGAAATGAGTGCAAGCCCTGCTATTCCCGGTATGCCGAGAAGCGGGCGAAGAAGCGGCGTAAGCATTTTCTGTGCGGCGCGGAGCCCTTGCAGATGCGTGATGACTTCGACGATGCCGAGTGCAAGCATGACGCATGGAGCGAGGCTAAGGCCGAAGATGAAGCCTTGCCGTGCGCCCGTCCCCGACTGCCCGATAAATGTCGTCGCGGCGCCGCTCTCACTCGCAACTGTCCCATACTTCCCAAGCAGCGTCGTGTAGTCAAACGCCTGCAGCCAGCCCTGCATCGTCGCGAAGAGCCCGGAGAAGAACAGTATCGCGAACAAAAGCGACGCATAACCGTACCAAGGCACGGGCTTCTCCTGTGCAGGAGTCGCGAATGGTGTTTCGTTTCCCATTGAAAATCCCCCCTGTAGAAATAAACGCAACCTATGATAGGATAAATGCAAGTTTCGTGCCAACTTTTTCGCCTGGTTTTACGCCTTCTTTTATCTCTTTTCTTGTAAAATTGGTCGAATTGGCTTTATAATTGGTTTATTCCATTGGAATTGGAGGTTTTTGCTCTATGCGCAAATACCAAGTCGCTATTATCTTGCTGCGTGACCGCCTGCATTTCATCTATCAGCTGCAATCGCTCTTTTCCGCCTACATGGAGTTTTCAAGCTACTCGCTCGAAGCGGGCATCAAGCCGTACATCAACTGCGATCTCGCACTCGTCCCCTCGCAGGAAGTCGGTGAACGCATACGCAAGTACCTTCTGCCGCATACGCCTGTCATCATCGTGCGGCGCACGGTCTCACGCGAAGCGTGGGAGCGGATTGTCATGATCCCATCCCGCGCGGAGGTTCTCGTCGTCAACACGTATTGGCAAATGGCGATCCAAACGATCTCGGTCCTCTATGAGCTCGGCCTGCGCAACGTCAAGCTCATCCCGTTTGACAATACGAAATCGGATTCCTACGCGCATATCCGCTACGCAATCACCGTCAACGAGCGCGACTACGTGCCGAAGCATATCGCGAACATCATCGAGATCGGGCCACGCCTTGTCGACGTCTCAAGCCTGTTCGATATCCTGACGACACTCAACCTCGTATCAACCGAAACACTCGCCATCTTGCGCGGTCACGAGCGCGACATGATGCCGCTGAACCCCGGCTTCGTCGAAATGCTCAACCAGTTTCACGAAACGCATGCAAGCGTATCGGGAACGCTCGATATGCTCGACGACGCCGCACTCATCTTCGATGCCAACTACCACGTCCATATCTACAATAAGAAAATGGCGGAAATCTTTCCGCCCTCAGAGCATCAGCTCATCAATCTTCCGCTGGTGAATCTGTTTCCCGAAAGACTCCTGCCCATGCTCATGGACAGATCGCCCATCCGTGATGAACTTATTCACATCAAAGGAAAGGACTATCTCCTCAGCAAATCCCTTGTTTTTCATGACGAAAACCTGCAGGAAGGCATGCTCCTCCTGCGCGCACGCGAAAGCATCGAGAGCCAAAGCGATCGAATGGCATACGCCTTGCGCCATGCGGGCAGCCACACGAAGTACAGCTTTCGTGACATACAAGGGGGCAATGCCAATCTGCATCGTATCCTGCGCCTTGCTGAGCGCGCCGCAAAGAGCAGCAGCGATATCCTCATCGAAGGCGAAAGCGGAACGGGGAAAGAGCTCTTCGTCCAGTCGATCCACAACGCTTCGCCGCGCGCAGACGCCCCATTCATCGCCTTCAACTGTGCTGCACTTTCGGGTTCGCTCATGGAAAGCGAACTCTTCGGCTACGAAGAAGGTTCCTTCACCGGTGCAAGCCGAAAGGGAAAGCACGGTCTTTTCGAAGCGGCGAGCGGCGGCACGATCTTCCTCGACGAAATTTCTGAGATTCCCATGGATATGCAGGCAAAGCTTCTGCGCGTCCTGCAGGAACGCGAGATTATCCGCGTGGGCAGCGTCCATCCAATCCCAATCGACATCCGTATCATTGCCGCGACAAACATGGATCTCTACGAACTCGTACGGCAGAAAAAATTTCGACTCGACCTCTACTTCCGCCTGAACGTGTTCAACATCAAAATTCCCGCCCTTCGCGAGCGCGCCGACGACATCCCTGAACTCGTCGCGTTCTTTCTGAAGCAGCACGGCATCCATACGGATTTCCCGCAAGAGACCATGCACATCTTTCAGTGCTACGATTGGCCGGGCAATATCCGTGAACTCAAAAACTGCATGGAGTACATGGTCAACATCGGCGAGGGATTCCTGCCGCAAAACCTCCCTGAGCATATCCGTCTGCGGACGGATGCCCAAATAAAAGAGCCGAGGCCTGCTACGGCTTCGGCTGATTTTCGAAACGAACTGGATCCAATGGCGTTTCCCGCATGCGACGCCACGGACATGCTGTTGCTAAAGCTGCTGTACGAAGCATCCAATAACCATCAGCATATCGGGCGAAAGCGGCTTGCAGAAGCAGTGTCCGAGCGGCAGGGCTACCTGAGCGAGCAGAGCGCAAGGCACCGTCTCGAGCGGCTTTCCCGCCTCGGCTATGTCACTCTCGCGCGCGGGCGCGGCGGTACAACGCTGACTGTGCAGGGTCTCGCTTGCCTGCGCGAGGATATGCATTGAGTTTATCGCGCGATCTGCTCCAAGAGTGCTCCTGCGCGTCTACGCGATCCCTTGCGCGTTCATTCTGCGCTCCATCTGTCTTCTCGCTGACCGCCCAATTGGACCGCTCCCACTTTTTATGCTCCCAGTCTTTTGTTTTCTACGTCCGCGCTGAAATGTATCGGTTCATTCCTTCCAACAAATAGAGCCCTGCGACTGCGCCCTGATCGGGAATTCCTTTGGCTTTTGCTGAAAATACCACTGCCTTGCCGAACTTAGGAAGCATTGCCTTGGTCGCCTCCACGCCATCTCGAGCCCCTGCAATCGCCGCTTCCATAATCTCCGCTAGGCCCGTATCGGGATCTGCCGCACACGTTTCTTCTGCCCGCTCCGCCGCAACGCCAAGCGCATCGAGTATCGTTCGATCCCCGCGTTCGCATTTCCCACGTTCGGCTATGCCTTGGGCAAATACCGTGAGATAGGCACAGAGCTCCGCACTTCCTAGCTCCGCCTTTCCCTTCAGCGCTTTGCCCGCCGCCATGAGCCCTGATGCCATAAGCGTTCCCATCGTCGAAGGAACGACAAAGGCCATGTCCATCCCCGCCTTACGCAGCATCTTTCCGATATCCTCCGTTTCCAAATACTGCCGCAAGAGATTTGGCAAAGCACCATATCCACGACACATCGTAAGACCAAGGTCGCCATCTCCCATATTGGCATCCATTGCGCAGAGCTCCTCTTTCTTTTCCTCGAAAATTTCCGCAACCGCCTCAAAGAGCGCAGGAATTTCCTCTCGTCCCATCACATCCGCCATCCGTAACACCTCCTGTCATGACCTCGTCCTGCTTCTGGCAATAAAACGGCGTATGGCATGGATAATCGATCTGATGCCTCATGGCATCATTGACCATCTTGCAGATGGATATGGATGCCCCCATCATTTCCATGGAGGTCGCATATTCCCCGATGAAGCTTCGATAGACTTTGATCCCTTTCTCTTTTAGAATATTTGCAACCGAGCCGTACAGGATATAGAGTTCCTCTTGCGATGTCGCGCCGAGCCCATTGATGAGCACCGCAACCTCATCCCCTGCGGGTACCGGCATATCTGCCAGCAACTTCTCCATGCACTCTGCGGCAATCTCGTCCGCCGTCTTCAACGGACCATTCCATACGCCTGGCTCGCCGTGAATGCCCATGCCCATCGACATTTCATTATCGTCCAATGTGAAATTCGGATGTCCGACCTCGGGCAGGATGCACGGCGTGAGCGAAAAGCCAATCGTCCGGGTGGCATCCTTTGCTGCCTGTGCCGCCGCTAGAACCTCATCGAGCGTGCCGCCCGCTGCTGCTTTTGCACCAGCGCATTTGTACAGGAAGAAAATCCCTGCCACACCGCGCCGCTTGCCTGGATCGGTATTGGAGGCGACATCATCTGCTCCCACGATGGAATGTACGGGAATATCGTCGTCCTCGCACATCTCCGCCACCATGTCAAAATTCATGATATCGCCCGTATAGTTTCCGTAAAGATAGAGCACGCCCGCGCCAGCCTCTACTTCCTGCGTCGCGCTATATATCGTCTTGGCGGAAGGCGACTGGAACACATCGCCCACGGCGCAGGCATCAAGCAGCCCCTCGCCTACATAGCCAAGAAAGAGGGGCAAATGCCCTGAGCCACCTCCCGTAATGATCGCAACCTTTCCCTCATGTTTCCTCGCCGTGCAATATGCGCGCAGATCTCCATTTGCTGCCTTTACCTCCTTCCCATGCGCAACATAAATCCCCTTCAGCATATCGAGCGCATAATCTTCTGGTCGGTTGATTATCTTTTTCATGGCAACTACCTCATTTCCATCATTAAGCCTCTACAAGCCTCTACTTTTGATGTGAAAATTGGATTTCTTTTGGATATTCCCATTTCTGCAATTCTTCTGCAGAAAACACCGGCGGCTCGATCCCATTGCCTGCCGTCAGGGCATGGTGATACATCTCTGCCAGTTCCTCGATATAGGCTGCCTTCAGGTATGCCTCCTCAATCGAGCTTGCGTCAACGGCCATCGCCCCGTGTCCCTGCATGAGCAGGACATCTGCCTCCTGCAGCGGCTCCACGATGGAGTCTGCAAGTGCAGGGGTTCCCGGGCGTCCATACCGCGCGACAGGAATCCGCGCCTTTTTGCAATTCAGATGCGACAGCTCGTAAATGATGGCAGGAATCGGCTTTGCCAGTACGGCGAATGTGGTTGCATACATGGAATGCGTGTGCGCAACCGCACGCAATTCCGGACGAAGCGCGTAAGCTCTGATGTGGACAAGTGCCTCGCTTGTCGGACGAAGGCATGTTTTATTCTCCACAACCATCGCATCCATGTTCATGACGACCATGTCATCGACGGACAATCGCTCACGATCTGCGCCCGTCGGCGTGATGACAAGATAGCCTGTCTTTTCATCACGCATCGAAAAATTCCCAGACTTATGCTTGCACAGCCCCTCTCGTTGCGCTTTCTGTGCAACGAGCAAAACTCGATCTTTCAACTCCTCTAGCATGTTCCGCCTCCTTTCCACTGCCTATCCGATTCGGGCAAGATTCTCGCCACGGACTTTCGCCGTATCAGCTTCGCTCCTGTAAAAATCTTCATTGGCGCGCTGTCCCCTTCCGCTATCGACAGCACACGCTCAATCGCCAAGCGTCCCATCCGTGTTTTCTCCAAGCGAACCGTCGTCAGCTCTGGTCTCGTGATGGCACTGATGGTCAGATCATCAATTCCCATCACGGAAACATCCTCCGGCACCCGCTTTCCGAGCTTATCCAGCGCAAGGAGCGCATTGATTGCAATCGTGTCGTTATCTGCGACAAGCGCCGTGGGAAGGTCATTCGGATCAAGCTGCTCCAGCAGGGAATCGCAATAGGAATCAATGTCATCTGCTGTCGTATAGGCATAGCGCGATTCCCAAGTCAGTCCCAAGGACTGCATGACATCGCCAAATGCATGTGTCCGCGCCTCCATATTGCTGACCGGGCATTGCGTCGTGATATGCCCTATCCTGCGATGCCCCATCTCATAGAGATGCTTTACTGCCATATAAATCGCATAGGCATTGTCCATGACGACCACATTGTAGTTTTGCCACCTCATTTCATTGTCGAGTATGACAAGCGGTGCATGGAACTTGCTCAGCACCTCCGCTCGATTCGGAGGAAACTCCGTCGCAAGGAACACGATACCGAAATCCTCTTCCTCATTGATTTTCGGAATCATCTCCTCCAAATCATCCGCGCTCACATTCGTGATGGATAAGATCATGTCATTTCGATGCGCCATTTGTTCCATCCCATCCGTAATGCGGGAAATGAAGTCCCCATTCTGCTCCACCATAAAGCCTTGCTCTTTGTACTTGACAAATCGCACCGTGTTTCGCTGCCCTTGTCTTTTCCCTCGTGCCTTCCATTGATAGCCCGTTTCTTCCACAATGCGCAGAATCTCTTCCCTTTTTTCCGCGCCCACGCCATCTTTATCATTCAGCACAAGCGAGACGGTCGTCTTCGACACGCCCGCAAGCCGCGCAACATCTTCCAGCGTCATACGTTTTTTTCCGCTTCTTCTAGCCATATTCCCTTTCCTGCTCAGGACACTTCTGAAACCACTTGGCGGGACAATTCGTCGTGTGTCCCGTGCTTATTGTAGCGAAAGCTGTAGCAAGAATCAAGAAAATGGAAAATTCATCCTGATTTCCTATGCGCTTTCCCGCATCTTTTTGCGGATTTCTTTCAATGACGTTTCGTAGGGAGGGCGCGCGACCCCATATTCTGTTACAAATCCCGTGACCAGCGTATGATCCGTTACGTCAAATGCTGGATTGTACGTTTTGACCCCTTTCGGTGCCATACGTTCCTTATACCACATTTCCGTAATTTCCTCTGCCGCCCGCTCCTCGATGGGAATGTCCGCCCCCGTTGGCATATCAAAATCAATCGTGGAAGTCGGCGCGCAGACATAAAAGGGGATGCTGTAGTACTTGGCCAATATAGCCACCCCCGATGTACCGATCTTGTTTGCCGCATCGCCATTGCCTGCCACGCGGTCACACCCGACAAAGACGGCCTGCACCCAGCCATTTTTCATAACAGAGGATGCCATATTGTCACAGATCAGCGTCACGTCAATCCCCGCCGAGCAAAGCTCATAGGCCGTCAGGCGCGCCCCCTGCAAAAGAGGGCGCGTCTCATCGGCAAACACCTTGAACCTGTAGCCACGTTCATGCCCTAAGTACATCGGAGCAGTTGCCGTGCCATACTTTGCAGTCGCAAGCTGGCCTGCATTGCAGTGTGTAAGAAGTCCATCGCCTGGCTTCACCAGTTCCAGCCCGTAGGCACCGATCCTCTCACAGATGTGAATGTCCTCCGCCTTGATGCGAAGCGCCTCGCACCGCAGGAGTTCCACAACCTCTCGGACAGATGTGCCGCGCGCAAGTGCCTCGTGTGCCACGCCCTCCATGCGCCGCAGCGCCCATGAAAGGTTCACCGCCGTAGGGCGCGACGAGTCGAGATACGCCGTGGCCTCAAAGAACCTCTTTTGGAACTCTGTCCCGTCCTCCGTGTTGATTTCGAGCGCTGCAAGGTAGGCACCGATTGCCGCCGCATCGCCGATGGCGGGCGCGCCGCGCACCTGAAGCTCATGAATTGCTGTCCAAATCTCCTTTTGCGTCTTCAAATGCAAGATCTCTGTTTTTCCCGGCAGCTTCGTCTGATCAATGATGACGAGTGCCCTCTCACTCTCGGACAGCTCCAAGGTTTCATAGTCGAGAATGCTCTTCCCCATTTTTCTCCTCCTCTCAAGCTTCCTCCAGTTCTTTCTTCTGCACCTTTTCCTCCACGCGATGGATCGCCGCCTCATAGTCCGCGCCCTTTCGGAACGATTCACGATGCAGGATGCAGTCCTTCGCGAGAAGAATACACGTGCGTTCCGCCCGTGTCCGCTTCGCTTCGTCCGCAATGGCCGTCAAATCCTTCACATTTGCCATGCCGACAGTCCGACGGATAAGTTCCAGTCCCATGACACCGGCCGTGTCAGCAAGGACACGCCCCATATAATAGTCCAAAAATCCCTTCACTTTCGCCATCGGCTCACGCGCCCTTTCCTTCCAAAGCGCCTTGAATTTTGCCGTGAACTGATCCACAATGGAAACCATGGTCGACAGCGTCCAGTTGCAGAACACCTCCTTCTCCCCTTCCTTCTCAATCGTCGCAAATCCGTTGCATCGTGCAAAGAAAAGATTGGCAAGGATATTCCCCACATCATAGCCCATCGGCCCATAGAATGCGAACTCGGGATCGAACACGAAGGTGTGCTCTGGATTAATAAATACCGAACCGCTATGCAAATCTCCGTGAATGAGCGCCTGCGCATCGTTCATGAAAGAAAATTTTAATTTAGCGACCTCCAAATGAAGTGCTTCATCTTCATACAACTCCTTCCTGACAAATGCAGCATTTGGCGGATAGACGTTGTTTCGCTTTTTCTGGTCATTGTATGGCTCCGTGTAAACCAAATCTTCCGTAATCTCACAAAGATCTGGATTGATAAAGCTTCGGACCAGCTCTTTTTTTTTCTTGTGATCCAGCACGACATCTGTTGAAAGGAGCAGGGAACGCGCCATAAAAGTAGATATATCCTCCGCGAAACGAGGATAGGTCTCATGGCGCAGGAGTCCCGTACGCATCATGCTGTGTCCAACCATATCCTCCATCAAAATAGCGCACATGACCTCGTCGTAGGAATAGACTGTCGGAACGAGGCCTGGCGCAAGATCGGACTGAATCGACAGGATTTTTGCCTCAATCCTGCCCCGATCCGTCGACAGGCGCATTTCCTTTGAAATACGCGTCTCTTCTCCAGCCTGCTTGATGATGATGGATTTCCCTGACCCCTCATCCTTCACGCGAAAGACATAATTTAGATTGCCATCACCAATCTCCTTCGCGGAAAGAACTGCGCCTGCGGGGAAAAAATCCGGCAGCTTTTTCCTGACATACCCCGGCACATCCTCCGCCTTCATCAAAAAATATGTCTCATACTCCCTCATAACAAATCTCCCTTTCCTATTTTTTTGCGATGGAATAGGTCATCGCAAGGGCGAGGGCAAGAACCAAGCCCTTGATGATGTTCATCGCATAGTATGGCACCGCCATCATGATAAGCCCATTTTCGAGAATGCCAACGAGCACCGCGCCGATGAGCGTGCCAAACGCATTCGGCTTTCCCGCTCCGCCAACTGAAAACCCGATGAATGCCGCCGCAACCGCCGGCATCAAGAAGGCGTCGCCTGCGCTGACCTGCGCCGTTCCCACGCGCGCCGCAATACAAATGCCGCCAATGGCCGAAAACGCGGCCGACATTAGGTACGCCAATATCTTATAGCGGTTAACCGGAATGCCGGACAGCTTCGCCGCCTCTGGATTCCCGCCTATCGCGTACATATAACGCCCATACTTCGTATAGTTCAGAAAGAAAAACGCAAATGCCACGACGACAAGCATCAGAATGACGAGGTTTGGCTCAATGCCGAGCGTCTTGAACGCCGCCGGCACAAGCCCTTCCGCATGAATGCCGTCGGGACGAACCATGCGCTCCGTGATTGCGCCGCCGTTCGAGTAGGTAAGTGCCACACCTTGATACATAAACATGACCGCAAGCGTTGCGATCATATCCGGGATCTTCAACCTCACAATGAGAATCGAGTTCACCACTGCGACCGTCAGGCAGGCCAAGATCGTGAGCGCGATGGACGCACCAATGGACATGCTGTACCATACAAACATCGTCATAACGAACGTATCTGCCAGGTTCGCTGTCGCGCCGACCGCGAGATCCATGCCGTTTACCGCGAGCGAATAGGTAAGCCCTATCGCAATAATCGCCATGATGGAAATGGAGCGCAGGATCGTGATGACGTTGTCCGTCGTCAGAAACAGGCTTGAGTTCGTACTGTCATCCCAGTTTACGATCGAGAAGAACACAAATGTCACGACCGTGACGAGAAGTGTTCCCCACTTTTTGACAAAGCGCATGATTTTCCCCCTACGCTCGTCATTTCCCGCATCAGCCTGTCCTACGGTTTTCTTCGCCTCGTCCATTTGAATCTCCGCCTCCCGTCGAATAGTACAGCAGCGTCCGCTCGTCCGCCTCCGCCGCACTCAGTTCCTTGACCATACGCCCATCGTACATGATGTAAATCCGATCACAGATGCTCAAAAGCTCAGAAAACTCGCATGTCGCATAGATGGTGCCCTTTCCCTGTTCCGCAAGCCGCTCGATCAGCTCGTACATATCGCGTTTTGCGCCGACATCAATTCCCTTCGTCGGCTCATCGTAGAGATAGATTTCCGCATCGGAATTGAGCCACTTCGCGAGCACGACTTTCTGTTGGTTGCCACCAGAGAGCAATGCGACCGACTGCTCTTCAGAAGGTGTCTTGATCCCAAGCTCCTTGATCATGGAAAGCGAATCCACACGCTCCTTCCAACGCTTCACAACAGAAAGAAACCCACAGTACTTGGACAACGCCGCTATCGTGATGTTCTCGCGGACAGGCTCGGTGATTAGGATGCCCTCCTTGCGTCGCTCTTCTGGAACGAGTGCAAGTCCGCCTTGCACGGCATGAAGGGGGGAATCGAACCGCACTTCCTTGCCGCGAAGCCGCATACTGCCCGTTTCATGCGGGATCGCTCCAAACAGTGCCTTGCACAGCTCCGTCTTTCCTGCACCGACAAGTCCCGCGATTCCGACAATCTCCCCCGCACGCACGTAAAAATCGATGTCCTGCACGCTCTTATCCTTTGTCGTCAGACCGTTTACTTCCAAGATCTTGTCGCCAAGCGTTATCTCATGCTTGGCGTATGCCTCATCGAAGCTCCTGCCCAACATATACGCGACGATTTTATTCTGCGGCAGCTCCTTCGTCAATGGCATACGAACAACATTCCGTCCATCTCGCATAATCGTAATCGTATCGCAAATCTCATACAGCTCGTTTAACCGATGTGAAATGAATACCACAGCGACCCCGTCGGCTGAAAGCCCCCGCACGACGCGAAACAAGTCCTCCGTCTCCGCATTGGAGAGCGGCGCTGTGGGCTCGTCCAGTATAAGCATCCGGCATTCGCCCGCCATGCAGCGAGCAATGAGCACCATCTGCTTTTGGGCAAGCGTCAGATCTCCAACAATCGCATCCGGATCCAACTCGACACGAAGCTTTTTGAGCACCTCCTGCGACTCGAGCCGCATCTTGCGCCAATCAACGAGAAATCTCCCTTTCATGTCATTGACCATGCGGTTGAACATGACGTTTTCGGCTACGGACAGATAGGGGATAAGGGCTGTATCGACCTCCTGGTAGACAATCTCGATGCCAAGATGCTTCGCATCCTTTGGGGAACGGATTTCAACGTTCTTCCCATCGATGACAATCTGCCCCGCATAATGCGTATTATCTCCTGCAAGCACCTTCATGAGCGTTGATTTGCCGGCTCCATTTGCACCCACAAGGGCATGAACCTGTCCTCCCACGGTCTCAAAGTCCACGCCCTTTAATGCCTTGACGCCCGGAAACTCAATCTCGATCTTCTTCATTTCCAGCTTGATTCGTTCCATCCAATCACCTCCCAAAGAAAACGGGACGCGCAAAGCGTCCCGTTTCCTGCCTTGCACCTTGATTTACGGATTTACATAAAGTGCACGAACCTGATCCGTGTAAAAGGAAGTCTCCGGATCCTCTGCATTGCCCCAGTCCGGAATGATGCCAGACAAATCCGTCATCTTCGTACCCTCAGAAAGCTGCGTCGTCAGAATGCTGTTCGCCTTCAGGTTATAGTAGTCCGGCGTATCGATCCCGTTGAGCTTCATTGCCATGAGGCGCATATCCACAATGCCAATCAGCTTCGGATCAACTGCTGCAGTGGACTTCCATACGTCCCTGTTCGTGACCATGAGCTGAATATCATCGTTTGAAATATCGATCGTGTACATTGGAATATCCGTGCGGTGCGCGTCGTTGAGTGCTTGGAGGACGCCCTTTGCAAGCTCGTCGTAAGAGCCCCAAATCGCATCGACATCCCCCGCCGCAATGGTCGGCAGAATAGCGGCCGCCTTCGTCGTCTCATCGCCGCGCGCATTAGATGGATCCGACGGCGAAATCGTATAGACCGTCTTGATCCTGCCTTCCTGCTCCAGCTTCATATAGACCTGATTGCGGCGATCCAATGGCGGCACGCCAGGTCCCATGAATGTCTTTAGAACCTTGACCGGATAGACACCGCCCTTCGCCTCAAATTCCTTCATCATCTGACCGAGCGAAAGCTCCGCAAGCGCCTTGTCGTCCTGCGCCGTCGAAGTCACGCCTGGCAGAAGATCGCCATTCGGGTCGCCTCCCTTCATGGGAAGCGTGTCAAATGTGACAACCTTCATCCCCTTTTCGACGGCCGGCATGAGCATGTCGTAAGAATACGAGAGCTGCCCGTGCGAAACAATGATGCCATCATAGCCCTTCGATATGCACTGGGCGACCGTTTCTTGGCATTTTGAATCGATGCCGTCCGTCACAAACGTATCGACTTGATAGCCAAATTTCTTCCCTTCCGAAACACATCCATCTAAGAACTGCTGCGTGTGATCGCCCGACTGAAGATTGCGAACAACTGCAATCTTCTTTACGGCCTTGCCCCCTCCGCTATCTCCCGACTTCTGCCCGCCGCAGCCCGCCACCAAGGCAAGGACGGACACCATGCACAATAGAATCAAACCGATCCGCTTCACAAGAATCTCCTCCCATCATGATCTGAACGTTTCTTAACCAACTAGTCAAAAACTACTTTTCGAGCGTTCTTTCCATACCTAAGCTGATCTATCCTCCTTTCTCTGGATAAGAGGATGTACTTAACTTCATATGTATATATTAAGTTAAGTTACTAAACTTGTCAAGATATTTAGTCAACTATTCGAAAGTAATCGAACAAATTGGAAACAATATCCGACTTCAATTTACTCCCTTTTGCAGAATCACGCATCCATAGGGATGACGCTCCCCTGTCGAAACGATGGCGAATGCCTTTTTTGCCTGTTCATAAAAGGCAAATCGGTCAATGAATCCAATGCACGACTCTCCTTTTTTCACATGGTGCGACACAGCACGAGCAAAGTCGTCCCATACTGTCGGACGCGGCTGTCCCTGCCTGTTTGCCATATCCATAATCAACACGGGATGTTCCGCAAACTCTGTATCAAGCGGCATAATTCGCAGAATAGCATCGAGCATCTCCGCCGCGCCGATCCCATCTGCGTGGATCGTGACGCCACTTTGCGCCATGGATGTAGCAGGAAAAAAATCATCTGCCAGCACGATCTGATCGCCATGTCCCATTTCCGCCAGTGCTTTGAGCAAATCCGGATTGATGCATGCAGGTATTCCCTTTAGCATTAAATCGACCTCCTGTTGAGCTCCATTTTTTTAAGGACGCACGGATACTCCCCTAGACGTGTTCGGCAAGAAACGCTTCCACTTCTTCCTGCGTCGGATACGATGCCTGTGCGCCTCTTCGCATCACGCTCAGCGCCGCGAAATCGCACCCCGCCCGCATTGCGTCCAGAACATTTCCCCCTCTCACATAATGCGCCGCAAAGCATCCGATAAAAGCATCACCTGCACCAGTCGTATCCACCGCCTTGACCATATGCGCCTCGACGTACTTCGCGCCTTCCTGCGTCATCCAAAGAGCTCCTCTCGCTCCCATGGTCACAATGACATGAGACAAACCGCGCCGGATGAGCTCCATTGCCGCCGCTTCGATCTCCTGCCGCGTATCCGTTTTCCTTCCCGAAAGAAGGGAAAGCTCTGTTTCATTTGGCACGAAAAAGTCGCAAGCACATACTGTTTCCATATCGAGCTCCGCTTTCGCAGGAGCAGGGTTCAGCAAAACGGGAACGCCATTTCGGTGCCCGACCTCGACGGCGCGGCGTACGGTATCCAGTGGGATTTCGAGCTGCAAAAGGATCATGCTGCACGTCTTCAGTGCTTCTTCTGCCGCATCTACATCTTCCGGCAAGAGCGCATTGTTTGCTCCTTTATGAATTACGATACAATTCTGTCCATTCGTATCAACAACAATCGTTGCTGTCCCGCTCTGCAAGGCTTGGATCCGCTTCAAATGTGACACGTCTATGCCATTTGCCTTGAAATTTGCGATCGTCGCCTCGCCAAAGACATCGCCTCCCACACAGGAAAGCATCAGGATCTCCGCGCCACATCGTGCAGCGGCGATTGCCTGATTCGCCCCCTTTCCTCCACGACCAACCGTAAAGCCAGTCGATTCCAGTGTTTCTCCTGGCCTAGGCATCCGATTGACATAGGAGGTCAAATCCGTCATATTCGAGCCAATAACCGCAAGTTTCATATTTCCCCTTCTTTCCTTTTTTACATAAATATAAAAATTTATGCTATTATTTAGTCATTTTCAACTAAACAATAGCATAAAATCAATTCATTGTAAAGTTATTCAAGAAAGAACCAATGGTAAAAAGTACGCCTCCGTCCCCGCAATCGCTTCGGGTGAGAAGCGGCAGCCGACGGCGGACGGGGTGCCGAGAAGCATGAAGCACGATAGGGTCAGATAGCCTTCCTTCATGCCGCTGTCCACGGTATGCGTGAAGCGCTTCTGCTGGATGAAGTCCTGGTACATACGGTGCTTGCTCTCGCGGCATACGATGTCCTCATAGCCTTCGACGAGCTTTTCTTCCGTCATCTCCGCATGGTTGCCGCGCTTTTGCAGGACACAGACGTTTCGCCCCTCGCGGCCCCAAATTTCTTTTTGGATGTAGTCGCCGTCGTCCAGCGCATCAAAATCGCTCTCAAAGTACGACGGGGCGAGGTAGCGTGCGAGGATCTCACGCTCATGCGCGGAAAAACACTGTTTCGCAAAGTAGAGCGCCCAGACGAGCGACATGAACGATTTGTTTTGCAGGATGATCGCCTCAGGCGGGTTGAACAGAAAAAACTTGCCAGCCCGGTATAGATCGAGAAAGATTTCACCGAGCGGCTCGCCTTCTGGCGTCATCTCGTCGATGAGGATCTCGAGCGGATGCAGGCGGTAGAGCGCAGAGGCGTGTGCGCCGTCTTCAAGCACGATGCCGTCCTTGTCGAGTTCCATGTCGTAGAATGAGAGGAATCGGATATCCGCGTAGGGACATGCCTCCTGCATCACGTGCATGAGGAACTGCGTCGTCGCGCAGTCTTCGACATAGTCATGAAAACACGAAAAGACGAAGGGACGGCGCAGGAAATCCTGCGCGCTGAGATTCACGACGGGACGGCTCAGCGTACGGTGCATTTTTGCGAGGAACGTGCGAAGCTGATCCATCGCCCCCGCGTTTGGGTCGCCGCGATGGGTGAAATCCGCTGCGACGCTGTTTGCATAGTAACTCTCGATGACGAAGCACGGCGTATCGGCGTTGAGCTCGACCATGCGCAGATTGCCTGCCGCGTCGAGCACGAAGTCGAACCGCGAAAGCCAAGTCGGCGAGCAGAGCGGGTTCGGCGTATGAAGGTACGGAATGATATTTTCCGGCATATCCATCTCCCGCGCAAAATCCGCTGGCGCCTTTTGAAAGACCGTCGCCGCCTTGGCAAAAATCCGAAAGAGCTCACGCGAAGCAAAGCGCAGCTCCTCGTAAAACGAAGACGGAAATTCCTGTATGGAAAGCGTTGGGTAACGGTCTTCGTACCCTTCATAGTCAATGAAGGAAAAAACCGAAGGGTCGAGTGCGTCGATATACGATGTTTTTGGTTTCACTGCATAGCCCCCTTACGATCCGCCGGAACGCACGCCCGCACTGCCAAATCCCGACTTCCTTCCGACGAAATTCGCGCGGCTGCTCTTCTTGCCGTCGTAGCTTCGCGTGCTGCTTCCGCCTCTGCTGCCGTGAAAGTAAAAATTTCGTGCCCCCGTCCCCTTTGCCACGTAGGGCGGCACATAGGGCACGAGCGGCTCGCTTACGCGATAGGTCATCGAAGCGAGATCCATGCGAGCTGCCGGTGCGGAAAACCCGTGGAAGGCGTAGTACCCTGCGGCGATCGTCGGGATGAGGCTCGCAAGCCCTGCCTGCCATGCGAGGCTTCCGTCTTCCTCGCGGCGGAAGGTGACGGAACGGTCATCGTCGTAGAGCGCCGTTTCCGTCCCGTCCCCATGATTCAGCAGCGTGTACCGCGTGCCTTGGTCGTCCTTCAGCCGCGCCTCGCCCGCATTGTATTCGGGTGCAATCCAGTCGCAGACGGCAAAGGAAATGTCTTCCCAATAGGCATACGTCCCAATCGCCGCGACTGCAGCAAATCCTGCCGCGATGCAGCGTGTCCTTTTGCTCGGTCTATACATGGCGCATCCCCTTCAGTGTACCGCACCGGAGACAACGAGCGAGATGCCGACGAAGATGCCGAATACCAAGATGCCAGCCGCCGTGTTGCCCTTCATGATTTCTTCAGTGAGATTGTATTTCCGATGCCAAAAACGGATGAAATAATATCCCGCCACAAAGAAAATGATGCCGATGATCGCGTAGGCAAGGCTCGCAACGACGCCGTGGAAAAAAGACGTGTCCACCGCCTCTGTATTCGGCGAGAGAATGACGGCGCGCAGGATCTCGCCGATGCCGATAAACGAGCCTGCTGAGAGCCATGCGACGGCGCGGTTCCCTTTTTGGATCTCCTCGCCGAAGCCGCCGGGAATCAAAACATCTATGACGGTGTTTGCCGTAATCATCAAGACGATGCCGAAGCAAGCGTAAAATATGGTGAGCAAAAGGTTTGGCAAATTTTCCATGGCAATAACTCCTCCCAGTCTTTCCATTTCCTCTACAGCTTCAGATGCGCGCTTTCCCCTGCGCATCGTTTGGCAGCACGTATTCCCTGCCGTTCCGCTCCCCTTGCCGAATCATCTGGGCATAGCGATCCAGCACGTAGCTGCGCGCCGGCGCACTTTGCACGCGTTCCGCTTCGCCAATGAGCTCGCCGCTTTTCCCGACACGAACGCGCGTCTGGCCGCCTTCCTCGTAAATGAGGCAGGTTTCCCCTTTTTGCATGCAAATTGCGATACGCGCATCGGACGCTCCCGTATCCTGCACGGCATACCGCACATCGCCGCCCGCCGATTCGATGAAATCGATTGCGACGCTTGCCGGATCGCGCCATGTCGTGAACTGATGCATCTGATCCTGCGCGGCTTCTTTGTCCTCGATAAAGTACGGAGAATCCGACATCCGCTCTTCCATCGTATACGGAAAGCCCAATACATTACGCACGTCATGCCACGTCGTGCCTTCTGACCACGCGATGAATCCGATGCTGACGAAAAAGAACGCCCAATATATCTTAGCTATCCGCCAAACGTCCCTGCGCCGATCCGCATGCAGGCGAGCCGAAAGGATACGTGCATCCGCATCGCTGCACAGACGGATCTCCCGTATCCTTCTTCCAGAGGCGCAAAACACCTTGCCCGCTTGATTCGATTCAGACGTCATCGAACCTTCTCGCCAACGTTCGATGAAAAACAGGAATTTCCCATCGGCGCTTTCATACTCTTCGTAGTCGGCAAAATCGCCGCGCGCCGCATCGCTCGTCCCATTGACGCGGATTACCTTCTGCACGCCTTTTCCGCAAAGGCGAAATCCCTGCGGCGGCGTCTTTTGGTAGGTGATCTGTGAAAGCACGCACCGCGCGCCATCATCGGAAATGGTCAAATACCACTTCGCGCCGCTCTGTTCGGGCTTTAGCCCATACTCCTGCCAGCGCTCGTCCCCATCCTTCTCGCGGTATGAAATCTTTTCGGCAATGCCGTATTTTCTCCCTTCGATTTCGAGCACATCATAGCATTGGAATTCCATAGGCACCATCCTTCCCGTACGGTTAGCATTATACAAAGCATTTATGAGAAACAAATAATAAAAATTCAAAATGCGCGACATTTTCGTATTTATTCTCATAAAAAAAGCTGCCGCAGAATCTGCGGCAGTCTTTCCCTTATTTCTTTATGGCAACCAATGTGCCCACGGTCAAGGTGATCGTGCCAAGCCAAAGCACCCAGATGAACGGCTTTGTGCTCACCGAGGCGGTGACGGGCTGCATGCTTTCTTCTTCACGCGACGGGAGAAGCTCCAAGCGCGCCATGCGGCGGTCGCCCGACACGCCCGTCAGGCGGATGCGCTTCTTGCCGCCCATGATGTCAATCGGCGTGCTCGTCCCGCCGTCCGCCGTCGCAAAAATCTGCGGCTGCACGTGCTCGACGGTCTCGCCATCGGTCACGGCAATGTCCGCCGTCACGATCGTATTGCCGTTCTCCTGCGAGTCCAGCTCGACGCCCTCGTAGCGGTAGGCGAAGAAGTCGTCCATCTCGAACTTGCCCTCCTTGAGCGTGACTTCCATCTGCTTATCCTTCTTCGGCGGTATCGGCGCGATGTAGGTATCGCCGAAGAACGTCTTTGCAATGGCCGGCTCGCGCGCCGCATCTTCGCCGTTCTTGTGCAGCTTCGTGAGCGCCTTGGCCTCCGTGCCGTCCACCTCGTAGACGTAGTGCTTTTCCGTTCCGTCCTGCGCGAACTCCTGCCCTTTGTACGCAATCGTATGGCCGAATGCGTTTACGGGCTCATTGGGCGTGAGCTCCATCGATGCCGACTGGCTGCCCGTGCCTGCGAGCACCATCGCGACAAAGGAGACGCCGACAGCACCGTGCGAGAGCAGCGCGCCGAGCCCGAGGGTCTTGGCACGGTAGCCCACGACAGCCGCCCCGACGGCGAACATCGAGAAAGCGGAGAGCACGATGGGCATGACCTCGCGAATGCCGACGGCGAGCGGCGCAAAGACGCCGAAGCCGAGGAACACGGATGGCAGCACTGCGTGCGGCAGCTTCGCGTCCGCGCCATAGCGGCGCATGCTCGCAACCGCCATCGCGAGCATGAGCGCAATCGCAAGCGGCATCGTCGTGCGCACGTAGAACGCACTGTCAACGGAGGAAGGACTCCCGACGAGCTGCGAGAGCAGCGGCATGGACATGCCGATGAAGACGATTGCCGCGAGGAACACGAGGAGCATCGCACCTAGGAGCATGATGAACTCGCGGCTCGAATGAGCAGGATAGACTTCTCCTTTCGGCAGCGAGTCCGCCTTTGCCGCGAGCAGGATGAGCCCTGCAACGAGCACGAGCGCGTTGGCGACGGCAAGCGTCATGCCGATGCTCGTTCCCGAAAACGAATGGACGGAGAAATCGCCCAGGATGCCGCTGCGCGTGAGGAACGTCCCGTAGATAACGAGTGCATACGTGAAGAGGATCGCGAGATGGAGGACAGAAGCCGCTGCGTCGCGCACGCGCGCGACGCGCAGGATATGGAGGAATGCCGCTGCGAGGAGCCACGGCACGAGCGAGGAGTTCTCGACGGGATCCCAGCCCCAGTAGCCGCCCCATCCGAGTACCTTGTACGCCCAGTAGCCGCCCATGAAGATGCCTGCGCCCAAGAAGCTCCATGCAACAAGCCCCCAGCGGCGTGCCGGCTCAAGCCACGTTTTCAGCGGATCGCCTGCAAGCAGCGAGCCTGCCGCATACGAAAGCGGCACGGCAAAAAGCGCGTAGCCAATGAAGATGACCGGTGGGTGAAACGCCATCCACGGGTCTTGCAGAAGGGGATTCAGCCCCATGCCGTCCTGCACGACGGATTCCGCAGGCACGAAAGGGCTTTTCGCGAGAACGAGAATGACGAGCAGCGCCTGCAACGCCATGTAGACGGCCAGCCCATAGCGTCCCATGCGATCATGCGCGGCGAGCACGATGCCCGCGGCGGCGTGGATGAAAAGCCACAGGAGGAACGAGCCTTGCTGCCCTGCCCAAAACGCGGAAAACTTGTAAAATGCGGACAACTCACGCGAGGAATAGCTCGCGACATAGCCGATGTCGAAGCGATTCTGAAAAATCGCCGCCATGAGGAACACGCTTGCCGCAAGCGTCGTCAAAAAGGAGAGCGCGACGAACGTGCGCCCGTACCGCGCCCCGTACTCGCCGCGCATGCCGTAGGCGAGTACGGCGAGCAGCGCGAAAAAGAGTGCAGCCCCGAGGGATATCGTACCAAACATAAAAGATGCTCCTTATTTCTGCGATTCATACTTCGACGGGCATTTGATCAGCAATTTGTCCGCCTCAAAGACGCCGCCCTTTACCTTGCCAATCGCGACGATATGGTGTGCCTCGTCGAACTGGTCGGGTTTCATGCCGTGGTAGCGGACGGGAAGCGTCTCTCCCGTTTCCTCATCCTGGAGCGTGAATACAAAATCGTTCCCGTCCATCTTCGGCGCAGGCGCCTCCTTTGCAAGCAGCCCCTTGACCTGCACCGAGGACGCGCTTGCCTTTGCCTCCCGGATGCCGACGTACGGCGTCACCGAGTCCATAAAGCTCCAGCCAGCATACCCGACAAAGGCGAGCACGAGCGCGGCGAGGACCAACATGCGATTCATCAAAATCCCTCCCTATGCGCCCGTACGCTGCGGCGCAGCAGTGTGATGTAGATCAGCGTCGCGTCGATCAAAGCAGCAATCAGGGTATAAAGCATGACGGCGTCCATATCGACCGAGCCTCTCGCATTGACGACAGGCGTCGGATGCAGCGAAAAATAAAGGCGCGGAATGATAAAGACGAGAAATGGGACAGTCAGAACGGAAAACAGGGAATAAATGGCAGAAACCCTTGCGCGACGCGCTTCATCCTGTATGGCGGAGCGAAGCGTCAAATACGCACCGTAGATGAGCAGGAGGACGAAGATCGTCGTCTGCCGCGGATCCCAGTTCCAGTACGCGCCCCATGTGAGCTTGGAAAAAATCGAGCCGCTTGCCGTCGCAAGGACGGTGAATACGAGCCCCAAGCGCGCCGAACATGCGCTCAGCGCGTCCGCACGCGGCGACGGGCTGCGCAAGTAGCGCGCCCCGTAAAAGGCTGCGACGAAAAACGCGATGACCGCAACCCACGCGACGGGGATGTGGAAAAATGCGATGCGCACGAGCGGTCCGAGCCCCATGGCTTCCGGCACGATGAAGAACACCGCATAGATGACGCCTGCCGTGAGGAGCGCAGCCAGGCCCCATAAATATGAATCCCGCATAAACATTACCTCATACCAAAAACCAAAATCAATCCTCATACCAAAGGGAATCGAAGAGCACGGATGCGCCGACGGCGAGAATCGCATCGTAGAGCGCCATCGCGCCAAGATATGGACTGCCTGCGCCGTCTGCTCCGAAAGACGAAGCCGTCAGCGAAATGGCGGGCAGGAAGACGGGCAGGATGACGGGCAGCATGAGGACGGAGAACAGCCCGCTGTGCGTGCTCGCGTCCGTCGTGAGCGCCGCGATGAGCGTGCCGGCTGCTGCGATGCCGCCCGTGCCAAGAAGGACCGCGCCCAAAAGGACGAGCGGTTCCTTTACCGTCACGTCGAGAAAGACGAGGAAGAGCGGCACCGTGAACGCGGCGAGCACGAGCAGCAGGAAAAATGTGTAGCAAAGTTTTCCGAGCAGCACGGCCTGCGATGCGCCATAGACGCGAAGCGTCAGCAGCGTCCCCGCCGTCGATTCATCGGCAAAGACGCGATCCGCGCCTGCCATCGAGGCAAAGAACAAGATGATCCACAAGAGCGCCGCCTGCATGCGCGGTTCAAGGCTGCCGCCCTGAAGCGCCATGCTCGCGCAGGCGAGCGTCGTCAGAGCAAACATGAGCATCGCCGCCCATGCCGCGCGGAAGCGAAGACCTGCCGTTAGTTCCTTACGAAAGACGAGGCAAATGCCCTGCCAAGCGGATGGTTTCATCAGCTTCCGCCTCCTCTCCCGCATCATTCGTCGCCCAAAGGACGAGCGTGCCGCGCCCTGCCGCTGCGCGCGCTTCCGCGCGCACCATCTCCCGCCCCGCCTCGTCGAGATTGGCGCCCGGCTCGTCGAGCAGCCAAATGCGCGCATCCGTGCCGAATAAGGCTGCGAGCTTCAATCGCTGGCGCATGCCTGTCGAATACCCCTCGACGCGCATGCCCCCTGTCTTTTCCCTCGCAAGCCCGACGCGGCCGAGAAGCGCCTCATATCCTTCTTTCGTGAGCTTTTTCCCGCGTGCGCCGAGAACAAATGCGAGGTTTTCCCATGCGGTCAGGCGCGCGTAAAAGCGAAGCTCAGGGGTCACGAGCGCGATTTTCGCACGCAGGGCAGCCCGGCGCACTTCTTCGCCGTCTATCGCCACGTGCACCGCCCCTTCTTCCGGCATGATGAGATGCGCTGCGAGCTTTAGGAATGTCGACTTGCCGCTCCCATTTATGCCCGTGACCGCCGTGATGCATCCTCCCCGCACCGTTCGCGTCAGCCCATGGATTACCGTATGCGCGCCGAACCGCTTCGTCACGTTCGCAAAGACAATGGACGCGCCTGCATCCGTTTGCCGTTCTTCCATGCTCCCACGCCTCATTCCACGTCCTTTTTGAGGAGCCGCATCCAGCCCGCCCCACATTCGAGCAAGCCCTCCGCCTTCATCTGATTGACTTCCCGCGTCAATGCGCTTCGGTTGCACTCAAGCTCCTTTGCGAGCTGCACGCGCCCCGGCACCCGCACATGCGCCTCCCCTTGCCGCTTCCCGCGCTGCAGGAGGTACAGGATGAGCCGCTCGCGCAGTGTCTTCTGCGAGAGCAGCTCGATCTTCTGCATCATGTAGACGCCCTTGAGGCAGAACACCTCCAAGAGGTTCTTCATCACAATCCCATGGATCTTGCCGAGCTTCGGTCCTGAGACGAGAAGCGAGCGGTACGGCACCCAGAGCACGAGGACGTCCGTCAAGGCTTCCACGCTCGTATGATTCGTAAACCGCGGCAAGATAGCCGACGTGCCGCCAAAGATCGAGCCGCGCATGAGCTCGTGGCTCACGGACTCATTGCCGAATCGATCCTCTGCGAGCACGAGCGCCTCGCCCTCAGCGAGAATGCCGATCTGCGCGTTCGGCTCGTATGCCTTGAGCACGCGCGATCCCTTGCTGTAGCGCTTCACGACAGCGCCCGTGTTCTTGATGAATACCTCTACCTCAGCAGGCTGAAGATCTGCAAAAAAAGGCAGCTCCTGCAAGCCCAAATCAAAAAACTGCATGGACTTCTCCTTACGTTTATCCTTCCATATACGGACATTATAACATTCATAAACACCAATTGTCGTTGCAAATGCAACATACGGTTCATTCGTCTGTCACATATATTTTATACTGCAAGCACAAAGGCGCCTCATGGATCGCACACAGCGAGCAACGAAGCGCCCTTTATTTCAAATGGAAGCCAAAGCGATTAACAGATTTCAACGAGATCGATATCGAACATGACGGCAAGATCATGGATCTGTTCCTCCGTCAAGCGGAAAGAAAGCACGGTATGATGCCCCCCGCCTGCTTTGATCCAAGCAGTCGAGCCCTTTTTCAGCCCGACCTTCGGTGTCCAGAGCTGCTTGGCGACAGGCAAATACGGCGTCTCTGCCTCTGCCTTGCGGCATACGACAGGGTAACTGATGAGGCGGAACCCATTTCTGAAATCCGCTATCGTCACATTGACCCCTTCCCCATCCGAGCCAGTGAAGACAAGTCGCGCGGGATCGTCCTTGCCGCCGATATCGAGCGGATGGACCTCGACCCTTGGCCTGTCGCTCGCAATCGTCGGATCGACTTCCAGCATGTGCGCGCCTAAGATCGCTTCATGGCCCTTTCGAAGATCCAGCGTGTAGTCTTCCATAAACACCGTGCGGTCATTGTGCGCCATGATCTTGAGCAGCCGGGAAAGCGCCGCATGTTTCCAATCCCCCTCTGCGCCAAACCCATACCCATCGCGCATGAGAAGCTGCACAGCGAGGCCGGGAAGCTGCTTCAAGCCTTTCAAATCCTGGAAATTCGTGCAGAACGCTTCGTATCCCTTATCCGAAAGGAATGCCTTCAGTCCAAGGTAGAGACGAAGCTGATAGCGTACCGATTCTTCAAACGCCTGTGGCGCATTGTCCTGCGGCGCAAGCGAATAGTTCTCGCCCAATTGCTTGTACGCCGCATCGATATCCTTTTCATCGACCGCATCGACGACATCGGCAAGCTCGCCGACCGGCCAATAGTCGACCGTCCACCCTAGGCGAATCTGCGCCTCGACCTTGTCGCCCTCCGTGACCGCAACATCGCGCATCGTATCGCCAAAACGGCAGACGCGAATGCGGAAGCTCTCGTCATAGGTGACGGCGACATCCTGCCAATCCGCGATTTCCTTCTGCACATCCGCATCGCCCCACCAGCCATAGACCACCTTGTTATTAAGGCCGAGGCGCGCGTTCAGATAACCGTACTCACGGTCGCCATGTGCGCTCTGGTTCAGGTTCATGTAGTCGAAATCGATCGTCGCATACGGGATCTCATTTCGGTACTGCGTTGCGAGATGGAGAAGCGGCTTTTGCAGGAGCGTCGTCCCGCGAATCCAATTCTTTGCGGGGGAAAAGGTATGCATCCATGTGATGACGCCCGCCACCGCATCGTGATAATTCACATCCTTCATGAACTGCGTGATGCCGTCTGCCGTCGTCATGACGCCCTTGCAGACAATCTGGTAGGGCAGATTCCCATTCGCATTCAGCTTGTCAGCAATATCCTGTGCATCGCGCGCGACATTCGCAAGCTGCTCCTCGCCATAAAGGAACTGGCTGCCCGCAACGAACCAAAATTCATGATCCCTTACTTTCAGCATGATCGTTCTCCCCTTTTCCCGTCGTCTCAATGATGCTGCCCATAATACGCATTTATGCCATGCTTGCGCAAATAATGCTTGTCAAGAAGGTGCTGCGGCACGCGCAGGTCTTCATGCGCAAGCATCATGGCATGGTAATTCATCTCGGCAACGAGGTCGAGCACCTTGGCATTCTCCACTGCCTTTTGCGTTGTCGTGCCCCAAGTGAACGGGCCATGCTGCTTGACCAGCACCCCCGGCACCGCCATAGGGTCAATCCCGCGCTCGCGGAAGGTGCGTACGATGACCCTCCCCGTATTTTCTTCATAGGCGGTTTCGATCTCCTCTTTGGTCAGAGCCGGCGTGACGGGAACTGTTCCGTAGAAGTTATCTGCGTGCGTCGTTCCCATCGGTTCAATCTCCACGCCCGCCTGCGCAAAGGAAACAGCCCATGAGGAGTGCGTATGCACGACGGATCGAATCCCAGGAAACGCGCGATAAAGCACCATGTGCGTAAGCGTATCGCTCGATGGGTTCAGCTCGCCTTCCACCACGTTTCCATCCAGATCGACGACAACCATGTCTTCCGGATGCATGTTTTCATAGGGCACGCCGGAAGGCTTGATGACAAAGCGCCCCGTCTCGCAATCCAGTCCTGAGACATTTCCCCATGTGAACGCGACAATGCCGAGCCTCGGCAGCATCAGGTTCGCTTCATAGACTTCTTCCTTCAGGTTCTCCAGCATAAACGAGCCTCCTATTCCTCTGTTGCATCTGCCAGCATGCTCGCTTCCCGCTCCACTTGCAGCGCCGCCTTGTAGCGTGCCATAAACCGTTCACATCCCGCAACGCCCAGTGGCTCTGGGACGAGTGTCGTTCGTTCCACGTGGCGGAACACTTGCGCATCCATAAAATCGGCCAACGGCACATCCCCATCCATCCGCGCATAGGAAGCTAGGACTGCCATGCCCCACGCCCCGCCCTCGCTCGCCGTATCCATGACCGTGATCGGCATATTGAGCGAATTGGATAAGACCTGCTGCGCGATGACAGGCGTTCGGAACAGCCCGCCATGCGCGATCATCACATCGGTGCGGATTCCCTCCTCGCGCACCAAGATGTCCATGCCGATCTTCAGCGGAGCGAATGCGGCATACAATTGGGCGAGCATGAAATTGGGCAGGTTCATGCGGCTATGAGGCGTCCGCAAAAAGAGCGGCCGTCCTTTTTCCACATTGGTGATATTCTCGCCCGAAAGGCAGTTGTAGCTTACGAGCCCGCCTGCATCAGGATCGCCTTTTGCCGTATGGACAAGGAGCAATCGGTATAGTTGGTCCGGCTCAATCGGTTGCCCAAGATACAGCGCAAAATCCTCGAACAGCCCGATCCATGCATTTAAGTCAGAGGAGCAATTGTTTGCATGCACCATTGCAACCGGCGTGCCATCCGGTGTTGTCACCAGATCGATGTCCCGATGCACATGGCGCAGCGGCTTGTCGAGCACATGCATGGAAAACGCCGATGTGCCGACCGAAATGTTGCCCGTACATTTCCGCACGGCATTCGTGCTCACCATGCCGGTTCCCGCATCCCCTTCAGGCGGTGCCATCCATGTTCCTGCTAGAAGCCTGCCGCTTGGATCCAACAGGTGCGCTCCTTCCTTTGTGAGCGCGCCGGCATACTCTCCCGCACGCAAGACGTGCGGCAAGAGATCTTTTACGTTCCACGTGTATGCCATGACCTCCGGCAGGTGGGAAAATGCCGCAAGCATTCCCGCATCATACGTCCCCGTCCTCTCATCCACGGGAAACATGCCGGAAGCATCCCCGATGCCAATCACCTTTTCGCCGGACAGTTTCCAGTGCACGTACCCGGCAAGCGTCGTAAAAAATGCCAGATCCCTGACGTGGCCCTCCCCATTCAGCACGGCTTGATACAGGTGTGCGATGCTCCAACGCTGCGGAATGTTGAACTGCAGTTTATCCGTCAGTATCTCGGCTGCCGCCCCCGTCATATTGTTGCGCCATGTGCGAAATTCCGCCAGCTGCTTGCCCGCCTGATCAAACGGCAGGTAGCCGTGCATCATCGCGCTGATGCCGATGGCACCAAGCCTCGTAAGCGGAACATGGTATCGGTTGCGCACATCTGCCGCAAGCTGTGCATAGCAAGCCTGAGCGCCTACCCAAACGGATTCAAGTGCATACGTCCAAATGCCGTCCCTCAGATCATTCTCCCATGCATAGCTTCCCGAAGCGATGGTCTCATATTCGGCATTGATGAGCACGCTCTTGATTCGCGTCGACCCGAACTCAATTCCTAGAACAGCCGTGCCGTTCTCAATTGCGGTGACATTTTGTTTGAAGTCCATGAACGAAGCCCTCCCTTTCACGGTACGGCAGCGCAACGGCAGCGCCTCAGCCTCCTTCCGCGTGCACCCTTTTCTCTTTGGCATGCATCTCGTGACGAACAGGACACCGAGCAAACCGAATAGGCCGATGATGGAAAACGGGAAAATTCGTAGGCAAATATGTGCTCGAGCACATATCTTGTATAGATTATCATATTAAATCCAAATTGTCAATGTAACTTCATCGTTTTCCATCATGTGCTCGAACAGATAATAGGCTGTGGACAGCAATTGGAGGAACGTACAGGCCACCAAACAGGAAATTGCAACCGCATTCGAAAATCGGTATAATGAGACCGTATAGGAGGCTAGCATGATTACGATAAAACAGATCGCCGAACTTTGCGGTGTCTCGCGTGGCACAGTCGATCGCGTCATAAACGGCCGCGGCAAGGTCAAGGAGGAAAAACGAGCACGCATCCTAAAAACAATGGCCGAATTCGGCTATCGGCCGAACCCAGCCGCCCGTGCTCTCGTTTCGCAGAAGCAAGGGCCGATTGTCGGCATCATCATCTCTGCCAGCGAGATTCAATTCTTTTCTCCCGTCATCGATGCACTCCGAAAGACCGCCGCCTATTACGAACGCTTCGGCCTGCGGACAGAGTGGCGGCTTCTGACGGGGTACAGTGCGGCGGACCAATGCACGGCCATTGCCGACTTGCGCAAACTTGGGGCATCCGCCATCATCATCACCCCCATCAGCGAGCCGGACGTCATACGTACCATCGAAGACTGCATTCATAATGAAATTTTCGTGATTGCGCTCAACAACGACGTGGCGTCCAACCTTCCTCACGTCTACGTCGGCAGCGACTACGCAGAAGGCGGGCGGACAGCAGCGGCTCTTCTGCGCAAGCTTCATGCGGGACCCGTTCACGCAGTCGCCATCTACAGCGGTGTCCGTATACTCGGTCATATCCATCGGATCGAAGGGTTCCGTACACGCCTTTCCGTCGAGCCGGACTGCGTGCTAACGGATGTCACAACGCATTTTGACGATGACATACAGGCATACGAAAACACCTTGCAGTCACTGGACGCCCATCCCGAAATCAATGCTTTTTTCATCGCGACATCCGGCGGGACACACGGCGTCTGCAAGGCCCTTGCCAAAATGGGACGGACGGAGGACATCACCGTCGTCAGCTTCGACATCACCCCCGCTGTGCGCTCTGCCATGCAAAGCGGCATCATCGATGCCGCCATCTATCAGCATCCACGGAGGCAGGGACAGATCGCGATGCAAATTGCCTATGATCAGCTCATCAGCGGAATTTCCCCATCCCACAGCAAATACCTCATGAAAAACGAAATTCGAATTCTCGAAAATCTGTAAGAGATCCCGACCTTCATTTCACCAAAAAAGCTTCCCGACGTGCCAAAAGCAAGCATGGGGAAGCTTTTTGTATGAGCTGAACCTTATGGTTTTGCAGTGTGCAAACGAATCAGCCGATCATCGTCTTGATGTCATCCTCGACGGTAGAGATCGTGCCGATGCCGAAGTTTTCGACAAGTACCTTTGCGACATTCGGGGAGAGGAATGCGGGGAGCGTCGGCCCTAAGTGGATGTTCTTGACGCCGAGATGCAGGAGCGCAAGAAGGACGATGACCGCCTTCTGCTCATACCATGCGATATTGAATACGATCGGAAGTTTGTTGATGTCGTCGAGCCCGAAGACCTCCTTGAGTTTGAGCGCGATGACCGCAAGGCTGTAGCTGTCGTTGCACTGGCCCGCATCGAGGACACGTGGGATGCCGCCGATATCGCCGAGACCGAGCTTGATGTACTTGTACTTCGCGCATCCTGCCGTGAGGATGACCGTATCCTTCGGCAGTGCCTTGGCGAACTCCGCGTAGTATGCACGGCTCTTCATGCGGCCATCGCAGCCTGCCATGACGACAAACTTCTTGATTGCGCCGCTCTTGACCGCTGCAACGACCTTGTCCGCGAGTGCGAGAACCTGATTGTGCGCGAAGCCGCCGACGATCTTGCCCGTCTCTAGCTCCTGCGGAGGCTCACACTTCTTTGCCATCGCAATAACAGCGGAGAAGTCCTTCGTGCCGTCCTTTTTCGGCTCGATATGCGTGCAGCCTGAAAAGCCCGTCGCACCCGTCGTGAAGATGCGATCCTTGTAGCTGTCCTTCGGCGGGACAAGGCAGTTCGTCGTGAAGAGGATCGGCCCGTGGAACGCTTCGAACTCTTCCTTCTGCTTCCACCATGCGTTTCCGTAGTTGCCTGCAAAGTGCTTGTACTGCTTGAACTTCGGATAGTACTGCGCCGGAAGCATCTCGCCGTGCGTGTAGATGTCGACGCCTGTGCCCTCCGTCTGCTCAAGGAGCATTTCGAGGTCGTGGAGATCATGCCCCGTGATCAAGATGCCCGGATTCTTGCGGACGCCGAGCTCGACTTCCGTGATTTCGGGATCGCCGTAAGCCGTCGTGTTCGCATGGTCGAGAAGTGCCATGCCATCCACGCCGTACTTGCCCGTCTCAAGCACGAGAGCCGTAAGATCCTCCCCTGTCATCGTATTGTCAAGGAGCTTCGCGAGTGCCTGCTGGATAAAGGCGTCGATTGCCTCATCGTCCTCGCCGAGCGCATTTGCATGCTTGACGTAGGCTGCGAGTCCTTTGAGCCCATACGTCGTGAGCTCGCGCAGGCTGCGCACATCCTCATTCTCTGTCGAAAGCACGCCGACCGAAACCGCCTTTGCATCGTAGTTCTCCTTCACGTCGTTCCAAAGCGCCGCTGCCGGGAGGTCGGCACGGCTCGAAAGCGCCGCCATGAGCTCGCCCTTTGCGCGCAGCGTGATCGAAACGTGCTCCGCGATCGCATCATAGTCGAAGTTCGCATTCGTAATCGTCATGAAAAGATTTTCCGTCACAAGGTGGTTGATCCCCTTTTTGACGGACTTTCCCTCAGCGCGAAGGCGCGTCGTCACAGCGGAAAGCCCTTTCGTCACGTAGACCAAAAGATCCTGCATGGCAGCGACCTCTGGTTTCTTTCCGCAGACGCCTACCTGCGTGCAGCCCTTGCCGCCCGCCGTCTCCTGGCACTGAAAGCAAAACATCTTGTTTTCCATCCTTTGGTTCTCTCCTTTGATATATACCTACTGCATCGTACATCATATAGCCGGGCGGCTGCTCACGCCGCCGTCTTCCAAAGCATAACAAAATGCTGCTGTTTCTTCTGTAACAATCGTTACAGAAGAAAATTCATTGCCCGACAAAAAAGTCCCAATGCATTGCTGCATTGGGATGCCTGCCTCGCTCACGCGGCAAAATCAACATTGCTGCCAACCGGGGTCTTCATCTGCTGTGCCGTCTGATACGCCTCTTTTGCGATGCGCTTGATCGGTTCAGCGGCTTCCTGCATCGCGTGCGCCGTAGCGCGTTCGCCAAGCTGGTTGCTCTCCCGGTTCGACTGCTGGAACTTGCTCGTGCCGATCTTCGTCTCATCGCCGAAATTCGACGTCGAATAGACCTGCTTTGCCTGATCCATGAGCTTTGCTGTCGTATGTTCGCCGATGCTCACGATCGTCTTGTTGTTCTGCTGGAATGGTCCCTTGCCGAGCTTCGTCTCAGTCCCGAAGTTCGACACCTTCGAGTACGATGCCGCCTTCTGCGTGATCTGTGCGGCAACCTGCCGCCCCTGCGCGTTGACATCCCTGTTCAGCGGGACGATGGCCTGATGCCCAATCGCGCTAATCCCTGAAACTCCCATGCGTTTTCCCTCGCTTTCCCGAAAAAGCCATTGCGCTTTTCCACTATCCTTGTAAAGGAATCTGAACCCTACGCTTATATTATACGAAGAATCATGTTCTTTGGCAAGGGATTAAAATCTCATTTCAAGAGTTCCAGGATCTGTTTCCCAATGAGAACCGCTGTCATGATGATGAAGAGCGGCCGCACGTATCCGACCCCTTTCGCAAGCGCCACGCGCGCCCCGCACCATGCGCCGACAATCATGGAAATCCCCATGGGAATCGCGTAGGAAAAATTCACCTCGCCAAGATAGGAAAAGAGAATCGCTGCCGCGATGTTGCTCGCGAAGTTCAGCGCACGCGCATTCGCAGCAGCACCGATAAAATCAAAGCCAATCACCAAAAAGGCGAACAACAGGAAGGAGCCAGTCCCCGGGCCGAAGAATCCATCGTAAAAGCCGAATCCGAACGCCGTGAGAACGGAAAGTACGAGGAGACGCCTGCTCATTCCCGCATACGTTGCATCCCTGCCCCACTCCTTCTTGACGATGCTGTAGATGAGTACGAAAAGGAGCATGACGACGACAAGCGGACGCAGGATCTCAGGCGGCACGAGGCGCACGGCAAGGACGCCGATGGCAGAGCCAACGAGCGAACATGGAAAGAGGCGCCGTATGAGCCAGCCATCGACCTTGCCCGAACGCAGGAATGTCACGAAGCTCGTCAGGGCGCCCATGACAGCAGCCACCTTATTCGTGCCGAGCACCGTGACGGGAGGAAGCCCCGTCCACATGAGCGCCGGGACGGAAATGAGGCCGCCGCCGCCGACGACCGAATCGACGAAGGCGGCCATAAAACCGAAGAAAATCAAGAATGCCAGCGTATGTATGTCGAGCAGTTCCATAATACCCTCCTGCTGCGTATTCCAAATTCACACATTTTACTCAGTAAAAAACCAGTATGTGCCCGACCACCTTGCGTCTTTGCTCCATACTGGCCATCCCGTTTTATTTCGCGTCCTTCGTCTCCGCTGCGGCAACATGCGTTTCCTCCGTCGGCTTTTCCGCTGCCCCCGACTTAAATGCTTTGATGCTCTCGCCGAGCGACTTGCCGACCTGCGGCAGCTTGCCGGGTCCAAAGATCAGAAGGCCAATCGCGAGAATCAAGAGCAGCTTCGGGACGGTAAGGCCCATCAACATATACACGCACTCCTTTCAGCAAACGATAATATACGAGTCTATTATAGCATAAATCCGCTTTGCTACAAGCCTTTATGGATTGTGTTCCGTATCAAATATACGGCCGATGCAGCCAATGCCATCACCGTAATTGATATCCATGAAATGAGGCTCTCCCATCCTCATGCCGACTGTCGTCTTCACCCACGCGTCGTTCAGAAGGACCTCCACCGTATCGCCGACATGGATCGGGATGAGATGCTCATCTCCATCCGCAAAATACTGAAGCATATATTGGTTCTTGCGCCAAACGATTTCGCCTTCCATCAACAGTCTCCCCCTCGTTATCCATTTCCGTGCTGCGAATCATGGGGCATCGTCTCCGTCCGAATCGTTCCTTCCGCAAGGCCAATGCGCCGGTCCGCACCTTTGATATGCGCCGTTAGCCACTTTGTAAGAAAATCAAGAACCTCGAGAATGTAAGCGTCCTGGCTATTATCGATCGCGCCCATATCGACCTCTTCAAGCTTCTTGACGAAAAGGCGATGCGCACGGCGCTCGCTCCATATATGTGGAAAGCCAATGCGTTCCATATACGCTTCCTCGTTAGCGAAATGCGTCTTCGTATACGCGCGCAGTTCGTCGATCATCTCGACGATTCGATCATACTTGTCCGTAACGAGTTCGTCCTCAAGAAGATCGTACACCTCATTTGCGATCTCGAACAGGCGGGCATGCTCTTCATCAATTGAGGGAATCCCTGTCAAATACGCATCCGTGAACTCGTACTTTTTCCCTGTCATAAGACCTTTTTCCTACCTTTCTGCCCCATTCAGGCACGAAGCCATAGTCCTAACTACTTCGCTCTATTCGCTCTAAAGTTACAGAATCCTTTTTTTCGTAATAAAATTATTTCTCGAATATTTTCCAAAAGGTTCACTCTATTTCTTGCCAATCCCAAATGGAAATGCTAAAATGAGAGCGTTCCCGAAAAGGAGTGTTGCACGAATGAATCGAAAAGCGGAGATCCATGCTGCCTACGAGCACCTCGGCACACATGCCGCACACTACGATGGCATGATGACGGGAACGAGTGTGTTTGGCTGCCTTGCACTTCGCTTCCTATGGCAGTTCTCAAAAGAAGAGTACGCCAGCTACATGGCGCATCTTCTTGCAGGTGTTCCACATGATTTCGCGGGATCGCTTCTCGAAGTCCCCGTCGGAACGGGCTCGCTCACGATGCCCCTCTACCAAACGCTGCCCCGTGCCAAAATCACCTGCCTCGACTACTCCGGCAAGATGCTTGACGTCGCACGCAAGCTCGCAGGCGAGATGAACCTGTCGAATGTCGTCTTGCAGCAGGGCGATGTCGGGGCGCTCCCATTCGGGGACGGCACATTCGACCACGTTCTCACCGTCAACGGCCTTCACGCCTTCCCCCACAAAGATGCCGCACTTGATGAAATGTGCCGCGTTCTCGCGCCCGGCGGCATCTTTTCCGGCTCCTGCTACGTGCGCGGCGAGCGCAGCGTAACAGACATTTTCGTGCGGACGTTCTGCACGTGGCGTGGGTTCTTCACACCGCCGTACGATACGGCATACAGCCTGCGCTCTCGTCTTGCTGCACGCTATGAGAGCGTCCATCTCCATACGATCGGCTCGTTTGCCGAATTTATATGCAAAAAAAAATGAGGAATCTTTCGATTCCTCCGCGCTCAGCTTCCACCCCAAGCGCAACTGCAAACCATACCGAAGAAAAGTATGAGCAACTTCCCTTGCCGACCGGCAAGGGAAAACCTTTTGACGATGGGTCAAAACAAAAACGCCGCAGCAGGAAATCACAATCGGCAACCCCCTCGCTGCAGCGTTTTGAATGCGTGGTATAAAAAAGCCTCGGCTGCTGCCGAGACTTGGTACATACGTTAGGACACGCATCCAAATCCCCTTCCCATCGCTCGCAGGTCAAACGGTGATTGTCGATCAGGCAGTTCTCCTGGCTCCAGCTCATCGCTCCTTTGCGCCTTCCCAGGCAAAGCCCAGTGACATATTGCAAAGTCGCTCGCTGATACAGTGGCGGGACCGCTCCGGCTTATCCGGATTCTCTATGAAGTCTTGCGACACCTAATCCAAATCGCTATACAGTTGTCTGATACAAATAGGATAGCACAAATGCTATTTTATGTCAAATGCGGATTTCTGCGGTGCGGCATCTTCTTTCGGATATCCGACAGCCGCGTCAATGCGTCGTTCAAGGTCGCCTCGTTCTTCGCGAAATGCAGGCGCATGTAATGCGTGATCGGCTCATGGAAAAAGGCCGAGCCTGGCACGGCGCCGACTCCGACAAATTCCGCGAGCGCCTCGCAGAATTCCGTGTCGCTCGCATAACCGAATGCCGAAATATCGACCATGATGTAGTAAGCGCCCTGCGGCTCGGTATGCGAAAGACCGATCCTCCGCAGCCCGTCGACGAGCAAATTGCGGCGCTTCGTATAATGTGCCTTGAGCCATGCGTAGTAGCTGTCGTCAAATTCAAGTGCTGTGACGGCCGCTTCCTGCAAAGGCGCCGCCGCGCCGACGGTCAGGAAGTCGTGCACCTTGCGTGCGACCTCGATGACATGCGGCGGCGCGATGACGTAGCCGAGCCGCCATCCCGTGATCGAGTACGTCTTCGAGAGCGAGCCGCACGTGATCGTGCGCTCGCGCATCTTCGGCAGCGTCGAAAAGTAGACCATCTCGAAAGGATCGTATAGGATATGTTCGTAGACCTCATCGGTGATGACCCACACATCGTATCGTTCGGCAAGATCCGCAATCATTTGCAGTTCCTTGCGCGTGAACACCTTGCCCGAAGGATTCGACGGATTGCAGAGGATCATCGCCTTCGGGCGCTGACGGAACGCCGCTTCGAGCGCGTCGGGGTCGAAGCCGTACGCCGGCGGTACGAGCGGCACGTAAATCGGCTCTGCGCCGCAGAGGATCGCGTCTGCGCCGTAGTTCTCATAAAACGGTGAGAAAATCACAACTTTATCGCCGGGATCGGCGACGCTCATGACCGCAACCATCATCGCCTCCGTTCCGCCGCACGTCGTGACGATTTCCTGTTCGGGATCCACTGAAAGCCCGGTAAAATGCTTCTGTTTCTTGGCGAGTGCCTGACGGAAATTCGCCGCGCCCCAAGTCACCGCATACTGATGCGGGCCGGAGTGTGCGACTTTTGCAAGCCTGTCCGTGACGGCCTTCGGCGGCTCCCAGTCCGGAAATCCTTGGCTCAGATTGACAGCATTGTACTTCAGGCAGACGCGCGTCATGCGGCGAATCACGGAGTCCGTGAACGTCTTCGTTCGGCTCGATAGGCTTGACATGATTTGCACTCCTTACTCTGCCGGCACGATCGTGCCCTTGTAGTGATCAGCGATATATCTCTTGACCGCCTCCGAATGGAATATTTTTGCGATCTTTTGATATGCCTCGTTATCCTTGTCCTTTTCGCGTACAGCGAGAACCATGACCGCCAGCGGCTCCGTCTTGTCTTCAAGGAAAATTCCCTGCTTCCCGACATCCAATCCACCGCTCATGACGTAGTTCATCGTGATGACGGCAATGTCGACGTCGGAAAGGCTTCGCGGAAGCTGCGCTGCCTCAAGCTCGACGAACTGCAGATGCTTCGGATTCGACTGGATATCCTGCACCGTGACCTTAAAATTATTCTCGGGAATCGTGATGAGCCCTGCCTTCGCGAGCAGCATGAGCGCGCGTCCGCCGTTCGTCGGATCGTTCGGGATCGCGACCTTCGCACCGTCCGGTACATCCTGCACATCGTGCACCTTATCGCTGTAAATCCCCATGCGCATGAGGATCGTCGTGCCGATCGACGTCAGATGCGCGCCGCTTTTCGCATTGAAATTTTCCAAAAACGGCTCATGCTGATAACTGTTGAGATCAATATCGCCATCGGCAAGCGCCTGATCCGGCGTCACGTAATCCGAAAACTCGACGACCTTCACCTTCAGCCCCTGGTTCGCCGCTTCTTTCGCAACGGCTTCCGCTACCTCTGCATGCGGGCCGGACGTCGCACCGAGCTGGATCTCCTTCTGCCCTTCCTGCCCGCCGCAGCCGCTGGCGAGGACTGACGCTGCGGTGAGCACGCCGAGCGCGAATACTGCCGTACGTTTCCACTTCATAAACAATCCCTCCTTACTCATACGCTCTATGATATATCGTCCGTTTGCCCTTGTCAATGTTTTACATATATATAAAATAGGCTTTCCACCTCACGCATTGCGTCGCTCCACCATACGAAGGCGAATGGCGAGGAAAATCGCGCCGACGAATACGCCGCCGATAAGCCCGACCCAGTAGCCGTATGCGCCGAAATCCGTGAAATGCGCTGCCGTCCAGCCGAGCGGCAGGCCGATGATCCAGTACGAGAGGACGGAAAGGAGAAACGTCACATGTACGTCCTTGTAGCCACGCAGCGCGCCCTGAAGCGGCGCGTTGATGCTGTCGGCAAACTGCATGAACACGGCAAAGACGAGAAACGCCGGCAATATCGCAAGCACGGAATCACTCCCGCTGTAGAGCGAGGCGACTGCATCCCGATGCTGCACGAGCAGGAGCGCGATCATGCCTTCAAAAAGAAACGTCAAAATACGGCCAAGGCGGATGTAGTCGCGCGCATCGGCATGCCGCCCAGCTCCGACCTCGAATCCGACGAGGATCGTCAGCGCCATGCTCGCCGAAAGCGGGATCATGTAGACCACTGTCGTGAAGTTCATCGCTGCCTGATGCGCTGCGACGACGACCGTGCCGTAAGCCGTCATCAAAAGACCGACTGCGCCGAAGATGCTCTGCTCGCAGAACATCGTGCCGCCGATCAGAAAGCCGATGCCGAGCTGCTTCTTCCATGCGGCAACATGTGGGCGTGGAAGATGGTGAAAGATGCCGTACTCGCGAAACGGTGCGAGATGCGTCACGGCAGCAGCGTAAAGGAAAAAACTCAGCGTGAACGTAATGGCAGAGCCGACGCCCGCGCCCGCACCGCCAAAAGCGGGCACGCCGAAAAGCCCGTACATGAGCACGTAATTACATGCGATATTGACGGGCACGGTCACGAGCGTGATCGCCATCGACAGGCGCGTATAGCCGTGCGCTTCGACGAAGTTGCGCAGGACAGCAGCGAGAAACACGGGAAGGATGCCAGCGGACACGGCCATCAAATAGTCGCGCGTGATTGCCGCAACGCGCGGTTCGAGGGCGAGCTGCGGCAGGATAAGCGGCACGGCGGCATAGCCAAGAAGAACGAAGGACGCCGCGAGTGCCGCCGCCCAGTAAAACCCCTGCTTGACGACAAACGCAGCCTGATCCGTCCGCCCTGCGCCGTAGAGCTGTGCGATGACAGGCGTCAGCCCCGATATGATGCCGAGAGCCGCACCGAAAAAGGGCATGAAAAGATTGACGCCGACCGCGACGCCAGCAAGGTCCTGCTCGCTGATCTGCCCTGCCATGATGGTATTGAAAAATCCTGTCGCCATCAGCGAAAGCTGCGTGATGAGTATGGGCAGCAGTACGATAAAGAACTGCTGCCCCTTCTCCATATAGCCGTATGCCTGCTTCATGCTGCGCCTCGTTTCAGGCACTTTTTCACCTTAGCCCTCGTCCTTCTTCATGCATAGTTCTTGTATTTCCTCCTCCTGCTGCACGGGCAGGGATCATAGCGTCCTGCCTTGTGCCTTTTGGCGGGATCTCGCCCCGTGCCGAAATGGCTACGTCCTTTCTCCATATAGCATCAGCGCATCAGCCGAAATAATCGGCGATTCCGTCCGCAATGCCCTGTGCTGCTTTCTTGATCCCCTCCTCGCTGTCGAGAAGCTTTTCTTCTTCCGGGTTCGAGACGAATGCGACTTCAATGAGCGTCGCCGGCATATCCGTATGCTTGATGACATAGAATCCTGCGCCCTTCGTACCGCGGCTTGGCGTGTGAATCTGATCGACGACGCCTTGCCGTATGCAGTCCGCGAGCTTCTGTGACGCAGCAGATCCATTCGTGTAGTAGTATCCTGTCGTTCCCTTCACATCCCTGCCTGGAAAGGAATCCATGTGAATCGAGACGAAGATATCCGAATTGTGTTTATTTGCGACATCACAGCGCGCCTGCAGCTCCTCAATATCCGTCGCAGCAGCGCCCTTCGGCGAGACTTCCGTATCCGCCGTGCGTGTCATATAGACCGTCGCACCTTCCTGTACGAGCAGGCGATGCAGCTCGTTCGCAATGCGAAGCGCGATGCTCTTTTCCATGATGCCCGTCGGTCCGATCGCTCCGCTGTCACTTCCGCCATGGCCGGGATCGATCGTGATCTTTCGCCCCTTGAGCCCCGTGATTTCCGCGATGCCGGGATCCGGGTCTTTCCCCGTATCATCCGGTGTGTTCGCCGCCGGGTGCTGCGGGCGGGACGTCTGCGGATCCGCCTTGGGATTTTTCGCCTCAGGTCTTGCTTGCGGATGCGGCTGCGGCTTTGGCTTTGGTGTCCCAGCGGGCCTGCCCCCCACGTCCGGGATCGCAATCGAACGGCCCGCGCTTCCCTCGCTCAAATTGCCGAAATCGAGTACGACGCGGCCTGGCACGGGGCCTCCCTTCAGCGTGAAAACCTTATAATTGTTCCTTCCGACCTTCGTCTCGACGACGATGCGAACCGTATTTTTATTGAACTGCGCAATGCGAAGCGATCCCGTGAATCTGCCGCCCGTATCGACGACGCGCTTCACCTTCGGCGACAGCCACGCATTTCCGATGTCGACGGCAACGCGCTCCGGTGAGGAGAGCGCCATCTGCTTGATCGTGACCGGCTTCGATGCATCGACGACGATGCGCACCTTGTCTGCGCCGCTCGCGACACGCACGCCCGTAACTTCCGCCATGCCGTCCGTGCGCTCGCCAAACGCGATCTCCGCTGCGGATGCCATCCGAAACGGCAAGAGCAAGGTCAGCAATGCCAAGAAAAGAAAGAACACTCGCTTCATCGAAATTCTCCCATCAAGTCAAACGAAATAAAGCTAATGTATATTATCGCCGTTTATCGGGAAAAATGCAAGCACTGCATCCCCTTCCCGAATCAAAAATACCCCGCCGGACATAGGTCTTGCGGAGCATTTTTGCCGGGTATGCGCGAATCGCCATGTTCTCCTTACGCCCGATCTTTCGGCAGAATCTCAATCCAGTACCCATCGGGATCGTGGATGAAATAGATGCCCATCGCAGGGTTTTCATAGCAGATGCAGCCCATCTTCTTATGGCGCTCGTGCGCCGCGTCGAAGTCGTCGACGACGAGCGCGAGGTGAAATTCATTGTCGCCGAGGTTGTACGGCTCCTTGCGGTCTTCCAGCCACGTGAGTTCCAAAAGATGCGGCGTGCTTCCGCCGCTCTTCAGGTAGACGAGCTTGAATCCTTCGCCGTCGAGCGTATGATCGACTTTGAGATCGAGTGCGTCCGCGTAAAATTTCAAGCTGCGCGCAAGGTCGAGTACGTTGAGGTTGTTATGGTCGAACTGGAATTCCATTTCTTTCGCTTTCTCCTTTATGCTCATGCTTCTTTTCACATCGAGCGGCTTACTGCCAGCCCTTCATCGTCCAATAGTCTTCGACTGCCTTTACGACAGGCGCAAATGCTTCTCCGACGTTCGTCACACGCTTCACCATATAATGCCCATCTTCCTGTGCTTCGAGGCGGATCTTCACCGTGAGTTTGGGAAGGAGCGTGCCGTAATCGCTCGCATCGCCCATTACGGTCAGTGTTGCATCCGCCGCATCGCCCTCTTGGCGGACGGAATCGATGCGCACATTGTAGTGTTTTTCGAAGACTTCCGCTTCATCTGCCACCCACCGTGCATTGCCGTCCATGCGGCTGATCGGCACAATGTCCGTATCGAGGTAGAGTTCTTCCGCACGGCGAATGAAGACGAGGTCATCGCCGCGGCGCCTTGCGATATAGTCCTTCATAAACGCCGTATCATGGCGGAAGAACCAGTCATCCGGATATGCCGCATGCAACGACTCGATGTCGCGTGCGAGTATCGCAGTGCTTTCATCGTAAAGCGATGCCGTCAGTCCCGCGACGTCTGCATAGCGCGCAACCTTCTGCGCGTCGTGATTCCGTACGCCGTCCATGAACTCGGCGAGCGCATACGTCGGTGTCCGTTCGCTCTGGTAACTGTAGCCGCTCAGGCCGAGTGCGGCGATCAGAAAGGCCAGCATGGCAATGAATCCCCTTTTGAATTTCATGCAGCATCCCCCTACTCCGCAGCCTCGCTCCTATTCCATCGCTATTATTCTATCCGGATTCCCACACGTATGCAATGGGGCTTTTTTCTTATAGGAATATTTTTATTTTTCTGCCGCAGGTTTACGATTTCTTCTGCCGCTCTTCTGCGATCCACGGGAAGTGCTGCATGAGGTACGCGCCGATTCGCTCGCCGATGTACTTCTTGCCGAAGTAGTCGGGGTGCAGCCCGTCCGTCGTGTAGTCCTCCCGCAGCAGTCCCTGTCCGTCTGCAAGCGCAGACGCGACATCGATCGCATGCGGCTGGCTCATGATCCAGCGGTTGACGTATGCCTGATGCATCTGCCAGTCTGAAGGAGGCGTCTCAATCTGCGCGCGTGAGGCCATCAAATGCGGATTGATCGGCGTCGGCGTCACGAAGACGGGAACGATGCCGTAAGCATTGCACTTGTCGCGGATAGCCGCGAGATTTGCAACCGTCGTCGAGCCGAACGTCCCGGCTCGGTAATCGTTGACGCCGCCCATGATGACAAGGACGCGCGGCGAAAACGGCAGGACATCGCGCTCAAACCGATCAAGCATTTCCGCTGTCGTATTGCCGCTGAACCCGATATTCTTGACGGGTACGGGGGAGTACGTTTCCCAATCGTATATCGTCATGCCGGGCGGGATGCTCATGACGCCCCCACCATGCGTAATGCTGTCGCCAAGCGCCGCAATCGGTGTCGGCGCCGTGACAGTGAAGCGGCTCGGCTCCGACCAATCCGTGACGGGCGCGCCGACAGCCGTCACGGCACGCACGCGCCAACTGTAGTCGCCAGGCGTCGTGAATCCCGCCGTCTCGTAGACGTCGTACTCGTCTGCCGCAAGGCGATGCAGGACGACAGGTCCCGCTGCCGTTTCGCGGCGCACCTCGACCTCATGATGTTTCGCGCCCGGTGTCGGCACCCATGAGTAAACGGGATAGACGGGCATGTAGTCCATCTTTTCGTACTCGGTCGTCGGCGTCGGCGTCTCGGGATTTTCGATGCCCGTCTCTGCAATGGCCTCAGGTGCGGAAAACGGACGCAGCGGATGCCCGTCGTAGTCCAAAGGGCAAACCTTCCAGTAAAAGTTTCTCGCCTCGTCACCGAAGCTGAGCAGCGAGATATCCACGCCGTTCGTAAAAATCCAGTCGCGCGTCAGTGCGATATTATCCTTCGTATCGGCTGCCGAGCGAAGCAAGACGACTTGGTAGCGCACGGCGCCAGGCACGACGGGCCAGCGGAGCTGTACGCTCATCCAATTTCCTTCCGCCTTCTGTTCCGGCCTATCCTCTGCCATCGCAACGCCCGGCAGGGTTTTTCCCGCTACCGTATAGCGCGGCTCGACCACGCTTCGCGTCGCCGCTTCTCCAGCTCCCGCAAACGCACTCGCCCAAAATCCCGTTCCAATCAGCAGGCAGGATAAAAGGCCTGCCGACTTCCATCGCTTCATTCGTCTATGCGCTCCTTCCCATTCGCTCCCATTCGCTGCAAAAATCGTTCGCACGTCCCAATTTCATGCTTATCATATTCTTATCATATTATCTATAGCAAGCTTAGAAGTCAAGAATGTATGAACGAGAATCTTTATCCATCCGTGCTCTGCTCCTCCGCGCTTCCCTCCTCCTTCAAACGCTACGCGCAAGGATCTCCGTCATGACGAGCTCGATCCAGCACGGGAACGACGACGTCATGCACAAGTTCGCCACGATGATGGACAAGGGACGGCTCGCCGGCGATCAAGGCTATAAGACGCGGATGCGGCAATGCAAGAATCGCCCCTTTCCCAACGGAAAGAGGCGATTCTTTTGCCAAAAACAGTCATGCTTTCGTATTCGTGATGATGCGTCCGAGACGCGTGCCGGAGAAAAGATTCCACGTCCACTTCAGTGCGACCGTGAAGTTCGCATGCGCGCCTGCAAGGCGGAGAAGGTGGACGAACATCCATGCACACCAAGCGATGAAGCCCGTAAGCTGCGGGTTCATGCTCGTCTTGTCGACGACCGCCTCGCCGCGTCCGATCGTCGCCATCGATCCGAGGTCTTTGTAATGGAAGTCCTTGAGCTCACGCTCACCGCGAATGAGCCGCATGATGTTCTCGTAGGCGACCTGTGCCTGCTGCGTCGCGACGGGCGCGACGGTCGGCAGCGGTCGCTCTGTCCCATGCTGGAAGTTCGCACAGTCGCCGATCGCAAAGATCGAATCGCTATCGCCAATCTGCAGTTTTTCGTTGACGATGACACGTCCGGCACGATCCGCCTCCCCGCACGTTGCGATAAAGGGAACGGCTTTGACGCCGGCTGCCCAAATGACCGTATTCGTGGGGATCGTCGTCCCGTCCTTGAGCTTCAGATCGTTTCCGTCGTAGTCGACGACCTGCGTATTGAGCATGACGTCGACGCCTTTTCTCTGGAGCACCTTTACCGTATATTCGCGCAGGTTCGGCGCAACCATCGGCAGGACACAGTCCATCGCCTCGATCAGTTTTACATGGATCCCATTGAAATCGAGATCGTGGAACTCCTTCTTCATGACATCGATGAGCTCGCTGATGGCACCGGACTCTTCGACGCCCGTCGGGCCGCCGCCGACGACGACGAACGTCATCATGCGCTTTTGCGCCTCCGCATCATGGGGGCACATATTCGCCCGTTCGAACATGTGCAAAACGTGGTTTCGGATCTGAATGGCCTCCTGCAAGGTCTTCATTCCGAAGGAATGTGCTTCGACGTTTTTCATGCCGAAGAAATTCGTCGTCGCACCTGCTGCAAGAACGAGGTAATCGTACGGTATCTCGCCCTGATCCGTCAAAAGCACCTTGCGGTTCTTATCGACACCCTCTGCCCTAGCCATGCAAAGATCGACGTTTTTCCGATCGCGAAAGAACGAGCGTATTGGATAGGCGATTTCGTCCGTCGCGAGAACTGCTGTCGAGACTTGATAGAGAAGTGGCTGAAATAAATGAAAATTATTCCGATCGACAATCGTAACTTGGACGTTCTCCTTTGCAAACAGCTTCGCAAGCTTGACACCGCCAAAACCCGCTCCGACAATAACGATGCGTTTCCGTTCTGCCATAACCTTCTCCTCCAATTCACGGCAAGTGAAAAAAGTCATGATAACTGGTTTCTATCATATCACGTTTTTTTCGTTTTGCAAGCAATCTCGTACTTCTTTTCCTGAATAACTGCAAAAATCCATTCTTGTTTATGAGGCACGTTTTAGCAAGGCGATCCCATCCTTTGCATGACAAAAGCCGCATAAAACTTATGCGGCTCCCGTTGCTTGAACGTATTGCGCGCGTTTCCACGGCGGCGATACGCCTTAATTGATATGAATCTCGTGCCCTGCAGGCTTTGCCTGCTCACACTTTGGCAGCTTGACCGTCAGCACGCCGTCCTTGAATGCGGCATCGGCGCGTTGCTCGTCAATATCGCTGATGTAGAAGGACCTGCTCATGCTGCCGTAACTGCGTTCGCGGCGCAGATAGCCACCCTTGTCGTCCTTCTCATCGTTTTCCGCTTTCTTTTCTGCGGCAATCGTCAAGTAGCCGTTTTCATAAGAAAGATGGACATCCTCCTTCGTCATGCCCGGCAGGTCGGCCGTCAGTTCGTAATGATCCCCGCCGTCCTTGACGTCGACTTTGAAGCTTCCGCCACTAAAGCCCGCAAAAAACGGCTCATTGAACATATCGAAGAGGCGATCGAACGAATCCTCGCGCCTTGCAAGACCTTTGTTGCTGCCAAATGGAACTAAACCAAACATAATCTCGATCCCCTTTCTGCTTCTTGGGTTTTCATATTCTCGCTTGGGGTCTCTCTCTTTTCCCCTTGCAAGTATTATAATACCACAAAAAATCAAAAAGTCAATAGATCAAAAGAACAAAAAGTAAATTATTTTATTTCGCTCTTTGCAAGGAGCGAGCGCCGCGTCCAAACGTATGCGATCGCAAGCGGGACACAGGAACCGATCCACGCCATCGGACTCGCCATGCAGGCACCCACGTAGCCGAGCCAGTCGCATAGGACGATGGCAGCAGCGGCGCGCATGACGAGCTCCATGATGCCCGCGATCGTCGGCACAACGCTCTGCCCAAGCCCTTGAAGTGTATAGCGGAAGACGAAAAGCAACGATAAAATCCAGTAGCAGACGCCGTTGATGACGAGATACTCCTGCCCGTAGGCAAGGATTTCTGCCTCGCCTGCACCGACAAAGAGCGCCATGAGCGAAGTCCCGAATGTGATGAGGACGAATGCGACCGCGACGCTGAACAGGACGGACATCATCGCGCATTTTCTCACGCCGTCCGCGATACGATGGAATTTCCCTGCACCGTAATTCTGCGCCGTGTATGCAGCCATGGCAATGCCGAACGACATCATCGGCATCATCGCAATCGACTCGATTTTCTGCGAGGCGGAAAAAGCCGCGATTGCCGCCGGACCGAACCCGTTCAACGCGACTTGCAGGATGACGGCGCCGACTGCGATGACGGCAGACTGGAAGCCCATCGGGAGCGCAATGCGCAGGTGCTCCCAGCAAATGCGGCGCGAAAAGATCCAGTCCCTTCGTCTCGTGTGCAGGTCGGGAACCCGTTTCCAAATATAGGCAAGCCCGATGAGGTTCGCGACGAACTGCGAGGCGATGGTCGCAGCCGCAGCGCCCGGGATCCCCCATCCCATGAGGGGAATCGCGATGAGCTCAAAGACGATGTTGATGGTAACGCCCGCTCCCATGAGCAAGGTTGGTGTTCGGCTGTTGCCGAGCGCGCGCATGAGATTCATCTGCGTCTGGAAGAACACGAACATCGAAATTCCTCCGTAAACGATGCGGATGAAGTCATACGCGCCCTCCAAAATCTCCGGCGGCGTCTGCATGAGAACGAGCAACGCGCGGCACGAGATGAGGCCGAGCGCCGTAAGCACGATGGAAACGAGAAGCGAGAGCATGGCGCACGCCGCCGCACTGCGGCGAACGCCCGCGCGGTCTCCTGCGCCGAACCGCTGCCCCGTATGGATCGTAAGCCCCGTCGTAAAGCCGATGATGAAGCCGAGCACGAGAAACATCAGCGCGCCCGTGCAGCCGACAGAAGCGAGTGCCTCGACACCGAGGAAGCGCCCGACAAGGAGCGTATCGATGAGTGCGTAGAGTTGCTGAAATATATTGCCGGCGAGCAGCGGGATCGTGAAAAAGAAAATAAGCTTTGCCGGCTCGCCTTCCGCCAAGTTCTTTGTCATTCCAAATACCTCGTCACAACCGTCCGCAGCCGTTCCTGCAAAACCGTCACATTATCGAGAAGCGCCTCCGTCTGCGGGCGCAGCTTGGTATAGTGGAAGACGGGGTGGTGGGAGACGAGATAGTCCGCAGGGTACGGCTGCACTTCCATTCCCTGTTTCTCAAAGTTCAGGACAGAACGGTTCATGTGGAATGCACTCGTCACGAGAATCGGATGCGCGAGCCCGTGCTCGCGCAATATTTCAGCCGAGAACTTCGCGTTTTGGCTCGTGTTGATGCTATGGGTCTCCGTCAGGATCTTCTCCTCCGGCACGCCAAGACTCATAAGGATGCGCTTTGCGATCTTCGCCTCCGCGCCCGTGTCCTCGTAGGCCTGACCGCCTGAGAGAAGGATCGGCACATCGAGCCTTCTCTGCAGCCGGACAGCCGTCAAAAGACGATTGGCGGGGCTCGCGCAGAGCGCCCCTTTCCCGTCCACGTCTGGAGAATCCGCCATAGCGCCGCCGCCGAGCATGATGATGACATCGCCTTCCGGCTTTTCAGGCGGCGCGTAGCACGACTCAAGCGCGCCCATCGTCCATTCGGCGACCAATCCCGTACAGAGCAGATAGAAGACGAATGTGAGGGCAGCGAGAATCGAAGCCGCCCGCTTTTCCTTGCGACGCCAAAGCCAAACGGAAAGGGCGAAAAACGCCAGGATAAAAATGCCGGGAGGCAGGATCCAGCTCGCGCCGAACTTCAAGAAGTAAACCATTGCAGCTCCAAAAAGAAAAAGCGCAAATTCCTTTGAAAAAAAGGAATCCCCGCATGAACAACGAAATGAATGATATGCTTATTTTAGCAAAGCCGACCACGATTTTCAACTGAAGCGAAAGCACAAAAGGAGAGATTTTTTATGGCATGCATCGAAGCAGCGCCCGTCCAGGCAACGAACAAGGCAGGCGGAAACGGGACGATCACGATCGTCAAGCTCTTGACGCCCGCTGAGCTGGACGGCAAGTGCGATATGTTCGCAAAGGTCATCCTGCCCCCAGAGACTTCTATCGGCGTCCACGAGCACAAAGGCAATACGGAAACGTATCACATCCTGAGCGGCACGGCGCTCTATAACGATAACGGCAAAGAAGCATCCATCGGCGCAGGCGCGACGACGTTCTGCCCCGACGGCGAGAAGCATGGCATTGCAAACCCATCCAAGACGGAAGACCTCGTCTTCATGGCGCTGATCATCAAGAAGTGAGATGCGCACCTACGCCACCCCACTTTTCACGGCGGTTCAAAACAGCGTCATTTCAAAGAAGGAAATATCGACCTGCTGCTCTTTCATGTAGGCATAAAGGGCATGGATAAATGCGGTAGAATGATTCGTATGGATCGAGATCCACCTTGCCGCATCGAGGATCGCCTGCTGCACGGGCGCAATCCCGCTCCCATCCGCTGCTTGCGCGGGTTCTTCCATGAGCCGGTCATCGGCGAGCACGAGGAACTCCGTGAGCTTTGCGAGCACGACGAAAACCTGATAGTTGAGGATGAGGCTCGTGCCGCCCATGAGCGGATAACGCTCCAAATAGAACGCATTGACAAAGTAATTTTCGAGCATGTACGCGTACGGTGCAAGGACGTGCTCCCGATACTTTGCCAAGCGATCCGAAAACGCTTCGGCCGCATGTCCATGGCCAAATGCCGCAGTGAGATGCGCGATTGCCTCGCGCGTCTCTGGAAGCGTGTCCTCGCAGGCTGCTGTGACGTACGGAATGAGCTGCCGGAAGAACTGCAGGGCCTGTGCCGCGTCAAACGGCGCATCTTCCAAAAGCGCGGGAACGGCTCGCAGCGCTGCTGCAGCAAATGCTGCGCCATCCGCTTCAAGGCTCGCCGTCCCTCCCTTCCGGGCACGCGTTTCGACTTCGCTGAGCAGGATTCCGAGCGCTGCGAGACGATGATTGAGCGAGGCGCTTCGTTCCTGCAGAAGGGCAATCGCAATGCGTCGGACGGCAAAAAATGTCGTTTCGCCGAGCGGCGAAGCATCGCCCTTTTCGTAATACTTCGGACGCGAAAGCTCCGCCTGCACCTCCTCAAAGCGCATGGGTTCCTTAGGAAGGAGCGCCGTCTCCGCCGCAACGGGACACGTCATGCAAAGCCCTCGGAAGACTTGCGTCTCAAAGACATGTGTCTTGCGCGGGTACTCAGCGCAGACGTCGGACAGCGCAACGGAGCCGAAGCGGCGATGCAGGGAGCACAGCCCGTCCGCACGCAGGAAGGTGCAGACGCCTTTTTGATGGCGCATTGCCCAAATCCCAGTCCCGCCCACGCGCACGACGCCGCGACGCAGTTCCTCGCCGAGTTTTCGGCCCGCATTTTGATAGCGTGCAAGCGTGTCATCGTCGACGACGACGTGCCAGTTCTCACGGCAGCAAAGCGAGCCGCAGCGCGAGCTGTCACAGGCAAACGCACGGTAATACAACGGCTGGATCACGCGCTGAACGTCTTCTTTTTCCTGACCAAACTGAAACATGCTGCTCCCCTATTCACAACAAAATCATGCCACCAGTATAGCACAAAGTCAGGAAAAATGCGATTCCACCTCTGCAAAGTGGTCGAGCAGCCAAACGACGAGATCGTCTTCCACGCGGCAGCCAATAAAATCCGCCTCTTTTTGCAGCGCCTCATGCGCATTTTTCGAAGCGATGCCCACGTCAGCGCGTGCGAGCATCTCCCGATCATTCATGTAATCGCCGAGCGCGATGATCTTACGCCCCGCACACCTCGGATGACGGCGGATCCCATCGAGCATCGCTCCCTTTGAAACGCCTGTTGCAACGAATTCGTGATAGTTTGCTTCCGAATCGAAATGATTGCTGAGCGCGGCCACGCCAAAGGATTTCGCAAGCCGCTCCAAACGGTGAAGCGCAGGCGGCGCATCGCAGACGAAGAACTTGAGCCACCGTGTTTTTTCCATGTCCGAAATGGAAGCGAGCGGAACATGCCGGACGTGGTAGAATTCTTTTGCGAGGCGCGGGTCATCATTTTCCTCAGGGCTCACGATAAAACACGCCTCTTCCGTGTATACTTCAATACATGCCTTCGGAAACATCTCCAAACATTCCTTCGCGAACCGCACCCAAATATCCGGCGCATCTTCGGTTCCATGGAGCGGACGTGTCGCGATCACCTTTCGCGCCTGCCAGTCATAGAGCATCGCGCCGTTGAAAAAGACGCTCGGTGCCGTGACCGCAAGCCCCTCGACGTATCCCGATGCCGCCTCCGGCGTGCGCCCCGTTGCGACTGCGAAGAGCCCTCCATCCGCGACGAATGACGCGATTGCCGCCCGATTCGCCTTTGAAATGAGCTTTCCGCGTGGCACAATCGTGCCGTCGAGATCGCTGATGAGCAAGCAGCCATCGTATCGCTTCATAAATGTAAATCCTTTCCTTCCATAAACGCCTTTGGCGTCGTATGCATGATCCTTTTGAAGACCTGTGCGAAGTTCTTGTAGTCGCCGAACCCTGCCCGCTCCGCGATTTCGTAAACGCGCAGCCGCCCTTCCGACAACAATTCGATGCTCTTTTGAAGCCGATATGCCGTCAAAAGCTCGCCGAATGTCTTTCCCGTCACTTCTTTTATCTTGCGCGAAAGGTAGCTCGAGGAAATGCCCTCATCCGCTGCGATCGTCTCGATGCTGGGACGTGACGCATAGCGTGCCTCAATCGTGCCGAGGGCGATGCGGACGTAAGGATTCCGTTTCGCGCAGTCCCGATACGCCGTCCAAGCATCGAGTTTTCCCGGCAAAGCCATCCGATCCCCGCCTGCGGCCGCACGTATCTGCAGGCGCGCGAAGACCGGCACGAGCGCCTCTTCCTCAACGGGCTTCAGCAAATAATCTGCCGCGCCGAGCCGCACGGCCTGCTGCGCATAATCAAAGTCCGCATAGCTCGTCAAAAAGACGACGTGCACCGTGCGATGCTCCCCTTGCAGGCGCTTTGCGAGATCGATTCCCGAAAGGCGCGGCATCCGAATATCGGTCAAAACGACGTCCGGCCTCTTTTCATGGATGAGTTTCAGTGCCTCTACGCCGTCTTCCGCATCTCCGACGACGACCACGCCGAGTTTTTCCCAGTCAAACGTACAAACCAGGCCACGCCGTATGATTTCCTCATCCTCTGCTATGACCAGCTTCAGCACGCTGTCCCCTCCTCTCTGCAGGCAAATGAAGTGTGACTGCCGTTCCGCCATCGGGCGGACACCATACCGTCAGCCCAAAGCCCATGCCATACATGAGCTCCAGCCTACGATGCACATTATAGATGCCCGTATGGGTGCAGATCCCCTCCGCCTTTCCCTTTCCTGCTTGCAGCAAGCCCCGCACATGTGCAAGTTTTTCTTTTTCCATTCCCATACCGTAGTCGCGGACTATGACTTCAACCGTGTCATGCCCTGCCATTCCCGCCCGCAAGGCGATCCGTATCGTGCCATCCTCCGAAGCGCCGTAGCGCACGGCGTTTTCAAGGAGCGGCTGCAAGAACAGGCGCGGAACCATGCAGTCAAGCACGTCAGGGGCAAGCTCCTCCTCATAGCGAAGGCGCTTGCCAAAGCGATACTGCTGAATCTCCATATAGCTATGCGTATACGTCATGTCTTCCGAAAGGGGCACGCAGCGCGCTTCCCCTTTGATGCTGTAGCGCAGCAAGCTCGCGAGCTCCATGAGCATGTGCTGCGCGGCAGCGGGATCGAGCTTGACCATGAAACGGACGTTTTCCAACGTATTGAAGAGAAAGTGCGGGTTGAACTGGCTTTCCAGGCGGCGCATCTCCGAAACGGCGGTCACGCGTGCTTCCTCCTGCTCCACCATGCGGATGCGTGCGCGCGTCTCACGCCGTACGCTGAGCAGCAGAAGAGGAACGAGAACGGCGAGCACGCACAGCAGGATGACAAGCCCTAAGAGATAGTGGCTAAAGAGATTGGAAACAGGCATGACCGACCAAAGCCGCCATCCGCCCGGCACGGCGAGCGGCTCGCTCGTCACGAAATACTGCTCGCCGCGCGCTGCTGCAATGCCGCGCACCGCCGAGGAAAATGCGGGGAGGATCTTTCCCTGCCGACCATCCTCCCACTCGCCTCCCGTCATGATGCAGGCGTTCCCAAAGGCATCCGTCAGCGCAAAGCCTAGATGGGGCGACGTGATGCTGCGCACGAGATACTCACTCGGTATGACGAAAAAGAGGTATCCTTCCGTCTCCTCTCCGACCGACTGCCCGATGATGAGATCCTGCCGCCCATCCGTACGCACGACAAATTCCGCGCATACCGTGTCCGGCCTCTCCCTCATGCGGCAAAGAACCCCCCACGATGGCTGCAGCGGGATCCGCATCTCCGGAAGCCCATTTTTGCTGCCTAAGATGAGCGCGCCATTGGAATCGAGCAGGAAAAACTGCGTGCCGTCGTGCGCAATGTTGACCTCGTGGTAGAGGTAAGCGTAAAGCGATGCCCGCTCCGAGCCGTTTCGCCGAAGTACAGGAACCGTAGCAGCCCCGACACGCCCTGCTGCCTCGCGCGCGCGCATGGCGTAGTCCGAGAAAATGCCGTCGAGCACCTCACGCGCAACAATACGGCTCACGTCACTCTGCTGCACGACATGATACTCCCAGCTCCCCACGACGAGCCCGACAGCGAGCAGGACGAGAAGGAGCACGGGGATGAGCGCAAACTTCATGAGCGTACGCCGCACGCTCTCCCGATAACTGTTCATCGCCGCGCCTCCTTCCCTATTTTTTTATTATAGCAGAAAATTTGCTGCTATGGGCAGGATCCGAAAAACCCTCTCGTTCCCCCTTCCATCCGAATGTCTCATGCAGCCAAGTACATTGGCAATCGGACGGTATGGGAAAAGCGAGAGGGCTTTTCGCGATTACTGCACGCTCGTGAACACATCCTTGAACTTGTCGAGCCATGCCTTCTTGTTCTTGTTGATGACCTGTTCGTCGCCCTCGATAAGATGGATCTCGGACTTCTCAAGCAGGCCTACAGGGGCGGAGACATCGTCACGCACGCTGCGGCGATGGAGTTTCTGCGTGATAAGCGTCTGTGCTTCTTTGCTCGTGATGAAGTCGATGAACTTCTTCGCATTCTCCATGTGCTTCGCGTTCTTCACGATATAGATGCCGTCTGGGTTCGAGATGACGCCTTCCTTCATGTAGACGAGCTTCACTGGCGCACCATCTGCAACGTACTTCGCGCCGCCTTCCTCGAACGTGCAGCCGACCGCATACTCGCCGTCCGCGACGCCCTTATAGACAGCAGACGACCCGGAGAGGAGCTTGCCGTCGAGGTTCCTGCAGAACTTTTCGACGTAATCCCAGCCGTTGTCGGGATTGCCGTTTCCCATTGCGTAGAGCATATTGATGAGATGCTCATACGACGACGAGGACTTCGACGGATCTGCCATCGCGATCCTGCCCTTGAGGGCAGGATTCAGAAGATCTTCATAGCCCTCAACTTTGATATCGCCGATCAGATTCGTATTGACCATGATAACACTTGGAATATCCGTGAAGCGCGTGATCGATCCTTCCGTATTCTTGAACGCTGCCTGCACGTGATCCTCATTCACCGACTGATACGGCTCGAAGAGATTGGCTTTCGGCTTCATGGTCGAGAGCGAGCCGCCCCAAAAAATATCGGCGAGCGGGTTCGCCTTCTCCGACTCGACGCGCTTCAATAGCTCGCCCGTGCCGGCGGCTACGACTTCCACCTTGATGCCGCTCTGCTTCTCGAACTCCTCGACGAGCGGATTGATAAAGGAGAGTGGATGCGGACAGTAGATGACGAGCTTTTCGCCGCTATCCCCGCTGGAGGATGACGCCGCCTGCTTGTTTCCGCCTCCGCCGCAGCCCGCCAGCCCCGTCGCCAGCACGGCGGCGCCGAGGAGCGCCGCTACGAGTTTTCTGAGTTTCATGATGCTTCCCCCTTTGATAAAGAATAAAACAGCTTGCCTTTATAGTGTTACATCGCGTCGGCCGGATACCTTGAAGAAGATGACCATTGCCGCGATCGTCGTAACCGTCAAGATCGTCGAGAGTGCGGCGGCTGTGCCATAGCTCGCACGAATGACCTCTGTGTAGATGGCGACCGACATCGTCTTCGTGTCGCCTGTGAAAAGGATGACGGAACTCGAAAGCTCATTGATCGCCGTGATCCACGAAAGGATCGCCCCGCTCATGACGCCCGGCAGCATCATGACCGCCGTGATTTTGAAAAACGTCTTGAGCGGCGAAGCACCGAGGCTGATCGACGCTTCCTCCATGCTTGGGCTGAGTTGATAGAGAATCGCCGAGCTCGAACGAAGCGTGTAGGGCAGGCGCCGTATCACGAGTGAAATGATAATGATGATCGCCGTGCCAGAAAGCAGCATCGGCTCTTCATTGAATGCCAAGAGGAGCGTGATGCCGAGGACCGATCCGGGAATAATGTACGGAAACATCGAAAGGGTATCGATAACATCCGTGAGCCAGCTCTTTTTGCGCGTCGTCAGATAGGCGACCGTCATGCCGAGGAAGATGATCATCGCCATGGCGATCGTACTGAATAGGTACGTGTTGGAAACAGCATTCCATAGATTCGAGAAAATCGTCCGATAACTTTCGAGCGAATAGCCATCGATGAAGACCGAGCCATTCGTATTCTGGAACGACGTGTAAATGACGACGAGCTGCGGAACCATGGAAAGCGCGACGAGCAGGTAGATTCCTGCATGGACAACGACGCACTTCACCCCGTGAAGCGCATGGACCTGCATGGGGCGGAGCGAGCTCATCGTGAACGATTTCCGATTGACGATGTACTTCTGCACCATGAAGATCGACGACGTGATGAGCACCATGATCGCCGCCATCGCCGCAGCAAAGTTTGCCTGATCACCGACCTCATTGATAAACTCTGAGTAAATCATGACAGGCATGACATTAAAGCCTTCACCGATGAGCATTGGCGTACCGAAGTCTGCCATCGCATTCATGAAAACCATCAATGCACCTGCGAGAATCGTCGGCGTGATGAGCGGAATAATGATCGTGACGACCTTGCGGAACCCGCTGCAGCCGAGGCTCTCCGCTGCCTCGATGAGCGCCGAGTCGATGTTCTTCATCGCGCCTGCCACATAGAGGTAGATGAACGGATAGAGCTTGAGTGTCAAGACGAGCAGGATGCCAGCAAATCCGTAAATCGACGGGAAGCTGATGCCGTAGTCCGCGAGAAACCGCGTGAGCATGCCGCTCCGTCCGCCGATGAGGATCCACGAGTACGCGCCGATGAACGGCGGAGACAGCAGCGAGATGACGATGCACACCTCGACGAGCGGCTTGAACTTGATGCGGTACAACGTCATGAAGTACGCGACTGCCGTGCCGATGATGCATGCGAGCAGCGTCACGCACGCCGTGACCGAGAAACTGTTGATCATCGATTGGTAATAATACTTGCGTTCAAAGAAATGCGCGAAATGAGAGAGCGTCCACTCCCCCGTATTGGGATCTTGAAACGCGCTCACGAAGAGCGAAAATAGCGGGTAGATGAGAAAAAGACCAAATACGATGATCGAGAGCGCCGTGATCCCTGCCCAAAAATCCCAATGAAATGTTCTATTCATGGCGCACCACACCTTCCATGAGGCTATGACTGCCATCGGCGGAAAAGACGTTGGCTTTTGCGGCATTCGGACGAAGCGTCACGGTCTCGTCAACATCGAGAATACGCTCCGCATGGCCGAGATCCTGACTGTACTCGATGGAAGGCTGCCCCGGCACGAGCATGGACGCTTCGAATGCCAGCCCGTAATTGATGTACTTGCCTAGGAATACCTTCGTATGGATCTTGCAGGCGAGCCCGTCTCCCGCAGCACGAATCGAGAACTCTTCGGGGCGAACCGATACGATGGCTTCCATTCCTTCCTGCGCCTCTGCCGAGAGATTCTCCATCGCCATCGTGTAGCCGTCCGCAAAGACGACGGCAAGCCCACCTCCCTTTCGCGCAATGCGGGCACGAAAGAGATTGGAATGCCCGATGAAGGTCGAGACGAACACGTTGTACGGGCGCGTGTAAACCGTATGCGGGCGCGCTGTCTGCTGGATCTCGCCCTTTTTCATGACAGCGATGCGGTCGGAAATCGAAAGTGCTTCTTCCTGGTCGTGCGTGACGTAGACCGTCGTGATGCCGACCTGCTTCTGCACCTCGCGAATCGCCGCGCGCATCTCGACGCGAAGCTTCGCATCGAGATTGGAAAGCGGCTCGTCCATGAGGAGGACGCTCGGATGAATGACGATCGCACGCGCCAGTGCGACGCGCTGCTGCTGCCCGCCTGAAAGTCGCTCTGGCAGCCTGTCCTGATACTCCGTGATCTGCACGACATCCAAGATCGCATCGACGCGCTTCTTCATTTCATCCTTCGGAACATGGCGGAGCTTCAGTCCATATTCCACGTTCTGCCGCACCGTGAGATGCGGGAATATCGCGTAGCTTTGGAACACCATGCCAATGTTGCGCTGATGGGCGGGAATGTCGTTGATGACCTTGTCATTGAAGCGGATCGTTCCGCCCTCGATGGAGTTGAAGCCCGCGATCATGCGGAGAAGTGTCGTCTTTCCACACCCCGACGGTCCAAGGAGGGTAAAGAACTCTCCATTTTTGATTTGTTCCGTGAGATGCGGGATAATCGTAAGATCTCCGTATCGTTTGATGACCTCATCGACTTGAATCGCAACGCTCATGCTCTTCCCTCCTACATGCTTCCATGCTTCGTATCGTACCGAATCTGACTGGTCTGATTCGTTTTTATTATAAAAAAAGAAGCAGGATTGAACAATCCACAATCCTGCAAAAATATCATGAAAAATGAACAAACAATTCGCCTTAGAAGAAATATTCGATTCGGCCAAAGAGCTTGTTCTGCGACGTCTTGCCCTCAGGCTCTGCCGAATAGATCTGATCGCCCGTAAAGTAAATGAGCGTGCCGACGACATGCTTCGCAAACGTGTACGTGCCGCCAAGCTCCCAGCCTTTCGTATTCCACATCGCACCATCGAAAGTCGGCGCAATCACGCAGCCGCCGCCCAAGTAGCGATAGGCCAAATGAAGGCCAAAGGTGTGCGGGTCTTCCGGCTTTGCCCCCTTGTAGGCGAGCTCAATATGATACGCCTTGAGGTGCTCGGCTTTGATCTCTTGGGACTCTGCGCTGCTATTCTTCCAATAGCCGCCCGACAGCGCAATGGCACGATCCGGGCGCCATGCCGCACCGAGCCCCCAGAAATGGCATACCTTATCCATGCCAGCGACGTTATGGACGAACGATTCGTTCTGCATGCGCACGTAGTCCGCTCCGATGTGGAATTTTTCCGATGGATTCCAGTTGAGATTTACGAGCTGCAAATTCGCCGCTCCATCGGCATCCATGCCGGCTTCCTGTGCCTCCTGCAGCTCACCGCCCCATGCGGAATGCCCAAGAGCATAACGTCCTGCGGCAACCGTGCCGAAGAATTTCTTTTCGGCGCCGAGCGTCACGGCGACGCCGGACATATCGTCATCGATCAGGACGCCTTGCTCCGTGTATACGGGCAGCTTGCCGATGTCCACAACGGCAGACCCATAGGCTCCCTCTGCGTAAAGGCGCTTGAGCGAGACCTTATCGCCATTCTCGCCTTTCGCATCATCACGGGTCGGATCAAATGCCGCATCGAGACGCGATTTGACCGTCCAATGCGCGCTGACTGCGGCCTCCGGCTCCAGACGCAGCAACAGCTCATGATCTTTCTGCGCGCCTCCCTCATACTTGTTGACGAAGTCGCCCGTCGTCTTCGCATACGTGGCACGCAGCTCTCCCGTCCATTTCACACGGTCTGCATTCCGTTCCAAATGGGCAACGCGCACGCCGAGATTGTTAAGCTCATCACGGAACTCAGCGGCGAGCCGATCGACCATGGCTTTCTGCTGGGCACTCATCCGATCTTCCTTCGCCATCGCCTTGGCCACGAGCTGCGCCATCTCATAGCGCGTGATCGCTTGCTGCCCGCGATACGTGCTGTCGCCATAGCCCTCGATGATGCCATCGTCGGCAAGCTGCGCCACCGCATCGTACGCCCAATGCCCTTCCGGCACATCGCTGAATGGATTCGCCGCTGCAAACGTCGTGGAAGCGGCAGCGATAACGAGCGCCGTCGTGAGAGCCGCCGCAAGAGACTTTTTCATAAAAATTTCTCCTTCCAATCGTTCCCTTATTGATCCATAAATATTGCTTTGGATATATCCAATCCAAATAATAATATTCAATACTATAAAAGTCAATAAAAATTATAATCATTATCATTAATTTTGTATGGGAACCCGATTATTGCAAACAAATAGCTCCTCCTATTGCAGCATTCATTCCGCAACAGGAGGAACTGGATCCATCTCGTTTGATTCAGCCTTTCGCGATTGGCATTAAACGGCAGGCCGCTTGCTCAGGCCTTGACCCGCTCTCTTAGCGCCTCGCGCGCGAACGCCACTGGATGAACATGTGCCGGAGCGTCATAAACGGATGGTGCAGGATCATGCGCGGGCCGGCATAGCGCATCACTTCCTTGATCTTCGCGCGCGGTTCTTTTGCGTAGCAGTGAACGGGGCATACGGCGCAGAAGGTCTTTACTGCCATGCGCGGGCATTTCCCGATGCGATGGAGCGCATAGCCGAGCAGGGCATCACAGTCGGCACAGAGATCTTTTCCTGCTGCCGGCGTATGATGATGTGCCTTGCAATACAGCGTGAGGATCTCTCGCATCGTGTCCATTTCTTCCCGCCGCTTCTCTTCCGTATCCATATCGCACGCCCCCTTCCAGATTCCGATGAAAAGCATACCATAGAAAAAACGGCGGCGCATTGACAAATGCTACCGCCGCAAAATTTCTCTTACTTGAACTCCACGAAGTCGTCTATCCGCGCCCCGCCTTTTATCATGGGTTCGACGAAACTGCGCCAAACGTTCAGCACGATGACGCGCGGGTGGCTTTTATCCGCAAGCGCACGTTCGAATGCCTCCGCAAATTCATCCTGCGTCGACACGGCCTCTGCCGCAATGCCAAAACTTTTTGCGTACATCACGTAGTCCATCGGATAGTCGAGCTCACAGGCAATGTAGCGTGACTTGTACATGACCTTCTGAAGCTGTCGGATCATGCCGAGGCTCTTATTGTTCACGATGAGCGAGATAATCGGAAGCCCCAGCCGTGCAATCGTGTAGAACTCACTGCCCGTCATCTTGATGCCGCCGTCGCCCGCGATGTGGATGACGCGCCGCGTTTTGCCATAGGAAAGCTGTGCGCCCATCGCAGCGGGAAGTCCATAGCCCATCGTGCCGAGGCCGCCCGAGGTCAGCCACGTGCGCGGCTCCTCTATCACGAGGTGGAGCGCCGCCCACATCTGGTGCTGCCCGACGTCGGTCGCATAGGCGTACGATTTGCCCTTCGTGCTGCACGCAACGCGATGGAGCGCCCACGGCACGGTCAGGCGGTCCTGCTGATAGTCGTAGCCGTACTGCGCACGCCACGCCTCGATCTTCTTCCACCACTCCGCGCGCGGTCTAGCTGCCTCGTAGCGCATGAGAAAGGCGAGTATCTCCTTCATCGGCCCAGCAAGCCCGAGTGCGTTTTCGACATTCTTGTCGATTTCAGCAGGATCGATATCGATGTGGATGAATTTCCTGCCGTGCATGTAGTTCTTGACATTGCCCGTAAGCCGATCACCGAATCGGCTGCCGATCGCGATGACGAGATCCGATGCGCCGATGGCGTGATTCGCCGCCTTCTCACCGTGCATGCCCGTAAAGCCAAGCGACTGCGGATGGGAACTCGGAATCGCGCCGAGTCCCATAAGCGTATGGACGACGGGCAAATGATTCTTCTCGATAAAAGCGATGACCTCGCGCGAAGCACCTGCCGATATGACGCCGCCGCCCACGATGACGATGGGACGCTTGGCGCGCGCAATCTCCTCTGCCGCCTCCGCGACACAGATCATAAAGTCGGCATCGGGCTTTGTGTGCGGCTTTCTTTTGGGTGGTTCCGCTTCATAGCTGACGTCGGCATTGAAGAGGTCGCGCGGCACGTCGACGAGCACGGGGCCCGGTCTCCCTTTTTTCGCAATTTCAAACGCTTGTCGGACGCTTGGGACAAGCTGCTCTGCGCCCTTGACCTTGAAATTATGCTTCGTGACCGCCATCGTGACATCAAGGATATCCGTCTCCTGGAACGCATCGCGCCCCAAAAGGCTCGTATCGACCTGCCCCGTAATGGCGACGACGGGAATCGAGTCCATGAACGCCGTTGCAAGTCCTGTGACGAGATTCGTTGCGCCCGGCCCGGACGTCGCGATGCAGACGCCGACCTTTCCGGAGGCACGCGCGTAGCCGTCCGCCGCGTGTGCGGCATTCTGCTCGTGCGTCACAAGGATTTCATGTATCTTGGCATCGCCATAGAACGCGTCGTAGAGCGGCAAAATCATGCCGCCCGGATAGCCAAAGACCGTGTCGACGCCCTGCTCCTTTAGGCAGCGCGCGACGGCTTGCGCTCCTTTCATGGGCTGCTCCTTTCCGTCTTTTCGCATACTGCTCAGATGCGTTTTCAGATACGCTCGCAGATGGCCTTCGTCATCTCGTCCGTATTTGCCTTTTGGAACCCTTCCCGCCAAAGATCCGGCGTACGGAAGCCCACTTCAAGCGCCTTGTCGACCGCCGTCTCAATGGCGCGCGCCGCCTCTTCCTCGTGAAGCGAGTAGCGCAGGAGCATCGCCGCCGATAAGATCGTGCCGATCGGGTTTGCGATCCCCTTGCCCGCGATGTCGGGCGCACTGCCGTGAATCGGCTCATAGAGGCTCGTGCTCGTGCCGATGGACGCTGACGGCATCATGCCGATCGAACCGCCGACGACCGCCGCTTCGTCGGATAGGATATCACCGAAGAGATTGCCCGTCACGATGACGTCGAACTGCGTCGGTCGGACGGCAAGCTGCATCGCGCAGTTATCGACGTAAAGGTGTCCTAGCTCGATGCCCTTATAGGATTCTGCGAGCTTTGTCACCGTGCGGCGCCAAAGACGCGATGTCGCGAGGACATTCGCCTTGTCGACAGATGTCACCTTGCCGCGGCGGAGCTTCGCCGTCTCAAAGGCGAGCCTTGCGATGCGCTCGACCTCAGGGACGGAATAGTTCTCGAGATCCCATGCGCGCTCCACGCCGTCATGCTGCTCGCTCTCACACTTGTCACCAAAGTAGATGCCGCCGATGAGCTCGCGCACGATGACGAGATCGACGCCGCGCACGAGGTCTGGCTTTAACGGCGAATACCCGGTGAGCGAATCCGCGACCTTGACGGGACGGAGATTCGCGTAGAGACCAAGTCCCTTTCGAAGCCCCAAAATCGCGCGTTCGGGGCGAAGGGCAGGCTCTACGGAGTCCCACTTTCCGCCGCCGACCGCACCGAAGAGGACGCCGTCCGACGCCTTGCAGGACTCCAGCGTATCTGTGGGAAGCGGCGTGCCGAACTTATCGTACGCCGTGCCGCCCGCATCCTTAAACGCATAGGAAAGCCTAAGGCCAAACTTCCCGTCCACCTTCTTGAGCACCGCGACGGCGCTGTCTACGATTTCCTTGCCGATTCCGTCGCCCGGAATGATCGTGATATGATATGCCATAGTGCTGCCTCTTTACTTCTTCTGTTTGATGTAGTGGATGAGCCCGCCTGCTGCGGCGATGTCCTGCACGAAGCCCGGAAGCGGCTGTGCGTGGAACGTCTCGCCCGTCGTCACGTCTTCGATGACGCCCGTCGCCGTATCGACACGGAGCTTGTCACCTGCATGGATCTTCAAGGCGTCGGCGCCGATCTCCAGGAGCGGCAGCCCGATATTGATGCCGTTTCGGTAGAAGATGCGCGCGAAGCTCGCAGCGATGACGACGGGCACGCCCGATGCCTTGATGGCGACAGGAGCGTGCTCACGCGACGAGCCGCAGCCGAAGTTCCTGCCGCCGACTATGATGTCGCCTTCCCTGACGTTCGGCGCGAACGTCGCGTCGATGTCGGCCATGCAGTGGCTCGCAAGTTCTTTCGGGTCGAACGTATTGAGGTAGCGTGCGGGAATGATTACATCGGTATCGATATTGTCGCCGTAGCGCCAGACCTTGCCTTCATGCTTCATTTACTTTACCTCCTCTGGCGTCGCGATGCGTCCTAGGATCGCACTTGCCGCTGCGACGTGCGGGCCTGCTAGATAGACTTCGCTGTCGACGTGCCCCATGCGGCCGCGGAAATTGCGGTTCGTCGTCGAGACGCACTTCTCGCCTGCCGTCATGATGCCCATGTAGCCGCCGAGACAAGGGCCGCACGTCGGCGTCGAAACGGCACAGCCTGCATCGATGAACGCATCGACGTAGCCGCGCTTCATTGCCTCCTTGTAAACGGCGGGGCTGCCCGGAATGACGATGCAGCGCACGCGGTCTGCGACCTTGTGCCCCTTCAGTATATTTGCGGCGATCTCCATATCCTCAAGGCGTCCGTTCGTACAGGAGCCGATGATGACCTGATCGATTGCAATGGGCGCGCCGATGTCCGCAACGCGCTTCGTGTTGCCCGGCAGATGCGGGAACGCGACGACGGGCTTCAGTGCCGATAGGTCAATCCTGACCTCCTGCACATAGCTTGCATCCGCGTCTGCCTCGACTGGCTCATACGCCTTCGTCACACGACCATCGACGTACGCCTTCGTGATGGCATCGAACGGGAAAATGCCCGCTTTCGCGCCCGCCTCGATCGCCATGTTGGAAATCGTGAGACGATCCGTCATCGTGAGCGCTGCGACGCCTTCGCCCGCGAACTCAAGCGACTTATAAAGCGCGCCGTCGACGCCGATCCTGCCGATCAGCGTCAAGATGACATCCTTTCCACTGATGTCCTTCGCCTTCCTGCCCGTCAGCGTGACCTTGATGGCCTCGGGGACTTTGAACCAAGCCTCGCCCGTCGCCATGGCCGCGCCGAGGTCCGTCGAGCCAACCCCCGTCGAGAACCCGTTCACCGCACCGTACGTGCAGGTGTGCGAGTCGGCACCGATCGTCAGCATGCCCGGTGCGACGATACCCTTCTCCGGCAGGATGACGTGCTCGATGCCGACGCGCCCCTGCTCATAGTAATGCACGATTCCATGTTCGTGCGCAAAATCGCGGACGATCTTTGCGAGCTCGGCGCTCTTGATATCCTTCGATGGCTGGAAGTGATCCGGCACGAGCGCGATCTTTGCATTGTCGAATACGGGGCGCCCGATTCCCTCAAAAATCTTGATGGCAGGCGGCGCCGTGATGTCGTTCGCAAGCACCATGTCGAGCCTGCACGTCACGAGCTGCCCCGCATGGACGGAAGAGATCCCGGCGTGCTTCGCCAGGATTTTCTCGCTCATATTCATCCCCATAGATTGCCCTCCTAAAGTCTTTGCCAATGGCTTTCATTGATCCACTTGCCGCGATTCATCCATTCTATAATAGATTCCTCGATTTTTCAAACGCGCGGGATTCTAAGCTCTTTCTCCTTTCAAAAAAGAAGTCTCCCCGATTGGAAAGACTTCTTCGTTTTGTATTGTGCCAAACGCGCCCGGATCAGAACGAAAGCTCCTTCTTGTCGCGGAGCCAAGGCATCATGTTCCGGAGCTCTGCGCCGACCTTCTCGATCTGGTGCTCCTGATGGAGACGGCGCTGTGCGAGGAAGTTTGCACGGCCTGCTGCGCGGTTCTCAAGCAGCCAGTTGCGTGCGAACGTGCCATCCTGAATCTCCTTGAGGACTTTCTTCATTTCCTTCTTCGTCTCTTCCGTGACGATGCGCGGCCCTACCATGTAGTCGCCGTACTCTGCCGTATCGGAGCAGGACTGGCGCATCTTCGTCATGCCGCCCTCGTAGCAGAGGTCGACGATGAGCTTCATCTCATGGAAGCACTCGAAGTATGCCATCTCGGGCGGATAGCCTGCCTCGACGAGAACCTCGAAGCCCGTCTGCATGAGCTGGCAGACGCCGCCCATGAGCACGCACTGCTCGCCAAAGAGATCTTCTTCCGTCTCGTCGCGGAACGTCGTCTGCAGGCAGCCGGAGCGCGTGGCGCCAAGGCCGCGCGCATAGGCGAGCGCGATGTCGAAGCACTTGCCCGTCTCGTCCTTTTCCACAGCGAAGACAGCCGGGACGCCCGAGCCTTCCTCAAACGTGCGGCGAACGAGATGGCCGGGGCCTTTCGGTGCGACCATGAAGACGTCGACGCCTGCCGGCGGAATGATCTGCTTGAAGTGGATGTTGAATCCATGTGCGAAGGCGAGGGCACTGCCTGGCTTGAGATTCGGGCCGATTTCCGTCTTGTAGACGTCCGCCTGCTTCTCATCCGGGATCAGGACCATCGTGATGTCTGCCTTCTTGACTGCCTCGGCAACAGGCAGGACCAAAAGGCCATGTGCCTCCGCCTTTGCCTTCGACTTTGAGCCCTCGTAAAGGCCGACGACGACATCGACGCCGCTGTCCTTGAGGTTCAGCGCATGGGCGTGCCCCTGGCTGCCGTAGCCGATGACAGCGACCGTCTTTCCATGTATGGCTTCCCAATTCGCGTCCTGATCATAATAAGTTTTTGCCATAGTACTCCCTCTCCTTGCCGTGTTCATAAATGGTATGTTCACCGCGCTCCAGCGCGATAAGCCCCGTCCTTATGACTTCGGTGATGCCGTAAGGCTTTACGAGCCGCAGAAAAGCCGTCACCTTGTCGTCATTTCCCGTAATCTCAAACATGAGCGTCGCGGAATCGACATCGACGACGTGCGCACGGAAGAGTTCCGCGATCTTGAGCACGTCGAGCCGGTTGGTGTCGTCGGCATTGACCTTGATGAGCGTCATGCCGCGAAAAACGGCGTGCTTCTCATCGAGACGCTGCACAGCGCAAACGACGGGCATCTTTTCAAGCTGCTTGATCATTTGCTCGACAAGATTCTCGTCCCCGTGGACAACGACCGTAATGCGGGAAATGTTTGGGGTTTCCGTGACGCCGACCGACAAGCTGTCAATATTGAACTCACGCCTCGAAAACATGCTTGCAACGCGAACTAAGACACCCGTCTGATTCTCCACAATGACGGACAAGACGTGCTTCATTTCTTCATCTCCTGTTCGCACAAAACGGTCTTTCATCTGCCAATTTTATGTGTAACGCTGTAAACATGTGTACATTATTACGCGATATGCTCCTTTTGTCAACCGTTCTTCCAAAGTTTTACGGAATTATTTGCACAAGCCTATCCGCTGCGGCACGCTTGTGGTAGAATAAGAATGATTTTGAAAAGGACACATGACCATGAAAAAAACACCTCCCATCACGCTCGAACACACGGAAATGCTCGCAGCGATCCCTTCTCCGCTCCTGCGCTGGTATCGCGCACAAAAAGACAATCGTTCCCTTCCGTGGCGCAACGCACCCGCGCCATATCACGTTTGGCTCTCGGAAATCATGCTCCAGCAGACGCGCGCCTCCGCCGTCATCCCCTACTACGAGCGATTCCTTGCCGCACTCCCAACGATTGCCGCGCTCGCCGCGTGCGAGGACGATGCGCTCATGAAGCTATGGCAGGGACTCGGCTACTACAGCCGCGCGCGCAATCTGAAAAAAGCGGCCCAAACCATCGTGGCCGAATACGGCGGCGAACTGCCGCGCGATTTTGAGTGCCTGCTAAAGCTCCCCGGCATCGGCCGCTACACAGGCAGTGCGATTGGCTCGATCGCTTTTGGCTTTCCGCTCCCCGCCGTCGACGGCAACGTCCTGCGCGTCGTAAGCCGCGTTCTCGCAAGCACGCTTGACATCGCGCTCCCCGCTGTCAAACGTGCCATCGAGCAGGCACTCGCGCCGCACTACCCCGAAGGACAGGCGGCAGGCGAACTCAACCAGGCTTTCATGGATCTCGGCGCGACGGTCTGCCTGCCGCACGGTGCGCCGCACTGCACGCGCTGCCCGCTCGCGCGGCTCTGCCTCGCGCATGACGCAGGGCGCGAGCAGGAGCTTCCCGCAAAGAGCGCTTCAAAGAAGCGCCGCATTGAGAAGCTGACCGTGCTTCGGATGGAGCAGGATGGCACTCTCGCGCTCCGAAAGCGTCCCGAAAAAGGGCTTCTCGCAGGCCTTTGGGAACTGCCGCACGTCGATGGCCACCCGACGAAAAAAGCCCTGCTCGCGTATTTAGGCGAACAAGGCTTTGCCGTGGAGCGCATCGAGAAACTGCCGCATGCACGCCACATCTTTTCCCATATCGAATGGCAGATGCACGGATATCGCATCACGCTCGCCGACAATTCCCTCGGCGTTGCCGAAGGGATGCCTGCGCCTCTCGCCTCCAGCACGATGTCCGTGCCTCTCAAGCGAAGCGATCTTCGAAACGATCTCGTATGGGCATCGCGCGAGGCGCTTGCCGACCGATACAGCATTCCCTCTGCTTTTTCCTACTTCTTATAGACGTCCGAGCTATAGACGTCCGAACAGATGCAGGACCACAAAGAGCACGAGGCCGATGCTCGCGCCGACGATCGATCCATTCATACGGATCCATAGGAGATCCGGCTTCACCTTGTCGTAGACGAGGCGGTTGAGCTGCTCATCGGTCAGCCGAGAGAGCACGTTCTCGACGACGACGCCGACAAGACTCTGCGCGTGCAGCGCGGAACGCGCGATGAGATTGTAGAGGAAGTGCCCGACCGTCCGACGGAGTCCCTCGTCCTCTTGGAGCAGGTGAAGACCGCGCGTATACTCCTCCTCGATGATCTCGGCCAGACGGCTGCGCAGGACGGGCATATGTTCTTCGACTGCATCGACTTTCCGTGCCGCATCTGCCGCGAAGTGCTCCTGCATCTTCTTCCATGCGCGTCCAATCGTTTCTTCCAGCGGAAGCTCCGCAACGAGATTGTCGCGCATCTCATGGACGAATCCATGAAACTCCGGATCGCCATTCAAAACGACGGCTTTTTCGTAGAAGAGTGCAAGCATCTCCTGCTGGAGCGGCGAATCCCTTTCGCCTAGCGCGGCGAGGACGGCGAGGAGCTGCTTCTGCATGAGCGCTGCCGCTTCCGCATAGTTCACAAGATCCATGGCAGAGGCAAGCCCTGCAAGGAATGAGGCGATCGCGCCCTTCGTCTTTTCCTTCCCGTACGACTCAAGCATCGCCTCAAAGGCCTTTGCCGTCTCCGGACGAGCGGCGCGCCGTCCGAGATACGCGGCAAGATGTGCGAGGAACGCCTTGTCGCGCCCGCTCTCTCTAAGCCACTGTCCGCACTGTGCAAAGAAATCTTCCGGCTCGATCGACGAGAGATTGCTGCGTATTTTCCCAGCGACAACCCGTACTTTTTCCTCGCTGTCTTTGCGCAGGAGAAAACTCTTCGCATAGTGGTATAAATTCTGTGAGATGCGTGCGCGCGTCATCCCTTCGCTGAGCCAGTCGATGAGCAGCGGCATGAGATGGAACTGCTCCAAATGGCGAAATATCTTGCGCCGCGAGAAAAATTCCTTTTGCACCATCGTGACCGATGCACGAATGAACGAATCGCGGCGGCGCGGCAGGATTGCGGTATGGTAAGGGAAGCCGAGCGGCCGCCGAAAGAGCGCCGTCACAGCGAACCAGTCCGCAATGCCGCCGACAAGCGCCGCCTCCGCACAGAAGAGAAAGGCACCCGCAACGATTTCCTGCGGCATCATCAGATGGATGCGCAGCGCAATCAGGAATACAAAAAATGCGGCAAGCAGCACGGTGTCGGCACAATTCCACTGTTTCACTGCCCCCACACCCTTTCCATGACCCAAACGAGGAGATAAAGCCCCATGCCAACGAGTGCGCCGACGAGTGCGCCATTGATGCGGATCATTTGCAGATCATCCTGCACCTTGTTCTCGACAAAGTGGACGAGCGCATCGTCATCAAACTCTTTGAGACGCTCGCGTATGAGTCCCGCGATCATATCATGGTGACCTTCAAGCAGGCTCTCAGCAAATTTTTTGATCGCGTGATCGACACGGCGCTGCCAGCGCTTCGACGCACAAAATCGATCGATCGTCACCGCGACAAAGCGGTGGAGATGCGGCAGCCAAAAAGGATCATCGCCCTTTAGCCCATGCTCGATCCAATAGGCAAGCATGCCTTCGACGTCCGCTCGATCCAGGCACTTCTCCTTCCATTCGCGAAGGACGGAAAGAAGCTCCTCATCGTGCGCAAATGTGCGCAGCATCGTCTCCAGTCCCGCTTTGACGCCCGCGTACGCTTCCGTCTTGCCGCCGAGCATGTCGTGAAGCGCCGCGCGCGCCTTCACATTGAAAATCGATAGGATCTCCGTGTCGTCAAGACCGAGCGCCGACAGCACGAATGCCCTGCCTGCCGACTCGCCCTCGTACTCCTTGCGCAGGATCTCGATATGCGAGAGCAGTACCTGCTGCATGGCAGGGCTCATGAGCACCTGTTCGCCGATCATCAGCACGCTGTGCAGAATGCGTTTCGCATGCTGTTCCTCCGAGAGCATCAAAAGGAGCTCGGCCAGCACGCGTTCAAGTGCGAGCGAGCGAATCCCCTCGCGGACGGCCGGCGCGAGATCCGCCGCGACTCGCGCACTGTCAAGATCGTCGACGACCTTGCAGACGACCGCCTCGACGACACCTATGAGTTCCTGTCGCCCGCCGCGATGCGCAAGGTAGTCGACGAGAAGACCTGCCGTATCCTGAGACGCGACGACAGCCATGACATTTTTTACACTGAGCAGATCGTCGCTCGCAAACGCAATAATCGACTCCTCGATGCGCGCACGGTTGCGCCTGAGGATGTCCGTTCGGTACGAAATGCCGAGCGGGTGGCGAAAGAGCGCCGTCACGGCAAACCAATCCGCGAGCCCACCGATCGTCGCGGCGAGAAAACCATGATGGATAAGCCCTTCGCCAAAGCTCGTGCCGCCTGCTGCGAGCGTCGCCAAAAAACCTGCTCCGCTCACGCCGAGCGCCAAATTTGCCTTATTTTTCTTCTGCAACGCGCACACCTCAGATTCGCGTGACAAGCCCTTTCAGATAGTCGCGGAACGCTCCGCCAAGATCATCGCGCCGCAGCGCAAACTCGACCGTCGCGCGCAGGAAGCCGAGCTTGTCTCCGACATCGTAGCGCTCACCTTCAAAGTCATACGCATAGACGGGCTCACGCCCAGCGAGCACCTTAAGCGCATCCGTGAGCTGGATCTCACCGCCCTTGCCTGGCTTCGTCGTTGCCAAAATAGAAAAGATTTCGGGGCGAATGATGTAGCGTCCGAGTACAGCAAGACGGCTCGGCGCATCTTCGCGCGCCGGTTTCTCGACCATGTCCAAAACGCGCATGAGGCGTGCATTGTCCGTCTTTTCGCCCGCCACGATCCCGTAAGAGGAAACCTTTTCCTCCGACACATTCTGACAACCGAGCACACTGCCGCCCGTCCAATCGTAAATGTCGATGAGCTGGCGAAGCGCGGGCTTTTGTGGATTGTATACGACATCGTCGCCGAGAAGCACGGCGAACGGCTCATCACCGATAAAGGACTTCGCGCAAAGAATCGCATCGCCGAGCCCGCGCATGTAGCGCTGGCGGATATAGTGGATGTTGATGTCCGCCGTCTCCTGCACTTCATGAAGCAACTCAAGCTTTCCCTTTTTTTCCAGCTCTGCTTCGAGCGCAGGAGCCGAATCGAAGTGATCTTCGATCGCGCGCTTGCCATGCCCGCTGACGACGAGGATCTCCTCAATCCCGCTCGCAAGCGCTTCCTCAACGATGTACTGAATCGTCGGCTTGTCAACGATGGGGAGCATTTCCTTCGGCGTCGCTTTCGTCGCAGGAAGGAAGCGTGTACCATAGCCTGCGGCTGGGATAACGGCCTTTCGTATCTTCTGCATGGTTCTCTCTCCTCACATATCGCCACATATCGCCCGAAAAAAAATGTTATCCTTTACTTATTATACAAAAACGTTTGTTTTTCCTGTTTGTCGCTCGGGAATTTCAGAGAAACGACCGTATTTCTTTTTCACCAACAAAAATGTTGTAAAGACGTGAACCAAAAAAAGCCTCGCTTATGCGAGGCTTGAATCAGC